>AAVV01000025.1 GCA_000169115.1 marine gamma proteobacterium HTCC2080
TATATCGGGCTACCGAGGCTCACCACTGGGCGGCGTCGATCAGTCCCTGTGGCAGGCCAGAGATTTTTTAAAAAGCCAAAACATTCATTTCCAGCCTGGTGTCAATGAAGAACTCGCCGCCACTGCGGTCTGGGGTAGCCAGCAAAACCAGCTATTCAAGGGCTCAAAATTTGATGGCGTTTTCGGGCTTTGGTACGGCAAGGGTCCCGGCGTTGATCGCTCAATGGACGTCATTAAACACGCCAATGCATTTGGCACAGCGCCCAAAGGTGGTGTACTCGCCGTTGCCGGGGATGATCACGCCTGCAAATCCTCTACCCTACCCAACCAATCTGAGCATATGTTCATCGGTGCCTCGGTTCCCGTATTAGCTCCAGCCAACGTGCAGGAGGTTCTAGACCTTGGATTATTTGGCTGGGAACTCTCACGATTTTCCGGATGCTGGGTAGCGTTGAAAGCTATTACTGAAAATATGGACTCAGCGATTTCCGCCAATATCGACGCTGCTCGGATTTCCATCCAAATTCCAGAGGGCTTTGAATTACCCGAGGGAGGCGTCAGCGCCCGCTGGCCGGATAAGCCGTTAGATCAGGAGCGACGCCTGAACAAATATAAAATTTATGCCGCTCGAGAATTTGCCAGGGTAAACAACCTCAATCCAATCGTTTTAGACAGTCCAAGGCCTAGACTGGGAATTATCACCTCCGGGAAAGCCTATCTTGATGTGCTGCAGGCACTTGAGGATATGGGCATTGACGACAGCGCCGCCGCAGAGATCGGTCTCCGAGTTTATAAAGTCGGCATGCCATGGCCTCTTGAACCCCAACAGACCCATCAATTTGCCGAGGGTCTGGAGGAAATTCTCGTCGTTGAAGAAAAACGCTCGATCATTGAAGACCAGTTAACCTCTCAGCTGTACAACTATCCAGTAGGCTCGCGCCCCCGAGTCGTCGGGGAGTTCGACGAGCACGGATGCGATCTACTGCCCAATTTAGGCGAGCTGACTCCCGCCATGGTTGCCTTGGCTATTGCCGGGCGCTTACGCAGATTTTTTACCAGCCCTACTCTCGAGAGCGAGTCCGCTGGATAGACAAAAGAAAATCCCTAGCGTGCCCGCTGACACATTGAGCGCACACGCA
>AAVV01000024.1 GCA_000169115.1 marine gamma proteobacterium HTCC2080
AGATGTGCCGGCCCACAAACGACCCATTTTTGACAGCGCCTCCATATCCCCCTCTAGCAAGACAGAGTCGTTGGGAAACTCTCTAGTAACCAGACTGGCGTAACTCAATACGGTGCCAAAGCCACCCTCAATATCAGGCCAGGCATCGGCGCGAGTAGTACCCGTCTTGAAGGACAGCTCATAAAAGTTTTCTTTCATCGCCATGAGCTGCTTGGCCGTTTCTTTGAGGGCGGCGGCCCGCTCGTGGAACGTCATGGCTCGTAGGGCACTGCCTCCCTGCTGACGCCCATACCTTGCCACTTTACCCATGTCCAGACCCGTCGCGTCGACAGTGCAGATCGGCTCACCTGTGACCGCGTCGACAACAGACCTGCCCTCTCCTACACCCGAGACCCAGGCTCCCATGACGTAACTTTCTAGCTTCATGATGCAGACGACGCTCCTACGCAACGTATCCTAGATATGATACACAAATTCTATAATACATCAAAGTTATGTAATATTTATTAGCCGCACTCGCGGGGTAAGCTGGGACTGCCCAATTAAGATCGCCCATTTTAGTAAGCAACATCGGGAGCTATGTACGTGGCCTACACGGAACTTCCGCTAAATACGATCAGCATCTGGCTGCGCTGTATGAATTGAATCACTACTTTACAGTTGGCAGTTTTTTCGAGTTTTATGCTAGCCATTGACGGAAAAGCGCAACACGTCAGTAAAGTCTGGGGCTCAAGCGGGGAAAGCCCCCTCAGAAGTGGGCGTAAAATGATACGAAATAATGTGTGTTTATGTCTTTTTGTGGCATATCTGCTCTGGCGGGCAAAATTCACTTTCTTCGCGTTATAACTGCGGGCATTATCCGTACTGTAACCAGACAAAATAAAAACATAATGGCTTTGGTGGGCAACAACCCCAACCGCTCACCCTCATAATTGGAGCATCCCATGAAAATGAATTTTTCCCGACTGTTTTCTAAGACACCACTGGCCCTAGCCTGCGCCGCCACGTGCTTTACTGGTGTCATCTCTGCTCAGGAAGCTGGACAACTGGAAGAGGTAATCGTTACAGCGACAAAGCGAGCGCAATCGCTGCAAGAGGTCGGCATGTCAATCTCTGTACTGTCTGAGCAGTCCATTGAAGAAATGGGCATCGATAGCTACCTCGATTTTGCGGTTCGCATTCCCAACTTGGGTACGGCTTTTCAATCTGATGGCCGCTTCGACGCTAATTCACCGTCACTTCGCGGCGTCTTTGGCAGCGGTGATAAGTCGTCGTCTGCAACGACAGGCATTTACATTGATGATGTCCCCGTAACCTCAGCTCTACAGCCACGGGTTCTCGATCTAGAACGAATCGAAGTCCTCAGAGGCCCTCAGGGATCTTTATACGGCGCGCGCTCCATGGGCGGCACTATTCGTCTCATCACTCAGCAGCCCAGCTTGGACGAGAGCTCAGGCTCTATTCACACCACGGTCTCTTCGGTAGCCGATGGCGGAGAAAACTACGCCTTTGACGGCAATATCAATATCCCACTTATCGAAGATAAACTGGGCCTGCGCGTCGCGGCTTACTACGGATCTATCTCAGGTATTTATGATCGCGTTTATGAGCCCAATTGGTTGAATTACCAAACTGGGGAGACAGTACAGGGCACAACCCCCGCATTTGATAGGAATGAAGACGTCGATGATGAAGACTACTACGGCACGCAAATTGCCATGAAGTGGATGCCCACCGACAATCTATCGATTACGCCCAAATTCATGTACCAAAAAATCAAAGCTGATGGCCTACCCTTTGCCGACGTCGATGCCGAAAATATGGAGACACGACGTTTTTTCGACTCGGACGAACCGGGTGAAGACGAGTGGTGGATGGGCAGTGTTGTTATCAATTGGTCTATCAGTGCCGGCGACATCACTTCTACCACTGCCATTTACGAGCGAGAAACCTCTGAATTTGAAGAAGAGCATACATTCCTAGACTTTATTTATGGGGCTGCTGTCGGGATTCCCATCACCCCGCTGGAATCGGTTCTGGAAACGACATCTGAATATGAAAATGTTACTCATGAAACTCGGTATACAAGCAACCTTGATGGGCGCTTGAACTACACCGTAGGCTTTTTCTATGGTGACAGCGAGTTCACTCGAGGCTACCCGCCAGCACTTCAGCCTGGGGCCAATGCTGCACTTGATAGCGCGCTTGGCATACCGGCCCCCGGAACAGCCGGAATTGTTCCGGGTGATCTCATTTTCATCACCAGCCAACCCGAACAAGTCGAGGAGCTCGCACTGTTCGGAGAATTCACCTTTGACCTCACCGACCGTCTTGCTTTGACTGCAGGTGGGCGCTGGTACGATACAGAAGTTTCGTATAACGCGAACTCCGACGGCTTTGCCAACGGTGGGCCCAGTGAGTTCTCGGGGGTTCAAAGCGAGAGTGGCTTCAACCCAAAAGTGATGGCTTCTTTCGATGCCACCGATGAACTTAATTTTTATGCCAGCGCATCAAAAGGCTTCCGCATTGGTGGTGTTAACGGGCAAGTCTCTCCCACACTCTGCGGAGACGAACTCGATCGCGTAGGCCTCGATCCAGATTCATTGCGCACGTACGACTCCGACAGCCTGTGGAGCTACGAAGTCGGCGTGAAGTCTAGACTGGCCGATAATCGTCTATCTCTCAATGCAGCCGCGTTCTTTATCGATTGGAGTGACTCTCTGCAAGTTCAGCGACTCGCGTGTGGATTCCAAGTAGACGCCAACGTTGGCGACGTCGAAAGTAAGGGTTTTGAAGTCGAACTCTCAGCCGCCCCCATTGAAGGTCTCACAATAGATGTGGGCGTTGGCTATACCGACACCGAAGTCGCTAGCGCCTCGGGTGATGGCTTCCCAGGTTACGCTGAGGGTCAGCACTGCATGGTGTTCCCGACTGGACCGGCACGGGTTCAGCGCAATACGTCTTTCTCAGCCTTCAGCGGATGGGATGGTCGACTCAGGCAGATGCTAACTACTACGAGATAGTACGAGCTTCATATGGTG
>AAVV01000023.1 GCA_000169115.1 marine gamma proteobacterium HTCC2080
GTGCTGCCCACCAGCACTAGCAGTGTGTAAAGGCTATTCACCGCGCCAGTACACGGCACCGAAAGTGACGGTGATCACCATAATGGAATCAACCATTTGGCTGAGCAACGTACTGAAATTATTTCGTAACCATAAATGCTTGCCCCGAGTAAGACGTTTCCAAAAATGGTAGAGCTGGACATCGCAATATTGAGCGGTGATATAGGCCAGCATTGATGCGAAAACCGCTCCGGAAGTCGTGGCATAAATCAGTTCGAACAAGCCAATTTGGCCTGAGACAACCTCGCCATTTGGTAAAGATACCGGCTCGGCTAACTGTATAATTTGCCAGGGTGGCATGCTCTCGGGGGGAACTGATGGAGCCAAATCACCCAAAGTTAGGACTGCGAGGATCAAAAAGTTGAGACCCAAGCCAACGGTCACTAAAAAATTTGCGCGAGCGCGGCCGTAGAGCTCCGATACCAAATCGGTGCATAAAAATGTTAGCGGATAGGGCAAGACGCCAACAGCTAAAGCCAGTGGGCCCAGCTGTATAAAGCGTGTGATACCGACGACATTGAGCAGCGTCATGGCGCCCAGAAATACAGCTGCCAGCACAAGAAAAACGCGCTCGCGTCGCTCTCGTAGTAACTCACACGCCACGATTAGTGCTCCACTTGTCCCAAATTTCCGTGTAGCACAGCACCGTTGATCACAGGGTTACTGTGCGACCAGAAAATCAGACGGGCAATTTCTTCAGGCTCAACAAGCCGACCAAAGCTATTCATGGCACTAATGGCCTCAATGATTTTCTGGTCCTGGCCAATATGATTGCGCAGCATTTCTGTATCGGTGAAACCGGGACAGATGAGGGCGGTATGAATACCCCGACCCATCAAATCTTGGCAGGTAGCTCGCATCATTCCGAGCTGGGCATGCTTACTTACGACATAACTGAAAGCACCCTTAACGGCTTTTTCTGAGAGCGTTGAACCAACGAAGAGTACGCTAGACCCACTGGGCATTAGCGGTAGGAGCTCTCGATTGAGGTTATTTATGGCCAAGGTGTTGATTTGAAGAACTTTCGCCAATGAACTGTCATCGGTGCTGTCAGCTGTGTCTTTGAGCATCAGCGCCGCGTTATGTACTAGGCAAACAGAAGATGGCTGGGTTTCCGCCAATTGCAGCGACAGTGTGCGCGCCAGTTCTTGAACGGATTTAGGGTTACTTAAGTCACCGCATAAATCCGTTACGCCAGTGATGGGGCAAGGGCGGCGAGAAATATTGATAACGGCAAACCCTGCGTCGAGGAACATACTCGCGGCAGCAGCTCCAATACCCGAGCTGGCTCCGGTGATGATAGCGGTCCGTTTCATGCTGGTAGTTTCCCTTTACTCTGAGTTGAACGTACGCAGGTCTGCAGCAGGTGGATGCCAAACCTCTTGATTGGCTTGCTAACCGCATCACCAGACCCCACCATACACTGTCCCCATAAATCTGGCAGTACACGATGGCCCGTTTGACTACACTCTATATTGATAAGGAAGCGCACAAATTTTCGGCGGCGCACTTCACTATTTTTACCGCCACCGAGCGTGAGCGATTGCACGGCCATAATTATTCGGTGTCGGCGCGGATTGTTGCTCCTATGGGAGACAACGGTTTTTCGGCAGATTACAACGTTTACAAGCGTCGGATTGCTGATCTGTGCAAGCCTCTGGATGAATATATGCTGGTGGCGGGCGACTCGCCTCATCAAATTATTGAAGAGCGTGACGACGAATATTGGGTGACCTTCGCTGGGAGAACCTTAAAATTTCTGCGGGACGAAACGCGCTTACTGCCCGTCGTCAATGTCACGGTGGAGGAATTAGCACATTATTTGTTAGCTGAGTTGATTACCTTAAGTGAGGGCGAAGGCTTGGTAGAGGTTGAATTGGGGGTTTCTTCTGGCCCCGGACAAACGGGTTCCGCGATCTGGACTGAGCCCTCGATAAAAAAATAATATTTTTTTGCGAACTTTTTACCGATGTTGAGGTCTCAGTTATAGCTGCAGAGATGGTGCCACCCCGGGGATGGCACAAGGGAAACATCCTGCGAGCCCCCTTCCTGTGATGCAGGGGTGGCCCCGATTTGAGTGGCTCCTTTTTTCGCCGGCTGATCGCCGGCGTTTTTTTTGCGAGTAAAATGGGTTTTAACGCCCCAGCTCTATAAGTACACGATTCAGTGACTGGACGTTTTGCGGGCCTTTCAACGTTGCGACTAGCTTTCCTGCAGGATTGACGACCAGCGTTGTTGGCAGCACGTTTGGACGCGCAATACCCAAAGTTGTGGCTGGGTCTTGGGGTAAATTGGCAAAAGTAATGCCCATTTCTGAACGCTGCCTACCGAGGGCTTCCCCTTTCTGCTCGTCGTAGTTAACACCTAGCACCGTAATGTCGGCAGCACTATCAATGTTGTTGAGTTCAGGAATTTCCTCTCGACACGGTGTGCACCATAACGCCCAATAATTGATGAGTCGCCATTGCCCCTCTGCAGGAAGCGAAGAGCTCTTTTGGCTATCGCATCCTGCGGCGAAGACCAAAACAAGTGCCACCACATATTTCACGAGGCGTTCGACAGTGTTGTGTCGCCCCCAGTCGTCGTAAATAGGTCTTCTAAAGAAGTGCTCAGAATTTCACTCTGCATCAGCCGTTGCTGGCTGAGAAGCTCGGTGGCGCGAATTTGCCAGGGTTTGCTCGATTCTGCCATCGGAGGAACCGTTAACTCTTGATTGATCAGCGCCTTGATTTCAATCAATTTGATATTGTGCAAATCTCGGCTGAGTATGTAGTGGCCCTGAAGGGTTTGGGTAACGAGGTTATTAGCCATAAATAAGTCGCGAATATGGCGCCAGCTATCGCTATCTAGGCCATCGCAAATGACTTCCCGATCTCTGAGGATCTCGAGTTCTCTTAAGGTCTGGCCTTTGAGCTGAGCTCGCCACAAGAGGTAAAGCACGTCCAGAGCCTTCAGTAATATTGGCCGCCCAGCCTGTGCTGCTGTTTGGTAGGAGGCTTGGCCATGTACCACGATGGCACCGAGTAAAATAATCGTCCAGGAGATGTAAAGCCAGAGTAGAAAAATGGGCACTGCTGCAAACGCACCATAAACAAGGGCATAACTGGAGTTAGAAATTGCTGCTGTGAATAGTGTTTTTGCCGCTGTAAATGTTACGGCGACGAACAGGCCCCCTAAGATAGCGTGCCGGAATGGTACAGCACAATTAGGTACCGCCATGTAAAGCGCCGTTACGCCAAGTATGCCTAAGCTGAAGGGCAGCATGGATAGCAGTGCAGATGAGACCCCTAAGACATCAATTCCTTCTACTGCATGCGCAGCGCTAAATAGATAGGCCTTAACCCCAATGCCTAGGCCAATGAGTATTGGCACTAAACTCAGAACGGCCCAGTAGAGTAAAAGACTTGAAACAACGCTCCTGTTCTTGCTGTTGCGCCATATATTATTGAAAGCGCTCTCGACATTTCGCAACATAAGCACGGCCGTGGTCACTAAAATAGCAATGCCTATGCCGGTAAGGTTTTTTGCCTGTTCGGAAAAACTGGCGAGATAATCTGCCACGTCCTGAGAGGCCTCGGGCAGGAGGTTGTCGATCAAAAATTGTTGCAGTTGCGCTTGTAGGTCAGTCGCGGTGGGAACCGCCGTTGAAATGGCATAAATCAGGGTGAGCAGTGGCACTAAAGCAAAGAGGCTCATATACACCAGCGCTGCAGCAATTTCGGAGCAACGATCGTCTTGATATCGCTGAAATAAATAGCGACAGCGTTCTATGGCGTTCTGTATTGCAGGATGCTCTGTCATACTGGGGGCTCGTTTAGTAACTGTCAGATTATGTAACCGACACAAAAGTTTTTGTTGCAGTTTAGCAGCAAGGTTTTTCTGTTATCGCAGCCATTGCTTGTGGTCAAGAATACTATGAAATCGATGCCCTATATTTTGGTGCTTTATTACTCCCGTGGTGGCAAGACAGCGGAAATGGCTTCGCGTATCGCACGAGGAGTGAGCCAGACTTCAGGCGTCGAAGCTCGTTTGCGTACTGTGCCGCCGGTGGTAACTAATATTGATGAGCGCGCCCCCGATATTCCTGATACTGGCCCCCTTTTTTGTGAAGAAGATGATTTACGTCATTGTGCAGGCCTTATACTGGGAAGTCCGACACGTTTTGGAAATATGGCGGCGCC
>AAVV01000022.1 GCA_000169115.1 marine gamma proteobacterium HTCC2080
ACCGTTTGCGGTGTAAGAACCCGGCTCCGGCCGGGTTTTTTTTGCGGTGAAGAAAATGACCCTAGTGGTGTTTAGGCGTCATGGTTGATGCTTGAGGAGACGCAGATACCCACTGTGGGGAAATCTTATCGCAGTTTTTTGGGCAGCGCGGTGGCTGGTGTTGGCGCTAACATCGCCAATACCCCAATACCCCAATACCCCAATACCCCAGTAGTCCATCAAGCTAATAAGCCAATAGCCTGAGCCTAACTTTACTACCCCTGACGAGCTTTGCTTTTAGGGGATGGCCACGGCCAGCAAACACATGCAGCGCTGATCCTGCGTTGCTGCCAAGTTCACTGGCGTTGCCGTTATATGTTGGCTTTTGCGGGTCAAGGCCATGATGTGAAGTGTTTGAGAATGAGGTTCCCCGTGATCAGAATTTTTAGCTATGCTGTCAGGCAAATAATAAATTCAGAGATTCTCAAATGCTTCTTCTAGTTGCTGGTGTACTACTTTGGTCTGTCGCCCATTTATTTAAGCGTGTTGTGCCTGACGCGCGAGCTGCGATGGGCGACGCCGGCCGAGGAATTATGAGCATTGCGATTCTCGCTTCCATGGTTCTTATGTATCTGGGGTATTCCCATGCGGCAACCGATTTTTATTGGGGGCGCAGTTCGGCAAGGGTTGGCATTAACAACGTGCTGATGCTTCTTGCGATTTATTTTATGGTGGCTGCTGCCACTAAAAGTTGGATTACCGCCAGCATTCGACACCCGCAGTTAACTGCTATTAAAAGTTGGTCTATTGGCCATCTGGTGGTCAATGGTGATAGCGCTTCGATGGTTCTGTTTGGTGGACTACTGGCATGGGCGGTCATCAGTGTAGTTGTCATTAATAAGCAAGACGGCAAGCCGGCATTGTCAGTAAAGACGTCTGCCGGTAGAGAGGTGATGACGGCACTTTCAGCCATACTTGCTTTCGGTGGCATTGCCTTTATCCATATTTATATGGGTTACCCGGTATTTGGCTAGTGACTCCTAGCGCTGTTCGGAGGCTGACAACTGCGGATGGCACCGACACATGTTCTAGCACCCGGGCTTGAGATTTTATCGCTGATTTTAGTCTGTCTCGGTTGTCCTTAACCGTAAAGCTGTGGTTTTCCTTGTTATTGTTATTGGGCGTAGCAAACTCACGCAGTGCCGCCTATAATTGGGCAACGCCAAATCGAGGGTTTGGCATTTTTAATCGGCTTTTATAATGAACAAATAGGAGAACAACCCATGAATGAACTCCATTTCCTAGGCTACTATTTCCATGTGCTGGCCGGCATTGTCTGGATTGGTATGTTGTATTACTTCAATTTTGTTCAGACCGAATACTTTAAAGAAGCGGAAGCCGGTGCCAAGGCCGATGCGATGGCCAAGTTGGCACCTCGAGCTCTGTGGTGGTTTCGTTGGGGCGCAATGATCACCTTCCTTACCGGTGCTTATTTGTTTCACAAGTTGGGCGCCTTTGGTGTCGCAATGCCCGCGATCTGGATGGGCGCACTGGCTGGCACACTGATGTTTTTGAATGTTTGGCTCATTATTTGGCCCAAGCAGCAGATTGTGCTGGGTATGAAGGAAGGCGACGGCCCTGCAGCAGCAGCAAAGGCGGGCCTTGCTAGTCGAACCAACACCCTCCTGTCAGGCCCTATGTTATTGGGTATGTTGGGTTCAGGTAAGCTCGCTTTGGGTGGTACGGACACCGGGCTTTACGCCGCTATGGGTTTGATTGTAATCCTAGAAGCCAACGCTTTGTTTGGTGGACAGGGGCCTATGAAATCGGTGGTTGGCGTTGTTCATTGCTCACTGGCGTTAGCGCTCGTGATTTTTGGCCTACTCAACTACGTTTAATCCCCTTTTGGTTCGAAAAAAGCAGCCCTCTGGGCTGCTTTTTTGTAAGCGTTCTCTCAACCTATAGCATTTAGACAAAAGAGCGTTTCGGCCATCGACACCATCGGGTTTGTGAGCGCTTTTATCGTCACCTTCCCTAACGGCTTTATTGATCAGTGATTAGCATTTAGGTTTTTAGGCAATATTACTGAGTGTGATTTTGGCAGCAGGCCTGGCGATTCGACACCTTCGCTCTTGTGATATCTACTCGTTTCAATCTTTTTGCGATTGAGGTTGTTGTGGATGCAGAGTCCCAAAATATGGCCAGCGAAGGCAGAGCCTTCAAAACTCTACCACGTTCCCGCTGAAGCGAAGGCGCGGTCGCGATATACTCACGTTTTTACACGATAGAGACCGAACATGGCGCGTGATGATTTGCCAGATTCAAAAATCCCTTCTTTTGCCGCAACTCGAGACGAAGGTGTTGCTAGCGCCCCTCGCGACGCTGTGCCGGGGAGGGGTAACCGACCGTCTGCAGCGAGCGCCGGTATGGGTCTTTTGGCGCGACTGGTGCTAACAGTAGCGCTGGTAGTTGCCGCGGTTTCCTGCGCTTGGGCTTGGCAGTTGCAAGAGATATTGGATAAATCTGTCGCTGATGGTGCCGTGGTGGCGGGTCGGGTGGCTGATCTTGAAGCGCTTCTTTCCGATACCGATGAGAGTGTTGAAAAATCGGCCGCAGCACTGGGTGCGCAATTAAACGTCGTCGACAAGGAGACTCGACGCCTGGAGCAGCGGCGCCGAGAAATGGACAGCAAGGTCGCTAAACTGGAAAAAGCGTCTGCGGTAATCCAAACCGATGTAGGAAGCTGCAAACGTTAGTAGCAGACAGAGCAAGTCGGTAGTGGCTATTAATACTGATTTGAAGTCGCTCTCTGCTGATATGACAGCCCTAAAGCGTGTGGCGGGAGACCTCCAGCGGTTGTCTAAAACTGCGATGGATGCCCAGGCCAATTTAGAGCGACTCGCGGACAATGTTAACAAGGCTAACCTCGATAGAGCGGCCATGAAACAGCGGGTCACGTCTAATGAAGAATGGATCGAGTCGATTAACGCTTTTCGTCGTCAGGTCAATGCCAGCATTAGTCGGCTTGAGGATCAGCTGCGTAGCAGCGAGTCGGCGTCTTCAGCTGGCAACTCAATACCCGGAACCCCTTAACAGTAGATTTATATTAGGCTCGGAGGCGACCTCAGCAGGGTGAGTTGTCGTTGAAGAGAGCCCAAGGAGCTGAACCAAAGATGACCGTAATTCGCGAAGATGACCTCATAGACAGTGTGGCCGATGCTCTGCAGTTTATCTCCTATTATCACCCCATTGATTTCGTACAATCTGTGCATCAAGCCTATGAAATGGAACTTAATCCCGCGGCCAAAGATGCTATGGCCCAAATTCTTATTAACTCTAGAATGTGCGCCACGGGCCATCGTCCATTGTGCCAGGACACGGGGATTGTCACCGTTTTTGTGGAAGTCGGTATGAACGTCAAATGGGACGCGAAGCAGTCCTTAGAAGAAATGATTAACGAAGGCGTTCGGCGTGCTTATACGCACCCCGATAATACTTTGCGGGCTTCAATATTGGAGGACCCCGCCGGGGTAAGACGAAATACCCGTGACAATACCCCCGCGGTGATTCATACCCGGCTGGTACTCGGAGACTCGGTGGACATCCGTGTTGCTGCAAAGGGCGGTGGTTCAGAGAACAAAGCAAAACTAGCCATGCTTAATCCATCAGACAGTATTGTCGATTGGGTGCTTAAGACCGTACCTACCATGGGTGCGGGTTGGTGCCCCCCAGGAATGTTGGGGATTGGTATAGGTGGCACAGCCGAAAAAGCGGCGGTTATGGCAAAAGAGTCGTTGATGGACCCCATTGATATTCAAAGTCTCCGTCAGCGCGGCCCGCAAAGCCGAGCGGAGGAGCTGCGTCTGGAAATAATGGATGGCGTGAACCGACTGGGTATTGGCGCCCAAGGCCTTGGTGGCCTGACGACGGTACTCGACGTTAAAGTTATGGATTTCCCTACCCATGCGGCTTCGTTGCCGGTGGCCATGATTCCAAATTGTGCAGCGACCCGTCATACCCACTTTACACTTAGGGGTGATGGGCCTTCTTTACAGACCCCGCCCAATCTTGAGCAATGGCCCGAAGTTAGCTGGGAAGCTGGTGACACGGCTCGCCGTGTCAATCTGGATACCGTCACCGCAGATGATACCCACAGTTGGCAGCCCGGCGAGACCCTACTGTTATCTGGCACAATGTACACAGGGCGTGATGCCGCCCATAAGCGAATGATTCAAATGCTCCGTGATGAAGAGCCGTTACCGGTCAATTTAAAAGGTAAGTTCATTTACTACGTGGGGCCTGTCGATCCGGTGCGTGATGAGGTTATGGGACCTGCTGGACCAACGACAGCAACTCGCATGGATAAATTCACCGATGATATTTTGGCGCAAACGGGGCTTATCGGAATGATCGGCAAGGCCGAGCGCGGACCAATAGCGATCGAGGCTATCCGCAAACATGGTGCCGTCTATTTGATGGCTGTCGGTGGGGCGGCCTATCTGGTTTCTAAGGCGATTACCGAGGCCCGTGTTGTGGCGTTTGAAGATTTGGGTATGGAGGCTATTTACGCCTTTACCGTGCGCGATATGCCAGTCAGCGTCGCAGTAGATTCTCGCGGTGAGTCGGTCCACATTACGGGCCCGCAGGTGTGGCAGCAACGGATTGAAGAGCAGGCCCTTGAGCTCATCTGAAAGCTTTTACTGGCATGATTATGAGACCTCGGGTGCTAATGTTTTCGAGGACCGACCGCTACAGTTTGCCGGGGTTCGAACCGATAAAAACTTCAACGTTATAAGTGAACCGCTTGTGCATTACTGTCGGCCTAGCCCCGACTGTCTGTTGCACCCAGCCGCTATTCGCGTAACCGGCATCAGTCCTTACAAGGCACTAGCAGAAGGCGCCAACGAAGGCGCTTTCATGGCGAAGATCCAACGTGAGTTTATGGTTCCGGGTACCTGTGCCCTAGGTTACAACTCTGTGCGTTTTGATGATGAAATTACGCGTTTTGCCTTGTATCGAAATTTTTTTCCGCCCTATGCTCGTGAATTTGGTCAAAATAGAAGTCGATGGGATTTGATCGACGTTGCGCGCGCTATTTATGCCTTACGCCCAGACGGCATTGTTTGGCCCATCCGAGAGGACGGGCTGCCTAGTTTTCGATTGGAAGATCTCACTGCCGCAAATGGCATAGACCATGGCAATGCCCACGATGCTCTCGCAGATGTCCTGGCAACCATTGCTTTGGCGAAGTTGCTGAGCAAGGCGCAGCCTACGCTGTTTGATACTTTGTACGCTCAGCGCGGTAAACAGGCGATAGCGCCGCTACTTAACTGCCTTGATCCCAAGCCAGTTATTCATGTTTCCGGGCAGTTTGGTGCCCAACGCGATAACTTAGCCATAGTGCTGCCCCTTGCGGTGCACCCCACCAATAAAAATGGAGTGATCTGTGCGGACTTGGGTGAGGCACCTGCTTTTCTTGACCAGTCCTCTGAGGACGTCCGGCAGCTGCTTTTCACCCCAAAAGCTGATTTTCCAGCAGGGGTTCAGCGGCCGCCCTTGAAGATGATTCAAATAAATCGCGCTCCGGTGGTATTGCCGACGACCTGGGTTAGTGGCGAGCCGGCGCAGCGCTTGAGGCTCGACGGGGATCAAACCCGAGCGTCTCTCGCGGCTTATCGAGTGGCGCGGCAGGTTGATCCCAAAGGGTTCACTCGTTTTATCGAGGAGATTTATGCGGATCGAGCTTTTGCACCGCGTTCCGACCCGGATACTCAGCTTTACGAGGGCTTCCTTGGTCGCCATGACGAGGCCCTCCTCGAAACCATACGACAAGCAACCCCAGATAGTTTGGCAAGCCATACCTGGACATTTGAAGATCGAAGGCTGCCTGAAGTATTTTTTCGTTATCGCGCGCGAAATTTCCCCGAGAGTTTAGATCCCGATGAGAAAGCCCGTTGGCGTGAGCATTGCCGAGAAACACTTACGGGAAAGGCTGGTCCCGATTGGGAGGGCTTCAGTAAACAGCTAAATGAAGAGCGCGCTCGAGAGGGTTTGAGTGTTATGCAGATAGCTGCACTTGATGATCTTGAGCAGTATACGCGCGAACTGCGGGCAGAATTGGCAGATTGAAACCTAGGGTGAGTCGAGCTTTGTAGGTGCAGTTTTCCGGGGCTCGAGAGACAAGAAACCTTCACTGCTTAGATGGTGATGAGTCCGTAATAATCCGCGCTAATTTCTCGGCTAATACGGGCCTGCCATGAGTTATCATGAGGCAACCCTAGGCATAGGACTGAAGCTTTGCACTTTCCCGGTAGCCACATACTAAGTATTAGTCAGTTTGAACGTGCCGATGTTGATCAGCTCTTCGCGGTGGCTGATCGCATGCGACCTTATGCCCACCGTGAGCGTGTGACTCACGTTCTTGATGGCGCCATCTTAGGATCGATGTTTTTTGAGCCCTCCACAAGAACACGTATTAGCTTTGGGAGCGCCTTTAATCTTTTGGGTGGTGAAGTCCGTGAGACGACCGGCTTTGAAAGCACGGCAATTGCTAAGGGGGAATCGCTTTTTGACACTGCTCGAGTTTTGAGTGGCTATTCTGATGTCATTGCGATGCGCCATCCCGCTGAGGGCTCTGTGGCTGAGTTTTCCGAAGGCAGCCGAGTGCCGGTTATTAACGGCGGAGACGGTGCCAACGAGCACCCCACTCAGGCACTGCTCGATCTTTATACGATTCGCAGTGAGCTCGCTGATCGAGGGCGGACCCTCGATACTCTCCGCGTGGCCATGATGGGTGATTTAAAATTTGGCCGCACGGTGCATTCGCTGTCCCGCTTGTTGCAGCTTTTCGAAGGGGTGAAAGTGAATTTAGTGTCTCCACCTGAGCTCAAAATGCCTGCAGAAATTGTGGATGAACTTCGTGCGGGCGGCCATGACGTTTTGGAGACCGACAGCCTAGAAGTGGGTATTGCGGACGTCGATATTGTTTACTCTACTCGGTTGCAGGAAGAGCGGTTTACTACTCGCGCAGAGGCTGATGCTTACCGGGGTCGATTTCGATTAAACCAAGGCATTTATACGGCCCACTGCGAGCCCAATACGGTCATTATGCATCCACTGCCCCGAGACTCTCGTGAGGGTGCGCGTGAGCTGGACGTCGACTTAAACGATAACCCAAATTTGGCTATTTTCCGCCAGAGTGACAATGGCGTGCTGGTTCGAATGGCGCTTTTTGCACTGATTCTCGATGTCGTTGAACGTGTGGACGATCATAGCCGGCCCGTGAGTTGGTACACGGAGCGCAGATTTTGACGGCATTTTCGCCGCAATTTTCCGCCTCAGATGCGCAAGTTTTAGAGCGCAATGTTAAATATAAAGGCTTTTTTTCCTTGGTTAAGCTGAGCCTCAAACACCGCTTATTTGGCGGGGGTTGGAGTCAACCCATGACCCGTGAAATTTTTGAGCGAGGTGACGCGGTGGCGGTTTTACCTTGGGATCCGATACGGGACGAGGTTATCTTAGTCGAACAATTTAGGCCCGGAGCGCTACGCGGGCAAGAGAGCCCGTGGATGCTAGAGCTTGTCGCAGGCATGGTGGCTGATGGAGAAACAGACGCCGAGGTGGCGTTACGGGAGTCCGCAGAGGAGGCCGGTTGCAGACTCGACCGGTTGCAACCCATTGCGACCTTTTATCCCAGTGCGGGTGCTTGTTCTGAGCAAATTCGAGCTTTCATCGGTCGAGTTGTTTCGGCGGGAGTCGGTGAAGTTCACGGCCTCGCTGAAGAGCATGAGGATTTGCTGGTGCATGCTATTTCAAGGGTTGAGGCCCTGCGTATGCTCGACGCCAATAAAATAAATAACGGACATACCCTCATTGCTTTGCAATGGTTAGCGCGACATGGTGAGGCCCTTCGTGAGCAATGGCTGAGCAAGTAGACACCGATAGCTCTGATGGCAAGCCCTCTGGACTCGCTAGGGGGCTGCTCCATTCGAGTGCGTTGGTGGGCGGTGCCACCATGGTGTCTAGGGTTCTCGGGCTGGTACGTGATGTTGTGCTTGCCAATCTTGTTGGTGCTACTAGTAACGCGGATGCATTCTTTGTTGCCTTCAAGATACCCAATTTTTTAAGGCGATTATTTGCCGAAGGGGCGTTTGCCCAAGCGTTCATTCCTGTGCTGACAGAGACTCGAGAAAAGGGTGGGCTTGAGGCTGTACGTGGATTGGTTGATCGCGTGACGGGCGTTCTGGGGGGCATTCTTCTACTCCTAACCACGGTGACAATACTGGCAGCGCCACTGGTAGCCCTTGTTTTTGCTCCGGGGTTTGCCAGCGATGTGGGGAAGCTTAGCCTAACCGCAGACTTGATCAGAATTACTTTTCCATATTTGTTTTTAATTTCTATGACGGGATTAGCGGGGGGGATTTTAAACGCCTATGGACGATTTGGAGTGCCGGCATTCACGCCGGTTTTGCTTAATCTCAGCCTGATTTCTGCGGCCCTATTTTTAGCGCCAACGTTTCAGGAGCCTGTCTACGCGCTGGCACTGGGCGTGATGGTGGCGGGTCTGTTACAACTGCTTTTTCAAATTCCCTTTTTGTATGGTCTTGAACTAGTACCAAGACCACGCTGGGACACAAGGCACCCTGGTGTAAAACGTATTCTGACGTTAATGATTCCCGCGCTGTTTGGCGTCTCTGTAAGCCAAATCAATTTATTGTTGGATACCGTATTGGCTTCGCTGCTCCCTGCAGGAAGCGTATCGTGGCTCTACTATTCCGATAGATTGACTGAATTACCTTTGGGTATATTCGCTATTGCTGTTGCCACTGTCATATTACCCAACCTGTCGTCGCAACAGGCTCGAGCCAAGGCAGCCGATAGAGATCCCGCATTTGCTGCGACGTTGCATTGGGCGCTGGGCCTTATTGTCTTAGTCGCACTGCCTGCGACTGCGGCACTGGTTGTTCTCGCAAAACCCATTTTAACGACCTTATTTCAATACGGCGCGTTCAGCCCGGAGGATGTGGATAAAGCCGCCTGGTCGCTTCGGGCCTATTCCGTGGGTTTAACGGCTTTCATGCTCATTAAAGTATTGGCCCCGGGTTATTACGCTCGCCAGGACATGAAAACGCCGGTGCGCATTGGCATTATTGCCATGGTGTCGAATATGGTCATGAATCCGCTGTTTATTTTTCCGCTCATGTGGGTTTTTGATCTCGGCCATGTTGGCTTAGCACTCGCTACCAGCGTGGCTGCCTGGTTAAACGCGGGTCTTTTGTATCGTGGTCTTAGGCGTGAGGGGCTATTGCGGGGTGCCACGAAGCTTAGGCAGTCTCGGACGATCCATATTTTGATCGCAATAATAGTGATGCTGGGGGTGCTTTGGTTGTGCTTACCTGAGGCGAATTGGTGGCTAGGTGCTGTTGCACTTCACCGAGGGTTGGCGATGACAGCTTTGGTGATGGCAGGTGGCTTGGCCTACGGAGCGGCCCTGTGGTGCTTAGGGCTGCGCCTTGGAGATCTTAAAAGTCCCGCAGCTCCTCAGTGAGTCAAGATGACGGGCTCCCTAGGCGCGCCCATGCACTGTTTTCTATATACTCAGGGTCTTATTTGGCGACCTGTAGTTAAACCATGGATTTGATCCGCGGCCTGCATAACTTACGATCGGAGCACCGTGGATGCGCTGTAACCGTGGGGGCTTTTGATGGTATTCATCTTGGGCATCAGGCGGTTCTTACACATCTGTCTTCCTGTGCGCGAGATCGCGATTTATTGTCGACGGTCATTGTTTTTGAGCCGTTGCCGCGAGAATATTTCCGACCATTGGAAGCGCCGCCTCGTATCACTAACTTTCGTGAGCGACTGGCGCTTCTCGCCAGAACCGGTATTGACCGTGTGTTAGTGCTTAAATTTAATGAAGAGCTGCGGGGCATGAGTGCTGAAGATTTCGTCAGTCGCGTCTTTGTGGAGGGCCTAGGGGCGCGCTATATTGCTCTCGGTGATGATTTTCGATTTGGTAACAGCCGTGAGGGCGATTACGATTATGTGCGAAGGCTTGCGGCAAAATTTAATTACGAGGTGCAACCGACAGGTACCTTGGAAATAGCAGACATCCGGGTCAGCAGCACCCGCATTCGCACAGCCTTAGCTGATGGCCAATTTGTCGAGGCGCAGGCGTTACTTGGACGGCCTTTTACGATGACGGGACGAGTAGAGCATGGGCGTAAACTGGGGCGTGAGTTAGGCGCGCCTACGGCCAATATTCGTATTAATCGAATTCGCAGCCCCTTGTCCGGTGTATTTGCTGTTCGTGTAGACGGACCTGGGCTGGAGGCGGTGGCGGCAGTAGCCAATGTTGGTACGCGGCCCACCGTCGATGATGGATTGAAAGCGAATCTTGAGGTTCATCTGTTGGATCGCAAGTGTGACCTTTACGGACAGCGACTTGAGGTCCGTTTTTTGCATAAGTTGCGAGAAGAAATTAAGTACGAATCCCTCGATGCCTTAAAGGAAGGTATCGCGAAGGATATTGATAATGCCCGCCACTGGTTGGCTCAACCCGGTCATAGCTAGTAGTTTTAAAGTATGAGTGATTATAAAAGTACCTTGAATTTGCCTCAGACGGACTTTCCGATGAAGGCTAACTTATCTCAGCGAGAACCTCAGCGTCTGAAGCAATGGCAGGAGATGGATCTATATGGATTGATGCGGGAGGCCGGTGCGGGTAAGCCTAAATTTATACTTCACGATGGCCCCCCTTACGCCAACGGTGAACTTCACATTGGTCACGCGGTTAACAAGATCCTCAAAGACTTTATCGTTAAATCACGGACAATGGCGGGGTTCGATGCGCCTTATGTCCCCGGTTGGGACTGTCATGGCTTGCCTATTGAACTCAACGTGGAGAAAAAAGTAGGTAAGCCGGGGCACAAAATATCAGCTTCGGAGTTTCGCCAGCGATGTCGCACTTACGCGGCGGGGCAGGTAAGTCAGCAAGCCGATGACTTCAAGCGCATGGGCGTGGTCGGTGACTGGGACAATCCTTATTTGACAATGAACTTTGATTTCGAGGCAGAAATCGTCCGAACCTTGGGGCGGATTATTGAAAACGGTCATTTGCATAAGGGTTTTAAACCTGTGCACTGGTGCCTCGATTGTGGCTCGGCCTTGGCAGAAGCTGAAGTCGAGTATCAGGATAAAGTCTCATCTGCAGTCGATGTGGCTTTTCCAGCGGTTGATAGCGCTGCCTTTCGTGAGGCATTTGCTTGGGACGGGGTAGAGCCCATTGACGTGGCTATATGGACCACAACGCCTTGGACACTGGCGGCTAACCGAGGGGTCAGTGTTAGTGCTGATCTTGATTATGTTTTGTTGCGGGTTGGTGCCCGAGCGGTTGTTGTTGCAGAGGCGCTAGTGGAGCCCTGTGCTGCGCGCTACGGTATTGCTGACCCGGTAGTCCTTGCGACGACGAAAGGTGCGAGGTTAGACCGGCTAACAGTGTTGCCACCTTTTGATGACATAGAAGTACCGCTCATGCTGGGTAGTCATGTAACGACAGAAGCCGGCACCGGCTGTGTACATACCGCTCCTGCACACGGTCTGGAAGATTTTGAAATTGGCAAAGTCTATGATCTGGAGATATACAATCCCGTGGGTGGCAACGGTATTTACCTTCCCGGCACACCCGTCCTCGAAGGGAAGCATATTTTCAGAGCGAACGATGAAATTGTCGCCGAGCTGAAGACACGAGGACGGTTGCTCGCACATAAACCTTACGAGCACAGCTACCCGCACTGCTGGCGGCACAAAACACCGATTATTTTCCGAGCGACTCCTCAGTGGTTTATCAGTATGTCTCAAGGGGGCTTGCTCAGCGATGCCGAGCAAGCTGTCGATAGTGTGAGCTGGATTCCTGATTGGGGCCGAGCACGTATTGATGCGATGCTCGGGGACAGACCCGATTGGTGTATTTCTCGTCAGCGCACTTGGGGGGTACCCATAACCCTGTTCGTCCATCGGGAAACCGGTGAACTGCATCCAAGAACAACTGAGCTGATTACTGAGGTGGCTGATCGTATTGCAGAATCGGGTATTGAAGCCTGGTTTGATCTGGAGCCCTCGGTACTATTGGGTGACGAAGCAGATCAATACGATAAAGCTAGCGACACCCTGGACGTGTGGTTTGACTCAGGTGTGACGCA
This sequence comes from marine gamma proteobacterium HTCC2080, assembly GCA_000169115.1. GTDB lineage: Bacteria > Pseudomonadota > Gammaproteobacteria > Pseudomonadales > Halieaceae > Luminiphilus. Next base: position 12,180 of record AAVV01000022.1, read on the forward strand.
TGCCTGCGTACTGCGCCAGCGGGAAGCGCTGCAGGCTCCTGCTGATCTCTATTTAGAGGGCTCTGATCAGCATCGTGGCTGGTTCCAGTCTTCATTATTGACCGGCATTGGTGCTTTTGGTGAGGCACCATACCGGTCCGTTTTGACCCATGGATTTACGGTTGATGGTGAGGGGCGAAAGATGTCTAAATCCCTCGGTAACATTATCCCTGCCAAGAAGGCTATGAACGATCTAGGTGCTGATATCTTGCGCCTCTGGGTCGCTTCATCGGACTATCGAAATGAGATCGCAGCATCTGATGAGATCTTTAAGCGTACCAGTGACGCGTATCGTCGCATTCGAAACACCTCACGTTTTCTGCTGGCAAACCTTGCCGGATTTGATCCTCTCGCGCATAAATTACCGGCTGACGAATTACTGCCCTTGGATCGCTGGATTTGCAGCCGCGCCGGAGACCTACAGGTAGAGCTTGAGTCAGCCTATGAAACCTATCAATTCCATCAGGTGTTTCATCGCATTCACAATTTTTGTGGCGGAGAACTAGGCGGTTTTTATCTCGACATCATCAAGGATCGCCAATATACGACACAGGTTGAGTCCCATGCGCGACGTTCAGCTCAGACCGCTATGTGGCATCTTGCAGAAGCCCTGTGCCGCTGGATAGCTCCCATTTTGAGCTTCACAGCTGAGGAAATTTGGGAGAACTTACCTGGCTCCCGTGAGCGATCGGTTTTTCTTTCGTCTTGGTATGCAGATTTGCCTGCTGAAATTGCGGACGGCAATTTGGGTAATGCGTTTTGGGACGAGGTGATAACGGTGCGGCAGGCCGTAAATCGCGCACTAGAGGCCCGGCGTGCAGCGGGAGATCTGCGGGGTAGTCTTGATGCTGAGGTGACCTTGTATGCAGAGCACGGGCTATTCAATCGATTGCAGCAACTGGGCAGCGAGCTGCGCTTTGTACTTATTACCTCCGAGGCCGCACTCAAACCGGCTGCAGAGGCGCCAGCAGATATTGTCGAAAGCGACGTTGCAGGGCTCGCTGTGGCTGTTGTCGTTTCAAGTCATGAAAAGTGTGAACGCTGCTGGCATCGGCGACCTGACGTTGGTGATAGTAAGGATCACCCGACATTGTGCACGCGGTGTATTGATAACATCGAGGGTCCGGGTGAGCACCGCCAATATGCCTGATTCATCGGGATTTCTTTCTCGATCTGCCCTGTTTGGCTATGGCTTTGCATTGGTTGTCTTGATTTGTGACCAACTTACTAAACACTGGGCATCGGCGACACTTGTTTATCGAGATCCGGTTGCAGTGACGTCGTGGTTTGATTTTATGTTGGCGCACAACACCGGTGCCGCTTTTAGTTTTTTGGCAGATGCAGGCGGTTGGCAGCGCTGGTTTTTTACTGTGGTCACTTTGGTGGTCAGCGTGGTTTTGGTAGTTTGGCTGTCGCGACTGTCGCGGTCTCAGTTTTGGCTAAGCTTGGGCTTGGGTCTGATTTTAGGCGGCGGCTTAGGCAACCTTTGGGATCGCATGGCCTTGGGTTACGTTGTAGATTTTGTCTCGCTGCACTACCGTACTTGGTATTGGCCCGCGTTTAATGTGGCTGATTCGGCCATTTCAATGGGTGCAGCCTTATTGGTTGTTGACAGTTTTTCTTCCCAAAAGGCGTCGCCTGGTGAAACTAAAGGAGTAGCAGATGGATGATTTGATGATAAGCGAGGGAACGCGCGTCACACTAAATTTTGCGTTGGTACTCGACGATGGTTCCGAGATAGATTCAAACTTCGAAAAAGAACCCGCGTCTTTTTCCGTAGGTGATGGCTCCCTGCTGCCGGGTTTTGAGCGCGCACTTTTTGGCCTCAAATCAGGCGATGAAGCGACACTGGAAATCTTGCCAGAGGAGGGCTTTGGTCAGCCCAACGACAACAACCTGCAAACAATTAAACGTGACCAATTTGATGCCGGATCCGAACTTGAAGAGGGAATGGTTTTTTCCTTTGCCGATGCTGCTGGGGGTGAGCTGCCCGGGGTCGTAAAGACTTTTGATGCCGATGAGGTGACGGTTGATTTCAATCATCCGCTGGCAGGGCGTACTTTATCCTTCCGAGTTGCCATCCATAATGTCGAGGTTGCGGAGCTACATTGAACACCCCTACGAGCAATGAGGAGGCGGTAAAGATGGACGTGTTGCTGGCTAATCCCCGTGGTTTTTGTGCCGGCGTCGATCGTGCCATTGATATTGTAAATCGTGCACTGGAGGTATTCGGCCGTCCTATTTATGTGCGTCATGAAGTGGTGCACAACCGGTTTGTCGTTGATGATCTTCGCAGTCGTGGTGCTGTTTTCGTGGAGGAGCTTGATGAAATTCCTGACGACGCCATTGTTATATTTAGTGCTCATGGCGTCTCAAAAGCCGTACAGGAAGGTGCGAGGCAGCGCGGGTTGCGAGTATTTGATGCGACCTGCCCGCTGGTCACTAAAGTTCATGTGGAAGTTGCTGCATTTAGTGATAATGGCCGAGAATGTGTTCTCATCGGTCATGGTGGTCACCCTGAAGTCGAGGGCACTATGGGTCAGTACGACACTTCATCAGGTGGACAGATCTACTTGATTGAGGATGAAGAGCAAGTCGCTCACTTAATGGTAAAAGATCCTGAAAATTTGGCGTATGTTACGCAAACTACGCTCTCCGTCGATGACACGGCTCGTGTTATTGATGCACTGCGCGATCGGTTTCCCGCGATTGAGGGGCCGCGCAAAGATGATATTTGCTATGCGACTCAGAATAGGCAAGATGCCGTAAAATCGCTCGCCGAAAAAGTTGAAGTGGTTCTGGTAGTGGGATCCACCAACAGCTCTAACTCGAACCGTTTAAGAGAACTGGCCGAGCGCTGTGGTGCGAAATCCTACCTGATTGATAACGCAGAGCAGATAAGCGGCGAATGGCTCAAAGGTGTCACCGGTGTGGGCGTCACAGCGGGAGCTTCTGCCCCCGAGGTTTTAGTTGCCGAGGTGATCGATAGACTGCAGGAGAAGGGTGTGGTGAATGTCGAAAACTTAGACGGCCAACCTGAAAATATCACCTTTTCCTTGCCTAAAGCCCTGCGCATTCCAGCTAAAAATTTGTAATCATTGATCCTAAAAGGCGGAACTCGATTTAGTTTGCCCTAGTACTAGGCCCTGTCCCTAAGTAATGTTTTCCCATGATTGCCAAGGGTTCATTACCAAGACGGTTG
>AAVV01000021.1 GCA_000169115.1 marine gamma proteobacterium HTCC2080
TCGCTATGCGGAACTCAGGCTCTTCGACTGATCTTTCTGCAAACTACGAATCGCCCAGATCAACAACCCGATCAGGAAAAACGCGCTAGGGGGCAACAATAACAATCCGTTAGGCGCGTACCACCCTCCCTCGGTGACCAAGGGCAAGACTTCTAGACCAAATAACTTTCCAGATCCCAATAGCTCTCGCACAAAAGCGACGGCCATCAAAATAAATGAATACCCCAATCCGTTGCCAAAGCCGTCGAGAAAACTTGGCACCGGTGGGTTTTTCATAGCGAAGGCTTCAGCCCGCCCCATCACAATACAGTTAGTAATAATCAAGCCAACAAAAACTGATAACTGCTTAGAAGTATCGTAGGCATAGGCTTTGAGAATTTGATCCACAACGATCACTAAGGAGGCAATCACGGTCATCTGCACAATGATGCGAATGCTAGATGGAATGTAATGGCGAATGGCAGAGATAAAAAAACTGGAAAACGCAGTCACCAACGTCAAGGCAACCGCCATCACCAAGCTGACCTGCATCGACGAAGTAACCGCTAAAGCCGAGCAGATGCCCAAAATCTGTAGGGCGATGGGATTATCCCGGAAAACCGGTCTAAAAAGTGTGTCTTTAATGTCCATTAGGCATCTCCCTCACGTAGATTTTGGAGATACGACTCGAAGCCCCTATCACCCAGCCAGTACTGCACTAAATTACTGACCCCACGACTTGTCAGTGTGGCGCCGGATAAACCATCGACTTCCCAATCTGCACTGGAAGCCTGGGGGTCAACCGTGCCCTTTTTTACGTTAATGGCCACGTCGCCCTGACGGTAGACCTGCTTACCTTTCCACAGGTTTTTCCACCGGGGGTTGTCTACCTCACCGCCTAGCCCAGGGGTTTCTCCGTGTTCGTAAAATCCCAGTCCGGCAACGGTATTGCCATCAGATTCCAATGCGATGAACCCGTACAAGGTGGACCACAAACCATACCCATGTATCGGAAGAATGATTTTATCGAGCCCGCCTTGATCGTCGTTTACGAGGTAAACTAACGCGTATTTAGACTGACGAATAATATTAGCGACATCTACCGAGGCCTCTAACGTTATTGACGTTGCAGGGTCTTTGGCAGCAGCTCTCTGATCGAAGGTAGTCGCGTCAATTTCACTCACATAATCTCCGGTCTCAATATCAATCACGCGGGAGTCCACTCGCTGAAACTGCTCTTCAACGGTCAGCTCAGGATCGTACAGACCCGCAGCCATCAAGATATTGCGCTTTAAATCACGCGTTTTATTCACCTCTTGGGCAGGCTTGAAAACCACTGCCGCCGTGGAAACAACAACCGAGCAAACAATGCACAGGGCAAGTGCCACAGTGACAATACGCCCCAAACTTTCCTTGTTACTGGACACGGGCGAGTCTCCTTTTAATGTTGGCCTGAACCGCAAAATGATCGAACAACGGTGCAAATAAGTTTGCAAATAAAATCGCCAGCATCATGCCTTCAGGAAACGCAGGGTTAATGACTCGGATAAGAACACACATGACACCGATCAGTGCACCATAAGCCCATCGACCACGATTCGTCATAGCTGCTGACACCGGGTCGGTCGCCATGAAGAATGCACCGAAGGCGAAACTCCCTACCACCATGTGCCAATACCAAGGCATCGCGAACGCTGGATTTGTATCGGAACCCACGACATTGAGAAGCGTTGAGAAGACGATCATCCCTGCAAAGCACCCCGCGACCACTCGCCAAGAGGCGATGCGGGTCAGCAGCAGCACCGCGCCACCAATCATAATCATCAGAGTTGAGGTTTCACCGATAGACCCCGGAATTGTCCCCAAAAACGCATCTATCCAGCTGATTGACTCGGTCAGGCCGGGCATCCCCTCAGCCGCTACTACACCCAAAGGCGTAGCACCACTATAGCCGTCCACGGCAGTCCAAACAGCGTCACCAGACAATTGTGCCGGATAAGCGAAGTATAGAAACGCTCGACCGGTCAGCGCTGGATTCAGGAAGTTCTTGCCCGTGCCGCCAAACACCTCTTTGCCGATGACGACACCGAAACTAATGCCCAAAGCGGCCTGCCACAGTGGCAGATCCGGCGGTAATGTCAGCGTGAACAGCACCGAAGTGACGAAAAAGCCCTCATTGACTTCGTGCCCACGCTTCATAGCGAATAATACTTCCCAGAATCCTCCCACCACAAAGGTCACGAGGTACAGGGGAAGAAAATGTAGCGCGCCAAACAAGAAACAATCCCAGAGACTCGTCGCGTCATAACCGCCCAAAACACCGATGACTGAACCTCGCCAGCCCCCTAGGGCGTCAATACCCATTCCCGACATGGCATCGTTTGCTTGAAAACCCAGATTCCACATACCGAAAAACATGGCGGGGAACGTTGCCATCCAAACTGTGATCATAATGCGCTTAAGATCAACGCCATCCCGCACATGGGCGGTTGAGCGGGTCACATGATTGGGTGAATAGAAAATAGTGTCTACTGCCTCGTAGAGGGCATACCATTTTTCGTAACGTCCCCCTGGCTTAAAGTGGGGCTCGAGATTGTCGAGAGTGCTGCGCAACCCCATAAGTTATCCCTCCTTCTCTATGCGCGTTAAATTGTCGCGCAGTATCGGTCCGTACTCATATTTGCCGGGGCACACATAGGTGCACAGCGCTAAGTCTTCTTCATCAAGTTCTAGGCAGCCCAACGCTTGTGCCGTTTCAGTATCACCAACCAGCAAAGCCCTAAGCAGCTGAGTCGGTAAGATATCCAAGGGCATTACGCGCTCATAGTTACCCACTGGCACCATTGCGCGCTCCGATCCGTTGGTATTCGTCGTCATGGCACTTGGCTTCATCCCGAACCAACTCGATAGATAAATACCCATGACCGAATGCTTGCCAGAGCCAGGGGACAACCACCCCATAAAGTCTCGATCGCGACCCTCAGCGAGCGCCGTTACCTGATTGTGATAACGACCCAAATAGGCGCTATCAGATTGTACGGCTCGTCCCCCAAGCACGGAGCCTGAGATAACCCGCACGTCTCCAGCCGCCAACTCTCCTGCAGTGAGTGCCTGCAAATCTGCACCTACGCGGGTTCGTATAAGACGAGGGCGCTCAACCTCGGGGCCGGCCAGAGCCACTACTCTATCAGTGTAAAGTTCGCCCTTTAGGAATAAATAACCCACAGCTATGACGTCTTGGTAACCCACTGTCCAGGCTATCCTCCCAAGCGACGCGCCCATTAAAAAATGAATGTGCGTGCCAGCCAATCCAGCCGGATGCGGTCCCGAAAATTCTGCCAGCTCTACTCGAGCGTGTTCACCCTTTGGAATATCCGTGCCAGGTGCTGTACACAGGTAGGTCGAGCAATTTGCCATTTCTGCAAGAAGATCCTGCCCCAAGGTAAACGCTTCAGCATGCTCAGCGATAATCGCCGCAGGATCGGGCGCCAGTGGGTGAGTATCAATCGCCGTTATGAAAAGCCCTGCGGGTTGGCTTTCTGGATCAGCCACCTTGCCATAAGGCCTCGCGCGCAACGCAGTCCATTGACCGCTTGAAATGAGCTGGTTACGGATAGCTTCACCGGAAAGCGCCCGCGCCTCTTGGAGACTATGCGCGCCGAAGTCTACGGGCTCCAAGCTGTCATCAATTTCAATAACCAGTGACTGGAACACCCTGCGGGCACCACGATTAAGTGCCACAACCTTGCCAGAAGCGGGAGCTGCAAAATTTATGCCCAGCGTCTTTTTATCGCTGAAAATGATTTGACCCTTGCGAACCGTATCGCCCTCGGATACGGCCATCGTGGGCTTCATACCCTCGTAATCAGCACCGACCAGCGCAACGTTTCTTACGTTTAAAGAGGAATCAATGTTGGAATCTGCTGCGCCAGCGAGTGGTATATCTATGCCGCGTCGAATTTTGATCATGTGCGCTTCCGCTTGTGTCTACTCGTCTGCACCCGGGGCTCGGGGTACGCTTTCGGGGAGTAGTAACTCAGCGCCTAGCGGCACGAAACGAGTCGTTGAGCCTCCCCCGAGTCAACTTCTCGTGCCGGGCGCTTTGCACGCCCGAACGTCCTTACAACTTTGATCACCTCATGGGCGCCTGCGGCAACCCCTGTTCGGCGCCGCAATTGTACCGGACGCCCTCACAAACTCCAAGACAACTCAAAGCGTGCCAGAATCACCCATTGGATAGGTCAGATAGCTGATGCCTGCCATTTTTTCGAGGACCCTGTAAACCTGGCAACTGTAACCGTATTCATTGTCGTACCAGAGGTAACAAACCACGTGTGCGCCGTTAACAATAGTCGCTTGCGCATCAAAGACACAGGCCGCTCTGGATCCCACAAAATCTGACGACACAACTTCAGGCGACGCTGAAAAATTGATCTGTTTGCGCATTGTCGAGTGCAGTGCCGTATTGCGCATGAATTCATTTAATTCCTCAACGGTCGTCTCTTTCTTGAGGGTTAGGTTGAGAATTGCCATCGAGACGTTAGGCGTTGGCACGCGGATAGCGTTGCCAGTTAGTTTCCCCTGCATTTGCGGCAAAACTTTGGCAACTGCCTTCGCTGCACCCGTTTCTGTTATCACCATGTTTAATGGTGCAGAGCGACCCCGGCGGTCGGCTTTGTGATAATTATCAATCAAGTTTTGGTCGTTCGTGTAAGCGTGAACCGTTTCGACATGACCACTGACGATACCAAATTCATCATCAATCGCCTTTAACGGTGGCGCGATCGCATTTGTGGTGCATGATGCAGCGGAAATAAGACGATCACTTGGGGCGATGTCATGGTCATTGATACCGGCTACGATATTTTTAAGCTGCCCCTTACCCGGTGCGGTCAAAATAACCTTCGAGACCCCTTTGCCCTGTAAGTGACGAGACAATGCCTCATCGTCGCGCCACACGCCCGTGTTGTCGATGACAATGCAGTCGTTGATGCCGTGTGCCGTATAATCGACCTCTTCAGGACGATCGGCATAGATCACTTTAATCTCATTGCCGTTGGCGACAAATGACTGTCGATCCTCATCGACCCGTATAGTGCCCTGAAATGCACCGTGCACTGAGTCTCTACGCAGCAGGCTGGCACGTTTGACCAGGTCATTTTCGGCACTTCCACGACGTACGACAATGGCGCGCAAACGCAAACTATCTCCACCATCGGTCTTGTTGATTAGAATCCGCGCCATGAGGCGGCCGATACGCCCAAAGCCGTACAGCACAATGTCTACCGGCTTTTCCACTGGGCGCTGGGTCGACTTTACGAGGAAGTCGAGTTGTTCGGCGACATATTCCTCTAGGGTCATGCCCTCACCCTGAGCTTTGTCGAAGAACTCTACGGCCAACCTACCCACATCAATGTGGCTCGGGCCCAGCTGCATCTCACGCATCGCCTCGAGTACTGGCGCCGTTTCAAACTCGGAAAGCTCATTGTGCTCAACTTGCCGCACATAGCGGTGGCTTTTCATGATGTCCAGAACAGACTGATTCACCAAGGAGCGGCCGTAGATGTAGCATTTTACGTTTTGCTCCCGGGCCAATGCGCCCACCTGAGGGATCATTGCCTCAGCCAAAGCCTCCCGCTCTTTCCAATCTGAAAAATAATTGTCTGGGCGCTCGCGTTTGCGCTGGTCAGTCACGGGAAACTCCTGAAATCGGGAATACAAGGTGGGTATTGGGTTATTATCCGACCACGTACGCTCGGCCGCAAGTAATTGCGGGCAGCTTGCCCAGAGAATGACGCCAATTGGGCATTTTTACATTGATCAACCCTTTCTACGGACACTGAATGTTTTCCACACTTGTCGCTTCTACTCCCTGGCCAGAAAAGCAGGGATCTCGCTCGGCGTTGGGACCCTGTCCGGGTACAGCCACCGCTATGGCCGTTGCAGAGCTCGCCAAACAACAGGCGCTGTTGGTTGTTGTCGTGCCCAGCTCTGCAAGTGCGGCCGCACTGGAGCGTGAATTACCGCTTTTTAGCGCTGCTGACCTTAATGTTCTTACGCTCCCTGACTGGGAGACTTTGCCATACGACAATTTTTCACCCCACCAGGATATCGTCTCCGAGCGCTTAAGCACTTTTCATCAGCTGAAAGACATAGCATCGGGCATACTGATTGTTCCAATTACCACCCTCATGCAACGAACCCCCCCGGTTCACTACGTGGCTGGCAACAGTTTAGTACTTGATGTCGGACAAGCTCTTGATAGTAAAACCCTCATTCACAACCTCACCCTAAATGGCTATCGCGCTGTCGATACGGTCTATGAGCACGGTGAGTATGCTGTGCGAGGATCACTGCTCGACATCTTCCCTATGGGTAGCCAAGTACCCTACCGCATCGATCTTTTCGACGCTGAAATTGAAAGTTTGCGCACATTTGATCCAGAGAACCAGCGCACAATTAGCAAAGTCGAGTCAATTCGATTGTTGCCGGCTCGAGAATTTCCCCTCACGGAAGAAGGCATACGACGTTTCAAATTGAACTGGTATCGAAAGTTCGATGGCGACCCGGAAGCCTGCCCGTTGTTTAACGAAATTTGTGCCGGGCGGGTACCTGGTGGCGCCGAGTATTTTCTCCCGCTTTTTTTTGACAGCTGCGGGACCGTTTTTGATTACATACCCGATCATGCGGCCCTCATAACCCTTGGCGATCATTATCAGGCCGCAAGCCAGTTTTGGACGGAAATCACTTCTCGACATACCGAATATGGCGTTGATGTGCGACGACCACTGCTACCCCCTTCCGAAGTTTTCATACCGACAGAAGTGCTATACGAGGACCTCAGGAGCTATGCCGTACTCGAACTGCGTACGGAACAAGATGCGCCGGTTCATCAGAAAACCGGATTGCTGCCTCCACCTAACCTTAACGATACGTATCAGGGCGCCACCGCTCTTGAACGGCTTGCAGCATTTATCGAAAAACATGAAGGACCGGTCTTGCTGTGTGCAGAATCTCCCGGTCGACGAGAGGTACTTCTTGAGGGACTAAATGAGTTAGGGCTTCACCCAGAACCTGTTGCCGAATGGCCCGAGTTCATCGCGCAAGGTATTTCTCTGGGGATCACTGTGGCTCCGGTCGACCGAGGGTTGTACCAAGGCAAGGGCCAACCGACACTGATCGTTGAAAACCAGATTTTTGGCGCACGGGTCGCTCAGCGAAGGCGTCGTCGCACAGTTGAAGAAAACAATGCAGATGCCATTGTTCGGGATCTTACCGAATTACGGCCCGGTGTACCGGTTGTTCACCTGCAGCATGGTGTTGGCCGTTATATGGGACTGCAATCTCTGGAGATTGACGGTGCACCGGCAGAATTTTTACTGCTGCAGTACGCAGATGCTGACAAACTTTATGTCCCCGTTGGCTCGTTGCATCTAATTGCGCGCTATACCGGGGCTGACCCCGATACAGCGCCTCTACACCGACTAGGCAGCGAACAATGGGAGAAGGCGCGGCGCAGAGCCCGAGAGAAGGCCAATGACGTCGCCGCGCAACTCCTTGAAGTTTACGCTCGCCGAGAGGCCAGACAAGGGTTTCAGTGTGAGCTCGACGAAACCGCCTGGCAGCGGTTTTCAGAGGAGTTCCCTTTTGAAGAAACTCCAGATCAAAGCGCGGCTATTGAAGCCGTTCGCGCTGATATGTGTGCGACCAAGGTTATGGATCGCCTAGTCTGCGGTGACGTCGGTTTTGGAAAAACCGAAGTAGCTATGCGAGCAGCTTTTATTGCCATACAGAACAACAAGCAGGTGGCCATACTGGTTCCCACCACCCTGCTCGCCCAACAGCATTACAACAGCTTTCGAGATCGGTTTGCTGATTGGCCAGTAAAGGTCGAGGTCGTCTCTAGGTTTCAGTCCAATAGTGATATCACTAGCGTTCAAAAACGCGTGGCATCAGGAGACGTCGACTTACTAATTGGCACTCATAAACTTCTACAAAGCACTTTTGCCTTTGAGGACCTGGGACTCTTGGTGATCGATGAAGAGCACCGCTTTGGTGTTAAGCAAAAAGAGGCGATCAAGGCCCTGCGTGCCCAAGTTGATATTTTGACCATGACAGCAACACCCATTCCCAGGACCCTCAATATGGCCCTAGGCGGACTACGCGACCTATCTATTATCGCGACGCCTCCAGCTCGTCGCTTGTCGATCAAAACCTTTGTTCGGGAACACTCCATCTCTCTGGTCAAGGAAGCCATCCTGCGAGAAACCCTGCGGGGCGGGCAGGTTTATTACTTACACAATGAGGTCAAAACGATCGAAGAAACCGCAAGTCGTCTTCGAGAAATGTTACCCAACCTCTCGGTTGGCGTTGGACACGGGCAATTACGCGAAACGGCACTTGAGGGTGTCATGACCGACTTTTACCACCTGCGCCATCACATCTTAGTGTGTAGTACGATCATCGAAACGGGCATAGACATACCTAACGCCAACACGATTATTATTGACCGCGCTGATAAGTTTGGGTTGGCGCAACTTCACCAGCTCAGGGGCCGCGTTGGACGCTCTCATCACCAGGCTTATGCCTATCTTCTTTGTCCACCTCGATCGACCATGACCTCTGATGCTGAAAAACGTCTGGAAGCCATCGAGGCTGCTGGCGCGCTAGGTGCAGGGTATTTGCTGGCGACCCACGACTTGGAAATACGCGGCGCAGGTGAGCTACTTGGGGACGAACAGTCAGGCCAAATACACAGCGTTGGATTCGGACTGTATCTCGACATGCTCAACAACGCAGTTCGAGCGCTTAAACGAGGTGAAATTCCAGATGTTGACGGGCCGCTGGACAGTGGCACAGAGGTAAAATTACACATACCCGCTCTTATTCCCGACGACTACCTGCCCGACATCACATCTCGGCTGGTACTGTATAAACGCATTGCCGCGTCGATGACCCATGAAGCGCTACGTGAAATTCAGGTAGAAATGATAGACCGCTTTGGTTTACTACCCGACGCCACCAAAAATCTTTTTACGCAGGCGACAATCAGAGTACGTGCACAACGATTGGGCATTGCTGAAATTGAAGTCGGTGATGGGGGTGGTAGCATCGCGTTCACCGACAAAACTCAGGTTGAACCCATGACACTGGTTAAACTTGTGCAAGGCGATCCTAAAACCTACGGGCTCGCGGGTTCCAACAAACTGCGATTTAGTTGTGAATTACCCGAGCTGCCTGAACGACAAAGCTTCATCGAAAGCCTACTCGAGAAACTTGATCAGGAGACATCATGAAAGGTCAGCAAAACCCCAAGTGGGTGCTTAGCCTGCTAATGGTCAGCTGCATCGCTGCTGGACAAGATACGGCGCTGATTCCCGTCAACGTCCCTGATTCTCTTGACCCAAATCAAGGCTCAGGATGGCTACGTATTGAGCTCGCAGTGTTGGTAGACAATAGTAGTGAAGTGATCGCCTCGGAAGCATGGCCACCCTACCCTACTACCCAGTATCCCAACAGCCATCGTCGCCTAGAGGACGACCAAGTGTTGAAGGCATTGTCTGGGAAATATCCCCAATCTGAGATTATTTCGGAGCCTGATGGCTCAATCACGCTACTTATTCCCGACCCTCAGCAGATCGTGGCCAAAGCGAAAGCCGACGCTCTAGCGGCGCAGCAGCAAGAAATCATGCAAAACATGGGGCAAAATTCGAGTAGCAGTGATGATATCCCAGCGTCCATCGACCAAGCTTCACCGCCACCTGAACCAGCCGAAAATCCTGAGCCAATTGCGTTGGAGATGATCGAGGCTCCTGACAAGCCTGCAAATGCCGGAGCGGATTGGCTGTCCGCTTTTAATGACCCATCAGTGACAGACATGCCTGACAACTCAGCACTGCCTTCCGCGGATGGTCTGGATCTTGCCGAGGAAGATACTGCGGAGCCCACAACACCCCTACCAGTATTACCTAAGAGTTTTACAGTCCAACCCGTACAATTGCTGTCCCAGGGTCTTGATCAATTGGTTCGAAGCAATCCCGACCGACTCGCGCTGAGCACCTCCTGGTTACAGGCTCCCGAGGTTGCCAACCTACCCATTGTCTTCGACAATTCAGGGGACGATCCAGAGTGGCCTCAGCTTCAGGGCTTTGTACAAATTCGCACTGGAGATACGCTAAAAATCGGGGTAAATTTTTGGTGGAATACACAAGCCGCTTACCTGCCGGAAGGCTTTTACATGACGCCTCCGCCCATGGCTCCTCCACAACGACTATGGCGGGACGAGACGTCATTACTTCCCTTGCCAGGGGCAACGGTCGCAAAACGACAAGCGACGTTCAAAGCCATCGAAACGCATCTAGACGCCGGGCTACCCTTGATCGAGTTCGTAGACCCCACGACAGGATTTTTTCGAGAGCTCACACCAGAGGCAAACGACCAAAACAACTTCTCGCCCCCTGAGACATGGCCCTGGCGGCACTTCATTCACGTAGCCGATACTCGGTCGGTGTCTGAAGGTTCCATTCGCTATTTCGATCATCCAGTACTCAAGATTATTGCAACCTGGCAAGAGCTAACCTGGGGTGAGGTTTACCAAATAGGCGCTGCGGATCGTGAGCGCGAAGAGCTTGAGGCTGCTATTGAAGCGGCGCAAAGCGCTGCCGCTGACTCAATCGCAGCGCCGGTAAGTCAGGTGCCGCCTAATAAGCAATCTCTGCGCTAGGCCTTAGGCTCCTGAGGGCCTGCCCCAGAAAGATCAGGCTCGCTGTCTAAAAGTAGCGTGCGTGTAGGGAATGCAACCTCCGCTCCTTGCGCGGAGATGATTGACAAGACCTTAAGCAAGACCTCCTGCTTGATGGCATGAAATGTTGCCCAGTCCGTGGTTTTGGTGAATGCGTATATGAAAAAATCGAGGGAAGACGGGCCGCAAGCCACAAAATTAACCATGAGTGTTCGACTCAAATCTATCGCTTCATGGGACTCGAGCATCGCTTTAACATCTGCAACAATCCTACCCATGACAGCCACGTCGTCGTAACGGATACCGATCGTTTCGTAAATCCGTCGATTGTTCATGCGAGATGGATTTTCCACCGCAACGCTAGAGAAAATCGAATTAGGAATGTAGAGCGGCCGCTGATCAAATGTCCGGATGCGGGTCATCCGCCAACCGATATCCTCAACTGTCCCCTCAATCTCCCTATCTGGAGAGCGAATCCAGTCGCCAACCGTGAAGGGACGATCGAGGTAAATGCTGAGCCCTCCCAAAAAGTTAGCCAGTAAATCCCTCGCAGCAAAACCGACGGCAATTCCACCAATACCCCCAAAAGCTAGCAACCCCGACACAGACACTCCCAGGGACTGGAGAACCATCAGTAAAACAACAATGCCAACGCTAATGCGGATCAGTCTTAGGGAGGCGCGTATCGTCGCACGATCATCTGACTGCCGTTTTCCTCGGTGTTCACTCAGCAATTCTGCCTCAGCACCCTTAAGCGCTCGCTGGGCTATCCACGCCAAAAGTAAAATGAGCGCAGTATCGGCAGCCTGCCTCACCAGCGTCCTAAGTTGATCTGCGCCTTCAAACAACCCCAAAGATAAGTAAACAACAAGCAACCAAATAGCCCATTTACTAGGGCGCATGAGGGCGTCTGTGAGGACGTTATCCCAGCGCATCGCGGAACGCTCAGCAGAGCGCTGTAACTGGCCAAGAAGCCGGGTAATTAAGAGATGACCTAATAGCCCCAGAACCAACAGCATCGCTAGCACCAAGGCTGCGACAGGCAAGTTAAGGTGGGCGGCGAAAGGCGCTAGTTCTTGGGCGAGAACCTGAGCAGACACGTCCATAGTTTAAATAGGCATCATTGGAGAAAGCGTGATGCTAACTCACAGCAGAGAGTAAAGGCTACGCTAAAAATACGCGCGACAACCTCTGGGTGACACTCTTATAATTACTGTATATAATGACAGCCTGTACATAAAACCAGCTCCAGGAGAGCCTCTATGCTCAAGCTAACCGCTCGCCAAGAACAGGTCCTTGACGTTATCAAGCGCTGTATAGACGACACCGGCTACCCCCCAACTCGAGCAGAAATTGCGCGTGAGCTCAGCTTCAAAAGCGCCAATGCCGCCGAGGAGCACCTCAAGGCCTTAGCCCGCAAAGGTGCAATTGAGATGATCGCCGGCGCTTCAAGGGGCATCCGTCTCGCAGATACCCAACCAACAGGACTCGCCGTCGTAGGTCGGGTCGCCGCAGGTTCACCAATCCTAGCTCAGGAGCACATAGAAGAGCGCTGCAGTATTCCCTCGCATTTCTTCAGCCCTAGGGCAGATTACTTACTGCGGGTATCCGGTGACAGTATGATCAACGCTGGAATTCTCGACGGCGACCTGCTTGCAGTGCACAGCACCCCCGTCGCCGCTGAACAGCAAATTGTAGTGGCGCGCATTGATGATGAAGTGACCGTGAAAAGACTGCACCGACCCAATAGCCAACACGTTATGCTACTCGCAGAAAACGAAGACTACGCGCCTATAAAAGTTGACTTAGCGACCCAGGCATTTGCCATTGAAGGGGTCAGTGTTGGTGTGCTTCGACGCTAAACGCTAGGCGTTGGACTTATGGGCGGGGCATCGAGATGGGCTCTAGGTTGAGTGACGCCCTGTTGGACGACTAACCGTCGGGATCTATGTCTTCGATCTACCAGTTCGATCTACCAGTTCGATCTACCAGTTCGATCTACCAGTTCGATCTACCAGTTCGATCTACCAGTTCAATGGACAGTGCGTCCTCCAGCAGCTTTCTTCGATTCCGCAGCTTCAGCATCGACTTCCACACTGCTCATCTCAGCTAGACGAGCAGCAGCTTGAATACCAGCTTGGATCATGGCTTTTGCCACCTCAAGATTATTTTCCATGAGATAGGCTGAAGCCTCTGCAGAAAACTGAATACTGACTAGGGGCTCAACCCCCTCCTCTTCGGCACGCTGCAGCACGATTTCGCCATCACCCAGATCAACAATTTCCAACAGAGCAGTAGTCATGTGCTGTCCTTAACCATATGGCCGAGCTTGAATTTTAGCAGTCCAAGAACCTCCATACCACCCGCTTGCTCCTGATTTTGTAGTTCTGATCAACATTCGTCTAGGCCACTGCTCATACGACTGATAAGTGCCTCAAGTTCTCGACAGCTAGACAGATAATCATCTGCTTGGGGCCTGCCTACGGTCGATGCTAGGCGTCCAGGGGGCAAGGGCCTCTCAACACCCCGCTCAGGCACGGCCTGTAATACAGCGAGCCAGCCGTGTCGTTCTAGTTCACGGTACTCCGCAATCTCACTGGGTTCAGCGATACCCAGACCCAGCTTTGGCAAATCTAATGTGCTGTGGGGAGGCTGCTCTGGGAGCGGTGTCAGTCGAACCACAGCAAGCAAGAACCATCCGTAAGCGTTCAGCAAGTGCAATCGAACAGCAGGACCAAAGGCCGCTTCAAGAATATTGCTATCAATTCGCTTGAGGCTGAGCTGTTCGCTCCATGCGCTTAGCAGCAGCCTTGCCATATAGAGCGAATGATTGGCTAACCCCGAAGCACTGCTCAAGCAACTTAGCCCTCAGATAATGGCTTGGAACCGTCACCGGCGAGACTTGCTCGTTTGGTGGCCGGAGTTTTTTTAGCCACAGCCTTTTTCTTAGCCTTGGCTTTCTTCTTGGGTGCTGCTTTCTTTTTTGGTGCCTTAGCCGTTCCCGAGACTTGCCAAGCTCCATTGTCAAAAAATGCCTTCCAGCCGGTCGCCTTACCATCAACATCAGTCATGACATATTGTTCTTTGGTCTTGCGGCTGTAGCGAATCTGGCTTCGATTGCCCGCATCGTCAGTAAGAGGTGCATCGAATAAAAAATGGTATTTTGGATCTATCTCACCTTGATGCGGCAAAAGCTCGTCAACGAATGGGGGGCGCGTTTCACGATTTTTAGGAAACTTACTCGCAGCGAGGAACAAACCTGATGCTCCGTCTCTCAAAATGTAGTGATCCTCAACCTTGATACAATCGAGCTCCGGCATTGGTACGGGATCCATTTTCGGCGGCGCCGCTTCACCACTGCGCAATAGTTTGCGCGTGTTCTTACACTCCGCATTAGTGCAGCCAAAGTACTTGCCAAATCGACCGGTCTTGAGCTGCATGTCTGCCGCGCATTTATCACACTCAATGGTCGGGCCATCGTAGCCCTTTATTCGGAATTTCCCGCTTTCAACCTCATAACCGGGGCAATCAGGATTGTTGCCACAAACATGTAATTTTCGCTCCTCATCAATGAGGTAGCTGTCCATAGCGGTATTGCAGAGCCCACAGCGTCGCTTTTGAAGCAACAACCGAGACTCGGCCTCGTCATCAGCGTCGGCACTGATCGCCTCATCACCGGAAGTCAAATTAAGCGTGCTCTTGCAGCGCTCTTTGGGCGGCAAGCTGTAGCCAGAGCACCCTAAAAATACTCCGGTACTCGCCGTTCTAATTTGCATAGGGCGATCGCATGTACCGCAGGGTATCCCCGTCGGTGTTGGATCATTCAGCTGCATGCCACCTGGATCTGGTGAGCCCGCTTGATCTAGCTTTCCCCGAAAATCACCGTAGAAGTCGTTGAGCAAATCCTTCCAGTTCAAGCGTCCATCAGCAACGTCATCGAGGTTGGCTTCCATTGAAGCGGTAAAACCATAATCAAGTAAATCTGCGAAAGACGCCTGCAGTCGCTGGGTGACAATGTCTCCCATCTTCTCAGCATAAAGACGTCGATTCTCGAGGCGAACGTAGCCGCGGTCTTGGATCGTAGAAATGATCGCGGCATAGGTTGAAGGCCGGCCAATACTGCGCTTTTCCATCTCTCGAACCAAACTGGCCTCACCGTATCTTGCAGGCGGCTTGGTGAAGTGCTGCTTGGGGTCTACCTGCTGGAGCTTCAATGTCTCGCCAACCGTCAAAGCGGGCAACTCGGCATCATCGCCTTTACGCGACATGGGCGCTTGAACACGGGTAAACCCATCAAATTCAACAACGCGCCCTCTTGCAGTGAGCCCATAGTCAGCCGCAGCAACTGTTACTGTTGTCGAACGGTAACGTGCGGGGGTCATCTGGCAGGCCACGAACTGACGCCAAATCAGCTCATACAGGCGCTCCGCGTCACGCTCCATACCCTGCAGATCATTTTGAGTAACTCTTACGTCTGACGGGCGAATCGCTTCGTGAGCTTCCTGCGCACCTTCTTTAGACGAGTAACGTAGCGGCGCCTCGGGAAGATAATCCCCAGAATAGTTTTTACCGATGTATTGCCGACAAGCAGCAACTGCATCATTGCTAAGGTTCGTAGAATCGGTCCGCATGTAGGTAATGTAGCCCGCCTCATATAGTCGCTGAGCTAACGTCATGGTTTTCTTAACGCTAAACCCAAGGCGCGTACTAGCAGACTGTTGCAATGTTGAGGTGATAAAGGGCGCGCCGGGCTTGCTGCTAGTCTTACGCGCTTCCAGATTGCTCACTTCGAAAGTGGCAGCCTCTAGAGCCGCCACTGCCGTCATAGCCTCAGTTTCAGTTTTAGGCGCAAACTTTGCCCCGGCGCGGTACTTAACTTCAAAGCGAACAGCCTCGAAACCCTCTGGCAACAAATTCGCATGAACTTCCCAATACTCATCGGGAACAAAAGCTCGAATTTCTCGCTCGCGCTCGACCACAAGCCTTACCGCGACCGACTGAACGCGCCCAGCAGACAGCCCTCGAGCTACTTTAGCCCACAGCAGAGGCGATACCTCGAAGCCCACAACGCGATCTAGAAATCGCCGCGCCTGCTGAGCATTGACTCGATTGGTATCCAACTCCGTGGGTTTTTGGAAAGCCTCCTGAATAGCTTTCTTAGTGATTTCGTTGAAAACGACGCGCTGATAACGACTCTCATCGCCCCCAATCGCCTCTCTTAGGTGCCAGGCAATCGCCTCTCCCTCTCTATCAAGGTCAGTCGCGAGATAAATTGCATCAGACTTTTCAGCCAGCCGGCGCAACTCAGAAACAACCTTTTCCTTGCCGGGGAGCACCTCATAACGCGCATTCCAATCGTGATCGGGGTCGATCCCCATGCGACGGACAAGTTGTTCGCGCTTCTTTTTATCTTGATAGCGCTTCTTTGCCTCTGGGGCCATTTTTCGAGTCAGTGCCGCCTGAGCAGCCCGCTCCTTCGGATCTGAGGATGTCGCGCTACCTGATGTGGGCAAATCACGGATGTGCCCGACACTGGACTTGACGATAAAATCGTTGCCTAGGTATTTGTTAATCGTTTTCGCCTTAGCGGGCGATTCGACAATGACTAGAGATTTTGGCATAGATAACGGCTTCGCATCCTTGAGCGCGCAGATTTCCTTCATGAATCCGCAGCTGAAGGAGCGCATATATACGGTGCGAGTTACCCTGAGGTCAAGGGTGAAACCAGAGTTGTTTCAATTTCATCCGCCAAAACGCCGATTAAATCCCGTATCAGTCTGCCTTCAAACTGCCCGCAACCCCCGACTCAATAAGCTTTTCGACCTGACAGTAGGCGCCCTCTCCGCCTCTCTCGTCCCAAAACACCTGTATATCCTCGTCACTGAGAAATATCACTTCAATGTGCTCTGTTACAGCCGTGATGACAGCAGATACCGGATCGCCGCTACGAGACTCCCAACCGACTTTGGAGCGCACCCACAACTCAGGCTCTAGACCTCGAATCGCGACATCAAGCCTTCGGCTGTAGCAAACAAGAGATTCATAGGAGGCTCGCTGTAACCGTGCCGGGATGTTTTTCGGCTCGCGCAGTTGCACCAGAACTCCCGCCTTTCGCGCCCGCTCACGAAAACCCACCACTGCCCGTTGGTGTTTGCTGGGCAATACACTCAACAACGGCCCTAGCGCCGCGGCGATGGTAATAAAAATAATTATGTAGACCACTTCGGAGGCATCCCTATGCTAGATTGTCAGGATAAACCAAAGGCGCCAGAGAGCGCGATTTATCGAGAATTGGGTTATGGCATATCAAAAAATTCTTGTGGCAGTCGATTTGGGTGCAACGACAGACCGTTTGTTGACCGCGGCTAAAGGCATTATGGATGATTCAGGGTCGGAGCTACACGTGCTCCATGTCGTGGAGCCCATCAATATCAGCTACGGCGCTGACATCCCCATGGACCTCTCTACCATCCAAGATGAAATCTACGAGCAGGCTTCCGAGCAGCTAACGAATTACTGTCAACACTACGGTGTTCCAGAATTACAAAGACATCTGGTCATCGGCCATCCTGAGGCCGAGATCGCTAGCGCTGCAAAACGCCTCCATGTCGACGTGATCGCTGTGGGAAGACATGCACGTTATGGGCTCGCCCTACTTTTAGGCTCGACCACGGATGGTGTGTTACACCACGCCGGTTGTGATGTATTGGCGGTGCATGTTGACCAACCGGAGGAGCCCTCCTAGGCGTTTTGATTCAACCAATGCGAAAGTGCCTGACCATCAAAAGGCCATCCCAGCTCGCGTCCTTGCTCATCTGCTACTACGGGTATTCTGATACCGTAACGCTGAATTAGCGCAAGGTCTTCCTCAATGTCGACAGCACAAAAGTGCACTCCGACCGCCAGCAAGATACTTTCTGCATGCTCACATAAATGGCAGCCAGCGGTCGTGTAAAATAGCAATGGCTTAGTCACTCAACCCAACTCCTTGGTTAACTTTAATTTTATGTCCGATCGCTCAAGCTTAGAAAATCGCCATCAAATATTAACCATTTACGGGCGCAACGCCGTGTTTGAAGCCCTTTCTGACCCAACTATCGCATGTCTAAGGTTGCATTGGGCAACGAGCAATCAAAAATCTCCTGCAACAAAACGGATCCTGCAAGCATCAGAGGCCAGAGGAATAGACGTCAGAGAACACACGCGAAAAACATTGTCGCGCATTTCTCGTAATGGCAAACAAGATCAGGGCGTAGCGTTGGATATCACCTGCGAGAAGTTCAGCAGTTTCGATGAGCTCAAAGACTCCCTCTCTACCTCGTCGTTACGCATTCTAGCTCTCGATGGCATTACCAACCCACAAAATGTGGGCATGATAATTAGATCCGCCGTCGCGGGAGGTATTGATGCCATCCTCTACCCCAAAAAAGGGGTGGCAACGTTGGGGCCCTTGGTTATCAAAGCATCTGCGGGCATCGTGTTTAAAGCGCCCATCATACCCTGCGATAGTCTGGCCCCAGCGCTGGAGCAGCTACAAATTGGCGGTGCCGCCATTGCAACGCTAGAAGGTAATAGTGCCACCTCGCTCTTTACTTATCGTCCCGCAAAAAGCGTCGTGTATGTTTTGGGAGGTGAAAGCGACGGCGTATCTTCGCAGGTCTCTAACCTCGCCGATATTAAACTGCACATCCCTATGGGTTCGGGCGTAGAGTCTCTCAATGTTGCAGTAGCAGCGTCATTGGTGGCCTATACCGACCACTTGACTAGCCAATGAAGACGCTAGTTGAAACCCTTATAAATTTCAAACGCTCACAGGTAATCCGCCGAGACCAAGGGCAACCCAACAGCCGTTACTTGGCGAGGGAACCCATAGCATCTTCAAGCCCACCCAGCGTAAGCGGAAACATATTCCCTTCCATTAGTTGATTAGTGATCCCAATCGATTGCGTGTACTGCCACTCATCTTTAGGCACTGGATTGAGCCACACACACTTACTGTAGGTATCTCTCAATCGACGCAACCATGACTCCCCAGCCTCTTCATTCCAATGCTCTACTGAACCACCAGGCTGAACGATCTCATAGGGTGACATCGACGCATCACCCACAATGACTACCTTGTAGTCATGACCATACTTGTGCATCAAGTCGAGGGTTGCTGTGCGCTGATTGTGGCGCCGAATATTATTCTTCCACACGCTTTCGTAAACAAAGTTGTGAAAGTAAAAATATTCGAGATGCTTAAATTCTGTGTGGGCCGCTGAGAACAACTCCTCACAAACTTTAATATGCGGGTCCATTGACCCACCTACATCAAGAAACAACAGCACTTTAACGGCATTATGTCGCTCAGGAACCATTTTGATGTCGAGCATTCCAGCATTACGCGCTGTAGAGCTTATGGTGTCATCGAGATCGAGTTCATCCGCCGCGCCTGTGCGAGCAAACTTTCGTAAGCGTCTCAGAGCAACCTTAATGTTACGGGTGCCCAGCTCAACGCCATCGTCATAGTTTTTGAAATCGCGTCGATCCCAAACTTTAACGGCGCGCTTACTCTTACCCTCACCCCCAATGCGGATACCTTCCGGGTTATACCCATCGTTACCAAAGGGAGATGTTCCCTCAGTGCCTATCCATTTATTGCCGCCCTTGTGCTTTTTTTTCTGCTCTTCGAGTCGCTCCTTGAAAGTCTCAATCAATTTCTCCAGGCCACCCAAAGATTCAATTTTTTCCTTCTCTTCATCAGAGAGCTGCTTAATAAACTCTGATCGAAGCCAGTCGTCTGGAATTAAAGCTTCGATGACATCATCTAGCCCCTCTAACTCACGAAAGTGGAGTCCAAAAGCGCGATCAAAGCGATCGTAATATTTTTCATCTTTGACCATCACCGCTCGAGACAAATTGTAAAAGGCGTCGATGTCAGCGAAGGCAAGGTTGCGCCTCATAGCCAACAACAAATCCAAAAGCTCCCGGGGCGTCACCGGGATGCCAGCATCCTTTAAACCATGGAAAAAATTTACCAACATGGCAACTGCCCCTTAACGCGTTTCTCGCCGATGCATAAACGCCAGCCGCTCTAGCAGCTGCACATCCTGCTCGTTTTTCAGCAGCGCGCCATACAGTGGCGGGATCGCCTTAGACGCATCTCTATTCTTTAGGACCTCGTCAGGAATTTCATCGGCCATTAACAACTTCAACCAATCAATAAGCTCTGAGGTAGAGGGCTTTTTCTTGAGCCCTGGGATCGATCGCAGTTCAAAAAACACCTCAAGCGCTTCAGCAACAAGGTCTTGAGTAATACTTGGATGATGCACGTCAATTATCTCGCGCATCGTATCCCGGTCAGGAAAGTTGATGAAGTGGAAGAAACAGCGACGCAAAAACGCATCGGGCAGCTCTTTCTCGTTATTAGAAGTAATGATAATAATTGGCCGCTGCTTCGCTTTAATAGTCTCGCCAGTCTCGTAAACAAAGAATTCCATACGATCAAGCTCTACCAACAGGTCGTTGGGAAATTCAATGTCAGCCTTATCAACCTCATCAATGAGCAAGACCACTTGCTCATCCGCGTCAAACGCCTCCCACAACTTGCCCTTTTTGATGTAATTGGCGATATCCTGAACTTTGCCATCACCCAGCTGCGAATCCCGAAGACGCGACACCGCGTCGTATTCATAAAGGCCCTGTTGTGCCTTGGTTGTCGATTTAATGTGCCATTGGATGAGGCGCATACCTAGGCCTGCGGCCACTTCCTCAGCCAACATAGTCTTGCCCGTGCCAGGCTCACCTTTGATCAGCAAGGGGCGCTCAAGATTAACGGCAGCATTAACTGCCATTCGAAGGTCATCGGTGGCGACGTAACGTTCAGTACCTGTAAATTTCATGAGATATCTCGGGGTTGAGTTGATTGGAAATTGTCCGGTTGTACGCCGGAAGATGGATCTTTGGATGTATATTCAGCTCGCGATAAGCGAGGCTTCAATGGAAAAAGCCAAAATGACAAGGCCGCCAAAATCATGCAGCCCGCGCTACTTGTCAGTAATACCCACACGGCATGACGTGCCGAAGACCAGCCATCAAGAAATGCCGCATTAAACAGCGCCACAATGAGTGCTGGCGCCAGGGAGTCGGCCTCGAGACCGGGCATTACAGGCGTCAACAGTAATGCAGCCAATAGACCCGTCAACAAACGCCTGTAACCCTCGGGCAACGGGGCCAACCAAAATCGGTGAATCAGCACCAGGGAAATGAGGCCCGCACCGGTGTAACAAAGCATAGCGACCACATAGGATTGGCTAGTGAGCATCAGCAACCTCGGTGGATTCAGCGCCGGAGCCCGGAGGCAACTGCAAAAAGAACCCTTGCTCTGAAATTGCGCTCAGAACTTCTTCAGCATCATAACGAGCCAACTGGCGCTCAGAGGTCAAATTCAGAGACAACGCCAACTCAGGAGATCCAAATGTTTGGCGAAGCACCTCCGGTAACTCATCAAAACTGGCGCCTCTGGGCAAATAAAGATAAGTGTCTTTTTTTCTCGAACTGCGAAACACTTCAACCAACATCGTGGTGCTCTCCCAGCAAACGCTGCGCCTCAAGTTCTAAGGGTTGAATAACCGCCGCTTTACGCCAGCCCTGCCAATGTACCGGACGGGGCACACTGCCATCACCGGTGGCAAAGCTTGCGAGCATTTCAAGCTCCCTAGAAGGCATCAATATTTCCACATTCATCCCTAATTCAAGTGCCAATGCTGCCATGGCGGGTGCCAAAGACTTAGCAAGCTTGCGCACCCGACTATTAGAAGGTGCCGGAATGGGCGCAGGCGGATCACTCAAGCCTCGCTCACTGGCACTTTCAATAAGGGTCATCAACTGCTTACCCTCTCTGCGCACAACACCCGCAGGCATGCTATCAGCCGCCGCTAGCTGTGGCATCGAGGTGGGAATTCTTTTCGCAAGATCTAGGATTACTTTATCGTGCAAAATCCAATTGCGTGGTCGGTTGCGATCGCGAGCCTTCGACTCACGCCAGTCTATCAAATCTAGCAATACGGCAAGCTGTTGAGAATTGAGTTTCCAAGCCGATTTGAATTTTGCCAAGGGGCCTCGACCACCCGTCACCATTGCGGCACTTTCCTCAAGAATCCAGGATAAATAACCGCTGGCTTCAGCCCGCGCCTCAAGTATGGGCCAGCACTGCGCCAAAAAAGTGACGTCCTGCATAGCGTAATGGCATTGCGCGTCGGTTAATGGACGCACTAACCAATCTGACTGAGTTTCGTCTTTGGCGACATCAATGCTCAACAGATCATGCACTAGGTCTCGGTAGCTCAGACCGAAGCCGAGGCCCAGCATAGCCGCAGCCTTCTGAGTATCGATCATCGGTCGTGGAAGCACACCTAGCCAGCGCTCAAAAACCTCCAAGTCCTCACTAGCACTGTGCAAAATTTTGATGAGGTCTGTTTGACGAAAAAGCTTCTGCAGTGGTTGCGTATCGTCGAGCGTTAAGGGATCAAGCAACCAACATTGCCCGGCAGCAGCAAGCTGTATCAGGGCAACTTCAGGATAAAAAGTATCTCGGCGTCTGAATTCGGTATCCACCGCCACAAATGCCTCCTGAGAAATCAGGGCGACCATCTCATTAAGCGCCGTAGTATCTCTCACCCATCGACAGCTGGTATCTGGGAATTCAATCATTTCGAACTCTCACCCGGTAGCGGTGTGCGGCCACTCAGTGCGTGCGCAAGCGTTGAAGCATCGAGGTATTCAAGTTCCCCGCCTAAGGGAACGCCATGGGCAATTCTGGAAACTGCTATATCCTCCTGTTGCGCTCGCTGGGCAATATAAAACGCTGTGGCCTCTCCCTCCACCGTTGGATTAGTGGCTAGGATCACTTCCCTAATCGCCTCAGACCTAAATCGCTCCTCCAACCGATCGAGACCAATATCCTCTGGACCAATACCATCGATTGGAGACAGGTGCCCCATAAGTACGAAATAGAGCCCTCGGAAACTAGCGGTTTGCTCAAGTGCCATGACATCTCCGGGGGCCTCAACAACGCACAGCAAGGTGTGATCCCGACGAGGATCGGAGCACAGCTCACAGAGCTCGAGCTCTGTAAAATTTCTGCAGGATTTACAGCGGCCCACACGTTCAAGCGCCTGAGACAGTGCCCCCGACAGAGTTTCTGCCCCTTGCCGATCGCGCTCTAGCAAATGCAGTGTCATGCGTTGCGCCGACTTCGGGCCGACCCCTGGGAGGCAGCGCAAAGCTTCAATGAGGTCATTAATAGACGGAGATAGCTTCATTTATAAATGCCCTAGATAGGCATCTTGAAGCCGTCTGGAAGATTAATACCCGCAGTTACCGAAGCCATACATTCTTGCGCAGCTGCCTGCGCGCGACGCACCGCGTCGTTGACCGCGGCGGCTAGCAAGTCCTCTAATATTTCTCGGGGCTCTTGCATTAGGGACGGATCAACCTCAACACCCGAAACCGCCATATCACCCCTCATGCGCACCTTCACCAAACCGGCTCCAGCCTCACCGGTGACCTCGACTGCTTTGACGCTCTCCTGCGCTTTCGCAAAGCCCTCTTGCATTTGCTGAGCCTGCTTCATCAAGTTACCAATTTTCATGCTGTCCGCCCTCTATTGCCTAGGTCTGATACTGCCATCTACGACCATACCGTCAAACTCAGCCAGCAACGCTGCTAGCTGGGGATCATGCTCCAAAGCGAGCTCTGCCTCGCGCTGGCGCTCGGCCGCCTGTATTTGCCGCAACCTGAAGGGCGTTAATTCACCCACCTGCCCAGCCACTATCGAGACCTCAACGGGCAATGTCAGAAGCTGGTTAAACGCCATTTCTAGGGCAGATACCTGCCTCTCCTGGAATAGAGACGCATTGTTACTGTCGATCACAAACTCAAGCCGCCTTCCTTTGATCGCCACTAATTCACAGTGCAACGCCACGCTTTGCGTTATTCCCACGAGCCCTAACTCATCAAAAAAAGCAGGCCATGACTCGGACGAGGGTAAATCGGCCGCATCATCAGTAGTCACTTGCGGTGCAACCGTTAGTGGCGGGAGATTTACCGCTGCACCTGTCGGTTCCAGCGCCCCAGAAACTGGCAACGCCGCAGCGGGCTTGATCGCGATAGTCTCCGCTTCATTTGCTGTTTTCACCACCGGCGGCGCCGGTGGATCAGGCTTTTTTCTAGCGGGATCTACTCCTGATGGACCACCGCCGCTGCCACTGCCCGCCACTGGCATCTCTGCCGGTCTGAAGGCGATCATGCGTAGCAGCGTCATTTCCAGTGCAATGCGCGGGTCTGGAGCCACCGGTAAATCCCTGCGTCCGTTAACGGCGAACTGATAAAACAGCTGTGTCTCGTCTAAGGAAAGTGTCGCAGCCAGCTCTCGAATTTTATTTTCTTCCAACGTATCACCAGTCAGACTGCCCGGAACCATTTGAGCCAGGGTGAGCTGATGCAGTAACGAAATTACTTCCTCTAACGTAGACGCGTAATCGGGTGCGTGCTCAGCAATACTGTCGACGCAGGCCAGTATTTTTGCAGCATCACCCTCAGCGACTCGCGTCATAAGCTCTAACACTCGCCCTCGATCTACGGTACCAAGCATGTCCCTAACGTCGGCTTCTTGCAGCTGGCCTGACCCATAAGCTATTGCCTGATCGGTTAAACTCAACGCATCCCGCATTGACCCGGCCGCGGCTCTACCTAACAGCGTCAATGCTGGGCTTTCGAACTCAACAGCTTCCTCTGCCAAAATCTTCTCTAGGTGCTCCACTACCTGCTCAGGCAGCATGTTTTTCAAATTAAACTGCAGGCAACGTGACAAAATAGTCGCGGGTAGCTTCTGTGGGTCGGTGGTTGCTAATAAAAACTTCGCATGAGGGGGTGGCTCTTCGAGTGTTTTCAGCAATGCGTTGAAGCTGTGGTTAGACAGCATATGCACTTCGTCGATTAGGTATATCTTGAAACGTGCGCGGCTGGGTGCGTACTGAACGTTATCAAGCAGCTCGCGGGTGTCTTCTACCTTTGTTCGGGACGCCGCGTCCACTTCGATCAGGTCAACAGACCGCCCTTCGGCAATCTCACGACAAGACCCACATTCTCCACAGGGCTCAGAGCCTACCCCTACTTCGCAGTTTAAACACTTTGCCAATATCCTAGCGACCGTGGTTTTCCCCACGCCCCGAGTACCGGTAAACAAATAAGCATGGTGCAGTCGATCGTTGTCGAGCGCATTCACCAATGCCCGCAGCACATGTTGCTGCCCCACCATTTCGTGGAATGTGCGGGGGCGCCATTTTCGCGCTAACACCTGGTAACTCATAGACCCATTGCCGATTGTCACCCGAATAATTGGAGGTGACCCGAGCAGCCACACCCCGGCACCCGAATCAGTAACTACCGTTGCTCCCTTCCGGGCCTGGCGGAGTTCATTACCTATCGCTGCGAGGGGACCACCCGAGTCACCATTGACCCCGCAATGAGCGGGGCGCGTAGTGTCGCGAAAACTAAGCTGATCCGCAACATTAAGCGTGACGTAAGTTCTAAGATTGCATGTTAATCTAATTTACATTGAGCAAAACACCTCGATCAATGCCCCAACCGATGCACTGGAGCTCAGCACCATGCCAGAAACAACCCATAAACTACTCAGCACCGGGACTTGGCTCGCTGTAGCTGCCGCTATTTGCCTCGCCTTCGTTATCACTGGCCTCATCAAGGCCAATGTGCAATCGACAGAAAAACAAATTAGAGAGCCACTTCCCGTAGACGTCATACCCTACCAACGCACAGATCACTATATTCGACAATCAAGCTACATTGGCACCGTCCGAGCGCGCCGAGACAGTGCCTTAGCCTTTGAAGTAGCAGGAACACTAGAAACTCTGCCTGCTCGGGAAGGTATGTCCGTTGCTAAAGGACAAATACTGGCCACACTAAATACTGACCAGCGCTTAGCCAGATTACGGGCTGAAGAGGCGAACCTCGCGAAAATCACGACGAACCTCGAACTGGCCACCCTAAAACGCGAACGACTCGCCGACTTGCTGACCCGGGGTTTAACCTCACAGCAAACTTTCGATGATGCCCAACTGGGAACCCGAGCGCTGGAACAGGCCCAGCGAGCGGTCAGCGCCAGAAGAGATAGTGCGAGTCTCGAAATTGAAAAGAGCACATTAAAAGCGCCCTATTCCGGTGTCGTGGCACAACGCTTCGCCGATCAGGGTGGGGTTGTCACCCCTGGCACCCCGATTCTCCGACTGTTAGCCCAATCAAAATTTGAAGCGCATGTGGGTGTACCGGTCGCCATTGGCGATTCACTCAAACTGGGGGAGCTATATTCACTGACCATCGGAAAACAACGCTTGCAGGCAACGCTTAAGAATTTACGCGGCGATGTCGATGCCTTAACGCTTACCGTTGGAGCCATTTTTTTGTTACCCGATAACGCTCGTGTTAAAACGGGTGAAACCATTCATCTTGAACTGGCTGAATCGGTTTATGCGTCAGGCGGTTGGGTACCCCTGTCAGCATTGACTGCGGGTAATCGTGGCCTTTGGAATGTACTAGCAGTAAAAACAACATCGCAAGGTGAAGTCGCTGCACGGGAATCTGTAGAAATTATTTACAGCGAAAATGACCAAGTTTTTGTCGCAGGGACACTCGCGGCTGATGCCCGAATTATTGCCAGCGGACTTCACCGGTTAAGCCCCGGGGCCCTAATAGCCCCCTTGGAGGATTAATCTGTGATCGCTCGCTTGTTGTTCAAAAATCCGCGCTATCTTACCCTCATATTACTCATCGTCGCCGCGGTAGGCACTAGCTCTTACTCCAGCCTAGGGCGTCAAGAAGACCCAACAATCACGCCGTTTGTCGCCAAGCTGGAAACATTTTTCCCGGGCGCCAGTCCAGCGCGCGTGGAGTCGCTGGTCACTAAACCACTAGAGGATGCCTTGCGAGAGGTTCCCGAGGTTACGGAAATTCAATCGACGTCTGCGGCAGGCGTTTCAGTAATCAGCATTGAAACCGATTATCGGTTGTCCCTCGCTGGCATAGAACGAGTGTGGTCAGAACTACGCGACATAGTAGCCGCCGAGGCTGAAAACTTTCCCGTCGGCGTTAATCCTCCGCTATTCGAAGATGACATCATTACCGCCTACGTTAAAATTCTCTCGATTTCCGCCAAACCTGGCAGGGACATACCGCCATCGGTTTTGCGCAGAGAAGCTGAGATTCTTGCCGATGCTATTCGCGGTGTACCCAAAACCAAACGCGTCACCTTGTATGGGGCACCCGAAGAGGAGGTGCTAGTAGAGCTCAACGAGGCCCAACTGGCTGCTCTCGGTATCAATGTCAGCGAGGTTAGCGAAATCTTGCGAAAGGCAGATGCCAGGACACCGGCGGGCAGCCTAACGGGTAGTGGCTCCGACATCGCAGTTGAACTCTCAGGAGAATTTACAAACCTCGAGACGCTGCGAGAGCTTCAGATACGTGCACTGCCCAACGGACGCGTTTTGCGGCTTCAGGATATTGCCACGCTGTCGCGAACAGAGCGCACGCCTGCATTCAGCTACGCGCTGTCCAACGGCCGACGCTCGGTGCTGCTAGGGGCCGAAATGATCCGAGGCTATCAAGCCGATGCCTATGGCAAACGTTTTGATACATTCTTAGACGCCTACCGGAGCCAAGCCCCAGAGGGTTTAAGCATCGAGATCGCCTATGATCAGAGCCAATATACAGAGGCGCGTCTCACTGGGGTGATCACCAACCTACTAGCCGGGGTTTGCATCGTTCTCGCCGTACTTTTTGTCACTTTAGGGTGGCGCGCTGCGTTGGTTGTCGCCGTGATACTGCCAATGTGCACCCTTCTGTCCATGGTTGGACTTCTTTACCTTGAGGTACCCATTCACCAGATGTCACTAACAGGCCTAGTCGTCGCCTTGGGATTATTGGTGGACGGCTCTATTGTTATGACTGATGAGGTGCGAAAGCGCCTTATCAAGGGTATGTCGCCATTGAAGGCGCTAGAAGCCTCGGTCGGTCGCTTGCGAATACCATTGATCGCATCCACGGTAACAACAGTTTTAACCTTTTTACCGATGGCGATTTTAGAGGGGCCAGCCGGAGATTTTTTAGGTTCTATTGCCCTTTCAGTTATCGTAATGCTGTTGGCATCCATGTTACTCGCCCTCACCGTAACGCCGGTGCTTGCAGCGCGCTTGCTGCCAACAGGATTGAATGAGGGCTATCGATGGTGGCAAGCAGGCATCGACTTGCCCGCGGTAAGCCGCAGGTTTGCCACGTTATTAACGCAATCTCTGCGTAATCCGCTAGGCGCTATCGCCCTTGCACTATGCCTTCCCGTCACTGGCTTTCTATGTGCCAGCACCCTGACCAACTCATTTTTCCCAGGAGTAGATCGGGATCAGCTGTACCTTCAGGTGACTCTGACGGAAAGTGCATCGATTGAAGATGCCTTGAGCCTGGCTCAAAAAATAGATGCTGACCTCGCAAAGGAAGCATTGATTCGACGAGTCGATTGGACCATCGGTGAAAGCGCCCCAGCTTTTTATTACAACATGCGATCCAACAAGAAGGGACGGCCCGGTTGGCTGGAGTCGCTCATCCTTACCACTGACGCAGACGCAACGGATGCGCTAATCCGTCGCCTACAGCGTCAATTAGACCGCGACTACCCTGCCGCGCAAATTATTGTTCGAGGCATTGATCAAGGGCCGCCAATCGAAGCACCTCTCGAAATCACAGTGACAGGACCCAATGTCAAAACATTACAGGCGCTGGGTGAGCAGTTTAGACAGCGTATGGATGCGCTCCCTGACGTCACACACACCAAAGTTTCGATGGAGGCAGGGCCGCCTAAGTTAGTATTCCATTTGGAGGAGGACAAACTTAAGCAGGTAGGACTGAGTCGAGTGACAGTAGCCACCGCCCTAGATGCCGCTTTACGAGGTAGGCTAGGCGGTGAACTCCTTGAAGATACAGAACGTCTCCCTGTGCGCACAAGACTCGCACGAAGTGACTGGTCAAATAGCAACCTCCTGCAAAATTTGCGCATACCGGTCAGTCAATCAGGCTCAGCTATTCAAGCCGTGCCGTTGAGCGCCCTGGGATCGGCGGCTCTAGAACCCGATGACAGTCCAATCACCCGAGAAAATGGCGAGCGACTTAACCGAGTGCAAGCATTCCTAGTCAGAGGGATACTGCCAGAGGAGGCGTTAAAACTGCTTCGTGCAAGATTGGCCCAAAACCCTATCGAGCTACCGGCTGGATATTCTTACAGTTTTGGTGGTGACACGGATGAGCGTGCAGGTGTGATCGAAGACCTCATGGCGCCGCTAGGCATTATCATGGCTGCCTTGGTGGCAACAATCGTACTGACCTTCAATTCGTGGCGCCTATCCGCTATCGCTGTGTTGGTATGCGGTTGCTCATTTGGCCTGAGTCTTCTGGCACTCGCGCTATTTCGTTACCCATTAGGAATAACGCCACTTATCGGTGTGATTGGATCTATTGGTGTTTCTATTAATGCGGCAATCATTATTCTTACTGCCCTGCAGCAAGATTCCGAGGCAGCTAAGGGCAACCCACAAGCAATTGTTAGGGTCGTACGGGATTCGAGCCGCCATATTGTGTCGACAACCATCACGACTTTTGGCGGCTTCTTGCCACTCATTCTCGAAGGGGGCCGATTCTGGCCCCCCTTTGCCGTGGCGATTGCAGGTGGCGTGCTGCTTTCAACAGTCATATCGTTCTTTTTAGTACCACCGCTGTTTTATCTCACCGTCCGGCGCTACGACGTGTCCGAAGCTCTCAATGTCACTGAGGGCGCATCAGGATGAATAACTCCAACAATGGCTACCATCATGGACACCTTAGGGACTCACTGATTCTAGCCGCAGCAGCATTAATCGAGGAGCAGGGGTCTCTTTCATTTAGTATCACTGATGCCGCAAAAAGAGCCGGCGTGAGCAGTGCGGCACCCTATCGACATTTTCAAGACAAAAACGACCTGCTTGATAACGTCAGGGACCTTGCATTTATGGGGCTGCACCAAGCACTCGAGGAGACGCAACAGCAACACAGGCACAACTCAGATACCGTTGCTGCTGTCTACGCTATGGGACTGACATATCTAAAATACGCACGGGGCAAACGGGCTTTTTTCTCTCTCATGTGGGAGGACCATGGCCAAATGCAGCCGGAGCGCCAAAACCTAGCACACAAAAGCGTGGGATTCTCTTTGCTGCTTACCTCCGTGGAAAACCACTTGATGCAGACAGGCGGCACAAGTGTTTGCAGCACTAATCAACAAACAGCATTACACGTAGCCACTCAACTCTGGGCACTCGCCCATGGCGTAGCCACGCTTGAGGGGAGTCAAATGCTCGACATGTTCGACAAATCAGCTCAAGCCGAAAGTATACTTATCCAAGCCACATCCGCACTACTCGCTGGCGTGAGTAACATAGACACTAAACTTGCAGGGCAAGCAGGCTAGCGAGTGCCGATTGTGCACAGCACCATCTAGGTTGCAAACAGCTCCGAACGCAAAGATCAAACCTGCATGTCTCACCGGAAAGCTAAAGCCTTTAGTTCTTCAAAATGTCCATATTTGCTACTTGGGCGCAGTGATCAGCAATGGCATACTGCCGCCCCAGCCGCTCGTAGCACAACCGGATAGTGCAACGGCCTTCTAAGCCGTAGGTTGCAGGTTCGAATCCTGCCGGGCGGGCCAATATCTCCCATCGGTATTTGCTGAACTCAAAGTCAATAAGGCTCAATTCAATGAATTCGAAGCGATCGGTTATTGTTCATTACCACACCTTCAAAAATAGCGGCACATCCTTTGATGAGCTACTGACAGCCAATTACAAAGACAACCACCTGTGCTTTGACGGACCATTTCCTTACACCATGTTCAACCAGCAAGAGTTGCTCAAGGTGATCCGCAGAAGCCCTACGAAGATTGCCTTTTCATCGCACAGCATAAGACTGCCAGTGCCAACTGACTTAGACGTCAATGCCGTCGCTGCACTCTTTATAAGGCATCCACTTTTGCGGATCCGCTCAGTATACGGCTTTGAAATGCGCTCTGAAGGAATCAAGGCCAAGCTGCAAACTGCGGTGAAGAGCAAGCTCTTTAAGAAAAAAGCAATCCCTCAAGAAGCCACTGCCACAGCTGACCAACAACCGACTTTTGATGAATGGGTCACCTATCTGCGCGGCCATACAGCAAGCAATCTCAATGCTGGACTCCTAAGCAACAGTCAAACCCATATGTTTTGCGGTGTTTACGGCAGCGCAGGAATTGCAAAGACTTTTTTCGCTGATGGTCCCAAGGCTGTCCGGCTCAGCGACCTTGACCAGGCAAAGCGTAACCTGCTTGCCGTCCCTTTGCTTGCACGTACAGAGACGTTCGAACAGGACGTAAAACGCTTCCCAGAAATCCTGTCTCGCTATGGAATCGAGTTCAACTATCAAGATTTTCCCGCAGCCAACGTGAGCAATCCCAATGCTGACGGCTCCGTCAAGGACCGTCTCCAACACGTCGAAGAAGAGCTCAGTGAGGACAACTTGACTTGGTTAAGCTATGCCAATGCACAGGACTTAGAGCTTTACAACTTTAGTACTGAGATTCTCACGTGACGCTGCAAGTATCTCGACCCTAAGCAAACACCGAAACGGCCCTACAGTTATCGCAACAGGATTCCCACTGTCTGCCACCCATAAAGCTCGAGGGCTGGAGTGCTGTCACCCCGCCTCACAACGTGACACCGCAAGCGGGCCACCAAACCACTTATCGCCCGAGTTTTCGCAGTGGCGCGCTGCGGCCGAGAATAGTTTCTAACTGACGCTGGTAGAGCGACTCAGAGCCCTCTCTAATTGGAGCGCTTTGCAAATAGGTACTTGAAGAAGCCGCACTCTCGAGCACATCATTGCTGCCCGCGTCCGCCACCACTGGTTGGCCTTGGCTTTTGCCCACCACGTTATCTTCAGTATTAGCTCCCAGAGTGATATCGGTTGTCGCCGTCGAGGCTGCAAACGAGTTGGCGAGAATAGCCCAGCCGCTCACCGTACTACCCAAGCCGCCATCGGCGACGTCGCCACTGTCTAGCGATACCCAAGTAGAAGCTGAACCCGAAAAAGTATTGGCGCTGATAACCCCATTTGAGGTGTCCAATACTGCCAGCCCTGAACCGGCACTGTTGGTATCGCTTCCGGTAAATGTATTTGATGTGATGATCATCTCGTGGACAATACTTTTACCCTGCTGAGCAGACAGGAGGCCGTACCCTTCGCCATGCACGCCACCATCAATGAACTTATTTTTACTAAAGGACGTTTTGTTAATAGCAGGCGAGGCGCTGCTGTTACCGACTAATACCCCTGTGGTGCCGAATAAGCCTGCCAAACCGCCGGGGTATTGGACGTCGTTATAGTAAATTTGATTCCGATAGATGTTTGTAGCCTGACTGGCGTCCACGATAGAGATCGGAATTCCCAAACGCTCCATTGGGTTATTGAAGGTGATATCTACTTGGCCGTTGGCCGAAATAGAGCTCAAGATACCAATATCAAGGTCCCTAATTTGGTTACGGTTTACAATTAACGAACCCAAAGCCTTATTCTCTTCCGGCAGGGCACCACCACTTTCAGGAAAACATGCAGGGGCGGCGTCCATAGTGATGCCTGTCGTGAAGTCGAGCGCCGATGCGCCGCCACCCTCGATGATAATCCGGTCGACAACACCAAAAACCACTCGATCTCCGGTGCAATTCTCAGGGTTTGAATAGAACCCGATCACTGAAGCAGATCCGCCGGAAGTGCTACAAGGTTCATTGACCGTTAATTTCATCCGAGTTACTACAGCATCGCCTACAATAAAGCGCAGTGCGGCCCCTGTTGTGCAATCAAGTGATCCGTCTGTAACATTAATCGTCGTCAGGTCGAAGGATCTTCCGCGCAATCGTCCCTCGTAGTCGTTTGCCGTAACTCCCCCGATCGAGTAAGCGTCAGAGGTTAAGTAGACGTCCTTGTAGCCGTTAGTGACCGCCGCGTCCAGGGCACATTGAATGTTATCCGTGTCGTCGCCGCCGGCACTGGACTGTACTTTAACAATCCCGCCATCGAGCTCTACTTCCGCAGAGCAGCCAAGATCCTGGGCGAATGCTGCGGGAGCAGAAAAAGTGAGGGCAATCATCAACCAACGGGCTACAAATACTGGGTTCATTATCACTAAATCTCTCTTTATTGGGCCGTAGTGCCTGACCGTAAATGACAAACGTGCTTGCGATACACAATCGTACTACGCCTCCTTGTCGGAGACCAATAGCGTAGCAAAAAATGTGCGGCCTCCCGCAAAATGCATTTTGGCGCGTATCGTGCCACCCGCTTTTTGCTGACGACTCGAGCTCAATACCCCAAGGCACAAGACAAAAACTGGCGTAAAGCCATCACAATGACCGCTAATTTTGAGGCTTGCGTCACATTAAAGCGGATATCAATCGTAAAACACTAGCCATAAATGCATATTGCGATGAAAAATTAGAATAAATTTGACTTTGCAATTTTTATGGCATACCTTGCTTCTCAAGTCAGGAAGACCCGCTTATTTGCGATGAAGGTCATGGATGGCCAGCAACCGGAACCGAAGTTCCACTCGCAAAGAAGCCACCGGGGCATGGAACGCCCCACCCACTTTAGATCAGAAAACTCTCAGATAGACCCAGATCAATCGGCTTCCGCACCGCCTCTGAGCTGAGTGGCGAGGGGTAGCGCGGTTGTGTTCTTGATCTCCGTGACGGCAATGTGCGAGTGAAGCTCCCTGATCATTTCCATTGTATTCAACGTGTTGCGCACGAAATCTTCGTAGTGCCGAACATCACGTGTGACTATTTTCAGAACGTAGTCCCAGATCCCGGTCATGGTGTAACACTCTAAAACCTCTGGGTGATGAATAATGTCCGCTTCAAAAGCCAGCAAATTTTGCCGCCCTGATTGGGTCAAGTTGACTGTGGCAAACACAACCACCTCCATGCCCAGCAGCTGCCGATCTAGCAGCGCGACCTGGCCTTTGATAACCCCAGACTCCTGAAGCGATTTACCCTGCGCAGCAAGCGACTGCGACATGTGCACCCGCCCGCTAGATCAGCAGTGCTGATGGCGGCATCGCTTTGCAAACA
>AAVV01000020.1 GCA_000169115.1 marine gamma proteobacterium HTCC2080
AGTTTGTCGAGAAAGCTATCGCCATTGAAGCTGAACGACAACAAGATGTGCTGGAATCTGGGGGTACGATAACCCAAGAAACTCGCCTTTATGACGCCGACAAAAACGAGACCCGGGCAATGCGGTCAAAAGAGGTTGCCAACGACTACCGCTATTTTCCCGAGCCCGATTTGCTCCCTATTATTATCGATGACGAATACATTAACGCCATCAAGAGCGCTTTACCGGAGCTTCCGAGAATCAAGCGGTCACGTTTTATGAGCGAGTATGAGCTGAGCCAGTATGATGCTGCACTACTTGTCGACACTCCCACTCTGGCTAACTATTTCGAGACAGCAGCAATCAAAAGCGCAGCACCAAAATTAACGGCCAACTGGATATTGGGCGACCTTGCCGCCGCCTTAAATCGCGAAAATTCAGATATTGATGAATCGCCTGTCTCAGCTGAAGCTCTAGCAGGGCTCATTACTCGAATAGCAGACAGCACCTTGTCTAGCAAATTAGCGAAACAAGTGTTCGAGGGATTGTGGCAACACGAAGGTACTGCCGATGCCATTATTGAAGCCCGAGGCTTGAAGCAAGTAACCGATACCGGAGCGCTCGAGGCCATGGTCGATCAAGTGATAGCAGATCATCCCGAACAGGTCACCCAATACCGCGCCGCCGATGAGAATAAGCAGAAAAAGCTGACTGGATTTTTTGTAGGGCAAGTCATGAAGGCTTCCAAAGGACAGGCTAACCCCCAGCTGCTGAACACACTCTTAGTATCAAAGCTAAGAGAGTCCTGAGGCTGCGAAAATTTGCTGGGTTAATCAGCCGGTCGATCATAAGGCACGCGTCCTTTGAGAAAACGCTCTCTATTTTCGCGCTTCTTCTGAAGACTTTTGCGCAACAGAACATAAACCGCACCCGTACCGCCATGAACAGCCTGAGCAGAGTGGAATGCCTGAACTTCCTCTAATTGCTGCAACCAGTGTTTAACGTAGCCTTTCAAAACAGCGGTTTTTTCCTGCTCAGTCTTGCGCTGCCCTTTGCCATGAAGAATGAGTACTGTCCGCAGTCCATACTGCATGGCATCCTGAATAAAACTGTGCACATCCATCCGGGCCTGCTTTACTGAAAGCCGATGCAGATCTAGTCGTGCATCAATTTCATAGCGACCCTGTCTGAGCTTTTTATAAACGCCGTGCTGAATACCGGGGCGCTTAAACGCCAGCACGTACCAGGCGTCGAGGGGTTCAACACCCTCATCAACTAATGAATTCAGAAGCCCCTCGGGCTCGCCTTCAGCGGCCAACCTGCGAGCTTCACCGTCTCCTTCATTCACTTTTCGCAGCAGACGCTCCCTCGCATCACGCTTGAGCGGCGTGACCCCCAACATCTCCTCCTGAAAAAACTCATCATCTGACACAATCTTGCCCCACAAATTAGTGCTCAGCACTTTATACTGACGGACAGATCAGGGAGGATCAAACATATGAAGGGAAATTTGGTCACAGGCGCAGGGTATTTCTTCCGTGGGTTAGCCATGCTGACGGACTCACGACTGCGTGCTTTCGTTATCTTGCCATTGATCGCCAACATAAGCCTGTTTGTTCTGTTTGGCGCTGCGGCTTGGGGCCTAGTAGACGGATTGATTCAGGCGACCGAGGCCACGCTGCCAAGCTGGCTAGGTTTTCTAACCTGGTTAATCGCCCCCCTGCTATGGCTAATGGGTGGCTTGGCTACCGGATACCTTTCAACTCTAATAGTTCTGGTAATGACCTCACCGTTTCACGCACTTTTGGCGGAAAAGGTTGAAGAGCTGGT
The DNA here is from genome assembly GCA_000169115.1 of marine gamma proteobacterium HTCC2080. GTDB lineage: Bacteria > Pseudomonadota > Gammaproteobacteria > Pseudomonadales > Halieaceae > Luminiphilus. The sequence goes on from AAVV01000020.1 coordinate 1,810, forward strand.
AACAGGGCAACCGGTTCCGGCACTCGAAGGACTCGGTAACGCGATTCTTGCGCTACCCCGGGGAATTTTTCGAGAAATTCGCAAAATTTTTTATTACATTCCTCTGGCTCTATTGGTTCTGATTGTGACCGTTATTCCCGGTCTTCAAGCTTTTGCTCCGCTGCTCTGGTTTGCCTTGGGTGCTTGGATGATGGGATTGCAGTTCATGGACTACCCCATGGATAACCATCGCCTGAGCTTTTCAGATGTAAAAGAAGCTTGCGCCTCTCGACGCCTCAGCAGTTTGGGCTTAGGTGGAGTGGTGGCCTTTGTTGCCGGCATACCGCTCGTGAACCTCGTCGTCATACCAGCGGCGGTCGTCGGGGCAACCTTGATGTGGTGCGAAGAGCTGCGGCACCACCAATAAGGCTGATCGTCAGTCGAGCAAGTCTGCCGGCGGTGACACACACTTAAGGCGCTCGCCTAACAAGGTTTCAATATCAGGCAGCAAAAAGGCATCGTCTTCGCTGGCAAAACTAATCGAAATACCCGTCGCTCCGGCACGGCCTGTGCGTCCGATGCGATGCACATAATCCTCGGGGTCTTCGGGGAGGTTGTAGTTAACAACGTGACTAACCCCATCTACGTGAATACCCCGCCCAGCAACGTCGGTAGCCACTAACACGGCGATCTTGCCCGATTTAAAATCTGCGAGGGTCTTGGTGCGGCGCGCCTGAGTAATTTCGCCTGATAAAATGCCGCAAGAGATACCAGCCTTGCGCAACTTTTCATGCAGTGATCGAACTTGATCGCGCCTATTGGCAAAGACAATTGTCGATACAGCGTCTGGACCGCGAAGCACCTTGAGCAACACTTTAAGACGCTCATGACTCGTTACCAAATACACACGCTGGTCTACCGTTGCTGTTGCAACGCGCTCTGGCTCGATTTCAACGGTAACCGGATCGAAGGTCCATTGTTGTGCGAGATTAAGAATATCTTGGGTAAAGGTGGCCGAGAACAACAAGGTTTGACGGTCTTCCTTTCGAGGGGTCGCCCTGACAATCCGTTTAACCTGAGGAATAAAGCCCATGTCTAACATTCGGTCGGCTTCATCAAGGACTAAAGTTTCAACGCGGTCGAGAAAAAGATCCCGACGCTGCATAAAATCAATCAATCGACCCGGAGTTGCTACCACTAGATCAACGACACGAGATTGCACTTTAGCCAGCTGCTTTTGGTAATCTGCGCCGCCGATCATGGTGACAGTTTGCAGCCCGGTAAACTTACCCAAGTCCTCAGCATCAGCGGCAATCTGCATGACCAACTCACGCGTTGGCGCAATAATTACCGCACGGGGTTCGGCCAAATAACGCTCACCCTCGGGTGGATTGCAGAGCAAATCATTGAAAATGGTAATAAGAAAAGCTGCCGTCTTACCGGTGCCCGTCTGGGCCTTGCCGATGGCATCGTGCCCCTGCAAAGTGTGGGGCAAAATTTTCGCCTGTATCGGCGAGCAGTACTGAAAGCCCAGCTCGGCGACCCCTCGTAACAGGGAGTCCTGTAAGTCGAGATCATGAAAGCGGGTCTTGTCGTCAACAGCCTCGACGACAAACTCACTTGGGCTCCAGGACTTGGACTCTTCGGCGCGGTTAGATTTGCTCAAAATTGAACTCAGTAAAAAGTGCGGTGAGGGAGTCTAGCACAGCTTAAGCCGTGCTAAATTGTGCGGGTTAAGGAGGCACCTCAAATTGGCTGCAGCAAAATTAATGACGGTTACGCTCTTCCGGCGAGAAATGCGGCAATTGCTACGCTTTGCTTTTCCGTTATTTATTGCCCAGAGCGCGCAAATGGGCACCGGCGTGGTCGATACCATCATGGCCGCCCGCTACGGTGAGCAAGATCTTGCGGCAATTTCGATAGGCATCAATATTTGGCTTCCGGTCTATCTCCTCATCTTAGGCACGGTATTCGCCACCGCCACCATCGTGGCTCAAGACTTTGGGGGCGGACGAATAGAGAAAATACGCCAACAGCTGCCTCAGTCACTCTGGGTGGCTGTATTCCTTGGCCTGACCTTGAGCCCAGCAATTTGGTACGCGGGTCCCATTTTAGACTTGCTGGGTCTCAACCCCACAACCCGGCAGCTTGCTCTCGATTACGCGCAAATGGTTGCTCTGGGCATGCCAGCAACGGCCATTTTTCAAGCCCTCCGTTATCACACGCAAGGGCTGGGTATTACACAGCCATTTGCCTTCGCTGCCGTTGCTGGCTTTTTAATAAATGTGCCTCTGAACTACGCCTTCATATTTGGTGAGTGGGGTGCGCCCGAGCTGGGCGCCAAGGGCTGTGGCATCGCTACGGCAATCTCCATGTGGTTAAGCGTTTTTCTAATTGGTGCTTATGTGCTGCGCAGCAAAAAAATTCGGCTCTATTTGCCCGAATGGAAACCTGTCGCCCCCGACTGGGCGAAAATTCGCGAAATTTTATCCGTCGGCGCACCGATTGGCCTCACCTTCTTTCTGGAAATGGGCGTTTTCAGTGTCATCGCGCTGTTGGTTGCGAGCTTAGGCGATACCGCCATTTCAGCTCATCAGATCGCCTTCAATGTGTGGGATTTGTACTACATACCCATGCTGGCAATAGGCACCGCCATGTCAACACGCATTGGTCATGCTATTGGCGCGGGTTGGCGTGAAGGCATTTATCGCGCCATGATAGTGGGGGGGGCCATATCTGCTGTAGTGGCGATAGGCACTATGCTCATTTTATTGAGTTTTCCTGGCGCAATTATTGGCATCTACACCGATGCGCCGGATATTCAGTTGCTGGCAACGCGACTGCTCACTCTTTCAGCATTTTTCATCCTCATTGACGGCGCCCAAATCGTGGGCTCATTTATTTTGCGCGCTTACAAAGAAACTCAGTTCCCTTTCATTATGATGGTCGTGTCCTATTGGCTGGTCGCTTTACCCTTGGGTTGGTGGCTAGGAATAGAGGTACCCGACAATCCCAACGACGGTGCCGCAGGCTTCTGGTATGCAACTATTACTGGAATCAGCGTCTGCACCGTATTGATTGGCGCCAGAATATGGGTGATTTTACGTCGGGAACTGCCTAGCACTGCCGCCGAATAAGATTGCCTAGGTTTATTGCGATTGGGTCTTTAAATCGGGATCACACACTCCACAACCAACTCGCTTCGGTAACGGCAGTGAGGCCGTTGTATCGGCCCTGAAGTCATATTGACGCAGCATTCCCCAGGGTACCTCGGCAACGCCGGTTAGAGCCCCTAGAACATCGAGAACCTGCCTAAGTGCAACCGTCGCCACAACCGGTCCTAAAATACCTAAAGTTGCGCACCCCCCGGCCTCTTCCGTCGTTTTCTGAGGTGCCAGACAGTGATAACAGCCCTCCCCCCGCGACCCAGTAAAGGCAACATTTTGCCCCGCCATTTGCACCGCAGCGCCCATAAACCAGGGCAGAGCCTTTTCCGCAGTAAAACGATCAATGAGCAACCTGGTGGCGTGGTTATCCGTTCCATCAACCACTGCATCGACCGCCGTTACTAGCGAAGCCCCCGAGAGTTCGTCAAAGGATATTGGGTAATGCGTTACTCTAACTGCGCTGTTCATGCGGCCCAATCGCTCGGCTAGAACCTCAGCTTTAAACCGCCCAACGTCATCCTCGGTATAGGCAATCTGGCGCGGCAGATTACTCAGCTCAATGCGATCGGCGTCGACCAGCGCCAAGTGGCCAATACCCGCAGCTGCCAAGTATTGGGCGGCCAAGGCGCCCAAACCACCACAACCCACAATGAGCACCGATGCCGAACTTAAGACCTCTTGGCCCTCAAGTTCAAAACCGGGAACAAGCAGTTGCCGCGAATACCGCTCAAGCTCGTTGTCGTTCATAAGGGCTTATGCCCCCCCGTCACTCGCTCACGCCCCGCGAGATCTCGCCGGGTCTCTACCGCCTGCCAACCATGGGTTACCAAAAGATCACGAACGTCAGGCCCCTGATCCCAACCGTGTTCAAGCAACATCCAACCACCGGGCCCAAGTGCCGACTGCCCATCGGCGACAAGCTGACGTAGCGCATGCAAACCATCAATACCGGATGTTAGCGCCATCTTAGGCTCCGCAGGAAGATCGCCCTGATGCAAGTGGTCATCGTCCTCACGAATGTAGGGTGGGTTAGCCACAACGAGATCAAACTCGCGCGCCGCCACAGGCTCAAACCAAGAACCCTCTAGCCACTCGACCTCCAACTGCAATTGCTGCCCGTTAGTTCGCGCCACGTTCAAAGCAGGCTGGCTCAAGTCGACAGCAGTCACCTCGCTCGTAGGAAATTCATGCTTAACCGCCAAGGCCACAGCACCGCTGCCCGTGCCCAAATCAAGACAGCGTTGCTTTGACTGCTCAGGCAGCAGCGCTACCGCCCACTGGACGAGCAATTCCGTGTCCATTCTTGGAATAAGTACGTCCGGGGTGACCTTCAGCGGCAACGACCAGAACTCCCATTGACCTAAAATATAGGCCAATGGCTCACCGGCCTGCCGTCTCTCCACCAGCCCCAAAAAATGCGCCACTCTAGACTCGGTAACCGGTTCGTCGCCATGGGCATACAACCAGCTACGATCACATTCGAAAGTTTGGAAAAGAAGTAGTTCTGACTCCTTTTGAGGCAGCCGCGCCTCTTTAACCAGAGTCTGAAGCGTGGTCACTCAGCCGAACCGAGGGCGGCCAATAAATCGGCTTGGTGCTCGGTCCTTAGCGGTTGCACCAGTGCATCGAGCTGGCCCTGAACGATCTCATCGAGCTTGTAGAGTGTTAAATTAATCCGATGGTCGGTCACACGGCCCTGGGGAAAATTGTAGGTGCGAATACGCTCCGAACGATCACCACTGCCCACAAGATTGCGACGCTCCGCGGCCTGCTCACTGTGCGCCTTGTCTTCGGCGGCGGTCAGCAGGCGAGCAGACAATAATGACATCGCCCGGGCCCGATTTTTATGTTGCGACCGCTCATCCTGGCACTCTACGACCACGCCAGTTGGTAAGTGTGTAATCCGAACCGCAGAATCTGTGGTGTTAACGTGTTGTCCACCGGCACCAGAAGATCGAAACGTATCAACCCGCAGATCTTCCTTGCGAATATCAATCGCCTCGACGTCATCGGGCTCAGCCATTACCGCAACGGTGCAAGCCGAAGTATGGATTCTCCCCTGGGACTCGGTTTCAGGAACTCGTTGAACTCGGTGTGCTCCCGACTCAAATTTTAGATAGGCATAAACATCGTTACCGACAACCCGAGAAATAATTTCCTTAAAGCCACCATGATCTCCAGCGCGGTCAGAGATCGTTTCAAGACGCCAACCTTTGCTTTCAGCGTAGCGGCTGTACATTCGAAACAGGTCCCCTGAAAAAATGGCTGCCTCGTCGCCGCCAGTTCCTGCTCTGATTTCTAAATACACGTTGTTACTGTCTCGCTTATCCCGTGGCAGCAACAGCACCTGCAAATCTGACTCAATCTTTGCCACCAACTCCGTCGAGACGGCAAGCTCATCAGCCGCCATTTCGCGCAGCTCCGGATCAGAATCTGAAAGCATTTCCTGCGCAGCTTCAACATCAGCTGTTGCGGTACGGTAAGCCGTAAAAGCTACAACAACTTCATCAAGCTGCGAATATTCACGGGAAAGCTCGCGGAATAGATTTGTGTCCTCAGCGGTTTCTGGGTCGCCCAGTAGCGCTGCCACTTCCTCGTGCCGATCAACGAGGCTGGCTAATTTAGCGGTTAAAGAACTCTTCACTGAAGGGTAGGATTTTCGTCTTCAGAAGACGCGCTTTCATTAAGGCCCAACAAGGCCTTGGCGCGAGTCACCTGCCCGTCATCCCCCTCACGCGCTATCTGGCGCAAGCCAGCCGTCGGTGCATGAATGAGTTTGTTGGTTAAATCTCGGGCTAAGCGGCGAATTACATCTTCCGGGGTCTCACCCCGCTCTACCGATTTTATGGCCTTTGATAATTCAACCTCTTGTATCGCCAGCGCCGATTCGCGAAATGTTCGCACCACGTCGGCGGACTGCCGGCCCCGAAAATCTTCCTCGACACCGACCACACCAGCATTGATGATGCCATCAGCTTTGTTGGCTTCACTCGCCCGCAGTCTCAAATTTTCAGCAATGACATCTTTCAGGTCATCGACAGAATATAAATAGATGTCAGAAAGTTCTGAGACTTCGGGCTCAATATCCCGAGGCACGGCAAGGTCAATTAGCAACATCGGCCGATAGTGTCGCTGGCGCAGCGCACGCTCAACGGCGCCTTTACCTAAGATCGGCAGTTGGCTCGCCGTTGAGCTAATAACAATATCTGCCTCAGGAAGCCTGTCAGGGACATCGGCTAGCATGACAGCACTGGCATCAAACTGCTGTGCCAACGACTCGGCACGAGCCAATGTGCGGTTCGCGATAATTAAATTGCCTAAACCCGCATCGCAAAGGTGCCGTGCCACCAACTCGATAGTTTCGCCGGCGCCGAGCAACAATGCTGTGCGCTTGGAAAGATTGGAAAAAATATGCCCTGCCAAATCGACTGACGCGTATGCCACCGATACCGGATTTTCTCCAATCGCGGTATCTGTTCTAACTTTTTTTGCAATACGAAAGGCTTCGGGAAATAGTCGCTGTAACCGACTGCCAACGGCACCTGCTTCCTCAGCGACGGCGAAGGCAGACTTCAGCTGACCAAAAATCTGTGGCTCGCCCAAGACCATTGAGTTCAGTCCTGCAGCAACCCGCACAAGGTGCGTGAGGGCCTGCTTGCCATGGTGGCGATAAGTACAGGTTGATAATGCCTCACTCGGCAAACCGTGGTGTTCGGTGACCCAACTCACTAGAGCTTCGCTGGCACTGAGTGGATCCCCGGAGGTGGGTACCACACCATAGATTTCAGTTCTGTTACACGTGGAGAGAATGACCACCTCAGTAATCGGTGCAGTAGCGAGAGCGCTGCCTAGAGCCATTGCTATGCTTTCAGGGGCAAAGGCAACCCGCTCTCTTATATCGAGAGTCGCTGAGTCATGATTAATGCCAATAGCAATCAGTTCTTGAAACACAGGGTCAAATTCTTCTCATTTCGAGACGCTATAATAACAGAAGAGATAGCTTCTGCCGCGTATAAAGATGCCTTCCTAATGGGTTTGGGCTCGCGGCTGTGTCATCATTGGCCCATGATGAAAAAAATTCACACCATCGTAATGCAATTGGGGGTCTTAGCTGCCCTAACCGGGTGCCAGGCGACCTCACCAGCAACAATCACGTCACCCGTATCTCAGCAAGAAAGGGCCGCGGAATCACCTGCGCCTGAGCAAGCGGAATCAGTCGCCAACGCTGGCAGTCCCGCTGAAACTCCGATTCCCGCTGCCAGTCTTTACCCTCTACTCCAGGCCGAATTTCTCTTACGTCAACGACGCCTGGATGAAGCGCTTGAAATCCTGACGCGTCAAGCCATGCAGCTTCAGGATCCCGAGTTAACTCGCCGAGCACTGCGGCTGGCTGAATTCCGGCAAAATGATCGCAATGCCCTCGTGTTGTCTATGAAACTCACCGATCAAGACAGTAACGATGGCGCAGCGGCCGTAACCGCAATGGGGCTACTCATTCGCGCGGGGCAGCCTGAGCGCGCACTGGTCTTCGCACGAACTGCTAAGGAGCGCGGCGCTAGAATCAACGCACCGGCGCTCATGGTCTCATGGGACAAGCTGGGCGCTGATCGTCGAAGACTCACCGCAGAGGCCATTGAGTCCCTCGCCGTCGATTGGCCAGAGGATCAGGACATCGCAATAGCCTTGGCCTATTTGTATCGAGCTCAAAACAACCCTGAAGGGGCACTCGACATACTCGACCCTGTTTTAAACGAAAGTCCCGATGAAGAGCGAGCCCTATTGCTTTGGACACAGATCAAATTAGACCAGGGAGGCAAAAACCCCTTTAAGCGTATGCGTGCCGCGTTGAAACGTGCTCCAGACAATGAGGCTTTGCGCCTTCAGTTTGCGCGCCTTCTCGCAGGCACTGAGCAATATGATGAGGCTCGTGAGCAGTTCGCTGCTCTGCTGGTTCTCTCCCCAAGAAACGGTGATTATTTATTTTCTCTGGCACTCATAGAAATCGAAGCGAAACAATTGGCAGCTGCGATCGCCAATCTTCGTGCCCTGATCGATCTAGGTCAGCGCCCAGACGAGGCGCACTACTATTTGGGGCGTGTTTATCAAGATCGTGGCGAAGAGGCCGACGCAATAACCTCGTATGATCGCGTCGGTCCCAGTAGAGAGTTTTTCGATGCAATGCGACGGGCAGCAGAGCTGCGCCTTAACGCTGGTGACACCCGTGATTTTCAGGATGGCTTTAGACGAGCACGGACAAATCATCCAGGACAAGCAGAGCAGCTTTACAGCTTAGAAGCTGAGCTCCTCGGAGAAATCGACGAAAAAGAACTGGCGGTTGAAGTTTACTCAGAGGCGCTAGACCTATTCCCCGAATCTGTATCCTTGCTCTATGGTCGAGCCATGACCTTTGAAGTGCTGGGCGACATTGCTGGCATGGAAAATGACCTACGTACCATATTGGTATTTAAGCCTAACAACGCCACGACACTCAACGCACTGGGTTATACGCTAACCGTGCACACCGAGCGGTATGAAGAGGCCGCGAATTTAATCGAAAAGGCACTCCAACTGTCGCCAGGTGAGCCGGCAATTTTAGACAGTCTGGGGTGGGTTTACTTCAAATTAGGTCGCTTTTTACAAGCCGCTGACTTGCTTAGAGAAGCCTACGCGCGTTTTCCAGACGCTGAAGTGGCCGCCCATCTCGGTGAAGTGCTTTGGGTGTCGGGTAAAGAGCAAGATGCGCTGGCCATTTGGCGAGCCTCACTGCAACAACAGCCCGATGCGATCCATGTCACTCAAGCACTCGAGCGCTTGGGCGTGTTGCTAGAAGACACCGCTGTTGAGTAAACGAGGACTGAGATTCGCCAGTGTCCTGCTTATTTTGGCGCTTAATGGCTGCGTAACAACATCGTTACCCGATGCCTCAACGGCACCAAAGTTGCCCCAAGACAGCATCGGCTGGAACCTACAGGGTAAGGCCGCCGTAACTCTGTCCGATAACCGCGGTGGCACGGTGAACTTAGAATGGTCTCGCCCTGAGGCTGCTAGCGACCACATCCGTCTGACTGGCCCTTTGGGGGCTGGCGCAATTGAGTTGTTCCGCGAGGGCGAACAACTGTTCTGGATTGATGAGGGCGTACAGCAACCTTTAGATTTATTACCTCTTAACGATGAAGCCCAAACTATCATGGCCACCTTACCTCTAAATTTAGTCGGTACTTGGCTCATGGGGTACCCCGACAGCCTCGCTGGCTGGGAGGTTGAAATTACCCAATGGCAAGTCATCGAAGGTTGGCAGGTACCCCGTAAAATCGAGGCCTACCGCGATGACATCTCGGTTCGACTTATTGTCCTGTCATGGGAATTTGAGGCCGCACATCAATGATCACCTCTCTGACCTGCCTGTCACCGGCCAAACTCAATTTATTTCTTCATATCACGGGAAGGCGTGACGACGGTCTTCACAACCTGCAAACCATCTTTCAGCTGCTAGATTGGGGCGACGAAATGAGGTTTGAGCGGCAAAACTCCCAAGGCTGCACGCTAGATGCTGATTTTGAGGGAGTAGCGCCGGAAGAAAATTTGATACTGCGAGCCGCAAGTCTCCTGATACCCCAAGACCCAAGTATGGGAGGGGTGCGCATTAGCATTAAAAAACATATCCCTATGGGTGGAGGATTAGGGGGTGGCAGCTCCAATGCAGCTACAACCTTGCTGGCGCTGAACCACCTGTTCGGGCTTGGACACGACGAGGAAACACTCGCTGGCATGGGGCTGAAGTTGGGCGCTGACGTACCGGTCTTCGTTCTAGGCCGCAGTGCCTGGGGCGAAGGTGTAGGAGAATTATTAACTCCTATTACTCTTCCTGAAGACTGGTTTGTCATCCTCAGACCCGACTGCCATGTGAGCACAGCAGATATCTTTAACGCGCCAGAATTGACAAGGAACACAGCGCCGATCACAATGTCGGCCGCTTTCAAGGGGGGCGTTCACAATGACTTGCAGACTGTCGTTGAGATGCGTCATCCCGAGGTGCGTAACGCGTTGAAATTGCTCAGCAATTCAGCGCCTGCAATGATGACTGGCAGCGGGGCCTGCGTGTTTGCTCAAGTGGACACTCAGATCAAGGCCCAAGCCATCGCGGCAAAAGTACCGGAGTCACTGGCTCCGGTGGTAGCGAGAGGCGTGAACCATCGGCCTCAATTTGTTGCAGAGCACGACTAACGTTTATTGGGGTGTCGCCAAGTGGCAAGGCAGCGGGTTTTGATCCCGCCATTCGCAGGTTCGAATCCTGCCACCCCAGCCATCTAACCGAAGTTGCAGGAAAACGAGGCGTCGATCATGTCATCCAAGATAATGGTCTTTACGGGTAACGCAAATCCCGAGCTAGCCCGCCAAGTGGCCGATCGTCTGTACCTGACACTTGGTGCGGCACAGGTCAGTAAGTTTTCCGATGGCGAAATTACCGTCGAACTGAACGAAAATGTCCGAGGCAAGGATGTCTTTGTGATTCAAAGCACCTGCCAACCCACTAACGATAATTTGATCGAACTTGTCCTAATGATCGACGCCCTTCGCAGAGCCTCCGCGGGTCGTATCACCGCGGTTGTCCCCTACTTTGGCTATGCTCGTCAGGACAGGCGCGTGCGCTCAGCACGAGTGCCCATTTCGGCAAAGGTCATTGCCGATATGATGGCATCTGTGGGTGTTGATCGCGTACTAACGGTCGATCTCCACGCTGAGCAGATACAGGGCTTTTTTACCTGCGCCGTTGACAATGTTTACGCCTCATCAGTTTTGAACCACGACATCACCCGCTGTAATTACGAAAATCTGGTGGTCGTGTCGCCCGATATTGGTGGTGTTGTCCGGGCTCGCGCTATTGCCAAGCAGCTCGATGATGCGGATCTCGCAATAATTGACAAACGTCGCCCTAGAGCTAATGAAGCACAGGTTATGAATCTTATCGGTGATGTCGATGGACGAACGTGCATCATGGTTGACGATATGGTGGATACAGCTGGCACGCTTTGCAGCGCTGCCAAAGCGCTAAAAGAGCGAGGCGCCACCAAGGTTGTCGCGTATTGCACCCACGCCGTCCTCTCGGGCAAGGCTTTAGAAAATATCCGCAATTCAGAATTAGACGAACTCGTGGTAACCGACAGCATCCCACTGTCGGACGAAGCAAAGGCGCTCAATATTCGCCAACTCACGATCAGTGATCTTTTGGCGGAGTCTATTCGTCGAGTTAGTAACGAAGAATCTATTAGCGCACTGTTTGACGAGTAATCGTCGGACGGTGTAAACCCACTCATCACTGCACCGGTCGCAGGTAACGTGATGATCAAAAAGGAGACAGACCATGTCTGATTCTTTCGAAGTACAAGCCCAGGTTCGGGTTGACGAAGGGAAAGGTGCGAGCCGCCGCCTACGTCGACTTGAAGGAAAAGTGCCTGGTGTCGTTTACGGCGGTGAAGCCGCAGCCATTAGCATTAGCCTGATCCGCAAGGATCTGGAAAAAATGATGGAGCAGGAGACGTTTTACGCCTCAGTACTCAACGTTAACGTTGATGGCAGTGTAGAAACCGCCATTCTCAAAGACGTGCAGCGCCATCCCGCTAAGGGCTTCCCTATGCACGTCGATTTTTTGCGTGTGCAAGCCGATAAAGCGATTAAGGTTAACGTACCCCTACACTTCACCAACGAAGACGTCTGCCACGGCGTGAAGATGGGTGGCGGCATGGTGCAGCACCAGGCTACTGATATGGAAGTTCAGTGTTTACCTGGCGATATCCCAGATTACATTGAAGTTGATATGTCAGCTGTCGAGCTGGGTCAAATTGTCCACCTGTCCGACGTGACCCTGCCAGCAGGTGTAGAGTCGACTGCACTTGCTCTGGGCGACGATCATGACCTCGCTATTGCGTCGGTTATCGCACCCAGAGGCAGCAAAGCCGAGGATGATGAAGACGCTGGCGAAGCTGAGGGCGAGGAGCCCGCAGCGGAAGAGTGAGTCGATCTCTTGCTGGCTATCCAGCTCATTGTTGGGCTCGGTAATCCCGGTAAATCCTACGAAGGCACCCGTCATAATGCGGGTGCCTTTTTTGTGGAGGAGCTGGCCCGTCAATGCAGCTCGGCACTGACTACAGAGAGTAAGTTCAACGGCGATACTGCTCGAATTAATTTTGCAGGACATGATCTGAGGCTATTGCGTCCCAGTACGTTTATGAATAAAAGCGGCTTAGCTGTGGCTGCGCTAGCAAATTTCTACCGTATTGCACCGGAAGCTATTTTGATTGCCCACGATGAATTGGACATTACTCCGGGTACGGCACGCTTTAAGCAAGGCGGCGGACACGGTGGCCACAACGGCCTGCGTGACATTATTCCAGCCCTTGGCGGCAATCGGGAGTTTCACCGCCTAAGGGTAGGTATTGGGCACCCTGGACACGCTAGTGAAGTCTCAAATTATGTCTTGGCTAAACCCAGTAAAGCCGATCGACAGGCTATCGACGCTATTGTTGATGAGGCCGTGGCCAGCTTGCCACTGCTTTTAGAGGGCGACGCGGTCAAGGCCATGACACGCTTACACAGTGTTGATAGCTCCCAACCCCCCAACTTTTAACGCTGTAGTTACCAGATTAAGGAAAAAACATGGGTATTAAATGTGGCATTGTTGGACTGCCTAATGTGGGCAAATCCACGCTGTTCAATGCGCTCACCGAGGCCGGTATTGACGCGGAAAACTTCCCGTTTTGCACCATCGAGCCTAACGCCGGTGTGGTGCCTATTCCCGACCCCAGGCAGCACAGCATTGCAGCTTTGATCAACCCCGAACGCGAGATTGCCGCCACCATGGAGTTTGTCGACATTGCAGGCCTTGTAGCTGGCGCTTCCAAGGGAGAAGGCTTAGGTAATCAGTTTTTGGCTAATATCCGCGAGACTGATGCCATTGCTCACGTCGTGCGCTGCTTCGAAGATGACAACGTGATTCACGTGGCCAATAAAATTGATCCTACATCGGACATAGAAATCATCAATACAGAGCTTGCACTCGCAGACCTTGAGTCTTGCGAGAAGCAGCTCACCAAGGTGACTCGTACAGCGAAAGGCGGCGATAAAGAATCAATCGCCATGAAGCAGTTGTTAGAGGACAAGCTTTTGCCCCAGCTAAATGAAGCCCAGCCTATTCGAGCGCTGACATTAGACGACAACGAGCAAGCCCTTCTGAGCACCCTTCATCTGCTAACCACTAAGCCCACGCTATATATTGCCAACGTTGCAGAGGACGGGTTTGAGAATAACCCCCACCTCGATACCGTGCAGAGCATCGCTGCCGCCGAAGGCGCTGAGGTTGTTGCCATATGTAACAAGCTAGAATCAGAAATCATTGAACTCGAAGACGACGAGAAACAGGATTTTCTGGCTGAAATGGGCATGGAAGAACCCGGCTTAAATCGGGTGATTCGCGCCGGCTACAAGCTTCTCAATTTACAAACTTACTTCACAGCCGGGCCCAAAGAGGTCAGAGCCTGGACCGTGCCAATTGGCGCCACTGCTCCACAGGGCGCTGGTGTGATTCACACGGACTTCCAAAAAGGTTTTATTCGAGCTGAAGTGATTGGCTATGACGACTTCATCGCACACAAGGGGGAGCAAGGCGCGAAAGATGCCGGGCGCTGGCGTCTTGAGGGCAAGGAGTACATCCTAGCCGATGGCGACGTCATCCACTTCCGATTCAACGTTTAGTAACTGCTACAGGTTGACTTGGAGGCAGCAGTTGTAGAAAATCGCGACCCTCGCAACACACCCTTTGTGGCTACGTAGCTCAGCTGGTTAGAGCACAGCATTCATAATGCTGGGGTCGGTGGTTCAAGTCCACCCGTAGCTACCATTCCTCTCTTAAGTCCTATACGGTCTTGGCTTTCACCTGAGAGACGCGAGTGAGTTGCTCTCTATTTCGCCATTTATCTCGTTTATACTCCGCCGGGCGGCCAGAGATTATAGGCGCTAGATCCTGACTACTTAAAACGCGAGGCTTTAAATTGTCAAAATCGCGATCTGACTTAACTGGTAATGGCTGCGCCCCGAAGGCCGAGCAAATACAACGGCTAGAATCCGATGGGTTTTTGCTATTACCCCCCGTCTTGGACGCAGATACGGTCGCGACTCTTTTGGCCGTATCCCATGAGAGATTGCAGACGATACGCTCAGCGCTAGGGACAAAAGAGATAGGTATTGGCAGTGCGGCGGGCTACGACGAAATTGTCCAACGCTCCCCCGGACGCTGGGATGTTCCCATAACGCCGCAGCAGTTTGGTGTGGTAGATCGGGACATGCCCTGGTGGGGGCTTGTCAGCGCAATACTGGGTGAAGATGCCGAGCACTCCTTTAGCGGGGTAGTGTCTTCTGACCCCGGTAGCCCACCACAGCACTGGCACACAGATTCTCCCCATGTGGCTAGGGATCACCTGCCAGCACACGCCATCAACGTAATGGTCGCCTTACACGATATCCCATTGGCCATGGGGCCAACTGAGTGTGCTCTAGGCTCCCACTTTCTAAGCAACCACTTAAGCAATCCGTCTCTGGTGCTCAATGAGCTTATCTACCAGCATGAAGGCACAACACCCGAGATTCTGGTTGGAGATACTGAAACTGAGATACCCGAGGCTTGCGCCCAGGCTATGGCCGCAGGATCGTGTCTGATCTTTGATGATCGTTTATTGCATCGCGGTCTGGGCAACCAGTCGAATAAACCACGTCACGTGGCCTATTTTGCCTATCGTAAAAATGGCTACACAGAAAACACCCACTTTGAAGCTAGCCGGTCGGTGATTCAAGCCCACCCTTAGCTACCGTCATTCTATGGCTCAGGAACGGTATTGATAATCACAAATTCACGATACCTTTCAGGCATCGTCCAGTAACCAGTGTACCCCTCAGGTAGGATCAGCGAATCGCCGGTCTTGTATTCGACCTCGGCACTATTATCTGGGCTCAAAATTAAACGCCCCTTTAAAATATGGATATATTCATCATAGGGCAGCCCATCGATACGCACTCTTCCGGGATCGACATCAAATACATAGGCCGATATTTTTCCCTCGAAAAACAAATGGGAGCTGCTGTTTATAGTGCCTTCCGTTGATATTCCCTCGTCAGACTCTGCTTCAGTGACAACAAGCCCCTGCCCCTCGAGAAAATGCTTGTGTATCGTTATGGGTAATATCGAGTCACTGACAGCATCGGCCCACATCTGATTTGAAAACAACGCAATAGAGCCGGTAACTAGTAAAGCTACGGCAACCCTTGATTTTGACCATCTGGAATAAGCCATCCTTTCCCTCGTATTGGTTCCTTCAGTAACGCGATGTTGCGAGACCAAACCACGCGCCGTGTAAGCATACATGCCACTAAGAACCTCCTCGTACCCGCCCAAGCACTTCAGACGCCTAGCTGCTAAACAGGTGCAACAATTTTGAGGTTATCAGTGCTGATCGAGCATCCGCTTTGGATCAAAAACCTGAGTGGCGGCAGCAACTTTCCTGCCACCGCCTCATTTAGTGTTGTCCGACATGAGCCGGCGGGTCTCTGCTAACGGTTTTATTGAATGCTTAGCTCAGCCAATTTGTGTGTATCGAAATAATAGGGCCTGACTTCGCTGATTTTTCCATCCTTAAAATGAAAAACTTCCGTCATAGGCATATTGAAAGGGACGCCAGTCTTATTTTTACCGGCAAACTCAGAAATCACCATGACCATATCGCCAACTTCAGCCATGGCATTGACAGAAAGCTGGAGGTCATCCCAAGTGCTCAATACTTTATCGACTAACCGCATATAACCATCAGGTCCCCTATGCACTCCGGCGTAAGGTAGGCAATCTGCCTCGGTCACAAAAACCTCAGCATGCAAATACGATTTCATAAGTTCGAAGTCACCGACAGCCATTGCATCAAACATGGCTTGCACTTTGTCTTTATTTGATTGGGTCATTGTAAGTTCCTTTTCTACCGCCTACTGCCACACAAAAACGATGCTCTCGTGGGGATGGCAACCTCCACAGCGCCCCAGAAGTTCTTCGAGTGGAAGCCCAGTTTCGTGATGAATATTGATAACACTCTTCAGCTAAGGCCCTTCGCAATCTATTACATGTCATATGACATGTAAAGGCCACTCAATCTTATGTTGCTGGAGTCGACACTATGCACTGCCGCTAGGCCCAGAAGGCCTGCCCGCATTCACCCACAGGCACGAGGTCACACCTGAGAACCTATGCAAACTGGTCGACAACTAACCTCAATAAGATTTCAAGGAGGACGACGATCGGGCTTTCAGCCACCTTTTAGGCCTGCTGTGTAACCCATGGGAGGTTTGCTCCAGATAGCGCTTTGATTTTCGCTTACTCTACCCCCTACTTCATTTAGGGAGCTGTAGCTCAACGAAGGCACCGGAAAGGAACCGCCTTAATTATTCGAATTATTTTTGAGACATTGCGTACACTGGCACGAGCCTGCCCAGCCCTCAGCACACATAACCCAAGCTCTTAATGAGAAAGAAGACCAACAGATGATTCAATTTGGCCTACTAGGCGCGGCCCGGATAACCCCGGAGGCACTGATCTATCCATGCATAAATGAACCTCTGGCCAATATCAGTGTTATTGCGGCACGGGACAGGCATAGAGCCAATACCTTTGCGGCCGCCCATCACATAGACACCGTGTGCGACAGCTACCTTGATGTTATTAACCACGCAAAGATCAATGCTGTGTACATTCCACTTCATATTCCTGCCCACCATCCGTGGACCATGGCGGCCTTACAGGCAGGCAAACATGTCCTGTGCGAAAAGTCCCTTGCTTGTAACGCGGAAGAGGCGCGAGAAATGAATCAACGGGCTAAAGATCAAGGGTTGGTGCTAATGGATGCATTCCACTATCGCTACCACCCTTTATTCGCGCGAATGAAAAACATTGTTGCCAGTGGCACGCTGGGTACTATTTCATCGATTGATGCTGCCTTTCACACGCCAGTCACCGATCCAAGTGATATTCGAATGAACTACCACTTGGGCGGGGGCGTCACGATGGATATAGGCTGCTATCCGATTTCCTGGGTTCGGCATTTAACTAATATTGAGCCGACCGTTATTTCGGCGACAGCTGAAGTTGGCCCACCGCAAGTTGACCTTTTTCTAGAAACAAGAATGGAAGCCGGCAACATCGCCATCACTACCTCGGCAGATATGCGGGCGTCGGCATCGTTTAAGGCGGAAGTCACGGTCAGGGGAAGTCTCGGGGAAATGCGCGTCGACAACGTCATTGCACCACAGTTGGGTCACCTTCTAACCCTCAACGTGGGAAAAAAAATAACCCATCAGAGTGTTGATCGCAGGCCTACCTATGCTTATCAACTCGATGCCTTTATCGCGGCAGTTGAGAGAGGTGAACCTCTTTGGACGGATGGCGACGATGCCGTGGCCCAGATGACGGTGATTGACCGGTGTTATGAAGCTGCCGGCTTGCCCAGTCGTGGTCTGAAGCTCTGACCGGCCCCTAAGATTGTGTCTTGCACCAGCAGCCCAGCAATGTAGCGCGCCAAGAAAAGCAAGCTTCATCAACGGGAGACTGTCCTCACATTCAGCAAAACGCTCGCACCAGTTCGATCATGCTTTATCTAAAACCAAAATGATATTTAGTACCTGAAAAGCCGACACCCTCTCCCTGCCAGCTTGCTCAAATACTTACCTGTCCACGATAATACGTTCACCTGCAACGGCTGAACAATTTCTATCAACGAAACTGCCCATCAAACTCAGGCCAACCTTTGCTGCTGCGGCGTCAACCCATTGCAGGGAGGGCATAAAACGGGTGGTTCATGATGCAGAAAGGCTGGCGACCTGCCAGAGCTCTTAGACTCAACAGCTTTTGTAGGATAGGAAAACTCATGAACCTCGTCTTTTTGGTGAACTACGATCTGCCGGCACTGCTGGCGTTAAATCGCATTTTGCCCGCCTGCACGGCACACGACATTCAAATTTTTTACACCCGAAAATCAATCTCAGATTTGTGCCCGGCCCTTAAGCAGCTCGGTGAATTTGAGGTTAAAGCGCTAGAGGCAACGTCAAGCTTAATGAGCTTCCAAAAACTGGGTGCTATCGCTTTGAATGCCATTAATACCGACGACTTTGCCCGATACGCGGCCACGGAGCCCGATGTCGTCGTGAGCATACGGCACATGTCCATTCTTCAGGCACCGGCCATCGCCGTGCCTAAGCTGGCCATGCTCAATTTACACTCAGGTCTTTTGCCCGACTACCAAGGTGTGATGTCTACGTTTAGGGCCCTGTGTCATCACAAAGCAACTATAGGAAGCACCCTTCACATCATCGAAAATGCTGACATCGACAGGGGTCCTGTCATCGCCAGATCACAAACCCCCGCGCAATTTGATCAGTCCTATTTGTGGAACGTCTTGAACTTATACCGTGAGGGCAGTCGAAACGTGATTGAGGCCATTACGCAACTCAAATCCGGGCTGCCACTGATCTCAAAACCCCAGCAAGGCCGAGGCCGGTACTACACGTTTCCTACCGCGACAGAAATTAAAACCGCGCCGGTATCTTTATTCGCCCAAAGCGATGCCGGGCACCTTGATCAATTTCTGAACGACTAACCGTTTAACGCCCTAGCAGTCATTTTACCCAGCTGAGACATGTGCACCTCATCGGGGCCATCGGCAATTCGGGAAAACCTCGCCAAGGTAAACACTTCAGGAATCAGGGTGTCCTGACAAACCCCCATACCGCCATACACCTGCATGGCCCGATCAGCCACCTGCTGCGCCATGTTGGGTGCCACAATTTTGACCATGGAAATATAGGGCCTTGCCGCTTCCATGCCCTGAGTATCCATGACGTGGGCAGCCTGTAACGTTAGCAGTCGGGCCTGCTCAATGTCACAACGACAGCGGGCAATCTCGTGTTGCACGCTGGTCTTTTTAATCAGCTTTTCGCCAAAAGCTACCCGCTCGTCTGCTCGAGCGCACATCAACTCGAGGCAGCGTTGCGCCAAACCCACCAGCCCCATCGCATACTGAAATCGGCCGGGCCCAAGACGGCCCTGAGCAATTTCAAAACCGCAGCCCTCGCCTTTAATCATATTGCTTAACGGCACCCGAACGTTATCGAATAGAAGCTCGGCCTCACCACCGGGAGAGTGCAGATTGTCGAACACTCGTAATTCCCGAACCAGCTTTACCCCGGGGGTATCCCTGGGCACTAAAATCGTGGAGTGCTGGCGGTGACGGTCGTTTTCCGGGTTAGATTTACCCATAACCAACATAATTTTACAGCGCGGATTTATCGCATTAGTGGTCCACCACTTGCGGCCGTTTAACACATATTCATCGCCATCGCGCCTAATTTCCAATTCCATGTTGGTGGCATCGGATGACGCTACCTGGGGCTCTGTCATAGCATAAGCACTGCGAATTTCGCCTGCCAGCAAAGGGTTTAGCCACTGCTCCTGCTGCTCCAGCGTGCCGTATTTAGCCAGCACTTCCATATTGCCCCGATCGGGGGCATTGCAGTTGAAAACTGCCTGAGCCCAAATCACCTTGCTCATAGTTTCAAACAACGGGGCTATTTCAACGTTGGTAAGGCCAGGACTCCAAGGCTGGTATTCATGGGGCAGGAACAGATTCCACAAACCTTCGTCCTTCGCCTTTGCCCGCAGTTCGTCAAACCAAGGAGGCGTTTGCCAAAGATTGTCCTGATTCAGTGTCCAAGTATTCCAGTCATGCTCACGAGGGTATATGTGAGCCTCCATGAACGCTTGAAGTTGCGCGTTGATGAGTGACACTTTTTCGTTGACTTCAAATCCCATACTCACAAACCTCAGTTGTTGTAGCTATCAGCCAATCGGCTTACCACCTGGTAAAACTCTCCGATGGTGTCCTGCACGATGTCGGCAGCACTTTTAACTTCATCAATGCGCCCTGCCACCTGACCCGACAGTGGAATCGCCGCCTCCATATCACCCCCGAAGTAGAGATCGGGTATCTTCGCCATGTGCTCCATAATATTAAACGCACCCATGGGCTCTAGCATTGTAGTCCGTTCCGTACGCAACGCCCGCAAAGCCGGACGGGATTGCTGGTTTAGAAACACGGTACCGGTCTCTTTTGCCGCAACCACGGCCTGCTTCCAATTGTCGTGCACCGGCGAGTCAGCGCAGCTAAGCATTCGAGTTCCCATCTGCACACCCTCAGCACCCATGGCAAAGGCACCGGCCATAGACAAGCCGTCACACATACCCCCAGCGGCAATAATAGGAAGATCTGTTCGCGAACGAATGAGCGGCAACAGCACCATAGTCGACACCGGGCTTGGATTTTTAAATCCGCCGCCTTCACCTCCTTCAACCACAAGACCATCCACACCACAGTCGATGGCTTTCAGCGCCATATCGAGGGTTGGCACCACGTGAAACACTTTGATGCCCGCCTCTTGAAAAGCCGTTGTACAAACATTGGGGCTGCCCGATGAGGTGGTCACAAACTTAATATTTTGCTTAATCACAAAGTCCACAATGTCGGTACCCTTAACGTAAGACAAAGCGACGTTCATGCCAAAAGGCTTGTCAGTGAGGTCGCGCATTTTTGCGACCTCGTTACGAATATTGTCGAACTCACCCGAGGCGGTTTCGATAACCCCCATGCCGCCAGCATTACTCACGGCTGAGGCCAGCTGGGCCCGTGCAATCCAGCCCATAGGGGCCTGTATGATGGGGTAGTCCGTGCCGGTCATTGCCGTCACACGATTTTTAATAGGCACTGCTTTGGTCATGTTTTACCTCAACACCATTGGAATTTAATTAACCCAGTGAAAGCATGGCTTCCACTCCAGTGCCTTGCAGCAGCACATCGACCGAGGTGCGATCTGCGTCGCTCAAGGCTCGGTAGCGCTCGTTAGTCCACCTAAGACACTTAGCTTGATACGGGAACGTCTGCTGAGTCCAGCGAGCACCATCAATTTCAGACTCCCAAGTCTTGTCACCGGCTTGCACAGCCTGGGCGTTGGCCAGCTGCACGGGAGCATAGACGCGCCCTATTTCCTGCATCAAGTCGCGTAAGCTTTCAGGCTGCTCGTTCAGCTTGATCCAGTCCTGAGCCTCGGGCTCATGCCCGCTCTGGTCGTCCATATGATCAACCCAGGCTACCGTCCGCGGGGACACTTCATGGGCAATGGCTCTAGGCGTAGGGTCAAAACCCACCAACTGGGTGAGCTGACCATAAAGGCCGAAGTCTCCGGCGCCAGGGCGGTTCCCCAGCATAAACTTCTGATGAGCCAAATGATTTTCCATAGCGGCCAAAAATCGTCGATAACTGGCATCAATCACCGGTGCTGTGGTGTCGTTAGAACCAACCACATAAAGACGACTAATCTGGCGTTCTGCCACCCACTGTTTGAGCTGGTCATGGCCATCTTTGGGCAGACTTACGTCAAAGCTATAGGGCAACAGCGTGCCTGCGTTGTCCGCATCTAACTTGGGATACCAGCGATAGTGAAACATGTACTTGGTGCACCACTCGTCAGCAAAGTCCTCAATCAGGTAATCAATAAACGCGAGTGCTGGGTCTTCAGGCAGTACCGAGCGACTAGGAACCATTTCCTCGAGGCGGCGGATAATCGGCGTAGAGTCGGTTACGGCACGAAGTCCGTCCTCTTCCTCAAACAGGAACGTAGGCAGAAGACCTGGCCTGGGCTTCTCAACTCCCAACGCGTCGCACACTTGCTCGGGCTGTCCCCAGGTAATTGCGTAAGGCAGGCGCCGGTAGCGCAAGAGCGCCAACATTTTTTGGGTATAGGGGGAGCCTGTGCCCCCGACTAAACGAATTGGTTGCTGTTGCGCCATATTCACCCTCACATGGTCTTCACTGAATTTGTTAGTCTGTTTTACGCGTGATCCGGGTGCATATATTGACATAAATACTGCCATTATGTAACTTTCCCGTGCACTATTTTCGACAGCCACGCTCACACGCCACCGCGAAAGAAAGGAGTACGCCATGTACAGAGGCGACTATAAACTGATCGGCAGCGAAATGAGCTTTTTTACGCGCAAGCTGGAAGCCCAGCTGCGATTCCAGCAGATACCCTGGCATTATTTGTTTAAAACCGAAGAGCGCAGGACCGCCCTAGAAACAAAAGCGGGTACCCACTTCGTCCCCCTACTGATGACCCCTGACAAGTGGCTTATTCACGACACCATTTCAATAGGACCAATGCTCAACGAGCGCTTCAAAGAGCGCGAGGTTATCCCTGAAACACCACTTCAGCGTGCCTGCTGCTTCATTTTAGAAGACGCTTTCAATCACTGGCTAGGCCGGGTTTGCGTGCATTCTCGCTGGTGCTATCCCAGTAACGTGGCCTGGGTCGGCCCTCGTTTAGGGGCCAACATGACGCTTGATAGGTCCATTGATGTGCCATTTTCTGAGGTAGAGCTGGAGCAACTCAGCCCAATTGGGCCAATGATGTACGAGAGCTTTGGCAAAGGGGTTTGCGAAGTCAATGGTGTGGGGCCTGATCAGGCTGCCGCCGTAAAAAGCGATTTCAAAAAACTTTTGCAAGCTTTAGCCCAGCACTTTTCCAGCAACGCGTTCCTACTGGGTGACCGGCCTTGTCTTGCCGATTTTGCATTGGCGGGAGCCAGTAAAGCGCACTTTATCTGTGATCCAGAACCGAGAAGCTGGCTGGGAGAACACGGTGACATGTTGCTGGAATATACAGAACGCTTTTTTGGCAACTGGCCGAGTGATATCCCGCTCTGGCCTGCCGATGACAAGGTGCCGGACAGCTTGCCCGTCGTGCTGGACTACCTCCAAGACAGCTACTATCAGTCGGCACCAGCCAATATTACAGCTGGCCTTGCCGGGGAGAAATATTACGCGTTCGATTACGGCTTTGGTGCGACACGGGCGCGCACTCAAAAACGTTTAAATGTGGCGAGACTTCATGTGCAGGATGAGCTTCAGCGCATAGGCTCTAGTGGCGACGCTGCAACTCTAGCGCTATTTGCCAATCGCGGTATTCTCGAACACTATCTTAACTAAGCGCAGAATAACCCCCCATTATTCGACAAGCGGCCCAGCGCCAAACTCTCACGCTAGCAAAGGCAATGATCATGTCCATCCGGTTAAAAATTTGGTCAGCTCCAGTTCTGTTCTACATCAGTTTTTTTAGCTGGTACACCGACTTTGGCGGTCCGCTGAGCGACTCAGAAATTGATCAATACGTAGCCACCATGAACAATAATGGTAGGCCCGCGGAGGTAATCGCTTTTATGACAGCCTTCGCCCAACAAGACACCGGACGTCAGTTTCTGATGGTGAACAATATTGACATGAACGAAAATCCACCCGATGTCGAAGGCGCCGAACCCGGCGAAAGTGCCGCTGATCTCATTGGGCGTTACATGTCGCACATGATACCTGCGTTACTTGCTCGGGCCTGCCATCCTATATTAATAGGCTCTGCAGTCTACTCATCAATGGATCTTGTAGGCATCGAGGGGGCAGAAAACTGGGACCAGGCCGCGTTATTTCGTTATAAAAGCCGCCGCGCGTTCCTTGAAATTGTGACTAACCCGGCCTTCAATGGAAAACACCAGTTCAAAACTGCGGCCCTCGAAAAAACGATCGCTTTTCCTATAGAAACCAGCCTGTACCTTAGCGATCCCAGACTACTTCTTGCGCTTGTTTTGCTGGCGCTAACCGCACTGATCGAGAACGTCATAATGTCCAAACGCCGGGCAACAGGTCACACTTGAGCAACTGCGACGGTGGGGCGAAGAGCCTCCCCACCCTTAATTCTGAGAATCATTTACGATAGAAGCGTGCTGTGGGACATGTCCATAGCAATAGCTGGCTCTCGGTGTTCTGCACCTTTTTCAACGCCAGTATAAAACCGTGAGCACCCACAACAAGGAACGAACAATGATCGAAGCGTTATTTTCCATGCAGGACAAAATTTGCGTTGTCACTGGCGGTAGCCGTGGCCTAGGAGCCTCTATGACTCAAGGGTTTCTCGAGGCGGGAGCGAAGCGCGTCTACATCACTGCACGCAAAGCCAAAGCCTGCATCGACGCCGCAGAAGAACTGAGTCAATACGGTGAATGTATTGCCCTCCCCTGTGACCTCTCCACCTCCGAAGGTATGCAGACACTGGTTACCGAACTCATGTCTCGGGAACAGCATCTTGATGTATTGGTGAACAATGCTGGCGCCGGTTGGGGTGCAAATTTTGGCCAGTTCCCAGAGAAAGGGTGGGACAAGGTAATGGATATCAATGTCAAAAGCCCTTTCTTCTTAGTGCAGGCTTTGGCTCCCCTGTTGAAAAAGAATGCCAGCGCTGAGCACACCGCCAGTATCATCAACATAGGTTCGATTGCCGGCATAGTAGGAAGCGCCCTCGACAACTTTAGTTATGCCACTTCAAAAACCGCCATTCATCAGCTCACGCGTATACTCTCAACGGAACTGGCCAGCGACCACATCCGTGTTAATGCCATCGCACCCGGCCGCTTTTATTCAAAAATGACCGAGTTTTTGAGTAATGATCAGGACGCCTTCGAGGAGGAGTTGCAGACAATCCCTATGCGTCGCTGGGGTGAGGCGCGTGATATCGCCGGAGTTGCCATTATGCTGGCTTCACCCGCGGGTGCCTTTATTACCGGCCAGATCATTCCAGTTGACGGCGGAACGTCAGTGATCAATTAATCCAGCGAGCCCAGCGGACATGTCTGCGTTTACATAGACACTACTAACCGGAGTGTTGCGCTCTGGCCCAATGTTTCAAGCATCGCTGACAGGGTTGAGCGTTTTAATCGTCATACCGCCATTGCCAGTCGCCGCATGGTAGCCACCCTTTGGATTGCAAAAAAACACCTCTACCAGTCAGGACCCAAGGGGTGGCAGTTATTGCTCAGAGCAGCGATTCACATCAACGCACTAAAGCTCCATGGCAGCAGCACCCCACCAAGCTAACGAATAAAATCGCTTGCTATTAATACTGTACATATATACAGTTACTGCATTCCTAAACCCACACACGAGGTGATTTGTGGCCGTAGTAGCAATGTGGAAATGTGATCGGGACGAAGCAATGTTCGATAGTAAAAAAGACGCTGATGCCCACGACAAAATGCTGGAGCTGGCAGACGGCTTTCGCACACTTTTTGAGACTCAGGTCGAAGGCATCAGTGAACAAGATGCCGAGAATATCGGGCTGCTGCTCTCTATGAATAAACACGTCCTTATTGCCGCCTGTAAAGGCAATCCGGATTTATTGGGTGGTATTGGTCAAGACAACGAAGAAGAAACGGCATCTAACATCACACCGCTAACAGCCAAGGCATAGCGGTGAAGCACTAGGCCGGGCAGTCTGAACCTGAAGGCAGGACCTCTCGGTAACAATGCTCCACACCCAAAGCATTCAACTCCGATAGGGTCAGCTCCCGCCAAGCGCCTTGGTGCAACTTTGGGTCAAGGGATAAAGCGCCAATCGACAGTCGGTGCAGGTTCAGCACACGATTGTTGAAATAGCCGAACATGCGCTTAATTTGGTGATATCGACCCTCGACAGATCTACCTCGACTCAAATCAGAAAGCCTTCGAATTTCAGCTGGGCGAGTGGTGATGTTTTCAAAGGCAAAATACAAACCGGCGGCAAACGCCTCGCGGTAATCCGATCTGAAGGGTTGTTCCAGCTGCACCCTATAGGTTTTAACAACCCCTTTCTGCGGGCTGGAAACACCCCGCGACCAGCGACCATCATTGGTAAGCAGCAGTAACCCAGTGGAATTAAAATCCAAGCGACCGACAATATGCAGCGACTTTGCATTGGGGGCCGACACCAGGTCGAGGACCGTAGAGTGCTGCTCATCACATGTGGCACTGACCATCCCCGGCGGCTTGTTCAGCATAATGTACCGGGGCTGCTCAGCCTGTAGAACCCTCTGGTCTAGTACCACGTGTGTAAACGGTCCTACTACCTGGCTGATTGATTCCGCCGCCAATCCGTCCAACAAGATTCGGCCCTGAGCCAGCAGTTGGTGCACATGACTGCGTTTTATGCCCTCACGGGAGACGATGAAGCGATCGAGTCTTGAACGTTGCGATTTCATTGTGCGCAAGGTTAGCACCTACCTCGTCAAGGGTTTCCTAGAGCCTGCGTCAGACTGTTCGCAACGACAGCCGCTTGCCCGAAAGTCATATTGTGATTCGCATCTTCGATCGTAATAAGTTTTAGCTGGGGTAAGTCTTTGGCCATTTGCACGGTTCCAGAATAAGGAACAATTTTATCCGCAGTCCCCCAAATGGCGGTGATCGGAATATCTGTTTTACCCAAAATTTTATAACGCTCGGACAGGTTGCCCATAGGGAAGTTGCGTAACGTAGACAGCATCGCGTCTGTGTACCCTTCGTAAATGGCCTGCGCCTCAAATTTTGGGAGCATGTCTTCCGGAGCCCTACCTGCGCGCACTTCCGCCTCAATGCCTGAATACGCATATTGCTTGCCCACAAGGGTGGAGAGCCACTCGCCCAATACTGGCGCGGCCATTATCGAGAGAGAACCGTTATCAGGCATATAGCCCGCAGGGGCTATCAACACCAGCTGTTTAATCTGTTCGGGGTTGGAAGCGCTGTAATCGACCACGTTGGCACCGCCCATCGAGTAGCCCACCAAGGTCAGAGGGGTTGCAAGTTTCAAGCCTGCGATTAGTGACGTTAACTCACTTTGGTACAGCGCAGAATCGTAGGCCACCTCAGGACGATCGGAAAAACCACGACCAAAATGATCGTAAGTGATCACCTGATAGCCCGCGTCCAGCAAATAGGGCGTGACTTGCTCCCACACAAACTTAGGGGTACTAAAACCATGAACCAAAATAATGCTTGGCGCCTCACGATCACCCTCGCGCGTGTATGACAAAACACCCTGCTCAGTCTGCAGATATAAACCACCCAATTCTTCGCGCGCTGCATCGTCTAACTCCCTCAATCCAGAACGCGCAATAACATAGGCCGCCACTGCAATGATCAATAAAATAACGACAGTCCACGCAAGATATTTCGAAAACCGACCCATTGCAGAGCTCCACTGAGACCGAGGCTGAAAGCGTAGCACAGTACCCACGCCAAGCTCAGACGGCAAATGCATAAGCTACCGACTCAACTATCCTAGCGGCCTCCAGCCTCACACAAAGGCCAAGGGCGTCCTTCTCAGACCCTTTCTGGTTGCCTGCTGACTACTGGGGGCAACCCGGCAAGGTGTTGCATTTCTCCAATAAGAAAGCCACTGCGCCATGGGTCAAGGGACAGCAAGGACGCTGATTGATCGTTGGCATAGGAACCATAGAATCCATGCTTTTCAAAGGGAGCCGTTCCACTTTTAGGGGAGCGTTACTGGTCCCTAAAAGCTGCGCATGCCTGAGCCGAAATAGAAAAAGGCAACGGTTGGCGAGGGCAATGTGACTATCCACGGCGCTTGCAACTCAACCGTTCTCAAACGACCCTTATCGGGCAAGGGCAGATCTTCGTCATGCTCTGCGTTCCCCACCACTTCGACGAAGTCACCCTCTGGCAAACTCATAATCGTCAAGATGCGGCCCGCCTCATAACCCACTACGTGAGACTTGTTAACCTCAATTTGTATCATTCCATCGGAATGTACAAATGGCTCGCCCGGTATCGCCACATGCATAAACGGCCTCCCAGCGATGTGACGTTCTCGTACCGGCTTTCCCTCACCATTGGGTGAATATCTAAACAATGCAGCATCCATAGACGCGTCGCCCAACCCTACACCGCGAAAAGCCTTATCCAGTTTTTTTAACAGCAAATCGTAATCCTGCTGCGTAGCCGGCTCAACACTCATCCATACGCGTCCGGTGGCAACCTCGACAACCTCCATAAACGAGTGACGACCGTACGGAACCGCTATGCCACCTTGTTGTAACTGTTTTCGCATAAGAGACTGCAAAGACTTCACTGCGATTCCTTCAATTTCTTATAATCCGAAGACAAACCACCATTTGTTAGTTGGGGGTATAAACGTACTCGTCACCTTCAACAAATTTCTCCGCCAGCGTCTTATCAACCATCACGGCAAATTGCGAGATCGATTCATACAACGGCCCCCTAGAGCTGGCTTGGTGTGCCGCCAGCAGCGCACTCAACTCATTGAGTTTGTCGCTGCGGCTCGCAGCAAGATTGATGTGCTCAGTAGGATCATCCGATAGGTTATATAACCATTGTTGCAGCCCATCGGTGGGCCGATCGTTAACCTGTAGCTTCCAGTCACCGTGGCGCACCACCTGGTAGTGCCCGTTTTGCCAGAACAAGGTGTCACGATTCCAGTCGTCTGCCCCCTCGCCTGTAGCCAACGGCAACAGATCTACCCCGTCAATAACGACCCCTTCGGGCTCTGAAGCACCGGCTGCGGCAGCCAGAGTGGGCATCACATCGATGTGGGCAACGGGCTCATTCACAGAAATACCGGGGGCGATTTTAGCGGGCCATCTCACGAATAACGGCACCCGCAGGCCACCCTCAAACATGGTGATTTTAAAGCCGCGGAACGGGCTGTTCACTTCAGGGATACCAATATAACCTGCACCGCCGTTATCACTAGTAAATACCACTACCGTGTTGTTTGCGATGCCCTCCTCCTCCAGCGTGTCTAGAATGCGGCCCACACTGCGGTCAACCGCGCGAATCATGCCCGCATATACCCGTTTGCGATGAGGCTCAATACCCTCAAGGGCATCAAAGTCCTCACGGGTGGCTTGCAATGGCGTGTGAGGCCCCCAGTGGGCAAGGTAAAGAAAGAAGGGGCGGTTCTTATTGGCCTTAATGACCTTAATCGATTCGTCGGTCCAATAATCCGTCAGATAGCCACCGGGCTTAAATTTGTCGGCTTCGCCAGAGTTATAAGTCGCCGAGAACCCCATACCCGCCCAGAGAAATTTGTCGATGGGGTCAAAGGAAACCTTTGCGTTAACCACATTAGGATCGTTTTCCGGCAAATACATACCGCTTTGCATCAGCAGGCTGTCATCAAAGCCTTGCTCATGAGGTGCCATACCATTTTCGCGACCGAGGTGCCATTTACCAATATGGGCCGTGTAATAGCCCTTCGCTTTAAGCGTTTCTGCGATGGTCACCTCTGAAGCCGGCAACCCTTTGCGCTCATAAGGCGGCTGGCTTTCTTCTAGGGCCTGATCGTACAGAGAGGGAGGCAAACCGCTATCCATGCTTTTGCTAACGGCAGACACCAGCTTGATCATACCGGCAGGTGTGGGGGTGAACTCGAAGCCGGTGCGGGTTGGATAGCGACCGGTCATCATCATCGCTCGCGATGGCGCACAGGTACTGGCACCGGAATAGGATTGCGTAAAAACCGCCCCTTCAGCGGCTAAACGGTCGATGCTGGGTGTTTGCATGCCGCCCACACCACCGCCGAAAGTGGAAATATCGTTGTAACCCAGATCATCCGCCACAATAAGGACAATATTAGGCGGTCGCTCTCCCTCCGATGCCGCTGGCGCTACAGGCCCTTCCTGCCAAGGAATTTCCCGGTTGGGGGCGACATCGGCATATCTCTGGCTCGTCGTATATTTTACCAGTGCGATCAGAATGTCTGCTCGCTTGGACCAAGCGATACCGCCAACGACCGCGGCGACAACCACAAAAGAAATAAGGAATTTTTTCATCGGGACACACCCTCCACCCACTGACCCTTAAAGCCGGACGTTTCGATATTGAGTTGACCTGCCAGCCCAGCAGTGCGGTGCACACCAATTTCCCGCATATTCTCGGACTGCATTACCTCTAGCATGACCTGACGCGAGGGCCAGACCGCCAGCACTACCACATCCCACAACTCTTCTATCTCACCCAAGGCCAAGCGTTCCACGTCACCCTCGAACCCAATGCCACCGCCAATACCATGCAGCAATTTCTTGACGCCAACTTCATACAGTTCGTAAGCCTCGCGTCCGGTGAGATCGGTTTCTCGGCCATCCTCATACTCAGCTTTTGCCTTAAACTTGATGAGATTAACCATGCAGATTGGACCCTCGGCGCCGGGCTCAAGAAAGCCCTGTATCTGCTGTTCGTTGGGGTAAACTTTGTTGACGAATTCCATTGCTATTCCCTCTTCTCGCATTAATTAGCGCTAGGCCAAAGCCAGCTGCAATAACGCCGCGCCAAGCGCTATCAACAGGCCGACTGTTATCCGTGGTGAGGCGTACAGCGCCACACGCTTTTGCATCGGGAAAGCGAAGGTTTGCTTCATTGCAGCAATCTTATATTTGTGGATCTTGGCAAACTCGGCATCTGCAAACGACAAAAGAATCACATCCCGGCGCGAGCGATAACGCACAAGCCCAGCCATATGCCACCCGGGATTTTCCGGCGTGTTCCAAGCATCCAAATAACCACCCACGGCTTGCCCCGCTATGACGGGATGTCCTGCTCTGCGTAATATCTTGCCCATAAACGGCTGGGTGTATTCAGTGAGCAGCGCAGAAGCCTTGATGTCCTGTCCTGTGTCCGGGTGAGTCACCGGTGAGGCGTTAAATTTAACAAGGTTAACCATGATGAACTCCTTGCCATCATCTTCCTCCATAAACCTGCGAAGCGTGGCAACCTCGCCCGTACTCAAGCCGTTTTCGGCGCTTTCCTGAAAGACCTCTGAGAAATGGGAAATTTCCTCTGGAGTCAGCGGCCTCCTTAACCCGTCATACCAAAGACGAAATGCCAGATAAACGACCAAGGCTATTACCCAAATTGTCATCATGACTTAGCTGCTCCGCGCCACTTCCGAATACTCTCTAAACCTGTGGGACCAACTCTGGCCCGCACGTGTGCTGTAAAAACCGCCACCGTTTCGTCCCCTGTGACTACTTTGCGTTGGCGAAAAACTTCATCCTCTTGCCCCTGGGCTCTGGCACTTTGTATGCCTCGGGCAACGTGCAGAGCCTATTCATGTGCGTAGTACTGCCGTCGGCATACTCCCACACCAACTGCTCACCCGAAGGCTCTTGATGAAGGTAACGCTTAACCACTAATGGCCCCCAACCAAAAGCATGAAAGTCCAACACACTGTCATTCCAGATCATGCTGGCTGAGGAACGCATGCAGTAATCGTTATCGCCAATGCTAAACAACACCGACCCTTCGGTATCGTTCGTATTGAGACCCGCAGTACTGTTTGGGCCGTAGTCGTGGATGACACCGCTGGTAGTCACTACGACACGGCTACCGCACTGCTCCACCCTTTCCACATGGCCCACATGGCCACCCTGCACCCCAATCCAGAGACCTCGGATATCGTCGGCACCGTCAGGTAGTGGCTCGGTACACTGAGCCAAAATAGGCAAGGGGAAATGGGTGTAGCCACAATTGGGGGTATTGCCTTTGGGTATATCGGCCGCCAGTAGCCCACTGCCGTCAAGCTCGGGCAAATCGCAGTAATTGAGAACGCTACCGTCTCCCTGCAAAGTCGCCGGATCGGTAGTCAGCGGCGGCCTAGACGAAAAATATCCAAGCCAGAAAACAAAAAGCAAAAAGCAAACAATGACACCTAGCAGCACAAAAAAAAGTTTCTTTTTCATAAGAACCGCGCCTCCCTAAAGCCTTGAGCATTTAGGTTCCATGAAACCATCCCTAAATGCGGCATACTAACCGGCCACTAGCGCGTCGGCTGTGGGCCCAAACAAGGTTGTCTTAAGCGTACTAAAAATTCCAGGTTCCTTGGTGCCCAATTCTCGAGCCATGGCCTTGGCCTGCGTCAAGAGCTCTTCTGCCGACGCTTGCCCATCAGCAATACCCGCTACCATCGCCTCATCTGCCGCGTAACGCTTTCCCGTTAATACCGCATCACGGGTGGTACTAGCCGGCAGTTTGGCCCGTAAAATACCCATCATAGCGGGTGGAATAGGCACGCCCACGTCAACCTCGGAAACCGAAAACCACCCACGATCCCGGCGCATAATGCGGTAATCGCAGGACATCGCCAAAAATGCGCCCGCAGCAAAAGCATGACCATTGATGGCCGCAACAGTTGGGCACGGCAATACCAATAGCCGCTGATGAACTTCCCCCATCCGCTGACCAAACCCCTTCATTTCATCAGGAGTCAGGGTCATTACTTTTTCAAGATTTAGTCCATTGCAGAAAAATTTGCCCGCGCCGGCAAGCACCAACGAGGCACCGCGGTCACAATCATCTTCAACCTCCCCCAAAATTTCCAGCATGCGCAGCTGCCAATCAGGGCAGATGGTGCTTGAGCCTTCGTCCATCGTAATAAGATGAAGACCATTCTCTTTTGAGTGGTTAATCATTTAAATGCCTCCAGGGGCCGAAAATAACATCTTGTGTTTTGACTTGAAATTATCGACAAAAACCTAACCGCTAATGCTTCGAAGCCGATTCTGCAGATCCAAGGTGGCGGTAACATATAGCTCGGTCGATCTTGCTGCAAAAAATGGCCTGCAGGACTAAACGCTAGGTGTTCCACCCCGTTGCAGCCCGGCACTTTTTTGATAAAAAACTTGTCACCACCCGCCGTTACGAGGTCGTTACCTGAGAAAGCGTACATAAAGGGCTGATCAAACTGCTCAAGCACTTTCCAGGCCGCTCTGTTCTCTTCTACCTCAGGCTCATCATGGAACACGGGCACAAACGTCGGAAAGCGCCGAGCACCTGCCATGTAGCTTTGATCGGAAGTCCGTTTAACGTCCATTGCCTGTTATTTCTCCTCTAAATTTTTATAACGTCATTGAGGATCACTTTAGTCTCAGGACACCCTTGCCTTTTTAATGGGAAAAGATTACCTTACGCCCGATTGTTAAGACATAACTTATGCCATAACATTAAAATAACAAGGGACAAAGTGCAATGAAAAAAACACAGAAGATTTCTCTCGCCCTCTTTTTGTCGGTCTATGCGTCGAGTCCTCTAGCCCAAACCAACGCCCTAGAAGAAGTCGTCGTCACCGCAACAAAGCGCGCTCAGAGCCTGCAAGATGTGCCAATGGCTGTAAATGCCTTTAACGCGGACACCATTGAAACCGCCGGCATCAATGACGCAGGTGACCTAGCAATTCTAACGCCCGCACTGAATATCAATGTCAACACGAACCCCTTCGCAGCTCGCATGGTTATTCGCGGTGTCGGAACGGCCCAAACCGATCCGGCCCTCGAGCCCTCTGTCGGCCTTTTCATCGACGGCATTTATTTAGGTCGCACAGGCCTGGGCATGTCAGACCTAACCGATATTGAGCGTATCGAGGTGCTACAGGGGCCGCAGGGTACGCTTTACGGAAAAAATACCAATGCCGGCGCCATTAGCGTTATTACGAAAAAGCCAAGTTTCGAAAAATCCGAGGGCTACATCGAGGCTTCTGTCGGCAATTACAGCATGAACAAACTCACCGCCTCTATCTCCGGACCACTGACCCAAAACCTCGCTTATCGCCTATCGGGCAATATCAACCAACGCGACGGCTATTATGACAACAGTGCTGGAGTTGATTTCAATGACGCCGATGACTGGAACATTCAGGGAAAGTTGCAATGGGAACCCACTGAATCACTGAGCATTCTACTGAGTGGTAGTCGCGTCGAGAGAGATACCACATGTTGTGGCGCAGACGCTGTGCAAGATGAGCCGGTCAATAATGAACTTGTCGCTCAAGGTCTTAGTCCGGACAGCAACGATCCCTATGACTACACGTGCAGAGCATGCGGACATCGCTTTGCATGGAGTCTGATCTGCTGTCTATGACGATGATACGATACTGGCTGGGGTGC
>AAVV01000019.1 GCA_000169115.1 marine gamma proteobacterium HTCC2080
TTCCCGCAATAGTAGGCCTGACAGGCGCAGGCTGTTTGCTCTACGCCGGCCTTTACTCCACCTCGCCCTATATGGCCGTGGCACTACTGTCGCTGTGTTTTGCCTCAACTCAATTTGCTGAGGGCGCTTTTTGGTCGGCGCAAACCTTTGTTGCCGGGCCCTATACCGCGCCCGCCTGTGGCTTGATGAATACCGGTGGTAACGCAGCTGGCATTGTTGTGGCACCCCTCATGCCTTTTTTGGCACAACACATAGGGTGGGTCGCTGCGCTTTCGACCGGCTCAGTTGTGGCATTTACGGGTGCGCTACTTTGGCTATTTGTTCGCGTCGATCGCCCTTTTCAACCACAGACGGCTTAAGTCACAGACTCTTACCACAGCGCCGCAACCCTCGCCCTACAACACCGCTAGCCCCAGAGCACTAAGACCGCCGATAACGCGCTTGTGACCCGTCGAAGCCCTGTTTACCATGATCAAAAGCAATCACTGCCCTGAACGGGGCTTAATCGCACCGACCGTATCAATGGGTCGGTTAGGAGCCACCATGATTCCAAGATTTAAAGCAGACCAGGAGCAGCATAAGTGGCTTGATGCCCTACTAGAGGTCGGCGCTATTATTATCGAGGAAGTGGCGCCCCCCGGCAGCATTGAAACCTTTAATCGTGATCTACAACCTGAATACGAACGCGTGGGTGCAGGTTTTCAAAATGATTTTAATGGCTACCGAACGCGCCGGGTTGGCGGTATCGCCGAGCATTCAGAAGAATTTCAAACGCTGTTTACTCATCCTGATGTTTTGGCTCTAGCGAATGGGGTTCTGGGCCCTCGCTGCGAAAACATTCGTGTTGGCAGCACGACGGCTATTGAAATTTTACCCGGTGAAGATGCCCAGATTCTCCACGCCGATGACACCATTTATCCAAAAGAATACCTCCCTTTCGAGGTCCAGATTTCTGTGCTTTGGGCGCTTGATGACTTCACTGAAGAAAATGGTGCAACCCGGGTCATTCCCGGATCACATCTCAGTGGCCCGCATCCTGATGATGCCGAGCAGACGAGCTATCCTGCAGAAATGCCCCGGGGATCGATGGTTGTTTATCTGGGATCGACACTTCACGGCGGTGGTGCAAATCGCAGCGATAAGCCTCGAAGGGCACTGGTCAATACTTATGCCTTAGGCTGGCTGCGACAAGAAGAAAATCAGTACCTAACCCTGCCCAGCGACGCTGTGGCGCAACAATCCGATGACGTTAGAAGACTGCTAGGCTTTCAAGTCCACGGCGCAAATCTTGGCGTCTGGCCGCAAGACCCAGACGGTAAGTGGTTTGAGTCCTAACCCCTTGGTGGAATCCTCATCCCCTACACACCCATCCTCTGGCGGCCCGTTAAACTGGCAGTCGCGGTATCAGCAATACATAAAATGGCCTATTTATAGCCTGCTGTTTTTAAACTTCCTCCTGTACGTGCTCGAAGACTCTCGGACTCTGTCACGACAAGGCTACGAATCGATCTGGGACATCACCTCAGCCTATGCCAACTCACTGGATGTGGCGGCCTGGTTTGGTTTATTGCTGGTATTTGAGATCGAGACATATTGGCAACACATATATGCGATCCGTCGGGTGCGTTGGCCCTTGAATCTGATGCGCTTGGCGTGCTTTGGTGTACTGGCGCATACTTTGGTGGTTTATACCGGCGAATTCCTCAATGTTCTTGAACCCACAAAACTAGCGTTAGCAGAGGCATTTTGTGGCCAAGACAACGTTACGCTTTACGAGCTACACAATCAGGTCTACACGACCTTAGCCCCCCAAGCCTGCACTGACCGTCTAGCCACCGGAGAATTGACATTTTTATTGAACGCCACCACCGTAATGTCCGATCAGGGTTGGCGTATTGCACTTAACCAGGCACTGGTCTCACTGATTGAGTGCGCTTCGTGGCTTGCAGCAGGTGCAGCCTTTGCAACTTCAGCTTTTTTAAAACGCCGGCAGACGTATACCGGCCGGCTCGCAGCTTTGGTGCGTCATACGCCCCATGTCAGCTACTGCCTGATTGTTGGCTGTGCACTAAGCTGGGGCTGGTATGGCAAATATCTTTACACCTACGACAGCCTACTCTGGCTAGGTGGCTTTGCCATGATTGAAGCTAACCTATCAACTTGGCGGCAGCGTATTCAGCAGCTTTGGGGTGGGCACGGCTTTCAGCCGAAAAGCTGACCGTAAGGAAGGCTCTAAACGACCTCAGACAGCGTGTGCAAATACCAGTGAATAAACTGCTGCAGGGTTTCTTCGAACTCGGAATGATAAGGGCCAGGCTCGAAAAAGCGGGAATTAACGCCCAGACTATTACGCGTAATGATGTATTCATCTTCCAGCGTCGTGTGGTGCCACAGCCAGGTAAGCTTCTCAAGATCATAGTCTTTACCCTCAACCGCATCACCGCGGACAAACCAAACGAGCTCCATATCAGACTCGGTCAGTGAGCGCGGTAAAAACCGGTAGAGCACGCAGTGATCAGGATAATTCAGCATAAAGCTGAGGGGGCCCATCTGAAAGTCGCCGGCCCCGCCGTCGTAATCCTGAAACTGCCCCATGAGTGGCGCTACGGGCTGGCCATCTTGACTACCGGTTACAAAGCCCTCGTACAAACCGTAACGCATGGTATGGGCGCACGTACCAAAGTTATCCGCGTCGAGATAAATCTGGGTATGGGTTTGGGAGATACCATTGATACCTGTCTTGGCATCGGAATTTTCCAGCATTTTGGCCACAACCGGCGCCGACTTCTCTTCTAGGTCTTTTAAGGTGTGCAGCCGCGCGTATGCCCTATGTGAGGTTGCACAGTGGTAGCACTCTAAATAGTTTTCAATGGCGAGCTTCCAGTTGGCCTGAACACGATAAGTCTGTCGATGAGCCACCTTGGCATTGGCTAAATCATAGGCGCCTAGGGGAATACGCATTTTATCGAGGGAGGCCACCAGGTCAGCAGCATTAGGGTCGCAATTGATAAAAACCATGCCCATGTACTCGACACAGCGAACCGCCTTCAAACCCAACTGGGTTTTATCGAAGTCCGGCATGATGTGGGTCTCGCGTGCGGCTTTAAGCGAACCATCTAAGTCGTAGACCCAACCGTGATAGGGGCAGACAAACGTTTTTCGGTTGCCTGTTGTCGCCTCGCAAACCCGCGAACCACGGTGGCGGCAAATGTTATGCATCGCCTTGATCGAACCATCTGTGGTTCGCACGACGATAATGGCATCCTCGCCAATCTCTAGCAGCTGGTAGTCACCGACATTGGGGATCTCGCTGGTGTGCAATGCGTAAATCCAGCTTTTAAAGACCAAGTGCTCTAGCTCGAGCTCATGAACAAGGTGCGAGCGATAAAAATAGGGGTCAATGGCGTAGTCGGGGCGTAATTGCTCAGCAGCGAGCTTCTCACGCAGCTGATCGGTTGAGTCATCGACATGTGTGGCAATAACAGACATAACAGTTACCCAGGCACTCCTGTAGGAGTCGCTATTTAAAAAGGAGGGGCCGGTGTTTGCCGCCTTCGCTTGGGGTTAAACAAGGGGCCGTCAATAACGCGACACGGTGCGAGCATCCGCGTCCAATGAAGCTCCCGCTGGTAATAGATTTCGGCGACCAACTCATCCCCAACCGCTCCGTGGGGCATTTCAAGCTGAGCGTAGGCAATGTTGGACTTCACCGTAGGACACCAGGCAGCGGAGGTAACGGTGCCCACCACTTTATCGCCCTTCATAATGAACGAGTGCTCCGCTGGCTTGTTACCCTCGATATCGAGCATGGCAAAGCGGTACCGGGAGCCTTTGGCTTTTTCGGCAAGCAGTGCCGAGCGGCCATTAAACAGGGGTTTAGAGAAATCGACCAACCACTCTAGACCCAACTCAAAGGGGCTTCGAGTGCGGCCATTGCGCACAACTTCTTCAGCCGGAACAAAGTCGACGTGAGCCTGAATAAAACCCGCTTCAATGCGAGCCATATCCAGAGCATAAGAGCCAATCGGTTTAATGAGATATTCACGGCCGTGCTCAAACAACTGATCCCACAAGGCCTCTGCCTGAGCAGGCGCTACCCAAACCTCATAGCCCAAATCTCCGGTGAATCCGGTACGGCTCACCATCATTGGTGCACCTTCAAAGGTAAAGTGCGCAATACCAAAGGGCTTCAACTGATCCAAGCCTGTACAACCTAGCAACGTAAGAATCGTGCAAGAGGTTGGGCCCTGCACGGCCAGCCCTGCCAGGTCTTCGCTTTCGTTAGTAATGGTGACGTCAAAACCGAGCGTGCACCAAGCTAACCAGTCATCAGCGCGCTGGTAGGAACACAACCTGAAATCCTGCTCACCCAGGCGAAAGATGGTGCCATCGTCCATGACCTGACCCGCATCATTGCACCACACCGCATAGCCCACACGATTGATCCCGAGCTTGCTGACGTTACGCGTTACCATGCGATTGAGATATGCCTCTGCATCGGGACCGGTAATGCGGTATTTATTCATGGGTGATAAATCGAATACGCCCGTAGTACTGCGAATCGCGAAGTATTCAAGTTCGACATCAAAGTAGGCATTGGGGGTTGTGTAACCCATCCAATTGCCCCAGTCATTCATGTCGCACATCGCCTCAACCCGTGAGTGAAACGGGGTAGGCAGGAGCATAATGTCTCGGCTTGAGGTAATCATGCAAAGGCTCCTTGCTTAATCATTTCCTTAGCGGCGTTACGACCCGGCAAGCCCATAAGGCTGCCCCCCGGATGAGCGCCAGCACCGCATAAAAACAAACCATCAATCGTAGTCTTGTATTGGGTAGAACCCGGGAATGGGCGCATCATGAGTGCCTGGTCAATCGACAACTCACCGTGATGCCAATTGCCTCCGGTCATACCGTAGGCCGCCTCAAAATCGGGTGGTACGAGTAATTCGGAAGCGACAATCTGCCCTTTGATACCCGGCGCATAAGCTTCGAGTTGCTCAATAAGGTTATCGAGCACCGCCTGGCGATGCGCTTCCCATCCGCCTTTGGGTGCGTAGGGCAGGTAGTGCACCAGCGCTGTTAAAACATGCTGACCACTCGGTGCAAGACTCGAGTCTTCGATACTGGGAATACTAATATCAAAGACCTGCTTGGGACCGCACTCCGCGTACTTCATAGGGTTGAAGGCGCTCTCGATAGCATCCATGGTCGGTGCAATAACTAACCGTTGAGACAGGGCTGCGGTATCAAGCCCCGAAAACGCCGGCAAATCTGACAACGCAAGGTGGAGCTTCGCTGTGCCGCTTCGCGTCCGGTATTGGGCAGCGCGACGGGCTGTTCCCGTCTCAAGGCGCTGGTAGCCCAGCAGATCACGGAAAGTCGTGGTCGGATCAGCACTTGAGATCACCGCCTTGGCCCGCAGCGTTGTGCCATCAGACAAAGTGACCCCGCAAACACGATCGCCCTCTTTCACGATTGCCTGCACGGTGCTGCCTAAGCGAACAGTCGCGCCGTGGGTCTCAGCAACCTTTTGCAGCGCATCGCCAAGGGCACCCATACCGCCCATGACCTGGACAACACCCTTGGATTGCAGTTGGTTGCCCAGCGCGCGATGCAGATAGGTATAAACGGTGTTGGGCGAACGCGGCCCCATGTTGGTGCCAGTAATCGCGTCTAAAGCCAAGGCAGCCTTGAGGCCCTCATGATCGAAATTTTCATTCATCACATCATAGATATTGATCAACACAATGCGCATGAGGTCCTGCATGTTGGTCTTGCCCATGAGCTTGAGACCCAGACCCAGCTTCATCAAGGTCAGACGGTCAGGCCAGTTGGCGTCCACCAGCTTGGGCGCGCGGCCGCGATACAGTTTAAGCATCAGCTTGCCAAAAACATCCATCTGCTTACGAAAGGCCTGAAAAGCGGCCTGGTCTTTGGTCCCAATACCTGCACCACGCAGAAAGTCGCCGTCGATACTCAAATGATCACCATCGGCTTGCAGTGCCACCGTGCGCTTGCGAGCACCCACCTTTAGGCCCGCCGCTTCAAGTCCCAGATCCCGGACAATGGCATCGTCCAGCTGGTACAGCCACTGGGCGCAATCGGACATTCGGAATCCCGGCGCTACTTCCCGAGTGCTCGCGCAGCCACCAGCTTGATCCCGGGCGTCTAAAATTAGAACCCGCTGACCCGCCTTGGCCAGATAAGACCCACAAATCAATCCGTTGTGGCCGGCACCTATGATGATCGCATCATAATCAGTCATCAGCATAACCTCCGGGCACGGTGTTGGGTTGCTTGAGATCCATAAGAATTTCCCGCGCCGCATTGGCTCCGGGCGCGGCCATCACGCCGCCTCCCGGGTGGGTTCCAGAACTGCACATGTACATACCTTTAATAGGGCCGCGGTATTGGGCATAACCCGGAAAGGGTCGGTTGAACAACAATTGATCGAAGGTCAGCTCACCCATGAAAATGTTGCCTTCAGTAAGTCCTACCTCCGCTTCAATTTCCCGCGGCGTTCGGGTTTCGCAGTGAAGAATAAGGTCTTTGAAATTGGGGCTGTACTTTGCAATTTGGTCGATCACCGACTTTTCGAAACCGTCTTTATCTTCGTCCGTCCAATCACGTCCTTCGACCTTTGGTGGCGCATATTGCACAAACACCGACATCATGTGCTTGCCGGGGGGCGCCATCGTGGGATCCGTTAGCGACGGAATCATCATGTCCAAGTAAGGATCCTTAGACCATGTTCCATTTTTCCAATCGTCATAAGCACGTTCTTGACGCTCGAGTGAGTCGCTGAAATGTAGGTCCCCCGCCATAAGCTTGCTGCGAGGGTCGAGGCCGTCAAAGGTTGGCAAGCCATCGAGGGCAATATTCAGCTTGCCCGAAGAGCCTCGAATCTTGAAGTTTTGGGCCTTCTGAATCACGTCATCAGGCAGATCTTTGGGATTAATAATATCGAGGAAGGTGCGTTTCGGATCGAGGTTAGAGACCACGATATCGGCGTGGTACTCGGTGCCGTCCTTCAGAGCGACGCCTTTAGCCTCACCACCTCTGACGATGATTTCATCGACGTTGGCATCACAAATAATCTCGCCCCCGTAAGAGAGGAACGCCTTAGACAGTGCATCGGCGACCGCCCCCATTCCGCCCCGAGCAAAACCCCAGGCTCCGACGTTGCCATCAACATCGCCCATATAGTGGTGCAACAGTACATAGGCTGTGCCCGGAGAATAAACCCCCAGTGCCGTGCCAATAATTCCGCTCCCGGCAAGGTGCGCCTTTAACACGTCTGTCTCAAAATATTCGTTCAGGTAGTCACCAACACTTGCCGTCCAAAATTTAATGGTATCGAGCAAGCCTTCTTCACCCATGGAAGTAAACGACTTGGCAAATTCGATCAGGTCGCGTAAATCCCGCAGCTTCAGTGAAGTGGGATCAGGCGCAGTCTTCAACAAGTAAGGACGAATGAGTTTGGTTTGGCGACTCGTATCGGCCACGTAGCGGTCGTAGGCGTTGGCGTCGCGTTTCGAGTGGCGTGCAATCTCGCGATAGTGACGATCATGATCACTATAGCTGCCCAGGTGATCGCCGTTTTGCATGAAGGTAGCGCCGCCTCCAAAGGGAACGACTTGAAGTCCGTGGCGCGGCAGCTCGAGGTCGCGGGTGATCTCGGGGCGCAGCAAGCTGGCAACATAAGAGCAGTTGGAGTAGTACCAACCTTTATGCAGCTCACGGCTGACTGTGGCACCACCGATGTAGGGATTACGCTCTAACACAGCAACCTTGAGACCCGCCTTAGCGAGGTAGGCGCCATTGGTGAGGCCATTGTGGCCGGCACCAATAACAATAGCGTCATACTTATTCAAGGCATTCTCCGTCTTACAATCAAGTAAGTGGAGTCTGCCATGCTCGTCTTTAGCCGTCCACTATGAATGAACGTTCATTTATAGATTGCCATTTATTACTATATTGATAGAGTAAGCGAGAACCCGGCAGCGATTATTTTTTTCAGTGACAGTAACCTCACCAACAACAGCATCTCAAAAGGCCGAAAAAAAACCTCGGCAAATGCGCTCGCGCTCGGAGCGACGGTTGCAATTAATCGACGCGACTATTCGCTGCATTGCCCAACATGGACTGTCTGCCACCACTATGCAGCTGGTCACCCGTGAGGCTGGACTAAGCCTGGGTATCGCGAACCTGCATTTTCAAAGCAAAGAAAACCTGCTTGCTGAGACGCTGCGTCATGTCACTCGGGAGTACAACGATGGCTTACTGGCCATTCTGACTCCAGAAAACAGCACTTCTGACGGCTGCCTTGCCGATACGCTTGAACGGCTACTAGACTTTCAGTTGAGCCATGGCGTCACCCAGCGGCAAAAGATGGCGGTGTGGTTTGCTTATTATGGGGAGGCTAGTGCTCGTCCGATCTATCAAAAAATCTGCTCCAGCAGCGATCGCTTGTCGATGCAAAAGGTGGAGGAGCTGTTTGCTGCCATCGTTAACGAAGGCGAATATAAAGATCGCGACCCCCAACAGCTGGCGACAGGCTACCTGGCGTTGATCGATGGTTTGTGGCTCAGCCTGCTGGTCGCACCGCGAGTATTAACCAAAGCCAGGGGCAAAGATGTGGCTAGGGCTTATTTACAGCAGGCCTTTCCTAAACACCTCAATTAGCACCTCAATTAACACCTAGGCGCGTAGCTGGTGTGTGGCTACTTACCCTTTTGAACTATCCCACGAAGGTTTAAACAAAGCCGCAGACTTGGCATCTTGGATAAATGCGTTTTAACGACTGATGTTATTGGGCGGAACGTAATCAAAAATAAAATTAACGCGACCTTCACTACCCTTGTTCATTACGCTGTGCTGCTTCTGATTGTTAATTTCATAGACATTACCAATTTGCATACGCTGCGGGCGTCCATCAATCATAAAGCGCACCCGTGGGTTGCTGGATATCGGAATATGAATACGGTGACCGTGATGGAAGGACGGATGCTTATCGTTGTGGGGTTTAATAACGCCACCCGCCTGTAACCTTGCGGCCATGGCGCGAATAATCGTGCCGCCTGGCGGATAGTGATCCTCTAAAATTTGTGCATCAGAGGCACCGCCTCTTCGGCGAGTAAATCCCAACCCACTTCTTTGGATACTTCAATATTAGGCCAGCCATGCCCATCGGTGAATACCAGCACCACCGACTGGGTGTGCGCATGCACTTCGTACTCGAGCTGACGAAACTCGTTGCCTGCCCAAGCTTCCTCGGGTAGAGCCAATATTTTGTCGCGCAGAGGCTCAATGGTATAAGACCCTAAGTCTTTTATGGGTACGCCAATATCCATGGTCACCAACAATTCCTAGTTAATGTGTGATGATGGCGGCTATTCAGATGACGATCAAGTTAGGTAACCCTTAAGATCCACTCAAACGACAATGACAATTAAGGTGCTTCAGTACCTACAAGCGACCAAGGAGTTACCGTGCAGCGAGCTATCCTCTTTTCTCTATCGTTAATGCTTCTGGCACCAACAGTCATTGCAGAGCGATTGGCTCTGGTACCTGATGCTCTCATCGACGGGCTCAGTGACAAGCCACAAAAAAATCGGGCAGTCTTGATCGAGGGAGACACCATCGTCGATGTGGTCAACGTTGACACACTGACACCCGATGTCCGCCAGATAACACTGCCGGGGCAAACCTTGATGCCGGGCTTAATCAACGGACACGAACATCCGCTGATTTATGGTGATAATTATCAGAACGTCCATTTATCGGGTTCCTCTGCTTACAAAACCCTACTAGGGCTCGCGGCGCTGCAAGGCATGCTGCAACACGGC
Source organism: marine gamma proteobacterium HTCC2080 (assembly GCA_000169115.1). GTDB lineage: Bacteria > Pseudomonadota > Gammaproteobacteria > Pseudomonadales > Halieaceae > Luminiphilus. Next base: position 9,849 of record AAVV01000019.1, read on the forward strand.
TGGACGACGGTAAGAGTAATGGGTGACGCCGACGTCTATTTCGGTAATCAGGATATCGCCCGGGCGGTCAGTGAAGGCGTACACCAAGCACCGCGTATTACCGGAGCTGGCCACTATTTATCGATCACTGGGGGTGGCGGAGATATCAACTATCTCTCTCCCGAACAAGCCATGATCAGCGACGGCTATATTGTTGATGGCGCCATGGAAGTGCGCCGCGCCGTGCGGCGAGAGATCAAATTTGGGTCTGACTGGATCAAGATTTTAGTCACTGGTGCCTTTCACTCGGTGGGCGACGACCCCAAAAACGTTGCCTTCAGTCCCGACGAACTCGCTGAGGCAGTGGCAGAAGCTAATAGGCACGGCGTACCCGTGGCGGCCCATGCCCATGCCAACGCTGGCATCAATCAGGCCATTGAAGCCGGTGTGCGCTCTATAGAGCACGGCACGTATCTGGACGCGCATTCGATAGAGCTGATGGTCGAGCACGGTACTTTTCTGGTGCCCACCATATACGTCGGTGATTATTACGCCGGTACCGATAAATTGCTGGCGCAAGAAAAAAACGACGACGTTTATCTCAATTACCGCGACGAGTGGCTGAGCTTAATAGGGCAGGCCCATCGCGCGGGGGTCAAAGTGGTGGTGGGTTCTGATCTCGGTGGCTACAACATTGATCCCAGAGCCTACGCTCGTGAGATTGCCGTGCTAACAGAAGCCGGCCTATCTCCTATGGCGGCAATTAAAGCAGCAACCTCGGTCGCAGCAGATATGCTTCAGTGGAGCGGGCAAGTAGGTTCGGTACAGGCCGGGCGATGGGCGGATCTTATTGCTGTTTCCGGAAATCCTCTCACTGATCTGTCATTACTTGAGAACCCAGCGTTTGTGATGAAAGGCGGGGAAATCGTACGCTGGGATGAGGCACCACAACAAAGTGCGTCGTACCCCTAGCGCTACGCTATCGGCCACATGAAAGCAGGCAATCAATTACTGGGGCGATGCCGCAGTACGCGTACGGGTGGCTAAATAGCTGAGCGTGTAGATCAGCAATGCTGTCGCCGAAGCACCGGCACAAAGAATAAATATGCCGTCATACCCAGCGCCCCTTTCCAGCAAAAATGACGCCACGAGGGGACCCAGCATTTGACCTAGACCCTGAGCGCCGGGAATAAAGGCCGCGGCACTGCCCGTTCGATCTGCGGCAGAGACCCCTCCCATTTGGTAGACGTCGATAAATATCCAGAGAAAATTAAACATCGCGACGCTGAGGATGAAATATCCGGCAGAGACATCAACGGCGAGCAATCCCACGGCAATTACCATCAATACGAAGGTCACCAGAACGGGTCGATCGTGATCAAAATGTCGAAGCACATACATTGCCCCGAAACAGCCGACAAATGACAACAGCACACTCCAGGAAATCACCTGAGCGGCCCAATCACCATCGAGTCCACCGGCCTCCGCCGCGAGCTCAATATTGGACCAATAAGCGCCAATGTTGACGTACGCGACAACGATCGCAAAAATACCAACCCACGCCAAAGCACCGGGGCGCTGTTCGTCACTGGCTATTGCAAACTCGGGCCTGGCCTGTTTCTGAGACGGCATGAAACCCACAAACGGTAGTGTCACGACGTAGGTCGCAATAAAGAAAATATAAATACCCGTCATGCTCAAATGAGGTATCAGCTGCAACTCGATAAACTGCGAAAACGCAAAAGCCAGCAACATCCAATTAAAGGCTTCCCGAGGCTTAGAGCGAGCCCCCAGACCCGCCACAGCGACAGCGGTGTAAAGTCCGGCACCGAAGCCTGCCAATGTTCGCAGAATCAGCATCGCCGAGTAGTCGGTAAAGTAAATGCATAGCCAGTTAGCGGCTATGGCAATGGCAATGCCGGCATAAATCAGAGCACGCCGACCTAATCGACTTATGAGAAAGCTCACCGCCACCGATCCTAAAAAAAGACCTAACAGATCCGAGGAAGCCACGCGGTTCACCTCGACATCACTAAAACCCAGCTGATCCACCCAAGCGCTGTTTATAGCTGGCAAAGCAACAAGCACGCTATAACCCACCAGCGCCATGTAAAGGCTGAGTAAAAATGTGCCTTTACTATCAAAAGGATTTTGACTGGCCGTCGAGCTATCTGCTGTGGGCATTAACGCCTATCCTTAGCACGATGCTGTGAGTTAGATGACAGACACTCTGGCACTGACATCAACGTATAGCAACCGCAGATCATGCCGCTGGGCGGGAAATCTGGCACACTACACACGGCCTTAATTTGATGTTCAGGAGCTCGCTTCATTATGGTATCGCAACACCCGAAACGTATCTTTGACCGAGCAGTTGAGCTCGTCAAAGGCGGTGCTCGGCAAGAAGCCGAAGCGTTGTGCCGCCAAGCCCTGGAGCAAAATCCGGGTGACATCAATTTTGTTGCCCTCTTGGGCTGGATTCTCGCTGAGAGTAATAAGCTAGAGGAAGCCGAAGAGTTGTTAACCCGTGCGGTGCGCACGACACCGGGCAATGCCAAAGCTCAGGAAGACTTGGGTACCGTACTTTTGAATCTCAACCGCCCTGAGGAAGCCCTAAGTCATCTCGAACGGGCAAGAGAATTGCGTCCACCTAACGCCCCTTTATTGAGCAAACTGGGTGGCGCCTACCAAAAGCTTGGCCGCCTTCAAGAGGCTGATGCAGTTCTCAAGCAGGCCGCGTCAATGTCCCCGGTGCAAGCCAAGTTAGAAGAGGCAACCCGTTTATTCATTGCCGGTAAATTTAGGGAATCGGAAAAGCTCACCCAAGCCCTAGTCCGTGAGAATCCTGATAACGTCAACGCGGCATTATTGCTGGCAAGAATCGCCATCATGGCGAAATGTTTTGAGGATGCACGGGTTATTCTTGAGCGCATTACCCAGACCAAACCTCGCTTTGTAGCGGCCTGGCACGACCTCGCTACCGTGCTTAAAGAGTTACATCATTACGAAGAGGCTGTTTCCATACTGGAAAACGCTGTCAGTATCGAGCCCAATAACGCCCTCACCCACTACTACCACGGTGCGGCTTTGGCCATGGCGGCCAGACCTCAAGACGCTGTCGATGCCTACCGCACTGCTGTAGCACTCGATGCCAAAATACCAGGGGCGCACATCGGGCTCGGCCACGTTCTTAAGACGGTGGGGGACCAAGAAGGCGGCATCGAAGCCTACCGCCAAGCCATTGAGCTCAGGCCCAATTTTGGCGAAACCTATTACAGCCTCTCCAATCTGAAGACCTTTCGCTTCCAAAGCAGCGAAATTGAAGATATGCAAACGCGCCTAGCGAACGACAAGCTACCCGTTGACTGCCGGGTTCACTTTGCGTTCTCAATCGGCAAGGCATTTGAAGACGAAAAGCAGTACGACAACGCCTTTGAGCACTACGCCCTGGCCAATCGACTTCACCGAGATAGCATTGCCTACGATCCGGTTCAGACCGAGGTCGCCCACCGACGCATGTGCGAAATTTTTGATGATGAGTTTTTTGCTCGCCATCGCGCGGGTGGCTATGGCTGCGAAAAATCAGACCCAATCTTTATCGTAGGCCTACCCCGCTCTGGGTCAACGTTATTAGAGCAAATTCTCGCCAGTCACTCCCAGGTGGATGGCACCAGTGAGCTTCCTGATATTTCAATGATCGCCCAAGGTCTCACGGAACCTAAAACGGGTCGAGTTTTCCCAAGCTGTATGACAGATATAGCACCAGAGGAATTAGCCCGGCTGGGGCAGCAGTACCTGACGCAGATCCAGCGGCACCGGGGAAACAGCCCCTTCTTCACTGATAAGATGCCCAATAACTTTGCTTACACCGGCTTTATTAAGGCGATTCTTCCCAACGCTAAAATTATTGATGCCCGACGCCATCCCATGGATAGCTGCTTCGGTTCTTTCAAGCAGCATTTTGCGAAGGGGCAAACCTTCACCTACGACCTTTTTGAGCTGGGTGAGTTTTACCTTGAGTACGACCTAATGATGGCGCATTGGAACAAGGTATTACCGGGGCAGGTATTGCGAGTTCAGTATGAGAATGTAGTAGAAAATCTCGAAGACGAGGTAAAACGCATTCTGACCTTTTGCGAATTGCCCTTCGAGGAGGGCTGCGTGAATTTTCATGAAACCGAGCGTGCGGTTCGAACGGCGAGTTCCGAACAAGTGCGCCAACCCATTTACAAAGGGGCACTCGCCACCTGGAAGCGTTTTGGAACCCACCTCGATGAGCTGCGGGAAATACTGAGCCCCGTGCTTCCTGAAGAAGACAGATTGAACAGCTGATGCCGAAATTACCCAAGTTTATTGCGACATCGGTGGTCAGGGGTTCTGAAAAGGGCCAAAGTCATGGTGGTGTTTTCCTCATCGACTTTGATAACCAGCAGGTAGACCAGAAGATAGACTGGAATACCGGTGACATTGACTTCTCGGGTCGGGGCTGGGACCGCGGGCTTCGCGGCATCGAGTTTACCGACGATGAGCTCTGGATTGCGGCCAGCGACGAACTGTTTTGCTACACCCCTGACTTTCAGCTGGTTGGTTCATACCGAAACCCCTACTTACGCCACTGCCATGAGATTAGCCGGCGCGACCATTTGCTTTTTCTCACCTCTACCGGCTTCGATTCACTTCTAGCCTTCAATCTGAATACACGGGAATTCGTCTGGGGCGTTTATTTCTCAAAAGACGGCCGTCAATGGGTGGCACAAGCCTTTGACCCGAGGGTACAGGGAGGGCCTGCCTTCACAAATTCGTACCACATCAATATGGTCAAAGTTAACCAAGATGGTATCTATTTAAGCGGGCTCAACACCCAGGCACTGCTGGCGCTATCGGCAGACCTAGCAGTTACCGAGTTCTGCAACCTTCCCAAGGGTTGTCATAACGCTCAGCCTTTTGAAGACGGTGTGCTGTTTAACGACACCGGGGCAGACGTGGTGCGCTATGTCTCCCCCAACGCACAGGGCTGTGCCGTACCGGTACCCGGCTTTGATCCTGAAACACTCGAGTATCGCGGCGTCGATGACAGCCGAATTGCTCGCCAAGGCTTCGGCCGGGGCCTGTGCGTCGTTAATGATCAATTGGTTGCAGCGGGCTCTAGTCCCTCTACCGTTGCTATTGTTGATGTCATAGCAGGCAAGCGCCTGACAGCCGTCAATCTAACTCTTGATATCCGCAACGCTATCCATGGTCTGGAATGCTGGCCCCATCGTTGGTCGTGAAACGTCGCTGTTCTGAATAATCGCAGGTCATAAAAAAAGGGCGCCAAAGGCGCCCTTTTTCTGTCAGTCGTTGCAGCCTAGAAGGCTTTTCTGACCGTTAGTGAGTAGTTCCTGGGCCGAATAACCGAAGAACTGTTGCGCCCCCAGACGGTATCAAAATCACTGGTATCTTGATAAGTAATACCGCGCTCATCGGTCAGGTTACTAAAGCGCAGCTGGGCCTGCCAATCACCACTCTCGAAGGACAAAATGGCATCGGTAATGTCGTAATCGCCCTGGACACGCTGGGGTGACGTGAAGCCATCGGTCAGCTGGTTCAGCGACTCACCCACATAGCTGTGTTGCAAGCGAACACCTACTTCACCGCCAAACATATTGATGCCTGAGTAGTCGGCATAGAGGTAATAGCTGGTATCGGCAAACAACGGCAGGCTTGATTGAGCTTGCAAGCCCGAGGGTACTTTGCCGCCTTGAGCACGAGGTTCATCATAGAACTCCTGGCCATTGACATAAGCATCTTGAATATCAGTCAGGTTTACCCCAATTTCCAGGTTCTCAGTGACCAGTGCCTTGAGCTCAAAATCGAAGCCCTTAACCGTAGCGTTGCCCACGTTACCCACCACAATCTGGAAGGGAATATTGCCGTATAGCGGATCGCCATTTTCATCTTGCACACTGAAGGTGCCCAGCGCGTTACTGGGGTCCACCACCTCAATCTGCATGTCATTCCACTTCATGGTGTAGTAGACCGCGTTAAACACGACGCGACCATCGAAGAACGATGACTTCAGACCAAACTCGGTATTTTCAAGAATATCTGACTGGTAATCGACAGGAAGTGTTGGGCCGCCTCGGTCCAGACCGCGACCCCGGTTAGTACCACCCACCCGGAAGCCCTCGGAATAAACGCCGTAGACCATCACGTCTTCGAGCACCTGTAACTCAAGACCATACTTTGGAATGAAACCATCATCCGAGGCGGTTCGGTTGGGCAGCTGCTGATCCACTCGGGCGTCAGGGCGCTCCACCGTGTAGCTCAACTCACGATCCACTTCGTACCATCGGCCTCCAAGTATGGCCGTTAATCGATCCTCAATAAGAACAACATCCATCTCACCAAAAACGGCTTTATCAGTTCTGTCGGTCGCTTGGTAAGAGTTCCACCAAGCATCGGTGGGGGCAATACCCGGGTAGTAGTAGCTCCAGGTCTCGAATGCCGTGGAGTTACGATAGTCATCTACGTAGGTATAAAAGTCCCAAAACTCTTCAGACTCCTGCCAAAAACCGCCCAGTGTCCAGTTAATTCGATCAGTACTACCCGACAGGCGTATTTCCTGAGTCAGGCTTTCATTGTTTTGGTCGTTAACGAGGTAGCCCGTGGGGTCCAAACCAAAATCGTAAGTTGCATAGCCGTAATAAAGGCCGAAGGCATAGTGAAAATAAGCCGCGTAAGACTGAGTGTCGTGAACATATAAGGTATCTCGATCGTAATACGACGTCGCTGACACCAACTGAGCAAAACCTAGGTCGCCTTCTATCACCAGACTGGTTTGCAACCACTCATCGGTGCGTGTTTCTTGGACAAATTTGATGGTCTCAAGGTCACCGACGCTGGGGTCGTAATCATTGAAGCCATCAGACTCGAGATCCTGATAGTTTGCCGTCGCAGTGACGCTCCAGTTATCGTTAACCAGCCAGCGAATCGACGCGCGAGCCCCGAGCCAGTTCACCTCATTAATATCTTCACCGACCATACCGCTGTTGTCTTTCTGGCCACCCAAGCCTGAACCAAAGACATCATCGACAACGGTGCTGCCCAAAACGTTATCAATAAATCCGGCATCCCGGGCACTGAAACCCGCCAGCCTGATCGCGACAGAATCGCTCAAGGGTATGTTAACGGCACCATCTAATTCATAGCCGGTTCCGCCATCTGAAGTGCTGGAAACACCGGCACCGATATTCGCACTAAAGGCATCGGGATCGGGCTTGTTGGTGATCACTCGAATAGCACCACTTTGTGATGATGCGCCATAGAGTGTGGACTGTGGGCCTGCTAATGCCTCAATACGGGCAAGATCGACGGGGTAAATATCGGGCGCCATCGAGGTCATCGACATGGGCTGTTCGTCGAGGTAAATAGCAGCGGTAGGATCAACTAAGAAGCCGCCCCCGTCACTCACACCACGGAAGACGATGGTGTTCTGGCCGGGGGAAGTGGTCTGAATGTTTAAGCCCGCGACTTGTCGGGAAAAGTCTTCAAGGGTGGTAATACCCTGCTTCTGAATGTCTTCGCCGGAGAGTGACTGCACCATCATTGGGATGTCTTGGGAAGATTCTGCCCGTTGACGTGCGGTTACAACAACTTCCTCTAATTCAGCACTAAAGGTCATACCCGGGGCGGTTGCGCCGATCGCGGCGGCAACGCCCGCGGCGATGGCTGAAGGGTGAAAACGACTGTCTTTCTTTGATAAGTCAGATGTCATGACTGGGTCCCTTAAATAACTCGTTGTTTTTCAACGTATTTTTTGTCTGTTATAACACCTAGGGCCACTTACATGCCCTTAAATAACGGTGCTCATAGCCCACGTCATCGATGATTTAACAACGACCCATGGCATTCAACCTTAGTTTTACAACGTTGCAACGGGGAATGCACGGTAAAAATTAATAGAGTTTGCTAAGTTGTGAAAGGCCTCAACACTCGACTTCATGGCACAAAATCGCCGCTCTAACCTCAGCCACACGTTATACAGCTCAAGAATGTTGAATAAACCACATCAAACCTCAGGCAGCACTGCGCTTTAAGGCGACATTGCCCTATTAAAAATGGCCACCGTTTCCAGGGTTTTAAACGTCTGGGGCTGCACCAAAATTTCGTCATTTCGTGGCAAGCGCTCTGCCTGTAAGAGCCATCAGTTCCTATGTGATTTTATAAATCTGGCGTCCCGTAGATCGGTAAAGGTGCCGCTCTCAGTCGAACCCAAAGCACCGCCAATAACAAAACGGGGAACATCGTACAGACCACGACCATTTCCCAGCCCAAATACTCGAGGACTGCCCCAGCGGCAAAGCTTGCAATCGCCGCACTGCCAAACACCGCGGTATCGTTATAACCTTGCAGTTGAAGCTGCGAATCGGGATGGGCACTCTGAACCAGAAGCGTTGTGCCCCCGACGAACAGAAAGTTCCATCCCGCGCCAAGCAGAACCATCGCCAGCCCATAGTGCAGTACCGTTTGCCCGGCCAAGGCCGCGGCCATAGTAGCCGCAAAAATAGTGAGGCCTCCCGCAAGCAAAGATCGAGCACCAAAACGAGCGATCAGCCAGCCAGACACTAACGATGGTAGATACATAGCCAATACATGGGCCCGAACCACGCTAGCAGTGTCGCTCAGGCTGTGACCCGCCATGACATGCATCGAAACCGGTGTTGCTGTCATAACGAATGTCATCACCCCTTGGCCTACAACCCCTGCGGCTATGGCAAGCCAAGCCAGTGGCGGAATGGTGCTCAAGCTGACATTAACAGTCTGGGCAGAGGCATCAGCCGTGTGTCCCTTGCCCCGGAGTGATAATTGGCTCAAAAGAAAAGCGGCCAGCACAAAGAGCACCGCGGCACCTACTAGCGCGCCAACAAAACCGCCCTCAGGACGAATTTGCTCGCTTCGAGCCACTAACTCAGGCCCGACAATAGCACCGCCCACACTACCAAGAAGTAGTAACGACACGGCAGACCCCGCCTGCTTTGGTGTCACAGTTTCCGTTGCCGCAAAACGAAACTGCTGGCTAAATGCCAAGCTGATGCCTAAGGTGCCAGTGCCCGCACAATACAAACTGAAGGAACTCAGTGTGAGGCCCCAGTAACCTAGGCCACATGAAAGCACTGCCATCAGCGCGGCACTCACAAATCCCGCACGCCGCCCTAAGTGACGCATAAATTGTGCAGCAGGGAACGCTGCAAGCGCAGTACCCAACACCATGAACGATACAGGGAGCGTTGCGAGGGCTGAATTGGGCGCTAGACGCGATCCAACAATACCCGCCATTGTGACGGTCATAGCCCCCGCAGAAACAAAGATAATCTGGCTGCAGAGCAACAGCACCAAATCTCGGTTCAGCAAGCCCCCTCTCAGTTCCGCCTTCATGCTCTGGGCAGCTCAGAGTTACATCGTAAAAAAGTCATCGCATATCTCTCTCGCACAGCGTCGGAGTATCACGGCCCACTCACTGGAAATTGCCATGGCCTGAGTTTCTGCAGTGAAACCACCAACTGCAGTGGTGGATCGTGCCACTGCTTGCACATGTCGGTTCGTTAGGCGTCTAAGCGCTCTCGGATACTGCGTAACTCTTCCGTGAACGTTTCAATTTGTATGGGCTTGGTAAGATAGTAATCGCAGCCCGCGTCCAAGCAGCGGTCAATATCGTCTGCGAGGGCGAAGGCGGTCAATGCCACAACCGGAATATCCGGCCGAACAGCTTTGATATGTCCAGTGGCTTCATAGCCATCCATAATGGGCATCTGCATGTCCATCAGCACCAGATCGGGTGGTGCACCTGAAGCATTCTGCTCCTCAAAGCAACGCAATCCCTCAAGGCCGTTAACGCACTGAGTCATTGTCGCTCCCGCAGCATTAAGTACCACCTCCAACAAAGTCGCTATGGACGCACTATCCTCGCAAACTAAAACCCGCAAGCCTTGCAATTGTTTTGTGCCAGGGACGTAGGGCGCTGTTGAAAGCTTAGACGGGCCAACCGCAAATGGATTGGCCTGATGATGCTCAGACCAGTGGCTGCCAGCTGGTATTTCAACAGGTAGCGTCAAAGTAAACTTCGAGCCCTTGCCCAGAGTTGAAGCTACTACGATGTCGCCCTCTAAGGCTGCGGCAATCTGACGCGATAGCGCCAACCCCAGCCCAGTACCTTCAATACCGGCCCTATGGTGGGTATCGTGTACTCGACTGAATGGTAAAAACAGGTTTTCCATCTGACCTGAGTCAATGCCAATCCCGGTATCTAGCACCTCCACAGACAGTATTGCCTTGGCGCCTCGATTTTCTGCCGAAAGGGTCACTTTAATAGAACCCCGTTCCGTATATTTAATCGCATTGCTTAAGAGATTAACGATGATCTCTCTGAACTTAAGACTGTCAGTAATAATGGCACTGGGTAACGCACCGCTGACAACGGTCTCTAAGCCCACGTTTTTGCTGTCTGCGCGTACCCTCAAATTTTCAACGGCAGCAGTTACCGCGGAGAGCAGATTTATAGATTCAAATTTCAGTGACATCTCTCCAGCCTCCACTGCAGACATGTCGAGGACGTTACCAATAAGGTCTTGGAGGTAGCGCGCATTTTGAGTGAGCTGGCCCCGCCACTGCTCTTGCTGCTCGGGATCCTTCACGCCTTTAGCTAATAGATCGGCAAAGCCAACGATAGCGGTCATTGGCGTTCGTATCTCATGGCTCATGTTGGCAAGAAAATTCGTTTTGGCCACCGAAGCCGCTTCCGCAGCTAAGCGCGCCTCCCGAAGTTCCTCGGTCTGCATTTCCAGCGCTTGGCGCGCCTCCTCAAGGTGTACGACGGTTTTTTCCAAACGATCCATCGTCAGTGCAGTATCAATACGTGTCGAAGCTAAGGAGGCTATGGTTGTGAATAGACGAACATCCTCATCGGTAAAAAATTTGGCCGCGTGATGCTCTGAATCAAGAACTCCTATAATTCTACCGTCATGACTGATCGGTACCGCGAGTTCAGATAAGCGAAAATCGTCATCTTCAATATAACGCGGATCAAGGCGCGCATCATCGATGCGCTGTACTTCGCCCGTTTGTGCTACGTGACCGACAATACCTTGGCCAACTGGAATGGTTATTTCGTTGAATATTTCCCGGTCCACGGGATTTTTGGGACCGTGCGCTGCAACTTGCTTCAGCATCAATCCGTCATCAGCTATCAGGTACACCACACAATCTTCGAAACCTAATTCAGCAATCGCTGTTTTCGCGATATTCCAAACAATATCCTCTAGCTTGGCCAGACTGGATTGGCGCAGGGTGAATTGGTGAAGAATATCTAGATAGCGATTTCTGGCGATTTCGTCAGCAGATTCCCGCACTCTGTCAGGGTCTTCCTTCATGTAGAGCCGACTCTTTCATCGCTACTTTTCGGGTTAGTCCACCCATCGGCCAACACCAAAAAGCCAAAAGTGGTCGGCAGTACCAGCCCCTTAATCGCGCCTAACTGTACTGCTTTCATGATGCCAACGCTGCTGCATCTACCGCCGAGAAAAGCGGGGCAGGAGTACACAGTTTGTCCTTTCTAAAACAGGCCACAATCGCTAGCTCGCAACTCTTTAACCTCTAATTTTTGAATATTTAACCATCTCACGCTTTAGCAGCCCAAAGCTCAGGGTAAAACTAATGGTGGACCCACATTAAAGTAACCCGATGTTCAGCGGCCATCAATCACAGCCTGAATCAGTGGAATTATCGTTTTTCGAACCAAAGCAACAGGGGCTCCTGCATCGTCTCTTGAGTAATCATCAATGGCAACGTAACCCCCAATACCACGCTCCACGTCAATAAAGCTTATGGCGCCAAAGGCCCCAGGATCGTCATACACACCGGGGTTGTCAGAAGAGATCCACCAACCCATGCCATAAGGCGTGGGATTTATTGATACAACACCACCTCGATCCACCCGCATACGATCAAGTGCCGCCTGACTTAGGACTTGCTGATCGCCACAAAAGCCGCCGTTTAAATGAACCTGAAGTAACTTAGCGTAATCTGCCAGATTGGTTATGGCGCCGCCGCCAATATGAGGGTTGCTTTGCCCCGGCAGGCTTTCAACCGTGCCGTTGAAGCTGGTGCCGCCTAAATTAAGCTCCTGCCAGGGATTGCCAAAAGTAAACACCTCGAGGTCGCAAGGTGCTCCAAGGTATTCATCGACAAGCTGATTCCACGTGGCGTTGGCCGCTATCGCGGCCGTGACACCCGCGGCTTGCCATTGGCTGCCACCGTAGTCAAAGCTGTCCCCTGCCGATTGACTGCCCGCGAGCTCATTGGTTAACAACTGCTGACCGCAGGCCTCAAATTCGACAAAGTCAGACGCCGCAAACGTGCAAAGATGATTGAGGTCCTCCAGCGTCTGCCCAAATGGGTTTCCGTAACTATTGATTGCTGAAAGGCCCGGCATACCTGTGGTGTTGCTAACCATTTGAACAATAGTTCGGTCGGTATAAACACCCTCGTAGGGCAGCATAGTACTCACCGGCTGGTCTACAGAAAACGAGACGCTAGAATCTTCATCAAGCGCCAGAAGGGTCATTACCGCAGGTACTTTACTGGTCGAGGCCAACATCACCACGAGATCTTCGGTATGGTCTCCAAAAGTCTCGGTATGTAATGTCCCGCCAGCATCAACCACAACGTAGCTGATGCCATCAAAAACCGAACTGGCATCGAGAAAGGACACAAAAGCGCCGTCGACCTCAGAAAAATCGAGCCCCGCTATGGGCGGCTGCTCTTCACTTGGCTCATCTTGCACAACAACGCGTAAACTTTGCACCTGACTGAGGAGGGCAGAAAAAAAACTGCTGGCGGCTGATGCCGAATTTGCCATTGCCAGCATTGAGACAATAAGTGCGCAAAAACTACGCCGAATTAGCCGAGTTCGACCCCTGAGAACCATCCCTCTCACTCCCTACAGTTTGATTGATAAAAGGTTTTGAATGTCTACGCGACGGTTACAGGCCTTTAATCAGGGGCTGCTGCCAAATCTTCGCGAACATATCGAGCTGCCATCACGTAGTGAAAGCAAGACCAACAGATCGCCAGGGGTACTAAAATCAATAGCGCGTACCGCAAAGACTCCACACCAAAGCTGGGCTGAAGTAGGTCACTGAGCAAGCCCACCGAGGAGGGGCCGGCACCCAGACCAATGATGTTAAGGATGAAGAACAAAATTGCCGAGGCAAGGGCGCGCATTTTTAAGCCCACTAAACCGTGAACGGTGGCAATGGTTGCGCCCAAATAAGCGTTGGCTAGTACACCAGGCACAACAAGCATCATCAACGCAAAATAAGGATCAGATGTTAAATAAATACCAAACTGAAACGGAAAAGAGATCAAGCAGGCCACCGCCGGCATCCACATGTACCAGCGCTTATCGCGTTTACCCAGTCGGTCAGCAATAACGCCAGAGCCAAACACGCCGATAGCACCACCAACACCAATAACCAGTGCTAACCAAGTGCCCAGCTCACCGGTGGGCATTTGGTAACTGCGAATCATATAAGACGCCACCCAGTTAGCAACGCTATAGCCCGCGAAGGCATTCATAGCTGCACCCATGGCCATATGGCGAAAAGAGCGGCGCTGCCATAGCAACGCAATAACGGTTTTTATCGGAACGTTGCCCGCTTGAACTTTGCGCTTTTCATTGAGTCCTCGAATTGGCTCTGCCATGGTGAAACGCACCAGTAGTGCGAGTAGCACACCGGGAACCCCCACAATCAAAAACGCCACCCGCCACCCGAAATATTCGTTAAGCCAACCGCCAAACAAAAAGCCAAACAAAATACCGAAACTGACCCCCGAAGAGTAAAACCCCAGCGCGCCGGCCCTAGACTCGGGGGGAAAAATGTCTGAAATCATCGAGTGGGATGGCGGGCTGCCACCGGCCTCACCAACACCAACGCCAATTCTAGCGAGTAACAGCTGCCAGTAGTTTTGAGCGAAACCGCTAATGGCGGTCATAAAACTCCAGATAAACAGCGATAACGAAACAATATTGCGACGATTACTGCGATCAGCCCAGCTTGCGATAGGCAGCCCCGCTGTTACATAAAACACTGCAAAGGCAAATCCGGTTAACAAACCCAACTGTGCATCACTGAGCAACAAATCCGCCTTGATGGATTCCTGCAGAATGGCCAAAAGCTGACGGTCGATAAAATTAAAGCTGTAAACCACCGTCAAGGTACCCAACGCGTAGTAGGCCGCTTTGGGGGTTTGGTAAGGGTTGTGTTCACTGCTGAGCTGGTGACTACCTGAAGTGTCGCGGGCTGGAGCATCTGCCATAAAGTATCCCGTACTTAGCTGGGTGCCCTGGACCCGAGAGGATCCAAAACACGTTGATTTTTATTGTCTATACCTAGTGCCTAAAAGTGGTATTTTTTACTTATCTGCAGTTCAAAATTCGATCGACAAAACGACCTGACGCAGATCACTATCCGCCAAATAAAAATCAAGATGCAGGCGGAGTACCTTACGATGAAAGCAGCCGGAAACCCACCCCTGATTACATTGGGGCCACGAGTCAGAAAATCTCCTTTTTACGATGCGACTGTTGCAGCTGGGGCTGGCGTGTTTACGATTTACAACCACATGTATATGCCCTCCAGCTATGGCGATACGCTGTCGGAATACTGGTCGATTGTTGAGGGCGTCAGTCTCTGGGATGTCTCTGCTGAGCGGCAAATTGAAATCAGCGGCCCTGACGCCGCGGCCTTTACCCAGCTTTTAACCCCTAGAGATGTAGAAAATTGTCCGGTGGGTCGTTGCCGCTACGTCATCTTCCTCGACGAAAATGCCGGCATCGTCAACGACGCGGTCTTGTTTCGCTTGGAGGAAAATCGATTTTGGCTATCGCCGGGAGATGGGGACGTCCTGCTGTGGGCCAAGGCGGCGGCCGCAATGAGCACCTTAGATGTCACTGTGCACGAGCCCGATGCATCGCCACTGCAGCTCCAAGGCCCACTGGCCCCCCGAGTCGCACATAAATTATTTGGTGATATCGCCACCGAGTTGGGTTACTACCAATTTCGTGAGGTGACCTTACAGGGTATTCCCTTGGTCCTCAGCCGAACCGGGTGGAGCGGTGAGTTGGGGTATGAGCTGATTTTGCAAGATGCACAGCGGGGCACCGAACTTTGGGATTTGTGCATGGCAGCGGGCGCAGAGTTTAACATTAGACCAGCCTGCCCTTCGTTAGCGCGCAGCATGGAAGGAGGGCTTCTATCCTACTGCTCCGATATCACCATCGCCGACAACCCCTTCACCATAGGCATGGATAGACTGCTCGATATCGATAAACCCTATGACTACATTGGCAAGGCGGCACTGCAAAAAATAGCGAAGGAAGGCACACCGCGAAAGCTAGTAGGGGCCAATTTTATGGGTGAGCCCGTGCGACCTAACGAGCATATGTTACCCGTGAGCGCGGCAGGACACATTGCAGGCCACTTAACGCGATGCGTTTATTCACCGCGGTTGGAGCACAATATAGCCCTCGTCAATCTGCCCACTGAATATGCCAAGCCGGGTACGGCTATTGAACTGCACCTGCCTGAGGGTATGCGCCAAGCTGAAGTCGTCGCTTTGCCGTGGTTCCCCGCGGAGAAGAAAATACCGACTTGGTAAGGAAGGCCGAATTCCCGTCGCGGCGCAAAAATGGGTGGCTTTCCTGGCATGAGGTCAGGGCTTTACGCCAGCGCATCTGGTACCTTCACCTGAAGACATTTTTTCAGGAAGAGGACTCCGTTATGCCAAGGCAATCTACCAAGCGGCAACTGTGCTTCTACGCGAGCCTACCGGTATTCCTTTGGATTCTGGGCTTAGCCAACCCGCTTTCAGCAGAGCCCGACCGAGCCCGAGCCCTGGGCATTCCTTTTGCTGGCAAAACTGGACCGCTCAATGGCATTACCGATGTGCTGGGCGTCGAGGTAGGTCACAAAACGCTGATATCTGGAGAAGGCCCGTTGGTGCGCGGTGTGGGTCCCATTCGTACGGGAGTCACCGTTATTCACCCCCGGGGAAAAGTCAGTACCGAAGGCGTTTACGGCGGCTGGTTTACCCTCAACGCGTCAGGGGAAATGACCGGCACTACGTGGCTTGAAGAACGCGGTTTAATCGATGGCCCCATAGGGATCACCAATACCCACAGTGTGGGCATAGTGCGAGATGCCTTCGTAGGCTGGATGGTGGATCAAAAATGGCCCGCACTTTGGCACGCGCCGATCGTCGCGGAAACTTATGACGGTGCACTGAATGACATTAACGGCCAACACGTAAAACGCCCTCATGTGTACAGCGCACTTGAACAGGCCACCGCTGGGCCGGTGACCGAAGGCGCCGTGGGTGGCGGCACCGGCATGGTTTGCAACGGATTCAAGGGCGGCATAGGCACCGCTTCTCGTATCGTATCAGTGGCAGATCAGTCGTATGTAGTTGGTGTTCTGGTGCAGTGTAATTACAACTGGGGCGGGAAGAGTCTGCGTCTGGGTGATCAGTGGGTCTCTGAAAAACTACCCGTGGGCGAGCATTGCTACACCGACCCCAGTATAGCCCCCCAAAACCCCTGGTTCCCTTATTGCAGTGGTGCTGAACTCGATAAAGACAGTCCCACTCGAGACGGGTCAATTATCGTTGTAGTAGCAACCGATGCACCGATATTGCCTCACCAGTTAAATCGATTAGCAAAGCGACCAGCACTAGCCCTGGGACGACTCGGTGCTATTAGCAACCCGGGGTCCGGTGATATTTTTCTCGCTTTTTCGACGGGCAATGCCGGAGCAATAAATGAGGATCAATTTAACAAGGTTGAGCAATTTCCCAACAACGCACTCGACACATTATTTCGTGGAACGGTTCAAGCTACGGAAGAGGCCATCGTCAACGCCATGGTTGCAGCAGACACTGTGACGGGAGCTGATGGACTCAGAGTACACAGGTTGCCCCACGACGAGGTTCGCGAGCTGTTCTCCCAATAAATAGCCATTGAACTCGGAATCCTATCAGCCCTTCTCGCAGCTCACCAAACTCACTAAATCAAAGTTTAGGGCTACAGGACATTGCAGCGCTAGCGATTACTGACCCAAAGAGATTGGTAGGGCGTCAAAAAAATCGCGGGTATGGCAGCGTCCAGTGTTTGCCCTGAAATAAGATCATGCCAGTCGTCAGTGACAATTAAATTTAAGGCTGCTACAGATAGCGTTTGAGTCTGGTCACTCATGTTATAAATACAAAAAATACTCTGACGGCGGTCGGCGCTCTGACGCCAGAATCCAAATAGCGAATCGCCAAGATGCAACGTAAATTGGGTGGCATTAGGGTGAAAAGCGCCCTGCTTCTTGCGCAGCTGAATTAACTTTTGTAGCGATATAAAAACACGATGATGTATGGATTCGGTGTCTTCAAGCGCTGCCGTTAGTTCATGCAACGCCCACTGATGCCGATTGATTGATCGATTGTGACCCGTATGAAGAACGCGCTCCATATCGTTGCAAGTACCCAGCAGCGAATGAAGGTAAAACGCGGGTATACCTTCAAGGCCCAGCATAATGGCATGTGCACAAACAAACCGTTCTATACCTAAATCATCAGCGCCATTAACGGTGCCACTCAATGCATCAATCAAAGCTATGTTGACTTCGTAGGGCCGGCTCTCACCCTCATCAACCTGACGTCGAGAAATTAAACCTCCAAAGCCCTCAAGAGCGATAACCATCTGCTCAAGCTCACTTTGACCGAGCAACCCTTCTGCGGGCCTCAACCCAATCCCATCGTGGGACGCAATAAAGTTAAAGTAGGTCGTACCTGCCTCAGCGGGAGGCATGCTCATCATCCATGCTCGTAAATATTGACTGCTGCCTGTAAGTAACCCGTGAATGAGCAACGGAGGCAGCGAAAAATTATAAATGGCATGGGCTTCGTCGGCTTGACCGAAGTAGGACAGATTTTCAGTGTTAGGCACGTTAGTTTCGGTAATTACAATCGCATCTGATTGTGCACATTCAATGAGGGTTCGAAATAGCCTCACAACCTCATGGGTCTGCGGCAGATTGATACAACTGGACCCAGAAATTTTCCATAGGAAAGCCACGGCATCCAGCCGAAAAATACGCACCCCTGCATCGAGGAGCTGACGAATAATGCTGGAAAACTCCTCAACAACTGCCGGGTTTTGAAAGTCAAAATCGACTTGATCGGCGCTAAAAGTACACCAAACGGCCTGACTACCCTCTTCTGTTAGTACGGTTTCCAATAGGGCACTAGTGCGAGGTCGAACGACCTGCGAAGCATCGAAATTATCAGGCGGAACAAAAAAATAGTCAGCCCCCGGATGAATGCCTCGACGAAAATTTTCAAACCAAAACGAACGGCTCGAGCAGTGGTTAAGTACAAGGTCTGCCATCAATCGGTAATCAACGGCAATGCGAGTCAGGTCTGGCCAGTCTCCCAGCGATTCGTTGACACTGGAATAGTCTAAAACCGCGAAACCATCATCTGAAGTCCAGGGATGAAAGGGCAGGATGTGCACCCATGAAATCGTAGTTCCAATACGCTGGTTGAGAAAGTTATGTAATACCTGAAGAGGTTTTTGCTCAGCAGACTGAATGGAATCGCCGTAAGTGATGAGTGCTACATCAGTCTCATCCCATAAATTTCTGTGGCATACCGGCGGGATCTGCTCAGGTGTTAGGCGCATGGCCGCAAGCAGCTTATTTCGCCATTCAATAAGCGCATTGCGACCGAGACGGTCACCATAAAGCCTATTCAGGTGCGTATCGACCCGTTGGGATAAATTCATTGCTAACGCTTAGGCGAGAGCCATCTTTGGGGGTATCGACACGAGGGGTGAATGAGAAAATTCCTTGTGGTCGGCCTCAACAGCATCTACCAACTGCTCAAAAATATCTGGGATGGCACTGACCACTCGGTTCCATGTTGGAATAAATGGCGCATCCATGGGCTTCTCTAAAAAATGACGACCCGCCTCCATAATGTTTTCAGCAAAAAGCTCAATGGCCGCTTCCTCACCGTTAATATCAAACTGCAGACCATTCATAATGGCGTCGTTACGATAGGCTTCAGTCAGATCAAGCGCGAGGCGATAGTAGGTCGCCTTAACCGTTCGGAACGTTTCTTGATTAAAAACCGTGCCCTGAATCGCCAGCTTGCGGAAAATAGATTTGGCAATATCGGTAGACATCCGAGACAACCCTGCCGAAGGGTTATCTACAGATAAATCTTGGTGTTTGTGATCGTAGTTACCCGCAATATCGACCTGACAAATACGCTTGTTGTTATTGCTGCGATAGACCTCTGAAACAACACCGATTTCTAAACCCCAGTCACTAGGCACTCTCAGGTCACTCAATGCATCTCGGCGAAATGCGAACTCTCCCGCCAAAATATAACGGTAGCTGTCGAGGTAGTTGAGGTAAGCCGATTCCCCGAGTACCTGTTTGAGGGCGCGAATCATAGGCGTCACCAAAAGCCTGCAGACCCGACCGTTAATTTTGTTGTCGGCAATACGCGGGTAATAGCCTTTGCAAAATTCATAATTGAATAAGGGGTGCGCCATGGGATACAGCAACCGAGCTAACAGGCTACGTTCGTAGGTCAAAATATCGCAGTCGTGGAGTGCCACCGCGTCCACCTGAGCAGTAGCCAACACATATCCCATGCAGTACCAAACATTTCTACCCTTACCCAACTCTTTGGGTGCAAGGCCCGCATCGGCGAGACTCGCATCAAGGGCTTGAAGGCGAGGACCATCTTGCCAAAGCACGCGATGGTGCTGTGGCAGATCGGAAAAAAACGATAACGCGTGACGATATTCGTCGGCGTTGGCACGATCAAGACCGATCACGATTTGCGACAGGTAAGGTACCTGCTTCAGCTCTTCCAAAATATTGGGTAATGCGGGAGTTGCGATCTCAGAATAGAGCGATGGCAATACCAAACCCAAGGGGCGCCGTTTGGCATGCTGAACAAGTTCCTGCTCCAGACACGCTGTGGAACGCTCACCCAGATTGTGCAGCGTAGTGATGCTGCCGTTCTGATAAAAATCGGCCATGCCCTCTCTCCTGATCAATAACCTTAATAATGTGTTGAATTCCCTCTGCCCAACCCGCAGGTCCTTCTAACCTGCTGATGTAAAGCTTTGGGTGATTGTGAGGTTTAGGGGGTTCGTGAACAGGTGAACGAACCACCAAAGCGTGGTCAGCAGCCTCGAGCAACTCAAGGTCGTTATTAGCGTCCCCGGCAGCAATGCTGATGGCATCAGAATATAAATCTCTGCAAATTTTTTGGTGCAGCCAACGCATGGCAGTGCCTTTTCCACCCCCTGCCAAGACATGCAAGAACCGCCCCCCTTCAACAACCTGCAAGCCAAGCTCAGCGGTTGCTTGCACGAAGCCAATGCGATCGGCTGCCGACCCCAGCCAGAGCAAGGCTTCACTGTAATGGCGAGCTTGGGCACGTCTCGCTGAAAACTCATCGAGGCCTGTGACGGCGCAAACTTGTCGCACCGACATATCGCTCAGTGCGTGAAACCGACCCGACCACTCCCCCGCCAAGCCGGCCAGAAGACCCCGAATATAGCCTCGGGACTTGCCCAACACGTGACACCAATATCCTGAAGCACTGGCTGATCCTGGGGGGCGACTCAACCCCCAGGTTTGCGGCACCCAAATCGCGGCGCCGTTTTCCACCACAAATGGCCCAGTCATCTCTAAGGTATGACAGAGTAACTGCACTTCAGCATGGGTCTTACTCGTGACGGGAATGACAGGAATATTATGGGCAAGCATTTCGAGAAGGACGGCGCCCGCGGGACCAAGACCGTAGTTATCATGGTCTAGCAGCGTGCCATCAAGGTCGGTATAAATAACCGGCGCGCTCAACGGAATCGCTCCCCGACAGCCCAGCATGCACCACTCCAGTGCGAAAGCTTCATCGCGGTGCAATCTCCACAATCCTGTTTTTCTTCTCTCATTCGGGGGCACTCCTTGCCGTGAATGTATCTTCTTACGCTTATTTTTCCGTGAAAAACCCTCAACGTTGAGCAGACAACAGACCGCCAACGAGGTCTTTCGGTAAACTCAGCAAGTACCGTGCCTAATAAAGATGTTTTTAAATTGGAGTGGGATAAATAAAAACCAGAAGGCCGACAAAAACGCGACAGGTGGCGCGCTGACACATCAAGAATCAGCTATTGATACTGAGCACCGGCGAGGCCAGCCAGCACGGTACGGGTTCCCGAGAAAGGACGCCGACCATGCATGACCCGCAAATTATCAATCAGGATCACATCACCCGCCTGCCAAATATGGTCATAGACCTGCTGATAGGCAATGGCGATCATTTCTTTTAGTGCAGGTATGGGCATAGGCGAGCCGTCACCAAAACAGACTGAACTGGCGGCAGAGTTGCGTTGGTCTTGCCAACCGGCGAAAGCGGCTACCAGTTGATTGAAAAAGACCTCTGTACCGGTGCTAGTCCGTCGTATGGCCGGAAGCGCAGGGGTCGTCACCCGTAAATCATCATCCTGCAACCAAACCCAGGTATAGCCCAACTGCTGCAACTTGGTTTCCGCAGCCAATCGAGAAGTCACACTCAATGTATCGAGCCAACTGCGCCCTTGCCCTGAACCTGCATCAGCCTGCGCCGGCATAGTATGGGTATAGGACACACCCAGATCGCGACATTGTTTTATAAAACTGGGAAGCTGCCGTTCCAATGCTGCCATTAAATAATCTGACCGACATAAGGGTGTAGCGCCCCCCGATGCAGCAGCTTGTTCACAATAAAAGAAGAGATAGCGGGGATATAAAGGTGTCTGCGCCATTTCATGGTGTAAAAATATTTCCAGCTCTGGGGGGGCCTCATTGGCTGTAAATACCCGAGGGGTGCGATTTTTACGTACCGCGTTAGACAATGACTCGGCATAGGTAAAGGGCTGCAACCCGAGGGCCTCAATGCAGCGGTCAAATTCGATATCTCCCCCATCAGGGAAGCCTCTGAACAAAATGGCGCCCACCTGATCCAACACGGACATCACATCGGTGGCCGTCTCAGACAACCAGTCAGCCAGATGACCTTCCTCTGAAGGCGTTAGTGCTAGAGCAAAGTCACCCACATCTGTGGCAGGTGCGACTGCAAACGGTGAACCGCATAACAGCGCATCGATGGCTGCATCGGTCTCAATCATAAATGGGATAGAAACTCCCAAAGGCTTCTTCACAAAATAGCCCCGGATCGTTAAAACGTCGGTTCCGATTCAACGCGCTGATAGCGTTCATCTCTGCATCACTGAGGCTGAAATCAAAAACGTCAATATTCTCGCGCAAACGTTCGAGCTGACTGGTTTTGGGTATCACCGCGGTACCGCGCTGTAAGCCCCAACGCAGTAACACTTGTGCCGAGCTACGCTGCAAGCGCTCAGCAGCGGCACAAACAACCGACTCATCCAGCAAACACTCCTGAGCCTCTGCCATACCCAGCTCAAGGTAGGATAATGATCCCAGAGGGGAAAAAGCCGTTACTGCCATGTCGTACTGATGAGCTAAGCGAATCAAACGCTCTTGGGTTAGATACGGGTGCGACTCTACTTGTAGCAGTGCTGGGGGCCTGCGAGACGATGCGATCAAATCATGGAGTAATCCGGTATTGAAATTGCAAACACCAATTTCTTTTACCAAACCTGCTTCTACCAACCCCTCCATAGCGCCCCATGTTTCTGCGATCGGCACTAAATCGGGCTCCATACGCGGCACTTCAGCCGTAGGATCGTAAATCCACTCGGGTGGGTAGCGGTCTGAAAAATCGACATACTTAAGCGCAATGGGAAAGTGGATGAGGTAAAGGTCAAGGTAATCTAGACCAAGGTCCCTCAAGCTACGTTCACAAGCCGCTCGGACATGCTCTGGGCGATGAAAGGTATTCCACAGTTTTGAGGTCACCCACAAATCGTCTCTGACGACATCGGTAGTTTTTAGCACCTGACGCAGCCCCTCACCAACCGCCTCTTCGTTACCGTAGTCTGCTGCGCTGTCTACATGGCGATAGCCAGCTGCCACCGCATCGACCACCGTACTGGCCACAGACTGCTCGGGCAGCTTCCACAAACCCAAGCCAAGAGTAGGCATGTGTCCGGCACCCACCTGAATACGATCTTCAACCACGATTAACGCCTCTCCAGTAATTAAACGGCCTGCAATACCCTTATGATCTCACAGCTCCTCGCTAAGATGGCCAGCTCACCTGCTCCTGAGCACAAAATTCATCCATTAGCACAGCGTGACCTGTCACAAGAGAGTGTTGGGCCGCACTGGCTATCAATAAAGACTTAAAACCTTGGGCGGGAGTTGCCGCATCGACCCTATCGCCCTCTAGCTGGGCCACAAAAGCCAAATGCTCAAAAAAAGTAGCACCGCTATGTCCGCTCACTTCAATGGCTGAGGGGTAGGTCACTAGGGTGCCATCGTAAGAGGGATGAGCCGCAACCTCGACTTGAATTCTTGCAGAAGACTCAACTCCAGGGCGAAAGCTTGATGACTCACTCGCCACAAGCCGGCCCTTATCACCCGTCACAACTAGCTCCTCGTAGAGCTCCTGCGCAAACATGTTGAGGGTAAAGTGCGCGAGTGTCCCGTTATCGTAGGTGATCGTGACGAAGGCGTGATCATCAATATCAGACCGCATACCCTCGTGCTCAAAATCAAGAAAATTGACCGCCCTGCCTCCCTGAGCGTAAACCTTCACCGGTGCCGCATCGACGGCTAGGTTGATCAGGTCAAAGTAATGGCAACATTTTTCAACCAGAGTTCCCCCCGAGTATTGATTAAATTTATTCCACTCACCCACCTTGTTTAAAAATGGCGGCCTGTACTCTGCCATAGCAACGGTGCGCACTGTGCCTAACGCCTTCTGAACGCGGATCGCGTGAAAGGCCTCGACATACTGTGCTTTAAACCGGTATTGCATGCCTAACTGAACGAACGTGGGGCAGGCCTTTGCCATGGTCACCATTCGCTGTGCGTCTGTAAGTGAAGTCGCCATAGGTTTTTCCAGGAAGATGGGTTTATCCGTCTTCATAAGGCGCTCAAAAATCGCACTATGGGTAAAATTTGGCGTCGCTATTAAATACGCATCGACATTATCGTCAGAACATAAGGCGTCTAAAGATGTGTAAGCCGCTAACGGTTTTTGCGTCAGTGCCTGATACTCCCGCTGAGCATGCTCCAAACTAGGAGGGTGTTCATCATAAACCCCCTGAATGCGCACCCGTCCTAACAGTAGCGCCACTCTTAGGTGCTCGCGTCCCATCATGCCCAGACCAACAATCGCCAATCGAGGCCCTCGACTGCCATCACCACGTGCCAACCAAGCGTCGGTGGCGAGTTGTTTCGACGGCACTGAAAAAAATCGTGGGTTCACTTGTTAAGCCTCCAGTGATCTTTGCGCCACCTTAAGCCACGGAAATACCACCAGACGCCAATATTAAAAACAATCACTGCTATTAGACATGGGACAAAATAGTGACTTAAACCTCCGACCAGCCCCAGGGGTGAAAACAGCAAATAAAGTGACAAAACGCAGGATAGCAAGGTCGTTGCACAGGGAACGGCATAATTCCAGGGACTCAAATCTAAGGTCTTTTGCTGGTGGTATATCCAAGCCTCTGTTCGAGGCCGCCATAAGCCGAGAGTCAGCATTATGGCAACCTCAATAGCGAACAACACCGCATAGAGATGAAGAAAATGCAGGGGTACCTCTTCCTTAAACAAAAATTGCATGCAACCGTAGGTGAGAACATGGAAAACAATAACAACCTTCGCTGCCA
Organism: marine gamma proteobacterium HTCC2080; assembly: GCA_000169115.1. Taxonomy (GTDB): domain Bacteria; phylum Pseudomonadota; class Gammaproteobacteria; order Pseudomonadales; family Halieaceae; genus Luminiphilus. The sequence goes on from AAVV01000019.1 coordinate 34,735, forward strand.
CGGCGGGCACCTTGCGAGTAAACAGACCGACAATAACAATGGCTATAACCGGGATATTATAAAAACCGGTGAATATCCTGATGATCTGCCAAAGTCCATCGGTCGCAAACTGAAGCATAGGCGCGACTAAAAAAGAAAACAGTGCGATGACAATGCTCGCACGCTTCGCGACTTTAATACGCTGAGGGTCAGTCAGCACTCTTCCCTTAAGAGGCTCCCACACGTCGAGGCAAAATAACGTAGCTGCGCTATTTAAAAGCGAATTGAAGGAGCTGAATACGGCACCCAGAAGCACCGCCAAAAAGAATCCCCAGGCGTAGCTGGGCAAGACATCCCGCACAAGCTGTGGGTAGGCGAGATCGATCGACGCCAACTCAGAGCCGTATAAGTGAAAGGCAATAACGCCGGGAAGCATCATTAAGAAAGGCACCAGTACTTTAAAAAATCCCGACAGCAATACGCCTTTTTGCCCCTCGGCTAGGTTTCGTGCCGCCAAAGTTCGCTGAATGACATACTGATTTGCGCACCAATAAAAGAGGTTCGCGAAAACCATGCCAGTGAAAAGCGTGGCAAAAGGTGTCGGGTCGTCTGAGCTGCCTATCGCATTGAGCTTATGGGTCTCGGACGTCACGACAGTGCTAAGCCCACTGACCACGCTGCCATCGCCCAGCAGCGCCAACCCCAGTAGCGGTATGGCAAGGCCCATGATCAATAGACCTATACCATTTATCGTGTCAGATACCGCAACCGCCTTGAGCCCACCAAAGACGGCATACATGGCCCCGGTAACACCAATCACCACCACAGTTAAAGGCAGAGCCCATTCATCGTTGATGGCCAATAACTCGGGAATAGCAAATAGTTTCATTACGGCTAGGGAGCCCGAGTACAAGACACTAGGAATCGTCACCAGACCGTATCCAAGCATAAACAAGATCACGGTCATACGCCGGACATCATCATCAAACCGCTGATTTAAAAATTCAGGAAGGGTGGTAAAAGCACCGGCTAAATACCGAGGTAAAAAAATAAAGGCCATAAATACTGTGGCAACAGCCGCCGTGACCTCCCACGCCATACTGCTTAAGTTAAAGCCATAGGCCGAGCCGTTTAGCCCAATCAACTGTTCAGCAGAGAGATTGGTTAATAACAACGAGCCCGCAATAATTGGCGCACCAAGACCTCGCCCCGCAAGAAAATAGCCGTCAGAAGACTCCGTCTCACCCCGAGTCTGGCGATAGGCAATAAAAGCCACCAAGCCCATAAAAAACAGACAGCTCAGAAGTGTGAACGTTATGTCGTAGCCCATAAGGGATACCCCTATTTTATGGAGCACTACCCTACGCAGGCGGAGGGCGCCGAGCAATGCCTGCCGAGTTCAATAACGGTGAATAATCTTACTAACGAGCTACTTTTCGGCAATGATAAAAGCCGCCCATCAAAGGTCAAAGATGAAAGCGGTCCCATAAGCAGCAAAGGCAATCGTCGATAAGATGACACCCGTAGGCGCGCAGTGCGTCGACAAGTTATTACCTAGCCCATAGGCGGCTTTGACCAGCCTTTGGTATGTACTGCTAAAGACATTGATGCAATAACGTATTGAACGTGACCCGCATCTTGTGTTTTTTGTAACTGTCACCGATGAGTGAAAATGACAGACAGTTCGCACGCGGGATTATTAGAGCAGTTATCGTTGACCCTGATATTTTCGCGCGCCTGTTTTAAAAGCGCGTCTTGTACCGACCGCTATTGGTATCGGTATCGGTATCGGTATCGGTATCGGTATCGGTATCGGTATCGGTATCGGTATCGGTATCGGTATCGGTATCGGTATCGGTATTATCGATAATATGCTGACTCCTTTAAAAGGAACCAACCGTGGACTACGACTACGACCCAATTCCTCTAGCCAATCAACCACAGCTCACCGCCGCTGAGGGGCTAGCGCGCAGCAACCAATACCTTGAGCACATGAGCAGCCGGCGAACAATACGCCAGTTTTCGTACCAACCGGTTCCCAAGGAAATCATTGCCACAGCTGTTCGTGCAGCGGGCACCGCCCCATCGGGGGCCAACCATCAGCCCTGGCATTTTGTATGTATTCAAGATCCCAATATTAAGCGGGAAATTCGCCTTGCAGCCGAGGCCGAGGAACGCGCCTTCTATGAGGGCAAAGCCGGTGACAATTGGCTTCAGGATCTTGGCCCTTTGGGTACTGACGCCCAAAAACCTTTTTTAGAAACCGCCCCATGGCTCATTGCTATATTTGCTGAGCGCTACGGTGTAGACGTTGACGGTAAAAAACGAAAAAACTATTACATTTCAGAATCGGTCGGCATCGCCACGGGGTTTTTAATATCCGCCTTGCACACCGCGGGTCTGGCCACCCTCACCCATACGCCCAGCCCTATGAAGTTTTTAAACCGTATTTTGGGGAGACCTAGCAACGAACGGCCCTTCATACTGATGGTTGTAGGATACGCCGCTGCAGATGCACAGATACCCCGAGCCGCCACGGTAAAAAAGGCGTTTGATGAAATCACTACCTTCGTCGAACCCTCGTCACCTTGACGAGCATTACCATGGCCATGCGCCGCTTTAAGCTCAGGTTATAGCGATCGGTGTTCACTGCCACAAAATGCATTGAGCCGCGTCCGATTCCCCAGGGTATCGAATAACTAAGATGCCACAGGTTGGCGCTAGGCTAGGTCTTTTTACTGCGCTAGAGGTCACCTATCCAGTTACCGTGAAATCCGGGTGGTATCCGGTGTGGAATATGAATACACGCCACCGGGCCATCAGCAATGGCTTGAGCATTTAGAATGCGCAGCTCGGTTGTGTCGGATTCCGTGTTAATCACGTAGCCCAACAACCACCCCTCGCCCTCTGCAGCTTCGTCGGTAGCGGGAACAAAAACAAACTCTCCGCCAATATCCTCATAGCCAAACGGATACTCCTGCCGTTGACCGGTGCTCAGATTGTGGTGAAACAAACTGTTGGGCTGAGCAAAATTGGAAACCGGCGAACTTGGTAAGCCCACCGTCCAGGTGTGCTGATAAGGCTGGCCGAAAAACCGCTCGTCTATCCGGGGGAACTCCTGAGGTGTCGCATCGAGGGTGCTTCGGGTCACCTGCCGTTTGCTCAAGTCTATTTCCCAGCGCTCTAAGCCAATTGGCTGACCGTTAGGGCCATCAGGGCCATGGGCAAACATGGTTTCATACACCGCTGCGTCGATGACCACTGTGTTTTCGTCAGTCTCAAAACTGTTAGCAACGTGAAATAACCAGCAAGGATCTACCTCGCACCACACAACCTCATCAGCGGTGCCGGATCGTGGCAGCAAACCTACACGTGCGGAGCGCTCGTCATCCCATCGATACGGAAATTTAAAACCCTTCGCCATAGCGGCCAAAGACAGCGTGACGGGCAGGTCGAAAATAACCACGAAATTTTTTGTCAGGGTGCACTCATGAATGGACGGTCCATCGGATACGGGTATTTTTAGCTGCCTAAGGACTTGTCCTTCACGATCAATCGCTACGTGGCAGACATGATCAGGCATCAACGGGGAATAGGTGATGGCATGCCATTCTCCCGTCAACGGATCCTCATGGGGATGCGCCGTAAACGGGCTTGTCAGTGCACCATCAAAATCGGTATACGCCACAGTATCAAGATCACTATTTAACTCTACCGGGGTCGCTCCAGCTTCAACCAGAGCCAATATCCGGCCACCCAACCGCATAACATTTGTATTCACCGTATCACCCGGGCCGGTGCGCGGGCCCGGTGCCGCAGGCGGCCCGCCCGCAGCCTCGAGGG
>AAVV01000018.1 GCA_000169115.1 marine gamma proteobacterium HTCC2080
GTGGTTGTAAATCCGAGATCTGACCATTCCCCTGGAGGCACCGTACGGTCTTGCTTTCCAGTAATCAGCAACGCCGGCATACCTCCAGATTTCACAGGAGGATCTAAGTATCCCCGATGGGGCAAACCAATAATCGGCGCAATCGCCCTAAACATCTGGGCGCTCAATGCTGTCCTGCCAAGATCCCAGGTAAACATACCTCCATTTGAACCACCCACAGCAAAGACTCGGCCTGAGTCAATGCATAAGTTTTCCGCTGCCGCCTTAGCGAGTGCAACTGCGTAATCGACATCGTCATCAGTGCATTGCGTCCAAGAGCAACCATTTTGAGCCACATCAGAACAAGACGCATAGTCATAGTTAGTGGTGCGGGCGTCATCACAGATCGCCTCCGTATCGCCGCTGATCGCCAGGTTTAAACCGTCACCATCGAGACCCGTAGTGGACCCGGAAAAGCTCCATGAGGCGGGTGAGCGCCTGGCTTCCTCTGGCCCCAGGCCAACCGGTGCAACCAATACGTATCCTCGGGCTTCCAACTCAGTGCTAACAACGCCTTTGTCGAGAAACTCTCCGTTCCCTCCTCCCCATCCGTGAAAGGCAACAATTAGGGGCGCTGGCTCACTCGGATTATAAGACTCAGGAACAAAAACTCGAAAATCACGGCTCAAACCATCCCGCTCGAGAGAATAAATTCCAGAGCTCCAATTGGACTCACCGCAAAGACCACCATCGTCGGCAGCTCCACGCTTAACACTCGAACGTGCCTGAACAGCATCGCTTAACTCAGCAAAGTGGGCCCCCGGGCTGCTACTCGATGCCCCCTGGACCCCGGCGCTTGCAACTGCAACCATCGACGACAACAGAATTGGCAAAAGGTGCGCACTCAACTTTAAAATCAACAAATCAAGGGTTCCTGTTTATAGGAGCGATGGGCAGACAAGATACCCGAGTCATGATTGCAGCTACAACCACCTTGTCACTATCCCACAGCGATGACGCTGAATAACCACGCCCCCGCAAATACGGTCGACGAGCAATAAGCTAGGGTGTTGTTAATTATTGATCCAGCGCCGTGGGCTCACTACTGAAAACCTGAGTCGAACAAATTAGCCAAAAATGCTAGCAGCCAGAGCCCATAATCTGGAGAAGTGGCTCACAGTCGGCGCATAAATAGACGGTGAAATTCAGAAACAGTTGAGTACTGGTCAAAATTTAGTATCTTGGGACGGTGGCGTCTAATGGCCATCTTATTCCAAGGGGGAATTATGAAAAAAGTAAGCCTACTCATGATCGCATTGATCATCACCGCGTGCGGTGGCAAACCATCGGAGCCTGAAGCGGCGGCCGCAGTGACCGCTGAAGAAATTGAAGTTGTCGTCGAAGCTGCTCAGGAGACGTCGTCCCTACCTGCCATGGTCGAATTCGTATGGCACAGCAAAGCCGAGGGATTCAGTGATGACGCACTGTGGTCACATACTGAGTACTGGGCCAACGTTGCAACTGAAGCGGGTTGGGATCTTCGCTTATCCGCAATTCATACGCCACGTGTCGAAAATGAAAACTTTGATTTTCTTTGGGTCATGGTCTGGCCAACTGTCGAAGCCCGTGACAACGCATGGGCCGACTGGGGCGAAAATCATGAAGCCGCCTGGCTTGAGCTTACCAGCGAAACCTTCACTTACTCAGCCGATAATGCTTACGGTTTTGCCCCAACCTCTGGACGTCCAGCCACGACAATGAACACCACTGGTACGGGTATTGTGGAATACATTTTCTGTTCATACCGTGAGGGTCAGGGCGAAGCCCAACGCATGGCCTTTGAGAGCATGCACGGGGATTTCGTCGATGCTTTTGAAGCCGAAATGGGTGCGAGCAGTTATTGGTGGGCCATCATGAATCCACTGTTTGAGCCAGCAGCAGAGAATAACTTTGACTACATGTGGGCTAACTTCTTTGCCTCTGACAGTGAGCGCGATGCCATTTACTCAGCCTACGGGGCCTCTGAGCACTCGAGTCAGGAACAAGTGGATGCGAGCTGTACCGATCCAGCAAGCTTTGATACAAGGATTATCTTCACAGCTGGCGCATAGTTGGCAACGCAAAGAACCCCACCTCAGTGTGGGGTTTTTTTATGCCTGTTACTATCAGTAAACAGTGTCTTATCAGCCGCGGCTTCAGCCTGCCCTGCGACTATAGTCTGCCAGGTGTTTTCTGGAGTCACCGTCTAATTTGAGTAGCTAATGTGTAACGATAAAAAAATTAAGCTTGATGACGCGTATTCTCTGAAGACGCCAGCGGATAATGTTGCGCTATATCGCAACTGGGCCGAGACCTACGATACCGAATTCGCCAGAGATCGTGGCTACCAGTACCCCCAACAGATAGCGGACATTTACAGCCGATATGCAGGCGCTCATGACGTCCCCGTACTAGATGTGGGCTCAGGAACAGGGCTGGTAGCATCAACTATGCGGGAGCACCACGCCATAGACTCGCAACTCACTATTGACGGGGTCGATATCTCACCCGAAATGTTAGAAGTCAGCAAGAAAAAAAACCTGTACCGCCAGCTTTTTGAACGCGATCTAAGTCAATCGATTGAGCTACCAAAGAATCATTACGGCGCCGTCGTCAGTGCAGGCACTTTTACCCATGGCCATGTTGGACCTGAGGCGCTTGCAAAACTCTTGCCTCTTTGCCGCTCGTCCGCACTCTTCATCTTAGGAATTAACGGCACGGCTTTTGACCAATACCACTTCGGCTCGCACCTCGCAGCTTTGCAGGCTGACAGGCAAATCACCCCCATCGAATTTGTGCGCGTGACATATTACGCCAATGCCGACGATGACCACGGAGCCGATCAGGGGTTCGCCGCTATATTTCGAAAAGCCTAAACTGTCACCGTTAGCTAGACCGCTCTTTTCGCGAGCCCTCGCTTATCCCATCGCAGATATTTTATGCTCTTATAAACTCGAGGTGGTATCTCAAAGCCTCAGCCGGCAAGTAACGTTTAGCGGCTGGTTAAACTCAGTCAGATCCGGGAAATCAAGCGTTCTTTGAGCACAAATTTTTGTACTTTTCCTGCAGGATTTCTGGGTAACTCATCAACGACATGAAGCTCTCGAGGCTGCTTGTAACGTGCCAACTTTCCTGCAAGAAAATCACTCACAGACTTGATGGAAATATCAGAGGAATCGTCAATAACCGCTACAGCGACAACCTTCTCACCCCACTTATCATCAGGAAGGCCGAGCACAGCGACCTCCTTGACACCGGGCAGGGCTAACAACTCACCCTCTACCTCAGCGGGGTATACATTCTCACCACCTGAGATGATCATGTCTTTCTTTCTATCACAGATGAAAAGATATCCATCATCATCAAGATAACCAATATCACCCGTGAGAAACCAGCCGCGATTATCAAATGCATCACGCGTTGCTGCCTCAAGGCCCCAATAGCCGGCTGTCACATTGGGGCCTGACACGCAAATTTCACCACGCTCCAGAGCGGGCACTACTGCTCCGCTGGCATCAACAATACAAACCTCCGTAAACATCAGGGCTTTGCCGGCAGATCCTTTTTTAGTGACGGAATCTTTGCTGCTCAAAACGCTGACGTAGGGCGCAGTTTCCGTCAATCCATAGCCCTGACAAAACTGAACACCTTTTTCCAAATAGGTCTCAATCAGTGGCAAAGGAACCGGCGCCGCCCCACAATTAAAGGCTATGATTGAGCTGAAGTCTGTTGCCTCGAATGTGCTTTCATAAGTCAACATATCGAACATGGTGGGCGCGCCAAACATTGTAGACACTTGGTACTTTTCAATGTCAGCCAAAATTCGTTTAGCGTCGAATGCTTGATGCAGGACCACGTGCACACCACTTACCAGCGATGGGTGAGTCGTGACATTCAACCCCCCGATATGAAACAAGGGCGCACAGGTCAGTGTCGTCCCGCGCATAATTTCTTCCATAAATTTAGCATTCAGCAAGTTCCAGAAAATATTTCCGTGACTTAACAACGCCCCCTTGGGGCGGCCAGTCGTTCCCGACGTATACATAATTAACGCAGTATCGCTCTCCGTTACCTGCGCGGGGATTAGGCTCCTTCCGGCCATCTCGATGGCGTCATTGGCTAGGGCGCTGTCTAGGGCTGTCCAGCCACGAGAATTAAACCCGACGCTGATCAAGTGTTTACAAGGTAATTCATCTTCGTATCCGTCAATAAGGTGTGCGGTAAATTGATCCGCAAAAAGAACCTTAAGGCCCGAATCATTGGCGATAAACTGTACCTCTTGAGAGGTCAATCGATAGTTCAGTGGCACGAAGATCGCACCTACCAGACTACTCGCGTATAGCACCTCTAGAAAACGCGGATGATTTTGTCCCAGGTAGCCCACACGATCGCCTGGCTCTATATTCAACGACTTCAAGAAGTACGCGACTTTTCCGATGTTTTGCGCCAATTGTTCGAATGTTTGTGTGTCGCCTTCGTAGGTCAGGGCTGGATCCTGAGGGGTCATTTTGGCCCTGCGCATCACCATATGCCCCATTCCCACAGAGCTTTCATTATTTCGGTTCATATCGAGTCCTAAAAATTTCAACGCAGCAACTGGCAAGAGCCCTTAGCAAGCCCGGCTGAAGATAATGTCATTTATACATATTTTTTTAAAGATATATTATCGCTCAGACACATAATGGCCGGTGAATTTCGGGAAGAAAGTGAGTAGGAACCAACTCAAGGCGATGGGTAATTAATAAGCCCATAGAAAACGATGGAAATCGTTAACACTGCCAGTGTGACGTATACGCACTTTTACTCAGCATTACAGCGCCTGACGGTGCAATGGAAGCAGCCCATGAGACCGACGATCGATCGTCATTGCTGGAGCGCCGCAAGCCGCTTACGAGAAAAAGACTTTTGAATAAAGCAAAAGAATGTTCGTGGTTCAACTCATTGATGAGGCTAGCGACCTCATGAATATATGACCCGTAGGGACATTAGCTGCCAAGACGTCGCAAAGCACCTTTGGTCAAAAAACGATCATACGCATCCGGGATATTGGCCTCTGAACGATAGCCGCCAACCACCTCCTTGACTTGCTCTAGTCGGGTCACGCGATTGGTTTGCACATCGTGAGCATGAACTCGCGTCCATGACCAGTAAGGGTGGTCACCGTCCATCACGCGAGATTTACCGTTATCATAAAGGGAAAATGCGCCGTCGAAAGATCGATAGATTTTTCCCTGTCGATCGAAGCTCACCATACTAACCGGTAGCATTGTGCGGGCATCGAAAGCGACTCGCTTTTTGCCTACGGGCGCCCTGGGATACCCCGTGGGTTCTGCCTCTACAACCAGCACTTCCGGAATAAGCTCTACCGAAGTATTCCAGAAAGTCTCGCCGTGTTGTCCGCCATGAACATGGCCCTCCCAATTGGCAGAGTCAGATTGCCAACCACTGTTGATAGCGGCAAGCATCGGGCCTCGGTTCACCAGTTGAAAATTTCCCCACGTCAAGAAGGGATCTCCTGCTGCCCAGGCATCTGACATGTAAATGGTAGAGCCCGGGATCATAGGTTCAAATCGCTGATTTGTAGGAAATCGCCTTACCCGCTTAAAGGCAGGTAAATAACCATACAGCTCGGGATAACGATTTTGATCATAGGGCCATATGTTGAGATAAGAAGTCCCGCGGGTGTCACTGGGCGTTAAAAAAAACACCGACTGAAACCTCAGCTTATCCTCATGGCCCTTCATGTAGGGCTGGGGGTCCAAAACGAGACGTCCTGTCGCATTCATCTCGACCCAGCAAGATTGGTACTCGTAGGCGACCTTGCCGTTAGGGTCAAGGTCATACTCTTTCACAGCGTACAGGGAGACATCATGGCGACCCCAGCTTAGCGTAGCCCCTGCAAAAATTTCAGTTGCTGATTGCGGGTCGGGAAATGGATTGCCACCTATCCAAGGGGCACCCTCCTCAGTCACGACATTGCCGTCTTCAGCAAACCGAGCGCGCCCCTGATTTCTGAGCGTCGCCTCAATGTATTCCCAAGGACTTAGACGGTATAAGTCCGTAGTGGCAGGAATAACATCCAACTTTCTTCCCATCTCAGAGACTTGCAGATACTGAATGGGGTCTAGTAATTCCCGAACGTAGTGAACATTACTCGCATCTATAACACTGCCCTCTGAAACCTTTCCTTTTGTATAGTCGGTGAGAGAAGCTAGTTCGTCTGGATAAACCCCTTCGGTAGAACCTCGAGCAGCCAATGCAGGCCAAAGCGGCATAAGAACGCCGGTGGCTAATGCCCCGTTAGCCATCCCCTTTAAAAAATGGCGACGAGAAAAGTCGTGGTTAAACTTTTTGATGTGCAACGTTCTTCTCTCAGTCATCGGCAACAGGAATAAGCCAAAATCGAGAACCTTTCGTCATCACGGGGCAACGAGAACAGCGCACGAATCTCAGTCATACAAGCAATGATTTTAGATCGACCGAAGAATCGGCCAGCTTTTCCACATCGACCTGGAGACCATAAAGGCGCTTCCCCACCATAAAGGCTCTGGGGAAGTTAATTGCCTCAACTGCCACCAGCCGATTGTCGTGTAAGTAAAAGGTCGCAAACTCATGCTCTTCCTGCCTACCGCGACAGACACTGCTAGTCCCATCAGCTGAAAAGCCAACTGCTTGAAGTTTGCTTGAAAATTGATCACTCCAGAACCAAGGAACAGATCGGTAGCACTTGTCTTCACCCAGCATATTCACAGCGGCAACTTTGGCTTGATCTGTAGCATTAGGCGCAGATTCCAGCCGCAAGCGTCGATTTAAATAGTGGTTAGGATGATTGGTGCAGTCCCCTGCTGCATAAATATTGGCTACCGACGTTCTGCACTGCTCATCGACTAAAATTCCATTGTCGCACTCAACACCCGCTGACTCCGCTAGCTCGGTATTAGGGATCGCGCCAATTCCCACAAGAATCAAGTCAGCCTCGATCACACTATTACGACATACCACACGCTCTGCGCAAACCTCACCCTCTATGCTGAATATCTCTGAATTACACTGAATATCTACGCCCTGAGAGCGATGTAAATTCTCAAAGTAGTGACTCATAGTCTCGGTAGTCACGCGCTTAAGAAGCCGGTCCGCTGACTCAAGCACCGTTACGTCTAATCCAGCTTTAATCGCCACTGAAGCAAATTCAAGTCCTACGTAACCGCCGCCAATAAGACAGACTCGTTTAGCCGTTGCCATAGCGCCCTTGAGCTTTTCAACATCGGCTATGGTTCTCAGGTAATACACTCCTGGCAACTCAGCGCCCGGAATTAGGAGCTGGCGTGGTCGCGCACCGGTCGTAAATAGCAGCCGGTCAAACTTTATTTCGCAATCTTTACTTGTCTGAGCGATACCTGACTCGGGATCAATCCTTGCAATGGTGGTTTCCTTCAACAGTTCTATCTGCTGCTGCTCATAAGTCGTTTCAGGCCTGACCAACAAACTGTTGTAGGCAAGCGCACCTGACAGGTATCCCTTTGATAGGGGTGGACGCTCGTAAGGAGCATGGGGTTCGGACCCTGCTAATTTGATATCGCCGTCGTACCCCGAGGCGCGCAATTGCAGCGCCGCAGTACCTCCGGCCTGGCCCGCCCCTACAATTAACACACCCGACATTTGCCTCCTCCCGGAGCAGAGTTACGCATGAAATTCCTCCGCGATTTGGCATCATAATGTCACAATGATATTATCTACAAAAGACATATTTTAAATAATGATGTCATTCAATTTCGAGTTGCTGTGTGCGACCATTGAGCAATCCAGTTGGTTTTATAGATATGCCGAAAACAGAAGCTTCACACCAAGCACACGTAAAATCTGTAGACAGAGCCCAAGCGGCTCGCCTACTACTTGAGCTTCTCTACCGAGTGCACTACATAGTCGGCATGAAGGTGCAAGACACGCTTAGAACAAATGATGGCCTAGATCGCCACCAGACTGCAGTACTTTGGATTATTCGTTCCGAGGGTACAGACGGCAGATCCATCTCCAGAAAGTACGTAGAAAAGCAACTGACGAGTTGGTATGACATCAGCAGTAGCGCTATTTCCAAAGCCATTCGTGGACTAGCTTCCAAGGACATCGGATTTCTTAATATTACCGAGAGTCCCAACTCGGGTAGAGAAAAGCTGATTGAGTTAACACCGGCTGGTGTCTTTTTTATGCAAAAAATGACTCGCAATGGATCAGCAATGTGCGAATGGTATTTGGAGAACATGTCCCAGTGGGAATCAGAAGTTGATGTCTGTCTGTTCATCTACACAAAAATCACTGCACTGTTTGGAAAAATGATCGATGCCGAGCGGCGCGACGCTGGCGAGCCAGTTGCCTATGCAGCGCCACAGGAATCGGTACTCCATCACCCCCTAACCCATGTCATCACAGAAAAGAGCTATTCATGGGATGAAATACCGACTGTCCCACGCGAGTATGTCCCGCTGATGCAGCTCAATATCTTTTTTCCAATTCACTACAAAGCGGGAAATAAACTCGAGCTGGTGATGCGCAGCGGCACTGACTTAAGCCGGCAACAAATCATCATTCTTCTATTAATGTTTGGCGAAGGGGAAAACCACTCAAAAATGGCGCGCAAACGCATAGAAGCCGCGTTAAGTAGCTGGTTGGAGCTGACGAGTAGTTCAGTCTCGAAGGCGATCCGCTCACTCACCACTCGCGAGGTTGGCTTGTTAACGATTGATGAGAGCCCTGAATCTGGCCGGGAAAAAATCGTTCAACTGACCCCTAAAGGCAGGAAATTTGTTTCTAAACTGGTCGAAAGTGGCGTTAACTACCTTCAGACACTGGTAGACCAACTGGGCGATGACGAGCTGGACATGGTCGTTCACATTTTCGAAAGAACAAACGCCATTTTTGACAGCTACCCAGGGCCTTTTCGCGTCGGCTGAACACCCACCCAAGCTCTCGCGGGGGCCGCTGTCGCCAAACTCAGAGCGCTTGTGAGATTAGGGTGTGACTGTTCTACTGCTTAAGAGCAGACATTATCAAGCCCCTTCCGGGTTACCCAAACACGTCACCTCAAAGCGCCATTACAGCGCTCAGAAACCCTCCTCTGGCGCCACAGTAATTTTCATACCCTCCATTGCTTCAGTCACGATCAGCTGACAGGAAAGTCGGCTATCTTCTTGGGCGAACTTCAAAAACTCAATGACCTCAGCTTCGTCATCACTAGGAGGAGGAAGATCGGAAACCCACGCCTCTCCGATAAACAGATGGCATGTTGCACAAGAACAAGAACCGCTGCAGGTTGCGTCCACAAGATCATGAGTCCGCAGAGATAGCATCAGAGACTCGCCAACCGTAGCCTCAACCGTGTGCTCCTCGCCCTGTCTATCTGTAACCAATAGTTTCATACCACATGCTTCCAGTTCAGGTGCCGCAGAAACGGCAAAAATTAAAGTATTTCGTAGACGTCGTAACCCAGCTTACCGCCGCCAAACTTGGTCATCTTACCGACGGCCATTATATCATTTAACCAGGCAAACTTTTCCGAGCTTGTCTCAAAATTTGGGGCCGAGCGCAGATAAAGATCCTCTCCAGTCAACACTTCGCCGGCTGCCGAACGCGCCGCTAGCTCCTCGGTCATTCTGACTACTCCACCGTAGTAGCAATAAATTGTGTCACCCTCTTCCGTTCTCATGGCAAGGCGCGCGTCGATTTTCCAGTTACCGTTGTCCTGAATTCTTGCCCAGTCTCCGCTAGGCCCGATCATTTCACCGCGCAGCAAAGGTCCTTCGAAACTACCTCCGGTGACATTAATCACAACCAAACCAGGCGTGGCGACCACAGGCGGCTCGAAACTGATATCTATGCTCATCAGAAACCGGCTATCTATTCCAGATTCAGACATACTTATAACTCCCTAGCTGACTAATTATTTATGAAAAAGAAAACCCGCCGAGGCCACTGGCACCAGCTTCACACTGCTCTCTGTAAAGCGGGAATCCTCCAAAGAAGAACACGACATTACGCGGTTTTCCCTCAATGTTATCGCCCATGTAATAGTTATCCGACTTAGGAAATAGCGTCATGTTGCCGATATCGTTAGTAAACTGAACGTATTGTCGTTCTGCATCGACATCGGGCTCTATCGTGTCGGCATTATGTGTTCGAAGTTCTTCAAACAACCGACAAATAAAATCACCCTGATACTCAGCAAGTAGTATTGGGTTATAGAAAGGGCTGTGAGGACCATTCACCCAAAACAGATTTGGAAAGCCATTGGTCATCATACCGAGGTAACTTGTCAGCCCCTCTGACCAACGATCCTTGAGAGTCCGGTCGTTTCGTCCTCGGACATCAATTCGATCCATAGCCCCGGTCATGACATCAAATCCCGTAGCGAAAACTACCGCATCTAATTCAAGCTCTTCACCACCGACGATAATTCCAGATGCGGTAAATCGCTCAATCGGTCGCTCGTTCAGATCCACTAAATCTACATTGGCCTGATTGAAAACCTCGAGATAATTCGTCTCAGGTGATAGTCGACGCGTTAAAATTTGATAGTCCGGGCAAAGCTTCTCTGCCAATTCGGGATCATCGACTCTCTCGCGGATTTTTTCTCGAGCAAACTCGGCCAAAGTTTCATTCGAAGTCTCGTCCAACAGGCTATCGGTATAAGCGTAATAAGGTGAAAGACCGCCAGAGGCCCATCGGTTTTCGTACTCCGCCCTTCGCTCTTCAGGGCTGACCTCGAGTGCGGACTGCGATGGCAGCGGCGCTAATTCTGAGTGCACGAGGGTAAAGCCCGCAAAAGAATCGTACTGCAACTGACGCAGCGACTCGTAGTTGGTCTTTATATTGGCAACTTGCTCTGCATTAACAGGACGATTTTGAAGTGGAATCGTATAAGACGGCGTCCGTTGCAACACATAAAGCTGATCCGCTTCTTTCGCCACTTCAGAAATTACCTGAATGCCACTAGAGCCCGTGCCAATTACAGCCACTCGCTTCCCTGCAAATTCCGGCGCCTCTTGCGGCCAACGGCTGGTCATAAACTGCTCGCCCCTAAAGCTCTCCAAGCCTTCAAACCGCGGTTCCACCGGCGCTGAAATGAGGCCAGTCGCCATAATGCAATATTGAGCGGACACAACATCACCCTGATCGGTTGTCACCAGCCATCGACGGGTTACTTCATCGAAAATAGCGGAGACGACGCGAGTGCCAAACTGTATTTTTTCATTCAGATTAAATCGTTCAGCAACATGATTCGCATATCGCTCGATCTCTGGTTGAGCCGCGTACCGCTCAGACCACTGCCACTCCTGCTCTAACTCCTTGGAAAAAGAGTAAGAGTATTCGACACATTCGATGTCTACTCGAGCACCCGGATAGCGGTTCCAGTACCAGGTACCCCCTACGCCATTACCTGCCTCAAAGCAGGTTACGGAAAGGCCCGCTTCCTGCGCTTTATAGGTCATGTAGAGGCCGGCGAAGCCAGCTCCTACTACGACCATATCAACTTGCAATTGTGGCTTTCCTGAATCAGACATTAAGGATCCCTCCGTCTTTTAAGCAGGCACGAAATTAACCGGACAGCTTGAGGGTCCGTAGTTAATAAAGTTTCGATCTTGGTATGTCAC
Organism: marine gamma proteobacterium HTCC2080; assembly: GCA_000169115.1. GTDB lineage: Bacteria > Pseudomonadota > Gammaproteobacteria > Pseudomonadales > Halieaceae > Luminiphilus. The sequence goes on from AAVV01000018.1 coordinate 11,664, forward strand.
AGGGGCACTACCCGGGTCGACCCGCTGATAACGGTCCAAGATGCCGTTGATCATGGCTGCCGCCTCATTTCGGGCAACAATGGATGCGATGCAGTGGTGGATACCATGGCTAAAGGTCAAGTTTTTCCCAACATTCGGACGGTTCAAAATAAACTCGTGGGGACGCTCAAACATTTCAGGATCGTGGTTTCCCGCGCCGAAAAAGACGCAAACCCACTCACCTTTCTTGATGGGCGTACCGCCGATTTCAGTATCCTCTAGACACTCTCGGAATAGTCTCTGAATCGGACCATCCCGTCGAATGCTTTCCTCTAGGAAGGGTCTAACCAGCGATCGGTCATCGCGCATTTGCTGATAAAGCTCAGGCATTTCCAGCATAGCAGCCACCTGATTACCAATCAGAAACACACTGGATTCAGCACCACCAGCGACCATCGTGATACAGAAACGCACAACTTCCTCAGGAGTCAGCTTGCGGCCATCGTCTCCGCTAGCCTCGATGAAGCCTGTCAGCAAATCGTCATTTGCCATTCCACGTTTGATCATGTCGTATCGCTGACCCACCTGATCGGTGTAATACTCATGAAGCTCCACGTTTGATTGAGCCTTCTCAGACATTGTCATTGTAGAGGTGCCCATGTAGGCGTCAGCCCAGCCTCGGATCTTTTTAAAGTCTTCAGCCGGTGTACCCAAAAGCTTCGCAATGTACTTTGGCGGCAAATCAGCGGCTAAGTTCGTCATGACATCTAAATGCCCGGAGCCTTCTTCATTGAGCATATCGGCAACGGTTTCGTGTAGCCAAGGCGCAACATCTGCTTCAACACGTTTAGGGGAAAAGGCCTTTCTAGCGATAGTACGTAGCCAGGTATGCTCAGGCTGATCATGATTAACCAGCATCAGTGTGGGAGCGTCTGATTGTTCCTGCATGCGGTCACGCGAAGAAAAGATTTGGTGATTAGAAGCCACATGAATAAGGTCTTTGTATTTCAAAACCGCCCAAGAAGGTATGGGCTCATCCATTCCTTCCACTGTGCCCGGTGGATACCCCCGCACACCAAATTGCAGAGGCTTATCACGCAACATATCGTAGTAAGGGAAGGGGTTACGAATCACCGCAGCTTGTTCCAAATCACGAGCGTGAAACTCGTCTCCTGCAATCACTAAATCATCTGACATTTCAATTTCCTCTTTAATTTTGTTCAGGTGGCGTAAAAACCGCCGTCAATAACCAGTTCTGAGCCCGTGACATAACGGCTCGCATCTGATGCGAGATAAACGACACCGGCCGCAATATCGGAGGGTTGACCTGCCTCTCCCATCGGGACCGCAGCTAAAAACCCAGCTTCTGACGCTTCCATGCTGGGAGCCACGCCAAGTGCAACAAGTTGTTCATGAAATAAGGAACCCATGTCGCTGTCGATGATTCCGGGGTGTATTGAGTTGCAGCGAATATTCGTTTTTAACAGCGCACATTCCGCTGCCACCGATTTCGACAACAATCGAACCGCACCTTTTGAAGCGTTGTAAGAAGCCAGAGCAATAGTTCCCGAAAGACCCATAACTGACGACATATTTATAATTGAGCCACCGCGACCGCTGACTCCATCGGGTCGCATTGCTCTCAAGGCATGTTTGCAACCCAAGGTTGGTCCAGCGACATTGACATCCTGAACGCGCCGAAATTCATCAATATCGAGGTCAGCAAGAAAGTTCATTGGAACAATCCCCGCGTTATTTACCATGATGTCGATGCCACCAAAGGTAGAGACCGCTACCGCTACCGCTGACTCCCACTCGAGTTCATTGGTAACGTCGTGCTTCATCCAAGCCGAATGCCCCCCTGCTGCATTCAATGCGTCTGATACCGCTTTTGCACCTTCGTCGTTCACGTCAGTTGCAAGTACTGCTGCGCCAGCAGACACTAACGCCCTGCAAATCTCCGCACCTAAATTACCGCCAGCTCCGGTAACCAAGGCAACCTTGCCATGCAATTGAAACGCGGCTTTGTAGTCTTTTACTTCACCCATAAATCACCACCATTTATACCTATTTTTTTGTTCGCTCAGCGGCCATTAGCGCCGTTCAGGCTTTAAGATTGGTATCTCATCTCCTGAAGGCGCCGTCTCCTTGCGCGAGGTTAGAACTGATAAGTCAATCGAAAAGCCAATTCTTCAACGAAATCGAAAGTCGACATGGCATCCATGTTGTCGTCACCCCCGCCCACAAAATTGGCGAACAGCTCAGCACTAATCGACTTGCTAGGCTTGTAACGAATCCCAGGCTGCACGAGATAGCCGCCCTCTGTGTCGTACAAGAAAGCAAAATCGGTACGCCATTTCAGTGTTGGCGAAGGCTGTTGAAATGCAAATGACACAGCGTTGAAGCTACTGCGACCCGTAGGTGGTCCAAAAGTGTTCGCACCATAACCGTCTAAGTGGCGACCAAAAATATCGCTCTCAGATTTATGCAGCCACTGAAAGACCATGTAGGTTGCAGGGAAACCTTGCGAGAACCTGTGGTACTTCTCGACCACCAACGAAGTTATGTACTCATCTTCAACGAGGAAGTCGGCTCCCAGTAATGATGGGTCAGTAAAGACGCGATCTGGTGTGTAGGTCGCTTCGAACCGAACAATTAATTGATCGATAAACGAATCCGGTTCGCCAAAAAACATATAGTTAGCACCGAACCCGTAAATCTCCTCTCGATGGAATGTGCGCTCAATATGGCCTTTAAATTCTCCCAGTCCAAGATTTGGTGAGAAAAACGCATCCAGTACTGTGGTTGAAAGAGCGTAGTTATCTACTGGCGTATCCGGTGGCAATCCAAAGTTGCCCAACGCGCCGCTCACTAGAGCTTGTGCCGCCGGGAAATCATCAAGGAGGGCCTGAAGGTTGCTACCGTTTAGGCGTGACCCTGCGGCCTCTGTCATCCACTGCTCCGCGGAATAAATGCCCAATCCGCCTGAAATTGGCTCAAAGGGAGTCTGGGCCAAAAGACCACCAATGCCAGGATCAGCGATCCCGGCGCGATCGAAAACGTTAATTCCAGATTCCGTCCAGCGGAAGGCGCCATCAGGATTCATCCTGTCCGTAAAAGTAAACTGCAAGCCCAATTCACCGATCTGGCCCCGTAATCGAGCACCGAAATTGAACTCGTCGTCGACTGCATCAAAGCCCTCCTCTTGATGCACTGTAAAAGTGGAGGTGATGGGGTTGTACGGCGTATTAGCATTTGATAGCACCGTAGGCTGGAACTCCTGTATCCATCCCTCAAGCTCCCAGTCGTTTTGGAAGCGATAACTACCGCGGATGCCTAGAGCAGGAACGCGTTTGTCCGAAAACTCTTCCGACGCCCAATCAAACGCCGAGTGTCGACGCAGGTCTAGGCCATTGGGGTTATCCAGCACCCTGAAGAAAATAGATTCGCCCCATGCAATCTGCTGATTGCCTATTCGCAACCACAAGGGCCCGGAGTTGTAATCTAAGTAGAGCGATGGCAAGTCAACCATGTAGTCAGAGCCACAAACCTCTAAACGCGTGGCACATTCACCACGAAAAGGCGACTCAAAATAGTTGGTCTCACCGGGACCACTATCGTAGGTATCCCATGCATAGAGTCCGCGCACTTTGGCAACGAGCTTCCAATTGTCATTGATAGTAGCGTCAATATCGATCTCGGCCCTGGTAAGCATGACGTTCCAGTCGTTGCTCTCGGTAAATGATGCGGGTCGAGTTACGGTTCCCGGGGGTATACCCAACAGCTGGTCGACCACATTAGGGGCGGCCACGCCGTTGTAAACGTTACCAGACTGGTTCCATGGATTTTCGTTTTTGCTGTCGATACTGTAGGCGCCCTCCTGCCGGACAAATCCGGAGACATACCAGTCAATCGCGAGCGCTGACTGAGAAAGCCCTGCCAATAACATGAGGCTTGCTTTTGTGAGAGTTCTGTTGACCCCTCTTTTATTTATTTTCATCACGTTTCCTCTGTTTGACTATTTTTATTGCAATTCAACTTTCAAAATATTCGCTCTATGTCCTGCTAAAAGAATCATTGGCGTGCCCAGCGAGCTTTCCGGTGAGACTTCTAGGCCCTGATACCAGCCCTGCAAAAAGGCCGCATTGTCATTGAGAATCCAGTGGTCACCGCCGTCGTCGCTAACAATCAGTTGTCGCATACCGGTGGCAACAATCACGCCGCCATCTATGCTGGTTACATTCAGTAAAATATCCGTGGTGGGTGTTTTTATGGTGGCCCAGGAAGTGCCGGCATCAGACGTCGACAGCAGCGTTCCTTCCTGCCCCACCGCATAGCCAATACCGGAGCTATCAATATTCAAACCAAATAATGAAGGCTCACCACGCTGCCGCGTTGCCCAGGACTTGCCCTGATCAAGGGACTGAAGAATCAGAGAGAATTCACCCACAATGGTGATGACGCCCTGCTCGGAAATATCAACGTCGTACAGGTGGGGATCAACGTAATCATCAAGGACTTCAAACCAGTCAACGATTGATGACGTCCAGCTTTGCCCTCCATCGGTCGAAACCAAAATGCTACCGAAAGCCCCAACGGCGACTGTTAGCCCATTTGCTTGTGAATGGGCCACACTCATCAGACGCGCATCAGAACCTGTTGATACCGCCTGTATAGCGCCGTTCGTACGCCGATATACCTCACCACTTTGACCGACATACAGCTCGATTCCACGGCCACACTCGACGTCTAGCAAAGCAACCTCCGCAAATCGTTCCGACTCAATCCACGTATCACCGCCATCTGCAGATGACAGAATCAAGCCTGCCTCGCCCACGGCAATCGCTTTCGCTTCATCGACACACAGCCCGTAAATCGCCTCATGCTTAAACCCTGCATGAACACTTTGAACATTCGTTTTTTCTAAGCTGAGAGAATTGGCCAGCGCTAAGCCGCTGACCAATGGAAACATCCAGAAAAAACTAAAGCGAAAAAGCCGCCGTTGCATCACGCACCCAGTCGCCGAATTGCAGGAATGGTCATGTACTTCTCGTACAGATCGCCCTGATTCCAACCAGACTTATATCCACCTCTAATCTGATCTGCCTGATAAAAACGGCTCATTCGATTAGTCTGGATATCGTGCACATGGCACTTTGTCCACGACCAGCCTGGGTGAGCACCATCCATTTTGGTGGTGTCGCCGTCGACGTATTGGCTTGTGGTCGCTTCAACGGACTTCCACAACTCTCCGCGACGATCGTAGGTCACGCAGCTGGTAAACATCATGTTTCGTGTATCAAGCCAGACACGCTTTTTCCCAACAGGTGCTCTGGGATAGCCAGTTGGCTCCATGTCAACAACGATGCATTCGGGCACCAATTCCATAGCCGTTTCAAAGAACGTTTGACCCTTTGGACCACCATGCACGGAAGGCTCTGAGTTTGGATTACTGCCGTGCCAGTTTTGAGAGACACCACCCAGCATCGGCTTACGCTCGACAACCTTGTAGTTACCCCAGGTCAACATGGGATCGCCCGCACACCATCCGTCAGACAAGAACAGGGTGATTCCGGGAACCAAGGGCTCAAATCGCTGACTTGAGGGAAAGCGCCTTACGCGCTTAAACGCCGGTATATAGCCGTAAAGGTCTGGAAAACGACGCTGATCGTTATACCAAGTGCTTACAAATGAGGTTCCCCTTGAATCATTTGGGTAGGTAAACCAGATCGAGTTATAGCGGAGTATGTCTTCCTTACCTGGCCAGTAGGGCTCACTACTGTTAACTAGCCCAATAGTGTTCTGTTCACTCCAGCAAAAGTCATACTGATATTGTTCACTGCCATCAGGTCCGATGTCCCAATCTCTAATCCCGTAAAGCGCCTGATCGTGACGACCCCAGCTTAGCGTGAGGTTCGCGTATGCCTCTAATCCTGTCTTGGCATCGGGAAATGGGTTACCGCCAATCCAGGGTGACCCGTCTGCGGTGATCACATTGCCGTTCTCGTCGAGCTGAGCCTTACCCTGATTGCGGAGTGTAGCCTCGAGATATTCATGGGGAAAAAGCTTGGTAACGTCAGTAGTGGATTTGACGATCTTGATCTGCCTACCCATATCTTTGACTTCGATATAGGCGATTGGGTCTAACAGATCTTTCACATACTCGACGTTGTCCGCCGTAATCATGTCACCCGTGCTCACTTTTCCCTTTGTGTAACCCTCGATTGAAAGCAGTTCGTCAGGGTACGCCTTGGTAATATCTTGAGCGTTCGATATCAAAGGCCAAAGCGGCGCAAGTACACCAGCACCCAAAGCTCCTTTACTGACAGTTTCAAGAAAATGTCGCCGGCTAAAGTTGTGATCGTATTTTTTGATATGCATGTTTTTCCACCTGTTTATTTTTTTTCTAAATTTTTTTGTGAGGGCTTTACTGTTTACCCATCACTCCCTGATCAAATTGAAACAGAGGAGACCGCCCCCTCTGGCTGCCCTACTTCGCGCTCAAGAACCATCAAATCCTTTGAGGCAAGAAATTTTGGCCGCACCAACCAAACCTCCAAAGGAATTACGACAAGTGCAATTACCATGTTGATAAGCATCACCATCACTAACAGCAACCCCATATCCGCAAGGAATTTCAAGTCGGACAGGAAGTACCAGGGCAAGATCGCAATCAGAACAATAGTCGCGGTAAAAAGTATGGCCTTACCTGTCGTCGCTACGGCCCTATCGATTGCCTTTGCATAGTCTTCTCGCTCAGAAAACTCCTCACAAATTCTGCTTAATAAATAAATGCCGTAGTCGATACCTACCCCGACGCCGATGGCCGTAATTGGCAGCGTATTTACATCGAGGCCAATCCCTAACTGAACCATCACGGCGCCCAAAAGTAGGTTTGATATATTTACAGGTATGAGCAGTAAGATGCCTGCGAGAACAGAGCGGTAGGCGTAACTGCAGGTTGCAAGAATGACTAAATTGAGCAATCCCAGTATCACCCACTGGTAGTCATCGACAGTGTCATTGATCGACTGCTGAAGAGCGATTGTTCCACTGCCCAAGCGCACCGTGAAGGCCTCGTGATCGACGCCAATTGACTCTACTGCAGCGGCTGCCTGCTGCAGCGCAACGTCGACGGTTTCCTGTTTATTGTCTTTGTACCAGAGTGATACTGTGGAGTTTTGCTGAACAAAGTCTGTTACGTGAAGAAAAGCTTTAGGACCCGTGCCAACCATCACGGCATTGGCAGCAGCTGTGACCGCACCTTGCTCCCGATCTAAGGGAGACCATTTAGGGTGACCACCGCTAAACAAGCGGTTGGCCTCCGGCAAATAGTCCGCGAAGGAAAGTGTCGCTACTGGCGGCGCTTCACCCTGCTCGAGGATATTTTGCAGGGCCAGCATAGAAAACACCGTATCCGCTTGTCGCGATACACGCCGTGGGTTGGTGGGATCCTTTGCTTCAAAGACAATTTCGAGGGTATTTAGCCCGGCAAAATGGCTATTAATTTGCGAGACAGCCTGATTGTAGTCTGAGTCCTCCCAAAGCAGATTTGAGCCTTCCACGGGATTGCCGACTTTTATTTGCAGCACCTGACCAATACTAAAGACAACCACCACTAACAAAGCCGACGCCGTAAAGCGTGCGCGCCTGCCATGGCTTAATTTCCCAATAAAAGCCAAAGCACCATAAATGAACCGATGACTCCCCCCACTACCTGCCTCATGCCCAAGAATACGCTGGACATTCTTAGGCTCAGGAAGCCATGAAAGAATAATGGGTGAAAGAAGGACATTTGTTGGAAACAAGATTAAGGCCCAAAACCCGCAAAATAGAGCGAACCTTTCCATCGCCGGAATGGGTGCAACCATTATAAGAAAAAGACCCGCAGCGTCTGTCAAAATGCCAAGAAACCCGGGCGCCATCATTACCTTCAGCGCCCGCTCGGCAGCGGCGCGCTTGTCTGGGCAGGTCTGATAAATTTCGTAATAACGCTCTACAAACTGGACACAGTGGCTAAACGACCTTGCGACCAGTAGCAAAGGAACAACCATGATCAACGGCTCAATGGGTGTACCCAACCAGCCGACAAACCCAAAGCCCCAAATTGCGGCAACAAAACTTGTTACCAGCGGCGTCACAACTCCAGCAACATTTGACATATACAGCGCTAAAGAAAGCACTAGCGCCGCAATTGTCACTCCGAAGATTGCTAACATTTCTTGCTGATGGCTATAAACCCAGCCCGTCAGTATAGGTTGTCCTGCCACATAGACATCGTGCTCTGCATCGCTATTATCCGCCGCGAGCTGTTGTACGTAATCGAACACATCTGCGTAGTCCAGCCGGCGCTCGATAAAGGTCGCCGTAATTAGCGCTGCCGTGTCGTCCCCGGCGACAAGAAAGGCCTTCGCGTTGGGCGCCTTAGCTAAACGTGACTGAAACTCCAAAACCTCCTCAGAATTTGCCGGAGCACGGTCCCCCATTAGCGGCTGACTGTCGATGCCGAAGGGCGTTGCTTTTGAGTAACGGGCTTTTTCGGTTGCCACAGACAAAATCTGATCGTGATCTACGCCAGGAGCCAGATCGATATCTCGCGTAATGTCCCAGACTTTTTGCAGCGTGGCTGCGTTGTATATATCGCCCTCACGCGCCTTCACCATAATAGTGACGGTCAGCGGGTTACCAAAATTGGGGTGGTCTTTGTAGGTTTGTACAAACGGATGATCTTTAGGCAGTAAATCTGAAAATATGGTTTTTAGCTCAACATGTTGGAGACCCCAAGCGAAGAACAGCGTTGTCATCAACAGTAACAAGGACGACGGCCCTCTGTTTCTCATCAATACAGAAGCTAAGCGACTGCTAATTTTTGAGACTGCTGACATTTACGGCCCTTTAAATTTGTTATGGGCTGAAATTACACCCCATTTAGTAATATGTCCATAGGAAACCTTTATCTTTTGACAATAAGGGTTTATTACACTTTGTCGGGGGCGAGGTAATAACTGACTAAGAGTCAATTTAAGTATTTTAACGGTTTCTGGGAGCGAAACGGCACCTTTCGTAGACAACGAACCCCGGAGTGGGCCGCAGGCTAATTCACCTCAAGGCCCTTGGTCTGAGCTGAACTATTCCCGCAAGGGTATGGCCTATTTTTTGATCCTAAGCAGAGGTATTCCCTAACCCATCCGCCCCCCCAGTTAGGCGAAACATGCATCAATCGATGACCTATTTGCCGTTTGCATAAAAAATTATTCGACAGGCCGTGGGGACACAATGCCGCCAAAACTTCTGACTAACCGAGTGCAGCAAACTTAGGCGGATCCTAGCGATAGAAGGTATAGCGCCCTACCAAGGGCAGGAATACGAAGGGATAAAACAAAGTACGAATAGTATTGGTCTTGTAGAAATCACCACCTGGTAGATCGCAACCTGAAACAACTTATTGAGAATTAGCTAAGCGAGACAGCCAATGCCCTTATTCCCCGATTCCCCAGGGGGTCACTCGACACGCTGGATCGTTTAGAACAAACGAACGCCGAGGCGAATAGAAACGCGCGAGGATTCAAAACCGCAAATAATGAAGTGGCTCTGAGGCGCTACAGATCCGGGTAATAGGTGTCAGTCCAAGTTGTATTCGTGCAATCGACATCGGGCGCGCTTTCAAGCCCAACGCCATTATCACTGACGGCTTCAGGATGCATGACGCTAATGATCACCGGCACGAAGCCCACCTCATGGCCCGGGAGTGGCTTAACCAATTGTCCCGGATCTATTTTTGCAAGATGTGGATCCTTATCATCCGGCATAGGGGCCCCGCTATAGTTGATAAAGACGGGTTTTGTCGGTTGCGGTGTTGAGTGCGTGTTGATCAATTTATGAAGTGACTCAATCTGGCTCTGCAGGCTTTCCAAGTATTCGGGGGTGTATGTTTCAGGGTGGTTCTGAGCTGCTGTCAGCATCGCCGGCTGCTCGATAAATTTGTACCAAACATAGGTAGCCGTTGCGCCGCTTTGCAACAGTGTGTGATAACGCGCTCGATCGCCAATTTCCCAATTTTCAAAGTCAGGATGGGATGTGTCTCGCTCTTTATAGGAGAAAAATCTGTGCACCTTGCGCGGCACACGAATAACGTCATCGGGGGCGGCAACAATTTCAGCATTGTACTGGTGTGGATGATTTGTATATTCCTCTGAGGCTCCCTCCTCTACCTGCCACTTCGTCTCTAACCGTCGGACATAGCCATAGCCATTTGATTGTTCGTTAAGGTTTTTTTGCTCGGCGTTACTAAAGTTCCAATCAACGTACCCAAGATGCCCATCAAAGCCGACCTGATAATCTGGCGTCACAACATAGCGGTATTCTTCCCCTGCTTTATCTTCAATAATTTTTAACCGCTGATGCGTGCTTTGATAAATATTATCGAACGCACGATTCTCCGTGGGAATCAGAGCACTCTCCAATGAGCCATCACGTAATGCCGCTGAATAGCCATCCATAGACGCTTGAGAAATGCTTTGGGGATGCGCCAGTATGTACTCCCGCTCTTTGACAGATGGAAATTTCGGTAACGGCACATAGAACAAATCGTCGGTCAGTTTTAGAGTGCCACTGACGTAGTATTCATTAGCGTTGCCATAGTTTGCTTGGGATCCTTTAGTAGCAAAGCTGCCGAAATTATCGCCATAGTTTTCTAAGGTCTCTCCAAAGGACCCTTGTGAGATTTTTTCCGGATCGACCCAATTAAAATATTCCGGGACGTAGCCATTAATAGGGCCTTGATAATCTTGAGTCTCTACAAAGCTCATCCAAAATTTGAAATCCTGAGGATGATTAAAGGTAAGATAGGACCATCCCCAGCCAGCCCAAATTCCGTTGTCATCATCGAACGGCGCTTGCTCCATATCAAACCCGATATTGCTTCCCGGAATGGTCAACACCCGATTCGAGATTTGCAGCATCGAAAGCCACCGATCACCAATGATCCGCTCGTACAAACCGCTGCCCATCTGAACATCGCTACAGGCATGGTAGGCGTCGCCAACCCCCGCAACGTGCAACGTCGGGTAATAATAGGGCCCGGCGGTTTTTGGGTTTTGCCAAAGCCCGCCTTCGATCGAGTTTACGCCGAAAGAGCTCAGCCAAGAACCAAACCAGCCAAACTGCTCACCCCATTCCAACCCATGACGGGTCGCTTGATGAACCCGAATAAAAATAAACTTACCGGCCCCTGGGGATTCCGTCGCTTGGTGATTAAAGCCTTCAGGGCCCCCCGCAATACTTAAGCCCGCACTATTATCGAAAAGCTCAAAATCGGTCGGTGGCGCAGGCATGTAGGAAGGAACTTTTGTGCCACTATAAGCATCGATATCTTGTGCAATTATATTGATCTCAACCGAAGACTCCGTCGTGCCAGCGTCACCGGAACAGCGTAATATATATCGCTTAGCACCTGTTTCAGTCTCGGTAATCTGCTCGGATCCCGACACCGCTTTTGCGCCCTGCCAAGCACCCTCACCTGTACAGTTAGCGGCATAGCGACTCTGCCAGGTCAACGTTAACAGTCCGTCCACACTGACATTGGCTCCAGAAGCAGTGAAGCTCACCTCGGGTGGACCCAGATTTTCCCCCATTTGAATCGACGTTATAGAACCCAGAAGTCTTGAAAAAAAAGGGCTAGGGGCGGCGTGAAGCGTATCAATCGGCCAGGCAGCAGAAACCATCAACGTCAGTATGCCCAGCGTTTTGGTTTTAACTCTCAAAGCCATCTCCAATCTAATTGCTTTTACTGACGAAAACCTAGCGAGTTTTAGGATGGAAAGCTCTAGGAAAAAAACCGCCAACAATCTTACTAGCAAGATAAGGGGGTAATAAAATTAATGTTTTATACTTGATTATGAACACCGAGAAGCATTTTTGCGCCCAAAACGCATAGCGCTTAATCCTCAACATGAAACAGTTTATTGAGAATTAACCACTGCCCTTCAAGCTTGATGAAAGAAAGCGTGTCCAAAAACACCAGTCCAAGGTAAGCGTCACGGACGCGAGCCACTGCCGTTTTCCCTGCGACTTCCAAAGAAATTATTTCTAACCTAGCCACGTCCCCTTTTGATTTCGGCGACGGTTGCTGAGCAGCCACAAAATCGCCGAACTCCGATACCGTCATATGTTGATAGCCATTTGGGAGGTAACCGGATATCCATGCATCGGGGTGAAAAGCGGCATGCGCTTTCTCGCTGCTGGATTCATACATGCAGTTGAAATAGACCTGAATGACGCTTTCTATTTTCTGCTTATCGGTCAACATGAAACCCCCTTGCGTTAGTAGTTAGTGCTCGCAGAACAAGCATAATCCCCAGCTAGATTACACGCCAACCCCTGCGAAAACCGTCCGAACAGCTACACATCGAATTTTGGGAAGTAAATGGAGGCTCGGGTCGGAATCGAACCGGCGTTGACGGATTTGCAATCCGCTGCATTACCACTCTGCCACCGAGCCTTGGAGAAACTTTCTAGGAGATCGCTACAGCGCCGCTGCAGCAGGCGCGAAGTATACGCATGCCGTGCCACAGCGGCAACGGTTTAGGCTGAAATGTCTCGCTTGATAGGGTTAGAGGGACGCACGACCGTGACACCTCTCAGATTGATGCGCGGCGCGCTCTTCCCCAGTCCAAAGCAAAGCCTAGCTAACGACCAAGCTCTACCGGCTAGCCTTAACCGTTACAGCCCTTCACTTTCTCGAATCACCGAGAAAAATGAACGGAGGTACACCACCATAGACCACAACGTCAAAAGCACCGCGACGATCAGCACCGTCTTTCCCAAAATGAACCAGCCGGTGTTGGTATATTCAGGTAGTAGCAACAACAGAAATGAGATCGCTATCATTTGCAAGGTCGTCTTCACCTTAGCAATCTGATTTACAGCTACCGAGGCTTCTTTTCCTAGCCTCGCCATCCATTCCCGAAGGGCGCTAACCACAACTTCGCGTCCTATTACTACGCATGCGCACAGGGTAATTAACACGTCGTCAAACCGCGCGGTCAGTAACACCAATGCAGTAGCGACAATGAGTTTATCGGCAACGGGATCTAAAAAAGCACCAAATACCGTGGTCTGACCGGAGCGCCGTGCTAACCAACCGTCGAGCAAATCAGTGAGCGCGGCGGCACCAAACAGAGCCGCTGCACCCCAATTACCCCAGGGTGATCCCAAATGCGCGAAAAGCACCAAAATAGGGATGGCAGCGATACGCAGCAGCGTCAGTATATTCGGTAAGTTAAGGGGCAAACGCTAATCCTCGATAACAATATTTTTGCGGTCTGTACGTCTTTACGCCGATGAGTGTGGCACACCCTGTCCCGATCAAAAAGGATTCAATCATTGATGCTGTGCAAGTGGTCATAAATTGTTTGAGCGAGGCTTGAACTAATGCCCTCAATTTTGACTAACTCTTCAACACGGGCTCCTGATACTCCAGATGCACTACCAAAATGTCGTAGCAATTCCCGACGGCGTTTAGCGCCAACTCCAGGAATACCCTCCAAGGTGGATGTTTTCCGAGCCTTCGCACGTCGTGCCCTATGCCCTGTAATCGCAAACCGATGCGCTTCATCTCGAATTTGTTGAATAAGATGAAGGGCGGGATTGTCACCACGGAGCACCGACTCTTTACCTGTCTCCCCATCTACGAGGGTTTCAAAGCCAGCTTTTCGAGTTGTGCCCTTCGCCACGCCGAGCACGCGCACGTTTTCTATACCGTAGTTCCCAAGCACACTCATTGCCTGGGAGACCTGCCCTTTTCCACCATCAATAAACAGCACGTCGGGTAAGCTTCCTTCACCGGCGGCCAGACGCTTATAGCGACGCTCTAACGCTTGCTGCATAGCGGCGTAGTCGTCGCCAGGCTGAATACCCTCAACGTTAAACTTACGATAATCGGCTTTGCGCGGCCCGGAGTTATCAAATACAACACAAGACGCCACGGTAGCCTCACCAGAGCTGTGACTGATATCAAAACACTCCATCCGACTAGGTGGCGTATCGAGATCGAGCTCTCGCCTTAAACTTTCGAGCCTGCCCGCCATGGTTTGCTTGCCACTAAGATGAGCGGTCAAATTTGTGTCGGCTGTTTGCTGCGCCATTTCTAGCCAACGCGCTCTCGCCTCACGGACTTTCGAGCGAATCTCTACTTTGCGCTCCGCGCGGATACTCAGGGCTTCTGCTAGTGATTCAGCACCCTCGGGTAAATCGGTCACGATAATTTCGTGAGGTATCACCTGCTTACCTGATAAATAAAACAACGGCATAAACGCCTCTAAAACGGCATTAACGTCTTCATCTAGACGGGTTGGCGGATAGTAGGTTCGACTCCCAAGAACCCTCGCCTCACGAATAAATAAGACCTGCACACACGCAGATCCACCGGCTACAGCAACCGCCAGAACATCGAGGTTACCTCGAACTCCTTCAATCCCTTGAACAGATTGCACTTTTTGTAGCTGCATGAGCTGATCACGTCGTTCCGCTGCCTCCTCAAAGCGCAAATCGGTAGCGGCACTTTCCATTTCATCGGCAAGCCTACCCATGAGTTCCTGAGATTTTCCCTTTAAGAATAACTCCGTCTTTTCTACTTGCTCAGCATAATTTTCATCGCTCACTAGCCCTACGCAAGGCCCACTGCAACGGCCAATTTGATACTGTAAACATGGCCGAGAACGATTCCGGAAATAACTATCCTGACACTGCCTCACCTTCAAAACCTTCTGTAACAAATGCAACGTTGATCGAACCGCACCAGCACTGGGATACGGACCAAAATATTCACCTTTGCGCCGCTTAGGTCCTCTGTGAAGGGCCAGTCGCGGCCATCGATCATGACTGCTTAGATAAATGTAAGGATAAGACTTATCGTCCTTTAAACTAATGTTGTAGGGGGGCCTATGCTCTTTGATCAGATTGTGCTCAAGCAGCAAGGCATCGACCTCTGTGCTCGTCACCGTCACTTGGATATCCTGAATTCGATTAACCAGTGCCATGGTCTTAGCCGTGAGCCCACTTGCGCGAAAATAACTCGTCACGCGATTTTTAAGATTTTTTGCCTTACCAACGTAAAGCAAATCGCCCTCTTTTCCGTACATCTGGTAAACACCAGGACGCGTCGTCAGGCTCTTCAGGTAATTTTCAGCATCAAAAACAGTCATTTGACGCTATCACCAGAGACGCCTAAAACCTCTGGCTCAATTACCAGTTCAACTCCAAACTTTTGCAGTACCGACTGCTGAATGGCCTCTGCCAAACTCAGCACTGCAACCGATGAAGTCGCCGCTAGATTCACCAAAACCAAACTATGAGCTTCTGAAACGGCCACACCATCGACTTCTTTCCCACGCCAACCTAAATCATCGATCATCCAAGCTGCTGACAACTTCATCATATTAGAGTCTGTTTCATATTGGGGTAGCAGGGGAAATTGAGTCCGAAGCCTTTCGGCGGCAGTGCTGGTAACCAGCGGGTTCTTAAAAAAACTGCCCACATTTGGCGTCTGCGAGGGATCTGGCAAGCGCTGACTGCGCACCTTAATCACCGCTTCAAAAACATCACGGTGACTGGGTTTAAATTTATGTAAAGCCGCTTTCAGCGTGGGATACGAAGTGTTAACCGAAGCATCGCGATTGAGCTTAAAGTCGACCGCTGTGATGATCAGCGACCGCCCACCCTTTTGTTTAAAGATACTTGAGCGATAGCTAAATTGGCAGTCATCAGCAGACAAGTAAACGACTTCGCTCGTTTGAATATCTATTGCTTGTACCCCCACGATTCGATCAGCGACCTCAACGCCATAGGCCCCAATGTTTTGCACAGGGGCGGCCCCCACTGACCCGGGAATTAGCGCAAGATTCTCAAGGCCATAGTAGCCTCGCTCGGTACACCAGCTTACAAATTTATGCCAGTTCTCACCTGCGGCCACACGAAGTCGCACCTGCCGTCCGTCGTCCCGTTGAAGCACAATACCCTTCATGGCAATATTAATAACCAACCCGGGCAGATGTTCTTGAAGTACAACATTACTCCCCTCGCCCAAGGGTAATACCTGAAGCTCACGGGCGCTGCCCCACTGAAGTAACGCTTGCAAAGACGCGAGAGACTCGACCTGTGCAAACCACTGCGCTATGGCAGCTAAGCGCAGCGTGTTGCAGGAGCTTAAGGATACAGACGGATCAGCTGCCATAAATTAGCCCACCAAGAGGCCACGAGCACGCTCGAGATCTTCTGGCGTATCGACACCGGCGGGGACCGGCTCAGAGGCCTCGCAAACTCTAATAATGTGCCCTTGATCCAAAGCCCGAAGTTGCTCCAAGGATTCCAGTGTCTCCATCACCGACGGCGGCCAAGCGGCAAAAGCCTGCAAAAATGCAGCACGATATGCATACAAACCAATGTGACGCCGCGCTGCGGCCAATAAAAGACTTGATGATTTTTCAGTCTGATCGCGCTGAAACGGAATCGCAGCCCTCGAAAAGTAAAGCGCGTTACCCGACATAGAGGCAACAACCTTCACCACTGAGGGGTCATCGAGCTGTTCTGCACTAGCCAGCAGCTCAGATAAGGTTGCAATACTGGCCTCGGGGTGCTCAATTAACTCTAGGGCCACTTGCTTAATATTTGCAATCGGCATCAAGGGCTCGTCGCCCTGTACATTCACGACAATACTATCTTCAGCCCAGCCACGTTGTCGTACTACCTCGGCAAGCCGATCGGTACCTGATGCGTGATCGGTGGATGTCATAGCCACATCGGCGCCCTGCGCAGTCATCACTTCCGCAATGCGCGTATCGTCGGTTGCTATAACAACCGACTCAGCACCCGCAGCGCAGGCTTGGCGCCAAACCCACCAAATCATTGGCCGCCCGCCAATATCTAATAAAGGCTTACCGGGCAATCGCGTGGAGGCAAAACGCGCTGGAATTACAATGTTGAACAGGGGACGGCCTCCGCTTGATTAAATTGCGCGCCCAACCGGCGTAATAAGACTTTGGGGACTTTTGTGGAAATTACTAATATCCAAATACGTTCATCATTTATCCCACAGAGTTTAACGGCATCTTTTTCAGTCACAACAATAACATCTGCTGCAATAGTAGCCAGATCAACTTCTGTCAGGGAGTGATGGTCTGGAAACGCATGGGATTGGACAGTTAAACCCAATGAATTTAAAGCCGAAAAAAACTGATCCGGCTGGCCAAGGCCAGTGACGGCCGCCACGCGCAGACCCTGCCACTGCTTTGCAATGCCCTCTGCTGCTAAGACCTGTGCTGAGTGCCTGTGTTCAAAACCCTCAAGCTGATAATGGAAAGCCGATTCTTCGTTCTCACCATTACGCACTAGAACCCAGTCAACGGAATCAAGCCGAGCAGCAGGCTCACGTAAAGGACCCATGGGCAGCAGACGGCCATTGCCCAATCGCCTCTCCCCATCGAGCACGACGATTTCAAAGTTTCTGGGCAACTTCAAATGTTGAAGACCGTCGTCAGACAAAATAATCGTGGGCGCGAAAGCTTCAATTAGTGCTGTAGCAGCTGCATATCGGTTTTTACCCACCACAACAGGCACGTTAGCCCGTTGCGCGATTAGTAAAGGTTCATCGCCCACAAGCGCCGCAGGCGAGGAGCGCTGAACGATACACGGGCCCTCTCCCACGGTGCCACCATAGCCACGGCTGATGATTCCCACTTTATGACCTTGAACTACTAATGCCTCGGCAAGCGCAATGAGGACGGGAGTCTTGCCCGTTCCACCAACGGTAATCCCACCCACCACCACAACAGGAACTGGCAGCGAAGCGGGGGTTACCCAGTAGCGGCGCCAGCGTACCACCAGACCCGTAATCAAACTTAAGGGCCAGGCGAGCCAAAGCCACCCAGCTCCTTCATACCATCCACGAGTCAAACAGCGCTCAAACCGCTGCCGCCAAACCATCATGACTGGACGATTTCCTGCTTATGCAGGCGTGCATATAGTGGGCTCTCTGTTAGCAGTTGCTGGTGTGGACCGAAGGCCACAATTCTGCCTTGATCCATCACCACGACTCTATCCGCGTTTTCAATCGTCGACAAACGGTGAGCAATCACCAGCGTTGTTCGATCTTCACAAAAAGCTGCTAAGGCCTCTTGAATATAGGTTTCAGATTCTGTGTCTAGCGCAGAGGTTGCCTCATCAAGAATCAAAATTGGCGCATCTTTTAACAGTGCTCTCGCGATCGCTAAGCGCTGCTTTTGACCTCCAGATAAACCGGCACCGTCATCACCCAACAGGGTATCTAGGCCCTGAGGCTGTGCCTCAATAAACTCAATCGCGTGAGCCTTCTGAGCCGCCATCAGCACCGCATCGTATGACGCATCTCTCATTTCACCAAAAGCAATGTTGTTAGCAATAGTATCGCTAAACAGGCTAATTTCTTGAGATACAACCCCGAACTGCTTCCGGTAATCAGCCAATTCGTACTCTTCAATCACTAAATCGTCGAGACGGATTTCACCGTGCTCAGGAGCGTAGAAGCGCAGCAAGAGTTGCACCAACGTCGACTTTCCACTGCCTGAACGTCCGACAAGCGCAACCGTTTCACCGGGTTGAAGCTGAAGTGAAATATTTTCCAGCGCGTATTCGGTAGCCCCTGGGTATCGAAAGCTTAAATGCTCGATCGCGATCTCACCCTTTGCGCGTTTAACGGGTGTGGTGCCACGGTTGGGTTCAGGTGGAATATCAATTTGTGCAAAAACATCCTCCGCTGCGGCAAGCCCGCGCTGAATAATGCTCTGCACGCCACTGAGAGTTCGTATTGGTTTACCCATTTGAGCCGCCGCGGTGATAAAAGCCACCAATGAGCCCGCGGTAAATCCAGCGAGTATTGCCGGGTCCAGCGCAAACCAAAATAGCGCGCCTAAAGCCAGAGCTAATAACGTTTGAATCACAGGTGTAGAAACAGCCTGAACAAACGCCAATTTTAAGCTTTGGTTGCGATTGAACAGGCTCGCATTGGTGAATTTGGCGACTTGTTGTCGCGTCGCAGCAAAGACGCGAAGGGCTTCAAAGGCCCCCAAGGATTCGCTACTGACTTGAGTGACAGAGCCCATGGAGTCTTGAATACGACGGCTGTAACGCCGAAAATGACGACCCACAATCACAACGACCAAGCCAATCGCAGGTGCGACCGCAAAAAATATCAGCGTCAAACGCCAATTGAGATACAACATATAAGTCACAAGAGCCATAACCGTCAGGCCCTCACGCAAAATCGCTTTTAGGGCGTCACTTGCGGCACCCGACACCTGCTCAACGTTAAATGTGATCTTACTCAGCAAATTACCGCCGGTATTGGCATCGTAATATCGTCGCGGCGCTGCCATCATCACGTCAAACAATTCAACTCGGAGGGTATGAACCACGCTTCGCGCCACGACATTCATGTAGTAGTTACCTACGAAAAATCCCAGCGCCCGACCCAGCGAAAGCACCACCGCAGCAACAGGCACAGCCACTCGAGCATAATCCAGAGGGGCTTTGTCGCCCGGAGGCCAAAACCAATGCGCCGCCGCGGAAACTAAGCCCAATTCAACTTGACTGCTCTGGCCCAATGAATCTAATAAAAACTGAGTAAGATCTGCCAACAGAACACTGCCCAGGGAGTACACCAAAAACCCGGCAACGCTGAAAAGAAACGCAGCCGAGTAAGGCACAACGTAGGACAAAAGGCGACGATATAGCCCCCAATCACCGCTGGTCTGTCTTGTTGGATCAGTCATTGGACCCACCCGGGGTTTGCGCTGCAATCGTCAACTGGTGAAAACCAAGGGCACTCGCAGCATCAAGAGCCGTGACAACATAGCGGTGTGCAACTGCACCATCTGCTGCGATAGTAATGGGAATATCACGATTATCCTTCGCCTCAGCACGGAGCGCACGACGGAGGTCGATGGGCTGGTTAGACACGGGCTTGCCATTGAGGGTGAACGTCCCGTTGGCCGCTATCATCAGCTCAAGTTTACTTGCGCGCTGGGGCGCTGGCTCGCCCTCTGCCTCCGGAAGATTAATGGCTAACTGCGTCGCCTTGGTGAAGCTGGTTGATACCATAAAAAAAATCAACAATAAAAAAACAACGTCAATCAGTGGGGTCAAATTAACTGACAGTTCATCAGAACGCTTTCGACGAAATCTCAAAGGTCGTATTCCGTTTTCTTGCCCGTGTGTAGCGCGTCGACCAGCTTGATCGAAACCTGCTCCAGGCCAACAACAATAGTGTCAATTTTCCCGGTAAAGTATCGGTGCATAACTAGAGCAGGAATCGCCACCACCAAGCCTGCTGCAGTGGTAATCAACGCCTCCGAAATACCACCTGCCAGCGCATTGGCATTACCCGTACCCTGAACCGTTATTTCGGTAAAGACGCGAATCATGCCGACGACGGTACCCAAAAGGCCCAGTAACGGTGCCACAGCCGCTACAGTCCCCAAGGTGTTTAAGTAGCGTTCCAGATCATGGACCACGTGTCCTGCAGCTTCCTGAATACTCTCTTTCATGACGTCACGCCCCTGGCTACGATTGGCCAATCCCGCAGCCAAAATGGCACCCAGTGGAGACCTGTGTCGCAGCGCTTTGAGACGCTGGGCATCAAGCTCTCCAGCTTTGAGTTGCTTCCAGACATTAGCAAGCAGATGTGGCGGAGCAATCCGATCCGGATTTAGTGCCACAGAGCGTTCAATAGAAATACCCAAGGCAATAACCGAGCATAAAACGATGACCGGCATAACCCAGCCACCTGCGGCAAGCAAATCAAACACATTAAGGTCCTCCAATTGTCTGCCAGTATACCCGTGGCAAGCCCCGTTAGCCCCATTCAGGGCAGACTTAGCCAATAGGGAATATTGCCATCTCTCAACGACTCAATGTCAATCTCTTGAGGTCGAACAGTAATGGTCACCCCGCCTTCCCGCGCAGTGTCTAAGATGCCAATGCCCCGCTCCTCCAGGCGCTGCAACACTCCAGCGCGAGGATGGCCAAAACGGTTGGCTCGCCCTGCGCTGATCACGGCAAGTGCTGGATCGACCCACTTCAGAAAAGAAGCCGCTGTAGAGGTATTACTACCGTGGTGAGCTACAATTAAAATATGGGCTTTGAGTTCTTTTCGCCAGTATCGAATCATTTCGCGCTCACGAACAGCACTCACATCACCTGCAAGTAATATAGTGACTTGGGCATGACTCACCTTTAGAACACATGATCCGTCGTTATCGTCGCCGGGGCCATTTAGAACAGTCACAGTGAGCTCAGCGCTGCGAAAGAGAACCTCACCCACACGGCATGGCGCTCCTGCATAACCTATCGCGCTTTTTGTGGGATAGTGCGCTTCGAGGTCTGCCAGCCCACCGGAATGGTCGCGATCAGAATGACTGATCACCCTAATAGTAATGTCCTTGGTACCCAAACGATCCAAGTATGGAATCAGCACTTTTTGCGCCTGGCTGGCTCCCAAGGGCGGCGCGTCTCCGGTGTCATAAACTAACGTTTGCCCCGCGGCGGCTAAGACAACCGACAACCCCTGACCCACATCAAGCACTGAAAGTTCAATCGTAGTGTCATCAAGACGGTGTGAAGCCACCCCCACGAATGGATTTAACATGGCACTATCAGGAATCACCTGCTCTAAGGCTTCAGCACTGCGTAAAACTCCCATGCCTACAGCAACAGCACTCTGCCATGCCAGATTATCGACACTGCCCCACAACATAACCCAAACAATTCCCACAAGCGCTAAGGGGACCATCAAACTCGCGATAAACGGAACTAACAAAACATTCGCAATAATTGCCGCCAACGTCATTTGGCCAAACCAAAAAACTGTTACCGGTGCCATGAAGAGCACCAGTACAACTTGAGTGGCCATTATTCTCAGTAACCAACCACGAAGATGGGGAAAGTTCTTTGGTGTAAGCTTGGTGACTACCCCAATCAAAATCCCCGTAGCGGCCATACTAAGCCAAAAACTCCGCCCTAAAATTGCAAAGTAATTGGTGATCAAAATAATCAGCGCAGCTGTGATAAAAATTTGCCAGAGGCTTGATCTTCGTGAAGTAAGCCGAAGTAGGCCTCCTAGGAACAGCATGATCAGTGCACGCTGTGTAGGCAGACTGAAGCCAGCTAACCCCGCATAAATGGTAGCCACGCTAAGGGCTGGTAGCATGGCCCAGTCGCGTTTTATCAATGCGTAGGGCCATATAAAAATAAGGGCACGTCGACTCAATAGCCAAATGCCAAAAAACACCAAACTGAGATGCAAGCCACTGACGACAAAAGCATGAGTAATCCCTAGAAATCGAAATCGCCCCCAATCTGATTGCACTATCGAGCGCCCAGTTCCAAGAACCAAAGCCTCTAACAACCCGACCGCCCTGTACGGCCCCTCAAGGCCCTTCAAAGCGCCCGCTAATTTTTCCCGCAGACGATTTAGGTAACCCGATGGTGCTGTCAGCACAACGACCTCGGACACATTCAATCGCCCATAGATTCCGCGAGCTAACCACTGTGCCTGATCGGGAACCGAACCAAGATTCCATTGCGAACTGTTAGGCGCTAACCGCCCTTTTAGCGCCACCTTGGCACCAAGGGGAATAGACTGCGCCCCACTTACCCCATAAACCATAAGGCTACTGGGACTGCCGCAATCCATCAGACCGTGTATTGCACCAGCCAGCCTAAAGCTCTGTACAAGCTCGCCAGACGCCGACCTATATTTCACCGGCAAAGATACCACCGAGCCAGTAACGGCCACCTGGCTACGATAACAACTGGGCTCAATGAATTCCGTAGACCAATGCCACCCCCAATAGCACGCCACAATTCCTGCAATAACCACGTATATGCCGTGCTTGGTATACCCTGCAATGAACGCCAAACCGCCAAGAACAATAAAGATTAGTGCCCCCCAATAAACGGGCAGCAACAGTGATGTGACCAGTATTAGTAACATCGGCAAGGCGCAATTGCGGCATATCCACAAAGTGCGAGTGTGGTTACTGTCGATAAAAGTCGTCATACTTAGCGCCGATTGGCGGCTCAGCCTTGAGTTGAACACCCGACCCTAGCCGATCAAATAGCGGTAATGACCAGGGATGAAAATTAACCGGGTCTGTAAACTTTCTAACTCGTGAATTTTTGTATCCATGGCACGAAAGCTTTTTCAGCGGCTCACACCTTCTCAGCAGCAACTCAGAGATATACCTGGGTTGCACTTGCTGGGTGACTGGATATACGAGCCCAACCTTTGGCATATCAACCGCAGCTCTACAGCTATGGCATTTGCTATTGGACTATTTTGCGCCATGGTGCCAGCGCCCGGCCAAATTTTTGTGGCCGCTTATGCCGCAGTAAGGCTTAGGGCTAATCTGCCGTTAAGCATAAGCCTCATTTTCGTTACCAACCCTTTCACAATGCCGGTGATCTACTACGCGGCTTATGAGCTCGGCGCGTTTTTTTTGGACACCCCCGTCAAAGCAATTGAGTTTGAGATCAGCTGGAGCTGGATCACGCAAAGTCTTGGTGCCATTTGGCAGCCTTTTTTACTGGGCTGCCTCGTGATCGGGTTAATTAGCGCAACGATTGGCTACCTCACGATCAATATTCTGTGGCGCTGGCGTGTGGTCCTCGCTTGGCGGCAACGTGCCTTTGACCGTAAACCCACAAAACTCTGAGCGAACGTCGTTACTGATTAGCGAGCGCCTGAGCAACCGGTACACGCATGGCGCGCCTGGCGGGCACGACTGCCGCTACTAGACACAGCAACACCGAGGCGCACCATAGCCACAAAGCATCACCTGCCCTGACGTCAATGGGCAAGAAATTGAGCGGGTAGACGTCGGTATTAAGCAGCTTTCCGCCCATCAACCATTCTAGCCCTGACGCTAGCGCGGGAATCAACTGAGCTAATCCGAAGCCCAGCACCAAGCCCACCGACGCACCCAACACACCGATCCATAATCCCTGCAGTAAAAAAATCCACAATATATCTTGCCGGCTCGCCCCCATTGCCTGAAGCATCGCAATAAAACCCCGTCTGTCGATAACCACTAGCACCAGCGAAGACACCACGTTAAAGGCAGCTACAGCAATAATCGAAAGCAGTAATAGCGTCACTAAATCCCGGGACAAACGGATCGCAGCATATAAATTGCCATGCCGTAATGTCCAATCCGTCACATAAAATGATGGGGGTAACGTTCGAGCAAAGTGCCAGCGTGTCTCTGGCGCCTCAAAGAGTTGTTGCAACTGAAGAGCTAGCCCTGTTGCTGTCAACTCATCACCAAGCAGGGTTGCCGTATATTCAAAATCGGCCAACATCAGGGCCTCATCCAACTCGGTTCCTGAATCTATCAAAGCCACAACGTGCAGCGCGACTGTCGCCGGAAGCGTCTCAAACCTGAAGGCGTCCCCAGGAACGATAACACTCAGCTTATCGCCAATCTCGACTCCCAGTCGCTGGGCCATGCCAACGCCCAGAACTACTTCCCCAGGCTGAAGGGCTAGCTTTGATGGTTTTGACCAAGCTTCCCAGCGTTGCCAGAGCGGAGCTGTTACACCCAACATTTTCGCCGCAGTGACTCGCACACCCTGAACAGCCAATAAGTCTCGCTCGTAAAAGAGACCCGCTCCGGTGATCCCCTCAGCACGCTGGGCGTCGGCCTGTAATTGATTCCAAGCTTCTAAATCCGCAAAACCGTGAATACTGACATGGGGGACAACACCAAGAATACGTTCTCGCATTTCTCGCTCAAAGCCGTTCATTACCGATAGCACCGCCAGTAATATAGCTACCGCGAGGGTCAGACCGACCACTGACAGTCGGGAGAGAAATCCCGACAAACCCCTTCCCCGATCAAGGACCTGACGCAGGGCAAAGCTAATACGCTCAGACCAAGGCACGCGGCAAATCCGATAGGCACCCTGACTCTAACACCAGCTGCCTATCCATTTTTTCGGCAATCTTCGGATCGTGCGTAACTATAATGAAAGCTGTGTCTCCCCAATCGATCGACTCGATTAGATTCAACACAAGCTCCGCAGATTCAGGATCAAGGTTACCTGTTGGTTCGTCCATCAGAACACAGCCGGGCTTATTTGCGAGAGCTCGAGCAATCGCTACGCGCTGCCGCTCTCCACCACTTAGTGCTGCGGGCTTATGACGCACTCGTTGACTTAGGCCTACCCTATCGAGCAACGTCGCGGCACGCTCTTGGGCCACCCCTTTGGCCTCACCGCCAATGCGCATTGGCATAGCGACGGCCTCCAAAGCGGTGAACTCAGGCAACAGATGATGGAACTGAAAGACAAAGCCTAACTGGCGATTCCGCCACTGACTCCTAGCCCGCTCTCCCATACGACTCAAGGACTTGTGGGAAACCAGCACCTCGCCAGCTGTGGGGGTATCTAAGCCGCCCAAAAGATTCAGCAAAGTTGATTTACCCGAACCAGACCGACCAACAATGGCAATACGCTCGCCTTGCTCAAGCGCCAGTTCAACGCCCTGAAGTACTTTTACCGAGTTAGACCCATCCTGGTAACTCTTCTCCAGGCCAGAACAGCTGAGCACCACGTCAACCATTGTTAAGCACCTCGACCGGTGAAATTCGTGAGGCTCGCCAGGCCGGATACACAGTTGCTATAACGCTAAGCAAAAGAGCTAGGCCCGTGGTGATTGCAACATCTCCCCACTGCAACTCAGAAGGCAGTCGCCCAATGTAATAAACCGAAGGATCAAAGAGCTGCACACCAATTAATTGCTCCATAATGACCGCAATATCGGATACCCATAGTGCGAGTAAAACCCCCAAGACAGCTCCGATCGCAATCCCCACCGATCCAATTAATAAGCCATGGCCCAGGAACAGACCCATAACGCCTAGCGAGGTAAACCCCATGACTCGCAACACCGCTATATCACGAGCTTTTTCAGTAACTGACATGGTAAGGGTTGAAACAATATTGAAAGCAGCTACGGCGATAACCGCAAGCAGCAAAATACCCACCATTATTTTTTCCATCTTAACCGCAGAAAATAAACTGCCCTGTGAGTCTCGCCAGTCTGTAATAACTAGATCTGAAGGAGAGGACACCGCGGTTGTCATACGCAACATCTCACGCAATGGGGGCGCTGCGTCAGCCACGTTATCAGGACTACCCAGATCGATCTGCAAGCCGTCTACTCCCCTCCTAGCAAACAAACGCCCAGCCGTTTCCAAACTCACATAAGACTGAACAGCGTCGATACTTGAGCCCACTTCAAATTCAGCCACCACAACCAGCTTACGAACCCGAGGGAACACCCCTAGAGGTGTTACCGACAGTGTTGGCAGGACCACCTCAATAACATCTCCAGCCATCGCTCCCAGCTGTCCTGCAAGAGTGCTGCCCAATGCAATGGTAAAAGGTTGGCTCTGAAGCAAACCTAGATCGCCTGAAAGAATTCGCTCATGCAGGTCGCTGACACCTCGCTGTGCCTTAAGATCTATACCGGTAACTTGGCTCCCCACACGTCGAGATCGAGACTGCAACAGCGCTATATCCTCAATGAAGGGGGCGACACTTTGCACGGAAGGCACCGCTTGCAACTCGCTAGCCAGCTGCTGCCATTGGGTCAACGGATTACCCGGCGAGGACACAACAGCATGAGGAACTAAGGACAAAATGCGGTCTCTCAATTCGAGAGCAAACCCGTTCATGACGGACAAGACGGTGATTAGACTCGCAACACCAAGAATCATGCCCAGCATAGATGCGCGAGAAACCAGCCTAGCAAACCCCTCCCGCCTACCCGTGAAGGTGTAGCGGATCATCATATCGCGGGTGAAGGACACCTCAGCCTATCTGTTGAGGTTAATCTCGGGGGTCATGCGCCTGTACGCCCGACCTGTCGTCAGAAAGTCGGGTCTCTGTCTCGCATACCTGAGGATCGCCGCCACAAAGATCGCATTTGCTATCGATCCCCATACGTCCTATGCCCCCACATGTTCCACTAATAGGAGCTCTTCCGGCAATGACGCCCACTGCCATTGCAGTCATGATGGCAGCAAAGGCTAAAAAGGTGACCACAAAAATCACAAGTGTAACTCCCTGTCGTTAATCCAATACTCTATCCCGATGCGGCGTTAGACGCCAGAAAGGGACCAAATTTTGTGCTCCACACCGGCTTTAGTGCGTCTGCGTCTCGGTACACTAGATAAACCGCAAGCCCCACCCGCTCGGCGAGATCCAGTGCTCGCTCAGTGCCCAAAACACAAAGCGCAGTGGCCCATGCGTCTGCCAGAGCGGTTGACGGATGAATTACAGTGACGGAGACCAAATCGTGTTGTACCGGGTATCCTGTGCGCGGATCAATAATATGCGAGTAGCGCTGTCCGTCACGCTCAAAATAATTGCGGTAGTCCCCAGAGGTAGCAACTCCAACGTCGGAAACATTGACCGCTGCCTGAAAAGTGCCTCGCCCCTGTTCCGGACGCTCAACGGCAATACGCCAGGCATCACCCCGCGGACTGTGACCTCTAAGTTGTAGCTCTCCACCAACTTCCAGCATGAAGTTTTTAACACCCAACTCGTCCAGCTCATCGCCAGCGAGATCGACTCCGTACCCCTTTGCAATCGAGGAAAATTCGAGGGATACGCCTGCCACACGCTTACTCAGATAGCGAATACTAGGCTGCCAATTGAGTCGACTTAAACCCACAACTTGAAGCGTCGATGCAATAACAGCGTCGGTGGGAATTTGAGTGGGCCCACCCGGACCGAATCCCCAAAGATCAATGAGTGGAGCCACCGTCACATCATAGGCACCCTCGGTAGTCCGGGTGATTTTCATCGCCTCGTTAAGCACGTAGGTAAAGTCCCAATCAACCTCCATGACCTCATCGGCGGGCAGCGCGTTGAACTCGCTTATCAATGATTGGGGGTCATAGGTGTTCATGCTGACATTTACGACTTCAAAGGCAGCACGCACAGCTTTTTCAACGACGTCAGGGGCAGGCAAGGACTCATCGGGCAAATACACCAAGGACCAGCCCGTGCCATAAATACTGCCCTCCAATTTAACAACATTAGAAGACTTTGCGCAGCCCTGCAGGCCTATAAGCAAAACGACCAGCACGATGGCTGGCCGGAGACGTACCCATGATAAAATTTTAGCCACCGAAGTCGTCTAGGAAAATATTATCCCGCTCGACGCCAAGGTCAACCAACATTTTTATTACCGCCGCATTCATCATGGGTGGCCCGCACATGTAGTACTCACAATCTTCAGGTGCTGGGTGATTCTTTAAATACTCTTCGAACAGCACATTATGAATAAATCCCGTCAAACCATCCCAGTTATCTTCGGGTTGAGGATCTGAGAGAGCTGTATGCCAGGTGAAATTTTCGTTTTCCGCCTGCAGCCCATCGTAATCCTCGACGTAAAACATTTCTTTAAGCGATCGGGCGCCATACCAAAAGGTTATTTTGCGCTTTGAATTTAGGCGTTTCAGCTGATCAAATAGGTGGGAACGCATTGGGGCCATTCCAGCACCGCCACCGATAAACACCATTTCAGCGTCCGTCTCCTTTGCGAAGAATTCGCCAAATGGCCCATAGACGGTAATTTTATCGCCGGGCTTCAAGTCAAAGACCCAGCTGGACATAATGCCGGGAGGAATACCTTCGCTGCCGGGAGGGGGGGTCGCAATCCGAATATTGAACTTTACAATTCCCTTTTCTTCGGGGTAGTTCGCCATGGAATAGGCACGAATTGTGGTGTCCTCGCTCGCTGATCCGTATTTGAAGAACCCGAAACGCTCCCAGTCGCCTTTGTACTCCTCGCCAATCTCAAAGTTGTCAAAATTAACGTTGTGGGGCGGGCACTCTAACTGCACGTAACCACCGGCTCTAAAGTCAACGCTCTCGCCCTCCGGGAGTCGCAGCACCAACTCCTTAATAAAGGTGGCAACGTTATCGTTAGACTCAACGGTGCACTCCCACTGCTTGACACCGAAAACCTCTTCCGGAATCTGAATGCGCATATCCTGTTTAACGGGAGTTTGGCAGGACAGCCGCCAGCCATCATTAGCTTGCCGACGGGTAAAGTGTGATTCTTCAGTTGGCAGCATTGAGCCACCACCATCGCTCACCTGGCACTTGCACTGAGCACAAGTGCCACCGCCGCCACAGGCACTCGCCAAGAACAGATTCGCATCAGCGAGGGTCTGGAGTAATTTTCCGCCCGCAGGAACCTCAATAGTTTTTCCACCATTGATTTCAATACTCACGTTGCCGGAGCTCACCAATCTGGAGCGCGCAGCCAAGATGACCATGACCAAGGCCAGCACAATAGCTGTAAACATTCCAACGCCATATACAATTGTCATATCCATTACTGTTTAAATCCTCTCCCTTGCCATCATCATT
This sequence comes from marine gamma proteobacterium HTCC2080, assembly GCA_000169115.1. GTDB lineage: Bacteria > Pseudomonadota > Gammaproteobacteria > Pseudomonadales > Halieaceae > Luminiphilus. The sequence goes on from AAVV01000018.1 coordinate 41,121, forward strand.
AGATGTCGATGCCACCGAAGGACATAAAGCCCAAAGACATCAATCCCACTGTGATAAAGGTTATTCCCAGCCCCTGCAACCCATCCGGCACATCACTGTATTTTAATTTTTCACGTATTCCCGCGAGCGCAACAATCGCCAACGCCCAGCCAACCCCTGCGCCTGCACCAAAAACTGCACTCTCGCCAAAGGTGTAATCACGCTCCACCATTAACAGAGACGCACCTAAGATGGCACAGTTCACTGTGATCAGCGGCAGGAAGACGCCTAGAGCGGCATATAGCGCTGGCACGTAGCGGTCGAGAAACATCTCCAGTATCTGAACCAGTGCAGCAATTACACCAATATAACTAAGCAGCCCCAGAAAACTGAGATCTACATCGGGTAGCCCGGCCCAAGCAAGCGCGCCATCAGCCAGTAAATATTGGTAGATTAAGTTATTAACCGGGACGGTGATTGTTAGAACGACAACAACCGCGACACCCAGTCCAAAAGCGGCCTGAATTTTTTTGGAAACTGCCAAAAACG
>AAVV01000017.1 GCA_000169115.1 marine gamma proteobacterium HTCC2080
CAATTGAGCGCACACCGCATTTCTGCTCGGGGTGCCCCCATAACACCTCGACTCAAATTCCCGAGGGTAGTCGCGGCCTGGGCGGCATAGGCTGTCACTACATGGCCACTTGGATGCCCGACCGTGAGACCCACACATTCACGCAAATGGGTGGTGAAGGTGCAACTTGGATAGGCCAGGCCCCTTTCACCGACACGCCCCACGTGTTTCAAAATCTCGGTGACGGCACATACTTTCACTCGGGGGTGCTGGCAATCCGCGCCGCGGTCGCAGCAGGTGTGAACATCACCTACAAAATCTTATACAACGAAGCTGTTGCAATGACAGGCGGCCAACCCTTAGACGGAGCTCTGAGTGTCAGCAACTTGATACACCAATTGCGAGGCGAAGGTGTGCAAAGGATTGCGCTTGTCTCCGATCAGCCGGAAAACTTCACTGGGCAGTTTGAGGATATCCCCGGCTTTAGCTTAAGTCACCGAGACACTCTGGAAACGCTGCAAGTCGAACTTCGGGAGTACATAGGAACGTCGGTCATTGTTTACCAACAACTCTGCGCTACGGAGAAACGGCGCCGGCTTAAAAAAGGAAAGCTTGCTAGAGCCTCACGCCGGGTTGTCATCAATGATGCCGTTTGTGAGGGCTGTGGCGACTGCAGCGTCGAGTCAAACTGTCTCTCAGTCATACCTAAAGATACGGACCTCGGTCGAAAGCGACAGATTGACCAAAATGCCTGCAACACTGACTTCAGCTGCCTCAAGGGCTTTTGCCCCAGCTTCATATCCGTTGTTGGGGGAGCCCCTCGACATCCGGCGTCATCTGCACAACCGATTACGCTTCTGCCTTCTCTGCCAGAACCCAACTTGCCCGACCTATCTATGCCTTGGAACACAGTAGTGTCTGGCGTTGGTGGCACGGGGGTGCTCACAATCTCCTCTCTTCTAGCCATGGCAGCACATATTGAAGGCAAGGGCTGCGCAACCATGAATCAAACAGGGTTAGCCCAAAAGTTCGGTGCAGTGACTAGTCATGTGCGGATAGCTAGCGAGCAGGAGCAAATTAAAGCCGTGCGTATTCCAGCCGGTGAAGCCGATTTACTCATCGGCTGTGATCTCGTTGTAACCGCAGGTTATGAGTGTCTGGCAAAGGCCGCGGTCGGCCGAACGCACGCACTGGTAAATATTGAAGAACAAGCTACCGCAGCCTTCCTTCATAACCCTGATGCAAAATTCCCCTTGGCAGGCATGAAGCGCAAAATAACCCGAGAAGTTGGGGCCGACTTAGCCTTCGTAAATGCCACCGAAATCGCGCGGGAATTGATGGGGGATACCATTGGTGCCAATCTTTTTCTTATGGGCTGCGCGTGGCAAAAAGGTTGGATACCCGTATCGCGAGAGGCGCTAATCCAAGCCATCGAAGTTAACAACATCGCCATTAATTTTAACAAAGAAGCTTTTGAGTTAGGTCGCCACTATGCTCATAACCCAGGCTCAGTTTATCAAAGGTTTGCACGCCCACCCGCTACCCGCTTAGAACGCCCACCAATGACACTCGAAAATGTAATAGACGATCGTGTCGACAGACTAACCGACTACCTGAGCACATCATACGCCCAGCAATATCGCGACCATGTTGAGGCCTTGCGATATCGTGACCCTCATTCAGAAATGACTGATTCCTTGACGCGGACCGTGGCCGAGCAACTGTATCGATTAATGGCAATTAAAGACGAGTATGAGGTGGCGCGCCTACACGCCGACCCCCAATTCCATCAACAACTGTCCCGTCAGTTTAGCGGTCCATATAAGCTTCGATTCCATCTGGCACCGCCACTGCTTTGTCGCCCCGATCCGGTCACGGGAAAAATAGCCAAGCGAGAGTTTGGTGCTTGGATACTACCCATTTTTTCCATCCTAGCGCGGCTTAAATTCCTCCGAGGGACAAGATTTGACGTTTTTGGCTATAGCGCCGAAAGACGGGCTGAACGCGAAGACCTGAAAAACTATTTGAATCTAATCGAGCTGATCACCACCGAGCTCGACGACGGCAATTATCAAGACGCTGTCACCCTCGCGACACTGCCCAGACGGCTGCGCGGTTTTGGCTATGTACGGTCAAAAAATCGAATGAATCTTGCTCTAGAACAAGAGCAACTTCTAATCGCCTTCCGCCAAAAAGACTCGAGCACAATATTTCACGCAGCTGCAACTAACTAGTCAAAAAAAACATCAGAACGCTTAAAGCATTTTACTTTCACGGAGACAACACGCATGTCCAAATTGACTGCTCAAGACAGCACCGAGCACGAGACTGTCATCACGACAAAAGATGCCGACAGCGGTCTGACCGCCATCATCGCCATCCACAACACCCAGTTAGGGCCCGCTGTCGGAGGTTGCCGAATGTTTCCCTATGCTCAAGAGGCCCATGCCCTACGCGACGCCCTCAGACTTTCCAGGGGAATGACTTATAAGTCAGCCCTTGCGGGACTGCCTTTCGGCGGCGGCAAGTCGGTAATTTTGGGCGATCCGCGCCGCGAAAAAACACCCGCCTTACTGCGGGCCATGGGCGCGTTTGTCGATATGTTGGCCGGACGTTACATCATTGCCGAAGACTCTGGCACATCTCCTGATGACATGCGGGTGGTAGCCGAGACGACGCGTCATGTCACTGGCATCAACGCCCAAAAAAGAGAGGACCCCTCCCCTGCTACAGCCCATGGAGTATTTCTGGGAATTATTGCGGGGATCAGGCAGGTATTTGGCACCGAATGTTTAGCGGGTCGATCTGTTGCTATTCAAGGTCTTGGCCATGTCGGATATCACTTAGCAAAAAATCTTACCAACGCCGGTGCAAAAGTCTATGGCAGCGATATCAATGTCGACAATTTGAGGCGCGCAAAAGACGACCTGGGGCTCACAGCTGTGAGTCCTGATGAAATTTTATGCCAACCCTGCGACGTATTGGCCCCCTGTGCCATGGGCGCGGTGCTAGATGAAAGTAGTATTGCCAAACTCCAGACTCAGATAATTGCAGGGGCCGCTAACAATCAGTTAGCGACAACTGAAGATGACGAGCGCCTTAGAGCTCGCAATATTGTTTACTGCCCCGACTTCGCAATTAATGCAGGGGGAATCATTGATATTCATCATCAGCAGCACAATGCCTGTAGTGACACACGAGCTGCGGCGCTAGAGCACATTGGCCACAACGTGGCGAATATTCTTGAGCGAGCGCAAGATCGGGCAGTGGGCACTCAACAAATCGCTATTGCTATGGCTGAGGAGCAACTCAGAGCGAGCTCACAAACCAACCCCCACGACAGCAAACAGCTTTTGTGTAGCCCTGGGGTTTCAAGATAAAAGACAGCAATGACATTGACGCAAAAAGGCCTGTTAGGGCTCTTTTTCTGAACTGAAGGGCTGCGGAGCTTCGGCGCCCGGTATCGGGCTAATAAGATTTCAGCCATGCAAAATTTTGCATGGCGATGACGGTTAGATCGCTATGCGAGTCAATACGTAACCCAGCACAACCATCTGTGCCAACGCCAGGAGCACGGACAACCCGTGGAGCAAATTAAAGCGGCGCCTGTCATTGTTGTCGCTCGAAGCATTGATGGCGGGCATCAGCAACTGTCGAGCGGGCACGGTAGTGAGTGCAATAGCCACCAGAAGCCAAGCAGATAGCGTATCTAAAAAGAATAGTAATCCTGCGGCCACGAGTGCTACCGCGATACACCACAGATAAAAAACTGGGAAGGCTTTTCGCAAAATCGTCCCGGCGTCACTCGCGGGAAGGTGGCTAAAGAGAAAAGCAGCAAAGCCAAAAGAGTAAAGAACCATACCGCCGAACAAAATTGCAGTAATCAGTAAAGCGGTAATCGCCAGCACAATAAAACCTCCCCAGATCAGGGGGAGTGTACGACCTAGAGCTGATTTCAGCCCACTGCTGTTCCGAGGAGGGTCTGCACCTTGCCTCCAATCCTAATCGGAGCTAGTGACGCTAGATCGTAAAAACATGGGGTGGCTGACGGGGATCGAACCCGCGACAACCGGAGTCACAGTCCGGCGCTCTACCAACTGAGCTACAGCCACCATAGAAATGGTCGGAGAGGAGGGATTCGAACCCCCGACATCCTGCTCCCAAAGCAGGCGCGCTACCAGGCTGCGCTACACTCCGACGTCGTGACCATCATCAAGAATACACTACCTCCAGCTTGCTGGTGGGGCCTTGATGAATGACCAACGGCGCGAAGGATACTGATTTGACCGAAGGCGGTCAATTCACGACTTACATCCTTGTTATTAACGGGGTTTTTCTGGGAGACTTGCCCACGTTTTGAAAACTCGTTTAATGGGGCAGAAAATGACCGCAGTCGTACTAGATGGCAAGCATGTTGCAAAATTAACTGAAGAAGCACTAAGTGTTCGCGTTGAAGGCCTGAAAGAGCGATCGGGTGGGCGGATCCCCGTGCTAGCCACCGTCTTGGTGGGGGACGATCCCGCTTCTGCGATTTACGTGAAGATGAAAGGCAACGCCTGCCGTCGCATTGGTATGGAGTCAATGGCCATAGAACTGCCATCGACATTAAAAACCAACGAGTTACTGCGAGAGCTGGAGGTCCTTAACAACAACCCCGACGTCCACGGAATTTTGTTGCAGCATCCAGTTCCCAGTCAAATCGATGAGCGCGCCGCCTTCGATATGATCGATCTGTCAAAGGATGTCGATGGTGTCACCTGTCTAGGTTTCGGCCGAATGGCCATGGGCGAAGACGCCTATGGCTGTGCAACGCCTCAAGGCATCATGCGCTTGCTAGGCCATTATGAAATACCGCTTGAGGGGAAACACGCTGTCGTAGTGGGACGCAGCCCAATTTTGGGCAAGCCCATGGCCATGATGCTTTTGCAGGCTAATGCCACGGTTACCATTTGCCACTCGCGCACCCAAAATCTCGCAGACCATATTCGCCAAGCCGATATCATCGTAGGAGCTGTGGGAAGGCCAGAATTCATAAGAGCTGATTGGGTGAAAGATGGCGCCGTCGTTGTCGATGCGGGCTACCACCCCGGAGGTGTTGGCGATATCGAACTAAGCCCGCTTTTAGATCGCGTCGCTGCATACACGCCTGTACCTGGCGGCGTAGGCCCCATGACTATTAACACCCTTATTCAGCAAACCGTCCTCTCCGGCGAAAAAGCACTGGGATAGCCCCCCTCCGTCACTCCCACAACGCCTCTTACATAGCCATAGGAAATGATGGCTATGTAAGAGGCCTTATCATTTACGACGCTTGATATCGGCACGAAATGCGAGACACGCCTAGCTCAATCCTCTGACTCAATAAAATCTTTTCGATTTTGCCCGCCTCTAATTGAGCCAACTACTCGGTAAATAAAGTGGCATCTACTGAGATCTCCAGCCAAATCCCACTGGCGACATGGCCACGATTAACCTAAGGTGGTCAAAAATTTTAGAGAAGCCATCATGCTCAATCCAACTCATTGGCCCAAGCGTGTTCATGTCGTGGGTCTATCTTTTTTAGCAGTATTTATCTGCTATATCGATCGAGTAAACATTTCCGTCGCTATTATTCCTATGGCCGCCGACCTTGGCTGGGGGATGCAGCAACAAGGGTTAGTACTGTCCTCATTTTTCATTGGCTACGTACTTCTTCAAGTCGTTGGGGGGCGTTTAGCTGATCGCTATGGTGGTAAGGCCGTTCTTGGTATGGGCGTCATACTCTGGTCGTTGTTCACCATGCTGACACCACCCGCCGCCGCACTCGGATTTACCGTGCTCATTCTCACCCGCATTGCCATGGGCATGGGTGAAGCGGTCACATTTCCCGCCATTTACAGTACGTTTTCAAAGTGGATCCCTTCAGTAGAACGCTCTAGAGCCATAGGATTAATTAACAGCGCAATACCGCTTGGCACCATATTTGCCTTGGTAACCACGCCTATTATTGTTCAAATATGGGGCTGGCAATGGGCATTTTATTCCTTCGGCGCAGTCGGCATCGTGTGGTTCTTTTTTTGGCAGCGACTGGTCACCTCTACGCCTCAACAGCACGCCGACATCACTGACCATGAATTAGCCTTAATCGCTTTAGACAACGACGTGCCTGTGGACGATGAGCAGACCTCGCCTCCCTGGCACCACTTTCTGAGATCTATGCCTGTATGGGCCATTGTTGTCGCACATTTTTGCAACAACTGGTCTCTATTTGTCCTGCTGTCCTGGATGCCCACTTACATCAACAAAGGGCTGGGGGTTGATTATGCCTCTGTAGGCCTCCTCGCAATTATTCCTTCCATCGCCTCTGTATTTTTTCTGAATATCGCTGGCAACCTTGCCGATCGACTGATCAAGAACGGGATCGCCGTGGGTAAGGTTAGGAAGTTGATGCAAACCATTGGATTCGGTGGATTAACGGCTGCCCTAGTTACAGTGGGGCATCTCGATACCGTATGGATGGCCATTGCAACAATGACGGTGGGCTCGGCACTTGGAGCCTTTGTCACAGGTGGATTTGCTGTTAACCACATGGACGTTGCCCCCAGACATGCTGGAACACTCATGGGTATTACCAATACTGCGGGTGCCATCCCAGGTATTATTGGCGTCTTCGTGACCGGCTTGATCCTTGAGTTGACGGGATCCTGGATCATTGTTTTCTCCCTCGCGGGAGGCGTAACCCTTTTTGGTCTGGTGTTTTACCTTATGTTCGCCAGCGGTGAGAAGCTATTTGACTAATAACATGCCCCAAGCCTCGGCATTACCAGTAGCGACGGCATAAACAAACGGTGCGCAACTAATCGAGAGTACTCTGTGTCAGGATCGCCGCCAGGTCGTGCCTTTGGGGCTGTCCTCAAGCTCAATACCCGCCGCCTGTAACTCATCACGGACGGCATCCGCCGCGGCGAAATCTTTACGTGCCCTAGCTTCGAGACGTGCAGCCAGACGCTGCTCAATGTCTTCCGGGGTTAACGCTGCACTCGAGGACGACTCCGTGAACCATTGCTCCGGGTCACTACCGAGCAGCCCCATAAGGCGACCCATGGCCAAGAGCTCACCCTTACAGGTGGCCGCCGTCTTTGCATCTGCCTTATTCAAGGCTTTGCAAGAGGCGTGCAATGCGGCAATAGCCTTTGGAGTATTCAGGTCATCAAGAAGCGCCGTAAACGCCAGCGTATCCTCTGGGCGGACATCTTCTGGACAGATATCACTCGTATTCCGGAGCGCCTGATAAAAGCTATTCAGCGTTAATTTGGCGTTATCCAGCACTTCTCCTGAGAAATTTAGCGGCGACCTGTAATGTGTAGACAGCAGTGCAAAACGAAGCACTTCACCGGGATAAAGGCCCAGCAAATCACGAACAGTGCGAACATTGCCCAGTGATTTGGACATTTTTTCACCGTCCATATCAACGTAAGCATTATGAAGCCAATAACGGACGAAATCGCCACCGTAACCGCAGCAACTCTGTGCCCGCTCGTTTTCATGATGGGGAAAAATGAGATCTCGCCCTCCTCCGTGAATATCAATAGCATCCCCAAGATGTGCACGAATCATCGCTGAACATTCGAGATGCCAGCCCGGCCGCCCCCAGCCCCATGGGCTATCCCAACCGGGTTCGTCCTCAGCTGAGGGCTTCCAAAGCACAAAGTCTCCAGGACTGCGCTTATAGTCAGCGACTTCGACTCGGGCTCCAGCGAGCATATCCTCAAGGTTACGGCCACTCAGCGCCCCGTAACTAGGCATTGAGGTCACGTCAAAAAGCACATGCCCTTCAGCTGCGTAGGCGTGTCCACGAGCAATGAGCTGCGTGATTAAATCGCACATGGGCTTAATATTTTCGGTCGCGCGGGGTTCAAGATCTGGCGAAAGCGCGTTCAACTGCGCCATGTCTTCACGGTACTTATCAGTGAACTCTTTAGTCACCGCGTCAATACCCTCGTTACGTTCACGAGCAGCCGCAATAATTTTGTCATCGATGTCCGTAATGTTGCGGGCGTAAACCACTGTCGGGTACAACGCGCGAAGCACTCGATAAAGCATATCGAAGGTCACCACGGGGCGAGCGTTACCAATATGCGCAAGGTTGTAGACCGTGGGACCACAAACGTAGAGGGTTATTCTGTTAGGGTCTCGGGGCTCAAACACCTCTTTTTGACCCGTCAAGGTATTGGTGAAACGCAGCTCAGCCATGAGAGTCACTCCAGGTATCTCTCAGACCTATTGTCATATTAAACACAGGTTTTTCAGGGGTGTGATCATAGCGGTCAGCAACAAAATAACCCTCTCGCTCAAATTGGTAGGCCCCCTCCCTCGCAGCCAACGCAGCCGAGGGTTCAATCACGGCGTGTTCTAGTCGTACCAAAGATTTGGGGTTGAGCAACGCCATCATATCCTCAGCTTTACCCGGGTTGGGATCGGTAAAAAGGCGGTCGTAACAGCGAATTTCAGCGCTTAATCCCTCTGTCGCAGATACCCAATGAATCACGCCCTTAGCCTTAATTCCGTCAGGGGGATCCTCGCCTAAAGTGCCTTCTACGACATGAGCGTAAACATGGGAAACTTCACCAGCGCTGTCGTGATCACATCGATCAGCCTCAATGACATAGCCGCCGCGCAATCTGACCCGCTTACCAATCACGAGCCGCTTATACTTTTTATTGGCCTCCTCTCGGAAGTCGGCCGCGTCGATATAGATCTCCGAGGTGAAGGGTACCGAACGGGTACCCATAGCCTCATCTCCGGGATGATTAGCGACCGCCAAAACCTCGGGTCTTTCGCGATTCGTAATCGTCAGCGGTAGTGGGTTGAGGACTGCCATAACCCTTGGCGACTCAGCATTTAACTGATTTCTCACTGCACTCTCGAGCATAGCGACGTCAACGACGCTATCAGAGCGCGAAGTACCCACTTCTTCACAAAAATGTCGTATTGCCGCCGGTGGATAGCCCCGCCGCCGAAGACCTGCGAGGGTGGGCATTCTTGGGTCATCCCAGCCTTCAACCGCTTTGGAGTCAACCAGCTGTTTAAGCTTTCGCTTGCTGGTCATCGTGTAACTGGTGTTTAAACGAGCAAACTCAATCTGCCGAGGTCGTGAGGGTACGGGCAAATGCTCGATAAACCAATCATAAAGGGGCCGATGATCTTCAAATTCAAGCGTACAGATTGAATGCGTCACGCCCTCGATAGCGTCTTCTTGTCCATGAGCAAAGTCATAGGTGGGATAGATCGGCCATGCATCACCCGTTTGATGATGATGGGCTTTTCGAATCCGGTACAAAATGGGATCTCTCAAATTAATATTCGGGGAGGCCATATCAATTTTTGCGCGCAATACCCGACTACCATCTGGGTACTCTCCAGCTCGCATTCGCTCGAAGAGATCACGATTCGCTTCGATAGAGCGGGATCGATGAGGGCTGTTACGACCAGCCTCAGTCAAACTACCGCGGTACTCTCGGGCTTCATCAGCAGACAAATCACAAACATATGCATGACCCTGGTCGATAAGATGCAGCGCCCAGACATAGAGTTGCTGAAAATAACTCGAGGCATAGCGCACCTCTCCGTGCCACTGATACCCCAGCCAGCGCACATCCTCTTGGATCGCGTCGATAAAAATCTGACTTTCCTTTTCGGGATTGGTGTCATCAAAACGCAGGTGACATTCCCCACCAAACTGTTTTGCCAGCTCAAAATTCACTGTGATCGATTTTGCATGACCCAAATGCAGAAATCCGTTGGGCTCAGGAGGGAATCGGGTAACCAGTCGGCGGGCCCCACCTGTGTCAAGATCGGATTGAATCTGGGTCTTAAGGAAATTACTTCGGGCTTCGGTACTCATGGGTGGCCTCTAAATCGACGGCGCATGATACCAAGGCCTAGCGGAGATCGCAGGCGATTTGGTCGCTTTGGGCTTAGTTACGTAAAAAATTCATCTTACCCCAACATTACACCGATCCAGCGCCGAGAAATTTGGGGACGTAACGTATCGCACCCGTCTCCTAAACCGTGTAGCATGCGCGCCTTTGATCATCGGGCCAGGAGACACCATGTCTAGCACAGTCATTGAAATGAAAACCACATTTGGCGTTATCACGTTAGAGCTCGATGCCGAAAAAGCACCAAAAACTGTCGAGAACTTCGTGCGCTATGCAACGGAAGGCTTTTATGACGGCACAATCTTTCACCGAGTTATTGACAATTTTATGATTCAGGGCGGCGGTTTTGATGCCGACATGCAGCAAAAAGAGAGCGGTGAGCCTATCGAAAATGAGGCCGACAATGGGCTCAAAAACGATCGTGGCACCATAGCCATGGCGCGCACCATGGATCCACATTCTGCAACCGCTCAATTTTTCCTAAACGTAAAAGACAACGACTTCCTAAACCACTCTGGTAAAAACATGCAAGGCTGGGGTTACACCGTGTTTGGAAAAGTCACCGCTGGTGATGATGTACTGGACAAAATCCGGTCAGTAGAAACTGGCAACAAGTCGGGTCATCAAGACGTTCCCAAAGACAGTATTGTGATCGAATCCGTCACGGTTACTGCCGCCTGACCAATGACCACCACGCTGTTCATCAGCGACCTTCACCTCAGCGACAACACCCCTGAAATAGAGGCGGGTCTCTATGCGCTCCTGGAAAGAGAGCATGGCATGGACTGCCTCTATATTCTCGGTGACTTTTTTGAGTACTGGATTGGCGATGACGACGATGCGCCACTGAATCGACGCGTGATCGCGCGACTAAAAGCCGTGAGTGACTCAGGTACCGCAATATTTATTGTTCGGGGAAATCGCGACCTTGCTTTGGGTGGCGTGTTTGCAGATCAAATCGGTGCTCAGTTACTCGGTGACACAACAGTAATAGACCTTAACGGCACCGCTGCACTGATTCTGCATGGCGACACGCTGTGCACCGATGATGTGGAGTACCAGAAAATGCGCGTAGTCTTGCACGATCCTAGCTGGCAGGCTGAGATGCTACAGCGCCCCTTATCCGAGCGCCGGGAATTCGCTCAAGGGTTGCGAGCCGCGAGCAAAGCGAAGGCTGAAAACGACCCAAATAACATTATCGACGTCAACGATGACGCCGTTGCCACCGGTTTTTCTGAGCACAAAGTCGGACTAATGATTCACGGGCACACCCACAGGCCTAATCGCCACATAACTGAGGGTGGCGAGCGCCTAGTACTCGGAGACTGGTCCGCTAATGAGAGCTGGATTATCCGTTCTACGGATCGCGGCTGCCAGCTGGAGCACTATCAGTACTGATATAACCTGCCGAAATTGCCACCCTCTCGCCTCACCTAAGCAGCAGCGGGCACTCCACTATGAAAACGCAGCTCTTGATCCTCACTTTCAATCAACTCTTTTTCACAGTCGCGAAAAAGGCCTAGGCGCTCATCAACTTCATCGACGCTTGCGATTGATTTCGCGAGGGTCAAGTAGTCTAAAAAGTGCCGTGACTCACTCTTCAGCAATGAAAAATAGAATTTTGATAGCTCAGCATCAAGATGAGGCGCTATAGCGGCAAACCGCTCACAAGATCTTGCCTCGATAAGGGCACCCAGCAGGAGTGTATCGACTAATCGCTCGGGGTCACGCTTTCTCACTAAAGCGTGCAAAGCTCCCGCATAGCGCGAGGCAGTAACCTGAATGTAATCAATATCGCGTTTTCTCATCAGGCTGAGTACTTGTTCGAAATGACGTAACTCTTCCCTCGCCAACCGTGACATTTTATTCATCAGTTCAGGCTGGTCTGTATGCCGATGCAGCAGGCTCATCGCCGTAGCCGCCGCTTTTTTCTCACAGTTAGCGTGATCAACAAGTAGCAAAGACTGCTGGCTCAAGGCCGCAGTAATCCACCCCTTGGGTGTGGCGCAGGGTAAAAAGGCCAGCAGGGCGTCCAAATCTGATGAGGCGGTCAAAGGATCACTCACTTGTAAATAAATCAGGGGTAGCAAGGTAACGCTGGTGATGGGCGTCAGACAAGGACCAAAACTCCTGGTCCACCAATTCACGGAGCTCGGTCAGATTGCATTTACGCCACGACAGATGAATAGAAAAACCAAAAGTCTCGGGCTCTTTGATCTGGCTAGCCCCCGCTTTCAACAATGCAAACAGGCCGCAGTACTGATCGTGTGCGGGATTAAACCGAATCTGCTGTGTTTGCAGTTGCCAGCGCAAAAGGCCGGGATCAATCACAACAAACTTGTTTTGCACGCAAAGGCTTAAGAAGTTGGCCAGCCGCTCATCAACAATGGCTTTTTCAAGTTCGGTGTAGGCATTCCAGTCAATAACCTCGTGACTGAAGCGCTTGCAGCCTCGGCAAACAGCATCACCAATACCGGTAGAACACACGCCAATACAGGGCGTTCTTACCCGGGCTGCTCCAGAAACAGAAGTTTTTCGGTTCAAGGGTCTCGTCATACCCGAAGTCTAGGGTATGGATTGAATGAATGCACAGGATCATCACTTACGAATGTCATGATTTCCGGTCACAAGCTATACTATGTCCCGAAAATTACCTAACGACCTAAGGAGTACCACCGTGCTGGAAGCCTATCGCGCCCACGTTACAGAGCGCGCCCAAGAAAATATCCCCGCCAAACCACTCAGTGCCAGCCAGGTCGCCGAGCTGATTGAGCTCCTCAAAAATCCACCTGCGGGGGAATCCGAATTTTTACTGGACTTGCTGTCTACTCGAGTACCGCCCGGTGTCGACGAGGCCGCCTACGTTAAAGCGGGTTTTTTATCTGCAGTTGCCAAAGGTGAAACCCCTTGCTCCCTGATTAGCCCTGAGGCAGCGGTTGAGCTTCTGGGCAACATGCACGGCGGTTACAATATTGAAACATTGGTGGGGCTGCTGGACGATGCGCAGCTGGCCGCAGCTGCCGCACAGCAGTTGAAGCACACATTGCTCATGTTTGAAGCCTTTCACGACGTCGAAGCCTTGGCCAAACAGGGTAATTCACATGCGGCGGCAGTGATGCAAAGCTGGGCAGATGGCGAATGGTTTACCGATCGCGACCCTGTTCCAGAGGCCACAAAAATGGTGGTTTTCAAAGTTACCGGGGAAACCAATACTGACGATCTGTCCCCCGCCCCAGATGCTTGGTCACGCCCCGATATCCCCCTGCATGCCAATGCGATGTACAAGATGACACGCGACGGTCTTGAGCCCGACGAGCACGGCACAACAGGCCCCATGAAACAAATAGCGGAGATTAAAGCGAAAGAGCTGCCAGTCGCCTTTGTGGGAGACGTAGTTGGAACAGGCTCATCCAGAAAGTCAGCCACCAATTCTGTACTTTGGTTTTTCGGTGACGATATGCCGGGAGTGCCCAACAAGCGCGGCGGTGGTGTTTGCATCGGTAGCAAAGTTGCGCCAATTTTCTATAACACAATGGAAGATGCTGGAGCCCTCGTTTTTGAGGCGCCCGTTGATAATTTAAAAATGGGCGACGTCATTGAAATCCGCCCATATGAAGGAAGAATACTCAACGAAAACAATGATTTATTGTCTGAATTTACTTTAAAATCTGAAGTATTATTGGACGAAGTCCGTGCCGGCGGGCGCATTAATCTTATTATTGGCCGTGGGCTCACGGCCCGCGCACGTGAGGCTCTGGGGCTCCCCGAAGGCGACCTTTTCCGCACACCCGAACAACCCGCAGACAGTGGCAAAGGCTTCACGCTAGCGCAGAAAATGGTGGGGCGTGCTTGCGGTATGACCGGCGTGCGACCTGGCACCTACTGCGAGCCTCGCATGACAACCGTCGGATCTCAGGACACAACAGGACCTATGACTCGTGATGAGCTCAAAGATCTCGCTTGTTTGGGCTTCTCGGCCGATCTCACTATGCAATCTTTCTGTCATACCGCGGCGTACCCAAAGCCGGTAGATATTTCGACGCAGCACACCCTGCCCGACTTCATACAAACCCGAGGCGGTGTCTCACTGCGTCCGGGAGACGGTATTATCCATAGTTGGCTTAACCGCATGCTACTGCCGGATACCGTGGGTACTGGGGGCGACTCGCACACGCGCTTCCCCATGGGAATCTCATTCCCAGCGGGATCAGGGCTAGTTGCGTTTGCAGCAGCGACCGGCGTTATGCCCCTAGACATGCCAGAGTCAATATTGGTGCGCTTCAAAGGTGAGATGCAACCCGGTATCACACTCCGAGATCTCGTACATGCCATCCCCTACTACGCGATTCAAAAAGGCCTTTTGACGGTTGAGAAGAAAGGCAAAAAGAACGTTTTCTCAGGCCAAATACTTGAAATTGAAGGCCTTGAAAATCTGACCGTGGAACAGGCCTTTGAGCTATCTGATGCATCAGCCGAACGCTCTGCGGCCGGCTGCACGATAAAATTGGGTGAAGATACGATCACGGAATACCTGCGCTCAAATATTGTCCTATTACGCTCGATGATCGCTGAGGGCTATGGCGATGCTAGAACCCTGGAGCGACGCGCTCGAAAAATGGAGGAATGGTTGGCGCAGCCTGAGCTTCTAGCCGCTGACCATGATGCAGAATATCTCGAAGTGATTGAAATCGATCTTGCTGACGTTAATGAGCCCATCGTTTGTGCGCCCAACGACCCGGACGATGCCCGAAAGCTCTCCGAAGTAGCTGGCGATGAGGTAAACGAAGTTTTCATCGGCAGCTGCATGACAAACATTGGCCACTTTCGAGCGGCTGGTAAACTTCTCGAAGCTCACGGCAAACCCGTGAATACACGCATGTGGATCTGCCCCCCTACACGTATGGACGAACAGCTGCTTATGCAAGAGGGCTATTTCTCGATCTTCGGGAAGGCAGGCGCTCGTACCGAGATGCCGGGGTGTTCACTATGCATGGGAAATCAGGCACGTGTGGAGCCAGGCAGTACGGTGCTGTCAACATCAACCCGTAACTTCCCCAACCGTCTAGGTGATGGCTCCAATGTTTACCTAACATCGGCTGAATTAGCGGCCATCGGCGCGCTATTGGGCAGACTCCCGAGCCCAGCGGAGTACCTTGAGTTTGCGACAAAAATCGATTCCATGGCCGATGAAATTTATCGCTACATGAATTTCGACCAAGTTGTCGAGTTCCAGCAGCGCGCAGAAGAAGGCGGACGTATAGCTGCCGTGCAGATTGACGAGGTGGCCTGAAATCTAACGTCAGCCACGGGGATTAAGACTTATCGCGATTGAGCTGGGGACCCGCTTCCTCAGCTCAATAACGACGCTGCCGTGTCGCTACTGGGGGCATGCAATGGCCTGCAAACCCTATGACGGTAACAAGGTACCGCACAGTCCATTGAGCCAAAACAAGTGTGAAACCCATCCGGTCAGCCTATAAATCCTCAGCATCGAGAGCCCCAAAAGGCGGAGCGGCACTATCGAGCGCTGCAATTAGCTCGTTTAGCAGCTCATAAAGCCCAGCGAGGTTTTCAGCACCAAACTGCGTTTCTATGTACTGATAACGTGCCTCAGATTCTGGGGCTATTTCTTCAATCAGCCGACGACCGTATGGCGTGATAGAGACCAATGAACGCCGACTGTCTCTGTGACAGGGCTGGCGACGTAAAATCTCGCGACCTTCCAAGTTTTGAACAATACGACTGACACTAGGTCGCAGTAACGAGCAAGCTGATGCTAGTTCGCTAACATCGAGAGATTCACTTTCTGCCAAAGCACGCATCACCCGCCATTGTTGCGTGGAAAGGTCATGAGCGCGCAAATGCGGAATGAAGGTTCTTAGTACGGCCTCATGAGCTTTCAACAAGGTCATCGGTAGCGACTGATCAAAGCGACGCATGTTGCTCGCCGTGGGGGTGTTAGTGGCAACAATTGTTACCGGCGTCGATTTTCGTCTCTGAGTCATGGGCTTTTTCGCGATATGAGGTGCCTTAAGCATAACAGTGTGTCGAGGGGTTTGAGGAAGGAAAACATCTAACCAACGGCCCCGCTTGCAAAAGATTCATGGGCGCTCCACCTTTTCGCGGCTGGCCCACTTTTTCTTCACAAACTGTCAAGATTATGGCCGATAATGGCAATTAAATGGGGGCGCAATCTTTTACGCTCTGGAGGTTACATTTTGAGCAAGGCTTATGTCCGAGGACGGTCAAAATAAGAGTCAATTCAGCCCGCCCCCTGCTCGGGCGGTGGACTTACTCGACGCACTAAGCTCCGGCGAACTCTCTGCCGTTTCGCTAATGCAAAAAACCTACGACAGAATCGCGCAAGAAAACCCGCGCATTAATGCGATTTGTACTCTAGTTCCCCTTGAGCAAAGCCTGGAAGCTGCGCAGCGCGTAGATGATGCTAGAAAGGCAGGGCAAACCCTGCCTAAGCTAGCTGGCCTGCCTCTAGCGATAAAAGACCTCGCGGACACTCAAGGTATCTTGACCACTCAGGGCTCTCCCATTCACGCTCGCCAAATACCTGACGTAGACAGTCTCTTTGTATCCCGCCTGAAAGACGCAGGAGGTATTATTATTGGCAAAACCAACACGCCTGAATTTGGTGCCGGATCACATACCTTTAATCCGCTATTTGGTGTAACCCGAAACCCTTTTGACCCCCAAAAAACCGCAGGAGGTAGCTCTGGCGGTGCCGCTGCTGCCCTAGCGTCCGGCATGGTAGCCCTTGCTGATGGTTCTGATATGGGCGGCTCGCTACGTAATCCTGCCGCCTTTTGTAACATCGTAGGACTACGGCCAAGCATGGGGCGCATTCCTACCATTCCAAAGACTCAAGAAACTTTTAGCCGCATGGCCGTAGAGGGGCCAATGGCAAGAACAGTCGAGGATTGCGCGATGATGCTTCGGGTTATGGCGGGTGCTGACAAACGTGATCCGCGCTCATTAGACATGGGCGCCCTCAATACGAGCCCCACCCTAACCGACGCACCAGAGAACCTGCGCCTAGCCTGGGCACCCAATCCAGCGGGATTACCTATTGAGCCCGCCGTATCATCAGTCCTCGGAGCAGCCCTGCTAGACATGCAACACCTCTACCCTGCTATCGAGGAAATTGACCTCTCCGAGCTCAAGGGGGCTATGGAGATCTTTAACGTATTACGTGCTGCGGCCTTTGCCGAAGGGTTGGGATACCTTTACCACTCCCATCAAGGAAAAATGAAAGCCACGGTAATCGACAATATAAAATTAGGTCTCGAGCTCACCAGCGACTCACTTGCACAAGCAGAAGCGCAGCGCGCTAGTCTCTATCACGGGATGACGAGCTTGTTTGATCGCTTCGATTATCTACTGCTACCGGTAACCCAAGTCATGCCTTTTCAGGTTGAGCTGGAATACCCTACGACCATCAATAAGGAAGTCATGAACAGCTATATTGACTGGATGTCGAGTTGTTGCATCCTCAGCCCTTTTGACGTTCCGTGTCTGTCAATACCTGCGGGCTTCAATCCTGACGGTCTTCCCGTAGGATTGCAGATTGTCGGTAGACCCGGGGACGACTGGGGGGTACTGCGACTGGCCTATGCTTTTCAACAGCACACGGGACACTGGCAGCAACCGCCACCACATACAGGCGAGGTGCCCCATGGGAGCACTTGATCGCTTTCAAGAGATCATCGAGAAAAAACTTCCCGACCCGCTGACGTTTGCGCTCGCGCTGACAGCCTTCATGGCGGTACTAGCTTTAACTTTAACGGCTACGCCACCCACAGCCCTACTCATGAAATGGGGCGACTCACTCAGCATCCTGCTGACCTTCACCATGCAAATAGGCTTAACCATTATTTTGGCCTACGTCCTCTCCCAAACACCATTGATGCAGAAAGGTCTAAAGCGTATCGCGAGACTCGCCACAACTCCCACGCAAGCATACATCCTGGTTATAGTGACCGCCGCGACCTTTTATCTGATTTCTTGGCCGTTAGGCCCGATTACAGGAGCTTTGGTCGCACGAGAAATTGCGCGCGAGGCCGTTACCCGCAATAACCCTGTACATTTCCCGCTTATGGCCGCGGGAGCTTTGAGTGGCTACGCAGTTTGGGAGATGGGCTACTCATCTTCTATTGCCCTCGCTGTGGCCACAGAAGGCAATCCAACTTATGAAATAATCGGACGGGTGATCCCCATTCAAGAAACCCTACTGACGCATTGGAACCTTCTGTCCATTGTGAGCACTCTCGCCGTCATCATTGCGACCGTTTTGATATTGCACAAACAATTTAATCTAAAAAAACCCTACATACCCACGGATCTGGTGACCCCTCTTGAGACGTCTTATGAATCAGCAGCGGACGCCCAACCTCCACAGGGGCGCCGGCGTTGGTCGATAATCACTGGCCTATTTCTCGCCGCTTATGTCGTTGGATGGTTTGCGCAACAGGGGTTGTCATTGGAGCTCAATATAGTCAATTGGACTTTTCTCGCTGTGGGATTACTGCTGGTAAGATCGCTGCCGCATTACAGCGCTTTATTTGCCGATGGCGCGCGGGTCGCAGCGCCCACACTGCTGCAGTATCCTTTGTACGCGGGCATCATGGGCATGGCGATCCAAAGTGGCTTGGCACAGCAGTTTACTCAAGGGCTCGTTGCCATAGCCACGCAAACAACCCTGCCAGTGATCGCTTTTCTCTCAGCGGGACTCATCAATATTTTTATTCCATCGGGAGGAGCGCAGTGGGCTCTGCAGGGTCCTGCCTTTATCGAAGCTGCAAAATTGCTAGACGTTGATCTCGGGCTCATTGCCATGTCTGTTGCCTATGGCGATCAATGGACTAACCTTATTCAACCCTTTGTTGCGATCCCCTTATTAGCTCTCACCGGATTACGCTTAAAACATATTTTCGGCTTAGCATTGGTGCTTTGCGGGGCAACCAGCCTGCCACTAATAGCAGGCTTACTGATTGGCAACATGTAGTAAAAAACAACCGCTTAAAAACTCAGCAAGCTGGATTGAGGCAGGCTGCGCCATTTTGAAATAAAGCTTCACAGCACCCTACTGAGGTTTAAGTCACTTAAGTACAGGCAGAAACCACGACATCCTGACTTCCCCCACCGTTCACGGCATATTTAAACCGTGATCAGAAAATATCAGGAAAGGTTTGCTAATAGCGGCTTTACCCGGTCGATAGCTGACTGCTGGTGGGGCTGCAGCTCCTGCCCACCAAGGCCCGCATGAAGGGGAAGAAACGGATCTTCAGTTTCAGTCCTATGACCCGAAAGAGCTTCCATAACAGCTAGCCCGAAAAAAGGCACGGTCCAACTGTTATAGCCACCCTCATGAGTCATTAAAATTTTACCTTGGCAATGCCGATCCGCAGCTGACAGAAGTTTCTCCGTAAGGCTTCGATAACCCTCGCTGTGCATCTGCATGCGTCCCAAAGGATCATAAGCACCAGCATCAAAACCACTGGGGACAATAATCAATTCGGGGCCATAAGCATCGAGCGCGGGTATCACAAGCTGATCAAAGACAGCCTCATAGGCGCCAACTCCAGAGCCCGGCGGCAACGGAATATTAATGTTATAGCCCTCACCCGCGCCCTCACCCACTTCGTGAACATGCCCTGAATCGGGCGGAAAACAGTTATCTTGATGTACCGAAATTGTCAGTGCACGAGCATCATCGTAAAACGCGCTTTGGGTGCCGTTACCGTGGTGGACGTCCCAGTCAACGTAGGCAATACGGTTAACCCCTAGGGTTTCTAGAGCATGAAATCCCGCGATGGTGGCGTTACCAAATATACAAAAGCCCATACCCTCCCCTGCAATAGCGTGATGGCCGGGAGGCCTGACCAATGCATAGGCGTTATCGATCTCGTCTGCCATCAGCGCCTCTAGTGCGCTTAATACGCCGCCGGCTGACAGCATCGCGATTTCGTAGCTACCTCGACCTGCGGGCGTAAAAAACCCGGCATCTCCACCCGTGTCAGCACTAATGCGCTGAACATTGGTTAAATGCTCGGGGGTGTGAAATCGAAGAATCTCGGCCTCTGTTGCAGACCGCGGCTTGATGGCAGTCAGTACATCGTCCATCCCCGCCACTTCCAGCAGGTTGCGAAAACGGCGCTTCGTTTCAGGGTTTTCTGCGTGGGTACCGGGCTGAACCGGATTGCCGTAGGGCATTGGACCGGCATAATTTCCAGTGTCATGCCACATGTAAAGTTCATGGGCGACTAATCCAGTTTTACGTGTTGGCGACATGTATTCATCCTACTACTCGAAAATTTAAGTTCCTGACCAAATCAACGGCCTGCGTTGGCGCCAAGGATTGGCACGTTCTAACTGTGCAGCTAACCCCAGCAGCCTAGCGTCGCCGCCCATTGCGGCTGACAGCATGATTCCAATGGGCAGACCCGATTGACTCATAGTAAACGGTACGGCTATGGAGGGCTGTCCCGTCATGTTGTAGAGATGCGTAAAAGCAGAGATAGCCTTGAAACGAGCCGTATAGCTGGCTAGGTCATCACCAGGTCGAAAAGTAATAGCGCCTAACTTAGGCGCTGGCGTCGCCGCAACAGGCTGTAAAACCATGTCAAAACGATTGTGAAACTGCGCCATTTTTAGCCCAAACTGCTGCATCATTTGTAAAGCTTCGGCCACATCAGCACCGGAGTAGCGTGCCCCTTCTCGACGAATCATGTGCGTCATAGGCTCTAATTCCTCGGCAGTTATTTCATACCCCCGAGCACGAGCAACGGCGTTCAACCAACTCGTGGTACTTGTTGCTATCAATGTATTTTGGACATCATTAAGGCGTTCATAGTTGATACCCGGTGCAGCCTCCTCCACTGAGTGGCCCAAAGCCTCGAGAAGTTTCGCTGAATTTAACACCGCTTCACGGACCTCTGGATCAACATTAACTTGCGGCTCATTGCGATTGATCGCAATTTTCAGGGGCGGCGGATTACGGGTCGTTGCACTGTAAAAACCAGTGCTTGGTAACCCCAGCCCATAGGGCGCACCTGATTGGTAGCCCGCCAAGGCCTCAAGCATAAGCGCACTGTCGCGTACTGAACGCGTTACGACATGAGCGACTGACATCCCCGATCCGCGGCTGCCCGGAGTGAGACCTCGAGTGGGCTTCAAACCCAAAAGGCCACAAAAAGTCGCTGGCACCCTAATAGAACCACCACCGTCAGTGGCATGGGCCATTGGAATGACCCCCGCTGCAACGGCCGCGGCTGAACCCCCACTCGAGCCCCCGGTACTGTGATTCAGATTCCAGGGGTTGAGACAATCACCCAAGTGCCTGCCCTCAGTCGTTAACGCCAAGCCAAATTCCGGTGTATTCGTCTTGCCAAAGATAACAAGGCCTGCATTTTTAAAACGAAGTACGATTTCAGAGTCTTGCTTGGCCCGCGCAGTGGCATGGAGCGCCGACCCCGAGCTAGTGACCGTACCCTCAAGCTGACTGCCAAGGTCTTTGAGTAAAAAAGGCACACCCGTAAAAGGCCCTTGAGGTAGGTCTGCTCGACTGGCCCTAAGTGCTAGTTCGATATGGTCCTGACTGAACAGGTTGAGCCGGGGGTTAACAATGCGCAGCCGTTTAACCGCTTCTGCGAGCAGCTCTGACGGGCTCGCATCGCCCCGAGCGACCCACTGGGCCAAGGTCGTGGCATCCGCCACATCATAATCCGTCTGATTCCCACCATCGACAGCGGCACCTTGCCCCTGGACACTGCGGCTTATCGCTGTGGCAAAGGCAAACCCCAGAAACTGCCGTCGACGGAATCTATTCACTACTTTGACTCGAACACTTGACGGCCACGGAACCATGTTTGCAACGGCGACGTCTCGGAAATAGCGTCGATTGGGATGTTGTGGATATCTTGATTAAGCAGAATAAAGTCAGCCGATTTACCGACCGCGATTGAACCAACCTCGTCCTCGATACCCAAAATCAGCGCGGGCTGAGTGGTCCACAGAACGATGGCTTCATCAAGTGATACGCTTTGCTCAGCCCAAAATTTGCTGGCGGTACCATTTGTGGGATGTCGACGAGTCACTAAAGACTCTAATGCAGGCCAAGGGTTCATATCGGCAGCTGCAGCCGGCCAGTCCGATCCTCCATTAACCAAAGCGCCCGAATTCAGCAAATCTCGAGTAGGCCAATACTGTTCACCCCTTGGAGATCCGACCGCCTGCAACACGGAGTCAATAATGGGCCTTGGGTACCAAAGGTAGGGGGAAAAGTCAGCCACGGCATTAAGCGCACGAAAACGCGGCAGGTCAGCGGGATCAATATACCCCGCGTGCGCGAGAGAAATCGGTCGCCCGGGCGCACCATTGATTCCTCGCGCACTTTCAATAGCATCCAATGCAACACGGACTGCCCCATCACCCGCCGTATGAATTTTAATGAGGTAACCGGCAGCATCGAAGCGCAAAATAGCCCTCTCAAGCTCCTCGGTGGCAATCATTTGCATTCCTAGGGTCTCTTCAGGATGTTGCGCATCTGTCGTATAGGGGGCCACCATAAGTGCTGAACGCGAGGCTGTAGGCACACCATCAAGGAAGAATTTAATCGCCCGTGTTTTCAGATTCTGAGACCCATACTCAATCGCGCGCTCATCATAAGTCGCAACAGTTTCCAAAGGCTCGGGCTCTCCACCATGACCATAACTTTGCTGATAGAGCACGGCATGAATATTTAACTCTCCCGCATCATCTGCCAACTTATAAGCGTGCATGGCCATTTCAGGAACTCGTGCATCGCCAAACGCCGTTACGCCATAGCTATTGGCTATGTCAGACACTGCCGCAATACCAGCAGCTTGTTGAGTCAGGGTGTATGGGGGAATTATCGAAGAGACAACACCAGCCGCCGACTCCAGCAGGACACCATTAGGAATGCCCTTACTGTCGCGAACATAAACACCTCCGATGGGGTCTTTTGCTTCAGCACTTAGGGGAATCCCGGCAAGCTTCAAAGCCTTCGTGTTTGCCCAGCCGTGATGGGCCGAGTCATCGTCTAGGAATACCGGGTGATCACCACTGACTGCATCTAAAAATTCTCGTGGTGAAGCAATGTCATGATCGACAAAAAAATTGCTGCTCCACTGACCACCCACAATCCAATTGGGAGCGTCCGGTGCCTTAGCGCATTCTTCAATCGTATTGGCTAATTGGTTAGGCGTGGTATCAAACGCAAAATTACACATGTACAAGACTTTCTGGCCACCCAACGAGGGGTGCACATGCGCATCTATCAATCCGGGAAATACCACGGCGCCCTGCGCATCAATAACTTGCGTAGCGTCGCCAACGAACTCACGTACTGCCGCCGTGCTGTCAACAGCTAAGAACCGTCCATCTTGAATCGCAAAGGCTTCGCGAACATCGCTAGAAGACCCGTCGGTGTAAACCTTAGCATTAATTACTACGGTATCGGCTCGCAATATCTCTTGCCCTACCCCTTCCGAGACATCACCGGGCGCTTCCTTGCACCCCCCGAGCATCACGCAACATCCCACCACTACCCAGCACGTCAATCCCTTCATAGATCGCCTCATAAAGATCACTGCAGAACGCATAAAAAAGAGGGCGAAAAAGCCCCCTTTGTAGTTAACACTCCTGTACTTTACTGCCCAATGAAGTAGCTAAAAGTCAGACCATAAGTCCGTGGCATGCCATAGGTTCGCACATACGGACCGTTACCACCGGTATAGGCTGAGGGGTAGTAGTCTTCGTCCGTGAGATTTCGAACCCAGGCCATCACCCGCCAATTGCCACTGCTAGAGCCAAGCCCAACTCTAGCATTCGCAACACCGTATTCTTCAGTGGCATCCTCAGGACGAGGACCTCCAGTTGTTTTACCCGTCTGGTTATAATCTGCCGAAATGTCCAGCATAAGGCTGTTGGTGATGGGCATCTCATAGCGCGCAAACAGGGTGTATGAAAAATCAGGCGTCATTGCCAGTTCCTGCCCCGACGCATCGTAGTAGTTGATGTTGTTAGGGTAAGAGCTCGTGGCTCGATCGACGGCCTGCCACTTTTTGACCTCAGAATCCAACCAGGCGCCATTGGCAGCCAAGGTCAGCCCCTCGGTTGGCTGCCAGGTAAACTCGACCTCTGCCCCATAAATTTCTGATTCATCCACATTAGTCAGACCCGAAATATTTCCCACGAGTGTGACCGCCGCATCTTGCTCTTGCTTATCTTTGTAATCGTAGTAAAAGACAGCACCGTTAACCTGCATAGTGCCCCCAGCAAGGGTCGCCTTCGTACCTAGCTCATACGCCGTCAGTACCTCTTCTTCATAGGGTATGAGCTGCGTTGTTGTATTTGAGTTCGCCCCGTTGAAGCCGCCAGACTTAAAGCCGTTGGAGATAGAGCCATAAACAAGGAGGTCGTCTGATGGCGTCCAATCCAATCCCACTTTGCCGGTGGCGCGACCCGTATCAATCTTGTCTGAGTAGGGATTGAATGACGGATCAAAGCCGCCAATATCGTTAATGGTGCCGCAGTCGCCCGGACCAACCTCAAAAGGTGAACCCGCAAGTCCAAACACATTATTGAGGAACAAACCTAGCGAGCCGTCATCAGCGACATAGGTACACCCGGTCCAATCACGTTTCTCGTTGGTATAGCGCGCGCCTGCGACTAACTTCAGCGCATCAGTCAGCTCGTACTCAACATGGCCGAAAACTGCCGCGGAGGTTGTTTCCTGTTCGTACTTGGTATCAAGCTCCAAAATAGGGTTAGGCGCAAAAAGACCTACACCAAAGGGAATGCTGCCATACCCATAAACCGAGTCAGACATGAAGTAGTGATAGTACTCATCCATGTCATCCTGGGAGTAATACAGCCCTACAACCCAATTTAATCGGTCGCTTTCACCAGCAAGCCTTAACTCTTGGCTGAATACCTGCAAATCAGTGGTGTTGATATTGCTGGAATCATTATAAAAACCTCCGTCCCAGTCATTGCTTTCTTCACGTTGAAAATCACTGTATCCACTTATCGAAGTGAGGGTAGCGTCTCCGATGGCCCAGTCTAGCCGCAGCATAATATTGGTAGACTGATTGTCTCGCTGCGGGCGCAGGTCGAAGGTTTTTCCTGTCAGAGCACTGGTGTAGCTATTGGTCCAACCCGCCTTGGTATTATCATCGACCGAGTACCAGGGAGGCGTTTGACCAAAGGTTGCGTTACCCGGAATGACATATTGATCGAGTGGCACATAGGGCGCCGTAAAATCTCCAATCCCGATCAGGCTGCCCGGATAAGCTGTGTTAGCCGTATTGTCAGATTGATCGTCAACATAGCTGACCATCAATTTTGCTGAAAAGCTATCACTGAAATCACTGACTAAGGTGCCGCGAATCGCCATGACATCGTCTTCACCGAGCTTGTCATCGCCAACCGTATTTTCTTGCCACCCTTCTCCCGACTGGGCAATTCTTACGGCCAAGCGCCCGCGGGTAGAATCTGACAAACTGCCACTCACATAGCCTTCAAGGTCTAGCGCTTCATAACGCCCATAGCTGGCAGTAACTCCTGCAGAAAATTCCTCAGTCGGTTCTTTGCTAATAAAATTAATTTGGCCCGCCGTAGTATTACGACCATAAAGATCGCCTTGTGGACCTTTAAGTATCTCGACGCGATCGGTGTCAAAAAGCAAACCTCGAGTCATTACCGTGTAGGGCATGGCGACACCGTCAAAATAAATACCCACGGTCGAAGAAGCTGCCGTCGAATAATCTTGAAAACCAACGCCACGGATTGTGTAGAGCGGAACGCCTGTAGCTGCAGTTTCATTAACGGTGACACCCGGCGTGTACATTGCAATATCTTCCGCGCTCAAGATGCCGAGCTCACGGATCTGCTCTCCGGTAAATGTTGTGATCGCGATACCCACATCGTTGGCGCCCTGCTCGCGCTTTTGAGCTGTAACCACCACCTCTTCCAACTGAAGTGAGAAGGCTGGCAGTGAAACAGATGCCATGGCAACGGCAGCCGCTAATCTTGCAATGGGACCGCGATAACTGTTTCGACAATGATTCATTGTGAACTCCCCTACTAGCTTTTTTATTTTTTGACCGCAGCTCAAACGCTACAGACACGCCCTTTTCGCTCAACTATACCTGCAGCGTCCTTAGGAATATTGACAAAAGCGGCCACAGACTTGACCGCCAATTTGATTAGATTTTCATTGAAGTGGTGCGTATTGGCTTACTTGAAAATTATTTAATCAAGAAGCGAGCGCAAATTCTCTCGGTAGGCTTGGGGAGATTCACCCACCCAAGAACGAAAGGCCCGACTGAAGGCGCTCAACTCGGAGTACCCCAAATCAAAAGCGATTTCGGTCAGCGAGGCGCGTGAATTCACCAGCAAGTATTTCGCTCTTCGCTCTCGCGCGAGATTTTTTGCCTCGTTAAAAGTAAAGCCCTCCTCTGACAGACGGCGTCGAAGCGTCCGCGTTGATAAACCCATGAGCTTGGCAATACTTTTCGAGTCGAGATTGCCTATAGGGTCTTCTAGCATTATTTGACGACAAACCTTGCCCACAAAACCACTGGTTTTATCCCCCATTGAAAAATAGGTTTCCATGGCATTAGCCAAAATTCTAAACATCAGTTTATTGCTGGTAAGAAAAGGCTGATCTAGGAACGATGCTGGCAGGTAAATACTATTGTGCTGGGCATCAAATTCCAGCCTGCAGTTAAAGAAATCGCACAATGCTTGGGTTGTGACAGGCTGCTTGTGGCGAAACGTTACCCGTATCAAAGGGACCGTTGTACGCGTCGCCGTAAGCAACGTTTGCACTAGGAAGCCAATGAGATACTCATTGAGCTGGGCCATATCGGAACTGCCCATATCGATAAGATCGGCGGAGAACACTACGGTATCTCCTCCGGACTGATAGTGCGTAGTGATACCTGAGTCGATATAGTGATCGTACTGATTTAAAAAGCTTAATCCACTGCCTACTGAAGGCGCTGACAACATTGCTACGATTAGCAAACTACTTGATTCAAAATGAAAATCCCGGCCCATGGAGAGCCCCATGGTCTGATTGTTAGTCACATCCGCAGCGTGCTCAAAGAGTGCAGCAACGCTTTCGAGGGGAAGTGGCAGGTCATACTCTTCATTGTTGGTGTAATCTAAGCCACTGGCTCCAAACACCGGTCCGGGATCGACCTCTCGGTCCATCAAATAATCTCGCACATAAGCGGCAAATCGTGGAGACAGACTCGGGGTATATCCCCCTGGAGAGCTCATCGAAAGAAAGTTCAGTCGGCCCCGTTCAATTGCGTGTAGTACGCCGCAAGGGCTGTCATCGCTGAGGGCTCAAGGTCTTTCACCACATTCACCATAAGTGGGTGATAGCGGGTGCCGCTCTTGAAGGCCTGCAGCTGATTATCTAAGTACAGCGCGCTCTGACCGGCCAAGATGGGCCAATTCTTTGCGACCGGGTAGCCTTTCATACCATGGCATGCGTGACAATAACCGGCTCGGTTTAAGCCTTCCTCAACTAAGTTAGCGTTACCGTTGTCGGCGACTACCCAGGGTTGTGCCGCATACCAGGCTGCCAGCTCGTCGATATCGGCATCACTTAGCCCCGCTGCCATACCGTTCATCAAAGCGTTTTTCCGTTCCCCGCTGCGAAAGGCCTGTAACTGCAGGACGAGATAGGCAGCATTTTGCCCCCCAAGATTGGCGTAGTCGGCATTGATGCCAACCCCATCTTTACCGTGACAAGCGGCACAGATAGCTAACGCCTTAGGCTCCGCTGCCAGCGAGGGAGCTCCTAAAACAATTGTTAGCGCTGCCATACAAACAGCAAACCTCGTTAAACTTTTCATGACTCTGCTCCTTGCGCCCCTAGTGAAGCGATTTCTGCCAACACAGATGCTCTATGATTTTCAATTTCTTGGAGTGGTTGAGTTCTGAGGACAGCCACTTCCTGCGATGTATAGGGGATATAACCTGCCGATGGCAGGCTTACCCCTGCAAAATTGTCGATACTCCAGTTCAAGACCTCCGCGAGCTCCGCATCATCGAGTGTGGACAATGCAGAACCTGGGACCCGCACCATAAACTCTCGTCCTCGTTGGCTACGCAAGAAATACCCCATGAAATCTTTTAAGGGTGGAATAGCATTAGCACCGGCACCGTCGGGCGTGTGACAGCCCTGGCAAAACATTTGATAGTGGTATTTCGCGCGCTCGGGGTTCATCGGCTCATCAGCAGCCAAGCCTGGACAGGCAGCTCCCAATACGGCAAGTATCAACCCTTTGATCGTCGCCTTCACCATTGTGCTACTCCTCGAACGCCACCCCAACAACCACGGCAGCCGAACAATGATAAGCCGCACTCGAGGTACCGAGGCACCAGTTAATATCGTTGGTTTTGTCTGGGCGGTATGGCGGTCTATCGCCCTCATCGCGCTGACACAAACAGGCGCCGCAACCGGGCTTACCGCAGCAGTCATTGTATGAAATCACGTAGTTACGGCCATCAGCCGGATTGTGACAGGTACCAATCCAGGTCACCGGTGACATTTCAGTACCGGGGGGACAACTGTTGGCGCTACCCCCGCAGCAGCTGCATAGAAACCCATCGATGGCGCAATACCGCCAATAATCGCAATCGGTATCACTGCCTGTCTCCTGAGGCCGGCTTGCAACGTCAGGTCCCGCAGCACGCGCCACGGGTAAGAGTGGCAGTGTGCTGGCGCCTACAAGCACGCCTCCCAGAGCTTTCAACATGCCGCGACGAGGGGCTTGCTGGGCTGCACTTCTAGCTCGCTGCTCGAGCAGCCGATCAATGAAAGACATCATGATTTGACCTCCACATAAGACGCATCTGTGCGTTTATTCATAAAATCCTGAATCGAAGCCACACCCTGCTCCTTAGCTTCAAAGAGACTGTCGATGTGCTCGCGAGAATTAACGATTCCTAAAGAAGCCACCCGCTGCTGCTCGTCAACCAAAACCGCGTAGGGCAACTTCGATACGCCATAACTTTTGCCGACCAACTCACTAACGACATACGGTAGCGGAATTCCTTTGCGCGCGACATAGCCTGCGTGATCCTGCTGGTCGCCGTCGCTCACTAACACCACATCCACCCAAGCTGCCTCAGCTCGGGCGCTCGAAAGCAGCGCTGGCATGAGCTCATTACACACCGGGCAGTCAGGTGACATAAAAAACAGCAATTGCGATTTGCTGCTAACACCCCCAATACTGACCCGTTCATCGCTAAGCGTTAGCGCCTCTAGCGCCGGCGCCTGTGCACCCACCTCAAGCGTTCGATTAACCATTAACGCCCCTGCTGGCGCCACCCGCTCAAAGAGCACACCGACCTGCCGCAACAACGCATAATTAACCAGAGCAAGGCCGATTACTGCAATCCACAAAACAATATTTGAGGCTAGAAGAAAACTCATGCCGACCACCCTATCAAGCGCTGTCGATTAGCAATAATCTGATCGGTTGATAAATAAATCAGCACTAAGAAAAAACTAAAGCCTAGACCTAAGGTCATGCCAACCCAAGGGATTAATGAAGCCTGGCTAAATGCCACCGCGAATAAAGGGATAGCAATCACTGCGTTGCGCAATATCAACTCTGGTCCAATACGTGTTTCAGCTGCGGGGCCACTGCAACCACAACGCATATCTCTTCGTCCTGCCTGAATCTGACGCCACATCAATACTGCATAGACCGTTAAGAGCAGACTACAGCCGAGGGCTCCTATCCACCGCACGCCAGGCACTAAAACCATCACCGCTAACGCCATCTCGCAAACGCCTGCAGCAGTAACCGCCGTACCCCTAATGGGCCGCTCCAAATAAGTCGCCATAATATCCACATACTCTGCAGAGTGACGAACCTTTGAGTACCCCGCGTGGAAAAAAATAATGCCGGCAAATATCGTGACTCCGGCCACTAGCGCAGACAGTAACATTTACTGGGCACCCCGCAGCAACAGCGGCGTTTCCTGACCAAAGCCTGTAATATTTTTGATGAAGCTTCCAGTCAAACCGTCGTATAACTCAACACTCATATCCGTAGGGTTAGTCACCAGCACTTTGGGTTCTTCGCCTCGACTCACCGCCAGAGAGAGGCCCCACGCTTCAAGTGGAATCCGCAGAACACGCCGCCTAGCCTCGGGATCAAACACCCAGATCTCGCTGCCTCCTGCGTTATGCATTCCGTCCACACCATTGGCCTCGGCGTTCATCAAAAAATAAATGCGACCTAAATCATCTTCACCGTCAATACCGATACCCGAGGGTGCCCAAGTCTCCTCGCCGCTACCATAGAGCGGCCAAGACGCCATAGGCAAAGCGGCGCTTCCAGTCATAGCAACTGGCTGTACGCGCCCATCAAAGGCTGGGAAATAAGCAATATTATCTACGACAGCGGGCCGCTCAAAGATCGGCGACTCGTCGGAATCAAAAAATACCTCACTCATGACTCTCGATTTTTCGGAGCCGTCATCATTGAGAACAACCGTTAACATACGACCATCAGCACACAATGCGCTTAACCCCATATCCCCATTTGCATAAATAAAGCTACATCCAGGAATCGGGACCTCGCCCATCACTGCGCGGGCCTCTAAATCGACCAGGGTCACCGTTGTCGACGGGCTCAAATTGAAAATAGCCAGCCACCGATCACCATTCATGAGTTGTAGCGCGACGCGTTCAGGCATTCCCATAAAGCGCTTGCCAACAGGTAGAATGACCTCGGCAACTGCCGAGAGATTTACCGTATCCCATATGGTTAACACATCAATACGGTGGCCACGCGTACCTCGGGTATGGAACGTCTCAACGGCAAAAATCTCTCCCCTCGACTGCGCTTCGATAAAAGTCCCCATAAGACTGACAGGAAACATTCCTTGTACCTGCTCGCCAACAGAGTCCTTGGTAGTGTCTAGGACAACAACCTTGCCGTCGGACATATGAAAGAAGGCCGCGTCGTGCACCAAAAACCAGTCCGCCGGATAGCGTCCAGGTAGGGTTTCGATAATCCCTGTGGGCTCTACTGCAAGTGGGGGCCGTATTTCTTCTGCACTAACCAACATACCGATAGCAGTCAGTAGTGCGACAAACAAGCTCTGCTTAACCATGATTATCCCTCGCACTTTTATCAACTCTTGGAAATTTGTAGGGTTTGGATGTTGGTATATTCGACGAGTCCGTAACGACCAAATTCGACACCAACACCTGACTGTTTAACACCGCCAAAAGGCGCATCGGGTTGAATCATAGCGTGGTTATTTACCCAAGCAGTGCCACACTCGAGACGCGACGCTAGTTTCTGAGCCACAGCGACGTCACTCGACCACACCGAACCACCCAGCCCTACCGACACAGCATTAGCTTTTTCCAGCGCATCTTCTACATCTGAGAAACTAACAACGGGCAATATCGGCCCGAAAGGTTCCTCTTGGACCAGTCGACTACTTTCCGGTATGTCTTTAACGATAGTCACTGGAAAGAAATAACCAGGGCCTGGCATAGGCTCACCACCGGTAAGAAAAGTAGCGCCGTCAGCTTTGGCTGATTCAGCTAATTCACAAACTCGGTCGTACTGCATTTTATTTTGAATAGGACCAAAGTCGGGGCTCTCTGAAGCCGGGCCGGTCTTAACACTCCCGGCAATACCCGCCAGAGCCTCGCACATCTCCTCATAGATATCTTCATGAACATAAAGCCGCTTTAAGGCGGCGCAGGTCTGCCCGTTGTTGATCATAGCGGTCGCAAAGATTTTTCCTGCCGCCTCTGCCACATTGGTATCAGGCAAGACTATGGCTGCATCATTACCGCCCAACTCCAAAGTAAGACGCTTTAAGTTATCGGCAGCTGCTTCCATGATTCGCTTGCCGGTGCGCGTAGATCCTGTGAAAACAATCTTATCGATATCTGAATGGGCCGATATCGCCGCCCCTAGAGCGCCCTTACCAGTGACAATATTCACGACACCCGGAGGTAGCAAGTCGCTAATAAGATGCATCGCTTTGAGTACCGTTAGCGGCGTGTATTCCGAAGGCTTTGCCACCACCGTGCAACCTGCAAGAAGGCCGGGAATAATATGCCAGCAAGTAATTAACAGCGGATAATTCCAAGGTGTTATTGAGCCAACCACGCCTACTGGCTTGCGGTGCACTTCAATTCGAGCCTCGTCGTTATCCTGAATAACTTCTACGGGTAGATCGAGGCTCGCGGTATAACGTATCCATGCGAGGCTGCCCCCTAACTCAAACATGGCGCCAAGGCCTGCAAACCCTTCAATAGGCTTCCCTTGCTCCTCGCTGAGCAATTGAGCTAGCTCCCCAATATTTTCTTCGAGTCTGTCCGCAATTTTTAAAATCAGTGCTCGGCGTTCGTCCATTGAGTGGGCACTCCAGCCTGGCAAGGCCCCCCTGGCGGCAGCAACGGCGTCGTCTAACTGGGCAAGGCTGGCTTCTGGAACTGTGGCTATTGCCGTCTCAGTTGCAGGATTGAGCACCTCAATTGAACCTTCGGCCCCTACGGATTCACCGTTTATTAGCATCGAATAATCAGACATAAATTCCCCTAAAATGGCGTTACAAAACACTCTAATATTTTTTTATTTGCGTGCTGCTTTTACCGTCAATTACTAAAGCAACTTGAAGCCTAATTCCTGATCAGATCACCCATTAATCTCACCAAACACTCCTCAATAGGTAACGCGTTATCTTTCTGGAAGTATAACCTTGCGATAACTGCATACCAAGTCTCGGGCAATTCAAATCGTAAAGCCCCAAGGACAGCATAGTCTTAGGCATCATCAAATCTCTCATGACTGGGCCATTTCCTTTTCTGACGGACCAAACTCTGAGCGCACCAACAAACGCAAGTAGTTGTCTCGATCTACAGCACCGCGATCGCTACGATCCCTCAGTGAAACCCAAACCATAATTGACACCGAAGCAGGCATCGTGAACAACGCGGGATAGTCATAAGGGAAAAGCGCCTCGGCGTTACCCAGTAGAGACACCCAAACCTGTGGTCCCAACACAATGAGGACAATTGAAGAAATCAGGCCTACCCCGGCACCATACATAGCACCCCGAGTGGTAAAATCCTTCCAGAACAGCGAAAGAAAAAGAATAGGGAAGGTCACTGACGCCGAAACCACCATAGGTATCGTCGCGATAAACGCAATGTTTTCATGTTGGAAAGCAATACCCAATGAGACCGCGGCGAAACCTATGAGCAAAACGCTGATACGGGTTAGTCGCAGCTCTGTCTTTGGGTCGGGCTTCCCTTTCTTAAGCACCTCCGCGTACACGTCGTGAGAAATGGCCGCTGCACCCGAGAGGGTCAGCCCAGCAACCACCGCCAAAATGGTTGCAAAACACACCGCCGACATAAACCCCGTCAAAATATCACCACCCATGGCGGTCGCCACGTGGATCGCAGCCATGTTACTACCACCAATAAGCTTGCCTTGCTCGTTGAGAAACTCCGGATTTCCAGCAACATAGGCTATGGAGCCGAACCCGAGTACTAGCAGTGCGATATAAAAATATCCAATAAACAACGACGCGTAGTAAGCAGATAGTTTGGCTTGGCGCATATCAGGAACCGTGAACAAGCGCATTAAAATATGTGGTAGACCTACGGTGCCAAACAACATCGAAACCTGAATAGTCAATATTTGTACAGGATCGTCAAAGATCGAGCCAGCACGCAATATGCCTTCACCGCTGGGATGATTTACTGCTGCCTTGCCTAGTAAATTAGAAAAACTGAACCCAGAATCTGCCAACAGTAACGCAGCTATTAACGTGACCCCTGTAAGCAACAGGCCTGCCTTGATAATCTGCACCCATGTCGTAGCCAACATGCCACCAAAAGCAACGTAGGCAAGCACGAGCACGCTAACGAGCAGAAGAGCCCATTCATAAGGCAGCCCAAACAGGAACTGAATGAGTGTGCCCGCCCCGACCATTTGTGCAATGAGGTACATAATGACAATCAAAATAGTGCTAAACGCTGTGACGAGTCGTATGGGGTCGCGATCGAGCCGCTGAGAAATAACATCGATAAAGGTAAAGTTGCCAAGATTGCGGACACGCTTAGCAAACAAAAACATGAACACGGGCCAAGCACCAAAGGCGCCTAAAGACAAAATCAATCCGTCAAAGCCCCCTACATACATCAAGCCTGTGATACCCAAAAAAGATGCTGCAGACATAAAATCGCCAGCAATAGCGAGACCATTTTGAGCGCCTGTTATTTGACCGCCGGCGTTATAAAAAGTTGAGCTGGTTTTTGTTGATTTTGCAGCCCACCAAGTCACGTAAAGGGTGAAGGCAACGAATAGCAGAAACATACCAATGGCAATAGGGTTTACCGCTTGACGTCCAGACGCCCCTTCGATAGCACCAGCAGCCACTATAAAATCAGACCAGAGAAGCAGCGCAATCCCCGGCGTTACTTGAAATATTAAGCGCTGCATTATCGCGCCTCCCGACGAGACAGCATCAGAAAAATGGTCTCCAGAACAATAAACGTTAAAACGAGAACAACAAACATAAGCAGCGAACCGGTCAAACGAGATTCACCCAAATAGCCACCCAAACCTTCGCCCCAACTCGTCCAGTTGAGCGTAAAAGAAAAATAAAGCACCAGGTGGATCCCAGTAAACAACAGTCGCTGTCGAGTCTTGCGGTGCACCGCTTCAATATTGGCGTCTGTCATTCTTGACCTCTTATTTTTATGGCGTCCAAAACATTGCTACCACTAACTGCTGCCACTAATTGGTGCTCACCCCACTTCAAGCTCCAGACCAACGTTTATCAAAATCAATATGAACGCGCTCAGAAATAGGGTGAGCCTGACAGGTGAGGATCATACCCCGCGCGATTTCATCGGCCGTTAAACCTCGCTGAATATCCATTTCAACCTCGCCCTCAACCAACAACGCTTTGCAGGTTGAGCACACGCCCCCTTTACACGCGAAGGGCAAATCAAGTCCTAAATTCAAACCTGCGTCCAATAAATTTTCACCATCTGCCGCAATGCGCACTAGGCTAGCGCGCCCATCGTTAACCAAAGTGACATCGCACATTTTTCCAGAAAAAGCCTCTGCACGAGCATGGTGCTTAGCCACACGCTCTGCCGCATCCTCGGCAGAACTTCCAAAAAGCTCGTACTGGATTTTATCTTCAGGAATTCCGCTATCTCGCAGGCCCCTGGATACCTCAGAAATCATGGACTCCGGACCACACAGGAAAAATCCGTCGAAGCCCTTGAGATTGAGTACTCGGCGGCTCAGCTCGGCCCCTTTGTGATTATCAATACGACCATTGAGCACTGGTGCGTCCTGTGTTTCCCGACTCAATATATTGATCCAGTTAAAACGTGCCAGATACTGATTTTTCAGGAAAGATAATTGCTGACGAAACATAATGCTGGAAGAACGCTGATTACCGTACAGTAAAGTCGCTGTCGCCTTTGGATCTGCTTCTAATGCTGCTGTAAGCATGGACATAATCGGAGTGATACCCGAGCCAGCAGCAATAAATAAATAATTAGTATCAATAGCCTCAGCCGTTGGCAGCCCAAAACTTCCTTGGGGAGCCATGACCTCAAGAGTCATGCCACACTGCAGGTGATCGTTGGCAAAATTACTGAAGACCCCATTATCAACGCGCTTAATTGCAACCGTCAGCTGTTGGGAGGACGGTGGTGCACAAATGGAGTAAGCCCGACTAACGGGAACATCATCGATAGTTGTCCTAAGAGTCAGGTATTGTCCCGGTTGAAAAGCAAATACGTCTTGCAAATGCGCGGGGACGTCAAAACTCAGACAGACCGCATGGGCAGTTTCGGGAACTACGCTGGCGACCTTTAAGGGATGAAATATTGAGCTAGACATATCAGATCGCCTTAAAAACGTCGAAAGGCTCATGGCAAGCAACACATCGAAAAAGTGATTTGCAGGCTGTTGATCCAAACTCACTAATAACTTCGGTGTTGACGCTACCGCATTGGGGACATGCAATACCGCCCTCTTGTGGTGACGCCACGCCATAAGCGGTCATTTTTCGCCGCGCCTCGGGGGTTAGCCACGCTGTAGTCCATGCCGGTGCCAGGCGAGTCTCTACTATCACCTGATGGTACCCGCCCGCGGTAAGAGCAGCACGAGCGTCCTCTTCCATAATCCCTAAAGCCGGGCAACCAATGTAGGTGGGTGTCAGCACCAACTTCACTGCATCACCATCCCGGCGTATATCCTGCAGGACGCCCAGTTCGTACAACGAAATTACAGGGATCTCTGGATCCATTACACTGTCAAGCAACTCCCAAATATCGCCCACTGAGGACTCCTGGCGACGACGGCGACGCGCTAATTCCTCAATCGGCAAGAGAGGAATGCAATCTGCTGTGACGCTGGTCACTTTTGACTCACCACTGTAAACCCGGATAAGCGCGCTGCATAAACTGCATTTCAGCGAGTAAGAATCCGAGGTCATCCGTGTGAATCCCCTCCCTACCCCCTGTAACGTTCCCTTGGGCCTCGGGGATCACCAGGGTCGCCGCATGCAGTGTTTCGGTAACGGTATCAAGCCACTCTGAACGTAAACCCTCGGTATTCACTGCGATACCCGCCGCTATTAAGCCATCGAGCAATGCGTCGCACTCAAACATCTCGTCGGTATAAATCCAAAGCTGATCCAAGGCATCTTGGCAGCGCTCGTGACTCTCGGCAGTGCCATCCCCCAGACGCAACATCCAATCCCGACTGCGACGCAGGTGATAGCGACTCTCTTTCTCTGCCTTGGCCGCAATCGCCGCCAACTGGCTATCCGCGCTCTTACACAGCGCCTGAGTGAAGGGTAGCGAGTAGGCATCATATAAAAACTGGCGACACAAGGTGAAGGCGAAGTCGCCCCGAGGAAGTTCACAAAGCAGCAGATTAGTAAAATCACGAACATCGCGCTGGTAAGCGAAGGTATTCTCAGTCACCTCTCCTCCCATGAGATCGGCCGCATATTGGTAAAACAAGCGCGCCCTTCCCACAAAATCAAGAGCAACATTGGAGAGTGCTATATCTTCCTCAAGAAAGGGGGCTCGGCTCATCCATTCGGACAAACGATGGCCCATAATCAAAGCATCGTCTCCTAGTCGCACAACATAACGCGTCAGCGGATCATGCAACTTCATAGACTGTCGATCCCCTCTGGTAGCTCATACATCGCAGCATGGCGATAAGGCTTATCATCTAAAGGGTCGTAAAAGCTGTCGCAATCGCTCTCTTGGGACGCCGTAATATCTCTTGAGGCGACCACCCAAATACTGATGCCTTCACCGCGACGCGTGTAAACATCCCGCGCATACTCGAGGGCTTGGTGAGGATCATCGGCGTGTAAGCTGCCAACATGCTTATGATCTAATCCGCGGCTTGAGCGAATGAATACCTCGTAAAGCTGAAGTTGCTCAGACACCTATACCTCCTTATGCCACTTCCGCCGGAACAGCACGACGCTTGGCCTCATAGGCGGCCATAGCTTCACGGACCCAGGCACCCTCTTTATGGGCACTTACATGATGCGCCAGACGCTGACGATTGCAGGGACCGTTGCCCGAGACAACCCGCTGAAATTCCTCCCAATCAATTGCACCGAAGTCGTAATGCTCCCGCTGCTCATTCCAAACAAGATCGGGGTCTGGAACTGCAAGCCCAATAGCCTGCGCCTGCTGCACCGCCTGATCAACAAATTGCTGGCGCAGCTCGTCGTTACTGCGACGTTTGATTTTCCATTTCATGGATTGGGCCGAGTGCGCAGACTCGGCATCATGGGGACCAAACATCATTAGAGAAGGCCACCACCAACGGTTCAAGGCGTCCTGCGCCATTTCACGCTGAAGCTCAGCACCCTGCATGAGGGTCATCATGATGTTGTATCCCTGGCGTTGGTGAAAACTCTCCTCCTTGCAAATTTTGACCATGGCGCGGGCATAAGGTCCGTAGGATGTATTCTGCAGGGAGACCTGATTGACGATCGCTGCACTGTCGACGAGCCACCCGATGGCGCCAATGTCAGCCCAGGTGAGCGAAGGGTAATTAAAAATCGACGCGTATTTACTCGCGCCGGTGTGCAATCGATCGATGAGTTCATCCCGAGTAATACCCAAAGTTTCAGCGGCGGCGTAGAGGTAAAGACCGTGCCCAGCTTCGTCTTGAACCTTGGCCATCAAAATAGCTTTACGCTCCAAGGTGGGGGCACGAGAAATCCAGTTCCCCTCGGGCTGCTCGCCAATCACCTCCGAGTGCGCATGCTGGGATATTTGACGAATCAAATTCTGACGATACTTTTCTGGCATCCAGTCTTTGGGCTCAACCTTTTCCTCGGCATCGACCCTAGATTGAAATTTCTGTTCATTACCTACCAAAGACATACGGTCTTTCATGCTAAACACCTACATTCTGTCGTTTTAAACACGTTCAATAATCAGGGCTATACCCTGTCCAACACCAATGCACATGGTGCACAAGGCGAAGCGTCCATTGCTGCGCTGTAACTGATAGGCCGCTGTGGTGACCAACCTCGCACCACTCATACCTAGGGGGTGCCCCAGCGCGATGGCACCACCATTGGGATTAACGTGCTCAGCATCGTCGGCTAATCCTAGAGATCGGGTTACCGCCAGTGCCTGAGCCGCAAAAGCTTCATTGAGTTCGATTACATCCATATCTGCAAGCTTCAAACCAGCTTGGGCGAGCACCTTTAAAGTAGCCTCGTAAGGACCATGCCCCATAATTCGCGGTTCAAGACCTGAGGTCGCCATTGCCACAACACGGGCAAGGGGCTCCAGTCCCTGTGCCGATGCAGCGGCCTCAGACGCAAGCAGCAAGGCGCAGGCGCCATCGTTGACGCTAGAGGCATTACCCGCCGTTACCGTGCCGCCCTCTCGAAAAGGAGCCGGCAAGCTAGCCAAACGCTCTAATGACGTGTCCTTTCTAGGGCTTTCATCTAAGGTTACTTTCAGAGAATCGCCTTTACGCTGGGGAATCGATACCAATGTGATTTCCTCTCCCAGCCGCCCTTCATCTTGAGCTGCGACAGCCTTTTGTTGGGAGCGTAAGGCAAAGGCATCTTGATCTGCCCTCGATATTTCAAATTGTATAGCGAGATTCTCAGCCGTTTCAGGCATTGAGTCTGTGCCCCAGCGTTTTTTAAAGACCGGATTCACAAAGCGCCAACCAATGGTTGTATCGTAGGTCTGCACGTTACGATCGAATGCTGAATTCGCTTTACTCGTTACATAGGGTGCACGACTCATTGACTCGACGCCGCCAGCGATCGCCAAACTGACCTCGCCGCTCTTGATGGCGCGAGCCGCAGAACCCACAGCATCTAAGCCAGAACCGCACAAACGATTTAGCGTGACAGCAGGCACTTGCTCTGGCATGCCCGCTAACAGTGCACTCATGCGCCCCACATTTCTGTTGTCTTCTCCCGCCTGATTAGCGCAACCCATCCAAATGTCGTCAACCGCCAACCAATCAGTATTGGGATTACGTTTCATAAGCGCAGCGATAGGTATAGCGCCCAAGTCATCAGTACGGACAGCTGATAAACCACCGCCATAGCGCCCGATTGGAGTGCGGACAGCGTCACAAATATAGGCCTCAGTCATTAGCTACCTCTGCGGAATCTGGCCGAACAATTTCATCGCCAATCGTCGTAGAGTTACCACGAAACTGCGCAATACAATCGCCCGCCTCGTTGGTCACTGTGACGTCGTAAATACCCGAGCGCTTACCCTGATGCACAACCAATGCCGTGGCCATTAACTGTTCATCTAAATGTGCAGGCCTCAAAAAATCAATGCGAGCGCCCGACGCGACCGTGACAAGATTTCGGCTGTTGCAGGCATAAGCAAACGCACTGTCGGCCAATGTAAAAAGGAAGCCGCCATGGCATATACCGTGACCATTAACCATATCGCCATTTACCGTCATGACCATTTGGGCACTGCCCAGATCAACACTAACAAGCTCCATACCCAGCGCCTGACAAGCTCGATCACTTTGCCACATTGCTGCCGCGACGGCAGAGACTGTGACAGCTGCGCTAGCGTCGCTACTCACTGGCCTTTGTACTCCGGCTGCCGCTTCTCCAGAAAGGCCTTCACCCCTTCCGCATAGTCATCTGTAAACCCCGCAGTGCTCATCAAGGCTTTTTCAAGCTCCAGCTGCTCATCAAGCGTGTTGGTCGTGGATGCCGAAAACGCTTGCTTGGTAAACGCAAAACCTCGAGTGGGTTGGGTAGCCAGGTGCTCCGCGAGGGTCATGACTGTATCCATCAACTTGGCGTCTTCTATAACCTCCCAGATGAGCCCCCATTCCTTCGCTTGCTGGGCCGTAACTTTAGGCATGAGCATCGCCATACCCTTGGCGCGGGCCATACCGATCATTCTAGGAAGGTGCCAGCTTCCCCCCGAATCAGGTATCAGCCCCAGCATCGCAAAAGACTCAACGAACTTGGCCGATTCGGCAGCAAAGACCAAGTCACACGCTAGGGCCAAATTTGCCCCAGCGCCAGCGGCTACACCGTTCACAGCGCAAATGACCGGTTTTTCCATGCCGGTAATACGACGGATAAGGGGATTATAAAATTGATCTACCGACTCACCCAGGTCAACACGCTCCCCGGGTGCCACGTTGCGGTCGTTTAAATCCTGTCCCGCGCAGAAACCTCGCCCGGCGCCAGTGATTACTACTGCCCGAATGGCACGATCATCTGCAGCAGCTTCTAAAACCTCCGCTACCTCGGCATGCATAGCTGCCGTAAAACTGTTTAGGCTTTCAGGTCTGTTCAATGTGAGACACGCCACACCGCGCGCCACTGCATATTTTATATGCTTATAGGGCATCGCTCACGCCTCCAGCCGCTCAACCAAGGTGAGGATGTCGTACACCGCAACCGCGCCGCCGTTTTGATTAGTGACCTCAACAGCCCAAACAACGACGCCATTAGGTTTCTCGTCGCCCCGCTGCGCTTTTTTAATTTTGCGTTTAACCGTGAGCTTACATTGAATGGTCGTGCCCGCAGGCACTGGCTCAACAAAACGCAAGTTCTCGAGGCCATAATTTGCAATAACCGGGCCTGGCGCCGGGTGTACGAACATGCCCGCCGCTGCAGAAATTACAAAGTAGCCGTGGGCAACCCGCTGACCAAAGAAAGAATCCTTCGCCGCGATTTCATCGAAATGCGCATAAAAGTGGTCGCCACTGACACAGCCAAAGTTAACGATATCAGCCTCAGTTACGGTTCGGCGATGCGTCACCAATGTCTCGCCAATTTGTAGAGCTTCAAAATATTTTTTGAATGGATGAACGTCATCATGAATCTCTTTCGCACCGCGATGGTACTCACGAGTAATCGCCATCATTGTTGTAGGTGAACCTTGAATAGCCGTTCGCTGCATATAGTGCTTAATGGCTCTAGCGCCACCGAGCTCCTCTCCACCCCCCGCGCGCCCGGGCCCACCATGAATCAAATTGGCCAGCGGTGCACCGTGACCCGTTGACTCGCCGGCACAATCATTATTTATGATGAGCATTCGTCCATGCCAAGCTCCGGCACCCAAAACCATGGCCCTGGCCTCTTGGTCGTCTGCAGTAAATATAGAGCCAACCAGAGAGCCCTTGCCCATTCTTGCCAGCTCAACGGCCTCATCGAGTGAGTGATAAGGCATCAGTGTTGCGACTGGACCAAATGCCTCAACACTGTGCACCGCCGATGACGTTAAAGGTTGATCGCATCGCAACAGCGTTGCCGGATAAAACGCTCCAGAGTTATGGGTTAACCCCGCAAGCGTCATATTTCTGTCGCCCCCCGCAATAATGGTGGCTTCTTCGCACAGCATCTCGACCTTCGCACCAACATCTCTCGCCTGGTCGGCACTAACCAAGGCGCCTAAACGCACCTGCTCCAGTGCGGGGTCTCCAGGAATTATCTTGGCAAGTCGGGATTTCAGTGCTTCCGAAACTTTCTCGATAAGTGTCTGTGGAACGATGATGCGCCGAATAGCCGTGCACTTCTGCCCCGCCTTTGCGGTCATCTCTCGCACCACCTCTTTTACAAACAGCTGAAATTCCGGGTCCTCTTCGTTTACCGACTCACCCAGAATCGCACAATTCAATGAATCTGCCTCCATGGTAAAAGGCACGCTATTCGCCAGCAGAGTGGGATGATTTTTCAGCGCCTGCCCGGTGTTTGCAGAACCGGTGAACGTGACCACATCTTGTTCGCTAAGCTGGTCCAACAAGTCACCGACACTGCCGCACACAAGCTGTATCGCTCCCTCGGGGAGCAAACCTATTCTATGATTTCTTCGACGACAGCCTTCGTTAA
>AAVV01000016.1 GCA_000169115.1 marine gamma proteobacterium HTCC2080
ACACCGGGGGCGGCACACCTTATGGTGCTAGCCATTGGGCGGGAGAAAATAATGAGCGACCCTTGGATGATCATGAGAGTGCCTTGTGTCAGGCGTTGGGTGCGCGGGTGGCGAAAATAGCGTTAGCGACTGGAGCAACACAATGACAACGCGCGGTTCTACGACACGCCAACTTTGGAGAGCCCTCTGGTTCTTCTGGTTAGCCGTGATCCTGCAGCAGATCTTACTCGACGCCCGTTTTGGAGCGCCGGCTCAGCTGCTGATTCTGCAAGTGCTTCCTTTGGTAATCTTTATGCCCTGGGTAGCTAGAGATAGTTTGCAGAGCCTTATTTGGTTTTCGTTTGTTTTGCTGGGTTATTTTGTGTTGGCGGTGCAGGCAGCCTTTGGGCGGGTTGATGATAGCGTTGCCTTAGTTGGCGCGTTTTTGCAGGTCATCCTGTTCCTGCTGGCAGCACTGTACATACGTTTTCGAGGTCGAGAACTGAAGGCCCAGCGACAGTCTGAAGACATGGAGAAGTAGTAATGGTGGTTTGGCGTGTGATTCGAGGTTTTTTTAAGGGTCTTTGGCGAGGCCTATCGATTTTCAATAAAGCCATTATGACGCTGGTTCCCCTCGTGGTGACGCTATACCTAGTGGTGGTGGTTGCGGTGGCTTTTAATCAGGTCGCACCTGAACCCGTTCCAGAGCGTGCCGCGCTATTAATTAATCCTAATGGTGTGTTGGTCGAGAACCCCTCGCCCCTCGAGCCCCTCGAGGCGTTAATGCAGGATGGAGGGGGTGAAGTTCTTGTTTTTAGAGTCAAAAAGGCAATAAAAGAAGCCGCTGCGGATGATCGCATAACTGCCTTGATTCTGGACTTAGAAGCGTTAAACGGGCCCTCAATCAGTCATGTTCAAGAGCTGAAGGCCGCTATCGAGATTTTTAAATCCGCTGGAAAACCCGTGATAGCGACGGGTGACTACTACTCTCAATCACAGTATTTGCTAGCGTCTCAGGCTACTCAGGTGCTGTTACACCCTGAGGGGGGTATAGAGGTTTCAGGGTTTGCGGTGTACCGAAATTATGTCCGTAAATTGCTAGATAATGTGTATCTGACAATGAATGTGTTCCGTGTAGGTGAGAGTAAGTCAGCGGTTGAGCCTTATCTTCGCGACGATATGTCTGGCCTTGAGCGAGAGGTCGTTGGTCAATGGTTGGGTGATGTCTGGCGCTCTTACACGCAGTTAGTGGAAGCTCCAAGGCAGATGGATGCTGGGTTCGTCGATCAATTTATCAATGAGTTTCCAGATCGGCTGGAGATATCGGGCGGAGACGCTGCTGCGTTGATGCTGGAAGCTGGGTTCGTCGATGAGCTGGTGACCCATAGTCAACGAGACGAAATGCTTGCAGATTGGGTGGGTGCAACCGACGAAGATGGCGATTGGATTTCAGTTTCGGTCGCTGACTATTTGGCTGCCCGGGAGGCTGAAAAAGAAATCGAGGAGACTAAGCCGCGCATTGCCGTTATTCCAATCGAAGGCGAATTGATTCCTGGAGAGAGCGGTCGCGGTTTTGCAGGCTCCGACACCGTGGTGTCACAACTGGAGCGTGCCCTTGAGCAGCCTGATTTGAGGGCTGTTGTGCTGCGTATTAACTCTCCTGGTGGCAGTGTCTTTGCGTCCGAGGTTATTCGTCAGAAAATCCTCGAAATAAAAGCCGCAGACCTGCCGGTTGTCGCTTCAATGGGCGCCGTTGCAGCGTCCGGTGGTTATTACATTGCAGCCGATGCTGACGAGATTTTGG
Organism: marine gamma proteobacterium HTCC2080; assembly: GCA_000169115.1. GTDB lineage: Bacteria > Pseudomonadota > Gammaproteobacteria > Pseudomonadales > Halieaceae > Luminiphilus. Next base: position 1,784 of record AAVV01000016.1, read on the forward strand.
CGCAGCCAAGCACCATTACAGGCAGTATCGGCGTGTTTGCGGCGTTTCCCACGGTGGAAAAGCTTTATCAATGGGCGGGAGTTACTTCCGACGGTGTGAGTACCTCTAGCCTGGCAACAGCGGCTAGGGTAGACACCGGGGTGAGTGACACTGGGCGTCGCATTATTAACAGCATGATAAGTAAGGTTTATGACGACTTCGTGACTCTAGTTGCTTTAGGCAGGGGTAAAACCTGGGAAGAGATTAATTCGGTAGCCGGGGGCCGAGTTTGGAGTGGGGAGGATGCTCTGTCCGTTGGCTTGGTCGATAATTTAGGTGGCCTTCAAGCTGCTCTGGATTCGGCTGCGGGCCTCGCTGAAATTGAAGACTTCGATACGTTTTACATCGGCACACCGATAAGCCCCGAGCAGCGATTTTTTGAACAGATCGGTAAAGAGTTGGGGCAGGTAAAGCTCCCGGGAGGGTCAGTGCTTGATCGCCTCTCGCAACAATTAGCGCCCTTTATCCGACTGTCAGACAGCCTGCAAGATCCTGCCAACATGTACCTGCGCTGTCTTGAATGTGGTGGGTTCTGATGTTTGAGAAGGTCGATTTGGAACGTCAGTCCACGCCCGCACGATCGGCAGCTACGCTGATTGTTACTCGAGATGGAACTGAAGGGTTGGAGGTGTTGCTATTGCGTCGAAACCCGGCGCTTAAGGTAATGGCCGGCGCTTGGGTTTTTCCCGGTGGTAAGGTCGATGCTGATGACGCCGGAATGGACGCACTTTCCCAAGCTAACAGTGCCGCGATACGTGAGCTGCGTGAGGAGACTGGGCTTGAGGTCGGGCCCGAACCTATTTTGCATTTTTCACGATGGTTGACCCCCGAAGTAGTCAAACATCGATTCGATACATACTTTTTTCTGGCGCCACAAAGCGATGAGACCTCAGTGGTGGTCGATGGTAGTGAAATCGTTGAGTATCGTTGGGTGAAGCCCGATATTGCTATCGCAGAACAGGCGGCAGGAATGTTGAAAGTGCCTCCTCCAACCTTGGTCTCGCTGACAGATGTGGCTGAGCACGATTGCCTCAGGGACCTCGTTCAGGCGGTTCGGCGTCGACAGCCACCCTATTTTTTCCCAAGGATTCTTGAGGACGGAGAAGATCATGTTTTTTTATATCCAGGGGATTCTGGCTACGACACCGCTGATGTTAGCCAATCGGAGACCTGTCACCGCACGACGATGCATGAAGGGGTATTCAGCTACCGACGTGATTTTCCCTGGCCTGATCGTCAGTAGCTGACTTGGTCTGCAGTTTCCTTGCCAGCGCCACACTGAGTGTTGCTAGCAAGCTGCGAAGTTTAGGCGGTCAAGCGGTGGGTGTTTTAGGGCTGATGGGTTCGCGGGATTAGAGACGGCTTGGCGCAATCAAGGTCTCAGCCGCAGGAGATACGCGCTTCGGCAACTTTCATGCGGGGGATGCTAAATCTTATGGGCTAACGCCAATTGGCCCCGGGCAATTTTGCACGTGTTGTGGCGACATTGGTGTCAAAAATATCTGTAACAGCACGTTGATGACCTACCGCCCAGCGCCGGGATATCATGGTGATTGGAAATAGAAATACCTCACTAGCGCCATACTGCAGTGCCCTTGATCGTCCGGCGGGATCACGGTAAACGACCCAATTCATGTTAAGCTCTGTCGCGAACAGATCACCCAACACAACGCCAAGAGCTTGAAGTTGCAAGGTGTCATCGGGGGCTATTAAGCCCAACTCGAGAATACGCTGCAGTGTGGCAAGGTCACGCTCCGGAACGCCCGTTAATTGTTGGCCCAATTGGTTAGCTAGGGTTTCGACTTTTGTACGCTGGGCAGCCATGAATTGCTGGTCAATGGGGCTCAGGGTTTCAATGCGTCGATCGGTGGTGTTGGGCGAAACAATAGAGTTCTGCGCCCAAGTTGGAGTTCCAGTAGTGATCAACAAAATCAGCAACAACAGAGGCAGAATAATTTGCCTCCATTTAAGTTGTATAGAAACTCTCGAAGTGGATAATTGCGCAGCCATGATTAAAGTAAATTACTCGATAACGCCCTTGGATGAATCGCTATGATAACCGGAAGTATCGTTGCGCTGGTAACACCCATGCTATCTGATGGTGCGGTCGATAAAGAAGGCCTTGCGACACTGATCGAATACCATATTCAGTCTGGTACTGCTGCTTTAGGCATGGCCGGAACTACGGGTGAAAGCGCAACCCTGACAATGTCTGAGCATATCGATGTGATTCAGTTTGCGGTGGAGCAAGCTGCAGGCAGAATCCCCGTGGTTGCGGGAACGGGCTCAAACTCTACCCACGAGGCTATCGAGTTAACAGTGGCGGCTGCGGCTGTGGGGGCAGAGTACTCATTACTGGTGACCCCTTACTACAACAAGCCGCCTCAAGAGGGTCTTTATCGGCACTTTTGCAAGGTCGCTGCAGCCGTCAACATTCCTATTATCTTATACAACGTGCCGTCGAGAACAGGTACCGACTTAAGCAATGAGACCGTGCTCAGACTCAGCGAGGTGGGCAATATTGCGGGACTCAAAGATGCTACTGGCGACGTGCAGCGCGGGGGTGCCTTAATCGCAAAGCTACCCGATACCTTTTCGGTGTATTCCGGCGATGACGCCACAGCGTTTGATTTAATGTCCCTGGGCGGGCGTGGAAATGTATCAGTTACCGCTAACATTGCTGCGACTCAAGTAGCAGAGGTTTGCCGTTTGGCTATCGCGGGTGATATTGAGGGTGCGGGTAAAATTAATGCCGAGCTCAACGCACTCAATAATGCGCTTTTTATTGAACCAAACCCCATTCCGATTAAATGGGCCATGTTAGAGTTGGGTATGATAAAAGACGGCATAAGATTGCCTCTAGTGGCATTGTCATCAAAGCACCAAGAAACAGTTTTGAACGCTATTCGGCAGGCGGGGTTATAACGATGAAAAGGTATGGCTTTGTTCTTGCGCTCTTCGCTTTGCTGCTTCAGGGTTGTAGTTGGATTTATGGTGAAGATGGTTTGTTTCCCGATAACACAGACCGTTATCAGGACGCCCCCGAGTTGGCGGTAATATCAGTTCCTCAAAAGGCTTCAGTGGAAGTGCTTGATCCCACTTATCCAATTCCCGACGTCAAACAGAGCTTCCTCTTGGAGAGTGAGTTTGAGGTTCCTAGGCCTACGCCGCTCACCGGTTCTAATCAATATGAAACGGTTCGGATTCAGCGTCTAGCTGAGGAAAGTTGGGCACTTGTCGCTGTGGCGCCCGGCCAGCTTTGGCCGCAGGTTCGGGGTTTTTTGACCACTTCGGGCATCGCAGTAGCGTCCTCTGACGCTGAATCCGGGTTGATTGACACACAGTTTGTCACCCTGCAAGACCGAGCGTTACCCACAAGATTCCGTTTCAGGGTAGACACTGGTGTACAGCGTAATACCTCGGAGTTACACGTGTTGCAGCAGAATCAATCGAGCACTGATTTAGCTTGGCCTGGTGTATCTGACGATCTTGAGCTTGAGGCTGACATGCTACGTAACATCGCACAATTTATTGCCAATAGCGCCGATGCGGCGCCGGTTTCAATGATGGCTGATCGGGCGATGGGTGACGAAGGACGCGTCACTATGGAAGACAGTGAAACAGAGGCTCGGTTAATACTGCGCCTGCCCTTCAACCGCGCTTGGGCTTCGATGAACAAGGCATTACCCGAAGCTGGTTTTGCCATCGACGACAAAGACCGAACTGAAGGTGTGTTTTATTTAACATTCATAGGGCCTCAAGAGGAAGACGAGAGCGGCTGGTTTGATTGGATGTGGGGTGGTGAAGATGCCCATCCCCTTGCCAATCGAAAGTTTTTGGTCAAGGTCGCTTCCGTGGAAGAGTCACGTATGGTGATTTCCCTGTTGGGGGAGGGCGGTGGCGCGATTGATCGTAGAGATCAACAGGCCCTTCTCACGCTAATAAAAGGCACTATTAACTGATGCGATTCGCGTCCCTGGGCAGTGGTAGCCAGGGCAATGGAACCCTGGTGAGCGATGGAGAGACGCTCGTCTTGGTGGACTGTGGCTTCCCCCGTAGGGAGACCGAACGCCGCCTAGAGCGACTAAATGTTGCCGCCGAAGATATCGACGCGATCATTGTGACCCATGAGCATGGCGATCACAGTGGAGGGGTGGCAAGCTTTTCACGGCACTACAAAACCCCCGTTTATTTAACCCATGGTACGGCAAATAGTGGTCGTCTATCGGGAGTCTTTCAGCAGGTTCTGATTAATGCCGGGGATGATTTTACGATAGGCTCGGTTCATGCGCTGGCGGTGCCTGTGCCTCACGACGCCCGTGAGCCAGTGCAGTTTAAGTTGGAAGCATCGGGTAATACCTTAGGTCTTCTCACCGATTTGGGCAGTATTACCCCCCATCTCGTCGAGGCATTTTCTGGCTGTGATGCACTGCTACTGGAGTTCAATCACGACCTCGAATTGCTGATGCAAGGCGCATACCCAGCTTCGCTTAAGCGCCGTGTCGCAGGGGACTTTGGCCATTTAAACAACACTCAGGCGGGTGAGCTGTTGCAAAGGCTCGACAATCGCCGATTGAAAGTTTTAGTGGCGGGGCATTTAAGCCTCAAAAACAACAGTAAAGAGCATGCGCTGGCGGCACTTGCCGCCGCTGCTGACCACCATCAAGCTGCAGTTCATCTCGCCACTCAAGATTCTGGATTCGATTGGTTGTCAGTATCGGGTGACGAGGAGTTCTCGATGGCCGACGCAGTTAGTGCCTGATGCTTCCAGCGGCGATTACTCCATAACCAATCGTCGGGGCAGGCACGGATGGCAGCTTCGGTGAGCTCGGCATAGCGCTCAAGTATCCAGGACTCCTCTACAGAAGCTGGGTCTCGGGTGATTTCCACCAGCTCAATCTCAAAATAACCGCGCTGCTTGCGCCGGCAGCGGGCAAAAGCTACGGGAAAACCGGTAGCACGGGCCAGGGTTGCTGCGCCTGAGAAGAAGGCCGTGTCTCGATTGAGAAACGTTGTGACATGAACCCGTTCTCGTAATCCAGGTGACTGATCGGCGAGCATGTAAATCAAGCGGGGTGTTCGCCGCTGTCGAATAATATTCCGCGCGGTGTCACGCATTTCTATCGCGGAAGCACCAAACCGTTGACGAGCTTTAAGGCTGAATTCGTCAGCGGCTTCACTGTGCAGCCGTTTATAAACAAAGGCCATCGGCATCTCATACAGCGCCGCAGCCCGGTGCAACATCCACTCCCAATTGCCCTGATGCGCAAGCATTACAAAGACTGACTGTTGTCCCTGCTGACTCAAATCGAGGAGTAAGTCGGGGTTGACGACGTTTAAACGCTGCTCAAAAAAAGTGAGTGGTTGCTGTGATCCGGCGATTATTTCAATGGCGGTATCACATAGGTTTTGGTAGAAATTGCTGCGAGTGGCTTTGAGTTTGGCGGGAGACCAATCGGGAAAAGCCTGAGCGAGGTTTTGTTCTACGTCTTTACGGCGATAGCGAAATACATGTTGGAGTAGCCAGGCTCCGCCTGTGGATAAGGCATAGAGCCATGTCATCGGTAGCCGCGCTAGGATTTTGTAGAGTGTTTTAGTCATCTTGTTTCTCGGAAGCTGTTCGGCAGTGCTCTGGAACTGTCAAGATAGCTACGCTATTGAGTAAACCTGCTTTGGGACACTGCAGCTTTGCGTTACCCGCCAAATCGAGCTGAGAAAGTTTGCTTAGCCTGGCCAGTGGCACAGGGTCGACGATGTCATTGTTATCCAGCCAAAGGGATTCAATGCCCATCAGCTGCCCCAACTCGACGAGGTTGCGTATGCGATTATCAGAAAATTTTAGCTGGGTAAGACCTGCAAACTGACCTAGCCCGCTCAGCGAGGTAATGCCGGCGTTGCTACAGTTTAAAGTCTTCAACTGGAGAGGTGCTGAAATGTTTTCATCGGCAATACGTTGTTCGATACAGCGTTGCAACGCCTCGTCAGAGACTTCAAAATCGGTAAATAGCCGAGTGGGGCCATAGACCTGACGGTCATTCAAAGTGACGTCATAATTCTGGCAGGCGGTGAGTAGTAAGCAAAGTACGCAAATGCGGTACATGGGCGACTCCTGAGTGTGACCACGTATAATGCCAAGAACGAGAGTCGTGAGACACAGTTATGGTCGATAAATCTGGTCAATTGCGCAGACGTCAGGGTGAGTCAGGGTCCCATAGGGCTAGAATCCTGCAACAACTGGAGCAATCGCTGCGTAAGCACTGGCGTCTCGGCCAAAATATGGTGTTGTGCTGGGCTCCGGATCCTAAGGGTTTACTGACATTAATGGTCCCCCACTACTTTTTGGGCAACCTGACAGCGGGGGATCGTAGCGGCGATCTAGCCGAAAAAGAGCAGTTTGTGAGTGCGGTAATCGGTGGCTCCTGTTTAAAGACGCACGAAGAAATTTTTAGTATTGCCCAGCGACTTGGTGTATCCACAAGTTTTATCAAACTTGATGGCGTCTTGGGGGAAGATCCGGATATGCTCGCCGCCGCCGACGCGATTATTTCCAGTTATGGAATTAGCTACGTCGGCTCCCGCGCGGTGCTGCTCTTTGATATCGCAGAATTTTCTCTTTACACCCCCTTTGAACAGGCGAGCCAACTCAATTCTTTGTCCTATTCAATGAATTCAGCCTATAACAAGCTGCAGCGTCAGGGAGTCGATGTAAACTTTGCCAGGACGACGACGGGGGACGGTTACTATGTCTGGAATCGCGATCAAGGCGCTTATCCCGATCTCGATATGTTGTCCTTTTTACTGCTGATATTAATCGACAACGCGGTGGCTAGGGGTCAAGCGTCGGGAAATACTGTTCCTGTGATTCGGTCGGCGTTTCATATTGGGAGCCACTACGAGTTGTTTCAGGCTGAAGGGGTCAATCCTTCTGTTTTGAGCTACATCGTTGGGGATGTGACTATTGTCCTAGCCCGCATGCTCGAGTCTGCGGAGGCGGGGCAAATCATCCTTGGTGATTTTCAGGCGAACTTACCTGATCGTGAAGGCACTTTTGGCGCGCAGGAATTTGTAACTCAGGCCATCAATGAATTGAGGGAGCTCGACAAACTGCGCATAGCCGGCCAGCCCATGAAAGAAATTCGCGTTTTGACGCCCCGGCAGGGTTCTCTGGAAAACTTATCGATGGTTGATAAGCATGGCATGAGATTAGAGGCGGTGAATCTCGAGCTGGAAGTCGAGCTGGCTGATGAGCGGCTGAGGCTGGGAGCGCGTTAGCGATGAGCTCGCTTCAAGCAACGTTAGGGGACTGCACAGTAGTGCCTGCGGTTGCAGGAGCGTGGCCTCTCGCGCAGCAGCTCGCTTTAAAGTTGAACTGTCCTAGTGTACGCCGTGCAGTTGATGCAAGCTCATCCGTGGTGCTTTTTGTGGATCATGATGATTTATGGCTGCAACAACAGGCCCTTGAGCAAGTCAGTCCGGTGCGTGTAGATTTCGCTTCGCCAGGACTGCAACATCGTCGTAGGAGTGGGCAAAATGAGTTGTTGGGGCGCGCAGTGGGGGTTAAAGGTGGCGAGCGACCATCTGTCTTAGATGCGACAGCGGGACTGGGTCGTGATGCCTACGTGTTAGCCGACCTCGGTTGCGCGGTCACCTTAATCGAACGGTCAGACGTGCTAGCTTTAATGCTGCAACACGCGCTGGAAAGGGCGTCAATTAGCGCTATTTCATCGGTTCAATTAGCGGCTTCCAGAATGCGGCTGCAACTGGGAGACAGCCGAGATTACAAACCCACGCAGGAAACTGTTATTTATTTGGATCCCATGTTTACTGATCGACGCAGTTCCGCAGCAGTTAAGAAAGATCTCAGTGTTTTGCAGGCGCTGCATGGCAACGTAGATAACGAGGATGAGCAGCTGCTAGCTTGGGCGACGGCGCAACCGGTACGCCGTGTTGTTGTAAAGCGTTCTATAAAATCACCGCCACTTGATGGTCGAAAACCATCCCATACCATCAAAGGAAAAGCTGTGCGGTTTGATGTTTATGTACTCTAGGGGAAAGTTATGCCTGCTTGCTATGTAACGGGTTTCGCTCAAGGGGGTGGGGCAATTTTCAACTGTACGGTGAATGACGTGGTTAGTCAGGGCGATGTTTGTGACCGATTGCGGCAAACAGAAGGGTTGGAGACTCTTGTATTGCGCTGCCAACCAAGTCCCTCGTTAGTCGAGGGCAACCGGGATCAGGAGATGAAAGCGCTGCAGGCCTTTATAGAAGCGCCGTGGATGTTGCTTCAGGCGGCACTTGGTATTCCTAGCTGTGCCCAGCTACGAGTGGTGCTGGAGCTACCGCAACCAACTACCGATTTGACGAAGTCGATTGAGTCGTTCTGGTCCTGCTGGCTGGCGGCGCAAAATTTTGATGCTGAGGATACCCAGTGCAAGGTAGAGCTTCGCCTTCTTACTGAGGTGCCAGCAGGCGAGTCATGATGCCATAGTAGATGGCGGTGAGGCGCGGAATGTCACTGAGTAAAATGTGTTCGTCGATTTGATGGATAGACGCGTTAATGGGCCCTAGCTCTACAATCTGAGTACCCGTTTTGGCAATAAATCGGCCGTCAGATGTCCCGCCCCCCGTTGATAATGTCGGGGATGTGCCGGTGATCGCTTCAATGCTGGCGGTGACGGCGTCAACCAAAGCTCCCGGTTTAGTCAAAAACGGTTCACCGCTGAGACGCCATTCGATATCAAAGTCAGCAACGTGGGCACTCAAAATTTGTTCGCAGCGGCTGCGGATGGTGGTCGCGTCAGTTTCTGTTGAGAAACGGACATTAAACTGCGCGGATAACGACCCCGGAATTACGTTAGTCGCTCCAGTTCCCGCCTGAATATTGCCGAACTGTAGACGAGTTGGTTCAAAAAAAGCGTTACCTTCATCCCAAGGCTCTTTTGCGAGCGCATCAAGGGCTAAGAATGCGCTGTGTATTGGATTGTCGGCAAATTGAGGATAGGCGATATGACCTTGCTTGCCACGGATGGTGATTACGCCGTTAATCGAACCACGTCGCCCGTTTTTAATGACGTCGCCCAGCGACTTCGAGCTAGAGGGTTCACCCACTACGCACCAGTCAAGGCGCTCTCCTCGGGCGATTAATGCCTCAACGACCTTGACGGTTCCATCAGTGGCCGGGCCCTCCTCATCGGCTGTAATTAAAAACCCTACCCTTCCTGAGTGGTCGCTGTATTGTTTGGCAAAAGCCTCTGCTGCAACAGTCATGGCTGCAAGGCTTGCCTTCATATCTGCTGCCCCACGGCCATAAAGCACGCCGTCGCGATCTGTCGGCGTAAATGGTGGAGTTGACCAAGCTGAATCAGGTCCCGGAGGAACGACATCGGTATGACCCGCGAAGACAAGGGTGCTCTCACCCTCTCCGCGAGTGGCCCAAAAATTGTCAACGTCGCCAAAGCGCATGGGCTCGCAGGTGAAGCCAGCAGCAGTCAACCGTTGCATCATTATCTCTTGGCAGCCTGCGTCATCAGGTGTGACAGACGAACATTGTATAAGCTGCCGTGTTAGTGCAACGGCAGCGGCTCCATATTCAGTTGTTGGCATGGAGGCTCTCGTTAAGCTCAATGGCTGAGCGGTTAGTCAGGCATTCCACCGTTCCCGAAGTGCTATTGCGTCGGAATAAAAGATCGGATTTCCCCGCTAGGTCCCGGGCAGACACTGTTTCTACAGGCTTGCGCGCGCCGTCTAACAGCGTCACTTTAGTGCCCGCCGTTATGAAGAGCCCCGCTTCAATTGTGCAGCGATCGCCTAGGGGAATCCCTAGGCCCGCGTTGGCGCCAATCAAGCACTCTCGCCCCACTGAGATAACAATATTGCCACCTCCCGACAGGGTGCCCATGGTAGAGCAACCGCCCCCAAGGTCTGAGCCCGCACCTACCCAGACACCTGCTGAAATCCGTCCTTCGATCATGCCAGGACCTTCGGTGCCGCCATTGAAGTTGATGAAACCCTCATGCATGACTGTGGTGCCCTCACCAAGATAAGCCCCCAAGCGGACCCTTGCAGTGTGGGCTATCCGCACACCAGTGGGCACGACGTAGTTAGTCATCTTGGGGAATTTGTCGACGCTGGCGACCTCCAGCACGGTGCCTTTTAATCGAGCATCCAGCTGCCGCTGGGGCAGATCGCTCAGGCAAACTGCGCCTTGGTCTGTCCATGCAACATTGGGTAACAAGCCAAAGAGCCCCTCAAGTTCGGTGCCGTGGGGTTGCACCTGCCGATGGGACAGCAAGTGGAGCTTTAAGTAGGCATCTGCGACTGTGGCTGGCGCTGCATTGTCGACTAGCGTGGTAGCGACTACTCGCCCAGCTGAAGATCGAAGCTGTTCAGCCAGTTTGGCCTGATCGTTAGCGCCGACTGAAGCAAAGTTGCTGCTGAGCTCAACCAGTTGACTGTCATCTAGCGGGCCGGATACCCCTTGTAGCAGGGCGGCGAGATCGCCTTCAATACTGCTCAGTGGCTTGGGGTAAAAGACGTCGAGGGTATCTTCCGCACTATTGTGGGTAGCAATACCCAGTCCAAATCCATGCACAGCGCTCATGGTTGTCTCCTGTAATGGTTTAAAAATTTATCGTCCAAACTTGGTGGCATAGTCAGTGGCATTAAAACCCACTGTAGTCGCGCCCTCATGTTCCAAAACTGGACGCTTTATAAGCGTCGGGTGAGCTACTAAAAGAGCTAGGGCATTCCCTTTTTCTGCTTTCAATCGATCGTCATCTGACAAGTTTTTCCAAGTAGTGCTGCGTTTATTCAGCAGTACTTTTTCGCCCACAGCAGCGATCCAATTTCCCACCTGTAGGGGCGAGGGAGCGGTTTTCCTAAAATCAATAAAGGTGTAGCTAAGGTCCTGAGACTCAAACCAGCTTCTAGCTTTCTTGACGGAATCGCAATTTGGGATGCCGTAAATCACCGTGTTCATGGGAACTCCTTGAATCGACCAACCCCAAGGCCGAGTAAGTTTAACAGAATCAGGGTTTGCTAATCTTCTTTGGGTGCTTGCGAAGTGGGTAACAGGTTGTACAAATTTCACAGACACGACCATCGCAGCCTCGCGCGGTGCAGAACTCCCGGCCATAAAAAATAATTTGTAGGTGGAGATCATTCCAGCGTGACTCTTGAAAGACTCGCTTGAGGTCACGCTCGGTCTCCACCACATTTTTACCTCGGGTCAAACCCCAGCGCTGAGCAAGGCGGTGAATATGTGTGTCAACCGGGAACGCTGGATGACCAAAGGCTTGTGCCATAACAACGCCTGCAGTCTTGTGACCAACCCCGGGCAAAGCTTCCAACTCAGCAAACGTTCGCGGGACTTGCGAGTCGTGCTGTGTAATTAGGAGCTGACTTAGGCCCTTAATAGCTTTGGATTTTTGCGGAGAGAGGCCGCAAGGACGAATGATGCTGCGGATATGCTCAACGGATAGTTCAGCCATTGTTTCCGGCGTATCGGCGGCGGCGAATAAACTCGGGGTCACTTGATTGACGCGCTCGTCGGTACACTGTGCGCTCAGTAAGACGGCAATAAGAAGCGTAAACGGATCTTGATGGTCTAGTGGCACAGGGGGCTTTGGGTAGAGTTGCGCTAGCCGCTTATCTATAAAGGCAACGCGCTCCTCTTTCATTAAATTTCGCGGTGAATTCTGTTTTTGTTCCATAGCCTTACCAACCTTGCTCAAGCACTTGTACCATTCGTTGTGCTGCCTCAGTGCATATCCCTTGCTCGGCGACTAGGGCTATGCGGATGCGGTTGGCTCCAGGGTTCTCGCCATTGACCCATCGGCCTAGAAACTGCCCCGGGAGTACAGCGACATTACAGCGTCTCAGCAGTTCACGCGAAAAGTCTAGATCATCAATGGGCGTACTCGGCCAGAGATAAAATCCTGCATCTGGGGCCGTAACCTCCAGTTGCTGGGCTAGTATCGGGACCACGGCTTCAAATTTAGCCCGGTAGGCGCTTCGATTGGCGAGGACATGGTTTTCATCACTCCAGGCAACGGTGCTTGCCACTTGATGATGAGGCGGCATGGCGCAGCCATGATAGGTTCGATAACGCGTAAATTTATGAATAACGTCAGCGTCTCCAGCAACGAAACCTGACCGAAGGCCGGGGAGGTTGGAGCGTTTTGATAGACTATGAAAGCAAAGGCACTTTGCATAATCGGTATGCCCCATGTTGGCAGCGGCGGTCAGGAGCCCTGCTGGAGGTGCGCTCTCATCAGGATAAATTTCGCTATAGCACTCGTCGCTAACGATAACGAAATCATGCTCTTGTGCAAGGGCTATTAGGGTGCTCAGTTCTTTTTCTGACATCACGGCCCCCGATGGGTTGCCGGGGTTACAGATATACAGTAGCTCTAGGCGCTGCCAGTCATCGGAGGTTACGTCAGAGAAATCGGGTTTAAACCCACTAGCTGAGTTAGCTGGGACAAATTTAGGGTCTGTGCCCGCGAGCAATGCTGCGCCCTCATAGATTTGGTAAAACGGATTGGGACTTATAACTCGACCAGGTGCCCCGGGTGTTACCAGCGTCTGAGCTATCGCAAACAAAGCTTCGCGAGTGCCGTTTACCGGCAGCACCTGTCGGTCAGCATCAACGTGCTGCAAATTAAAGCGCTGTTCCAGCCACCGGGCGATGCTGTTTCTCAGTTCCGGTGTGCCGGTGGTTGATGGGTAGTGGTTAATCCCGGTCAAGGCCTCCATGAGTGCTTCCGTTACCAAGCGGGGTGGCTGGTGTTGTGGTTCACCAATCGTCAATGCTATTTCTGGCAGGTTTGCCGCTGACACGCCTGAAAACAACTGGCTCAGACGCTGGAACGGGTAGGGCTGTAATGCCTCGAGACCGGGATTCATGGATTGCTTTGCAATTCAGCGTCTAAAGATTGCTTTACGGCATCCTCTAAAAGATTCAACTTGTGGGCATCGTTAATGCTGTTGCCGTCGCTGGTCGTGACAAAAAAGACGTCCTCTACGCGCTCACCCAGAGTCTGAATTTTCGCCGCTTGTAGCGCTACATTTTGGGCAACAAAAACAGCGCCGATATTGGCGAGAAGCCCTGGACGATCTGGGGTGGCAACTTCTAAGACGGTCCAGCCGCGACGTTCATCTTGATGAACAGACGTTTCTGTTGGAATTACGAAGGATTTCTGTCGGCGTGGTGTGTGGCGCGTGACGGTCCTTATCTCCTGTCGGGTCAGTGCTGCGGAAAGCCCGTCTCTAATGTTTCCCAGAGTCGTGAGATCTCCTGAAACTGGATTACCATCGGCCTGCAACACGTAGAAGGTATCAAGGGTTGCACCATCGCCTCCTAGATAAATTCTGGCATCGTTAACGCTAAGATCTAGAAATTCTAGCTGGGCGCAAATACGCGCGAACAGGTCTGGACTGTCGGGTGCGTGAACAAAAATTTGGGTGGCATTGGCCACTGTTGAATCGCTGCTTTGCCTCACAAGGACGAGCGCTTGGTCGAGATTGCTGTGGTCTGAGATGGACTCGGTGTGCCAGGCAATATCATCGGGGCGCTCTCGTAAAAAATAGTCATCGCCTCTTAACGCCCAGATAGCTTCGACATCGGCTTTGATGAAACCTCTGTCTTCCAGTATCTCCAAAGCGGTTTCGCGTGTGGTATCAACCACGCTCTGACGATCTACTGGATTTTCGAGGCCACGGGTAAGCGCTCGGCGTGTTTCCGTATAGGTTTGGCGAAGCAGTGTGCTTCTCCACGCATTCCAAAGCTCTGGATTGGTGCCATGAATATCGGCGACCGTTAAGGTGTATAAATAATCTAGGCGCTCTTGTGTAGCGACGTGATTGGCGAACCGGGCTATTTCATCCGGGTCAGAAATATCTTTGCGTTGCGAGAACGAACTCATGAGCAAATGGTTACGAACCAACCATACCACCAGGTTGGTATCGTTTTGACTGAGGCTGTGCCGTTCGCAAAACCCCTGTGCATCTACGGCACCGAGTTCCGAATGATCTCCCCCACGGCCTTTACCGATATCGTGGTAAAGCGCTGCAATATAAAGCAACTCAGGTGCTCTGAGTCGTTGGGCAATGCGCGTTGAGACCGGGAATTTATCGGTGTAGTCGGCCCGCATAAATCGTCGCGTATTGGCCAGCACCTCTAGAGTATGCGCCTCCACGGTGTAGGCATGAAATAGATCGAATTGCATTTGCCCGACGATACGGCCAAATTCAGGGAGGTATCGGCCTAGCAAGCCGTGTCTCGCCATACGGCGCAGTTGCAGAGTTACACCGTGAGGTGAACTCATGAGCTCCATAAACAGGGCTTGATTGATAGGGTTCGCTCTAAAGGGCGGGTCGATAAGGTCATGAGCGGCTCTCAGCAGGCGCCAAGTGCCGGGTGCTATACCACTGATATCAGAATTGTTAGCGAGGATAACGAAGCTTCGTAATAAATTTGAGGGTTCTTTTACAAAAACATTATCTTCCCTTGCGGAAAGGAGACCCCCAACAACCTCGAAGTCGTCGCTGAGCAAGCGGGCTTTTTCGCGATCATCGCTGTGCAAGATTTGGCGCTCGAAGGCTTGCATGACAAGTTCACGAAGCTGCGCTAAGGCCTGGGCCCAGCGGTAATAAACCTGCATAAATTGCTCAACGGCGAGTTTTTCACCGTCGACCATCTCCCAAAGATGAGCGAGTTTCTGTTGTTGTTCAAAAAGTAATCGATCCTCTTCACGATCATTCAGCATGTGCAGGGCAAACCTGACTTGCCCAATAAAATTTTGGCCGGCTTCCAACATCCGCTGCTCATCGGTATTAAGAAAGTCTTCTTCATTAATTTCTTGTAATGCGACACCGTAATGCCGCTTGGCGATCCACCCAATAACTTGTATGTCCCGCAGGCCACCTGGACCGTTTTTGACGTGGGGTTCTAAATTACTTTCGGTGTTGCCAAAGTGGTCGTGACGAGACTCAGTTTCTTGAAGTTTGGCTTTGTAAAAGGCTTTGCTGTCCCACATTTTTGCTTGATCAATGTGTGCACTGAGCTGTGCAAAAAGCTCAGTACTACCTGCGATATAGCGCGCTTCTAATAAGGAGGTGAATATGGTGAGATCCTCTCGCGCTAGGGCCTCGCATTCTTCGAGCGTTCTGACGCTAGATCCCACTTTTAGGCCGATATCCCACAGGTTTCTGAGCAGCTCTGAAATTTGAGTGGCAGTATCTTCGTTGGGCGAATCCTTCACTAAAATCAATAGATCGATGTCGGAGAATGGGTACAGTTCACCACGACCATAGCCGCCAACCGCGGCAAGGGCCAAGTCACAGCGTTGGTCGAGATAAAATTGCCACAGATGGTTCAGCACGTTGTCGACAGCATCCGAACGAGCGGACAGCAGGGGCCAAACAGGACCTGTTGGGTGAAATCTCCCGGCGATGTCCTCAGTGACCTGAGAAAGGTACTGCTGGCAATCTTGAACAGGTTGGTCTGAATGGCTAATTGGATTGGCCATAGATCGGATTCTCTGGACTTAGTTCAACAGGGCAGGGTTTCGGGGGTTCTTTGTGTAAAGACCTCACACCCTTCGGCGGTTACAGCGAGAGTGTGTTCCCACTGAGCTGAAAGCCTTCCATCGCGAGTTGTTACGGTCCAGCCATCTTTGGTATTCAGCTTGGTATGGCGCTTCCCTGCATTGATCATAGGCTCAATGGTAAAAGTCATACCCTCCCTAAGAACCTCCCCAACGCCGGGAGAGCCGTAATGCAGTATCTGGGGCTCTTCATGGAAAATTTGGCCAATGCCATGGCCGCAGTACTCGCGAACTACCGAATAGTAATTCTCTTCGGCGTATTGCTGAATTACGTGGCCAATATCTCCCAGAGTTGTTCCGGGGCGAACAATGGCGAGTGCTTTGTAGAGGCATTCTTGGGTGATGCGCATTAGCCGCTCGGCGTGGGGTGCCACGTCGCCGACACCCACCATGATACTGGTGTCACCATGCCAGCCGTCTTTAATGACGGTTACATCAATATTAATGATGTCACCATTACGCAACTTTTTACTGTCAGAGGGAATGCCGTGACAAATGACTTCGTTGACCGAAGTGCAAATAGATTTAGGAAATCCGTGGTAGTTCAACGGAGCTGGAATGGCTTGTTGGACGTTAACGATGTAGTCGTGACAAATGCGGTCAAGCTCTCCGGTTGTCATGCCCACTTTGACCAACGGTTCAATCATCTCCAGAACATCAGCGGCTAGTCGGCCTGCAACGCGCATGCCTTGTAGCTCTTGGGGGGTTTTGGGGGTAACAGCCATGGAAGTTCACGTCTCTAGGAATTCATTTTGGTATTGTAACCAAAGCACACGCTAATGTCCTTTTTCCTTCTCCAATTCACAGAATTATGGTATAACGCGCGCCTCGTTGGAATGAGTCTGACGAGGCGTGGGCGTTAGCCTCCGCTTTAATTTAGAACTTACACCTCAAAAAATCTAGGCCGGGTGCCGTTAATCGGTTGGTCCTAGTAGTGGTGTGACGATCAAAACCCAAACCTCAGGAAGGTAACTATGGCTCAAGTAAGCATGCGCGATCTGCTCCAAGCAGGCGCCCACTTCGGGCACCAGACCCGATTCTGGAATCCCAAAATGGATCAATACATTTTTGGGGCACGAAATAAAATACACATTATTAATCTCGAGCACACAGTGCCCGCGTTTAATGATGCGTTGAAGCAAGTTCAGCGCCTAGCCAGCAACAAAAGCAACATTATGTTCGTGGGCACCAAGCGGGCAGCAGGAAAAGTTATCGAAGAGCAAGCAGCACGCTGTGGTATGCCCTTCGTAAGCCATCGCTGGTTAGGTGGCATGCTCACCAACTACAAGACTGTGCGTTCTTCGATCAAGCGTTTGCGCGAGCTTGAGGAGCAGGAGGCAGACGGTACTTTTGCTAAGCTAACCAAGAAAGAGGCGTTAATGCGCACGCGCTCCAAAGAGAAGTTGGATCGCTCGGTGGGTGGCATCAAGGATATGACTGGCTTGCCTGACGTTCTATTCGTCATTGACGTGGACCACGAGCGCATCGCTATCACCGAAGCAAATAAATTAGGCATCCCCGTGATTGGCATTGTTGATACCAACAGCAATCCCGATGGTATCGACTACGTGATTCCAGGCAACGACGATGCAATTCGGGCGATCAGGCTGTACGTGAAGGCAGTCGCTGACGCGGTCCTAGAAGGTAAGGCAGAGCGAGGCGAGGTGCCTGCTGTTGCTGAGGACCTTGTTGAGGTGGAAGAGGCGCCAACAGATGCGACCGATGAGGCCGAATCCGAAGCCGAAGCCTAAGACAACGCCGCGCTTCGCGCGGCTTTTTTTTAACCGGTAGGGCTAGTGCCCTCCAGCTCATTTTAAAAAGCATTTTTGGCTGTATATGTCGAAAGTGCGTAACGAGGAATGATACATGTCAGCAGTATTGGTAAAGGAGCTAAGAGAGCGTACAGGATTGGGTCTTCTCGAGTGTAAAAGAGCGCTGAAGGAGGCAGATAACGATATTGACGCTGCAATAGAGGCCCTACGCAAGTCCAGTGGCATGAAAGCGGCTAAAAAAGCAGGTCGGATTGCGGCGGATGGCGTTGTGACGACGCGTACTGCTGAAGACGGAAGCTATGGTGTTTTGGTTGAAGTAAATAGTGAGACCGATTTTGTCGCTCGGGATGAAAACTTCCTAGGTTTTGTCGGTTCGGTGGCGGATACGCTTTACGAAAGCCGATCTGCTGACATTGATGCGCTGAAGTCGGGTTCCCTTGAGCAGGCGCGTGAGGCTCTAGTCCAAAAGATTGGCGAAAACATTGGTATTCGCAGGGCGTCCCTAGTAACCGCTGAAAATGGCGTCGTAGGCAGCTATGTACACGGCAATAATAGAATCGCCGTGCTTGTGGAGCTGCGTGGTGGTGATCAGGACCTTGCCCGTGACGTTGCTATGCACGTTGCCGCGGTCAATCCTCAGGTGGTATCTCCTGCGGATATGCCTGAAGCGCTGCTTGAAAAGGAGCGTGATATTTTCACCGCCCAAGCACAGGAATCTGGCAAGCCAGCAGAAATCATAGAAAAGATGATTGGCGGCAGAATTAAGAAATACCTTGCCGAGAACAGCCTCTCAGAACAGGCTTTTGTTAAAGATCCTGATGTGACAGTAGGGCAGCTGGTCAAGGCGGCTGATGCTGAGGTGATCTCGTTCTCGCGTTTCGAGGTTGGTGAAGGTATCGAAGTGGATAAGGTTGATTTTGCAGACGAGGTTGCCGCTCAACTTAAGGGGTGAATTTGAGGTGGCCTAGGCAATGACGGGCCGCTGCAACTAGGCTGAGCAGTTTTTTGTTGGTCATAAGTCGCTTAGTAAGCGTTAGTCGGGAACTTACGACCTGACTTGCGACTCAAGTGTCCGGTAGGATAGGAGCGTCTTGAGATAGGAGAAAGGCTTTGGCGAGCGAAAAAATAGTTAAACGTATCCTGCTCAAACTCAGTGGTGAAGCGCTCACTGGTGAAGAGGCTTTTGGTATTGACCCTAAGGTTTTGGATCAGCTCGCCCTCGAGGTGGGTCAATTGGTCGGCATTGGGGTACAAGTGGGGCTAGTAGTCGGCGGCGGAAATCTTTTTCGTGGGAAGGCGCTTCAAGAAGCCGGCCTAGATCGCGTCACTGGCGACCACATGGGTATGCTGGCAACGGTGATGAACGCACTGGCCCTACGCGATGCTCTTGAGCGCTCCAACATCGCTACGCAGGTCATGTCGGCTATTCCGATGAGTGGCGTTGTTGATCATTACGATCGTCGAAAGGCCATCCGTGCTCTGTCAAATGGTGATGTTGTTATCTTTACGGCGGGAACCGGCAACCCTTTCTTCACAACCGATTCGGCAGCCTGTTTGCGCGGCATAGAAATTAACGCCAATCTGGTCTTGAAGGCGACTAAAGTTGACGGTGTATACAGCGCCGACCCTATGAAGGACGCTACCGCCCAGCGGTACGATCAGCTGACTTTTGATCAGGTCCTAGACCGTAAGTTGGAAGTGATGGATCTGACCGCGATTGTTCTATGCCGTGATCATAATCTACCCGTTCGCGTCTTTGATATGGCACAACGTGGCGCACTGCTCAGCATTGTTAGGGGCGAATCTGAAGGTACTTTGATTAGTTGAAAGACGGTCTTGGTTACCAGGCCGTTGCGATGAGGGAAATAACATCATGATTGACGACATTCGCATTGAGACTGAACAGCGTATGGTGAAGGCCTTGGACGCTTTGGGTCATCATTTCAATAAAATCCGGACTGGCCGTGCTCACCCGAGTCTGCTCGACGGCATTAGGGCTGAATACTATGGGGCACTGACACCCTTGAATCAGCTCGCAAATATTACGGTTGAGGACGCGCGTACTTTGGCCGTTAGTGCATTTGATAAAAGCATGACCCCCACGATTGAAAAGGCGATCATGAAATCTGACCTCGGTCTTAATCCGGCAACTGCCGGGGATGTGATGCGTATACCTATGCCTATGCTGACGGAAGAAACCCGGCGTGGCTTTATTAAACAAGCCAAAGCCGAAGCCGAAGCGGGTCGGGTCTCTATCCGCAGCGCTCGGCGCGATGCGAATGGGATGCTCAAGGAGTTGCTAAAAGATAAAGAGATTTCGGAAGATGATGAACGCCGCGCTCAAGACGTCATCCAGAAGCTGACTGATAATTTTGTGGCTAAGGTAGAAGAAGCATTGGCTGCAAAAGAAACCGATCTGATGGAAATTTGAGAGATTTTGCTGCTTAGGCGGTAACAACGCGATGAATAAGCCTTTCGAATCAAATCTTATCAAATGGCGGCCGGAACCGCGGCATATTGCCATTATTATGGACGGTAACGGACGGTGGGCGAGTCGTCGCGGGCTTCCTGTGCCTGCAGGACATCGTGCGGGGGTTGAGGCGGTTCGTTCGGCGCTAAAAGGCTGCAAGGACAAGGGCATAGAGGTGCTCACCTTGTTCGCCTTTAGCAGCGAAAATTGGGGCAGGCCAGAAACTGAAGTTCGAGCCCTCATGGCACTTCTTTGCCATTATTTGCGACGAGAAGTTGAGCAGCTGCAGCGCGATAGCGTGCGACTGCGTTTTATAGGTCGCAGAGATCGGCTAAGCCTTCGGTTGCAACGGTTAATGATCCGAAGTGAGGAAGCAACCGCAGCTAATACGGGAGCCACCTTAGTTTTGGCGGTCGATTATGGCGGTCAGTGGGATGTGATTGACGCGGTAAGAAAACTGGCGAGTGAGGTGGCTGCTGGGACTTTATCCGCAGATGAAATCAATTCAGATCGATTCGAGCAGACACTCTCCCTGGGCGATTTGCCCCCTCCAGATTTGTGTATCCGTACGGGTGGTGACGCACGTATTTCAAATTTCATGCTTTGGCAGTTGGCTTACACCGAGTTTTATTTTTGCGAGGCCCTGTGGCCAGATTTTGATGAAGCGGCTCTTACTCGTGCCATTGAAGATTTTCAGAGTCGAGAGCGTCGATTCGGATTGCGCAGTGGTAGCGATATTTTCAGTGAGTCATTGGATAAAACTTGGAGCCCTTGATAATGCTGCGCCAAAGGGTAGTGACAGGCGTTATTCTTGCATTAGCCTTCCTCTCGGCAGTATTTTTTTTGCGCTTGGAGGCATTGGCAGCAATTCTAGGCGCTGTTTCAGTGGCAGGGGCTTGGGAGTGGAGCGGTCTGTCGGGTATAAGAGCGGCCTTTGCGCGCGCGGCCTACACCGTATTTTATGTCGGCTTGCTGGCTACGATCTGGTTAGTGCTGGGTATTGGCGATGCCCCCGCTTCTGATGTGTTCCAGCCATGGTTGGGTACAGCCTGCTTTTTTTGGTCTGTAGTTATGCTGGCAGTTGAGAGTTATCCGGGTTCTGCGTGGATTTGGCGCAGTCGGGCTAGCCGCGCTGTTTTTGGTTTGTTTATTTTGGCGACCACCTGGCTGTCTACAGTTTTCCTACTTATTCTACCTGACGGCATGGTACTGCTTGTTTTATTGGTTTTAGCGGTTGCTCTAGCAGACATCGGCGCTTATTTCGCCGGTCGCCGCTGGGGGCGCCACAAATTGGCCGTTGAAGTGAGCCCGGGCAAGACCTGGGAAGGGTTCTGGGGTGGGGTTGCTTCGGTCTTCGCTTTAACTCTAGTCGTCGCTTATTTTTTACCTAAGCACATGGCTCATCTTTCATTGGTTACCCTGGTGGTAATGGGTCTTGCAGTCGCAGGTGCGTCGGTTTTAGGTGATCTGACTGTCAGTATGGTTAAGCGAGAACGTGGTGTGAAGGATTCCGGCACGCTGCTCCCCGGACACGGAGGGCTTTTAGACAGGATCGATGGTTTGTGCTCAGCGGCTCCCGTTTTTGCACTGGGATTACTTCTTGCAGGGTACTGATTTGAAACAGGTCGTTGTTTTGGGCGCCACGGGATCTATTGGCTTGAGCACTCTAGACGTGCTCAACCGTCACGCTGATCGGTTTACTCTGCATACCATCACGGCCTATCGTTCTGTTAAAAAAATGCTCGAACTAGTGCTCGCCTATGAACCTGTGCAGGCGGTAATGGCATGCCCTGATGCTGCAGAGCAGTTGGCTTCCTTACTACCTGCGCAGTCGCCCACTCGGGTACTGGGGGGCGAGCAGGCTCTGGTTGATGTGGCGTCAGCTAGTGAGGTTGATGTGGTGATGGCCGCCATCGTTGGATTTGCAGGATTGCGACCTACATTAGCAGCTGCCGAACACGGTAAGCGACTGCTACTAGCCAATAAAGAAGCTTTAGTGAGTGCTGGCAGTGTTTTTATGGAGGCTACACGTGCTGGTGGCGCCACGCTGCTGCCGATCGATAGCGAACATAATGCAATGTTTCAATGCATTCCGGCCAATAGCCAAGGTCGCCCGCAGTCTGCAGGGGTAGAGAAAATACTGCTAACCGCATCTGGCGGACCTTTTAGAGGCCGCAGTCGCAGTCAGTTGGTGGCAGTGACACCCGAACAAGCCTGCGCCCATCCCAATTGGTCTATGGGTCGAAAAATATCGGTAGATTCAGCAACGCTGCTCAATAAGGGCTTGGAGTTGGCAGAAGCGTGCTGGTTATTTGACTGCACCCCTGATGATATAGACGTAGTCGTACACCCCCAAAGTATCATTCATTCTTTAGTTCGTTATCACGACGGCTCTGTGCTCGCCCAGTTAGGCAATCCCGACATGCGTACCCCCATCGCTTACGGTTTATCTTGGCCTGAGCGCATTGACGCGGGGGTCTCGCCCCTCGATCTGGTCAGCGTAGCTAAGCTCGATTTTGAGGCTCCGGACCTAGATGCTTTTCCGTGCCTTCGATTGGCGCAAGAAGCAATAACTCAGCCGGGGGGAATGTGCGTCCTCAATGCTGCGAACGAGGTCGCTGTTGCCGCATTTTTAGATGGGCAGCTAGGATTTACGGGCATTGATAACGTCATAGCCCATGCCCTAGAGGAGGTCTCTAGTCGTGAGCCGGAAAATCTTGCGGCAGTTGAAGCTTTGGATAGTCGCGCAAGGGCCAATGCTGAAGAACGTATTCATAAACTAAAACGTGACAGGCGGGGTGTCTGAGGCTATGGAACTTCTGTGGACAGTTCTGACGGCGCTGGTAACCCTCGGTATTTTGGTGGCATTTCACGAGTACGGCCATTTTTGGGTTGCCAGACGTTGTGGCGTCAAAGTGCTGCGATTTTCTGTTGGCTTCGGTACGCCGATTTGGCGTACCTACGATGCTGAGGGCACCGAGTACACTTTGGCGGCGATTCCTTTGGGCGGTTACGTACGGATGCTGGATGAGCGCGAAGGTGAGGTAGACCCGAGCGAACTTCATCAGGCCTTCAACCGACAGTCAGTGTGGTCGCGTATCGCTATTGTCAGTGCTGGACCGGTGGCAAATTTTCTACTCGCTATTTTTGTTTTTTGGATACTGTTTCTCAGTGGCGAAAAGGGCATGGTGCCAATTGTCGACAGCATTGAGCCCGACTCGCCAGCATACTTTGCTGGCATCGAAGTCGGCCAAGAAATCACCAGTATCGATGGTAAAGCCACGCCCACTGTCAATGCGCTAAGTTTCCGCCTACTCGAGCGCTTGGGTGACTCGGGATTTATTGAGTTGGGGGCTCGCTACTCGGGTTCCGATGTTCAGTACAGTTCCAACGCCCCCATTGATCGCTGGCTGGCGGGTGTTGAGGCCCCAAACCCTATAGCAGGGCTGGGGATTTCTTTGGCTTTCCCTACCGTGCTGCCTATCGTTGAGAAAACTATCGAAAACTCTCCCGCTGAGGCCGCCGGATTTCTGTCAGGTGACCGTATTGTCTCTGCGGACGGTGTGCCAATGGCGAACTGGTCAGACTGGGTTGACTACGTACGAGCCCGACCCGGGACGCCCATCGCAGTAATTGCAGCGCGCGATAACGTGGATGTTCCCCTAACCTTGACGCCGGTGGAAAAATTGTCGGATGGGCAGGCCATTGGCAGCATCGGTATGGCTGTTCGCAGCCCTGAGATTCCAGCTGAAAGTTTGCGCGTGTTCGATAGAGGACCTATTGACGCGCTTTGGGCAGCTTTGCAGCGCACCTTCGATCTAATCGTGTTTACATTTGAATCAATTTTAAAGATGCTTCAGGGCCTAATTTCGACGGCAAATTTGTCGGGTCCTATCACTATTGCACAGGTTGCCGCATCCTCGGCAGAATCGGGCTGGGAATCTTGGCTGGGATTTCTGGCGCTGTTAAGTATTTCGCTGGGGGCATTGAATTTATTACCAATTCCCATACTCGATGGCGGCCATTTGTTGTTTTACACCATAGAGGCGTTCACCGGGCGTGCTGTTCCCGAGCGTATTCAGGGTTGGGGGTATCAAATGGGACTAATAATGGTGATGAGTCTGATGGCTTTTGCCCTGTATAATGATTTCAGTCGGCTGTGAATGTGCTGTTTGTTTGTCGGCTTGCAAAGCACCTTATTTGAGCCGATTCATTGAGTCGGCTTTGTTACTGATTGCGTTGAGACGCGGCGGTTTTGTTGGAGAGAGCATCTTTTGATGTGTTTCGCTGAAAGTAAAAGTAAAGCAGGACGTTTTGTGCCAGCGCTATGCATTGCGTTGCTCACTTTACTGCCCGCACTAACACAGGCACAGGCTGAGGCGTTTAACATCAGCGATATTCGTGTCGAGGGGTTGCAGCGTATATCGCCAGGAAGTGTTTTTGCCGCGCTGCCAGTGGGGGTGGGTGATGTTGCAGATACCTACGCGATCAGGGCATCGGCCAAAAATTTATTTGCGACAGGCAACTTTGATGACATTTCGATCGGTCGTGATGGGTCGGTGCTGGTTGTTACTGTTGCCGAAAGACCCAGTATTAGTGAGATCACGATTGATGGTAACAAGGCGATCGAAACTGAGGCGTTACTTGACGGCTTAAAAGGCGCGGGCCTTTCCGTGGGCAATGTATTCCAGCGTTCAACATTAGAGGGCATGCAACTCGAGTTGCAACGGCAGTATGTATTGCAGGGGCGCTACGATGCCCGAATCGAAGCCGAGGTCATCCCTGAGCCTCGGAATCGTGTTTCGATTGCGATTGACGTCAATGAAGGAACAGTGGCCTCGATCAAGCACATCAACGTAGTGGGCAACACTATTTACACGGACGAACAGCTCCAAGATATTTTTGAGTTGAAGATGACTGGCTGGCTCTCTTTCTTCACCAGTGATGACAAATACTCTAAAGAAAAACTGACGGCCGATTTTGAAAATTTAAGCTCCTATTACCTTGATCGTGGATACCTCGAATTTAATATTGACTCAACACAGATTGCCATTTCACCCGACATGGAGGCGGTCTACATCACCGCTAACGTTACTGAGGGTGACAAGTTTACGGTGAGTGACGTAGGGCTCTCCGGGGATTTGGTGCTTCCCGAAGAAGACCTCAAGCGCTTTTTACTTGTCCAGCCGGGCCAGGTTTACTCACAAACCCTGATTACGACGACGGAGGAGTATTTAACCCGTCGCCTAGGTAATGAGGGGTACAACTTTGCGTCGGTCACAGGCATTCCGGAGGTGGAGGAAGACAGCAAGGTCAAGATCAAGTTTTTTGTTGATCCAGGCAAAAGAACCTACGTTCGCCGGATAGACTTTAGCGGTAACCTCGATACCTCCGATGATGTACTCCGCCGCGAAATGCGTCAGATGGAATCAGCCCCTGCGTCGGCCTCAGCCATTGAGCAAGGCAGGATTCGTCTGCAACGTTTGGGATTTTTCAAAACGGTGGAAGCCGACACCGAGGAGGTCGCGGGATATGATGACCTTATCGACGTTGAATATACGGTAACCGAGCAATCATTTGGTTCTATCGGTGGCAGTATTGGTTACGCCCAAGATGCTGGTTTGATATTGGGCCTGAACCTGCAGCAAAACAACTTTTTGGGTACCGGTCGTAGAGTAGGGGTCAACCTTAATTCCTCGCGGTATCAGGATGTTATAAGTCTCAACTATACGAACCCCTACTTTACTGAAGATGGTGTGAGTCGCGGATTTAGCGTGTTCTATCGCAAGACGGATCTCTCTGAAATTAATGTGGCGAGCTACACTACCGATACCGTCGGTGCCAATATGAATTTTGGATACCCGATTAGTGAAACACAAAGGCTAGGTTTTTCCTTCGGTGTTACCGATACCAAAATAACGGCAGGCCAGTATGCGGTTCAGGAGATAAAGTCTAGCCCTCGTCTCGAGCCTCAGGTCGAAAATTGGTATGAAAGCACGCTGCAGGCAGATGGTACTTACTCGGCTGCGGAGGTGTTAAGACCCATTTCAGAGTTGCCCATTACCGCGCTGACAATTCCAGACCAGCTCGGTTTCTTAGACCTTAATGGCGATGAATACCTGAATTTCAGCGTGACCGGTTCGTGGTTACAGTCCACCCTTAATCGGGGGCAACTGGCGACGCGAGGGGTCTCACAATCTGTGGCTCTAGAGGTGGCGGTGCCGCTGTCGGATTTAGAGTTCTACAAGCTCACCTACCGTGGTGAAATCTATTTGCCGATCTACCAAGAATTTGTCCTGCATTTGCGCGGTGAGCTCGGCTACGGCGGAGGATATGGCGATACCAGTGAATTGCCTTTTTACGAGCACTTCTTTGCTGGAGGCTTTGGTTCCGTTCGCGGTTTTGAGGCCAATACTCTCGGTCCGCGCAGCACCCCGCCACTGATCTACAATTCGAATAGCCCCATCACTCAGATCGATGAAAACGGCAATCCTACTCAGGTGGGTGGGCCATCGGGACGAGGCTTTGGTTACGTCGTGGATCCTCGAACCGGTAAGCTTGTGGTGCAACCCATTTCAACCCGTCCTGACCCGTTTGGTGGTAATGTACTCGCCGAAGGCAGTGCCGAGCTGCTCTTCCCAATGCCGTTTATCAAGGATCGAAGTTCACTTCGCTCGGCATTGTTCTTGGACGTCGGTAACGTTTTTAATACCAACTGTCGCGGCAATCAGATTAACTGTTTTGACGTCGATGCGGGTGAGCTGCGTTATTCTGTCGGTATTGGTGTGACTTGGCTGTCGGGCTTTGGTCCGCTGACGTTTAGTTTGGCTAAACCGCTTAATGCCAGCGAGATTGACGAGCGTGAAGTATTCCAGTTTACGCTGGGAAGAAGTTTCTAATTTTAAAACTCTGTTAAGGGAGGTTGTTGTGAAACCATTTAATAAATTCCTGGTGTCTGCGGCACTGCTGGTTCTACCCACGCTGGCAATGGCTCAGGGTAAAATTGCTGTCGTCAATCTTGAGGAAGCTATTCTTCAAACTGACTTAGCGCAGCAGCGTTTGGCCGAGTTTGAAAAAAACGAAGACTTCACCAGTGATAAGAATGAATTTGAAAGTTTGCGCGAAGAGCTCGATAAACTCGTTCAGGATTTTCAACGCGATCAAGCGGCGATGAGTGAAGATCAGATGGTCGCTGCTCGACAAAAGGTCTCCAGCAAAAACTCTGATCTTGAATATGTCGCCAAGAAACTGCAAACGCTACAGCAGCAAAATGCTCAGCGCGTTTTTCAGGAGCTTGCCCCTAAGGCTCGTGAAGTTCTTCGTGACATTATTACGACAGAACAAATTGGCTTACTGCTGCAGCAGCAAGGTGTGATCCATGCTGACCTCGGTTACAGCATTACCGCCAAGGTTACTGACAAGCTTAACCAGTTGCCCGCTGAAGAGTGAAGTCAACTTCCTTTGCTGACGCTAGGTGACATTGCTAAGCGACTGAACCTCGAGCTCATCGGCGAGCCAGGTATAGAACTCGAGGGCATTGCTCCTCTGGCAACTGCTAGATCGACAGAGCTGAGCTTTGTGGTCAAGAAGTTGCATCTGTCAGAGGCGAAAGCGACTCAGGCGGCAGCGCTCATTTTACGTCCCGAATGGGCGGAAAGTTGGTCGGGGTCCGCGCTACTGAGTGATGACCCTTACTTGAGCTTCGCCCAAGCGACTCAGCTCTTTGATAATCGACCCGTTGCTTGTATTGGGGTCCATGAAAGTGCCGTTGTTCATGAGACGGCTGTCTTGGGTAGCGGCGCCAGTATAGGTGCCAATGCTGTCCTAGAAGCGGGCGTCGTAATTGGCGATGGAGCGATTATAGGTGCCGGTGTATATGTAGGGCATCACGCTAAGGTCGGCAGCTATACACGCCTGTACCCCAACACTGTTTTGTATCACCAGGTGGTGATAGGCGAGCACTGTATTGTTCATAGTAACGCAACGATAGGCGCTGATGGCTTTGGATTTGCGCCCTCCGGGGATGGCTGGATAAAAATATTACAGCTGGGAGGAGTTCGCATTGGTGACCGGGTTGAAATTGGCGCCGGTTGTACGATTGACCGAGGTGCTCTAGAAGACACGGTGATCGAGGACAATGCAATTTTAGATAATCAGGTGCACTTAGCACATAACGTGCGGGTGGGGCAGCGCACAGCTTTTGCCGCTTGCAGTGGCGTAGGAGGTAGTACGGTTATCGGTGAAGACTGCACCTTCGCGGGTATGGTCGGTATTAGTGATCACATTACTATTGCTGACAACGTACACGTCAACGGGCAGGGCCGGGTGAGTAAATCGTTAGAAGAGCCGGGCTTGTATGCGTCAGGAACACCGATACAGCCCTACAAAGACTGGAGTAAAAACGCCGTGCGATTTGAGCAGCTCGCGACCTTAGCTCGTCGCCTAACCGCGCTGGAAAAACAGTTGTCTGGGATTACTCAGTCTGAGGAGAGGGGGACATGATTATGGATATCGCTGCGATACGGGAGCACCTACCCCACCGCTATCCATTTTTGTTGGTTGATAGAGTCATTGATCTGGAGCTTGGTGAATCAATTCACGCCTATAAAAACTTGAGTATTAATGAGCCTTATTTCGATGGCCATTTTCCTGAGCAGCCAGTATTTCCCGGTGTGCTATTAGTCGAGGCAATGGCACAGGCGGCGGGAATATTGGGTTTTAAAACAATGGGAAAAACGCCTAAAGATGGTTCACTTTACTATCTTGTTGGGGTCGACAAGCTGCGCTTTAAGCGGCCTTGTGTACCCGGGGACCGTGTTGATCTATTCGCAAAAATTGTGAGTGAGCGACGTGGCATCTGGAAGTTTGATGTCCACTCTGAAGTCGAGGGCGCTACCTGCGCCTCGGCAACTATTCTCTGCGCAGACCGCTAGGTTGTGATTCATCCAACGGCTATTATCGATGCTCAAGCCGAAATTTCGGATACCGCGACTATCGGCCCCTATGTGGTAATTGGCCCGAACGTAACGATTGGTCCGGAGTCCATCATAGAGCCTCACGTTGTGATCCGTGGGCCAACAACAATTGGCGCTAGAAATCACATCTATCAGTTCAGTACCGTGGGTGAAGCCACACCAGACCTTAAATACCACGATGAGCCAACAGAATTGGTAATCGGTAATGACAACATTATTCGAGAAAATGTCACGATTCACCGAGGTACCGTACAAGATCGAGGCATTACCCAGCTGGGCGACCACAATCTGATTATGGCGTATGTTCACGTAGGTCATGACAGTATTGTCGGGAACAACACGATCTTGGTAAACAATACTGCCCTTGCGGGCCACGTGGTGGTCGGAGATTGGGCTATTCTTAGCGGCTATACGTTAGTGCATCAATTTTGCAAAATTGGCGCTCACAGTTTTAGTGGGATGGGCACCGCAATCGGTAAAGATGTGCCTGCATTCGTAACGGTGGCAGGCAGTCCAGCAGAGGCTAAGACCATTAATTCGGAGGGTTTGCGCAGACGCGGTTTTAGCAGCCATACCCTGGCGGAGTTACGGCGCGCTTATAAAATCATTTACCGACAGGGATTGACCCTCGATAACGCCGTGCAGCGATTAGAGGGCATGGTTAAAGAGACTCCCGAGTTGCAGATGCTTATTGACAGTCTGTCTAACTCAGAGCGTGGCATTGTCCGCTGACTTGGGCTGACATTGGTATGCGTTTAGGTGTTCTAGCAGGTGAGGCTTCTGGAGATATTTTGGGTGCTTCAGTGGCTGGTGAACTGCGCCGGCGCCACGCGCATTTGGAACTGCAGGGGATCGGCGGTTCTAAGTTGGCCGAGCAGGGCCTAGCCTCTAGTCACCCCATGGATCGACTGTCTGTTTTTGGCATTGTTGATCCGCTCAAGCGCCTTCCAGAGTTACTCAAGGTGAGACGGCAGGCTTTTCAGCAACAGGACCAGTGGCGCCCTGACTGCTTTCTTGGCATTGATAGTCCCGACTTCAATCTAACTTTAGAAGCTCAACTGCGCGCTAGAGGCCTCACAACGGCTCACTTGGTGAGTCCTTCTGTTTGGGCCTGGCGTCCGGGTCGGGTGCGTAAAATTGCGGCAGCAGTGGATCTGATGCTTTGTTTGCTCCCGTTCGAAACGCGCTTTTATGAGGGAGCGGGCGTGCCTGCAGTTTGTGTAGGCCATCCGCTAATTGAGGAGCTGGCCGAGTTGCCCAGTGAAGCGGTGCTGCGGGCAAAATTTGAATTGAGCGGTGACACTAAGGTTATTGCGGTTCTCCCCGGGAGTCGTGCCGGAGAGGTTGCGTCACTGATGGCTATTTATAGCGAAACCATGGTGCGGTTGGCCGCTCAACACAGGAATCTCCATTTTCTTATACCCGCGGCGAATGCTGATCGTAGGCGGCAAATCGAGGCTGTGCTGGCTCCTTTGGAACTGCCGGCAACAATTATCTCAGGCCAAGGACGGGAGGCTATGCTGGCTAGCGATGCCGTGCTTTTGGCCTCAGGTACTGCGACGTTGGAGGCCATGTTGCTCCGTAAACCCATGGTGATTGCTTATCGTATGCCTTGGTTGTCCTGGCAAATTTTATCGCGCATGGCGATCACTCGTTTTGTCGGACTCCCTAATGTCCTTGCAGGTCGAGAGGTAGTGCCAGAGCTCCTTCAGGATGCGGCTTCCCCTGAGCAACTGGTCAGGCAGGTTGAATATGTACTAGAGCGCGGCGCTGAGCAGCAGGTTCCTGTTTTTGACGAATTGGCAGCGCAGATTGGTGGGGGGTTTGCTGCCCGTGCCGCTGACGCCTTGGATAACTTGGTGAGTTTGAAGCGTGTCTGAGGTGCGGTTGCTCTCGGAGGTTACTAGCCAATATGAGCGGATTGCAGGGGTCGATGAGGTTGGCAGGGGCCCTCTGGCTGGTGATGTTGTGGCCGCCGCTGTGATTTTTGGTGACAGCGTTCCAGCAGGGGTTACAGACTCAAAAAAATTAACGGCAAAGCGTCGAGAGCAGCTCGCCGTCGCTATTAAGTCCAGTGCCCGTGCTTGGTGTGTTGCTAGAGCTTCGGTGGCAGAAATCGACTCCCTCAATATCTTGCAGGCCTCATTACTGGCTATGCATCGAGCAGTGGATGGATTGTCCTTAGCGCCAGAATTCGTTTTAGTCGATGGCAATCGACTACCGTCTTGGAATTATAAGTCAAAGCCTATTATTGGCGGTGACGCATTGGAGGTAAGTATCGGCGCGGCCTCCATTCTAGCTAAGGTTCAGCGCGACGCCGAGATGGTAGCTTTAGATGATGAGTATCCGGGATACGGATTTGCGCGCCACAAAGGCTATCCAACACGCGAGCACATGGCGGCCTTGGCAGCTCTCGGGGTGACACCGTGGCACAGAAAGAGCTTTGCCCCCGTAAAACGCTTGCTTAGTTAGGGCAGTGTCCTATAGCGTTTGCTTATGAAGGAATTTGTACACTTACGTTTACACACCGAGTTCTCTCTGGTCGACGGGCTGGTTAGAATTCCCAAGCTCATGGGCGAAGTTGCAGCCCAAGGTATGCCTGCGGTCGCAGTGACAGATGCCACTAATTTTTATGGGTTGATTAAAGCTTATAAGGCTGCACAGCGGGCGGGCTTAAAGTTAATCGTTGGCGTAGATTTATGGGTCGAAGATGCTGACGATCGCGATCGGCCCAAGCCTATATCGTTACTGGCGATGAATGAACAGGGCTATCAAAATCTCACATTGTTGATTTCAAAAGCATGGCGAGAGGGGCAGTATCATGGTTCCCCTCGCATAGAGCGAGATTGGCTGGACGCACACGCGGAAGGGGTTTTAGCGCTGTCTGCCGGTTGTCAGGGGGAGTTTGGTCAGCTTCTCAATAATGGGCATGTTGAAGAAGCTCGAGCCTCGCTGAAACGGTGGATGGCTACATTCCCCGAACGATTTTATATTGAGGTGCATCGCACTGGCCGTATTGGTGAAGAGGATTTTCTCCATGCTGCGGTTGAGCTGGCGGCGGAAATGGAATGTCCTATTGTTGCTACCAATGACGTGCGATTTTTAAATACCAGTGAATTTGAGGCCCATGAGGCACGGGTGTGCATTGGTTATGGACGCACTCTCGATGATCCCCGAAGACCTAGAGAGTATTCTGAGCAACAGTACTTGCGCACCCCAGAGGAAATGGCCGAGTTATTCAGTGATCTTCCAGAGTCTCTCGCAAACACAGTTGAAATTGCCAGGCGTTGTTCGGTTACCATTCCTTTGGGAGAGCCTAGCCTGCCCGACTTTCCAGTTCCCGATGGCACCACGATCGAAGACTTTTTGAGTCAGCTTTCACATGACGGCCTAAGCCGTCGTCTTGAGCAACTTCAATTAACGGACCCTGACACACTCTCGGAGTACAAACAGCGCCTAGATTTTGAGTTGGGGGTTATCAACGAGATGGGGTTTCCGGGCTACTTTTTGGTGGTCATGGATTTCATTCGCTGGGGTAAACAGCAGGGTATCCCTGTAGGCCCCGGCCGTGGCTCAGGAGCAGGTTCTCTAGTTGCTTATGTTCTGGAGATTACAGATCTCGATCCCTTGGCCTACGATTTGCTGTTTGAGCGATTTTTGAATCCCCAGCGTGTATCGATGCCCGACTTCGATGTTGATTTCTGTATGGATCGCCGCGATGAGGTGATCGAATATGTGGCAGATACCTATGGTAGAGAGGCGGTCTCTCAAATTATTACCTTCGGTACCATGGCCGCAAAGGCGGTGGTTCGAGATGTGGCGCGGGTTCAGGATAAGCCTTATGGGCTTGCTGATAAGATGTCTAAGCTCATCCCTTTTGAGGTGGGCATCACCCTTGAAAAAGCCGTTGAACAAGAAGAAGCCCTTGCCCAGCTGCTGAAAGAGGACGGTTCGGCTCAGGAAATCTGGGATATGGCAATCCAGCTAGAGGGCGTAACCCGCAATGTGGGTAAGCACGCCGGTGGCGTGGTAATTGCGCCCTCGCGGTTGACAGATTTTTCACCGCTTTATTGTGATGAGGCGGGCGGTGGTCTTGTTACCCAGTACGACAAAAATGATGTCGAAGAAGCGGGCCTCGTAAAATTCGACTTTCTGGGCCTTCGCACCTTGACGATCATCGACTGGGCGGTCGCCATGATCAATAAAGCCCGAGGTCATGAACAGCCTGAAAAACTAGATATCAGTGAGATTCCGCTTGATGACTCAAGGGTCTTTACCTTGCTGAAGTCCGCCGAGACAACTGCGGTTTTTCAGCTTGAATCGAGAGGCATGAAAGATTTGATCAAGCGCCTTCAGCCTGATTCCTTTGAGGATATTATTGCGCTGGTAGCTCTTTTTAGGCCTGGTCCCTTGCAGTCTGGAATGGTCGACAATTTCATTAATCGTAAGCACGGTCGTGAGGCTTTGGCTTACCCTGACGCGTCCTATCAGCACAGCTCTTTGCAACCTATTTTAGAGCCCACCTACGGCATTATCTTATACCAAGAACAAGTGATGCAGATTGCTCAAGAGCTGGCTGGCTACACCCTTGGGGGTGCCGACCTTCTTAGGCGTGCCATGGGTAAGAAAAAGCCTGAAGAGATGGCTAAGCAACGCTCGGTGTTTGAGGAAGGCGCCAGTAAAAAAGGTATTGACCCTAACTTAGCCATGAAAATTTTTGACTTGGTGGAAAAGTTCGCCGGTTATGGCTTTAACAAATCGCACTCCGCGGCTTACGCGCTGGTCTCCTACCAGACGGCTTGGCTAAAGACGCACTTTCCTGCTGAATTCATGGCGGCGGTCATGAGCTCTGAGCTCGATAACACCGATAAACTTTTAACGTTGCGAGATGAATGCAAATCTATGGGGGTGCCTTTGCGCCTGCCTGGAGTAAACGAGGGGGCCTACCTATTCACCGTAAACGCCGCGAATGAAATCGTCTACGGCTTGGGTGCAATCAAGGGTTTGGGCGAAGGCCCAGTTGAAAACTTGTTGGCAGCCCGAGTTGCTGACGGCGCCTTTAAAGACCTGTTTGATCTATGCTCACGCACAGATCCGCGAAAAGTAAACCGGCGCGCATTGGAAGCTCTGATTAAGAGTGGTGCGCTAGATGGTTTTGGCGTTGAACGATGGATTCAATTAGCGGCTCTCGACGATGCATTGCGTGCTGCTGAACAAACCGTGGCTAATGATGAAGCGGGCATGACCGATCTTTTTGGCGATGTGGCGCCTACCGCTGATGGTGATCCCTATGCGGAGCATCGAGGGGTTAGGCCCTGGACATTGAAGGAAATTCTCAACGGTGAGAAGGAAAGTGTAGGAAGTTTTCTGAGTGGCCACCCGATTCAAGAATACGAAGCCGAAGTTCGCAAGTTTGCGCCACGACGCCTGCGCGACCTGCAGCCAGACAGTAACACGACGGTTGCGGGCCTAATTGTCGATATAAGGACTATAAAAACCCAAAGAGGTGTGATGGCGGTCTTAAAACTGGACGATAATACGGGCCAAATTGAGTCAACAGTCTACGCGGAGGCGTACACTGAGCACCGTGAGCTGTTGGTCAAAGACCGAATTGTGCTTCTGAGTGGTCGAGTTCAGAGTGATGAGTACTCAGGAGGATTGTCTATGCGGGCTCGTGAGATTCGTTCCCTTGAACAGGCAAGACTCTCTCGAGTGAGTGAAATACGCCTAGAGGTTTTTGATGGTGGCTTAGATCGACAGTTGCGACAACTGATTAAAGAAGTATTGCTAACATCCGGGGGAGGTGAGTGCCCGGTCACAGTTGATTATTTTCAACCATTGGGATCAGCTAGAGTGGCGCTGGGTGACCAGTGGAGAGTAAATCCTAGTGATGACTTATTAGAGCGTCTTAGAGGCGCCGTTGGAGGTGAGCATGTGGAGATTGTCTACGAGCGGTAAAGGATGTTTAGTGGCAGCTATGTCTGCCTTACTCATCGGCTGTGAATTCGCACCCGATTGCACAGTCAAGGATGGAGGTGATGAGGCGTTTACTGCAGGGTGCTTGGTTATCCATAACAAAAAAGTGTTGTTGGTTGAAGCATTGGGTAAGTGGGGCCCACCCGGTGGCACCGTGAGATCTGGCGAGTCAGCGCAATGCGGTGCAGAACGGGAAACTTGGGAGGAGACCAACGTAGCGGTGTCGGCTCAAGACACGGCTGCCGTCTTTCAAAATGGCTTCCACTTGTATTGGTGCTCACCCGTCGGTCAGCCCACGCCGGAGGTAAGGGCGCCTTTGGAAGTTAGCAGCGTGGATTTCTTTTCCACTGAGCAATTTTCAAATTTAAAGTGGCGCTATCCTGACCAAGCGAAGGAGTTTAGGCGTATGGTGAACAAAAGGCTGAGGCGCTGAAGATATGTCTAACGATGCTATAGAAGCGGCGGTATTCCGGCGTTTGCTCGCCCATTTAGATGGGCGTAAAGATGTTCAAAATATCGAACTCATGACTCTTGCAGGATTCTGTCGAAATTGTCTCTCTAAGTGGTATGTGGCCGAGGCTGCCGAGCAGGGCGAATCTGTTGACCTTGATCATGCCCGTGAGCTGGTTTATGGCATCCCATACGCTGACTGGAAGGCGCAGTTTCAGACAGAGGCAACCCCCGAGCAAATGGCAGCCTTTGACGCTGCCAACGCCTCAAGGTAGCTGCGAGATAGCAACTTCAAGCGACATCACATCAGCGTATTTGGCGTTTAAATCGTATAAATTGGCATTGTGGGCATCAAGGTCTCTATCACCCACCGCCTCTTTGGGTATTACAACGCGATAGCCATTCTGAAGGCCGTCTACGGCTGTGGCTCGGACGCATCCACTGGTCGTCAGGCCAGTCACCACAAGAGAATCTGCACTAACCTTTGCGAGCTGCTCCTGCAGGTTCGTGCCATGGAAAGAGCTGGCATGAATTTTTTCGATGAAAATATCAGAGTCGATTAGCGGCAGGCGTTCGTCGAAGGCCACCCAGTGCGAATCCGGCGTCAATAATTCAAGAGATGGTAACCGGTCGCGAAAAACACGTGCCTGCTGCTCGTCCCTAAATATGACGGTGGTCAGGAAGACGGGCAGCTCGCGGTGGTGAAAAGCCTTCATCAAAGTGGCGTTGGCGGCCACAACGCTATCGGCGTTACTGCCCAAGGGGCAGCTTGAATCGGTAAAGCCATTTACGACGTCCACAATAACAAGAGCAGGGCGATTTCCTAGCCCCAGTGCGTTTCGTTGTAAAACCCCTTTTGCTTCCATTACCTTTTCCTTTTCCAGACCCAGTGTTTCAATGTCTGCCTTCTTCATTAGTAAGGTAGCACTTTACCTCGCCGTCGATGATTTTTCATGGAGCGGGTCGACAGCATTTCCAAGGAGCTCAGTGAAAGGCTGCTGCAGCATGCTAGGCGTCCATCGTATGGCATTTTCCGTACAACGGCTGTTACCCTAGACTAGCGCTGCGAGTCGGTAAGCTGTTTTAGTAAAATTATTCGTCACACAGTTTTTTGGCGGTGCCTTAAAACAATACCAGAGGGGTCCTCATGACCAACGATATTTTGATAAAGGAAGTGGCTCCTCGGGATGGTTTGCAAGCTCAGTCCCAACATTTGACCCTGGAGCAACGCCAACGCTTGATAGACAGTCTTTCGGTGACTGGCGTTCCGGAGCTCGAGATTGGGAGCTTTGTCTCACCCAAAGCCGTACCACAAATGGCGGGAACCGATGTGCTGGCGGCACAGCTACCGGCAGCGGATCTCGCCTACTCGGTACTGGTTCCCAATATGAAAGGGTATGAGTTAGCGCTGGCCACAGGAATCAAAACTTATGCCATTGCCATTTCGGCGACCGAACAAATGAATCAGAACAATATTAAGAAGAGTCTTGAAGACACGTTCTTGATGGCTGAAGATATTTTAACGCGTGCTCAGGGTGATGGTGTCGATATACACGTTTATCTGGCGGTCTCTTTTGTGTGTCCCTACGAGGGTCCCGTTGCGCCTGAAACTGTCTTGGCACAGGTGGAACGCTTGATGCGTTATAACCCAGCCCGATTGATGATTGCGGATACCATCGGCGCCGCGCATCCAAAGCAGGTGCACGACCTCATGACGACGTTGGTGTCTCGGTATGGGCATCAAAATCTTGGCTGCCATTTTCACGATACCCGTGCTCTGGCTATCGCTAATGTATACGCGGCAATCGAAGCGGGAATTCGTCAGTTCGACAGCTCTGCGGGAGGGCTCGGTGGATGTCCATTTGCACCCGGTGCCAAGGGTAATGTTGCCACTGAAGATGTTGTTCTTTTATGCGAATCTATGGGGTATAAAACCGGCATTCACATGCCTAGTTTATTAAAGTCTGTTGCCTTGTTGAGTGAGTTTTTTGGTGCGCCACAGGGTGGCCGCAGTCACTACTGGTTAAGCCGCGAATCGGCCTGATTTCCGCCAATGAATGTCTCAGAGGCCATTGCGGGTCGTCAAAGTATTCGGGCGTTCGACAGCGATCGTGAGGTGACCAGCGAGGTGATTACCTCGATCCTTACGACAGCCGGCCGAGCGCCCTCGGGTTCTAATATTCAGCCTTGGCACGTGTATGTTGTAACAGGTGCAGCCAAAAATCGAATTTCAGACGCCTGTAAAGCACGCTACTTGTCGGGTGACGAGGGCGAGTCGGAGTATCATTATTATCCCCAAGCCTGGCGGCAGCCCTATATTGGCCGACGGCGACAAACGGGTTTTGGTTTGTACGGCTTGTTAGGCATCGATAAGGCAGATACGGCGGCAGTTCAGGGCTATCGCGTGACTAACTACGAGTTTTTCGGGGCCCCCATGGGGCTTTTTTTTACGATTGATCGCGACATGGAGTTAGGAAGCTGGGTAGATTACGGCATGTTCCTCCAGAGCATTATGTTGAGCGCTCGCGGGGCAGGGCTTGAAACCTGTGCTCAGGCCGCGTTTTGCCCTTATTTCGATTCGGTGATGCCGCTTTTGAGGGCGCCAGATGAACAAATGCTCATCTGCGGCATGTCCTTGGGTTATCCTCAAAGGGGCGCAGTGATCAACAGCTACCGCACCGAGCGTCTCGATGCTGAGGCATTTACGACCTTCCTGCGTGACTAGCTTTACTGAGTTCTAGCCACCATTTGTTTTGCGATGATCATGCGCTGTATTTCGTTGGTGCCTTCACCGATACAAAGCAGCGGGGCGTCGCGGTAAAAACGCTCGATTTCATACTCTGGCGAATAGCTGTAGCCGCCAAAGACCCGCATGGCGTCGAGGCTATTTTGAACTGCTGATTCTGAGGCGAAAAATTTAGCTTGCCCCGCCTCAAGGTCGCAGCGTTCACCCTGATCAAACTTATTGGCCGCCTGTTTAACCAGTAATTCGGCGGCGGAAGCACGGGTAGACATCTCTGCAAGTTTCAATTGAATGGCCTGATGTTCGGCAATGGGCTTGCCAAAGGTTTTACGCTCCATGGCATAGCGTAAGGCCATGTCAGTAGCGCCTTTCGCCATGCCGGCACCTCGGGCGGCAATGTTGATGCGCCCAAGTTCCAGCCCGCCAGCGACTTGTTGAAAGCCTCGGCCCTCTTCGCCTCCAATTAAATTATCAGCTGAAACGTGAAAATCGTCGAAGATTAATTCGGCGCTATCAATAGCTCGATAGCCCAGCTTTTTGAGTTTCTTACCTACGGAGAAGCCGTCACCTTTTTCACACAGGAACAGGGACATACCGCGATGCCTAGGTTCTATATCGGGATTGGTCTTGGTCAGCACTGCCAGGCAATTACCGTTAATGCCGTTAGAAATCCACGTTTTGGTGCCGTTTAAAATATAGTGATCACCTTGCCGTTTGGCCTGCAGTCGAATGCTTTGTAAATCAGAGCCCGCGTCGGGTTCCGTTAGGCCAATGCCGCCCCTTAACTCACCCGTTGCAAACCGAGGTAAAAAATATTCCTTTTGCGCTTGTGTGCCCCCACGTTCTACGCAGTTAGCCATGATCAGGTGCGAGTTAAAAATACCCGATGGTGCCATCCAAACTTCACAAATTCGGGAGACGATTTTTGCGTAAGTTGTAGCACTTAATCCGAGTCCGCCGTACTGCTCAGAGATGGTGGCGCCAAACAGTCCCAGAGTTTTCATTTGCTCTACGAGTTCTTTGGGGTACTCATCGGCCTGATCAAACTCTCTGGCAATAGGTCGCAATTCTCGTTCTACCCATTTATCGATCGTAGCGAGGATTTGCTGTTCAGTATCATTTTCTGTGGTCATGCTAACTCCGGGTAGGGCGATGCTTTAAGCAGCTGGCGCAGGTTTTTTGGGTACAAGCATCTGTCGTTCGAAAACGCAGACTTCAACGTCATGCTGATTAATGCCCCGCGTCAGTACTGTCACAATGCCAGCGTTGGGACGAGATTTAGATTCCCGCTTTGCCAAGACTTCGGTGTTGGCATAAAGCGTATCTCCGGGGAAGACAGGCTTGGTGAGCTTGATGTCTTTCCAGCCGAGATTCGCTATGGCTTTGGCGCTGACATCGGATACGCTCATGCCCACCACAATAGCAACCGTCAACGGGCTGGCGACCAAGGGTTTGCCAAATTCAGTAGCCGCAGCATATTCCTCATCAAAGTGCAGAGGATGGGTATTCATGGTAAGCAGGGTAAACCAAGCATTATCCTGTTGGGATATGGTTCGACCTGGCAGGTGGTGGTAAATATCCCCCTCGTTAAAGTCGTCAAAATACCGCCCTGGCATGGCGGCGTAACGTTCCATTACTGACTGATCACTCACCGTGGCAGACTCCTTCTGGCCTGTTTTCTGATTTTTTTAGGTGCAAGGTTACGTAAGCCCCACAGCGCGTCAAAAACCCTTTAAAATGTTCGGACATTTCGCAGAGTAGCAAGATTCGGCATGCCGCCCAATCCAATAGACGCAAAAACTAAAAAAGAATCTCCGCTATATCGGAAAATCGCCGACACGTTGTTGTCTGGAATTCGAGATGGGCTCTTTCCGGTAGGCTCCCTATTACCCGGGGAGCTCGAATTAATCGAGCGTTTTAGTAGCAGTCGCCACACCATTCGTGAGGCTCTCCGCGTGCTGGAAGATATGGGTATTGTTAAGCGCCAGCGAGGACGCGGTACCTTAGTGATTTCTACGGAAGCTAGGCCTTCCTTTGTACAGGCAGTGCGAGACCCCCGTGAGTTGTTTACCTATCCAGAGAACAGTGCATTTCGTGTGCTGGTCGAGGGTCGTGTTGCAGACGAAGATCACTGGCCCAGTAAAATAGGCGAGGGGGTGGACGAAAATTGGGCACGGATTGCAGGTCTGAGAACTCTGCATGATGGCAGTCCTTTTTGCTGGACTGATATTTATGTGCTCCCCGATTACGCGGCGATTGCACAGCAGCTTGGCCGAACGAAACGTCCGGTTTACGAACAAATTGCGGAAACTTTCGGTGAAACTGTGCAGCGTATCAGTGTGGAGATTTGCGCTGGCAGCTTGAGAGGCGAGCGCGCCAAAGCCCTTCTGGTTGATGAGGGAACACCTTCACTGGTGCTGTATCGACGGTATTGCGGCAATGGTAACCGGTTATTTGAGGTCTCAGTGACTGAACATCCCGCCGATAGTTTCAGCTATTCCCTTGAGTTTAATCGCGGTTGGCAAGCCGCTGAACACTGGTCCTGGAGTAAATAAATATGCCACAGAGAGAGTTGGCTGTTATTCGCAGTTTCATGTTTACTCCTGCGAATCATCCCCGTCGCGTTGAAAAAGTTTTTCAGATTGGTGCCGATGCGGTCATTCTAGATTTGGAAGACGCGGTTGCAGTTGCAGAAAAAGTGGCTGCTCGGGAGGATGTCGTTGCTGCTTTTTCTGCATCACAACGTAAATGCTTACATTACGTCCGGATTAACAGCGTTGATACCGAGTACTGGCTGGGCGATATTCAGGCAACAGTTGGTCCTTGGCTAGATGGAGTGGTTGTGCCGAAAGTGGAATCGGCGGCTGCACTACTTCAGGTTGAGGCCGCAATTGCTGAGGCTGAAAGTGCGGCAGGTTTGGCAGTGGGCTGCCTCGATATTTTACCAATCATTGAAACTGCACGCGGCGTCGAGACCGCCGCTGAAATCGCGACTGCCGGTTCTAGAATACGCCGCCTCGCCTTTGGCGGTGGAGATTACACCCTTGATTTAGATTACGAGTGGAGCGCGGATGAGGACGTGCTGGCGTATGCTCGAGCACGGTTGTCTCACGCTTCTCGGCTAGGCGGGTTGCAGCCGCCGATTGACACGGTTGTTCTTCAGATCAAAGACGATGCCCGTTTTACAGCGTCTGCACAGCGGGGGCGTAAGTTTGGGTTTGGTGGCAAGCTCTGCATTCATCCCAGCCAAATACCGTTGACGAATTCAATCTTTTCTCCATCAACCCAAGAAATTGCTCATGCGAGCGCTGTGGTTGCCGCATTTGAGGCCGCTGAAGCAAGTGGGTCAGCTTCGATTCAGCTCGATGGTTATTTTATTGATTACCCGATTGTATACAAAAGCCAGAGAATTCTTGCTCTTGCAGCATTGTTGGAGCAGCAAGAGGTTTCGTAACACGCCGTCGTCACTTATAATGTCCGGACATTTAAGGAGGCGCAGTGGCCAACACGCAAACCAATCAAGAGTCTTTGACTCGTCGCATTGCAACATCATCCCTAGCTTTGCGGTCGGGCGACGTTGCCCCTGAGCTGATGGCGTATACAAAGAGCTGTATTGCCGACGCGATCGGCATAGGGTTTGCCTCGCATTATTACGATTTCGCCGAGCGTACCGTGGCAGGGGTGCGAACTTTAGCGAGCCCCGGCGCTGGTGTTGTGATTGGGCTGGAAGATACCTTGGCCCCCAGAGACGCGGCGCTGTTAAATGGAACTCTGGTTCATGGCTTAGATTTTGACGACACGCACTTGGCGTCAGTCGTACATTGTTCGGCGAGTGCCTTGCCTACCGCCTTAGCGCTGGCGTCGGAGAGAACGGTTTCGGGTACAGACCTGCTGCTGGCTTGCATTATTGCTACCGAGGTTGATGCTCGACTGGGAAGCGCAGCGGGAGGGACATTTCAGCAGCTTGGATTCCATCCAACGGGTGTGGTGGGTATTTTTGGTGCCACCGTTGCTGCGGTTCGACTTCTTGGTGGCACTGTGGATGAGGCTGTCCGCGCTCAGGGAATTGCCCTTAGTATGGCTGGGGGCAGTATGGCCTTCCTAGATACGGGTACTTGGACAAAAAGATTGCATCCGGGCTGGGCTGCGCAATCGGCTCTGGCAGCGGCTAAATTGGCCCTAGCGGGATTTGAGGCTCCACCCGAGGCCTACGCAGGTCGCTATGGGTTTTACGCTTTGTTCACGCAAAATGCCAATAACGTGAACAACGTAGATTGGTCCAGCGCCTATCAAGAGTTTGCGATGGAGTCTGTGGCCATAAAGCCTTACCCGATATGCCACTTCAATCATGCCCCAGTAGACGCCGCGCTTCATTTGCGTGCTAAGCACGGGCTGCGTTCAGAACATATAGAGTCAATAACGATTGGATTACATGAGCGTCAGTTTGCCGTGGTGGTTGAACCCGTAGCCCGTAAACAGCGGCCAGAAAGTGAGTATGAGGCTAAGTTCAGCGTGGCCTATGCCGTCGCAACCGCCTTGGTTCGCGGCCAGTTAGGGCTTCGTGAGCTTGAGTTAGAAAGCCGAACTGACGAAGCTATTCTTGCACTTACTCCGCGTATTCATTGCGTTCACGATGATCGCTCTAACTACCCACAAACCTTTTCGGGTGGCGTTAGTATCAAGATGCGTGATGGTACGGTCTATGAGCATTTCGATGCGGTTAACCGGGGCGCAGAGGGTCGCTTATTAAGCGAGGGTGATGTCAAGACGAAGTTTGTTCAAAACTGTCGTTTGGTGCTTTCCGAAACACGCACTGAAGCAGTTTGGGAAGCCATTATGGACGTCGACAAGCAAGATGATTGTTCGGCGCTTTTAGAGGCCCTTAAAGGGTTGGGTGATCCGATTTCGACCGCGGATCGCAACAATGCAGTATCAAGGAGCGCAACATGCTGATGAAGTCTGGCGGAAAGATTATGAGCGCGGAAGAGTACCGCGAGAGCCTGCGCAGTTACTCGCCGACGGTGTATGTCGATGGAGATCTTATAGAGAGTGTTGCGGATGAACCGAGATTAGCGCCGGGTATAC
Organism: marine gamma proteobacterium HTCC2080; assembly: GCA_000169115.1. Taxonomy (GTDB): domain Bacteria; phylum Pseudomonadota; class Gammaproteobacteria; order Pseudomonadales; family Halieaceae; genus Luminiphilus. Next base: position 44,902 of record AAVV01000016.1, read on the forward strand.
GCGCCGTCGGCGTTACCTACGATTTTGCCCAGAAGCCCGAGTTTGGTGGCGTGATGCTGGCTGATCAGGCGAGCTCAGGTAAGACGGTCAATCGCATGCTGCACATTAACCGGCACTCTGAAGATTTGTTGAGCAAACTCGAAGCTGTACGTCTGCTGTGTCGTGAGAGTGGTTGCGCCCAGCGCTACCTGACCCACGATGCCCTCAACGCGATATATCAGTCCACCTGGCGTATGGCTGATGAAACTTCGGGTAGTGAGTATCACTCGCGGTTCCTAGATTACTTGCACGATATTCAAGATCGCGATCTTACCCTCGGCGTGGCTATGACCGATGCCAAGGGAGAGCGCAGGCTGCGGCCCCACGCTCAGTCAAATCCAGACGCTTATGTGCACATCAGCGAGCGTCGGGCCGATGGCATTGTGTTGTCAGGTACTAAGGCAATTGTGACCGGTGGCCCTTATATGCACGAGCTGTTGGTGATGCCTTGTAGGACCATGGTGGCCGGTGACACCGATTTCGCGGTTTGCTGTGCCGTACCTATCGACGCCAAAGGCCTGACTGTGGTCGCTAGGCCGGCGGGGCGTCCGGGTCAAGCTGCGGCTAAGTTCAGCGCGCAATATGGCCAAAGTACGGCGGTCTGCCACTTTTCCGAGGTATTTGTGCCTTGGGATCGTGTGTTTATGGCTGGGGAATGGGACCAGACCGAGCATCTTGTAACCTCTTATGCCAATCATCATCGACACAGTTGCATTGGTGCTAGAGCGGGGTTTGGGGATCTGCTCATAGGAGCTGGCGCGCTGATGACCGATGCTAACGGTCTCGATATGGACGACGTCTCGCATTTGCGGGAGACCATGGTTGAGCTGATTAAGATTGTCGAGGGCTTTTACGCCTGTGGTGTTGCGGCGTCAGTTTACGGTATTCAGGATCCCTGCGGCTCTTGGATGCCAGAACCCGTATTTTCCAATATCGGTAAATTACTGCTGGCGACACAGATTTACGATATGCACCGAACTGCTCATGAGGTATCGGGCGGGTTGATTGTTGCACTCCCCGGTCCCGATGAAGACCATAACCCGGCGACTGCGGGTGATCTCGCGGCAGTTCTTTCAGCGCGGCCCGATGTCCCCTACGATAAGCGCATGGAGGTTTCGCGCTTTATAGAAGACCTAACAGCCTCTTCGACCGGTGGTTGGTATTCAGTAATTAGCCTTCATGGTGGCGGTTCTCCTCAGGCCATGAAGCGTGAAATTTATCGGCGCTACCCGGTGGAAGAAAGGAAGGCCCTCGTGGAGCGGTTGCTGGACCGCGGTGTGGCGGAAACGGGCAGCACGGGTGCGCCGGATCGCCAAAAACAACCGGGTCAATGTTGCGCAACCGGCTGTCAGGTGCCCGAATCAGTAGAAAAGCCACAGCAGGACTCAGACAGTTAAGAGCGTGCCCGCCAAGTGCCTCGCGCGCTGACGGTGGCGCGTTTTTGCGCCATCTAGTTGTAGGCAAGTCTGGTCAGATTGCTATGCGCATTTAGCAACGACACGGCCCTCAGACGGGGACCGCGAGAGCTTCCGGTGGCAAAATAGTTGTTCGCTTCATGAGGCGATCATGGTTTTGGTCAAAGGGGTCGCGACGATGCATAGTGCAGGCGTTGTCCCACAGCAGTGCATCCCCTGGCTGCCAAGAGTGTGAATACACATAACGCGGCTGGACCGTCCACTCAAAAAGATAATCAAGCATGGCTCTACTGTCTGCGGCTTCCCAGCCGACGATCTCTGTAGTCATACCAGGACACAGATAGAGTGCTTTTTCTCCTGTAACTGGGTGGGTTCGAACAATAGGGTGCGCAATGTCAGGCGACCGTTGCTTCTGTTCCTTGCTGGTGGGGACGCTGTAAGCGCTGTTGAATGCCTCATAAGATTGTACGGCGCGCGCCCCCTCAAGTTGCTGTTTGACCTCTTCAGGAAGCTCGCTGTATGCCGTCGTCATGTCGGCAAATTCCGTGTTGCCCCCAGTTGGGGGCAGCGTATGGGCCATTAATAGTGAGCCAACGGCAGGGCGGGGTAGATAGATTTGATCGTAATGCCAGCCCACTTCTGTGTCGGCAAGAATGCCCATTTTCTTTCCGTTGTTTTTCATGTTCGAAACGTACAAGACCTCGGGAAAGGCTGACGACAGATATTCGGTGCGAACGTGAATCTCGAGGTCGCCGAAAACTCGACTGAAACTCACTAAGGTTTCCTCATCGAGGTTCTGGTTTCTAAATAAGAGCAGCTTATGCTTGGCCCATAGTGCCTTAATGGCGGTATTTTCCTCATTAGACGTTGTTGAAGAGATGGTGTAGTCAGAAACTTCTGCACCGAAAGTAGGGGCTAGAGACCGAGTGTTCTGCATTACGTCGCCTGCAATGTTCAAAAAAATTAATTGTACGGACATTTGTTGCCGAATCAAACCCGCAGCTCAGGATTTAGCTTTTTGGTAGGCGCTACGCCACTCCAGCACCCCAACACTCAGCACGACTAAAACGGTTCCTAGGAACTGTAGTGCCGTCAGTCGCTCGTCATAAATTAGGTAAGCCATAAAAGCAGTTGCAGGCGGGCCTACCGTGCTGAGCAAAGCACCGCGAGATGCCCCGATTCGTCGTATACCCTCGGCCACGCAAAACAAAGGTAGTACTGTTGCGAAGACTACTAGTCCTAGCATGATCCACAAACTAATCCCCGGAAGCTCAACCTGGAGCCAGCCCATGATTAGGCCGTGATGAACAAAAAAAGCGGTGCCAGCGGCGGTCATTGCAGTGAGGGTAAAGGTGGCCGAGCTCATATTTTGGGTTAGCGCACCATTGGCCATGAAGTAACAGGCAATTGTGACTGAGCAAAAAAGCACCCAGAAAATCCCCTGCCATTGATCAGAGGAAAGTTGTGCATCGGCTGCGCCCGTGACCAGCAATACCCCGAGAGAGGTTGTTGCAAGGGCCACCATGGTGGATCTGGAGGGAATAGCCCTTGTAGTGATAGCCGAAAACAACACAACCATCGCGGGATAGGAAAACAGTAGGGCACGTTCTACGTTTGCCTGAATCAATGTCAGTGCATAAAAATTAGCCAGTGCGCCAAAATAATAACACCAGAGGCCCGCTGCTGCGGCAGCGATCAAATGCAAGGGAGTGGGTTTAGGGCTAGGTTTTCCCTTAAACCGTTGGGCGCTGATGGCTGCGACCAAAATAAATCCCGGGATAGCCAAAACCGAACGTACCGCAGCGACATCATGATAGGTCATGCCCTGAGCATAGAGAGCTTTGGCAAAAAGCCCTTTAGCCGCTAAAAGTATGGCCCCCAGTACAACGAGGGCTGCACCAATCAGCCCGCTTTTGGGGTCAGTGCTAATTACTGGATGCCTAACTGCAATTCTGTGAGAACCTCATCGGTTGTCAGTACTCTCGCCCACAAGCGTTTAAGCATGGTGAGAGTAGCGGTTTGCATCTCTTCGCTGTCTGTTCCAGTACCGTCACTGACTACGACTACCCGATATTGAAGATCGCAGGCTTCCATAGATGTCATGGCGACACAGTTGTTGGTGGAAACGCCTACGGTTACCACGGTTTTAATGCCCTTAGCCCGAAGAGTGGTGTCAAGCCCGGTAGAGCAAAAGGCTCCTTGGGTCGTCTTATTGACAACAAGCTCGCCTGATTGTGGCTGTAACGGGGCGACGATCTCATGTTCCTTTTGGCCAGCAATATTGTTGGTGGCGCGAATAATAGGCGCCATATGTGCCGGGGCATCGCTCGCATCGGGGGCGTTGGCCCCATAGGTAACGTAAATCACTTCAGAACCCAGCGTTCGAAAGCCTGCTAATAGCTTTTGAATGTTAGGGATTAAGAGTTCGTTGATGCGGTTAAAGCGGTAGGCGGCACCTTCAAATTCACCGCGTTCGGCGAGGAGCTTGCCCAGCCCCATATCAGGGTTACCGGTAGCGTTTTGCATATCAATGACAATCAATGCTGTTTCGCCCGGAGTGATGGCAAAATTCTGGCTGAAGGCATCGACGAACCCCGGCTGACTTTGATTCATTTTTCGTGCTCTCTTGAAATGTTCGTACATTTTACGCCATATTGCGTCTCCACCCCAAACGACACTCTCAACACCGAGGTTTGTAGCGATGGATCAGTTTGAACGCGCAGGATATGGACAGAGAAATATTGGTTTTGGTGCTCGGCCCGCTCTGTTGATGGTTGATTTTCAGCTGGGATTTACCGACGGGGTAAGCCCTATCGGCCGCAGTGAACATATTCAAAGTGCGGTAGACAACACCCGCACGTTGCTCATGGCCTGTAAAGCAAAAGGGATTCCGGTGGCATCTTGTCGTGTGTCTTGGGGTGGGCCCGATGAAATGACGCACTGGAAAATAGAGACTCTGTTTGACGGCAGCTTTTATCACGGGCACCGATGCACCGAGCTGGATCCGCGTATATCGGATCCAGATTATGTGTTTGAGTTTATAAAAACTGCACCGTCAATTTTTTATGAAACGCCGCTTAAACCCTGGTTGGTTACTCACGGTATAGACACAACTATTGTTACCGGCTGCACCACCTCGGGCTGTGTTAGAGCATCGGTTGTCGATAGTTTTTCAGCGGGTTATCGCACGATTGTTCCCGCAGATTGTTGTGGCGATCAAGATGCTGAAGCACACGCCAGCAACCTGCGCGATGTCGATCGGCGCTATGCTGATGTAGTCGATTTGCAAACGGTTCTGAATCACATCAACGGTTCTTAATTTTTTTAATCTAAGGAGAGTTCGCCATGCCTGTGGCTCACATTAACGGACACAATATGTATTACGAAGTCCATGGCGAAGGTCCCCCCGCCGTTTACATTGGCGGGTGGGATACCTTTTGCCACGGGCGTAGTCATTTTCTGGCTCGGGGTATGACCGACAACTACAGCACCTTGATCATTGATTATCGTGGTATTGGCGACTCCGATGATGATTTGACGATGACCCCCTCCACAGAGCTATTTGCAGACGACATCGCGGCACTGCTTGATCATCTCAATATGAAGTCGGTGTATTTTGTGGGATTGGTGGGTATGGGAGCGTGCATTGGGCAGTGGGTCGCTCTGAAACGTCCTGACTTGGTGCGATGCATGGTTAACATGGGTTGTTGGACCTATGCGGATCCCATGTTGTCAGATCAGCTGCAGTCTTTTGGTGATATTCATGAGCATGCCGGTTTTGCAGCGTTTCAGGCGATGGTAGCGTCGTATTCTTTTCGGCCCGATTACTACAACGCCCACCGCGAGAAATTAATGGGTCCGGGCGGTGTGTGGGGCAGCTTGGAAGGTCGAGTGCCGGCTCACTTACGTTTTATTCAGGCTTGTAAAGGACACGATATTCGCCCGCATCTCAAAGATATCGCGGCGCCGACCTTGGTGCTTCATGCTGGGCAGGACGTAATCACAGGCCCCCGCACTACGATGCCATTGGAGGAGGGGCTGCCCAACAGCACGGGGGTGATGATGGAGCAGGTTGCGCATGTGGTCGCAGGTAAAGACGAAAAAATCGCTTTCTGTGACATCCTGTTCGATTTCCTCCAAAAGCATTAACCCAAGTGCGCCTCTAGACCCGGCGGCGACCGAGCATCGGTCGGCTGGGTGTTTTGTGTCTTGCGGGTGACCGTGTCACCCCACCTCTTTGGGTATTGTCGATTCGCAGGATTTGATGCGGCTGGCGTTGGAGCAAGACGCGGCAGAGCAAGACACGACGAAGCAAGACAAACTTACGCAAACCAATAAAAGCTGGTAGAAAAGTGAAGAAGGGAAGGGTTCTCGCTAACCCTGACTAGGGGCAGCCTGTACCTGTGGGACGCCTAACACCTATCGGGGCTGATAGCGCTAGGCCGACTCTTTCGTGCTGAAGGGCTTGTTCGTGCTGAAGGGCTTGCTGTTAACTCAAGGCTTGTTGGGGAGCCGCGCCCCTTGTGGGTTAGGGGCGGCGGCCTCAAATATTTTAGGAAGGCACTGTAGGGTTAACGCTTTTAAATGGCTCCAGAAGCTTTCAGTTCGGCCAAATCGTCTCTTCCCAATTCACCACCTAGAATCGTCTCATTATCGGCGCCCAGGCCATTGCCGCAGCGGGTCACAAGCCTTTCTCCGTCGATTTTTATGGGGTTGCTAAGCGCGCGGTACTCGTCGACGACGCGATGGGGAACCGTTTGTATCATGCCTGTCGCTTGAACAAAGGGATTTTCCAACGCTTCGGGCAGGGTGTTAACTGGCGCCACCGGGATTTTCGTTTGCAACACGCCAAACCAATGCTCGGTGGTTTCAGTCATCAAAATGGTGTCTAGCACGCCCGTCAGCTCAGCGCGGTTATTCGCACGGTCACTCATGGTGGCAAAGCGGTGATTTTCCGCGAGTTCTGGGTGACCGATATTTTCGATCAAGAGTTCCCAGAACTTTTGTGTCATACACATCAGGAATATCCAGCCGTCTTGGGTGCGGTAGAGTTGAACTGGCGTGTTGTAAGGATGCGCTGAACGCGCCACGCGGCTGGTTTCAATGCCGTGGTTCATGTACCAAGTACCTGGGTAAGTTAATTGGTGAAGCGCGACATCGAATAGCGTTACATCGACATCCCGGCCACCGTGCTTGCTACGCCCCAGCAGTGCTGACACGCAGCCAAGTGCGGCTACCACGCCGGTCATGAAATCGATCATGGACAAGCCGAAGCGAGCGGGTGGTGACTCGGGCTCTCCTGTCAGTCCTAAAAAGCCGCACTCTGCCTGCATTAAGTAGTCGTAGCCGGGCCACTCGGCGCGGTCGTTATCGCGTCCATAAGCTGAGATGTGTGTACAAATAATATCTGACTTTACCGCCTTCAAAGTTTCGTAGTCGAGGCCCAGTTTTGCAGGTTGACTCCCTCTGAGGTTATTCCACACCACGTCGGCGGTGCGCACGAGGTCTTCAAAAATAGCGCGACCTTCTGTGCTTTTTAAATTCACCGTGACACTGCGCTTGGACAGATTAAAAGCTTGAAAATAAGCGCTGTCATCGTCAGCCAACGTGACCGCTCCTGACTGACGCGAGGGATCGCCTCCGGTAGCTCGATTCTCGACTTTGATCACATCTGCACCGAGTTCAGCGAGGTACATGGAGCCGTAGGGTCCGGCACCAAACTGTTCTATAGCAATCACTCGGATGCCCTCTAAGGGTTTGTCCATTTTCAGCTCTCAAGTGTTCAGGTGGATTGATATCAGTATCTTGCACGCTCTTGCAGATTGGTGCATGGTGCAGTGTAACCGTTACATGCAACAAATGTCCGGTCAATTGGGAAATTGGTGGGCTTGGTTGCTAACTACTCTGAAAAATCAGTCAGGAGGCCTGACATGACTTACCGCCTAGGTGTCGACGTTGGTGGCACATTTACCGATCTTATCCTCGTCAACGAATCCAGTGGAGACATTCATACCGCGAAGGTACCGAGCACCCCTGATGATTCGTCGGTGGGCGTAATGAACGGTGTTGAACGTGTTTGCGGAAACGCTGGCATTGATCCATCTGAAATTTCGCAGGTCATGCACGGCACGACGGTTGCTACAAACACGGTACTCACTGGTTCAGGCTCTAAAGTGGGTCTTGTGACGACTAAGGGATATAAGCAAGTGCTGCAGATTGCGCGCTCCTATGTCCCTGGAGGCTTGGGTGGCTGGGTTATTTACAACAAGAGCGACCCGTTGGCGCCGCTCGCCTGCACCATCGAGGCCGAGGAGCGCATGGGGGCAGACGGTAAGCCTGTGCGCGGTCTCGACGCGAAAGCCCTTGAGAAGGCTATGGACCAGCTCAAAGAGGAAAACATCGAGGCACTTACCGTTTCCTTGATTAACTCCTACGCGAACCCAAAGCACGAGAAGGCAGTTGAAAGGGTGGCTCGAAAGGCGTTACCCGGCGTGCCTATTTCACTGTCCTCTTCGGTGGTTCCCGAGATGCAGGAATACGAGCGTACTATAACGACAGTGGCTAACTCCTACGTGCGACCCAAGGTTGCTGAGTACGTCAAAAATTTGGAGAAGAAACTCAAGAAGGGCAACAAGAATATCCAGCTCAATATTCTGCGGTCTGACGGCGGTATGGCGTCGTCTAAGCTTGCACAACAGCTACCCGTTAATTTGTTGATGAGTGGCCCCGCTGGCGGGGTATCGGGCGCTTGTTGGGTGGCCAAGCAGGCGGGATTTGAAAACCTTCTGACCTTCGACATGGGTGGAACTTCGACCGATGTTGCACTGGTGCAGGATGGCAAGGCCCAACTTCGCCGCGAAACCACAGTTGGCGACGTCACAGTAAGAGCGTCTTCAGTCGATGTGCGAACAGTCGGTGCCGGTGGCGGATCAATTGCACATGTGCCTGAGTTAACCGGAGCACTCCGTGTCGGTCCGGAAAGCGCGGGCGCTCAGCCTGGCCCTGCGGCGTATAACAAAGGTGGAGTGCTTCCCACTGTGACTGACGCCAACGTCGTACTGGGCTATCTTCCCAGTGAGGTTCGTCTGGGCGGAGACATGGAAATACGCAAAGACTTAGCCGAGAAAGCGATTAAACCTGTTGCCAAGGCATTGGGTATTTCAGTCAAGCGCGCTGCTGCGGGTATCATCGATATTGTTAATGAGAATATGTACGGCGCCCTGCGACTGGTTTCGGTCGAACAGGGTTTTGACCCCAGAGACTTCGCGCTTATTGGTTTTGGTGGTGCGGGTCCTCTTCATGCGAATGCGCTGGGTCGACTGATGAACAGCTGGCCTGTGATTATTCCTCCTGGCCCTGGCGTCCTGTGTGCCTACGGCGACGCGACGACTCGAGTTCGAGACGAAGCTTCGCGAACGTACATTCGGCGTTTTGCCGATACGACAACGGCTGATCTAGGCAAAATCTACGAAGAGTTGGCGGCGAAAGCGTTAAAGACTCTTGCTCAACAGGGCGTTCCCGCTAAGGAATGCAGTGTTTCTTGCCAGGCCGATATTCGTTACCAAGGTCAGGGCTTACAGTTGACGGTTGATTTCGATCTTAAAGCGCTTAAGAAGGGCGGCTTGGGAATTATTGGCGATCCCTTCGATGAGATGCACAAGCAGCTGTTCACTTTTGCGCTCGATTCTGACAAGGAAATTGTTAATTTAAGGGCTGTTGCGCAAGGCAAGAGTGCTGAGATCGAAGCCAGAAAACTACCCAAGTCAGGATCAAGAACCCCGGTTAACGCTGCCAAGTTAGGAAACACGACAGTATTTATGGATGGGAAGGACATGGACGCAACGCTGTACCAGCGGGACAAGCTCAAAGCGGGTAACAAAATAGAAGGGCCAGCTGTTGTGCTGGAAATGGATTCTACGACGGTCATTCTTGCGGGTCATACCGGTAACGTCGACGAGTTCGGCAACATTTTGATTGCACCGACTTCATAAGGGAGACGAATAATGCCTGCAACAATAGTAGAGACTAACAAGGACAAGTTTTCCCTTATTGATATCGATCCGATCACCCTCGATATCATTGAAAACGCCATGATGAATGCTCGTCACGAGATGGATGCGGTACTGTTCCGCACGGCCATGTCACCGGGCATCCGGGAGCAGCACGATGAGTTCCCTATGATTGCCAATTTAGAAGGCAAGATGGTGGTGGGCCAATTTGGAAGCTTTATTCATGGCTTCAAAGAAGCCTATGACGGAACCATCGAAGAGGGTGACCTCTTTCTGACAACCGATCCATACGCCTGCAACGGGGCCATTAGCCACATCAATGATTGGTTGCTGCTGCGTCCGATTTTCAAAGATGGACGTTTAATTGCCTATGCCGCTATGTTCGGGCATATGACCGATGTCGGCGGTAAGGTTCCCGGAAGCTTGCCAACAGATGCCCGGGAAATTTTTGAGGAAGGTATTCGTATCCCTCCCACTAAGATCTATAAAAATGATGAGCTGCAAACTGATTTACTCGAGCTCATCCTTCACAACTGCCGTATGCCCAACTGGAATCGCAGCGATTTTAACGCTCTGGTTGCCGCAATTCGCACGGCAGAGAAGCGTGTCATTGAAATGGCTGGCCGCTTTGGTGACGATGTCTTCTACTCGGCTCTCGATGAGCTGCTGGCCCGAAATAAGCGCGCAATGGGCAAATTGATCAAAAACACAGTGCCAGAAAAGAAGCAGTTTTTTGAAGACTATATTTGTGACGACGGATTGGGTATGGGGCCTTATCGAATCAAGTGCGCAATGTGGAGGGAAAAAGATAAGGTCATCTTTGATTTTGAGGGTACCGACCCGCAATCGATCAGCTCCATTAACTTCTATCTCAACGAAGAAATGTTCAAGATGTTCTGTGGGGTCTACATGATCATGGTGTTTGATCCTCAGATTATGTTTAACGATGGCTTCTACGACCTTATGGAAGTCAAGATTCCCCACGGCACGTTGCTTAAACCCCAAGAGCCTGCGGCACTGTCTTGTCGTACCCATGCTTTGGGTCGAATCTTTGATGTTCTGGGTGGATTGTTGGGTCAAGGCGATCCCGATTTTCTCGCTGGTGCTGGGTTTTCAGATAGTCCCCACTTTATGTACTCGGGCTATGACAAAAATGGCGAGTGGTATCAGCTCTACTCGATCGGCTTTGGCGGCGTTCCTGGGAAGCCTTCTGGTGATGGTCCAGATGGGCACTCGCTCTGGCCAAGCTTTACCAACGTGCCCAACGAATTCCTCGAGAGCTATTTTCCCTTGCGCATCGAAACCTACGAGACGATCACCGATAGTGGCGGCGCAGGTTACAACCGCGGCGGCAATGGCTTACGTATGGGTTATTGCTTCCTAGAGCCCGGTACTATTTCGATTCACGATGACCGTTGGCTCACTTATCCCTGGGGCGTAAACGGCGGTGAGCCGGGCAGGCGTTCAGAAAAAATATTGGTTAGAACCGATGGCTCAGAAGAACGCTTGCCCAGCAAGTGCGACCGGATTGAGGTTGGGTCTGGTGACATCCTCTACTTCAATACCTGGGGTGGCGGCGGTTGCGGTGACCCTCTCAAGCGTGAAGTGGAGCGGGTTGAGTTCGATGTGCGAGCAGGCCTTGTTTCTATGGAAGGTGCCAAGCGCTATGGCGTAGTGATGAATGCGGATCGTCGCGTGAACCTTAAGCGTACGGAAACCTTACGGGCACGCATGGCGCAGAAGCGCGGCAAGGTTCCTATGTTTGATCGCGGCGGCGATATTGCAACGTTGAAAAAGCGCTGCTTTAAAGAAACAGGACTTCAACCGCCTAGACAGCCTGAGTTCCAGACTTGGGCACTTAAAGTGCTTGAGGGCGGCAAAGCTGAGGCGAGTGGCAGTGTGAAGGTAAAGCGATCGGCGGGCAAAAAAGCCGGTAAGAAAGCGGTTAAAAAGGCGGCGCCAAAAGCCAAGGCAAAAGCAAAAGCTAAGGCCACTAAGAAAACAGCCTGAAACCTGAGGAGGGGGCGTTAGCCCCCTGTCTGTAGTGGTGTAGGAGCGTGACTTATGAAGTTTGGTGTATTCCTGCCCAACGGCAGTAATGGTTACATTCCCTCAGCGGGTAGCCCGGTTTACCAGCCGACCTACCAGCACAACCTCGACATATCCCTGGCGGCGGAAAAACATGGACTGGACTTTGTCCTTTCCATGATGAAGTTCCGAGGATTTGGCGGTGAAACGGGTTATTGGGACAGCTGTCTAGAATCTTTTACCCTCATGGCGGGCTTGGCAGCTGCTACTGAGAGCATTGGTTTGTTTCCTTCGATATCAATCTTGAGTCAGCATCCCGCCGTAGTAGCTCGAATGGTGTCTACCATTGATGACATCAGTGGCGGCCGCTGTGGCCTTAATATTGTGACGGGGTGGAATCGCCCCGAATATGCCCAGATGGGGATGTGGCCTGGTGATGAGCACTATCAGCGTCGCTACGAGTACGCTGGTGAATATGTACAGATTCTTCAGGCCTTGTGGCGTGATGGACGGGCGACGTGGGAAGGCGAATACTTTCAATTGGACGACTGCTCGGTGTTGCCTCAGCCCAAGCGCGAGATACCGTTAGTGTGTGCCGGCCAGTCTCCTGCGGGTCGTCAGTTTGTGGCGGAATACGCCGACTATCAGTTTGTTTTGACCAGTGAAGACAACTTGGTCACCTCAGTAAAAGATATTCGAGCCAAGGCAGAAAGCACTGGGCGTGATGTGGGTATCTATGCGTTGTTTCACCTCATCGTGGCCGATACCGATGAGCAAGCCCGGACTGAAGTTGACGCGATTATTGACGGTGCAGACCACGGGGCCATCAGTAATATCCTCGCCAGCGCCGATTTAGACACTAATACTGGCGGAACAGCTGATCAGCTTAAGGCTGCCCTTAACCAGAGCGTCGAGGCGGGCAATATGGCGTTCATGGGTATTCCGGTCATCTACGGTTCACCCGATACCGTGGTGGGCCGCATAGAGGGCATTGTGGAGCGCACGGGTATAGATGGCATGCTCTTTAGCTGGCCCGATTTTGTTGGGGGTATCGAACGCTTTGGCTCTGAGGTGCTACCCGCACTAAAGCTTTGAACTGATGTTGCCGATTTACCCGTCGTTTTCGACTTGGGAAACGACCGCGCTGTAGTCTCGATCTTCTGTAGCCTCGAGATCTTCGAGTTCACCGACAATAATGCGGGTCACCTCTTTGAAGATGGTCTGATGGCGAGCAGCCCGTGCTTCCATATCGGCATCTGTGAGCGCGTATTGCTCAATATCTTCACTGGAAAATAAACCCTTTTCGGCTGCCACTCGCTCTAAGGTGTCGAGTCGGTCCCGTGTTACTGATAACTCGCCGGTCAGCGCCATGACCATTGAGAGCAAACGGTCAACGTCGGGATTAGCGAAGTAATAAGGGCGTTTCCCTTTGGCCTTCCGCTGGAGCGTAATCTCAGATTCGTCGGGGCTCATTTTTGACACCCGTAGACAAACCACACACCGCCGCCGCCAAAATCTCCACCCTGAAAGGTGTTGCTGCGCTGGGTCTCTTGAAAAGCGCTGGGCACCATTATCTGAATGGGCTTGTGGCTTTGAAAGCCCGAATCACGGGCCAAGGCTTCTAGGTCGAGCAGGTGACTCTTTCGCCAGAAAGGCTCGTTGTTGTTTTCGCTGTCCCAGTCAAAGAGGAACGTATCGAAGGGTTCCATACCTTCATAGGGCGGCGTCTCTACATGCAACATCATGCCGCCGGGTTTAAGCACCCGGTGACATTCGCGAATAATATTTTTAATGGCAGCTGAGGAAGTCTCGTGGAGCAAAATATGAGAGACCACCAAGTCGAATGAGTTGTCTTCAAAGTCGATGGTTTCGGCATTCTGCTGGGAGAAATGTACTGGCAGCCCCATTGATGATGCCCGTGCGTGGGCATAGCGAAGCATGGGCGCGGCGACATCGATGGCATGCACCTCGGCCCCTTCAAAGCCGCTGACGTAGGGTAAGGTGCTGTGGCCGACGGCACAGCCCATATCGAGAATTCGAGTAGGCTTTAGTTCGGGGTGTTCCCGCTTAAGCCAAGCCACAGTACTGTCGCCCATGTCGGCGTTGTTGACGCCCATTTGCCCCATGGCATAAATGTAGACCGCACGATCATAAATAGCCCCCTGAGCGACATCATTGTTTATGTACTCGGTGTGATAGCCCCCGGGTTGGCAATGAATATCAACTGCCGTGTGATAAGCCGGAATTTTTAAATCAGGATTGAGTCGTAGGCTACCCGCCGCAGGCGTCTCAGAGGCCTGAGTCGCGAGCTCGTGAATAGCACGCTGTACTGGAATTTGTGCCGATGACCACATCATTTCCTGACTGGTGCGTAGTAGCGAGCTCCAGGCCTGATAGTGGCTATCCTGCTTCATCACCTGACCGACTTCCTGAATGGTTTCAGGCTCACGTTGGTGCTCGGCAATAAATTTACCCTTGGCGCGCTTCTCGTAAACGGTTTTTAGGCCGGGATGCAAGTCAGTGACTAAGTGCTCTTTGAAGGAGCGTACAAAATGCTGTCGCGCTAGCTCGTCATGGCTGGTTGTGGGAAGCGCGTCGTGTAGTTGTTGTTCTTTGTAAGCGTTTGGCATAGCAGCGATCCTGTTCGTTCACTGGGAATAACCTCACTACTGAATATAGCCTAGTGCTACGCAGTCGCCAATGCCTCAATGAGCAGTTTTTGGGGGGTGTCAATAATCAGGTATAACAATTTGTGAGTCTCGCAATCAAAGGCAAGATTAATGCGATCACAGTTGCCCTTTTCAGTCTGAACGTGCACCTTTGTGTTTTAAGTTTGTCACTGGTTTGGGAGGTTTGAAGATGAGTGAGCGAGTCGCGTTAGTAACAGGAGCTGGTATCGGTTTGGGGCGTGCCACGGCCTTGGCGTTGGCCGATGCTGGGTATCGGGTCATTGTGACCGATGTCTTGTTAACCGAGGGTCAGGCCGTTGCCGATGAGATCGCTGAGCGAGGCGGTCAGGCTGAGTTTCATGGCCTTGATGTCACCAATACCCAGGCGGCTAATGCCGTTGTAAGCGATATAGAGGCACGTTGGGGCGCATTAAACGCGCTGGTACTCAATGCTGGCATTGCTCGCACATTGCCGCTGAGCTCTCTTGAAGATGAGGCTTGGGACGAAACTATGAATGTAAACCTCAAGGGCATGATGCGAGTTATGCGAGCGGCCATACCGGGCATGCAAAAGGCAGGCAGGGGTTCAATCGTTTGTCTTTCTTCTATTGTGGGCGCGGTACTGGGTTGGTCAGAACATATTCCCTACGTGGCCAGCAAGGGAGGCGTTATGGGCATGGTGCGTTCGGCGGCACTGGAATTTGCGCCTAGTGGCATACGTGTTAACGGAATTGCACCCGGCGTCATACGTTCTGCGCAAACCCTTGACCCGGTTAATTCACTGGGAGAAGAGGGGTTGGCCGCTTTCGCCGAAACTGTACCGTTGGGGAGGGTTGGTAATCCCGAGGATATTGCCGATGTTGCTGTATTTTTACTGTCCGATAAGGCGCGCTATTTGACCGGGCAAATCATTCCGGTCGATGGCGGAACCACCATTAGTCTGTAGGGCATAACCGATTGCAGCATGGGTCACGTGAGCACACTGTAATAAATACATGTTGTCATCAACACAAGGCGTGTTCCCATGGTAATGAGGGGAAAAGCGTTAGAGGGGTGAAAACGGTAGGTCAAAAAAAAGGCAGGGTAGATACCCTGCCTTTTTTTGTTTCGGCGTTTAAGCTTAGAAGCTGTATTGCACCTCTACACCCGCACGACGCTGTGTACCGGGGCTGACAAAACCGCCACCGAATTCGGGGGCCAAAATCACCTCCGCAACAAACTGCTCGTCTGTTAGGTTACGTGCGAAGGCCATAATGCTCCACTTCTCTCCGCGCAGACCTACTCTGAGGTTCGCTAGACCATAGCCGTCGACCTGTGTGCCGCCTTGTCCGGTTTCTGGGTCTTGTCCGTAGTTCGCGGGTGGTCCGCCAAACAGCGTTGCTGGAACGACATCGTCCTGGACGGTGTGATACCAGGTGTCTCCTTGGTAGGAGTACTCGAGCCGGCTGAACAGCTCGAAGCGACCCAGTGGCAGTGAGTACTGAATAGCCGCGTTGGCCGTGAACTCAGGGTTATTGGGAACGTCGTTACCTGCCGTGTAAGGGCGCAGGGCATTGACATCGATTTCACCATCTACCATTGAGTAACCCGCATCAAATCGCAGGTTATCGGTAATCGCCCAAGCTGCGCTGAGCTCAAAGCCTTGTAACGTTACTTCATCGATGTTCTCAGCGGTTCGCAACAAGCCAAAGGGGCCTACAAAGAATTCGAAGAACTGCATGTCATCAACTTCGGTATGGAAGACCGCGCCGTTGAGCTGCAAGTTGCCGTCTAAAAGCCCTGATCTAAAGCCCAATTCGAAGGAACTTGAGGTCTCCTCTCTTATGAGGTCAGGTGGGGCAACCAGTGCGCCTCCATTCTCTACAAGGTAGAAGTTTACGATTTGGCTTGCACCCGAGTTATTGAAACCACCGGCTTTGAAGCCTACGCCCCAGCTGGTGTACAAGGTAGTTGAATCGGTAGCA
>AAVV01000015.1 GCA_000169115.1 marine gamma proteobacterium HTCC2080
GCGGCCGTTCAAATGATATCTGCAATATGGCTGGCTAGAGGGGCGGCATTACGGTCCGGCCAGAATACGATCTTGTGTCCAATACAAGCATCAGGATGCGGTGGTCAGTACCAAGAAAGTTTCGGTGTTTTTAATGAAGAGGGGACTCTTCTACGGATGTATCAATCTCGACCTGAAATTTTTATAACAAACCGTCGTGGCACGCGCTCAGCGACTCAAGCTGTGGTCTGGAACACCGCAGGATTGGGCAGTCGCAATATGACTTTTCTATTTTGTACTGAAAGTGTTGGGGTTAATTGGGCCGTCGTTCTAAATCGAGTTGGCCGTCCTCGGCTGCAGCGTGACTGGGGGATTTGTCCCGATTAATCCTCTAGACCGAGTTTTTTGAGTCGATAGCGAAGGCTACGGAAACTAATCCCCAAAGATCGGGCGGCTGAGGTTCGATTCCAACGATGCGCCGTCAGGGCTTCAGTGAGAATTTGTCGTTCCCTACTGGCAAGGTAGGTCTCTAGGTCGCCATTAACTTCCTCGAGCAGCGTAATGGGTGCGGTGCTTTCACCCTCAAGCTGGTTTGGCGCTGCAGGGGCTTCAGGGACAGCATAGTCTGCAGTGCTGACATCTTGTTGTTGATCGAGATCATCAATATCGATATGCCCGGTTTCAGTCAGGGCACTGGCACGGGCAAGAATGTTCTCCAGTTCTCGTATATTGCCTGGAAATTTTTGGCTCATCAGTTGGGATAATGCGCCGTCTGTCAAAGTTCTCGCTGGAACACTCTGATCCTCAGCAATTTTCATAAGAATATGTGTGACAAGCACTGGAATATCGTCAAGGCGCTCTCGAAGCGCTGGCACTTGAAGGCCAATAACATTGATTCGGTAGTAAAGATCATCGCGGAATGTACGGTTTTGCACTTCTTGAGCTAGATTTTTATGAGTGGCGCTGAGTAGTCGAATATCGATGGGTATTTCTGTCTCGCTGCCTACAGGGCGCACAGACTTTTCTTGAATCACTCGTAGTAACTTTACTTGCATCGGAAGCGGTAAATCAGCAACTTCATCGAGAAGTAAGGTGCCGCCGTTGGCGGCTAAAAACAGTCCTGATTTATCACTTACGGCACCCGTAAAGGCGCCTTTTTTATGCCCAAAGAGTTCACTTTCGACCAGATCTGCTGGAATGGCTCCGCAGTTCACTGCTATGAAAGGTTGATCTTGTCGCGGCCCTGATTGGTGAATTAAGCGTGCAACAACTTCCTTGCCGGTACCTGATTCACCGTGAATATGTACCGGTGCTTGGGATCGCGCAACTTTTCGGATTTGGTCGCGTAGCTTTCCCATTGCGGGTGTTTCACCCACCAACGTCTCTTTTGTGACATCTGTGTTGGCTGGGGTGGTTTTTAGTGCATGTGCCACCAGCTCACGAAGTTTTTCAAGAGCTAAGGGCTTGGTAACGAAATCGAAGGCGCCAAGTTTTAGTGCCTCAATAGCACTTTCGACACTACCGTGTGCTGTAATCATCGCCACTGGCACGTCTGGATAGTCGTTTTGCATGTGTTCGATGAGCGTTAGGCCATTGCCATCAGGTAACTTCATGTCTGTTAAACAAAGATCTGGGGTTTGAGCTTTCAGTGACGCTTTGGCCTCAGCAATTGACGACGCTTTGCGCGTACTCAACTGCATGCGGCTTAACGTTATTTCTAATAGTTGCAAAATGTCGGGCTCGTCATCGACCACGAGTACGGTGGGTGTTGTCATAGCGGCGTTGACACTCGATCAAAAGTGATTCGGAAGGCGCTCTCGCCAGTCTTAGTTCGGCGGTAAGTCAGTCTCGCGCCGTTGATCTCACACAGCTCCTTACACAAGTAGAGCCCTAGGCCGCTACCGTGCTTTGAAGTAGTAAAAAATGGTTCAAATAGACGCGTAAGATTATACTCTGTGACACCCAATCCAAAATCAACAATGTCTAAATGCACGTGACCGTTGAGCTTTTCTATCGAGGTGTCGAGTCGAATTCGAGAGCAATCACCGTCTTCTATCGAGTACCTCAGGGCGTTATCGAATAAGTTGGAGAGAATTCGCTTCAGGTGCTCTGAATCTACCGAAATAGCTAGGTCAGTAGCTTCCAGATCAGATATCGCAATATCGTAGGGCTGCTGTTGCAGCGACCGGTACTCTTCCACATAAGCAGGAAGCCAGCTGCTCAACAGTATATCTGTGGGCTTTGGTGCCTGGCGCCGAGATACCTCGGAGACGTTGTCAATAATATCGCTCACACGCCTGCTATTACTCACCAATATGTCGCACAAGATGCCATCAGCGGCGTCCACGGTATTGCTCTCGGTTAGCAGCTGTGCGGCATGGCTAATAGCGCCTAGGGGATTCCGAATTTCGTGGGCAATACTCGCTGTTAGCTTGCTTAGCGAGTTCAGTTTTAGGGATTGTGCGAACTGGGTAACGGGGGTGTAGTCTTCAATAAAAATAAGGTTGCTTTGGTTTGCGGCTTTACTGAGCGCGACGAAAGACGCCACCATGGTGGGTCCTTCTTCAGCGATTCGAAAAGGTTCAGGGAGGTCTGTGCTTGTCTCACACCATTCCTGATACTGATTTGCCAGGTCGGCACTGATATTTAATAAGTGGACCCGTTCCCCCTCGGCGAGCCCTAGTAATGTTTGCGCGGCATCATTAATGCAGATTGCGCTGCCAGTGTGATCGGCCAGTAAGATGCCCGTCTCCATATGAATAATAATTTGTTCATTAAGGCGCTGTAGCGCCTCCACGGTTGCTTTTGCGTTGACAGCGTCTGCCTCAGCTTCGGCTAGGCGGGATGTCATGACTTGAACCAGCAGCGATAAAGCAAACAATAAACTACCTAATATGCCGGCAGAGAGCAGCATATTGATGGTTGCTTCGTTGCGACCTACCATCCAAGCGGTATCCATTAGAACCGCAAGTACTGCGATCGCTGCGATGACAGTGGCTAAAGCGCGGTCTCTGATCATGGTGGCGGCAGCGAAGACAGTAATCAAATAGAGCACTGAAAAGCCGCTGAGAATACCACCCGCCGCGCCCACAATCATGGCAATGAGGGTTACATCGAAAAGAATAAGGCCAAAAATATGAGTCTGTGACGAGTACAGCCAGCGTCCAGTGCTTCCCAGCAGGATTAAAGCCGACAGTAGTAAAAGACTCGATCCTGCTACAAACATGGTGCGATCAAATTGAGAAATTAGTTCGGCACTGTTGGGAATGATGAGCAGCGATAAAAGAGCAATGGCCAGAAGAATCCGGCAGGTGTTGTAGATGACAAATAAGCGGCGCAGGGTCAAATTCACCGAGCCGTCCCGGGAACGATTGTCGGCGTCCGAAAAGGTGTCGATCTGAATGAAATCCTGAATCGGTAATTTGCTGTTCATGGGATTACTATATCAGCAGAGCTCAAAAGAGCTGAACTCGAATCATAATAGCTTGCAGCGACAGTGAGGAGCGCTAAACTGCCATCCGCAACCGTTGGGCCGGAGTTTCCAGATGAACCTGTGTATGGGACAGATCAATACTTTTGTGGGCGATTGGCAGGGTAACTGTGAGCGAGTACTTGCTGCCTGTCGAAGTGCACATGCAAAATTTATCGACGCTGTCGTGGTATTCCCTGAGTTGACGCTTACGGGCTATCCCCCTGAAGACTTGTTGCTACGCCCTAGTCTCGAGCAGGAAACTGACGCTGTGTTAGCGCAGTTATGCGCCGAATTACCCCCAACCCTGTGGGTTATTGTGGGTTACCCCCGTCGAAGAACTGATGGCCTGTATAACAGTGCCGGGGTCATCCATGACGGCAAAATAGTGGCTGAATACGACAAACAGTCTTTGCCCAATTATCAAGTTTTTGATGAAAAGCGCTATTTTCAGGAAGGTACAGGAGCCTGTGTTGTCGACATTAGTGGTGTCAAAGTGGGCATCACTATCTGTGAAGATATCTGGGAGCCCGAACCCATTGCTGGCGCACGGGCTGCTGGTGCGCAGTTACTCATTAACCTTAATGCCTCGCCTTTTCATCGAGGTAAACCACTGCAGCGGCAGGCGATGGTTGCCGAACGGGCGCGGGCAAACGATCTCCCTGTAGTTTATGTCAACCAGGTGGGTGGGCAGGATGAGTTGGTTTTCGATGGCGGTTCCTTCGCTGTTAATCGTGATGGCGCAGTTGCCGTGTCTGCCGTCGACTTTGATGAAGCGCTGTCTTGGCTCAAAGTTGAAGCTTCAAGTTTAGGTGACGTAAAGATTGGTGAAGGCGCTAAAGCTGAGGCTCGTGATGATGTGGCTGCTGTTTGGCAAGCTTTGGTTCTTGGGGTTAAAGATTACGTCAATAAAAATGGCTTCCCCGGGGTGGTTTTAGGCCTGTCTGGTGGCATCGATTCTGCGGTGACCTTAGCCGTTGCGGTCGACGCGCTCGGTGCCGAGCGGGTAAACGCGGTCATGATGCCTTTTCGGTATACGGCATCTATATCGATTGAAGATGCGCAGGCGCAAGCTGCGGCGATGGGGGTAGCCTATCGTTCAATATCTATTGAGCCCCTTTACGAGTCCTTTAACGGAGCCCTTGCTGAAGAGTTTGAGGGGCTGGCGCCCAATATTACCGAAGAGAATATGCAAGCACGGTGTCGCGGGGTGCTGTTGATGTCTATCTCCAACAAAAAGAACCTTTTGGTGCTGACAACCGGTAATAAGAGCGAGCTTGCGGTGGGCTATTCTACGCTGTACGGAGATATGGCTGGAGGTTTTGATGCGCTAAAGGACTGTCCAAAGATGCTGGTTTATGCCTTGGCGCGCTACAGGAATACCCTAAGCTCGTGTATCCCCGAGCGGGTCATTACCCGGCCGCCCTCAGCCGAGTTAGCTCCAGATCAAAAAGATGAAGACAGCCTCCCTCCCTATGAAGTACTTGATGCCATTATTGAGCACTACGTAGAGCAAGACTTGAGTGCCAGCGACATTATCGCCCAGGGTTTCGCTGAGGACGATGTGCGACGGGTGTTGCGGCTAATCGACCTCAACGAATATAAGCGGCGGCAGGCACCTGTCGGTGTTCGGATTACCCAGCGGGGTTTCGGACGGGATCGTCGTTACCCGATTACGTGGGCTTGGCGCAGTCGCTAGGCAGCGATTTTTCAGTTGTTGTGCCTAGCTTTTAGGGCGGTAGTCAAACTGTGGAGGTTCGGGAGGATCGAATAAACCCAGAGACAGTTGATTAATCCATGACTTATGCAGCCCGTCCAAGTCATAGACACTTACAAATTCGCCGTTTTCATTGAGGCTTGGGTGGTCAGGAAAGTTTTCATGAAGTACAGCAATTGAGTCTTTGGCCAGATCATTGAAATCTAGCAAAATATAGGCTTGAGCCATAATGGCGAGGCCGTCGGCGACTGAAGGCGTTTGCTGCATATGCTCAACAACATATCGGCCACGGTTCAGCGCTGCCATGTAAGCACCGCGTCGGAAATAGTAGTTTGCAACGTGAACCTCATGTCTGGCCAGCATGTTCCGCATATGAACCATTCGTGCTCGGGCATCTGGTGCGTAGGCGCTGTCAGGAAATCGCGCCAGGAGCTGGGCAAACTCTGCGAAGGCCTCTTTTATGTGAGACACATCGCGCTTGGTATCGTCGGTGGGCACAAATGAGGCGAGGAAGCCGCCTTCCATATCAAAGGCTGATAGTCCCTTCATGTAGTAAGCGTAGTCTACATTGGGGTGCTGGGGGTGAAGTCGAATGAACCTGTCGGCAGCCTCGATGGCGGCTTCGAATTCATAGGCGCCGTAGTGGGCATAGACCAGCTCTAATTGTGCTTGTTCCGCGTATCGGCCAAAGGGATAACGGCTCTCGAGCAACTGCAGTGTTCTGATCGCTGTATTGAAGTTGCCGCTGTCTAGGGATCGCTGAGCCTCAAGGTAAATTTGCTGCTCTCCGTTGTCGGCTATTTCAATATCGTCTTTGCCAAACCACGAACAACCGCTCACTACGGTGATGAGCGCAACAAGAGTGATCCATCTGGCGGCAAGGCGTGTGAGTTGTAAAAGGTCCGAGTACAAAAGCTTGTAATCCTCAAGGCAAAGCGTTCTCATTCCCCATTGTAACGTCAACAGGGCTCTCGCCGCCAAATAAATGATGCGGCCCAGAGTATACGCTAAGAGCAATTAATGATGAGTTTTCTGTGAGTCAAGACAAGCCAGACAGCATTCACGGTGAGGCGAGCATCTCGCGAGAGCTTCATGGCAGTCGTTTTGACCAGGCTGCGGCGACTTTGTTTCCAGAGTTCTCCAGATCACGTCTGCAATCCTATATCGGGGCAGGAACCCTGACACTTGATGGCCACGCCGCTCGTGCGAAAGATAAAGTGGCTCAGGGACAGCTTTTGGTGTTGGCCGCGGCGGTAGAGCCTGCCGTGAGTTGGTCTGGTGATAGCCGTCCGCTGGATATTATTTTCGAAGACGAGCATGTGCTTGTTGTGAATAAGCCTGCCGGTGTTGTGGTACACCCGGCAGCCGGTCATGCCGATGGTACGTTGGTTAATTCATTAATTGGGTACGCGCCGGAGCTAGAGCAATTGCCCCGTGGCGGTATCGTGCACCGACTGGACAAAGACACCACGGGTATTATGTTTGTTGCCCGTTCATATTTGGCGCACCAGTCGCTGGTAAAGCAACTGGCGGCTCGGTCCGTAAAGCGTGTTTATGCTGCGGTCTGCCGAGGGGCGCTCTCTGGCGGAGGTTCTGTTGATGCCCCAATAGGACGCCACTCTTCGGTGCGAACACGCATGGCTGTTACTGTGGGGGGGAAGCCAGCTATTACTCACTATCGAATCGCTGAGCGTTTCAAACACCACACCGCACTTTCAGTCAGTTTGGAAACAGGGCGAACCCATCAAATTAGGGTGCATCTTGCCTCGCGCAACAACCCACTAATCGGTGACCCGGTGTACGGTGGACGTCCTAGGCCCCCCGCGGCTGCAAGTACAGAACTACAAACAATGCTTCGCACCTTTTCTCGACAGGCGCTGCACGCACAAACCCTGGCGTTTGATCATCCTGCAACGGGCCAGCGCTGCCAATTTGAAACCCCTTTACCCGAAGACCTGCTGCAGCTTCTGTCAGTGCTGCGCGCACACGACCCCAGTCTACCTCTGTGACGCCCCGCCCTATGGATGTTATTCCTGCCGACATCGGTCTACCGCGAATACGGGCATTTACCACTCTGCGTTCAAATGGAGTGAGTGACGCCCCGTTCCAGAGTTTGAATTTTGGTGACCACGTGGGCGATAAAGCGCACAAGGTAAAATTGAACCGAGATCTCTTGAGGGGTGCGTTGCCGGGTGGAGTTGACCCTCGCTGGTTGCGACAAATACACGGTGCAGATGTGGTTGCTGCCCATACCGTTCCTGAAGGCTGTGTGCCCACGGCTGATGCCTCATGGACCGATCTACCAGGGATGGCAATTGCGGTTATGACGGCCGACTGCTTGCCCGTCGTTTTGGCCGGTATCCGAGGCGATTGGGTGGCCGTTGTTCATGCCGGTTGGCGAGGGCTAGCGGCTGGCGTTATCGAAGCGACACTTGCCGCGGTGCCGGGGGGTTGTGGTGAGGCGCGAGCATGGTTGGGACCGGCTATCGGCCCCTGCTGTTTTGAGGTAGGAGCTGAGGTACGCCAAACCTTTATAGAGCGGTTTGGCGCGATGGCCGCGGCTAGCTTCGTGTCGACGGGGAGCCCTGGAAAGTATCTAGCGGATTTGGCAGGGCTGGCGGCTATTCGACTACAAGAGCTGGGCATTGCTGGACTCTCAAACTCTGACCGCTGCACCGTTTGCCAGGCAGAAAATTTTTTCTCCCATCGCCGTGATGGGGTTACCGGGCGCATGGCTACCGTAGCGATGATACTGCCGAAATAAAACTCCCCACTTGAAATTAGACCTTCATGGCGCCATTTAGTGAGAGAGGGCATGAGGCCCACAGTTCATGGTGAGGGGATAGTCACATGCGTATGGATAAGCTAACCAATCCGTTACAAAACGTGCTCGCAGATGCGCAGTCGCTGGCTGTAGGGGGCGATCAGCAGTTCATTGAGCCGATACATATTTTAAAGTCATTGCTTAATCAGACCGGAGGCTCTGCCGTTCCTTTATTGCAGAAAGCCGGGGCTAATGGTTCACAGTTAGCCAGTGCCGTGAGCGATGCCTTGGCGAAGTTACCAACCGTAAATGGCGGCAGCGGAGACGTACACTTATCTCAAGAATCCAGCCGTTTGCTCAATAGAGCCGATAAATTGGCGCAAAAGCGCAATGATAGTTATTTGTCTTCTGAACTCGTATTGCTGGCGATGATTGATGCGAGCTCACCGGTGGCAAAACTTCTTACAAAATCTGGAGCTAGCCGCTCGTCGCTAGAGCAGGCGATTGAGGATGTAAGAGGAGGTGATGGTGTGAATTCGCCCGAAGCCGAAGCCTCTAGACAGTCGCTTGAAAAATACACGGTGGATCTCACTGAACTTGCAAAAGTGGGTAAGCTCGATCCCGTTATTGGCAGGGATGATGAGATACGCCGAACCATTCAGGTGTTGCAACGGAGAACTAAAAACAACCCTGTATTAATTGGTGAGCCCGGTGTTGGCAAGACCGCAATCATTGAGGGTTTGGCTCAGCGCGTCATCAATGGTGAAGTTCCAGAGGGGTTAAAAAATAAGCGTATTCTTTCGTTGGACCTTGGTGCTCTGCTGGCTGGCGCGAAATTTCGCGGCGACTTTGAAGAGCGCTTAAAATCGGTTCTTAATGAGCTTTCCAAAGAAGAAGGGCGGATTATTTTATTTGTCGATGAACTGCATACGATGGTGGGGGCTGGGAAATCTGAGGGCTCTATGGACGCTGGGAACATGCTTAAGCCTGCGCTTGCAAGGGGCGAACTGCACTGCGTTGGCGCGACAACCCTCAATGAATATCGGCAGTTTGTAGAAAAGGATGCGGCGTTAGAGCGACGTTTTCAAAAAGTGTTGGTCGACGAGCCTTCCGAGGAGGACACGATTGCCATTCTCCGCGGACTGAAAGAGCGTTATGAGGTGCATCATGGTGTCGCCGTTACTGACAGTGCCATCATCGCCGCTGCGAAACTCAGTCAACGCTACATTACTGATCGCCAGTTACCCGACAAAGCGATTGATCTCATTGACGAGGCCGCCAGTCGTATTCGCATGGAGATTGATTCAAAGCCAGAAAGTATGGATCGCTTGGAACGACGATTGATACAGCTGAAAATCGAGCGAGAGGCCGTCAATAAAGATCAAACCGAAGCAGCGCAGAAGCAAGTGGCATTACTTGACGTGCAAGTTGCAGAGCTCGATCAAGAGCTGTCTGATCTTGATGAGATTTTAACCGCGGAGAAGGCTGCTGTTCAGGGTGCTGCGAAAATCAAAGCTGCGATAGAGCAAGCTAAATTGGATTTGGAAATGGCGCAGCGAGCAGGTGATTTGACGCGAATGTCAGAGATCCAATACGGAGAGTTGCCTGAGCTCGACAAACAGTTGGGTATTGCGGAACAGGTGGAACAGGGCCCCACTCAGCTTTTGCGAAATCGCGTGACCGAAGAGGAGGTTGCTGAGGTTGTATCCCGGTGGACAGGAATTCCTATTTCTAAAATGCTTGAGGGTGATCGCGAAAAATTGCTTCGCATGGAGTCAGTGCTTCATGAGCGTGTTGTGGGTCAGGATGAGGCTGTCATTGCCGTTGCCAACGCGGTGAGACGTTCTCGAGCGGGGCTAAGCGACCCTAACCGTCCCAATGGTTCGTTTTTGTTTCTTGGACCTACGGGAGTCGGTAAAACTGAGCTCTGTAAAGCTTTGGCAAGTTTTGTTTTCGACAGTGACCAGGCCATGGTGCGCCTCGATATGTCAGAGTTCATGGAGAAGCATTCGGTTGCTAGGCTCATTGGTGCACCCCCGGGTTATGTAGGATATGAGGCGGGGGGCTATCTAACAGAAGCGGTGCGACGACGCCCTTACTCCTTATTGCTCCTCGATGAAGTAGAGAAGGCGCACCCAGATGTATTTAATATACTGCTCCAAGTTTTAGAAGATGGTCGCCTCACAGACGGTCAGGGACGCACCGTTGATTTCAAAAATACGGTTATTGTGATGACGTCTAATTTGGGCTCCGATCTCATTCAGGAGATGGCGGGCGATGAGCGTTACGACGCCATGAAGGCCGCTGTGATGGGGGTTGTGGGAAGGCATTTTCGCCCGGAGTTTATTAATCGTGTGGATGAAACAGTGGTATTTCATCCTCTGGCTGAGGAGCAAATTCGAGGTATCGCAAATATTCAGGTTGAAAGCCTCAGGCATCGGCTGGCTGAGCGTGATCTCGCATTGCAGTTATCAGATGAGGTGCTGGACCACCTTGCTGAGGCTGGATTTGATCCTGTTTTTGGCGCCCGACCCCTGAAGAGAGCCATTCAGCAATTGCTGGAAAACCCCTTGGCCCAGCAAATTTTACAGGGCGACTATGCGCCCGGCGACACGATACAGGCGCTGGTAGAAGGTCAGAAAATAATCTTAAGTCGACAGCATTAAGCAAACTCAGCTGTTGTAAGTGCAGAGCGGGTAATGATGCGCGCTTGAGGCCCATTATCGTGCAGGCTACCTCGTTGTATTGCAGGGAGTGGCATGGTGGATGGCTTAAGACTTGAAGCGGCTGTGGGGGTGAAAGGGTGCCTTCCTATGACCGTTGGATTGGCTTCGCCCAAGCCTTTTAGGCGTGGCCGCAGTGGCGCCTACCATTTGCGAACAGCAACAGCTCCTCCCTCGGGGTTTTCCCTTCTAGAACTGTTAGTTGTGTTGGGTATCGTGGGCGTCTTAGCGACACTAGCCCTGCCGAGTTACCAGGGTTACATGAGAGCAGCGACTGTAAAAGAAGGGGCTATGAGCTTGTTGGCTTTTGCCCTGCTGCAAGAGCGTCTCCGCCTTACCCACGGTGAGTACAAGCTCGCTTCGGTGTTGTTAACCTATCAGCCTCTTTCGAAGCGTCTGCGCCACCACTATCGGTTGAGTGCCGCGGTGTCGAGGCGTTCATCTGAGTTTGTGCTTTCGCTAATTCCAACGGCAGCAGCTGCAGGATATCCCACGCTGACATTAAATAGTCGTGGGCAGCGTGCGCCTGCCCAGTATTGGCCCTGAAACCGTGTTTGTTAGATTGCTATGTTGCTAGATGCCTTGATCGCGAGCGTGGTCAGCACTGTCATTTTAATGGGGTTATTTTTATTGACCGAAAGCATACTCCTAACCGATGCCGAAAACTTAAAGCTTACGGTCTCTCACAGTCACCTGCGTAGCGTCGAGGGACATTGGCGGCGTGCGAAATTCTTAGGGCAAGAAATTCAGATGGGAGACAGGCTTTGCCAGCTTTACCCTCGTTGGCTACGAGACTGGTGTGATGATTGGAGAAAGATTAAGGATGATTGGCACATCGATGCCGTACTGTGCATTACAAGAGCTCAGACTGAGATCGTTGCAACTGTAAGAATGCGCAGCAAGAGCTGCTCTGTTAGTGATGGACCAATGCTTCAATATCGGTGGCTTGGATTTTAATGTTAAACCGCAGCCTTCGCATTGACGGTGCTGCACCATCAGTCAGTAACCGCAGGGCGGCGGGGTTTTCGTTGGTCGAGGCATTAATTGCGTTAGCACTCGGCACTTGGTTGGTGTCAGCTGTCGGGTTAACGGCGCAGCGGCTATCGCTGATGGCGCGTTTGTCGAGTGATGAGGTTGAGTTGGCCGAGCGTGGTGATTTCGCCTTGCGGCATTTGTCTCAGGCTTTACTGGGCGCTTCGCCCATTACTGAAGCCAGTATTGATGTGACGCCCTGTGGTGTATTTCAGCCAAGGCGCCAGAGATTGGGGGCGCTAGAAGGAGGCGTGGGCATTCGGGTGGTCAAGCAGGGTCATTTTTCGTGCTTGCCCTCCCAAAACCTCGTTAGAAATTCGCCGTTACTCATTGTTGAAGAAGCAAACTTGGGCCTAGAAGCAGGGTGTGAAGAACACTTGTCTTCCTCCGGTTGGCTCGAAGAGCCTGCGCGTGACTCTGCATTAGAGTCCGCTCAGGCTAAATTTAATTGGATGGGTATTCAGATGGTTCCGGAGCATTGCCCAACCGTTACCGCATCCGTAGCTGTCAGGTCAAAACGTCTCTATTACTTGCGGGACTTTGCTTGGGATGACGGTGATGGTGTCGGAGCACTGATGATGAAGGTTTGGAAGCCCGAACGCCAAGGTTTTGGTCGCGCAGAAGTGCTGGTGCCGGGAGTTATCAACTGGATTATTGAGCCCGTAGAGCTTCCTATAGAGTCTTTGAGTGGGGAGGCTAGACAATTGGTGTCAGGTGTCGAAATCAGCCTGATTTTGTCGGATTTGCGGTCGGGTCTTAGCGGTCCCGTCTCGCCGCAACTAGGTTATCACGCGCTAACAAGGGCCTCGAGCCAAAGAATGGTATTGAAGGCTTTGGTGCTCAGTCGGAATCTACGCGCCCCGGAATTTTATCGGCAATTTCTATGATCAAACCACTGAAAGTGTCGGCTCAAGGCACCGTTAGGGACCAGTCTGGCGTGATCTACATTGCTATGGTCGTGGCAATCTGCCTCGTTACCACACTAAGTTTGCTGAGTGCCTATGAGGGATCTTTGGTTGGGTTGTTGCGACACGACGCCTAGGCAGCTCTTTTATTTGCGGCAAGGTGCTTCGGCCTACGGGTGCGAGCCCTAGACTTTTTCCTAGACGGATCTAGTTCACATTTTTTGGCAAACGTATTATAAAACGCATAACCGCATTTCGGAATTCATTTTGCAATGCATAATAAAAATCAATAGATGTTGGGGTAAAGGCAATCTATCGTCATTTTTAGGTAACGTTATGCAGGACTCGACCCATAAAAGGTCAGGATTTACGCTGATAGAGCTTCTCATCGCCATCGCTATTGTTGGCGTTCTGGCAGCGACGGCTTATCCCTCTTATCGAGAGCACATCCGGAAAGGTAACCGGGCTGCGGCTCAGTCTTTCATCTTGAAAGTAGCCCAGCGTCAGCAGCAGCACTTCCTGAACAGCAGGTCGTATGCGACGACCCTCACAGACTTGGGTTTTCCTGCGGATGTGCTCTCGGCCTTTCCAGTGAGCACTTCCGTTGCAAGCGATATTGCTCCTTTTTACGCCATGGAGGTCACCGATCTAGGTGCTGTTAATGGCCCGCCACCGTCGTTTATGTTTCGTCTGCAACCCATAGCAGGCAGTGTGCAGGTAGGTGATGGGTCGCTCTGCATGAGCAATGCTGGGGTTCGAACTCGGAACTGCCAATCCGGCGGTGCGATGGAGGCGTGGTAATGAAAACATTGCGCGGATTTACTTTGGTTGAGTTGCTCATGGGTTTGGCTATTTTATCTATCGTGACTACAACCGTTGTTCCCTCATTTTCTCAGCTTTTGGCGGAACAGCGGCTAAGACAGGTCAGTAATGAGCTGCGATTGTCGCTGGCGCTGGCAAGATCAGAAGCCATAAAGCGCAGTGAGTCAGTCAATGTCTTGCCTGCAGCATCGACCTGGAGCGATGGTTGGTGCGTGGAGCTTAATGCCGCTGGCTGCACCCAAACACCGCTCGGGGCCTATATCGTCCCGCAAAGTATCAGGGTGAGTGACCGCTCTGGAGCGGCTAAAGTGGCGTTTAATAGTTGGGGGCGAGCCGCTAATTGTCCTCGATTTGAAATTGAGACATCTGTGGCTAATCGAACTTGCAGCGTGTGCCTCTATGTTGAGACCGACGGTCGCGCTATTGCGGCACCCGGTGTTTGTGCCAATCAGTGTCCCGGCGTGGGCTCTAACTACTCGTGGTCTGGAGCGTGCAGCTCATGATCGTAAACAGTAATGGCGGGTTCACTCTGATTGAAGTGTTGGTCACTTTTTTGATTACGTCTGTTGGACTTTTGGGTTTGGCTGCCTTGCAGATTAACGTTATGAATGACCAGTTTGAAGCCATGCAGCGGGCTCAAATAACAGCGATGGTTGACGATATGGCTGCGAAGATTCGCATGAATCCGCAAGCGGCAGAAGCGGGCATCTACACTCAGGATCTTATCGAGGGGGCTAGTGGGTACTACGGGGCGCTGGCCTTACAGCCTGAGTGTTCAACGGTGACAGCGGTGAGCCGTGATCTCTGCGATTGGAATCGCACGATTGCCGGTGCAGCACGAATGTCTGAGGGGCAAAATCTTGCATCGCCCTTAGGTGCGCGTGGGTGCATTGAGTCGGGTAATGCAAGCGGAAGTGGTGAAACGGTTATTAGGGTAAGCATTGCCTGGCAGGGTATGACCAACTCAATCGCACCGTCTGCCTCCTGCGGTAGTGGCCAGTACGGAAGCGAAAATCTGCGTCGTGCCGTTTACCGTGATGTTGCTGTGCGATGAAAGTTGGCCCGTTGAAGAACACCTACAAGCAGCGCGGCGTTGGTTTAATCGAAATCATGATCGCCATGACTTTGGGGATTGTTGTTGTTTTGGGCATTACAACGTTATTTGCCGACACTAGTAGAAGTCTAGGAAGTGTCGATCGGTCGGGCCGGCAAATGGAAAATGCGTTATTTACCCTTGAGCTTTTAGCGGCGGAGCTTTCTTTGGGTGGTTATTGGGGGGGTGCAAACTACCCGGTCGATGCGGAAACACAAATTTTTGTCTTGGGCGAGGTGCCAGCCTCTGTGCCTTCTGAGTTGAGTTGGAATATTGCTACTGAGTCGCCGCCGGCTTGTCTCGGCGTCGGTAGATACATTGCCAATACGAGTAACAATGCCAAAGCCGAACTCGCTTTCGCAATGGAGTATCCGTTGTTTGCAGCGTCAGGGGCTTCGCTGAATGAGGAAATCAATGCCGGAAAATGTGGCGGTACTGTGACTGCTCTGGCAAATGAGAGCTCGCACTATTTTGTGATTCGGCGTGCGGGCAGCTGTGCGACTGGCGCACCACCTGTACCGTTGCTTAATCGATGCCGGCCCTTGGGTGATTATTTTCATCTTCAGGCAAATGGCTGCTATTCCGAAAATCTTGGTCTCTCAGGTGGCGAGATAAAGCTCGAAAAAGTTAATGATACCAACGTTGATGAGCTGCTCCCCTATACAAGCTTCGACTGTGAGTCGCCTGCGCCAATCTACAGACTCGTGTCGCGGATTTATTTTATTGATCAAGGTGGCACATTGAACCGCATGTACTTAGATGGGGCGGGTGGTGCTCTGGGGTTCACTACAGAAGTACTCGTTGAGGGCGTCGAGCTGCTGCGCTTCGAATGGTTTGTTGATACCACCGGAGACGGTGAATATGACCGTGTCACCCAAGCGCCCGATGTGGTTGATTGGCCTAATGTTATTGGTGTGAAAATTTGGACCGTTGTCCGATCTATCGAGCGTGAGCCTGGGTATTCTGACGCCGCAACTTATACGATAGCCGGAGAGTCCTGGTCGGTGCCTGCTAATAATAAAAACTTCCGTAGGATTGTGCAGAGTAAAACCGTTTATATCGCCAATATTGGTGGTCGCAGGCGGTGACGACACCTTCTAAAGAGCGAGGCTTGGTGTTACTGGTCGCTTTGATCATGTTGCTGCTGGTTACCATTATGGGGGTAGTGGCTGCTAGCCAAGTTCAGAACAATTTAAAGATTGTTTATAACGTTGAGGCGCGCAGCGCCGCGAGAAATGCCGCGTTGACAGCAATTCAAGAAGCAATAGCCACACCGGGTTTTCTACAGGGTGAGCAAGCTTTCACCCTGGGATGTAACGGCAGTAGTTATGTCCGGTGTCTTGATCTCACTGGCGATGGCGTTGAAAACGATATTGTGGTCGAAATGTCCCGCCCACGCTGTATTTCTGCTTATCCACTTCGCAACTCTCAACTCAACGCGCTAAGTGACCCTAAAGATGCGAGTTGTTTTACCCCAGGTATTTACTCTTTGTGCGCAGAGGCGCTTTGGGAGGTCACGGCTTTGGCAAGGGATACAACTACTGGTGCCAAAGTAGAGGTAAGGCAGGGGTTACAAACACGCACTACGGTCAACTTACTGGCATCAGCCTGTAGCTGATAACGACAACGCTAAGTACAGGAATCGATATATGAGCAAGTCATCCGTTCGTTTTTTCCTGAGGTGTGTCTTAGCGCTCATTATTGCCCCTTGTTTTGCATGGGCTGAAGATATTGACCTCTTTGCCAGTGGTCTCGCTAGTGACGGCGCTAGCGATACTTTACCCAACGTTATTTTTGTACTTGATAACACGTCGAATTGGTCGAGGCAGAGCCAGAAGTGGCCGGGAGGGTTAAAGCAGGGACAATCAGAAGTACAAGCGATACGTAATACGTTGGCGGCCTTGCCGCTAAACGTTGACTTAAACGTTGGCATTTTCGAGTTCACCACTGAGGGTAACGCCAATGAGGATGGTGGGTACGTTCGCTTCGATCTGCAACCGTATCAGGCTGGTAAAATCGCTTTTAACGCTACGCTCGATGAGATTTATGAGGGTATTAACGATCCAAGTGAGAAACGTAATTCCAACAGTTCCTTGGGCAACTTGGTAGCAGATTTCTATCACTATCTGGCAGGTGAGGCGTCTCTTTTCAGCGGTGCAGGAACCCCATCTTCTCTTGCAGATTCCAGTGCATACACGGTGCCCTGGAGCCGCTTCGCGTCGCCTTTAACTTCGGCCATGCTTTGCACAAAAACCTACATGATTTTTATTGGCAATCCTGATTCAAACGGTCCCGAATCTGATGACCAAAATAATTCGGCGGCTTTGGCTGAGCTGTACGCAGGCTTCAATATGGTTGCTCCTGCGGCATTGGCTGGAGCATCTTCGGGCGGTTTGAGTATGCCTAAATATCAAACGCTTTCGGTGTCTCAAGACAGCACCAATCAGGTGGATCTAGGTTTTTCGGCGCAGTGCTATACCGAGCCTTCAGCGTGCTCTAGCGGAATTTTGGTGGCGGCATCTGAAGCTGCTCCCGTTGCAGCAGCATGCGTTGATGCTGCAACGGGCTGTTTTTGTAGTACCAGTAATTCTGCAGCCAACCGCAGTAAAGCCGACTGCCCCGGCAATGGCCAAAGCCAGCAGTACCAATACCGTGTTTTTCAAAATCCGGGTGTAACAGAAGCGGGTGGGCACACGGCAACTGACATTCTCATTGATGGCGTTGATTACAACTTCGATGATTGGACTAAGTTTCTCAAGGAATTTGGTGTCCCTGTGACGGTCACTGGTGACGACGGTAGCGCCGAGGTTTATCGAGCTCAGGTCACCACTTATACGGTTGATGTTTATAATGCTAAGCCCAACGCACTTCACTCGGCGCTGCTTGATAGTGCCGCAGAGCAGGGTGGTGGGTACAGACAATCAGCGACCAACGCCGCAGAGCTCGAGGTTGCACTCAATCGCGTATTTGGCGATATCATCGACGTCAACACGTCTTTTTCGGCAGTCACTTTGCCTTTATCCTCTGCCAATCGGGCACAGGCCGACAATCGCGTGTTTGTCGGCATGTTTAGGCCTGGTGCTGATCGAGAACCCCGATGGTTAGGAAATCTCAAACAATATCAGCTGGCTTTTTTCAACGGTCAGATTGAATTGGCCGATGTAAACCTTGAGCGGGCAATTAACCCTCAAACAGGTTTTTCTCAGTCTTGTGCCACCAGTTTTTGGACCGCTGATACGAGCGATGTCGATGCCTCGGTGAGTGGCCTTCAGCCGTATTTTGATGGTTTAGCCCTTGATCCGAATCCAGTGAGCGCGTGCTCTCCTACTGTGCTCGCAGGTCGCAGCGTTTTGTCTGATTCCCCTGACGGCCCTTTTGTTGAAAAAGGAGGTGCCGCACAGCAGATTAGAAACCAAATTACGTCTTCTGGGGCCAGCGCTAGGGTCATTTTGACCGAGTCGGAGCAGGCGCTACGTGCGCTTAACGCTAGTGACTTCAGTGACCCTGCCTATCATCGTTACGTGGTCGGGGAAAATCCGGGCTTGCGCGGTGGTGATGCAAAAGTGCTCGTCGGCGACGGCCTGTATGGCACCAATCCTTATTTGGAGTCCATCGAACGTATGCCCGTTTTAGGGTTACGGGCCACTATTCATGGCGATATTGTGCATTCTCGACCACTGACGGTCAGTTATGGATCAAAGCCAGACGGCGAGACTTTATTTCGTGTCTTCTATGGAAGCAACGACGGTGTTTACAGAAGCCTTGATCCGGATACGGGGACTGAAGACTGGGCTTTTATCGCGCCAGAGCATTATCAGGGCATTGAACGGCAATATCGCAATACGCCCTCGGTAAGTTATTTTGGGTTAGATGCTGCTTTGTCGACTGATATAGACGCAGAAAAAAAAGATTACTTCTTCGATGGTTCCACAGGTGTTTATACCAAATACAACGCCTATGGGGACCTCACGACAGGCTTTATTTTTCCGACAATGCGTCGCGGTGGCCGTATGGTGTACGGCTTTGATGTCAGTCCCGCCGCGGGGCGCGCGGGTATTCCCCCAAACAGCCCAACCTTGCTTTGGAAGTTGGGATGCCCAAGCTCTGCCCAGGATGTGGGTTGTACCCCGGGGTTCTCTAATGTCGGCCAAACCTGGTCGACCCCAGTTGTTGGTTACATTGAAGGCTATCAAGAGGGAAGTCGCCCTGTACTGATGATGGGCGGGGGATGGGATAGCTGTCTGGATGTGGACAGCGCGGTCTATGCGTGTTCGGGCACGGCCAAGGGGAATAGTATATTTTTCGTTGATGCCCGCAGTGGTGAGCTGTTGGCAGAGTTGGCGACTGATGCACCTGTGGTAGCCGAGCTGGAGTTACTTGATATTGATTTCGATGGTTACATCGATTTTGTCTACGCTGCCGATGCGGCTGGAGGTTTGTATCGGATTTCTTTGACTCAACTTCCCGATGCTCAGGCGACATCAAC
Source organism: marine gamma proteobacterium HTCC2080 (assembly GCA_000169115.1). GTDB lineage: Bacteria > Pseudomonadota > Gammaproteobacteria > Pseudomonadales > Halieaceae > Luminiphilus. The sequence continues at coordinate 18,991 of AAVV01000015.1, forward strand.
GGTACCTCTGACCCAGTCCGCTTGGTTCATAAAAAAAATCGCAAGCGTCGCTAACTCCAGTCGGCGATTTATGAGCCGGCCCGTAGTGGGAGCCCTCGGGAGCGATGTTTTTATAACGTTGGGTAGTGGCGATCGTGAGCGTCCCCTCAAACAGAATTATCCTTATAAGCAACAGGTTTCCAATCGCTTTTATGTCTTTATTGATCGTCCTGTTGTTCGAGGTAACGAAACTGATTTAACGACACGCCCAACCACAAATTTGGATGGGGGAACTCTATTAAATGCCGCCCAAGGGTTGGCGCCGGGTGCCGTGATCACTGATTATGATGGTTGGTATATAGACCTTTTAGATCGTGGTGAGCAGGTTGTGAACCAGTCGGCAATAGGTGGGGGACAAGTGTTTTTTAATACGTTTCAACCCAACGGGGGAAACGGCGGTATGTGCGCCAATTTGGGTGTGTCAAAGGCATACAGCATTCCTCTGTTTGCGCCGAAAAATGACTTGGGCGAAAAATTTGGTGAAGGGATCCCCATTCCACCGATCATTGTGACAGTGAAGCTAGATTCGAATGGTGGAAGCTGTCAGGGTGTTGGATGTGGGGATGGCGAGGTGACTGATGATGTGGTCACTGTTTGCATTGGCTGTAAAGGCTTTGATCCAGTGGAGATTGAGCCATTGGGCACCGACATTCTCAACGAAGCCTTTAGAGTGGAGAATATTGACCGTTTGTAGGACTGACGCTTAGCAATGACGATTTTCTACTTGGCGGGCGCCCTCTAGTTTTATCTCAATTTCCTCTGAGGACATAAACCGCACAGTACCGTCAGGGTCTTCTGTGCGTATCCTCGAAAAATTTTCATAGGTATAAATGTTGTCCTGGGCATGTTTGCACAGATCGGCATTTTTCTGAATGCGCACAGAAGCTGTTGGGTTGTCGTTATTGCTCGAGCTTTGGTTGGAGGCTTCTGGGATGTCTGCTTCGAGTCTGTTTGAGGTGGGTGTTTGCGGCTCCTCACGGCGGACACCACTTTTGCCATATTGTGCGCTGTTGAGTGTTGTGTGCGGCGTCCCCGGAGGTGGCGGCCGGTCACTAATAACCGGTCTACCATTGCTATCATTCCATCGATACATGATGGCAGCCTCCGTGGGCTGTGCCAGCGTGCTGAGCAGGCAGGCGATGGTGAGCGAGGCTGTCCAACTGAGGACGGTTGACATAAATGGACTCAAATTTACTTTTCGACACCCACGCTACTGTGATCTGTGCTTTTCGGCAATATCACACGCTGTTAATGCACAGCATTTCTTGACTTTTTTACGACACCTTTTCACTATGTCGGTCGTCACGCGAACGGCAACGGCTAACGATGAGTACCCTCATCCGCTGGCCCACCCCCATGACGGGATAGTTATGAGGGCTGTTTGCGGGTTCCGTCTGGTGCGTTTGGCGCACTTCGGGCTCGACACTGCGCTACCCCGCAGGCCGACCGATACACGGGTTTCGTGATCGCTGTTCTGGCAGGGTGCTAGGAATTGATCCGACCAGTGTTTCGTGCGACAGGCAGCGGCGGTGGGGTAGGGGTGTAAGCCCACAACTCCCGTCAGTGTATGACACCCCCAACGGTGGGAGCGAAACATGGAACAATTATCTGGCGGCGAAATGATCGTCCGGGCTTTGGAAGACGAAGGCGTTGAGTATGTTTTCGGATATCCAGGCGGAGCAGCCCTGCATATTTATGATGCAATTTTTAAGCTCGATGCCGTCCCTCATATTTTAGTGCGCCACGAACAAGCGGCAACCCACGCGGCAGACGGCTATGCGCGCGCCACCGGCAAGCCCGGTGTAGTGTTAGTGACCTCGGGTCCTGGTGCGACAAACGCAATCACTGGTATTGCTACGGCCTACATGGATTCGATTCCCATGGTTGTGCTGGCGGGGCAGGTTCAAACGCATTTAATCGGTGAAGACGCGTTTCAGGAAACCGATATGGTGGGGGTTTCTCGCCCAATCGTAAAACACAGCTTCATGGTTAAGCGCACTGAAGATATTCCCTCAATTATTAAGAAAGCGTTTTACATAGCGACCACCGGAAGACCTGGCCCTGTTGTGATTGACATCCCCAAGGATCTCACTCACCCCGAGCACAAGTTTGATTATCACTACCCCGAAAGTGTCACGTTGCGGTCTTATCAGCCTTCTAGCAGAGGGCATACAGGACAGATTCGCAAGGCGGCTAGGCTACTGCTGTCTGCTAAGCGGCCCATTATCTATGCCGGCGGGGGTGTTATTCAGGGCGAAGGCTGTGAACTGCTAACGACTTTGGCGCAAAAGTTGAACTACCCGGTCACTAATACCTTGATGGGCCTGGGTGCCTACCCCGGGTCTGATCGGCAATTTCTGGGGATGCTGGGCATGCATGGCTTTTATGAGGCCAATATGGCTATGCATCATTCTGATGTCATCTTGGCGGTGGGTGCTCGTTTTGATGATCGAGTGACTAATACAGTGGGTAAGTTTTGTCCCGGAGCCAAAATTATTCATATCGATGTCGACCCGGCATCCATCGCCAAGATAGTGCCCGTCGATATACCCATCGTGGGTCCTGTACAGACCGTTTTAACTGAGCTTTTGGCGCAGATCGATGCCCATTTACAAGGGAGTGATCGTGAGATGCCCGAGCCCGCAGCACTAGCTCAGTGGTGGCAGCAGATCGAGAGTTGGCGTGAAGCTCATGGGCTTTGGCACGGTCGCCGGTATGGGGAAAGTGAATTGGCTATGCCTCAAGACGTTATCAAATGCCTATATGAGGTCACTGAAGGCGACGCTTATGTCACATCCGATGTCGGACAACATCAGATGTTTGCGGCTCAATATTACAAATTTGATAAGCCTCGTCGTTGGATTAATTCGGGGGGCTTAGGAACCATGGGCTTTGGTTTGCCGGCTGCTATGGGCATAAAGCTGGCTCTGCCCGATGCAGAGGTGGCCTGCGTCACCGGTGAGGGCAGTATTCAAATGAATATTCAGGAGCTTTCAACCTGCGCGCAGTACGGCACCCCAATCAAAATAGTTAGCTTGCGGAACAATTATTTGGGCATGGTTAAGCAGTGGCAGGATATGCAGTACGAGGGTCGGTATTCTGAGAGCCATTACGCCGCTTCCCTCCCCGATTTTGTAAAGCTTGCTGAATCCTTTGGCCACGTTGGTATTAAAGTTGAGAAGCGGGATGATCTTGAGGCAGCGATGCGCGAGGCTTTTGCCCTGAAGGATCGATTGGTGTTTCTTGATGTTTTCGTTGAGCCTCATGAGCATGTCTACCCAATGCATGTGGCTCCTAGTGGTGCTATGAAAGATATGTGGCTCAGCAAAACGGAGAGAACTTAAAATGCGTCGCATTCTGTCTGTATTACTAGAAAATGAACCGGGCGCGCTATCTCGCGTCGTGGGCCTCTTCTCACAGCGTGGCTACAACATTGAATCCTTGAATGTGGCTCCCACTGATGATCATTCCTTATCGCGCTTGACGCTAACGACTTCAGGGGATGACCTGAAGATCGAGCAGATCAACAAGCAGCTCAATAAGCTTATTGATGTGGTAAAGGTCGTTGATCTTACCGAGGGTGCTCACGTTGAACGCGATTTGTTGCTCGTTAAAGTGCGGGCGGTAGGGCAGCAGCGAGACGAAGTTAAACGCACTACCGATATTTTCCGTGGACAGATTATCGATGTGGGCCCTGCGACCTACGTGATTCAGTTAACAGGGCCAACTGAGAAACTGGATTCGTTTGTCGCTGCACTCGGTGACGCTGAAATTATGGAAGTCGTACGGTCCGGTGTGGCGGGAATGGCGCGGGGAGAGAAGGTCTTGGCCCCCTAATAGCGTTTCATTCTTGTCTTGCATTGCGGGGACGGGTGTTCAGCGTATAGACTCCCCGCGATAAATTTAATAATCACTGGGGAAATTTCTTATGGCGTTTGATCTAATTATGCCGCCGATAGTGGGCTTAGTAGGGCTGCTTGTGGCTTTTGTTATCTACAACGTGATGTCCAAGCACGACGCCGGTCCTGATAATGTAAAACACATTGCAGACCAAATTCATGTCGGTGCGATGGTCTTTATGCATCGTGAATACAAGATGTTGGCCGTTTTTGCTGCGGTTCTGGTGTTGGGCATCTTCTTGTCACCGCTCGGTCAAGACACTGCTATCGCCTTTATTGTTGGCGCTTTATCCTCGGCTACAGCAGGTTATCTAGGTATGTATGCAGCCACCCGTGCCAACGTGAGGACTGCTGTCGCAGCTAATGATCACGGGCCAGCGAAGGCGCTTAACATCGCCTTTTATGGCGGCTCAATCATGGGGCTATGTGTCGCTTCCTTGGGCTTGATCGGATTGGGCGGACTCTTCTATTACTTCGGCACAGATGCGGAGTCGGTACATTCGATTCACGGCTTTGGTATGGGAGCCTCCGTCGTGGCGCTGTTTTCCAGAGTGGGTGGAGGTATCTTCACGAAAAGTGCCGATGTAGGTGCTGATCTTGTGGGCAAGATAGAGGCCGGCATTCCTGAAGATGATCCTCGTAACCCCGGCGTGATCGCAGACAACGTGGGCGATAACGTGGGTGACATTGCCGGCATGGGATCAGATATCTTCGAAAGCTACTGCGGATCGATGATTGCCTGTATCGCGATTGCCGCTACGATGGCGGTTGCCGCTGAGCAGCAAACTTCGCTCATGATGTTACCGCTTGGATTGGCTACGGTTGGGCTGCTGGCTTCGTTTATCGGCATTATCTTGGTGCGTGCCCGCTCAGCGGCTGCCCCTGAGGATGCCCTGCGCAGTGGCACCCTCGCCGCTCCAGTCGTATTTGCTGCCATGGCGTGGTTCCTCGTCGAAGCACTGGGCTTAGATGCCAAGGTTTGGTGGGCTGTCGTTTCCGGTGCTGTTGGTGGCGTCGCTATCGGCTTGATCACTGAATACTACACAGGCGGAAGTCCTGTTCGTAAAATTGCAAAGTCAGGTGAAACCGGGCCGGCGACGGTCATGATTACGGGTCTTGCCGTCGGCATGGAGTCGGTCGTTGTTCCGATCTTGGCATTAGCTGCGATTATTTACGCGTCTACCGAGTTAGCCGGGTTGTACGGTGTGGGCATTGCTGCGGTGGGTATGCTTTCTACAGTCGGTATTACCATGGCGATCGATGCCTACGGCCCCGTCGCGGACAACGCGGGCGGCATCGCGGAGATGGCGGGCATGGGCGAGGACACTCGAAAAATCACCGATGGCCTTGATGAGGTGGGCAACACCACAGCAGCGATTGGTAAAGGCTTTGCCATCGGTGCCGCAGCACTTGCTGCGCTCGCGATAATTGCTGCCTATGTTAGTACCGTATCGGTGCTAAACCCCGGTTTCACCCTTGAATTGTCTGAGCCTCAGGTTCTGATTGGCATGTTTATTGGTGGCTCCATACCGTTTCTAATTGCTTCTATTACCATGACGGCAGTGGGCGAAGCGGCTTTCGACATGATTAATGAAATTCGCCGCCAGTTTAGGGAAATTCCGGGCCTACTCGAGGGCACGGCTGATCCCGATACTGAACGATGTGTCGACATTGCCACTACTGCTGCCCTGAAGCGGATGATTCTGCCGGGAGCCATTGCTGTGCTCGCGCCTGTTGTCGTGGGTTTTGGTCTTGGTCCTGAGTCTTTGGGCGGCATGTTGGCGGGTGGCTTATTGGGCTGTGTTCTGATGGCGCTCATGATGGCGAATGCCGGTGGAGCGTGGGACAACGCTAAAAAGTATGTTGAAAAGGGCAACCTTGGAGGCAAGGGGTCTGATACGCACTCTGCCGTCGTTGTTGGCGACACGGTGGGCGACCCCTTTAAAGACACCTCAGGCCCCTCTATGAATATTTTGATCAATGTGATGGCCATTGTCAGTCTGGTCATAGCGCCACTGCTGTAAGAGCGGCAACCCGCTTTAGCCGGGTACATCCGAATATCGCGAACACAAAAAAAGGAGCCTAGTGGCTCCTTTTTTTGTCGCTTGATAAGAGGTCAGACGATGGACTTCATTTCCGTCATGTAGCCCCTTAATTCCTCGCCAACTAACTCTACCGTATGGTTGCGAATCTCAGCATTGACTTCAATGAGCGTTTTATTGTCGACGCCGTTGTCACCGATCATGCCGCCACCAATAACATCGCTGCCTACAGACTGCATAAACTCAGCCAGCAATGGTCTGGCAGCTTGGTCAAAGAGGTAGCAGCCGTACTCTGCGGTGTCTGATATCACCACGTTCATTTCATACAGCTTCTTTCTCGCAATGGTATTGGCAATGAGCGGAGTTTCGTGCAGCGACTCGTAGTAAGCGGACTCTTCAATGATGCCAGCGTCTACCATGGTCTCAAAAGCCAGCTCTACACCGGCCTTAACCATGGCGATCATCAAAATACCCTTGTCGTAGTATTCCTGCTCCGTGATTTCATTGTCGGTGAGCGCCTGCTTCTCAAAAGCTGTCTCGTTGGTCTCGGCACGCCACTTCAGTAGATTGGCATCGTCCTGAGCCCAATCTGCCATCATAGTACTTGAGAATACCCCGGACATGATGTCGTCCTGATGCTTCTCAAATAGCGGGCGCAGAATGTCTTTCATGGTGTCAGACAGCTCAAAGGCTTTGATTTTGGCTGGGTTCGACAGTCGGTCCATCATGTTGGTGATGCCGCCCTGCTTAAGGCCCTCTGTTACTGTCTCCCACCCATACTGCACCAATTTGGCGGCGTACCCTGGATCAGTGCCCAGCGCGACCATACGGTCGTAGCAAAGTAGCGAACCCGATTGCAGCATGCCGCATAGAATGGTCTGCTCGCCCATCAAGTCCGATTTAACTTCTGCGATAGGGGATGATTCGAGGACGCCGGCTTTGTGTGCGCCCGTACCTGCTGCTAAGGCCTTTGCAATGGCCATGCCGTCGCCTTGCGGATCATTTTCACGGTGCACGGCAATGAGTGTGGGAACACCAAATCCGCGCTTATATTCTTCCCTGACCTCAGTACCTGGGCATTTGGGGCACATCATTACAACGGTGATGTCTTTGCGTACTTGCATGCCTTCTTCTACGAGGTTAAAGCCGTGTGCGTAATCGAGACATGCACCCTGTTTCATGAGGGGCATGACAGCAGTTACTACCGGCGTGTGCTGCTTATCGGGAGTCAGATTCATCACCACATCTGCAGTGGGAATGAGCGCCTCGTAATCACCCACCTTAAAACCATTGTCGGTGGCTCGTTGCCAGGAAGCCCGTTTCTCGGCAATCGCCTCGGGCCGAAGTGCGTAGGCCACATCGAGGCCGCTATCTCTGAGGTTAAGGCCTTGATTTAGGCCTTGGGCGCCACAACCAATAATGACAATTTGTTTGCCGCGCAGGGCATCTACACCGTCGGCGAATTCAGCGCGATCCATGAATCGGCACTTTCCAAGCTCTTCGAGCTGGATACGCAGGGGTAGCGTATTAAAATAATTGCTCACCATATTCTCCTGAGGGTGTCTTTTGGGGTGTTATGCTTTGAAAATTCGGCGCAAAGTATACCCTTAGATGGTAAAAAAATCTTGTTGCTAGCTTCTAGACGAAGCTTTTTTTCACTATCTCCCTTAGATTTCCGGTCACTGTTAAACTACGATCGCATTTTTGATGAATGAACCCTATGTCTATTACCGACTCGAATAACAAAGAAGACGATAACTTCGAACGGGCTGCGGAGCAGCTCGAGGCTCCCCTTACGTCGTTGGTGGGTGATTACGAGGAGAACCATGATTCAGGGACGACAGCCCCTGCTCGGGGTGTATTTTTGCTGCCCAACATGTTTACAACAGGGGCCTTGTTTTGTGGCTTTTACTCAGTCATTGCTGGTATGCAGGGGGACTTTTACGCGGGGTCTGTCGCGATTTTGGTGGCTATGATTTTTGATGGGCTCGATGGTCGGGTAGCACGTTTGACCAACACGACGAGTGCTTTTGGTGCCGAGTATGACAGCCTGTCGGATATGATTTCTTTTGGCATTGCGCCCGCGCTACTAATGTTCAATTGGGCGCTCGCCGACACCGGTAAGTTGGGCTGGGTAGCTGCCTTCTTGTATACGGCTTGCGCTGCCTTAAGACTTGCGCGATTTAATACTCAGCGCGATTCGGTGGACGCAGGTTACTTTGTGGGGCTGTCCAGCCCCGCGGCGGCGGCCGCGGTAACCGGCAGTGTTTGGCTGGGTCAGACCCATGATTTTCCCGCCTCAACCTTGCCTCTGGCTTGGTTGCATGCTGTTTTACTCGCGACACTGGGTTTTCTGATGATCGCTCGATTTCCCTACTTCAGTTTCAAAAATATTAGGCTGGACGGCCGAGTTCCTTTTGTCCGAATCTTTTTAATAGTGGGGGTGTTGGCTCTTATCGCTTTAGACCCGCCTCTATTTATCTGGATATTTTCTATTCTCTATGCCATCTCGGGACCCATACAACATTTGCGTCAAAATGTGCTCCAGATGCCCGACAAGGAGGGTGATCCCCGTGACCCGCAAGATTCTTGATGTGCCTCAAATTGCCTCGTCTGAAATAACACCAGAGGCGGTCTGGCTTAACCGAAGAAATTTAATAAAGGCGGCTGCAGCAGGAACTTTGGCCACCACCCTGCCGTCGTCAGGTTTTGCCGTGGAGTCTCCCTTAAGACCCTTGGCTTATAACCAGGGCGAATGCGATGCTTGTGCGGCGGACGAGGCTTTGACGCCAGAGGAGGACGCGACGAGTTATAACAATTTTTATGAATTTGGAACGGATAAGTCAGACCCGGCCGAGCACGCACATACCATGTCGATTGATCCCTGGTCGGTGCAAGTTACTGGGTTAGTCAACAAGCCGGGCAAGCTGAATCTTGAGGATTTGTTAGGCGGTTTTGATCTCGAAGAGCGGATTTATCGATTTCGGTGTGTTGAGGCCTGGAGTATGGTGGTGCCGTGGATTGGTTTCCCGCTCGCTGACTTGTTACGTCGATTTGAGCCAACGACAGACGCGCGATATGTAGCCTTTAAAACACTCTACAGGCCCGCTGAAATGCGCGGAACGCGCTCATTTACCTCGGTTATTGATTGGCCTTATAAAGAGGGCTTGCGGTTGGATGAGGCAATGCACCCATTGACCTTGATGACTGTGGGTCTTTACGGCAAGACACTGCCCAACCAAAGCGGCGCTCCACTGCGGCTCATTGTCCCTTGGAAGTACGGCTTTAAAAGCATTAAATCTATCGTGTCTATCGAATTGACTGATAAACAGCCCCAAACGTCATGGCAGCAGCTTGCTGCTCAGGAATACGGGTTTTATAGCAATGTGAATCCAGAGGTCGACCATCCAAGATGGAGTCAACGCTACGAAAGACGGCTGCCCTCATCACTCTTTAAGCCCAACCGTGTGCCAACGCAGCTCTTTAATGGTTACGCCGAGCAGGTAGCGGGTTTGTACGAAAATATGGATTTAAAAAAATACTACTGACTTGAGGTTGGGCTTTTGGGTGTTTCAGTGTATCGATTGCCTTGGTCGGCTCAACTATGGTGGGCGGTGGTGTTCAGTCTGGCTCTCGCACCGTTTGTGTACATTGTCTATGGAGTTCTAGGTAACGCGCTTGGGCCTGACCCCGCTGAAGCCCTCATGCATCAAACCGGTGAGTGGGCTATTCGTTTGCTAGTGCTGGTCCTCGCTGCCCGACCCTTAGCACAACGGGGCTGGCCCGCACTGTTTAGGTACCGGCGCATGCTGGGGTTGTTCATGTTCTTTTACACAACCCTGCATTTGTTGGTATTCGCTCAGGTCTATGTTGGCTGGAACGTCTCCATTTTGTTGGAAGAGCTACTAGAGCGCCCTTACGTCATGGTGGGCTTTGCTGGGTGGGTGCTACTGACTCCCCTTGCCCTGACCTCAACCAATGGAATGCGACGTCGCTTGCGCCAGCGTTGGCGGCAGTTACACCAGCTGGTGTACGCAGTTGCTGTATTGGGCGTACTGCACGTACTGTGGTTATCTCGATCTGATATCGGTGATGCTGTGCTTTATGGAGTTCTGTTGGGGGCTTTGCTGTGTTGGCGGATTTGGCAGGCCTGGAGGCGCCGGTTTGCTCGTGCCAGGTGAGCTTTTGCCGGGCTAACGCGGCTAAGAACGCTGGCTAGCGTAGGCGGGCAGTAGAAACATTAAATATCTTGCCGAAAAAGCTTGCGCTATAGCGCGTGACGCGTATAGTCGCGCTTCCTCTCAGGGGGGGTCTAGAACCCAATTTGAGAGGGATGAAATCAAAGTGTTTTTTCTTCGAAAAAGGCTTGCACGGTTTCAAACGGTGCGTATAATGCGCCACCTCGGTAAGGGGAAGCCCTTTACCACTAAGTCAGTCCTAGCGGCGACTTGATGCTTAACAATTAGATGAAGACAGATGTGTGGGCACTTGTTGGAGTAGTTGTCACTAACTATTCAGAAACAACAAGTGACTCATCGATTCATTGAATTAATGATTCAGGATTTGTTTCTGAGCTGAGATTTGAATGGTAAAGCAAGTTTTTGCGTAACCGTTCCCTCTTGCTTCGGCAGAGGTAAAAGATTCTTCAACTGAAGAGTTTGATCATGGCTCAGATTGAACGCTGGCGGCAGGCCTAACACATGCAAGTCGAGCGCGAAAGCACTTCGGTGTGAGTAGAGCGGCGGACGGGTGAGTAACGCGTAAGAATCTACCTAGTAGTGGGGGACAACTCGAGGAAACTCGAGCTAATACCGCATACGCCCTACGGGGGAAAGCGGGGGACCTTCGGGCCTCGCGCTATTAGATGAGCTTGCGTTGGATTAGCTTGTTGGTGAGGTAATGGCTCACCAAGGCTACGATCCATAGCTGGTCTGAGAGGATGATCAGCCACACCGGGACTGAGACACGGCCCGGACTCCTACGGGAGGCAGCAGTGGGGAATATTGCGCAATGGGCGAAAGCCTGACGCAGCCATGCCGCGTGTGTGAAGAAGGCCTTAGGGTTGTAAAGCACTTTCAATTGGGAGGAAAAGTTAACGACTAATACTCGTTAGCCTTGACGTTACCTTTAGAAGAAGCACCGGCTAACTCCGTGCCAGCAGCCGCGGTAATACGGAGGGTGCAAGCGTTAATCGGAATTACTGGGCGTAAAGCGCGCGTAGGCGGCTTTTTAAGTCGGATGTGAAAGCCCCGGGCTCAACCTGGGAACTGCATCCGATACTGGAAGGCTAGAGTGCGAGAGAGGGAGGTAGAATTCCATGTGTAGCGGTGAAATGCGTAGATATATGGAGGAATACCAGTGGCGAAGGCGGCCTCCTGGCTCGACACTGACGCTGAGGTGCGAAAGCGTGGGGAGCAAACAGGATTAGATACCCTGGTAGTCCACGCCGTAAACGATGTCTACTAGCTGTTGGGGTACTTGAGACCTTGGTAGCGCAGCTAACGCAATAAGTAGACCGCCTGGGGAGTACGGCCGCAAGGTTAAAACTCAAATGAATTGACGGGGGCCCGCACAAGCGGTGGAGCATGTGGTTTAATTCGATGCAACGCGAAGAACCTTACCAGGCCTTGACATCCTCGGAACTTTCCAGAAATGGATTGGTGCCTTCGGGAACCGATGGACAGGTGCTGCATGGCTGTCGTCAGCTCGTGTCGTGAGATGTTGGGTTAAGTCCCGTAACGAGCGCAACCCTTGTCCTTAGTTGCCAGCACGTAATGGTGGGAACTCTAAGGAGACTGCCGGTGACAAACCGGAGGAAGGTGGGGACGACGTCAAGTCATCATGGCCCTTACGGCCTGGGCTACACACGTGCTACAATGGCAAGTACAGACGGCTGCAAACCCGCGAGGGGGAGCCAATCCGAGAAAACTTGTCGTAGTCCGGATCGAAGTCTGCAACTCGACTTCGTGAAGTCGGAATCGCTAGTAATCGCGAATCAGAATGTCGCGGTGAATACGTTCCCGGGCCTTGTACACACCGCCCGTCACACCATGGGAGTGGGTTGCTCCAGAAGTAATTAGTCTAACCTTCGGGAGGGCGATTACCACGGAGTGATTCATGACTGGGGTGAAGTCGTAACAAGGTAGCCCTAGGGGAACCTGGGGCTGGATCACCTCCTTAAACGATTGTGACTCTCTTCAGCAAGTGTTCACACATTTGTCTTCATCTATCAGGTTAATGCGACGGTTTTTACTCGGGTGCGATTAATAGGCCTGTAGCTCAGTTGGTTAGAGCGCACCCCTGATAAGGGTGAGGTCGGCAGTTCAAATCTGCCCAGGCCTACCAGTTTGTTCCGGGGCTATAGCTCAGCTGGGAGAGCGCCTGCCTTGCACGCAGGAGGTCTGCGGTTCGATCCCGCATAGCTCCACCATTTCCGTCGCAACGAATCCATACATGGACGCACTAAGGTGTGTCGATGTCTGGTTTTGGCAACCAGAATGTTCTTTAACAAGGTAAATCAAGCTGATTCTTTGAATCAAAACTCTGCAGTCCGGTTAACGCTGGGGTGACGAGGATGATTCATTGATGAATGTTCTCGAGTGCGGTTTCAATTCCCGCGCTCGAAACGAGTTGTACATACTGTGACTTAAGCGTCACAACATCCGGCGGGCACAAACTTTGATCGGTTTGTGTCTACTAGTACCTAACCTACGCAAAGGGGGTTAGGGAACAGTCTTCTTGGACAGATAACTTCGGTTATATGGTCAAGTGACTAAGCGCATACGGTGGATGCCTTGGCAGTCAGAGGCGATGAAAGACGTTGGAGCCTGCGATAAGCTTCGGGGAGTCGGCAACCAGACTTTGATCCGGAGATTTCTGAATGGGGAAACCCACCCGCAAGGGTATCCTGCACTGAATACATAGGTGTAGGAGGCGAACCCGGGGAACTGAAACATCTAAGTACCCGGAGGAAAAGAAATCAATTGAGATTCCCACAGTAGCGGCGAGCGAACTGGGATCAGCCCTAAAGTGTTTGGTGTGATAGTGGAACGGTCTGGAAAGTCCGGCAATAGAGGGTGATAGCCCCGTACACGAAATCTATCCATACATTATTCGAGTAGGTCGGGACACGTGTTATCTTGACTGAATATGGGGGGACCATCCTCCAAGGCTAAATACTACTGACTGACCGATAGTGAACCAGTACCGTGAGGGAAAGGCGAAAAGAACCCCGGAGAGGGGAGTGAAATAGAACCTGAAACCGTATGCGTACAAGCAGTGGGAGCACCTTAGGGTGTGACTGCGTACCTTTTGTATAATGGGTCAACGACTTATTGTCTGTAGCAAGCTTAACCGTTTAGGGGAGGCGTAGGGAAACCGAGTCTTAATAGGGCGTTCAGTTGCAGGCAATAGACCCGAAACCGGGCGATCTATCCATGGCCAGGTTGAAGGTGCCGTAACAGGCACTGGAGGACCGAACCCACTAACGTTGAAAAGTTAGGGGATGAGCTGTGGATCGGAGTGAAAGGCTAATCAAGCTCGGAGATAGCTGGTTCTCCTCGAAATCTATTTAGGTAGAGCGTCGTGTCTAACCCTGGGGGGTAGAGCACTGTTTGGGCTAGGGGGTCATCCCGACTTACCAACCCCATGCAAACTCCGAATACCCAGGAGTTCAATCACGGCAGACAGACAGCGGGTGCTAACGTCCGTTGTCAAGAGGGAAACAACCCAGACCGCCAGCTAAGGTCCCAAATACCAATTAAGTGGGAAACGATGTGGGAAGGCTCAGACAGCTAGGAGGTTGGCTTAGAAGCAGCCATCCTTTAAAGAAAGCGTAATAGCTCACTAGTCGAGTCGGCCTGCGCGGAAGATGTAACGGGGCTAAATTGGTAACCGAAGCTGCGGATGCATGCTTGCATGCATGGTAGAGGAGCGTTCTGTAAGCCGTTGAAGGTGAACCGGGAGGTTTGCTGGAGGTATCAGAAGTGCGAATGTTGACATGAGTAACGATAAGGGGGGTGAAAAACCTCCCCGCCGGAAGATCAAGGTTTCCTGCGCAACGCTAATCGGCGCAGGGTAAGTCGGCCCCTAAGGCGAGGGCGAAAGCCGTAGTCGATGGAAAGCAGGTTAATATTCCTGCACTTTGTTTTACTGCGATGGAGGGACGGAGAAGGCTAGATCATCAGGGCGTTGGTTGTCCCTGTTTAAGGCAGTAGGCTGGAATCTTAGGCAAATCCGGGATTCTAAGGCCGAGAGCTGATGACGAGTGCCCAAGGGCGCGAAGTGATTGATGCCATGCTTCCAAGAAAAGCTTCTAAGCTTCAGGTAAAACAGAACCGTACTGTAAACCGACACAGGTGATCAGGTAGAGAATACCAAGGCGCTTGAGAGAACTCGGGTGAAGGAACTAGGCAAAATGGTACCGTAACTTCGGGAGAAGGTACGCCGGTTTTGGTGATGAGACTTGCTCTCTAAGCTGAGGCTGGCCGAAGTGACCAGGTGGCTGCGACTGTTTATTAAAAACATAGCACTCTGCAAACACGAAAGTGGACGTATAGGGTGTGACGCCTGCCCGGTGCCGGAAGGTTAATTGATGGGGTTATCTTCGGAGAAGCTCTTGATCGAAGCCCCGGTAAACGGCGGCCGTAACTATAACGGTCCTAAGGTAGCGAAATTCCTTGTCGGGTAAGTTCCGACCTGCACGAATGGCGTAACGATGGCCACACTGTCTCCACCCGAGACTCAGTGAAATTGAAATCGCTGTTAAGATGCAGTGTACCCGCGGCTAGACGGAAAGACCCCGTGAACCTTTACTATAGCTTCACACTGGACTTTGACTTTATTTGTGTAGGATAGCTGGGAGGCTTTGAAGCGATGGCGCTAGCTGTTGTGGAGCCAACCTTGAAATACCAGCCTGATAACGTTGAGGTTCTAACCTAGGTCCGTAATCCGGATCGGGGACAGTGTGTGGTGGGTAGTTTGACTGGGGCGGTCTCCTCCCAAAGAGTAACGGAGGAGCACGAAGGTGCGCTAATCACGGTCGGAAATCGTGAGGTTAGTGTAAAGGCACAAGCGCGCTTGACTGCGAGTCTGACAAGACGAGCAGGTACGAAAGTAGGTCTTAGTGATCCGGTGGTTCTGTATGGAAGGGCCATCGCTCAACGGATAAAAGGTACTCCGGGGATAACAGGCTGATACCGCCCAAGAGTTCACATCGACGGCGGTGTTTGGCACCTCGATGTCGGCTCATCACATCCTGGGGCTGAAGCCGGTCCCAAGGGTATGGCTGTTCGCCATTTAAAGTGGTACGCGAGCTGGGTTTAGAACGTCGTGAGACAGTTCGGTCCCTATCTGCCGTGGGCGTTGGAGAATTGAGGGAAGCTGCTCCTAGTACGAGAGGACCGGAGTGGACGAACCTCTGGTGTTCCGGTTGTGTCGCCAGACGCATTGCCGGGTAGCTACGTTCGGACGGGATAACCGCTGAAAGCATCTAAGCGGGAAGCCCCTCCCAAGAATAGTTCTCCCTGTCCCTTGAGGACTCTGAAGAGCCGTCCAAGACTAGGACGTTGATAGGCTGGGTGTGGAAGCGCTGTAAAGCGTTGAGCTAACCAGTACTAATTGCTCGTGAGGCTTGACCATATAATCCAAGTTGTTTGGTGTACGGTTCGTACCTAGAACCATAAAGTACACAGAAGACTGACGGCACGTGGCGAAAGCTACGTGACTCTGAAAGGAGTATGTTGTGTGCAAGTCATAGTGTGTGTTGGGTTCATCACCAACGAAAGTTTCAGCTAGATTTACCGCCTTATTTGAGAGATTTTCGTGCTACTTGTAGCAAGTCTGTCACTCAAGCCAGTTTGCCTGGCGACAATAGAGCGTTGGAACCACCTGATTCCATCCCGAACTCAGAAGTGAAACGACGTATCGCCGATGGTAGTGTGGGGTTTCCCCATGTGAGAGTAGGTCATTGCCAGGCTTTTATTAAGAAAGGGTTGTCCAAAAGGGCAGCCCTTTTTTTTGCATCAAATTTATCCTTTTCCAACGCGTATCTAGCGCGAAGGTCCTGCGGTAATCGCTGGATTTATAGCGACATGCCGTATAATTTGAAGGCCTACATGTTCGATGGATGGTTTGTTGCCATTTCCCGTCAGATCATCCAAACCAGTTTTAACGAAGCGCTTTGAGACTTTTTAGCCGATGACTGAATTTGCAGACCAGTATCTTCATCGAGACCTTCAGGGAAAATGCTCGAGAGTTTCGAGGTTGCTAACGTCATACCTAGCTGACGAAAGGCTTTCAGAGGATGTCCTGCTTCGAGATCGCACCATCTACCCATTAGCGAGCGCATTGGCCCGAGCGTCTCTCGTTCCAGAGTTCAAAGTTAGCGAAGTGAGCGCCGGGATTTTTGATGTGCTGGATTCTTTTAATGCCGCACAATCATGTTCCCAAGGTGAAGATTCAGCGGGCAATTCCGCTGACGAGATTTCGGTAGGGAGGGCACAGTATCTTACGTTAGTCAGGCGACGAAGTATTAAGCTGCGCGCTGCTGCTCTTGAAGCCGGGCAGCGTCTTATTTCACTGGGGTTGGGTGATATCAACCCAAACGAAAATAATTCGAACGCTAACAGCAAGCAGCCTTTTGCGTTGTCTTCAGATCAAGTCCACCGACTCGTCTGCTTGGCGGACCTTAGTACAATAGCGGAGCTTGAGAAGGCGCGACAGCTGCTGGGAACGCATGTCAAAATGGCCCTCAGTGACATTCCTTACAAAGGAGTCTGCGCGGCTTACCAGTGGCTCGGGTTCGCGGCGGTGGCGCCACTGCCATACTCGGATATTGCAGAGGATATGGCTAGTCAGCTACTGTTTCAGCCCGGCGTGCTGCGGCGAGGTCTCGAGGACGCACCTTGGCTCCTACTTCAGCAACTATTTATCTATCTTAACGTAAGGCCATCTGAGGCTATGTTTTCATATGCTCAGGTGCTGTTACTGGAACGTTTGAACGAACAAAATCGACAGCATACCTTCAGGCCTGTAGAAGCGAATCTGCCACAAACTCTACTGACGATTGATGTCTGCTCACGGGCACTGCAAGCGAGTCAATTATGCGGGCAAAAGAGACAAAGGGCTTCTTTGTCCTTCTTGCGAGGTAGTGCGATTGCGAAAGTTACGGATGGGGCCTTTATGCCGCCGCTTAAGCAAGACTATGCCTATCCAGAGCTGACGTTTGCTCCATCATATTCGAAGCGAACCGGAATTTTTGTCGCCAGAGACAGCAACTGGGGGTTTGAGCCCAGCAGCCAAAGTGAAGTCGCCCAAGTTTTTAAAAAAGGCGTTGCTTTAGTGATCTCATCTGAACAGAACAGTGTGCCAGAAGGACAGTATCTAGAGGTTCGAAATACCTTCACTGCTTTGATTAAGCTGGCCCTGGCTCGAAGAGCAGCTTTTCGTGGAAGAGTTATTGGGGTCACCGGTAGTGTTGGCAAGACGACAGTCTGCTCTATGGTGACCTCGCTGCTAGGGGTGCACGGTGAAGTATATAAAAATATTGCCAATTTCAATCATCAGCCCGGAGTTCCAAAGAGCATAGCGAACATTCCCAGAACTGCGCGTTACGCCGTAATTGAAATGGGAATGGGGGCCAAGCGCACAATTCTCCCAAAGGCTGTACTGGTGCGTCCGCACACGGCCGTGGTAACAGATATTCAAGCCGACCATATGGAATTTCATGAGTCAGTCGCTTCCGTGATAACCACAAAAATGGAGATCATTTGGGGCGTCGAGTCGGGCGGTACGGTTGTGCTCAACAGAGACTCTGCATATTTCGCGACGTTGCATGGTCTGGCGTTGCAGCGGTCGGACATCAATATTTTGACGTTTGGGCAACATCCCCAGGCCGATATTTGTGCCGAGGAAATAGTGCTTGAACCGGTGCAATCGGTAATACAAGTGCGGGTATTTCAGCAGACGTTTAAATACACGCTGAGCTTGCCCGGTATGCATATGGCTTTAAATAGCCTGATTGCCATCGCTGTAATCGTATCGGAGGGAGTCGATTTAGCAACGTCTCTTCCCGTTTTTGAAAACATTGGAGCTGAAACACGGCGTAATCAAAAAATTAGAGTTACCTCGGCTAGTGGCGCCCGTATTCAAATATTGGACGATAGCTTTAACGCGAACCCTGCTTCGATAAGGTCTAATTTGCATCTTCTTGAATTGATGAGACCGGAATCTGAGGGACGCCGTATTTTGGTTCTGAGTGATATGGGAGAAATGGGCAGTGAGGCGCTGCACTACCATACGGCGTTGGCGCAAGACATCAATGATTCTCAAATTGATATTTTTCTATCGATAGGCGACTACTGTCACGCACTTGATCAACTGATTGAGAACCGTATCACTCATAAACACTTCAATTCGGTCGAGGCACTAGAGACTTTTCTACAGGAAGTAGTGCGCAGCGGAGATATCGTTTCCTTTAAAGGGTCTGCGAGGGAGGCGACGATAGTGGATCTCGTAAAAAGATTTACCAGCGCTGAATCTCGGCAAAACAGGTCCAAGGGAACACCGACACTAGTTGAATTTTTTAATCGCAGGTTTAAAGAGAACGCCTACAATCTCACGAAGATCTCAAACCAAGAGCAACAGGCGATTGCTTATTTAGTGCAGCAGACCCTTGCACCAGAAAATCGTTCTTCTGAAGCCCTTTGGCTTATCGATTACGGTTGTGGCGATGGTCGCTTGCAACCGCTCTATAATTTACTGGCTGAAACCTACGCTACAACCGAGTTTCATGTTCTTGGAGTAGATTTTGCAGTAGAGGCATTAAAGGCTTATCGGACGCACTGTATCCAAGCGGACTTTGAAGAGACCAAACGTGATCTCAATGTTGAGGGCGACTCAAGTCATCATCAACTACCGCCATTAAAACGCGGCAACGTCACCGTTCATTTTTTGGAGGGGGGTGTTGAAGCCCTGCAGAATATACGCCGTCGTCCAGACCAGAAATTCGAAATACTTGTTGCCGCCGGTGTTCTGTGTCGAGTTTTGGGTGAGGACAGGCGTCGCGAAATGGTCGAGGCTTTTAGTCAAGTCGCGGCCTCGGCCTTTGTTTCAATGCCAACTCAGGACGAATTTAAGAGTATTCAGAGTGAGTTCAATACCTTGCGCACAGAGCGATTGCAGCTGCTGTCTCAGATTGAAGACCCCAATCGAAACGGCATTCGCAGCCTCGAGTCTGCGCAACAGCGGCTGTCGGTGATTGAAGAAATTTTAAAGGACGCTCTTGTTGATGGTGAAATCTATTATTCTGCGAAACGAGTTCGCGGTTTTGGCGAAAAAGTCCCGGACCTCAAGAACCATAAAATTCCGTATTTTTCCGCCACAGAGGCGCAAGCGCAGCAGGTAATCGACTACGGTGCTTATGGCAGTACTTCGGTAAAACATGGGGCTTTTGGCGGCCACAGTCGTTGGATGATTTGTCTTGGAAGTCACAGTTTTTCTGTAGACTCAGTTGAGAACAGCAACGATTAACGCAAGGAATCGAGAAATGGGTAGTGTTGGAGATGGGCTAGAAGCCGGTAATGCATGCTGGTCCTTTGGTGGACAAACAGCACAGCAATTTGACGAGCATGTCTCAAAGTCGGTGCCCATGTATACCGAGGGCCATCAAATAATTTGTGATCTGAGCGACTTTTTCTTATCCGAAGGGTCCTCTTGCTATGAGCTTGGATGTTCTACCGGTGAGCTCACGACGAAACTCGCGCTACACAACAAGAGTAAAGACACGGCGCGATTTGTTGGAATCGATCTTGAGCCTGCCATGATTGAGCTCGCGAGACAGAAGGGCGCCGATCTCGAACTTGGTCAGGCAGAATTTCTTCTTGATGATGTGCTGCAGACTGATATTAGTAACGCCGATATTGTCGTTGCCTATTACACTGTCCAATTTATTAGGCCTAGCGAGCGTCAGCGCCTTATAAGCAAGATTTACAACGCTCTGAATTGGGGAGGGGCTTTCTTATTATTCGAAAAGGTTCGGGCCAACGATGCTCGCTTTCAGGATATTACGACGAGCTTATACAACGAATATAAAATTGCACAGGGCTATACCCCCGAAGAAATCTTTAGTAAATCCAGAAGTCTCAAGGGTGTGCTCGAACCTTTCTCAACTCAAGGCAATCTGGACTTGTTGGCTCGAGCAGGCTTTCAGGATGTTTTAACAATTTTTAAGTATCTGTCTTTTGAAGGTTTTTTAGCAATTAAGTGACGTTGCTTTTGGCGACGGCTTGCGAAATCTTGCAGTGCATATAACATCTGATGGCGCTTATTTTTGCCGGAACTCAGGTCTTGCAGTTAGCAGTGGCTAGGCACAACTTTGGTCTGCATCCGAGAAAAAATGAAGAGGAAAACATAATGTTTATTCAAAAATTTTCAATGTTTGTCTTTGCCGTCACGGTGGCGATCAGTTGCCGCGGTGAAGTGCCTACTTTGGACGTGCTGGGGGAGGTTGGTGAACTGCGCCCAGGTTTACTAGAGGGTTATCTTCACGGCAAGCCTGTCCTAAATAGCGCGGCGTTTCTTCCTGCTCCACCCAGTGCTGGCAGCGCACTTGAGACGGCTGATCTTGCTGCTAATAAAGCGGTATTGAAACTGCAAGCTACGCCGCGCTGGGATTTAGCGGCGCGAGATGCCGAACTGACATTTCCCGAAGCGGCGTCTACGTTTCAATGTGCGGTCGGTCGCGTGATCAGTGAGGCTGATACTCCGGTACTCAACCGACTGATTCGTCGTTCCCTGGCAGACTTTGGATTGGCAAGTTATCCCGCTAAGCAGGCGTACCAGCGACCCCGGCCGTTTCTGATGAACGAGCAGCCGATTTGTACACCCGATGAACGTGAGATGCTGGTCGGTGATGGTTCTTATCCCAGTGGCCACAGCGCCGTCGGCTGGGGATGGGCCTTGGTACTATCTCAAGTGTTTCCGGAAAGGGCAGAACTTATCCTTGCCCGCGGTAGGGAGTTTGTTTACAGCCGTGAGGTCTGTAATGTGCATTGGCAAAGTGACACTCTGGCAGGAATGACAGTGGGTGCGGCGGCCTTTGCGCGACTGCAAAATGACGCTCTTTATCTCGCTACTATGGCGGCAGCCCAAGCCGAAGCGGAAAAATTTTCACCGGTTGCGCCATCAGCAGACGCCTGTGCACTGGAGGCCCGCGCTATCGCATTAAAGGCTCCCTAACATCTCTACAAGTGTTAAGGGAACTTAGCTTTATCGGGGGGAGAGTCTTGGTTGCGTCGCGCTAATGCGCTTCGCCGGGTAGGCGTTATGAGCGGGGCCCGTGGTTTGAGCCCCAGCTACTAGCCTAGAGGGTTATTCGCTCCTGGGCCATTATTCAAGTTCCCAGACGCGTACCTGATTGCTTTTAGCTTTCAAATCGACTGACGCGATATGCAAAATTCGGTTGTCATTGTCGTCATCAAAGCCATAGACCTTCAACTTGGTACCGTCTCTCGACCACAGTCCTACGGTGGCACTTTTCTCCAGCCTCCCAGCATCGTTTATCGCTTGCACAGTGCCCGTAAAGTAGCCCTTCGTATTGGCATCGTTGGTGGCGACCATATTGTGTGTCGCATGCACGAGGCCATACTTTCCAGCGTCACCTTCGTAAGTAATGACCATGCCATCTTCGGTCATACTGATATCACTAATGGTTAGTTCTAAGTCAACAAAATCATCGAAGCTTTGATCTTGCGCTGTCACCCATAGTGGCGCTAGGCAAAGCGTTAAAGCCAGTAGTAGTTTATTCATTGTGATGAGTTCCTTGTGTGGGTTGGGACTTACCATTGGCGGCATGTTAGCCGCAGAGCCAGAGTAGCCTGAAACGGCAGCTAAAGGCACAAACCCAGGGGCATTTTAGCGCGTGCAGCGAATAAGTAGCTGAACCACATGTTATGAGCTGCCCAGCATTCTTGAACTTAAGGCGGTTAGGGAGCGGCCAGTAAGTCTTTTTCATTTGAGCGGTAACGCTCAAACCACGCAAGAATGCTGTTAACTTTTGCGATGAGGTTTGACGGGCGTTTGTAAATACTGTGGTTAGCACCGGGTATTCTCACCATGAGGGTATCGACGCCTCGATGTTTGAGTGCTTGATAGTACTGTTCAGTTTCACTAATCGGAGTGCGATAATCGAGTTCACCGGTGAGCAGCAAGGTGGGTGTTGAGACATTTCCTACAAGGGAGAGCGGTGATCGATCCCAGTAGCTTTGGATATCCTCCCAGGGAGTGGTATCAAACCAGGTCGTGGCGAAGTAATAATTAAGGTCAGCGGTTAGCACGAAGCTAGCCCAGTTGATGACCGGTTTCGCAACGGCAGCTGCTTTAAAACGATCGGTTTTTCCGACAATCCAGGCGGTTAAAACGCCACCCCCAGAACCCCCGGTAACGAACAGCTGCTCGGGGTCTATATGGCCGCGCTGTAGTAAATAGTCTATTCCCGCCATCAGATCATCGTAGTCATACCCCGGATAAGTTAAATCAATACTATTTGCGAAGGCCTCGCCATAGCTCGTACTCCCTCGCGGGTTAGCATAAAACACAATGTATCCGGCCGCCGCATACAGCTGAGCTTCGGTGCTAAAGTTGGGTCCGTAAGCGGTGTGAGGGCCACCATGAATTTCTAGGATTAGCGGGTATGTGCTTGCTGGGTCAAACTCTGGGGGCCTCATCACCCAGCCTTCAATAAGTTTGCCGTCATGCGAGGAGGGCCACGTCACCCTTTGGGTCGAAGCCAGGGTTTTGCTTCCCAATAAATCGTTATTTAGGTCGGTAAGGAACAGTGGTGATTCGTCCGGTTGTACTCTGGCCAGATCGGCTGGTTTTTTGTCACTGCCGATTGTTGCGACGATAGTATCGTCACCATTTATCGAGAATGTTCCACTCGTGTAGGGGCGCCCTATACTGGTACCGCCTAACACCGCGTTCGCCTGACGCTGTTTGCCGCTTAAAGATAGGCTAGCAATCCGCGTCATGCCCTGATCAACGTATTGAATCCAGAGTACCTCGCCAGCTTTAGACCACTGAAAGTCATCGATCGAACGGTCAAAGTCTGAGGTTAACGAGCGACTTTCGCCAGTTTCTAAATTCATGATCATGAGCTGACTGGGGTTATACCCTTGGCGTTGATCCGAAGATGCGAGATAAGCGAGGAACAGGCCGTTAGGTGACACAGCAGGAGAAAATTCCGCTCCTTTTTGGTGGGTGACGGGTTCTAATTCTCCACTTATTAGGGATATTTTAAAGAGGTCACTTTGTCGAGGCTGATACTCGTGGTCATCGCTGTGGTTACCGCTAAAAAAAATGTCTCGACTATCGCGAGTCCAAGCTATCCCTTTCCTCATGGGGTAGTCTGCTGTGGTGAGTTGTCGGGGCGTGCCACCCTGAGCGGGTATGGCAAAGAGATGCTTGCTGCCAGGGGCAATATTTCCCCCGCCGTCTCGTCGGTAAGTCATGCGATCGATAACAATCGCGGGATCTGCCCAACTGGCGCCTTTAGGCTTTTCCGGCATCGCTCCTAATTGTGGTGCGGGCCCTGGGACTTTTCGGGTGAACGCGATCCACTTTCCGTTGGGTGCCCAGCTAATATCTGAGGGTGCCTCTGCCAGAGTTGTGAGTTTTGCGGTGGCGCCTGTCTCCAGCCAGCGAACGTGAAGCTGTGTTTTATCGTCAACTTTGGAGAGGTAGGCGAGGCGATCACCAGAGGGAGACCAACGCGGGGAGGAGTACTGGCCCGGCCCGCTGATAAGGGGTTGATGGTTATTACCTTTCGCGTCTACTTGCCAAATCGCGCGATGGGCTGTGTCGGTCATAATATTCATCGACACACGGACGTAGGCGACCTGCTTTCCGTCAGGGGAGACCTGGGGATCGTCGGCGTACTCAAGCCCAAAGACATCTCCAGGCTCAAAAATGGCTAGATTTGAGGCCTGTGTGGGTGTTATCAATACTGCCAAGCATAAGCTCAGCAACGCCACGAAAGGTCTGTAACTCAATGTTTTTGAGAAACTTATTGCGGTCGGCATTGACCGCTTCGGCGCTGTCGCAAATAAAAAAAGCATAAAGGCCACTCACTCGTTGTAATAAGGTTGAGTATCTCCGACGCAAATCGTTCATGAAAGCCCTTTTTATTTGGCGCTGTCTCCGGGCAACGCTTTGCCTTCATAATGGAAGGGAAAATGTATAAGGAGTGTATTTATGGAACCGGTCGCAACGTTAAAATTTATGGCCACGCTCACTGCACAGCTAGGTGATCAAATAGTTGTTGGAGATGGGCCCAAAGGTTCTCGGGTTGTTATTGATGTGCCGTCGGTGTCTTTGGTGGGGGATAAGATCAATGCCTCCTTGGCCACTCAAGATGCAGCGGATTGGCTGACCCTGAGTGAGGATGGCAAGCTTGGTGCACTAGATGTGCGAATGACGTTGAAAACAGATGACGATGCGTTCATCTACGTTGAGTATCAGGGCCGCGCTAATATGGAGCTGGGGCTTATTGCCACCGCGCCGACCTTCCAAACAAGCCATACAAAGTATCTTTGGTTGAACCGCATTCAGGCTGTCGCTGCTGGTCATCTTGGTAGCGACGGAAAGTTGGTTTACCAGCTTTATGAGGTGGTAGTCGCTGCCGAAGATTAGTTGTTCGGGAATCGTAGCACTCGGGAATTGCAGATTATGGTTGCGTGTTAGCGTCGAGTAATATTCTCTATTGATGGTGCAATTAGGTGCTGCTCAGTCAGTAGCGCTGGATTGACATGCCGTTTTCTACCCAAAAGCGAAGTGGTTTAACGCCGTTCGATTAGCAAATATTGATCCCTCCATGCTTTAACAAAAATGACTCTGAGGTTGACTGCCAATGGAAAACTCGCCTTTAACAGCTGCTGAGTTACAAGCGCTTTATGGTCAGCCTCGAGAGTTGGTTGCCGAGGCATGGGCTGCTGGACTAGAGGCCACCACACGAGCATTTATTGCGGCGAGCCCTTTTCTCTTGCTGTCCTCTATTAATAGCGAAGGCTTTACAGATATGAGCCCGCGAGGCGGCTCACCGGGCTTCATAAACGTTATCGATGATCACAATATCGAGTTTCTTGACCAGCTGGGTAATCGAAAAATCCATACCTTTCGCAACCTCAGCGACAATAACAAGGTGGGTTTGTGTTTCATGATTCCTGGAGTCAAGGAAGTGTTGCGCGCGTACGGTGTTGCAAAGGTGGTTAATGACCTGGCGACAATTGAGCGTCTAGGCGGCGTGCCCGAAAGGAACAGAGTTGCTGTAAAAATCACGTTACACAAGGTGTTCCCTCATTGTTCAAATGCGTTGAACCTAGCGGGGTTGTGGTCGCCAGAGACCTGGTTGAACGCAAAAGATGAGGGGCTTCCATCGTTGTTAGAAATGGCAAGGAGTCTGGCTGAGTCGCGAGGTGATAACGGCTAGGGTGGTGCTTGAGGCTGGATACCGCTTTGTGCGTGGATTTTAACGGTCTGAATTTTCGATGGGTCGGTCGCAAAGATCCGCGGTGAAAAAACCGCGTCGTCACTATGGACGTAGGTAGTGTTTTGAATAGAAAGAGAGTCGTGTCCGGTGTCGGTTCAAGTTTTAGTAGCGTTTCTTCTGTTCCTCGGTATGACGTTCGCGGTCTATTATCGCGTTGGTTTTGCCAATATTTTTAATAGCTACCGTATGTGGTTTCAGCCGGGCTATTGGGTTAACTACAACGTCGTCGAGGCGGTGGCCTGGATAGCAAAGGCGGCGGTTATTCTCCCCGGCTTGATCTGGCAGCAAGAGATTTGGCAGTTGCATTTGATTACGCTGGCAACTTCAGCGCTACTGATTTGGGTGTCAGAACGTAAACTGCTACCCACTATGGTGGCCTTCAACACTCTCTGGATAGGCTTATCCAGTGTGGTGATTGTCAGAAATATTGTTTGATCTCAAGGCCCGCAAGTCTATATTTTATCGCTGCAAATCCGGGTAGTGCCTCGGGATAATGCCTCCAGGCTGCCTTTAAAACGATTCTTTATAAGGGCGCAGATCTAACTCTTGGGTCCATGCTGAGCGGCCCTGGGCGTGCAGCGCCATATAGGCATCGGCAATTTCTTCCAGTTTTAAAGCACCGTCCTCCCCGAGGCCATTAATGTATTCTGGAAATCGAGTGCGTACCTTTTCGCCTTCAACAACACCGTCAATCAGCACATGAGCAACGTGAATACCCTGAGGACCAAATTCTCGGGCAATCGATTGCGTGAGCATTCGTAAAGCGCCTTTTCCGGCTGCAAATGCAGAAAACCCAGCCTTGCCGCGAAGGCTTGCGCTAGCACCGGTAAATAGCAGAGTTTGCCTCTGGGCGATATTTTGCTGCTGGAGCATAAGTTTGAGTACCTGCTGAGACACCATAAATGCACCGAGACAGGTGACTCGCCATAAATCCTCAAAGACGGCTGGCGTAACGTCCAGAAAAGCTTCGGGTCGATTGTTGCCCGCGTTGTAAATAGCTAGCTCAAGAGGGTAGCCGCTGCTGGCCACCTGACGCATTGCCGTTATGATTTGGTTTTCGGCGGTTACGTCAGCTACCAAAGGTTCGGCCGAGCCGCCCTCCGCAATAATACTTGCCACAATGGCGCTCAACTTTGCAGGGCTGCGCCCATTGACGAACACATGAAAGCCGTCCCGAGCTGCTCTGCAGCAGAGCTCTGCTCCAACACCCTCGCGAGGCCCTACTCCAAAAATAACAGCTGCTTTCTTATGCATAGCTCAGTTCGCTGTGGTTGGTGGCATGGCGTTTTCTGCGGTTGTGTAATGCATCACACGCAGTTCCTCATGGCCTGCGAGAATGTCTGCGATACCGCCACACCACTCACCGACCTCACTCATATTGGGGGTTTTTCGAGTCCAATTTTCTGTATTCATACGTTGCTGAAGCGCTACGGCGATCCAGCAGTGCACATAGGTCGTGGGATGAACGACATCCCAAAAAACGGCGCGCTCGACGTTATTACAAACAAAAGACGCATCAGTTTCACCTAGATACCCGCCTGAGTAGCAGCGTGAAAGGATTACTTTCGAGGTTTTATCGTCTTCTGACTCAAGTGGAGTCGCGAGCTCATTAACATCGAAGTCAGAATATTGCTTAATATCGAAATGAGGGTAGCTATCGTAATTCAGGATGTCGTCGAATAACGTGTGCGCATCGAATAAAAGGAAGCTTATATCGCTGTATTCGTCCTCCAGCCGTGCAACCATCTCGGCCAGTAACTGGTTGTGAAGGTGGGTCAGGTCAGAGAGTTTATTCGCGAGCATGATTCGTCGTTCTGTTTCGCTAAGACTCGATTCCGCAGCATAGGTGGTATTTTCCAAAACAATGGGCGAAAGCCCTAGGTCGGGAAGGTTGCCGATTAAGATACGGCGAGCATCTAAGGCCACTAGGCTTCTGATTTGTTGCTCCAAGCCATTGATAACCGTTGCTACAACTTTGGGATAACCCTCAGGAGAATCAAGTCGATCGAGTAATGTTTCAATGGCTCCGCTGAAAGGTTCTTTTGCAATGTAATCATTGGCTCCGCCCCAGATCATTACCGCAGTCTCCTCAGGCTGCGATAGGCTGTCGCCGTTCATGAAAGACTCTTTGAATACTTCGATTTGTTGTGCTGTTGTACCACTCACGAAAAATTGACCGCCATCCATAATGCGCTGTTTCAGCGTGACCTTCGGAATTGTCGCTTTGCCTGTTACCGATGCTCCTCCTACTGAATGATTGCCAATGGCTAGATAGCTCAGTGACCCGATATAGTCAGGCCAAGCAGGGCCGTTGGAAAATCTACCAATCCAGTAGGGCGCTGTTGGAAAAACGCGAAGCCGCGCCTTCATGTTGCCTGTGTCGGAGAGGCTGTCTCCAAAGATGATGAGGCGCGAAATGCTAGCGCCTTGGTCTTCAGGGTATTGAATTGCGACGTTGATCTTTTCTTTGGGACGAAATGCCATGATACGGGCAATTTCGTTGGCTTTTTCGCGAGACGCCTTCGTTAACGCCCGGATACAGCCCATGCGCAGTTCGTGTGCGGTTGGTTGTGTTGGCCCCAGATGTAGGAATCCATCTTCAAGGTCACCCCGAAGCTCAAAAGGCTCGTTGTTGGTATCAAGCCCTACCAGCCACAAAGGCTTCTTTACCCCTTCATTGAGCTTTTCTGGAGTTGGACGATGGGAGCTTGCGGTCTCACAATGCACCTGCCAGCTTTCTTTGCTCGACACCTTTTCGGGCGCGGGTTCACTAAATATCTGGGTACAGCCGGCAAGAGCAAGTGCTAGCGGCAGCGTAAATGCTGATTTACTGAGTAGCCTTGAAACGCGACTCAAATAGAGAGGGCGTGCAGAGGTAGTCATTGGTGCTGGAACGGTTTTTGAGTAATCCATGACGTCTACATCTCTAAGTTTCATAATCTTGTCCGTCTAGACATTGCTACACAACCCATGCAGCCATTGGAGCATGATTTCGCTGCCAATAAAGGAGCAGCTTTCCTAAAGCGCTGCCAGTTTATACGCTACATGCCAGCTAAGCCGACAAATTTGCGGCGCTTAGACTGATTTTTCTAGCGGCACTTTTCTTAAAGCGCGTTCCGTGCCCAAAAACCGAGTAAGGACCTGTGCTAGTTGCGCCTGTGTGGCTTCTGATATCGTAGCTTTACGTCTCCATCATGAAAACTGATAAATGACATTCGACGACACTAAACGGCTACTGCGTCGTGATTAAGCGACAAAATCCCGGCAGATTGGGTTTATAGTATCCAAAATTACAGAAGAGCACTTTTTATGCGCGTATTGACGTCAATTTTTTTAACAGCCCTGTTGTCGCTTTCAGGAGCAACGGCTGCAAGCCAAAATAAGACGAACACGACAGAAATTTTGGGCCTTTATCAGAGCTGGCGAGATGCTGTAGAGAGTGCGAACGTCGACGGCTATATTGCAGTCCTTCATGCAGACATCAGCTTACGGCCTCCGGGTGCCCAAGGGCTCGATGGTCGTGATAATTATTCGGCGTTTCTCGATCCTGTATTTGATTCGGCGAGTTACGAAATTCAGATTGACAATGCCCCTTCGGTCACCTTTTTGGGTGACGCTGCGATCGTCGAGTATGACTACACGATTTATCGTCGCGCCCATGTAGATTCAACAGTCGACCTACCCCCCGGTGCTATCGCGATAGCTAAAACCAGCGCCCATTACATCGACGTTGTGGCTCGTGACAGCAGTGGCCAGTGGAAAGTTAGGCTGCATAGCTGGCAGGATTGGCCCTCAGAAATTTGAGATTGGTTTACGGTAGCCGCTAACGTGAACCGGCGCTGGCACGGTTTTTCCTTTCGGCGACTAACCCTGTCAACCAGCAGGGGATGGGGTTGTGGAGTTGAGTCATGACATTGAGTACTGAACTTGTGGCGGACAGGTAGCATGGGCGTGGAGTTACTGATTGTCGGCGGTTCGTCCGAGCCTTGGGTTGAGGTGGTTGCCGCTTTGGGTAAGGAAAAAATGACGGTTGGCATTGTTGAGCCCGGTCAGGCCATCGATAGCTCATCGGTGCGTATTCTCGTAGGCGCTCCCCCTGATTTAGCGTCTAGAATTTCTCACTGCCCGAAACTTCAGTGGGTACAAAGTACTTGGGCCGGAGTAGATGCACTAAGCGGGTTCGTTCCATCTGATGTTCAGGTTACCCCCCTAAAAGGCGTCTTCGGGCAGGTAATGAGTGAGTTTGTTTTGGGGTGGCTGCTGGCTTTAGAGCGAAACATCATTAAGCGGGCCAACGCTAAGCACTGGATATCAGATTGTGAAACCAGCGTTTCCGGCAAGCGGCTGGGTATCATGGGTGCAGGAGCCATAGGAAGTGCAGTTGCCAAGCAGGCAAGCCACTTTGGCATAGTCGTAACCGGGCTTAACTCCGGGGGACAAACTGCTGCGGGTTTTTCGACCTGCTATCCCAGTAAAGATCGACTGGATTTTGCTCAGGGACTTGATTATCTCGTAAGCCTATTACCCAGCACATCCGCGACTGACGGTATTGTTGACGCTGCGTTATTAGCGCGGATGAATTCCGGTGGAATTTTCATCAATGCTGGACGTGGTAATGCCGTCTGTGATGCTGATCTGATTAATGCATTGGAGAGCGGTGCATTACGTTACGCGGTGCTCGATGTGTTTACAGAGGAACCTCTTGCCGCTACCGATGCGCTGTGGAATGTGCCCGGCCTCTTTATTACATCACATACTGCGGCGCCAACCCCCTCTGCAGCGATCCCTGAGATCTTTGCACGCAACCTTAAGTCATTTTTGGCCGGCGAGCCCTTAGCGGACGCTATGCATTTAGAGCGCGGTTATTAGCAGTCGTGAATGTTCGATGAAGCAAAAGCGCTTGAGTATTGTGTTTAGCCAACTCCTTGCATGGTCAAATTTTGCACTTCTGATGGCAGCGGGCTTCAAATTTTTGCCCCTTTTATACTCTTTGCATCATGGCCTTGATCTGCAGTATTTGCCCTCTACAGATCCTCGCCATATGGAGCGCGCATGGGCTCTTG
The DNA here is from genome assembly GCA_000169115.1 of marine gamma proteobacterium HTCC2080. Classification (GTDB taxonomy): domain Bacteria; phylum Pseudomonadota; class Gammaproteobacteria; order Pseudomonadales; family Halieaceae; genus Luminiphilus. Next base: position 49,577 of record AAVV01000015.1, read on the forward strand.
ATCTAGTCTCGGATACCGGTTTTTTATTGCTAGTTTGGTTTTTCATAAGCCAAATAAATCTTGTTTTGGTAGGAGATCGACGTTTGAGACCATGGCGCAGAGCTCCAGGGATCGGTCCGGGAAAGCGGATCTCCGAATAGCCGCTGTATTTTGACGTCGCTCAGACAGAGCGTCTGATTTTTTTAGAAGGCGGCGCATTTGGCCATAATCTAGGGGTTGCGGGGGCTCGTGAAAACAAGTATCCCTATAGCCCCCCAATTTTGAATGTTTATTTTATGCAAAACGTTAGCGACCAGGTTGTGGTTGATACTGGTAAGAGTCGGCCCCAATTCCCTGCTGTCTATCCAACCCTAGGAGGGTTTCAGCTCGATAATCCATCCTCTTGGACTAAAGGCCAGCCTTTTGATTTATTTCGTGATATGCGCGAGCAAGCGCCTGTTATGTGGTCACCATCCATGCGCAAAGGCATGTCGGGTTTCTGGTCAATAACCCGCTATAACGATATTAAACAGGTGGAGCTGGCACCCGATGTTTTCTCATCTCAGCGTGGATCTATGCACCTTGCGATGCCTGATCGCAGCGAATGGAAGCCGCGGCAGCTGATTGATGCCTCGCTAAACAGTTTGATCAACCTAGATTCGGCGGTTCACATAAATCTTCGCACACAGCACGCGCCTTTTTTCTTTCCAAAGTATGTGGAGACGCTTAAAGAGAGGGTGGGTCAAAAGGTTGATTCACTGCTAGATGAAATGGAGCGTCGGGGTCCTGTTGTCGATTTTGCGAAAGTCTTTTCCCATGAGCTACCCATGTACACACTGTGTGAGATGCTGGGGATTGATGAGTCTGATCGCCCCAGAGTGATCAAATGGATGCATTACTTAGAGTCTGCAGCCCAATACCTCACCAACCCCCTTCAGGCATTTCTGTCTGAGCCCACTCTGCCATTTCGATTCAACGCGGTCCTTCGCGAAATGTTCGAGTACGGGAAGACAGTTATGGACGATCGTAGGCGGCATCCTCGAGAGGATTTATTAACCCTCATTGCACATGCCGAAATTGACGGGGAACCACTTTCTCAGGAATACCTAGATGGTTCCTGGCTTTTGATTATCTTTGCAGGGAACGATACGACCCGCAATTCACTATCGGGTACGATGCGGCTTATGACAGAGTTTCCTGAGCAACGTCAGATGGTTATTGATGAGCCGGGGTTGATCCCTAAAATGACCCATGAAGCACTGCGGTTGGTCTCGCCGGTGATCACCATGCGTCGAACGGCAACGCAAGAAGCGGAAATCGGCGAGCAGCGTATTGCCGAGAATGAGAAGGTTATCATGTGGTACGGCGCGGCCAATCGTGATCCTGAGGTTTTTCCTGAGCCTGAAAAATTTGATATGCACCGCCCTAATGTAGAAAAGCATCTAGCTTTCGGTCACGGAGTCCATCGATGTCTTGGGAACCGGATCGCGCAAATGCAGTTAAATATTGCCTACGAGCGCATCTTTGACCGCTTTCCTGATATTCAGTGGACAGGGAAGCAGAAGATTGCACCGGTGGTGTTGGTTCACGCGATCTCCAGCCTCAAGGTGAATTTAAAAGGAAAGCGTAAGAATTAATGGCTTCTCAAATGATCTTCAGTGGGTTGTGAGTGACGCCTTAAACCGTTGTCAGTTAGCTACAAGCGAGCAGTTGGTGCTGAGGGGCGGTTTCATGACGCAGTATCAAGAGGATGAGTTATGACTTCAGGTATTTCAGTTGATCTCAACGGTAAAGTGGCCCTGGTAACGGGTGCGAGCTCCGGTATTGGTGCTGCAGTAGCTAAAGCCTTTGCGCGTAATGGCGCATCCGTTTACGTGAATTACCCCAATGACGCTCAGGCTGCAGCTGCAGAGGCAGTGGTGGCAGAGATAAAAGCTAACGGTGGAGCGGCGCAGACCATAGCCGCAGACGTCGGTGATGAGTCACAGGTTGCGCATATGTTTCAAGTGATTACCCAGATGGCGGAGCGCCTGGATATCTTGGTGAATAACGCGGGCATCGCCCATTCAAGTCCTGTAGAAAACTTGGCCTTAAGCGATTTTCAACGCGTAATGAATGTGCACGTTACAGGGACATTTTTATGCAGCAAAGCCGCAATCCAGATGATGTACGCTCAAGAGCACGGCTGTATTATTAACACCGCGTCTCAACTTGCTTACATTGGCGCCCCGGCGTTTTCACATTACACCGCTGCTAAGGGTGCGATCCTGTCTTTTACCCGCAGTCTTGCGCTTGAAGTGGGTAGTCGAAATATCCCCGTCAATGCGGTAGCCCCCGGTGCGACGATGACGCCAATTCTTGAAGATGTACCCAATGAGGTTTTGGACGTTATTAAGTCCAATATCCCTGCTGGAAAGATTGCCGATGTAGACGACATTGTCGGCGCCTACCTGTTTTTAGCGAGCGATGCTGCACGTCACTTTAGAGGGCAGTGCATAAGCCCCAATGGTGGCGATGCGTTTCTTTAAGCATTATTCGTCCACCCGTTCGCTTTACGGTCTTTGTCCAACCGCCTGCACGCGGTCGTAGAAAAAGGTTGTTAACTGTTGCCGGTTGCTTAAGTGCTGGTAATCCTCTGGAACCACCGGTACGCCAATATCGACCTTCACAGCGCTGTTAAAGCGTCGCAGGGCCTCCCGCATCAGCATGGCCATGCGCAGCGGTTGTGCGATGTGCGATGCAACGTGAAAAGAGCGGCTGTTATGGCCATGAAAATATACTGGAACGACCGTAGGTGTGTGTTGCCGAATCAATTTTGCCGCAAAGGTTGTCCAAGGGCTTTCCTTTACGGCGCCAAATCCCAGTCTGCTCGCTGTCGAGACGGTGCCGGAGGGAAACAGAATCAGGGGTATACCATCACTTAACGACTCTCCGGCGAGTTGCTTGGTACGGACGTTGCGCCGCTCAGCCGCACGACTACCACTGAAATCGATGGGCAGAAAATGTTGTGCGAGGTCTCTGTCTTGGCATAGCAGCGAATTAATGACGACGCGGAAGTTGCTCGCTACCTTTAGTGCAATGTTGCACATAACAAGACCATCCACTATGCCAAAAGGGTGGTTGGCTAAAAAAAGTAATGGGCGTCCTGGGCGAATCTGTTCAAGGGGAGAAAAGTCAGTGCGGAGCTCGATACCACTGCGCAGCAAAGCCTCCTGAAAAAACACTTGTGAGCTCAAACCTTGAGCTTTAAGCGCAAAATAGTGTGCTTCAAGGCGTCGTCTTCCCAGGCCACGTTCAATCGATCGAGTGACCTGTCGGGTTACCCAGGGCTGATCGCTGGAAGCATAGGAAAGACCTGGATGTTCTCGAAGATAATGTTCAAATTGCGGGTCAATCATTGCGAGTCAATACTAGTGGTTTGCAGACCTTGATAATGGCGCTGCTGAAGGTTGCCATCTGATTACGGCGGCCATTTGTTGACGTATATCAGCCGGCCTTATTGGTGCGGTAGTTGTTATCGGTAGTCTATGTTGCTCCCAACACATGAGGAATACAACTCTCACTAAATGCCCGAGTCGCTAGATGAAATGCCCTAACGGTAGCGCTATCTGACTGGCGACTTGGCTCGTAACCCTAGGGCGTTACTGGGAGGGCTTGCGCGATAAAGCTGACAGCCGGTGTGCGGCAAAAAAGCCCACAATACTAGTGGCCCCAAAAAGCGCGTAATAGACCTGATATCCCGTTTGACCTGACCAACGTTCCATACACCATGATTGGACCACAGGGACATAAATATCAGGGGTGTAGGCGATCAGGCTAATCATGCCAACAGCGAGGCCTCGGGTGCTTGCGGAGACGTTGCAGCTGTCCAGAGTGGCCCAGAAGATGCCACGTACACCGTAAGACAGTACGCCGATCAACATGACCATTGGGAATAGGATAGCGACGGCGGTGGTTGCAGGTAGCAGTGGTAAAGAGGCTAAGGCAGCACCACTCAAAAGCATGAGCACGGCTAAAAATTTGACGACATGAAAATAGTCGCCGATGAAGCCAGCGAGAACGCCACCAATGGGACGCATCCAAAGGCGGGCGAGGGTAATCGACCCTACCGTGACTGCGCTAAGTTCAAACACCGACTCAAGAAGCCCTGCCAGAGAGTAGGTAACCCAGAACATTTGATATCCGATCAGAATGGTAATAGTGGCAAGCCAGATACTAGGATTTCGAATCAGAATAACGAAATCACTGAGCAAGCCTGAACCGGAAGGTTTGTCGGTTTTCTCGACGGACTCTTCCGGGGAGTTATGAAGTACCCAAACGATGATGGGGGCCATGACGAGTGCAGCGCATGCATAAAACTGCACTACCGCAATTAACGCGACATCTTTTGCCGCGCTCACGGACTCGAGTAAGTAAGCAAAAATAGCAAGGCCGATTGTGGCGAGCATTGCTTCTACGATGCCCCTGCCGCTTTCAAGAATACCGAAAAATCGGCCTTGCTGATCATGGGGTGCGAGTAATGAGGTGCTCTTAATCAAGGCGCCCCAAAGTGTCAGTCCACTGGTGATTCCCCAGCCAATATAAATAAGTTTAATTTCAGCAAAACTGGGCACAGTGCTCAGCCATAAAGCCAACAGACCGGTGCCGGCCATTGAGCTTCCCAGAAGCCATTTGGAGCTGAAGCGGTCTGAAAGCCAGCCGCTGGGAAGGTAGGTTAAGAAGAACATAATGCCCAGTAACGAGTGGCACTCACTGAGTTGCTCTAAAGTGATCCCGTAGGCTTCGAGCATCGATCCTTCAAAATTTTGCCGCATGTACACCACGGGGTAAATGGAGCCAGAGGCAATGATCAAAATAAACAGCTGAAAGTAACGCTGGCGCATTGAGGGAGTTGTCGTCTCGATGGTTGGCTCCTTGATTACCAAAGGTTGTAAAGTGCTGATCCAATAAAAGTGCCCAAGGCATAACCTAGTACGCCGACCAGAACTCCGGGGGTAACTTGATCGCGCCAGCCTTTAGCCGCCGCCATGGCAGGTGCTGTGGTGGCGCCTAGAATAGCCGCATTCGAGGCGGTCAAAAGCTCAGGTAAGGTCAGTCGGGTGACGGCTCCAATAAAAAGCAATGTGGCCAAGTGCACCGATAGCAATATCAAGACGACAACGATGAGTGTGGGTGCAACGCTAACCATGGCTGTAAGGTTGGCGCCCGCTGCTATGGCTGCAAAGAAGGCAAACGACAGGGCAACACCCAGCTCAAATGCCCCGGCCAACCACTCACGTATGGCGGGGACTAAGGTTGCTAGCACCAGGGTGAGTATTGTCAAAGTGACGTAGCGATAGCTTACAGCGTTGAAATAGGCCACCAGCCCGTCACTAATAGCCACTAGAGCTGCAGCACAGGCTATCGCGAGGCACAGTGACCGGGCGGTTACCTGTGGCGGTGCCGCTTCAGGAGCTGTTGTGGGTTGAGGCGTTGTTGGGTGCGCTGGAAAAAAGCGAGCAAGCCTAGTGACTCCGGGTAGCAGAGCAATCAGGCTGAGATAAACGGCACTAAAGAGATTGTCTGCAGCGGTGGCCGCGGAAAAAAATGAACGATCCTGATTCAAACCGGTCATTTCCCCCAGCGCGGCATAGTTGACCGAGCCGCCAATATACGTCGACGCAAATAACCCCACGATTGCTGCTTCGCGGTCGGATGCGGGCAGTGGCGCCCCTGAACCTAAAGTGCTGAGGTCCAATAGTGTTGCGGCCACGACGATGCCGGCAACCGTACCGATAGTAGCCACTAGAAAAGCCAGGGTTGTCCTTGATGCCTCTCGCCAAAGACGACGCAAGTCAGCTTGAAATAGAAACAGCGGGATAAGCATGGGAACTAAAAAGGTAAATATAAAGTCATAAGTCGGTGCGCTGTGGGGAATGATCCCCAGATTCGCGGCCACAATAGCAGCGAGAATCACCATCACAGTTCCTGTTAACTGACGACCCAGTCGCGTTCTTTCCAGCAAAAATGATGCTCCGGCAAGAACCATAATTGTGGCAAAGATACCGAGGTGATTTTCTGGATTAATTGCTAACATTCAAGCTTCCAGCTCTAGAAGACGTTAAGCTAGCACGTCAGCAGCATTACGTCGCCCAAGGTTACCATAATGGCTATTTTTCATTCCTGCGCCCCTTCGGGAAAGGGTAGCTCCCCGTTATGAAAGAGACGATCCCCGTTGCCTCTTGTGAGGCACTTGTTCAGTTAAAAACTGCGTTGCGAAAGAATAGGCGGGATGCCCACCATCGCTATTTTCAAATAGCGACAGTGACTCCCGAGGGCCAGCCTAAAAATCGGACAGTAGTGTTTCGGGGTTTTGGCGCCGATGACACGTCGCTTCTCGTTATTACCGATAGCCGCAGTGAGAAGATTGTTGAACTGGAGCAAAACGCCTCGGCCGAGATCGCCTGGTATTTTACGCGGACACGAGAGCAGTTCAGAATTTCAGCACTGACAACATGCGTGGATTACCGGTGTCACTCAATGGAAGACTCGGCACTGCGTGATCAGGTTTGGCAGCAACTGTCTGAAGCTGCACGGGCTCAGTTTTTTTGGCCTGGCCCCGGGCTGCCTTTGGATACCGGCACCACAGCGGCGGTTACCGACGCGGCACCTGACACCTTCGCGCTGCTAAAGTTGAGCCCAGTTGCGATCGATCATTTGGTGTTGAGCAAAGTGCAGACCCGCAGGCGCAGCCAGTTGCAAGATGGACGTTGGCACGAGCATTGGGTTAACCCTTGATCTTCGCTTGTAGGGGGCATCAGTGACGCATCAAGAGACGCTGCAAGAGACGCTGCAACTCGCGGCGCAAAAGTTAAAGGCGGGGGCCCCCGAGGAGGCGCTCGCGGTTCTAGAGCCTCAGCGCGACCTCTGTGCTCACGCCGCTGATTTCTGGCAGCTTTTGGCTCTGGCTCACAAAGGAATGGGGGACAGCGCCGCGGCGGAGGCGGCGTTTACCAGCAGCATAGCGATTGATCCGCAACCCCATGTGCTCACGAACTTGGCCAATCTTCATCGAAGCCTTCGTCAGGCAGAGACAGCACTGGCGTATTACGATCAGGCGCTGGCATTGGCGCCGGATCATTTGCCAGCACAGATCAATCGGGCGAGGGCCTTGCTTGACCTCAACCGCTACAGTGACGCGCGCCTCGCCTTTCAAACAATCCTGCAAGCGAACCCAGATCATCGCAATGCCACCCTCGGTCTTGCTCAAGCATCGCAACAACTAGGCGAGCAAGAACAGGCACTAGGATTATTTCAATCCGTGCTCGACGGAGATCCTACTAACACAGTGGCCCTCAACGGTATGGGAATATCGTTGAAAACTCTGGGTTACATAGACGACGCAGTAAATTATTTGCAAGCCGGTGCTCAACAGGCGCCCGAGTCTCCCGAGCTTTATACGAACCTTGCTAGTGCCCTCGCTCAAGCCGATAGGGAGGATGAAGCAGTGGCCGCGTATAGCCGTGCACTTGAGCTCAGTCCTTATGATGTAGATCTGCACGACTGGTTCAATGGTTATCTTGGCGTTATCGCGCACCCCCAATATTTAGACTCTTATCGTGGTGCCCTTGAGCAACAGCCGGACAACGTGGGGTTAGCCACGGCACTTGCCCGGAAGTTACTTCTAAGCGGCCGAGGCCCTGAAGCGCAATCGGTTCTTGAAGCTGCGAGATCAGCGGGAGGAGATCGTCCTTCACTCGAGACAGACTTAAGTTACGTCTATCGCGAGCAGGGATTTTTTAGCGAGGCGCTAGTGTCCGCTAGGTCTGCGGCACGGCTTGCGCCACAGCACCCCGATGTTCAGCGAGAGTTGGCGACCGCGCTAATGGCATCGGGAGAGGGTTATGGAGAGGCGCTGGAGATTTTGGATACACTGCTGCGGTCTTACCCGGTGGATCAAGGACTATGGGCTTTGTGTGCCACGGCATTGCGGTACACCGATAACACCGAGCGTTACAAGCGCTTAATCGATTACGATCGTTTGGTGCAGGTTCGAACAGTTAATGCCCCCGATGAATTTGAGAGCCTAAGGGCATTTATTGTCTACCTTCAGGACTCTCTCAACCTTCTGCACACCACCCAACGTCATCCTGTTGAACAGTCGGCGGTGAATGGCACGCAAACCCTCGACGACTTATTTAGCCGTCGCCATAACAGTATTGATGTATTGAAACAGGCCCTAGAAGCTCAGCTGTACTCGGTACTCGAAAACCTTCCGGCGGATGATGCGCATCCCCTTATGAGTCGAAGTACAGGAGGTTTACGTTTCTCGGACTCCTGGTCGATTAAGCTCCGTGATCAGGGTTTCCACAAAAACCACTTTCACTCACAGGGCTGGTTGTCGAGTGCTTTTTATCTCAGGGTGCCGGACTCCATTAACTACAGTGCAGCCGAGGGCTGGATAAAATTTGGTGAGCCAGGGTTTAGAGCTCGCGAGCCGCTATCGGCGGAGTACTGGATTCTTCCCAGGGAAGGTGCGCTGGTCGTATTTCCTTCCTATCTTTGGCATGGCACCGAGCCACTGAGCCAAACTCGCGAACGCATGAGCGTGGGCTACGATATTTTGCCGAGGTAATCAAAACTGGCCACTATTTTTCGCTGCCCTTGCTCTCGCTGAGAGACATGTTGCGACCGCTATGAAATGCGCCGTTCGATGCCTTGCCAGTAGGGCTCGCGTAAGGTCGTTTTTAATATTTTTCCTGACGGATTCCTGGGAAGTGCCGGGATGCACTCAACGCGACGTGGAATCTTAAACCCTGCTAGCTTATCCCGGCAAAACGCGATGACATCATCGGCATCGATCATGTGGTTGGGTTGCAGTGCAAAGATCGCGAGGAGTGCTTCGCCGTAGGTTTCATCAGGAATACCAATGACGGCAACCTCAATGACACCCGGGATTCCCGAGAGCACGTTTTCGACTTCCACGGGGTACACGTTTTCACCTCCGGTCACCACCATGTCTTTAAGACGATCACGCAGGTAAATGTACCCCTCCTCATCAATAGTTCCCGCGTCTCCCGTCATAACCCAGCCATCGAGTAGGGTTTCAGCAGTGGCTTGCGAGCGATTGAAGTACTCCAACATGTTGCTGGCAGACCGTAAGCAGATTTCTCCTGTTTGATTAGGCCCCAGCTCAACGCCCTCGGTATCAACAATTTTAACTTCATTTCCGGGGCAGGCTTTGCCGCAGGAAGTCAGTAGATGAGGGGATCCGGCGATGGCTTTATCATGGTCCTCGGGTGATAGCGCAATGACTGTTCCCGATGTTTCAGTCATACCGTAGACCTGACTAAAGCGGCTATCAAAGACCTCTAGAGCTTCCTTTAACAGGGTTGCACTGATGGGTGATGCTCCATAGGCAATATTTTCTAACGAGCTAAAGTCGTAATCGCGAACGTTTGGTACGAGTTTCACAATAGCTTGAATCATCGCAGGAACCATAAACATCGAGGTCACGCTTTGTGCCTGAATCGTCTCGACCACGCGCAGCGGGTCAAAAGCTTCATGCAAAATATTGTGAGCGCCATAGGCGAGACCGATATAGGCGACGCCAGTACCGCCAATATGAAAGAGCGGGGCGACCACCAAATTGATGGTGTCGGCATTGTAAGCACCGTCGTTGGCGATACCCATCATTTGCGTCAACGATAAAATATTGCGATGACTCAGCACCGCGCCTTTGGGTTTGCCGGTGGTTCCGCTGGTGTAGAGCTGCAGGGCAGGGCTATGTTCGTCGACTTGGCCGATTTGTCGATAGGGTTCAACTTCTTGGTTAATCGCGGTAGTCAGCGCTAGGAAAGCATCGCTTCGATTGGCAATAAGCCGGGTGGGCAGCTCACGAATAGCGATGGTTTGGGTGATCGTTTCATCAATATTGTCGTCGGTAACAAAAAGAATATCGACCTGAGCATCATCGAGGACAAACGCGAGCTCTGCGGGTGCGAGTCGAAAGTTGACCGAGACCGTGACGGCACCTATACGGCTGGCTCCCAAGAGTATTGCGAAATAAGCTGCCGAGTTAAGCCCAAGCACGCCGATTCGGTCTTCTCTTTTGATACCGGCTTCGAGAAGCAGCCGAGCTATCGCGTGTGACCGTTCAACCAATGTTCGATAGTCCCACTCAAAGTCATGAGCGTTTAATGCAGCGTGCGTGGGGCGCCGGTCGGCGTGATAGTCGATAGGTTGATGTAACAGCATGTTAGTGATCCCATCCTTTTTTTAAGAGGTCATGTAGGGGTCCGTTTCCGAGACAGCTTAGGTAACTCGATGCAAGCAGTCTCTTGGGTTCAATCATTTATACTGCGGGCCAGAAACTGGGGCACAGTAGCTATTCCGCCTTCAAGAATCCCCAGTAATTTCGGCCTCCAGTGACGTTTCATAATCGATCCAGTAAAACACCCTTACGGGCATTTTACTGTCAGACGGTTAGATTAAGGGTCTACGAGGACATCATCCCAAACATAGATAAGTTGGCTGGTACAATCATCGGTTTCAGCTGGAGGGGTACTAATGGCCGGAGGCGTTGCTCCCTTACCTTCCACACAGGCGGTGCCGTTATAGAGGGCATTTGCAGGTGCCTGGCCTGACGGTAACGGGGTGACGCTGGTATTTGGCTGGTCATATTGTCCGTTTTTATTCCAGTCAACAAAAAACTCGCCGCTGTCGAAGTCACGGTCGCCGTTTTTATCTAGATAGGGCTCTGCTTCCTCTGTATTGGTATTGCCCTGTGAAAAGTAGGCATCGCCGTCGCTGTCGGAAAAATCTTCTTCGCCTAAGGTATAGGCAAGGACACGACTCGGTACTCCGGTCCCACATTTACCCGAGGTGTCAGGGGTGGGAGAAGGGTCTGGAGTTGGGGAGCCGGTCGTACTTGTGATCCAGCCCTCTGGAGCAACCCAGGTAACATCGCAGCGTCCAAAGCTGTCTGTACCAAAGACGCAGGAGCCTGTGCTGGTGGCCCCGTCCTGGCCCACGCCGCCGCAGTTTGTGACCACGTTAACCACCGTGCCATCAACGACGGGATTACCGAATCGATCAAAGCCAGAAATCTGCAGGGTGGTGCAATCTCCGGGGTTGGTTGGTGTGCTTGTACATGGGCTCGTTTGAGCCGCCACATAAATTGAGAATCGGCTGGCGACCGGAAGGCCAGAGGACACATTGAGGGTGTCTGACAACACGATTAGGTCCCCTAATGTGGCGGTTACTCTCACCGGTGTGGGTAGAGCGCCGGAGTTGACAACGGCCACCGCGTTGCCAGCTGCATCAGTAGTAGCTGAGGCGGCATCCAGTGCAACACCGCCAAGGTCGGTTGACAGTGTAAAGCTGACGGTTTGTCCTGGCACTGCTGCACCGGTACTGTCCGTCACTTTAAAAGTTACCAGCGCTTGTTCAGATAAGCCGGTACCGCCACCAGATCCCTTTAGGGCTACTGTCTCTGGGGAGGCACTGACAAAAACCATTTTACTGGGGGGGGCAACAATGGGGCCACTGGAGAACATGTAGACCGAAATGCTATCTGTATAAGTGTTGCCATCGCTATCGGTCAGTGAGGCCGTCACGGTACCTGCGCCCGTCGTGCCGTCCCCCAGTAGAGTAAAGGCAGCTATTCCTGATCCGTTGGTCAAATCTAGACCATTATTAGGCTCAATAACGCCCACAGTCGATGCGAGGGCGACCACTAGATTACCGACGGTACCCGAACTTCCGGTTACTTTTGCCGTAATAGCGACGCCAGCCTCATCAAACTGAGTGCCCGATGCCTGCTGAATGTCGACAGTATATTGGGGGGTGCCCTCGCTGGCGGTAACATTCAAGCTATTGCTAAAGCTATTACCCTCCTGCGAAGTGTAGCTGGCCGTAATGGTACCTGCACCATTAACACCGTTGTATTGCAGCGTAAAAGTGGCGTTGCCCGACGCGTCTGTAACCACTGAGCCATTGCTAGGGAATAGGTTGGAAATTTGGCTGGTGAGCGATATCAATTCACCCGCAACGGTGGGGCCTGAGGCTGAACCCGAGCGCAGATTGACCGTAACAGTTATCGGGTTAGATGGCGTTAGCGAGCCAGCGCTGCGACTCATGCTTAGGACATAAAGGCTGTTTCCGTCGGTTTGCGCTTCGAGGTTTTCAGTGAGCTGAAGATCACCCTGCGCAGTTGCATAAGTAGCAGTAACGGTTCCCGCGCCGACAGTTCCATTGAACTCCAAGGTAAATTCGGCTACGCCATTTTCAGTCAAAGACGATCCATTTGCGGGGGCAACAGTTCCTAAGCTTGACGCCAAATTAATAATCTCATCATCAACATCCTTGATGGCTCCCTCGAGGTCCACTATTGATACACGAACGGTGAGAGGGCTATCTTTTTTTAATATGTTCTTGGCATCGCCGTCACTATCCAAAATTACAAGGGTTAGGCCGGTCGTTGATTCGGCCGAGACCGCCTCTAAGACAGCGGTCTCAATTAGAGAAACGTCTTCGTTGGCGAAGCTCGCAATAACCGTACCTGCCCCCAAAGTGCCAGCAGCGGTTAACGTAAATTCTGCAACTCCGGCAGAGTTGGTGAGGGTGCTGCCATTTGCTGGATCGACGGTTGCAATATCGCTGCTGAGGTTGATAATCCGGGATTCAACGGCTGCTGTATCTGATGTCGTTGTTAGCGTTACTCGAGCCGTGACCGGGGCTTCAGCGTTGAGTTCGGTGGTGAGGTTTCCGCCACCGTTAAGAAGCTCAAGATCTAGATTAAAGCTCCCGACAATCGGAGTTGCTGTCTCAGCTTCAACATTCTGAGATCGTGAAAAAATCTCGTCGGCTGTGCCCGCTGCGTCTATCGGCGGTGAATAAGTGGCAGTGATCGTACCAGCTCCCGGATCAGCTTGCGCCTGAATCAGGAAGGTTGCCCGCCCACTATCATCCGTAAGCGCAGAGCCGTTGGAGGGGTCTACCGTACCAATTGAACTTTCCAACGCAATAATTTCGTTGGCTACTGGAGTTTTGATGACTCCCTCAACACTGTAAAGCGTGATGGTTACGGTTAATGGATTGGCACTGGAAAAGCGTTGTGTCGCATTGCCTGATGGGTCTGTAGTTGCAAGGTCTAGAAGATAAGCCGGTGCTCCTGCAAGCGCTTGTATGCTCAACGATACGTCGACAGACTGCGCCGCTTCTGTGTAGGTGGCGGTCAAGGTGCCGGCCCCCTCGGTGCCATCATAGGTTACTTCAAAAACTGCGACACCATTTGCGTCGGTGAGCGCTGAGCCATTATCAGGGCTAACGGTGCCTACGGTAGCGCCCAGTTCTACTACAGTATTTGCTACCGGGTCACCGTTGGCACGCTGTAAAGTTACTTCGATAGTTAAGGGATTGCTGCGCGATAGTTGATTATCTGTGTCCCCCGCAGCGTTGGTGGCCGTCATGGCGATCACAGCATCTAGTTGATCGGCGCCCTCGTTACCGAGAAAACCACCGCCACCCGAACCGCCACCACCGCCACAAGCTGAAATGATCAAAACCGCCGTGATAAAACTGATAACTCGGGTCGTTGTCCTTAACCACCGATTGAGCATTGCGTGTTCTCCCTTCAGAACTGAAGCTTTGATGCGTCATTTATTTGTGAACTTTATCACGGCGAGCGCCGGGAAGCAGTTCAGTTATCGCTGAAAATCAGCTGTGGCGCCGGCTTGAGGTTTGGCATATTCCACATCGGATCTTTGTGACTTTAGTGACGGCCAAGCCTGTTTGATCATGCGGGTGCTGTTATTCTATATATATGACGAATACGCCCGCAGTTAAACAACCACCAACCCTCAGTGCTGCTGTGGTACTTCATCACAGCTCGCTCGAGCAGTTGCACGCACTGCTGGTCAGCTTGGATAAGTCCGCCAGGGCTTTGGGGGCGCGCATACCCTTGTATTTGATCGATCAGAGTCAGTCAGCGGCTTACTCTGAAGCCGTGCAGACTATGACCCGGGAAGTAGCGCCCATTACGTCACTGCAACTTCAATATATAGCCCGAGGGAGCAACGATGGTTACGGCGCTGGGCACAATACGGTGCTTGACAAGGCCTCAGGAGACTATCATCTGATACTTAATCCCGATGTTGAACTTCCTGAAAATGCCTTAGTTCAATTTATACGCAATCTGACAGATCATCCCGAGGTTGCACTACTGGCTCCGCGTGGCGCTAACGAAATAGGTGAGGAGGAACATCTGGCCAAGCGCTATCCGAGTGTCCTGATTCTTATGCTGAGGGCCTTGGGGTCGCAGACGCTAAAGCGCCTTTTCGCAAAGCGGTTGGCCGCTTACGAGCTTCAAGATTTGCCTTTTGAGGGCGGTTTTCAAGACGTCCCGCTGCTGTCTGGCTGTTGCATGATTGCGCGATCAGATGCTCTGCGTGACGTAGGCGGCTTTAATGAGCGGTTTTTCATGTATTTTGAAGATTACGACCTGTGCATGCGCCTCGGGAGTAAGGGACGAGTTGTTCGAGATCCTAGTGTGCGCATTGTTCATCACGGCGGCGGGGCGGCCAGAAAAGGTTTTCGTCACATCATTTGGTTCATGTCGGGTGGAATACGTTTTTTCCAAATATGGGGCTGGCGTTGGGTGTAGCGGGCGGGACGTGCCACAATACGGTAATGGATGAAACAGAACATCAAAGTCTATGGGCTACAGAGCAGCGACGGAAAAGCATTTTAGCTTTGCTGGACGTGCAGCCATTGGGAGCGCGTTTTAATCCGCCAGGTGCCCGAGAGGCGAGACCCTTGAATCCCCCCATCGAGCTTAAGGCGAAATTTGAGTCGGGCCCTATGAGCGGCGAACTCAATCCTGGTGAGATTCAATCGAATTCGTCTGCTGAGGCGAGGGCTCGAACATCCGACCTTGCAGCACAGCGCTGCTCTAAAATCACAGGCGACCCCGGGCTGGCAAGTCCGCAGGGCGATATGACGTCTGATTCTATTTCTGCGGATGCTATTGGGCGAGAGAAATCGCTGCCCCCTGGCGAATCCGTGGCTTTTCAGTTGCTTATTGTCGAAGCGGGCTCTTGGTTATGGCTGGAGCAAATTGAGGATAACCTCATTCGGAGAGAGCAATTGCAGTTGGTTGAGGGTATGGCCCGAGCTATTACCGAAGGTGCGGTTAACCTGAAGCACCATCAATTTGATTGGCCTTTAGCTGAGCACGCCCACCTGTCTAAAGATGCCGAGTCAGCAAGACAAAGTGTTGCGGGGCAGTTACGGCGGCTTGCTCGAGAAAGACAGGCGTTAGGCATGATCCTTATGGGACCTACCTGCAGCGAGTGGGTGAACGTGCCTCCAGCACTGACTCAACTCAACATTCCATCAACACTGTCTATGCTTGAAAAGCCTTTACTCAAGCGAGAAGCCTGGCAGGTGCTTAAGGCACATACCCCTCGGTCTTAAGAGCCCGCATCGCCCAATTCAACAGGTGTTTTCATGGGTGCACAGCCAATACAAGCAGTAACGAGAGGACAGCTAAGGCCGCTTTACGAGGCTGCCGCGGGCCCATCACTAAAATTTCTCATGGATTTGATCGCGCGACCTAACACGTGCAAAGCCTGGTATTGGGAAAACGGAGCCGAGGCTGTAGCGTGCGCTTGGTTTACGCATGTGGGCGAGGAAGGCGAACTCATAGACATTCGCGTTGCCGAAAATAAACGCCGTATGGGGCTAGCAGCCTCACTACTAAATTTTACGCTGGGGGAGCTGGCAAGTATTGGGGTGACCGTCTGTAGGCTGGAGGTTCGGCAGAGTAACTTTGCTGCTAGAGGATTGTACGAAGGTCTGGGCTTTGAAACTGTCGGGCAACGGCCCAATTATTACCGTGTTCAAGAGGGTAGGGAGGATGCCATTCTTATGGCTGCAAATATTAAAGCGATGTTCAACCCATGAATATTTTAGAGACCGACCACTGGTGTTTGTTACTCCCCCCCGAATGGTCGGGAGATTACGATGATGACGTGGTTAGAATTGGTGATGCCGATGAGGTGGGAGAAATTGAGATCACCACCTTGTGCAAGGACAGTGGAACGGTAACGCCCTCGGAGATCGTTGCGATGGCCAATGAG
The DNA here is from genome assembly GCA_000169115.1 of marine gamma proteobacterium HTCC2080. Lineage (GTDB taxonomy): Bacteria > Pseudomonadota > Gammaproteobacteria > Pseudomonadales > Halieaceae > Luminiphilus. Next base: position 65,677 of record AAVV01000015.1, read on the forward strand.
GAGTCACCTGAGATTTCTAGTTGGGAAGACTGTGAGGTCGGTCATTTTAAGGGTTTAACCGGGAGCTTTCTTGATGACGATACCCACGTTCAAGAGTGGTACGTCTCGGCTAATTCGGTTCTGCTCTACATTACCTACGTCTGTGATGCGGAGAACGCGGGTATGGATGACGCGGCCGTGACCGAGATTTTAGGAACATTGGTCGTCGCAGACTAATCATCCACGATTAAGATATCTTGCCGGTGACTCGAACGCGTTTGGTGCCGGCAACAATCGGCGCCCGGCTAGCTTCAGCTCTGCGGGTCGCGGCATTATCAAAGGCGTTTTTTCCGGCGATCAGGAAGCCTGTTACGATGAAAGCTCCGGGGGGCAAGATGGCGAGCAGTAGCGCTGGGTAATCTGCAGAAAATACAACGTGCCAATGTCGAGCGGTTTCACCAAATAGCAGCTGCATATTAGCAAACAAGCCCCCGGTTCCTAGCAGCTCACGAATGGCCCCCAACACGACTAATACGGCACCAAAACCAACCCCCATGATGAAGCCATCATAGATCGATGGTAGTACTGGGTTTTTCGCTGCGAAGGCGTCTGCGCGCCCTAGAATGATGCAATTGGTGGTAATCAGAGGCAGAAAAATCCCTAGGATTTGATAGAGCTCGTAGGTGTATGCCTGCATGAGCAGCTCAATAGCCGTCACCGACGCTGCGATGATCATGACAAAAACGGGGAGCCTAATCGTATCGGAAACGACATTGCGAACGACCGATACACATAGATTTGAGCTAATGAGAACAAACAAGGTGGCGGCGGCCAAGCCAAGGGAATTAACGACAGACGCGGAGACCGCCAGCAAAGGGCAGAGTCCCAGCAGTTGCACCAATGCTGGGTTGTTTTTCCAGAGCCCGTTGTGGGTCAATGTGGCGTAGGTGGGTGTTGTCATGGGCCAGTCTCCTCGGCGGAGTTTTCAGCAACGTCGACTTCAAATAATTGAGTTCGGTGCAGCGTTTGAAATTCAAGCGTGCGACGGATCGCAGCAACGACTGCTCTGGGTGTCACCGTAGCGCCAGTAAACTGATCAAAAGCGCCTCCGTCTTTCTTCACTCCCCAGTCGGACTGTAACGGCGAGACGAGGGAGCGCCCTGTAAAGCTCAGTATCCACGGTGATTTCCTGATATCGATACCATCACCTAATCCGGGGGTTTCTTTATGTGACACGACTCTTGCGCCCGCAACCGTTCCGTCAGAATTAATGCCAACGAGTAGTTCAATATCACCGCTATAACCGTCCCTAGCAGTTGCGGGGAGAATAACGCCCACAACACCGTTATTATGACGCACCGTATAACCGCTGCGATCACGCCTGAGCTCTAGCAGCGGGGTGTCAGCCTCCAGGGTAAAACGATCGTCAATAAGGCTGTTGTTGTGGGTGCTGGCGGGAAAAATTTCTAGCAACTGTCGTGCTTCGGCGGCGCGTACCGAACGTTCGATATCGGCTTTCGTCGTGTTCCACGTCCAGGCAATAAGCGCTGCAGCGAGCGCAGCGAAGATACCAAGGAATAGCGCGGAGCGTGAAATGGCGCTAGCGACCTTCACTCGTCATCCTCCTTGGTAGGTTTGTGCCCATAAGTGACCGGCTGGGTGTACTGATCGATGAAAGGGGCGGCAAAGTTGAGAATTAAAACAGCGAAAGCCAGCGCGTCAGGGTAATTACCTGCGACCCGGATGAGATACAAAAGCACGCCGACTAAAGCCCCAAATATGAGCCGGCCACGGTTGGAGGTCGCACCACTCACTGGGTCAGTGATAATAAAAAATGCCCCGAACATAGTGGCGCCGCTCAGCCAATGGAATAAGGGCGAACCGCCGCTTTCAGAACTGCCGCTGTCAAAACCGATAGCCGCACACAGCCCCAGCGTGATCAGCATGGCGAGGGGTGCGTGCCAAGTAAATATGCCGCGGTAAATCAACCAAACGCCACCCGCTAGAAAGGCGATATTGACCCATTCCCAGCCTACGCCGGCCCATTGGCCAAATTGGGGTGTGCTGCTAAAAAGGTCATCGAGTAACAACCCTTTATTTTGACGTAGGAGGTCTAGGGGCGTCGCCATGGTGACCCCATCGTAGCTGGCAGGAACAAACAAAGCAGTCAATGATTCGGTGACGCCTGGTATCTCACCCAGGCCCCGAGGTGCTTGCCAGCTAGACATTTGTAAAGGGAACGAAATTAGCAGCACGACATACCCGACCATTGCGGGGTTAAAAGGGTTATAGCCGAGGCCGCCAAATACATGTTTTCCTAATATTACCGCCGACAAAATGCCGGTCGCTATTAACCACCAGGGGGCATAAGGAGGGAGTGCAATACACAGCAGCGTTGAGGTCACCAGCACGCTGTAGTCTTTTAACTGGCGCTGGGGGTCGCGGTCTCTCAGCCGCAAAGCAATAGCTTCCAAAGCGAGTGCCAGAACGCCACCGAACACAATGTTGAGAAGAGTGCCGGGGCCAAAAAACCACGTTAAAACCGCGATGCCCGGAAGTGTCGCCAATAATACGGCTTGCATAACCTGCGCCGTGTCCAGTGGACTGTGGCCGTGTGGCGACGTGATGCGAAGGAAGCTCATGAGTTGGCGCTCTCATCACTAGCACTGTCTTTTTTTGCTTTGGCTCGGGCGATGGCTGCTGCGACGGGATCGTCGGCACCACCTGCAGCTGCCTTTTGCTCAGCCGCTGCGCGACGGGCAGCGCGCTGCGCTTCACGGGCTAGGGTTTCTCGTTCAAGGCGCTCCTGACGCGCTTCAAACCGGTCTCTGGAGCGGTCTGACCGTATTTTTTCAGTCTTGGATTCTTTTATCATGCCCTTAGCGGCGCGATAGTATTGAACGAGTGGTATGTGACTGGGGCATACCCATGAGCAGGCGCCACACTCAATACAATCGGCCAAATGATGACGCTCCAGCTGCTCTTGGTCTTTAGCTCGGGCATACCAATAAAGCTGTTGCGGTAACAGGGAGGCGGGGCACGCTTCCGCGCATAGACCGCAACGGATACAGGCTTGGGCGTCGGGCGGAGTCGGCAATTCTTGCTCAGTAGGCACCAAGATGCAGTTGGTGGTTTTAATAATGGGAACCGCTGAAGACTCCAATGCAAAACCCATCATGGGTCCCCCATGAATCAGTCGCTGATTTTGGCTGGGGTCAAAGCCAGCCACCGTCAGTAAATGCTCAATGGGGGTTCCCAGGCGAGCGCGGTAGTTGCCAGGGCGTGCCAGTGCTCTGCCCGTTAGAGTGACAATGCGATCTGTCAGGGGTTTGCCGAAACAGACGGCGTCCCTGGCTGCGACGGCTGTCCCAGGATTTTGACAGACAATGCCAAGATCTGCGGGCAGCCCTCCAGTTGGCACTTGCTTGCCTGTCAAAATTTCAATGAGCTGCTTCTCGCCCCCCGATGGATACTTTGTGGGGAAGGTCATGACGTTACAGTCACCACCCCTCGCCTTTGCCGCTTTTTGCATGGCGTCGAGCGCTGCGGGTTTATTGTCCTCCACCGCCAGTAGTATTTCCTCTACACCTAGGATGTGAGCAAGTATTTGCGCACCCTCTACAATACCTGCCGCGTCAACCTGCATCAGCGTGTCATCGGCGGTAATGTAGGGCTCGCACTCGGTGCCGTTAATGATCAGCGTTTGCAGAGGCAAGCGATCCCGAGCCATCAATTTCACGGCGGTGGGAAATCCTGCCCCACCCATACCGGCGACGCCGGCAGCACGAATACACGAGATCAGCGTGTCGGGTGTTTCAACACGCCAGTCTTCGCAGCCTGCATACTCTATCCAACGATCCTCGCCATCACACTCGAGTTCTAAACAAAGGTTATTCATTGCCGAGGGATGGGGCACAGGCATTGGTTCTATTGCTACGACAGTGCCCGATGTTGGAGCGTGAAGAGGCACGCTGACCATGCCGTCGGCTTCAGCCAGAAGCTGCCCTCCCAGCACATAGTCTCCGGGTGCCACACACAGACTCGAGGGCTTACCGATATGCTGGGACAGCGGTAGGATAAGTGATGGTGGTAACCCGGCGTCTAATACCGTGCCAGGATTGGAGAGCTGTTTCTCCTCATCTGGATGAATGCCACCATGAATTTTAAAGATTGTGTTCATGCGGCGGCACGATCTGTAGCGATAATGCTGCTTTTGTTTTCGTTGGGTTCTGGCAGGTCCCAGCGCCAATGTTCAATGCCGCCCTTGCGCGGAAGCATATCGATGCAATCTACCGGACAGGGCTCTACACAGAGATCGCAGCCCGTACATTCGTCAGCAATAACAGTGTGCATGAGTTTGGCGGCACCTAAGATGGCGTCAACCGGACAGGCCTGAATGCATTTGGTGCACCCAATGCACTCGTCCTCCCGGATGTAAGCGACGTTCGGTTCTTTCTCCTCACCGTGTTCCGCATCAAGGGCCTGAGGCTCGACATCCAACAAGTCAGCGAGAGCATCTATGGTTTCCTGACCCCCGGGTGGACATTTGTTGATTGCGCCGCCCTCGGCAATCGCAGTGGCATAGGGTTTACACCCTGGATGCCCACACTGCCCGCATTGTGTTTGTGGTAACAACTGATTGATTTGATCGACCAGTGGGTTGCCTTCAGTTCTAAAGCGCACCGAGGCATAACCTAATACCGCGCCAAACCCTAACCCCAAGCCCAAAAGGGCAATCAAAGCGGCAAACAGGGGGTAGCTCTGGAGTAAGGTCAGCACTGTTACACCAATCCCGCAAAGCCCATGAAGGCAAGAGAGGCAAGCCCCGCGGTGATCATGCCTATAGCGGCGCCTTGGAAGGGTTCAGGTACGTCAGCGACCGTAAGCCGTTCGCGCATCGCAGCGAATAGAACGAGTACTAAAGAAAAACCAACAGCGGCGCCAAACCCATACAGTAACGATTGGGTGAAATTATGCGCTTGGTTGATGTTGAGTAATGCAACGCCCAATACCGCGCAGTTGGTGGTAATTAAAGGTAGATAAACCCCCAGGACGCGGTGGAGGAGCGGGCTAGATTTGCGCACCACCATTTCAGTAAACTGCACAACCACGGCAATGACTAGGATAAAGCTGATGGTGCGCAAATAGGTGAGATCCAGCGGCACTAAAAGCCAGGTGTAGGTCAGGTAGCTGCATACTGAGGCGAGGGTCAGCACAAATGTTGTGGCGGCCGACATGCCCATGGCGGTTTCCAGCTTGTTAGAGACGCCCATAAACGGGCACAGCCCAAGAAACTGTACTAAAACAAAATTATTGACGAGCACTGTGCCTGCTAAGAGCAGTGCGTAATCGGCCAGCATGTGCAGCTCCCGCAGCCATGGCGTTTGCGAATAGTACATTTTAAACAAAACCGAGCGCTACAGTAATGATTTGACGTTATATGCTTAAGACTTCCCATCCTCGACCATCGCGCTGACATTGTCGGGGTCTACCCGCTGCAGCAGTTGCTTGAAGTCGTCTAATTCATGTCCTAACAACGGGCTCTCTAAGAGGTGCCAGTCTAGACTTATCTTGAGAAACGCCTCAGACCGTTCTGCCATAACCGGCAGTACAGGCTTAAGGTAAGTGATCAGTACGCGAAAAAGATTAATTCCTACCGAGCACACGGCCTGAACCTCGCTTTCTTTGCCGGGCTCTTTAGCGAGCACCCAGGGTTTTTTCTCATCAATATACTGGTTGGCCTGATCGGCCAGTGCGATTATCTCCCGCATGGCGCGGCTAAACTCGCGAGCTTCATATAACGCTGCTATATCGTCCCCGGCAGCAATAAAACCCTGCACAAGGGCGGGCTCTTCACAATGATCACTCAGGGTGTTGGCGAATTTTTTGCGTAAAAACCCTGCGCATCGGCTAGCGATATTAACCACTTTACCGACGAGGTCAGAGTTGACGCGTTTCACGAAGTCATCGAGATTTAGATCAAAGTCATCAACGCCGGCCCCGAGCTTGGCAGCAAAATAGTAGCGGAGGTACTCGGGGTCAAGGTGCTTCAAATAAGCGCTAGCGTGTATGAACGTCCCGCGGCTTTTTGACATTTTGGTGCCGTCGACCGTCAAAAACCCATGGGCGTAAATAGCGGTAGGAAGGCGCAGTCCTGCAGCTTGAAGCATTGCTGGCCAAAAAAGGCCATGGAAGTTAATGATGTCCTTGCCGATAAAATGATAGAGCTCGGTGTCATGTCCGAGTTGCCACCATTTATCGAAGTCTTCGTTTTCTCTTTGGCAGTAGTCTAGGCAGCTGGCAATGTAGCCAATGGGGGCGTCAAGCCAGACGTAAAAATACTTTCCCGGGTGCCCGGGAATTTCAAAGCCGAAGTAGGGGGCGTCACGACTGATATCCCAATCTTGCAAGCCTGCGTCGATCCATTCACTCAATTTGTTACGGATAGCAGGTTGCAGGCTGCCGCTAGCTGTCCAGTCTTCAAGGAGCTCTTGAAAGTGGGATAGCTGGAAAAACAGATGTTCCGACGCCTTCTCGATAGGGACAGCCCCTGATAGCGCCGAAACTGGATCGATTAAGTCCGTAGGACTATAAGTGGCTCCACAGGCTTCGCAATTATCGCCGTATTGGTCTGGAGCTTTGCAGCGCGGGCAGGTTCCCTTAATGAAACGATCGGCAAGGAATAGCCCTTTGTCCGGATCAAAGGCCTGGGTGATCTCTCGGCTACCAATATGGCCCTGAGCCTCTAAACGACTGAAAATTTCATTTGACCATTTTTGGTTTTCAGGGGAGTGAGTTGATCCGTAGTTGTCAAAATTGATGAGAAATCCGGTTGAATCTGCAAGGTGGTTCAATCTGACGGCTTCAATATGTTCTTCGGGCGATGTTTCAGACTTTTCTGCCGCAAGCATAATGGCGGTGCCATGAGCGTCATCGGCACACACATACAAGCAGTGGTTCCCCCTGGAGCGCTGAAATCTGACCCAGATATCGGTCTGCACCTGCTCCAGTATATGCCCAAGGTGCAACGGTGCATTGGCATAGGGTAGCGCTGATGTGACGAGTATATTCCGCGTTGCAGAAGTCATACGGGGCAGAAGCCTTGCAAAGAAGTTGCCGAAGTTTACCGGAACGCCGTCACGGTTTCATGCTGAGTTGAGCGAGTTGGGTATACTTACGTTTTTTTAGCCCAGTCAAACAGGTGAGCAGCCGCCCAATGCAAACACAACCCAAACATATCGTCGCCATAGCCTCTGGAAAAGGAGGGGTGGGAAAGTCTACGGTTACCATGAATCTCGCCTTTGCCTTGCAGCAACAAGGTTTGTCTGTGGGGCTTCTGGATGCTGACATATACGGGCCTAGCCAGCGACGCATGTTGGGGGTAAGCCCTGAGATCACCCCGGAGCAAGAGGGCGAAAAGTGGCTACATCCGCTTTCTGTGGGCGGCATTAAAGCGATGTCTATGGCATTTTTGACCGATGAGACAACTGCGATGGTTTGGCGAGGCCCCATGGCTAGCGGCGCGCTCGTTCAAATGCTGGAACAAACTTTGTGGGGGGAGTTGGATATTTTGCTGGTGGATATGCCTCCCGGTACTGGTGATATCCAGCTCACGCTGGCGCAAAAAGCTGCCTTGGCGGGTGCTGTTATCGTAACCACACCGCAGGATATTGCGCTTATCGATGCTAAAAAAGGCATTGAAATGTTTCGCAAGGTTGATGTTCCTGTGCTGGGTGTCATCGAAAATATGGCGACCCATGTATGCACTCAGTGCGGGCACGAAGAACCCATCTTTGGCAGTGGCGGTGGCGAACAGATGGCCGGTCAGTACGATGTTGATGTGCTTGCTAGTCTTCCCTTATCAAAGATTGTTAGGGAAACTGCCGATGCCGGTGTTGCGATGTTAAACGAGGCACCTGAGGATCCGGCATCTCGAGGCTTTCAACAGGCAGCTTCTGCGCTGTGGAAAAGCTTGTGTGCTGCTCAACCCACTGCTGGGCCTGTTATCACTATGGGCGACGACTGAATCTAGAGCTGGAGTACTGATCTTGACAATTAAATCTGACCGCTGGATACGTGAAATGGCTGAAACCAAGGGCATGATCGAGCCTTTTGAATCTGGCCAAGTTCGGCAAAAAGGCGATGAAAAGCTCATTTCTTACGGAACCTCGAGCTACGGCTACGACGTGCGCTGCAGTCGAGAGTTTAAAGTATTCACTAATATTAATTCAGCGACGGTAGATCCAAAGAATTTCGATGAGGGCAGTTTCGTCCATGTTGAGAGTGATGTCTGTGTTATCCCACCCAATTCCTTCGCCCTTGCCGCAACGGTGGAATATTTTCGGATACCTCGCAATGTTTTAACCGTATGCCTAGGTAAAAGCACGTATGCCCGCTGTGGCATTATCGTCAATGTGACTCCCCTCGAACCTGAGTGGGAGGGACATGTGACCCTCGAGTTTTCAAATACCACCACGCTGCCGGCAAAAATTTATGCCAACGAGGGTGTTGCTCAAATGCTATTTTTTGAATCTGATGAGGTCTGTGAGACGAGTTATGCAGACCGAGGCGGCAAGTATCAGGGGCAGCGGGGTGTGACGCTGCCTAAAGCCTAGTTGCTGCTGTTTTAGGGCGCGATAGTGGCTGACTCCAAAGAGATTTCAATCGTTGAATCATCTTCTATGTGTTGGGTGCGCACCATTAGGTAGTCGAGTGAAGGTGCGATCCAGACGGCTGAGCGCCGCGTGGCCGTGGGTGATCGCAGCTGCTTGTAGTGCAGAGACAACACGTCCCCCATTGGCGTTGACAGCGTTTCCTGGCCCACAAATTTTAAGGTTCTATCCTTGATCCTAGGACCATCGACGACCCTAAACTCGAGGGTGTCGGGCGGTACATCCGAAGTTTGGGCGGCAGACTTAAGATCGAGACGCAGCTGCTCTTGCTGGCTAAGCTGGTCGAGAACGCCCTCTGACCACTTGTGCTCTGTCCACTCGCCCTTTTTAAAACTATTGATAACTCCAGCTTCAGGAAGAAAAATGACCTCGCGTTTTCGCCGAACCACTGATTTGAGCTGATACTGATAGTCAATCCCCTGAACATCTTCCCCGTCTAGCCTGAATCGTGCGGATTCATTGATTTTGGCCAACATTGATTTTCCGTTGCTCGTGAGCCTGTAGCCCTCATCAGTTGTGACGAGTTCACGCTCTATACGCACCTTCATGCCCATTGCCTTAGTGATATACGTCGCCTTGTAAGGGGCGAGGGCAGCGCCCTCAGCCGCTGAAACTGCAGGCGCAGTGATGGTGCCAATGCAAGCGCTAGCGAACACGAGCAGACCTGTTGTCAGCAGTCTCATTGGCAATTGGGCCTCCAAATTTTTCCTCCAGGGGGCAGTATTTCATCATTCCATACTGCTCCATGCTTGCTTAGGCTGACTTGGCCAGTCAGCACGAGGTTCGCTGCATGGGGGTAGAGCTGGTGCTCGAAAGGAAGCACGCGACTTGCAAGAGTGACCGCGGTGTCTCCCTCCTCGATGGACACCGGGGTTTGTAAAATGCCTGGGCCCTCGTCGAGGTCGGCAGTTACAAAATGAACTGTGGCGCCACCTTCACGCTCGCCCGCATCGAGGGCACGCTGGTGCGTGTTGAGCCCACGGTACTTTGGCAGCAGTGAAGGATGAATATTAATAAGTTGGCCGCGAAAGCGATCAACAAAATTGGTGGTCAAAATTCGCATGAATCCTGCCAGCACAATCACGTCGGGTTTAAATCCGCTAATTTTTTCCGCGAGCACCTCATCAAAGGCCTCTCTGGACTCATACAAAGTGTGATCGACCACTGCGGTAGCGATGCCGGCGTCTTGCGCAATTTTTAGGCCCGCTGCTTCGGGACGATTGCTAATGACAACCTCCACCGAGCCCTGAAGTTCGCCGGCTTGTTGGGCTCGTAAAAATGCCCCAAGGTTGCTGCCTCTGCCAGACAGCAATAGCGCCAGACGTCCTGCGCCCCCTTTCATCCTGAGAACTCAACGCCCCCAGCGCCGGTGACAACGTCACCAATTTGCCAAGCATTGATCCCATCGCCAGCGAGGTGATTCAGGGTAGGCTGCGCGTGTTCAGCAGCTACAACAAGGACCATACCTACACCGCAATTAAAGGTTCTTAACATTTCGAATTGTTCGACGTTGCCGCCTTGCTGCAGCCATTCAAAAACAGCGGGTTGCCGCCAACTAGCTAGATCAATTCTCGCAGTACAGCCCTCAGGCAAAACGCGAGGTAAGTTTTCTGGAAGCCCTCCGCCGGTAATATGGGCCATAGCATGGATGGGCACTGCTTTTTGCAGGGACAGCAAGGCACGGTTGTAGATGGTGGTGGGGGCTAGCAGTGCGTCTACCAATAACTGCCCATCAGATAACGGCGTGTCTAGCGCAGCAGATTGCACATCGATAATTTTACGAATCAAAGAAAAGCCATTTGCATGAGGGCCGCTTGAGGGAAGGGCGATAAGTGCATCGCCGCCGGCAACTTTTTTTCCATCAATTATATATTTTTTTTCCGCTACGCCTACACAGAACCCAGCTAGGTCGTAATCCTCGCCTTCGTACATACCGGGCATTTCTGCGGTTTCTCCGCCGACTAGCGCGCAACCTGCTAACTCACAGCCTTTGCCAATACCTGCCACGACCTCGGTAGCCACGTCAATATTGAGCTTGCCTGTCGCGTAGTAATCAAGGAATAGCAGAGGTTCTGCGCCTACTACGGCGATGTCATTGCTGCACATGGCGACAAGGTCAATACCGATCGTATCGTGACGTCCTGCGACCATCGCGAGTCGGAGTTTTGTGCCAACGCCATCGGTACCCGATACTAAAACGGGCTGTTCATAACCCTTGGGTATCTCTACTAACGCACCAAAGCCGCCAATTCCGCCCAAGACTTCGGGTCTGCGGGTTGCTGCGGTGACGCTTTTCAGGCGATCAACCAGTTGATTGCCGGCGTCGATGTCGACTCCGGCGTCACGATAGGAGAGGGTGGGCTTTTTTGGGGTATCGCTCATGGGTGCTAGCGCCGCTTGGGTCATTTGTGATCGTGACAGGGTACTGGCTGGCTGTGAACTAGGGAAGCAACGCTCGAAGGTTTTCACTGGTAAACTTACGGGATGTTGAGTTTTATTTGCCAATCGTTGCGCCAAATCGGTGGAGTCGCCCTTTTATTGGGTTTGACATCCTCCGCGTTTGCCCAGTCAGATTTTTATGCGGCTCGCGTTAAAGTTCCCGATCGAAGTGATGCCGCCCTGGCACTGGGAGCTCGTGAGGCCATGAGCCGAGTGCTTATAAGAGTGTCAGGCAATGAGGGTATCGCAACAAACCCAACAGTCGCGGCTGCTTTGAGAGTGGCCCGTGACCGGGTGGCTATCTACAGTTTTGAGCAAGACGAGGGGCAAATTTATTTCCAAGCCACATTTGATGATGTTTTGGTGAAAAGTATATTGCGCGAGGCAGACGCCACGTTCTGGTCTGAAGATAGGCCGCCGGTGTTACTTTGGTTGGTGGTAGATGAGCCCTACAGCCGTCGTTTTGCCACGGTGAGTCAAGACGGAGATTTGCTTTTAGAGTTATCCGAGGCATTTACAGCTCGAGGCATCGATCTTCGCTTGCCCCTTCTAGATTTAGAAGATGCGGCAAAGCTTTCTCCGGAAATGGTGTGGCAGCGGGTTGCGGGTCGAATTCGCGCTGCATCACAGCGTTATGGCACGGAGCACATATTGGTGGGCCGTTACGTCCAGTTGACAACGGGTTCACAGATCGCAGATTGGTTTTACCTAGACAGTGAGAGTCAGCGACAAGTACAAATTCAAGGTACCAATCTAACGCCTGTTGTGCGAGCGGGGGTTGATTTGGCGGTCGATGCCATGGCCGATAGGTATGCTGTAACACTCGAGTCAGCACCCGGACAGAGTTTCATCTCTGTAACAGTCACCGGGGTCGAAAGTTTTACCGATTATCAATCGGTTATGGGTATTCTCCGACAGCTACCAGTGCTTGATTCCCTCACCATAGATGAAATTTATGGTGACAGGTTGGGAGTTCGGGTTACTGGATTAAGTGACGCCGAGGCTTTAGCAAAGGTACTCCCTAGTCGATCACGCCTGGGTGTTCTCGGTGATATATCAACCCGTCGTATAAATTTGCATTGGGGACAGCCATGAACTTACAACCCGCAGTCAATCGGTGGCCCTTTGTGGTTGGCATAATAGTGGCAATAACGGTTTTCATTTGGGCATTACACCCCATATTGGCGCCTTTCATCGTGGGAGCGTTTATCGCTTACTTGGGGGATCCTATAGTCGATGCGCTTGAGGCTCGGGGGTATGGGCGCACTTCGGGTGTGGCATTGGTCTTCTTGGTCTTGGTATTGGTAACCACCCTAATTTTATTAGTGGGTATTCCTTTGCTGATAGACCAGCTGGATCAAGCCATAAAAAAGCTTCCTTCTTTATACCGATGGGTATCAACATCATTGCTACCGTCGATACATGAGCGCATAAGCGTCAGCCCGGTGGCACTGCCCCCTATTGATTGGGAGGCCGAGTTGGCTGCGCGGTGGCAATCGGTGGGCAAGTTGGTAGCAACCTCCGTGGCGAGTCTTACGCGTTCCGGCTTTGGTGTGATCGCAGCGGTTTTCAATATGACCTTGATCCCTGTGGTGGCGTTTTACCTTATGCGTGACTGGGATCGTATGATGGCCGCGATACTCGATCTTGTTCCAATAACTTGGCAACAAGATCTGAGTCGAATGGTCGCCGAGGCAAATGATGTTCTGGGCGCTTTCATTCGCGGCCAATTTTTAGTCATGCTCGCTCAGGCGTTCCTCTATAGCGCAGGATTATGGTTCGTGGGATTAGATTTTGCGCTGATATTGGGAACGGTGGCGGGCTTGGCTTCTATTATTCCTTATGCCGGCGCTGTGCTTGGTGTGGGCAGCTCACTTGTAGTCGCGTGGTTTCAGACTGGGGGTGACCTGAGTTTTATTGCTTGGGTGGGGTTGGTTTTTGCGGTAGGGCAAACCCTAGAAAGCATGTTTCTTACCCCTGTACTCATCGGTGATCGTATTGGGTTACACCCCGTTGTGGTTATCTTTGCACTGCTTGCCGGTGGACAGTTAGCGGGTTTTACCGGTGTTTTGTTGGCATTGCCCGTTGCGGCCGTTATTTTGGTTTTTTGTCGACATGCTGTGGGTTATTACCGCAGTACAGAGACCTACCGCAGCGACTGAATATGAGGCCAGTGTGGTCGATCAGCTACCTTTAAAAATTCCTTTGGATAACGACCTCAATCTGAATAACTTTCAGCCGCGTCGTGACCTGCTGCAGTTACTCACTGGTGTTGATGCATTGCTGGGAGGCGCTGATCAATCTTTGTTTCTTTGGGGACCAACAGGGACCGGGAAAAGCCATTTACTCCAAGGCATCAGCCGAACTATCGGTGCTCGGGCGCTTTACCTACCAATGACCGAGTTACTTCAGTACTCCCCTGAGGCTGTTCTTGATGGGGTTGTGACATCTGAAGCAGTACTTGTTGACGACATCCAGCTCATTGTCGGTAGAGAAGATTGGCAGGAGGCCTTGTTCCACAGTTTTAATCGGTTAAAGGCGGCGGGTATTCCCCAAGTTTATTCTGGGCTAGCTCCTCCCGCACAAATGACGC
>AAVV01000014.1 GCA_000169115.1 marine gamma proteobacterium HTCC2080
CCCTGCTCTACCGACTGAGCTACCTGGGCAAATGTGCTGATGACCTACTACGGAGGCCGCGTATTAAACCTGTGGAGACGGCTGAGGTCAAGGCAGACTCTCAGCACCTGCTAATGTTGTCTTCGCCTCTCCCGATTTCGCGCCTTCCTCATCGTAGCGATGGTCAGACGCTAACACCGCATAAATAGCAGGTAACAGCACGAGCGTGAAAAATGTGCCTATGAGCATGCCCACCACCAAAATAAAGCCAATGCTGTTGCGTGCTTCGGCACCTGCTCCGGTGACTAACGTCAGGGGTAAATGCCCCAGTACGGTGGCACCGGTTGTCATGAGCACGGGGCGCAGCCTACCCACCGAGGCTGCACGAATCGCAGCGATTTTATCTAAACCCTCGCGCTGGGCTTGATTGGCAAACTCAACGATGAGAATTGCGTTCTTTGCGACCAGTCCAGCGAGGGTGATGAGCCCCACCTGTGAGTAAATGTTGACGGTAGTGAGATTGACGAAGGTGATAGACAGCGCAGCGAATAGTGCTAGGGGAATGGAGCCCAGCAAAATAATCAGCGGATCGCGGAAGCTGTTGAATTGAATAGCTAAAACAAAAAACACTAGCGCCATCGCCGCTAGCAGTACGCCCAGCAGGGTATTGCCTTCGCTGCGCAGTTCTCTTGATTCGCCGGTGTAATCAAGAATGTAGTAATCGGGCAAAATTTCGGCCGCGGTCTTTTCAATGAAGCTGAGGCCCTGTTCTTTGGTCGTGCCGGGAATCATGCCGCCAAAAATTTTGAAGGCGTTTTTTTGCTGAAAGCGCGTCAACGCTCGGGGCGAGGTTGTGCGCTCTAGAGTGGCGATTGCGCCCAGGGGAATAAGTTCGCCATTTAATGTGCGAATGGGAAAGTCCAGAATGGCATCTGGCGAGTCCCGCTCCGACTGGGCGACTTTGGGAATAACGCGGTAAGCCCTGCCACGGTCATCGTAACGGGTTACGTAGCCCTCTGAATTGAGCAATCCCACCTGACGCGCGACATCATCTAGGTTCAGATTAAGATCTGCCAGACGCTGTTTGTTGAAGTCGATGCGCGCCTCCACCAAATCAACGCGTAAATCGGTATCGACGAATAAAAACAATCCAGACTCTTTAGCGGCGCGCACTAGTGCCTTAGCGTAAGGCAGCATGGTTTGCGCATTATCTGAGCTCGCAATCGCCACCTCCACGTCAAATTGTCCTGCCGAGGGTAGGTCTGAATCGGCAACGGGGAACGCATTGAGTGAGGGTATTTCTTGAAGTGCGCCATACATGGAAAAAAGCATGTCCTGAATGGACTGACTGCGGTCTCCCGGTGCAGTAAAGTCCTGCCCACCATAGCTTCCTGAGGGCATAATAATCTGCCAAATCTCCGTGGCACCTTCAAAGGTGCTCATAGTGCTAACGACTTTATTCATGCCTTGGTAGGTATCTTCAATGGCGGCTTCTGGTGCCGCATCGGATATGACCGTAACACCGCTCTGATCCTCTACAGGCGCTAGCTCCTTCAGGGACAGCATGTAAAGTGGCCCAGACAGGAGACTGAAGAATATGCCCGCAAATATCAGTTGCCAGCGGTAGCGAATTGAGAAATCGACAATGCGCGCGTATTGGTTGGCGGTCACATCAAATCGACGGTTAACCCAGTGGGTTGCCCTTGTTTCTTGCCCATGGGAGGGACAGACCCAAGCACTCATAATGGGAGAGAGCGTGAGTGCGACCACCCCGGATATTAAAACGGCGATGGCGAGGGTAAATGCAAACTCCTTGAAGAGCACGCCCGTGAGGCCACTGAGAAGGCCAATCGGTGCATAAACTACTGCCAGCGTTAGGGTCATGGCGATAATCGGTGCGAGCAGACGACGTGACGAACGCAATGCAGCCTCACGACGTGTCATGCCTTGTCGAAGATTGCGAGCTACGTTCTCAACGACAACAATCGCGTCGTCGACGACCAGCCCTACCGATAACACAATAGCTAATATAGTCAGCAGGTTTAGTGAAAACCCCATCAGCGACATGGCGGCCATTGCCCCCAGCAGTGAGATGGGGATTGTTAGCAATGGAACTAGGGCGGTCCGCAACGACCCCATCAGTGCAACGACGACAAAGCCTACGAGGAAAATTGTTTCACCCAGCGTGATGAAAATCTCTTTTAAAGAGTCCCTCATGTAACGCGTCACATCGTAGGCGATAAAGAACTCAAGGTCCTCTCGGAGAGATTCATTAATCGCATCGACCTCGGCATACAGCGCATCCGCGACTGCAATTTCATTTGCCCCAGGTGCTGGATAAATACCGATGAACACAACATCGAGCATCGAGTGGCGTGAGAGCTGGGATTGTTCTTCTGACCCAGCAACCACCTCGGCAATATCGCCCAAGCGAATATCCACGTTGCCTTCGGCGCGCAGCAGGATATTCGCAAAGTCCTCAGGCGTTTTTGCCTCGGTGTTGGTGATTAAGTTAATGCGTTGAAGCTTATTCTGGGAGCGGCCCATGGTGCTAATGACATTGTTTTGGCGCAGGGCGTTCTGTACGTTTTCCGCGCTAATATCCAGTGCTGCCATACGGGCTGTATCGACCCAGATGCGCATGGCGGGTCGAATACCTGAGTTAATGGCATTTTGAACATTGGGAAGTGACGTTAGTCTGGGCAATACGTCACGCTGCATCAGGTCGGTAATGCTTGAGCTAGTTTCTCCCTCGGGAATCGACATTGCGAGGTAGAAGCTCGCGTAGGGGCTGTCAGCTCTGACTATTTCAATCGCAGGGTCTTCAGCACCATCAGGTAGTTCAAAGCGAATTTGGCTCAGTCGTGTGTTGAGTTCAGCTAACGCGTCTGTGCTGTCTTCGTTGAGTGCCAACCAAACTTTAACGAGGCTTCGGCCAGCGCTCGTCGTAGATTCAACGTAGTTAACGCCGGGAATGCTCGAGGCCACTCTTTCGATAGGCTCTGTTATAAATCCTCGTACCGTTTCAGCGCTTGATCCCGGATAAAACGTATTGATTTCCAGCGAAGAACTTTGAATGACCGGGTATTGAATAACCGGCAGGGTCACGGCGGCCCAAACGCCAACTAATAGCATCGCCAGAGACAAAACTACAGAGACTACCGGTCGGCGAACAAAAATATCTGTCCAGCGCGACCTGTCTTCGGGGTGGTCAGTCATTGACCGGCGCTCGTAGCAGCCAGCTTGACGAGGCCGCCATCACTCAACTTGAAAGCTCCGTTGACGGCAATTTGCTCGCCAACCAGTAAATCACCTTGCGCCATAATGACACCGCGTTGTTCACCGATGACCGTAATACGCCTGAGCTGCGCTTCAAGGGGCACATAAGCATCTGGCTCACCGTTTTGCAGGACAAAGACATGCGGTCCTTCGGTGTCCCAGCGAACCGCTGGCACCGGTAATGTGAAGACGATCTCGGGTTGCCGGGTTCTCACTTCTATCAATATAAGCTCGCCGTGGCGAAGTCGTGCGTCAGCCACCTCAGCGCGTACGTCAAAAGCGCGAAGACCGGTGCCTAAGGCATCGGCGACCGCTGTGACTTTAGCTTCGCCAAGTATTTCACGGTCTAGTGAGAGCAATCTGACGGTATCACCTACGGCAACTCGGGCCACACCTTGAGGTATTTTAAAGTCGATCCAGCGCGTCTCACCCATGCCGCTTAAGGTAGTGAGCCGATCCCCTGCCTGCATAAGATCCCCCAAAGACTGGGTGTATATGCCGAGCTTTCCTGCAAAAGGTGCGCGCAGTGCGAGTCGACTGATTTGCGCCTGCGTTGCCGCTATCTGTGCTTTGAGACTCAAGTCACGAGCTTCTAGGGTATCCAGTTGATCTTGTGAGGCCATCCCTTCACTTCTGAGCTGCTGGGTGCGCTTCAGCTGTAGCTTCACGAGATTAAGATCTGCGCTCAAAGCTTCCTGCTGTGCTCTTAGATCCTCATCAAATAACTGCACGATGACGTCGTCTTTTTCAACAATCGCACCGGCGGATGCACCCAAGGTCATAATGCGTCCAGTAGCCTCTGCGGTTAGTTCGACAAATTCTGGGGTCCTCACTGTACCGGTAAGGCGCCGAACGGCAGTCCACTCTTGCTGTTGTGCTGAAGCGGAGGTCACTACCGAATAAGGCGGCGGAAAGCTGGCGGCCATGGCCATGGCGTCGGTGACTTGCCGATACTTGAGGCCAGCGAGACCGCCTGTGACTGCTAAGCAAACAAGCAAAGTAATGAGCCATGAGATTATGCGCATGGTGATTTCCGAAGTTGAGCTGTCAGGTAAAGGTCACTCATAAAAAGCGTTGGGTGCTACTGATTGCAATTCAGTCGTCTTGTTGCGGCACGAATCCCTCGGCACGATCGTAGTTTTCGCCAGAGAGATACTTGTCCATTTGGTCTTGAAGGTATTTACGCGCTTCGGGGTCCATTAGGCTCAATTGCTTTTCGTTGATCAGCATCGTTTGTTCAGCCTGCCATGCTTGCCAGGCTTTTTTTGAGACCTCGTCAAAGATTTTCTGTCCCTTGGGACCAGGTAGCGGCGGCCGATCTAGACCTTCTAGCTCCTCTCCAAAATGTTTGCAAAACACCATTCTCGTCACGGTGAGGCTCCTTGAATACGCTATTTAATTGCTCGTGGTGTCATTGAAGCAGCGCCAAAGTTTTTAAGACTTGGGTGACTGGCACTGGCAAACCAATGCTGCCGGGGGTCTGCGGATCAATCCACTGACTGGAGTTTACCTCAGCCACTCCCTCGGATGCGCGGATAATCTTCAGCAGTATGGGGCGTATGGTGAGTCGGTAGTGACTGAAGCTGTGTTTAATGGGGTCTAGATAAATGGTGGGCTCCTGCGCGGAAGCTCTCATGGTTGCAAGATGCGCCGGCGAAGCGTCACCGTCTTGGCTTTCGGGAAAGCACCAAAGTCCTCCCCAGATACCTTGTTCGGGCCTTTTTTCCATGAGCACAGTGCCATCTGGTCGCTGGAAGATCACAAAATAAGTTTCGCGCTCGGGTAACGTTTTCCTGGGTTTTTTGCCTGGGAAATGTGCCTGTTCGCAACGACTACGGGCCTGGCAGGTATTTGTAAGAGGGCAGTGCTGGCAGCCCGGCGCACTGCGAGTACACAGGGTTGCACCCAAGTCCATAATTCCTTGGGTGTAGTCCGCCACCCGTGCTGTGGGGGTGTATTCTTCGGCGAGTGCCCAAAGCTTATTTAGGGTTGTTGTGGTGCCGGGCCATCCTGAAACAACATCGTGTCTTGCCAATACCCGTTTGACGTTGCCATCAAGTATGGGTGCTCGGATGCCCATAGCTAAGCTAAGTATGGCCCCAGCTGTCGATCGCCCCACGCCGGGAAGTTGTAGCAAACCGTCGAGGTCTTGAGGAAACTGCCCCCCAAAATCGCTGACGACGAGTTTGGCTGCGCGGTGTAAGTTGCGCGCCCTAGCGTAGTATCCCAGACCGGTCCACAGGTGCAGCACGTCGTCCTCTGGAGCTGCAGCCAGATCCTCCACCGACGGAAACCGCGTAAGAAACCTGTCGAAGTAAGGAATAACAGTTTGCACTTGGGTTTGCTGCAGCATGATTTCTGACAGCCATACCCGATAGGCCGTTTTAGATTTCTGCCAGGGCAAATCATGGCGCCCGTGAAGGTCAAACCAGTCTAAAAGTCTTGAGGCGAAAGAGGTCATGGTTGGCAACGGCTCACCGGTAAGCTCGGCAATTGATCACATGTACGGCGAGCGCTTCTCAGATACAATGTCGCCATTGTAGCGCGCCTAAGGCGCATCAGCCCAACAGGCATTTATTTCCCAGGAGCACAGGTCATGGCTACGGTAACGACGCCGCGCAGCGCTAGTGTCGAGCGAACAACTCTGGAGACCAGCATCAGTGTAGAGCTCTGCCTCGATGGTTCTGGGCAGGTTGAGTTCGATACCGGTGTGCCCTTCTTAGAGCACATGTTGGATCAGATTGCTCGTCACGGCATGATTGATTTGAAAGTTATTGCTAAAGGCGACCTCCACATTGATGGACACCATACCGTAGAGGACATTGGCATTACCCTCGGCCAGGCTTTTTATAAAGCTGTGGGTGAGAAGACTGGTTTGGCGCGTTACGGGCACGCTTATGTACCGTTAGATGAAGCGCTTTCAAGAGTCGTGGTGGATTTTTCGGGTCGACCAGGGCTGGTTTGGGAGGTTCCGTTTACTCGGGGCATGATCGGGTCCTTTGACGTCGATCTCTTCGTTGAGTTCTTTCAGGGTTTCGTGAATCATGCCTTAGTGACGTTGCACGTCGACAATTTGCGGGGTCATAACGCCCACCATCAAGCAGAAACGGTGTTCAAGGCTTTCGGCCGCGCGATGCGTATGGCGCTTACCCCTGATCCTGCTATGGCGGGAATTACACCTTCAACTAAAGGCACGCTCTGACGCCGTGACCAGTTATGTTGCTGTCATAGACTATGGGATGGGTAACTTGCATTCGGTTGCCTCGGCTTTAGAGCATGCCGGAGCATCCCGCGTTGTGGTCAGTCACGATCCTGACATCATTGCCCAAGCAGACCGTGTTGTATTCCCCGGTGTCGGTGCCATTCAGGATTGTATGGCAGAGATTAATCGCCTGGGTTGTGACCAATTGCTAAAGGCAGTTCTGGCGTCAGCTAATCAACCTGTTTTGGCGATTTGTGTTGGCATGCAAGCCCTGCTTGATCACTCCGAGGAAAACGGTGGTGTCGATACACTGGGCATTATTTCTGGCCGGGTAAATTATTTTGGTGCGGGTTTAAAGGATGACCAGGGTCAACGCCTCAAGGTACCTCACATGGGTTGGAATGAAGTGGTACAAACAAAGCCTCATCCACTGTGGGCGGGTATCGCAGATGGCTCGCGTTTTTATTTTGTGCACAGTTATTGGGTGGAGCCCAGCGACCCGTCGTTGATGGTGGGCAGCTTCGATTATGGTGTAACAGGATGTGCAGCGCTGGCTAACGAGAATCTTTTTGCCGTGCAATTTCATCCTGAAAAAAGTCATGTGGCAGGGCTGAAGTTGCTCTCTAATTTTTTGACATGGGATGGAACATGCTCGTAATACCAGCAATAGACTTAAAAGATGGCCAGTGTGTGCGCCTGCGCAAGGGGCTAATGGAACAAAGCACGGTATTTTCAGATGACCCTGCTGGTATGGCCAAAATCTGGCGCGATAAAGGTGCACAGCGACTGCATCTGGTCGACTTAAACGGTGCGTTTGAAGGGGCGCCGGTCAATGATGATGCTGTCGTTGAGATTCTCGCCACCACTGGGGATATGCCGGTGCAAATAGGCGGTGGTATTCGTGACCTAGGGACCATTGAGCGATACCTAGACCTAGGCGTTGAGTCGGTCATTATTGGTACTGCCGCCCTTAAAGACTCTGCGTTGGTTCGCGTTGCGTGCCGAGAGTATCCAGGCCGAATCATGGTAGGTATTGATGCCAGAAATGGTTGGGTTGCCACCAACGGCTGGGCGGAAGTTTCTGATATTCAGGCCACAGAGCTTGCCAAGCGCTTTGAGCAGGCGGGTGTAAGCGCGATTATCTACACCGACATTGACCGAGATGGAATGATGCAAGGCGTCAACGTCGTGGCGACTTTAGAGATGGCCAAAGCCTCCTCTATTCCAGTTATTGCCTCTGGAGGGATTTCCCATCTCGACGACATCCGAATGCTTGCCCAATACGGACGGCAAGGCATTATGGGAGCAATAACCGGGCGCGCTATCTACGAGGGTACCCTTGACCTGGAAGAGGCACAGGCTTGTGTCGCTGCAATGCAGAGCGTTGATTAATGCCTCTAGCGCGGCGCATTATTCCCTGCCTCGATGTTGATCAAGGGCGAGTTGTTAAAGGCGTTAATTTCGTGGGCATCAGAGATGCTGGTGATCCCGTTGAAATTGCTAGGCGCTACAACGAACAGGGTGCCGATGAGATAACCTTTCTCGATATTACGGCTAGTCACGAGCAGCGTGATACCACGGTGCAAACTGTTGAGCGTATTGCTAGAGAGGTCTTTATTCCGCTCACTGTTGGCGGGGGTGTGCGCGCTCTAAGTGATATTCGGGCTCTGCTCAATGCCGGCGCTGATAAAGTGAGTATCAATACGGCCGCCATCCATAATCCTGATCTAGTTGAATCCGCTGCCGCGCGTTTTGGCGCGCAGTGCATAGTAGTTGCAATGGACGTAAAGCGGGTCAGCACCGATCAAGAGCCTCCGCGATACGAGTTGTTCACCCATGGTGGTCGCAAGCCTACGGGGATTGAAGCAGTAGCTTGGGCGCGCAAGATGGCAGCCAAAGGTGCTGGTGAAATACTACTGACAAGTATGGACCGTGACGGCACGCGTGACGGATTTGAACTCACCGTTACCCGTCAGATCAGTGAGGCCGTCGATATTCCTCTGATTGCTTCGGGTGGGGTTGGCACATTGGCCCATTTGGCTGACGGAATCACCGAGGGTGGAGCAGATGCTGTGTTGGCCGCCAGTATTTTTCACTTCGGAGAATTTACCATTCCCGAAGCAAAGGATTATCTTGCTGCTCGCGGCATCGAAGTTCGTCGATGATTCTCGTGACAGCGTGCTATTTGTGACGCGCTCACCACCGTAACATCTGCTGGTAATCGCGGTAGCGCCCGACTCAGGGCTGTCAGTGTAGCGGGGTGTGGGTGCCCAATTGCAATAGCATAGCCCTCGACTAAAGCTCGGCGAACTGCCTCTTTGATTTGAATTTCCACTGCGGCTAATTCAGGCTTGTTATCAAGAAATACGGTTCTGGAGGCGCTGGGCACGCCCCGGGCTTTTGCGGCATCTCTGGCGACTGTCTCAGCGGTAGTTCTGGAATCGATGAAGAACATATCTTGGGCGGCTAGTTCTGACATTAGCGCGTCCATCGCCTCGCGGTTGGTGGTGAGTGCGCTACCCATGTGGTTGTTCATTCCCGCGGCCCCGGGTACCGATTGCAGGGCCTGTTGGACCCGTTGGCCAATGTCTGCCACGGGCAGTTGACCATCTAGAACGAGGGGATCTGAAACTCTTGTGCGCACTGCAGCCATTGGCATATGCAGCATCACCTCCTTGCCGCGTTTCGCGCCGAGGTCTGCGACCTCCAGGGCATAGGGTGTGCCTGGAATAATTGACATAGTTAATGGCGCCGGTATCGCCGCCGCTACCTGAGCTGTATCGAGGTTGTAGCCCAGATCATCGATAATAACCGCGAGATTACCGTGGTTGTGCAGAGGACAAGTTGCCGCCCCAAGCCCCTGACTGGCTAGAGTTCCAAGTAGTAAAAACCCCACTAAGTGCAGTTTTACTGTGATGGCAGGTACTCCATTGCTAACAGTTTAGGTGCGTTATTCCGACGCTTTTCGGGGTTTATCGTTCGCTACGGCACAGTTTTTTACACCCCATATGTTGGGGTAAAAAATAGCACGAACCCCAAGATATGCTGCGACTTATGGGAATGCAACCGGCACTTGCCGATAAGAACCTGTGTGAAAGCTGTTAATTTAAGGTAAGTGAGCGCTTACTTTACGAAAATATAGGTATTTGCCAGTTCAGCGCTGCCATAAAGCCTGTGGATAGGCTGCATTGGGGGCTAGATTTTTTCCTTGAGATCGTGACGTGGGCCCATTTAAGCGGCAGCTTTAATGGGCTCTGCGGGTCGGATAGCGTTTATAACAATGCTAGGCCTTAGCGCGGGCAGGCTAAGGTTAAATTAGGCCGGAGTTAATCAGCGAGAGGCGTCTCTGTTTTATTTTGGTCAGTGGCTTCCATGGGCTTACGTGGTATCAAAAGATTGACGCCACGTAGTAGGGTAAGTGCCTCGTAAAGCTGGTTATCATTTTCTCTCAAATTTGCCAAAGACTCGCTCTCGGAGCCAGCGTCCTGAGGGTTGGCTTCTGCACTGCTGTCTAAGCTTCCCTTGAGATCGGACTCTTTAATTTGTCGCCCCTCGATACTGGTAACGCGAGCGCGTTCTACAACAATATCGGGCACGATACCTTCAGCTTGTATCGAGCGACCTTCGGGTGTGAAGTAACGCGCTGTGGTGAGTTTGACGGCCCGAGTTTCTGATACCGGCAAAACGGTTTGAACCGATCCTTTGCCAAAACTGCGGGTGCCCATTATCACCGCACGGCCGACATCTTGTAGCGCGCCAGCAACGATCTCGGAGGCGCTGGCGGAACCGCCATTAATAAGTACGACTATGGGTGCTCCGCTTAAGCGGTCACCCGGGGTTGCCTCAAAGCGTTCCCGCGAACTGGGGTGCCGACCCTCGGTGTAGACAACCAGGCCACCGTCCATAAATAAATCTGATACAGCGACACTAGCCCCTAGTACGCCACCAGGATTGTTGCGTAAATCAATCACTAGGCCTTTAAGCTCGTCTTCTTTAAACAGCCTATCCAAAGCAGCGCCGGCCTCCTCGCCTGTCGGTCGCCCAAATTGTGCAATTCGCAGGTAGCCATAATGAGGCGCTAACAATCGGGACCGTACACTGGCAACTTTGATCGCATCTCTTACAACGGTGATCTCAAGGGGTTCTGAAGTACCGGGACGACCAATTTCTAAATCAATGGGGGTGCCTATGGGGCCGCGCATCAGTTGGACGGCTTCATCGATCGCCATTCCCTTGACCGACTCTCCGTCTAGTTTGAGAATGACGTCCCCGGCTTGTAGACCTGCTGCCACCGCTGGTGAGCCATCAATTGGCGCTATAATTTCTATGTAACTGCCACGCCGGCCAATTTCAATACCAAGACCAGAGAACTCGCCCTCGGTGGTGGTTTGCAAGTCGCTGTAATCTTCTTTGGTGAGGTAAGCCGAGTGGGGATCCAGTCCTTCAAGCATGCCTTTCACTGCAAACTCAAATAACTGGCTATCGTCAATTTCCTCTACGTAACCCGCGCGAATTTGGTGAAAAACGTCGGCAAAGGTTTGCAGTTCTGCAAGGGGAAGTGCTCCTCCCCCGGCTTCAGGGCCAGAGTCAACCGCCTCGGAATTTGAAGTGGCCGATTCAGGGACGGAAATCACCGACTCAGAGGAGGGGCCACTTGTCTGCGCGTGCAGCGTTGTGGTGAAAATCGCGAAAAGCAGGGTAGTAAGAATAAGAGAGCGAGACCGCATTAGTTGTCGGTTTCCTAAATAATAAGACCTGCATGGTACCCGATTGTGGTGTCTAGCTGGAGGTCAGGGCTAGCGCTTAACCCAGCGCCCTGGATCAACAGGTTTCCCTGCACTACGTATTTCAAAATAGAGGGCGGGTTCGAGAGCGCCACCACTGGCGCCCACGGTAGCAATGACATCACCTGGGGCGACCCACTCACCGACCTCACGCTGGAGACTTCGGTTTTGGCCGTAGAGACTAAAGTAACCCTCGCCATGATCTAATATCATCAGTAGGCCTTGGCCGCGTAACCAATCGGCGTAGACTACCCTTCCATGGTGTAGCGCTAAAACATTGCTGCCCTCAGGGGCGGGTATTAACCAGCCACGCCACACCATATCGCCGGAATTTCTCGAGGCGCCAAAGCGGTTGCTAGCTCGACCTTGAGCGGGGAAGACCATTTTTCCCTTGGCATCGTTGAAAGGAATGTAGGAATTTGGAGCCTCGAGCTCGCTCAAACGCTGTCGCAGTTCTTCGAGAAGGCCGCTCAACTGTACCTGATCTTGCTTTAATTGGGCTACGCGGGCAGTGTCGGTAGACAGGGACGCATCAATAGCATCCAAGGCAAGGCGGCGCTCCTTTTGCAGTCCCGCTGCTCGTAGGCGTTCCTTTTTTAGCGCACTGCTTTGCTGCGCGAGCTCAGCCTGGGAATTGCGAAGCGCATCAGCGTTGTTTTGAATCTGCTCTAGCAATGTTTGGTAGCGAGCGAGTGCATCACTGCGTTGCTGCAACAGCCTATCGAAGTAGGCCAAGTTCAGCGCCATCTCGTTGGGACTTTGGTCGCCGAAAAGAATGCGTAAGCCACCCCCCTCACGGAGTGCCCATAGGGTTCTAAAGTCACTAGTCATGCTTGCTTGCTCTTTGACTACGTCATCCTGAAGTTGATCACGTTCAATTTCGAGGGCGGCAAGGCGAGGGAGTTCTGCAGCGATTTCTTGCTCAATGTTGCGCAGCCGTTGTTCTAGTTCGCCAATAGATTTCTCTGCGTCAGCAAGACGCGCTTGTAACTTATCTTTGTCAGTTTGCTTTTGTAAAATTCCTGTCTGAATTTCGCTGATTTGCAGCCGCAGTGCTTCAAGCTCTGCTTCGGTGTCCTCTTCTTTCGAAATCTGTGCGTGGGCAGCACCACTGCAAGCCAGTATGCTGGCGAAAACCAGCAGAAACGGCCAGCGCCTAAATAAAGACACTATGAATTAACCTTCCGGCTCGAGTAGGGAGGTTCCTGTCATAGCGTTGGGCTGTTCAACGCCTATCAACGCGAGCAACGTTGGCGCAACGTCGGCAAGAATTCCCTCCTCTTGGCGCAACACCAACTGATGATTACCAACATATACCAACGGAACATGCTCAGTGGTGTGTTGGGTGTGATTTTGTCCGCTATCGTAGTCAAGCATCTGCTCGCAGTTGCCATGATCTGCGGTTATCAGGGCTTGCCCGTTGGCGGCTAGCAATGCAGCCTCAATTCTCTCGAGGCAGGTATCGAGGGTTTCCACTGCCTTAACTGCAGCATCAAAGACGCCTGTATGACCCACCATGTCACCGTTAGCAAAATTAACAATGATGCAATCGACGCTTCGGCTTTCAATGGCATCAATCACCGCATCAGTGACTGCTATGGCACTCATCTCGGGTTGTAGATCGTAGGTGGCGACATTTGGGGACGGTATAAGTATCCGTTTCTCTCCTTCAAACAACTCCTCGCGCCCACCGCTGAAGAAAAATGTAACGTGGGCATATTTTTCGGTCTCAGCAATACGCAGCTGAGACAAGCCATTGTTCGCAAGGATCTCACCAAAACCATCGTTGACAATATCGGGTGGGAAAGCGACTGGACAGTTGAACTGACTGCTGTATTCGGTGGTGCAAACAAGACTAATGTTGGGAATTGATGTCCGTTCGAAGCCGTCGAAATTTTCATTTATCAAGGCCTCGGTCAGTTGGCGAGCGCGATCCGCGCGAAAGTTCATAAAAAGCACCACATCACCATCGGCGATCACCGCGGGCTCGCCAATACGCGTGGGGGCCACAAACTCATCGGTTTCACCGCGATCATAGGCGGCTTCTAACCCTGCTGTGGAGGAGTCTGCTGCGTGCTCGGCCTCGCCTAAACATAACAGTCGATAGCTTTTTTCTATGCGATCCCAACGTTGATCACGGTCCATGGCCCAATAGCGTCCGGTAATAGTGGCTAACCGGCCAACACCGAGTTGCTCAAAAACCTCATCGGCGGCGCGCAGCGCAGAGGACGCGCTGCGAGGTGGCGTATCCCGACCATCGAGAAACCCGTGCAAATAAATTTCGGTAGCCCCTTTAGCGGCGGCCATACGCACCATCTCAAAAATATGACGTTCATGACTGTGTACGCCGCCCGAAGACAGCAGACCCATAATATGCACAGCTTTGCCTTGACTGACCGCCGACTCAATCCCATGACAGTAGGCTTCATTGGTGTGAAAGCTGCCATCGTTTACGGCGTTGTCTATTTTTGAGATAGATTGGTAGATCACGCGGCCCGAGCCTAGGCTCATATGCCCCACTTCGCTATTGCCCATTTGACCTTCCGGTAGGCCCACATCTTGCCCGGATCCAGAGATCAAAGTCTTAGGGGCTGTTTGCCACAGCCGATCCCAAGTGGGTGTGTTTGCCGCAGCAATGGCGTTATCTCTAGGATCCTCACGGTGGCCAAATCCGTCCAGAATGACTAAAAGGGTTGGTCCTTGTTCGGCCTTATTCATGATCGTGAGGGTCCTCTAACTTAAGTAAAAGCGCTATTGTAACCCTGCCACCGTCACTACGCCCATTAACCCCGCTGGAGCGCTCTGGCGCAAACCGTTATACTCCCGCGCCAGCTCCGCATACTGCGGGTGCCCGTCACTTCACGAGACAGCCGTGCAATTAGACCTTTTACTTGAATTTTTTAGCCAACAGTGGCTCCTACTACTTGCTCTAGCGGCGACGCTAACCATGCTTTTTCTACATGAATCCCGCAAAGCTGGCCCCGCTGCTTCCCCTCAGCAAGCGATTAATTTAGTCAACGGCGAGGGCGGTATTTTTCTCGATATTCGTGACGGAGCAGAATACAACAAGGCGCATATTGCCGACGCTAGGCATATCCCCCTGGCGCAATTGACAACGCGACAGGCAGAGCTTTCTGGGTGTGAGGACAAGCCGCTCATTGTGGTCTGCAAATTGGGCCAATCATCGGGGACAGCAACACGTCAATTACGTGAGGCGGGGTTTAGCAGAGCGCAAAAAATGTCGGGTGGGATGATGGAATGGAATGCCATGAAACTGCCGGTGGTCAGCTCCTGATGACTGAGATCGTTATGTACACAACACGCTGGTGCCCCTTTTGCACCGGCGCCAAGACGCTGCTGAATAAGAAGGGCGTAGAGTTTTCTGAAATACCGGTTGATGGAGACCCGGCGTTGCGCGCGAGCATGGCCGAGCGCGCCGGCGCTACAAGTGTGCCTCAAATCTGGATTGGTGATGCCCATATCGGTGGTTGTGATGAACTTTTCAGCCTCGAGCAGCAAGGGCGCCTCGATAGTATGCTGTCGGGACAGCGCTGACGGGTTAGACTTCACGATTACTTTTTTAAAGACACAGCTAACTTTCAATCACACAGCTCATTAAGGAGTCGTTCCATGGCTGAAGAACAAGCCGCTGCTGAGGCGCAGCCACCCCAGCAGCAATTTACATTGCAACGGATTTACACCAAGGATATCTCCTTTGAATCTCCATCGACGCCCCAAATCTTTCGTCAGAGTTGGCAGCCCAACGTCAATATTGACTTAAACACCAAAAGCTCCCGGGTTGATGAAGAGGGCAACCACGAAGTGGTATTAACCTTGACGGTTACCGCTAAAATGGAGGAAGAGACAGCTTTTCTTGTCGAGGTTCAACAGGCGGGTATCTTCTTTGTCGTTGGCATTGAAGGCGAGGCGCTGCGTCAGGTTTTGGCGACGGTCGGTCCCAATATTCTTTTCCCTTACGCTCGGGAGAGTATCGACGCTTTGGTTGTTAAGGGCGGTTTCCCACCCCTGATGTTGGCTCCTGTTAACTTTGAGGCGCTGTATCGACAGGCCGTTGCTAGTCAGGCCCAGCAGGAAGCGGCCGGCCAGGTCGAGTCAGACGCTACGTAAAAACTTAGGCACCCTTTGCAGGGGTGCCGTCTTCTTCTAGCTCTTTGATCTTTCGCGTCAGCGTATTACGTCCCCAGCCTAATGTTTCGGCAGCCTCAGCACGCTTACCGCCGGTGTGTGTTAAAGCTGCCGCGATCATGATGCGCTCAAATTCAGGCAGTGCCTTTCGCAGAACATTGGACTCACCCGCGGCAAGTCGCTGCTGGGCCCAGGTCGCGAGAGTGTCCTGCCAGGTCGTGGCGTTATCGACACGTTGAGATTGCGCAGGTTCCAGTAGTTCGGGTGGCAGGTCGCTGGGATGAATTTCACGTCCGGCGGCCATCACCGTCAGCCAGCGGCAGGTATTTTCAAGTTGCCGTACATTGCCGGGCCAAGGCAGCTGGCATAGGTATCGAGATGCGGAAGTGGATAAAACCTTACCTTCAACCCCGAGCTCCTGAGCGGCTTTGCCCAAGAAAAACTGCATGAGTTTGGGTATATCTTCTTGTCGATCGGCCAGG
This sequence comes from marine gamma proteobacterium HTCC2080, assembly GCA_000169115.1. Classification (GTDB taxonomy): domain Bacteria; phylum Pseudomonadota; class Gammaproteobacteria; order Pseudomonadales; family Halieaceae; genus Luminiphilus. The sequence goes on from AAVV01000014.1 coordinate 15,873, forward strand.
CGGGGAAGATGAATCCTGATGACATTTAGGCGGTGGAAAAGATCCTCTCGGAATTGACCGTTTGCAACGAGGGTCTCCAGATTTTGATGGGTAGCCGCAATAATTCTTACATCGGCTTTGACCGGGGCGGCCCCACCGACACGAAAAAACTCGCCATCGGCCAGAACTCGCAGTAATCGGGTTTGGGTTTCCGCGGGCATGTCGCCTATTTCGTCAAGAAATAGCGTTCCAGAATCGGCTTGTTCAAACCGTCCTGCTCTCCTAGCAGTGGCTCCCGTAAAGGAGCCTTTTTCGTGGCCAAACAGCTCTGATTCCATGAGCTCCCTGGGGATCGCTGCCATATTTAATGCTATGAAGGGGCCATCTTTACGTGGGCTATGACGATGAAGGGCGCGGGCCACTAGCTCCTTTCCGGTACCGGACTCGCCATTGATAAGCACGGTGATCTGGCTATGAGCAAGACGGCCGATAGCTCGAAAAACCTCTTGCATAGCTGGAGCATTACCAATGATTTCAGTCGGCTTGTCGGGTAGTTCGGTGACAGGTGCTTTTCGCTCCTTACGCATGGTGGGAGTACGCAGCACGGTTGCTACAATTTCATCTACATCAAATGGCTTGGGTAGATATTCAAAGGCTCCTTCCTCGTAAGACGCGACAGCACTATCGAGATCAGAGTGGGCCGTTGTAATAATGACGGGTAATTCGGGGTAAGCGGCGCGCAGTTGACCTAGCAGGGCCAGACCGTCAATACCGGGCATGCGAATATCACTGATCACAACATCGGGTGCGCCAGATGTAATGGCTTCAAGGAGAGCTTCTGCCGTTTCAAAGCTTTGGCAAAGCAGTCCCGCTTGGGTTAAAGCTTTTTCCATAACCCACCGTATGGAACGATCATCATCAACCACCCAAACTGTTCGGTCTTCAGACACGTCTTAGGTCTCCATCGGTAATAAAACGGTAAAGCATGTGTGGCCGGGTTCGCTGTCGCACTGGATAAGCCCCCCATGTCTGTTGGCTATCATTTGTGCAATCGACAAGCCCAATCCATTGCCCTTGGTGCTGGAAGTCACCATGGGCAGGAATAACTGATGTAACTGTTCGTTAGGAATGCCAGGACCTGCATCGACAATGTCGATGCAGCAGACCAGCTTGTGGCGTTTACCGCCCAACGTATATTGACGCTTCGCTCGACTCCTAAGGGTTATCGTTCCTTCACCTGACATGGCTTGGCTGGCATTGCGGGTGATGTTGAGTATCACCTGAGTCAGTTGATCAGGGTCTGCTTTAAATTCGGGTAGTGAAGGGTCGTAGTCACGCTCTATCACAACTTTGCCACCCGATTCGGCTTCTGTGAGCTGCCTTACTCGCTCTAAAACCTCGTGAATATTCATGTGTCGCGTTAGCAGGCGTTCTCTGGGTCCCAACATGCGATCTACCAAGGTACGCAAGCGGTCTACTTCTTCCATAATGACGTCGGTGTATTCGGTGAGTTTGCCATTACCTAACTCTCGGGCGAGCAGTTGTGCGGCACCGCGAATGCCCCCCAGTGGATTCTTTACTTCATGGGCAAGCCCTTTTATGACCTGACGCATAGAGGCCTGTGCTTCCCTCAGCTGTGCGTCCTCACTAATAGCGTTGAGTCGGTCTACCGGGTTGAGTTCCAGTAAAAGGCTGGGGCTTTCACCCGCTGGTTGTAGTGGGCTAATAATAAGATCGACGCAGTACTGGGCGCCGCTATGCAGCACCAATGGCATCTCGCGTTTTACGGTTGCAAAATTTTCGCTTTGAACCTGAATAAGAAGGTTTTGCCAGTCCTGACTGAGGTTGGCTAGGCGGTCAAAGTGTAGGCCTCGAGCACGTTCAATAGAGGCTTGAAGCAACGTCTCACCGGCAGGATTTAAGCTGACAATACGTAAATCTGTATCGAGCAAAATTACGGCGGTGGCAAGGGCATCGAGTATTTGATCCTGCTGGCCGATTTGCACATAGCCTGGCTTCTGCTGGCTGACAGAACTCACCGTATAGACGGCCTGAGAACATAAACGGTAACTGAGGGAGACGTATTTAATACGTTTTCCTCAGCATTCTGGCGCTCAATTGTGATTTGGTGTTCCCCACGAAAGACGTTGTTAAGCTGCCAGCTGCTGCGCTTTTGGGGTGTTCCCACAGCTTTACCATCAAGCTTAAGTAGCGCAGCTTCCCCTGCCCCTAGGGGGGGCGAGAAGAGAGCGGTAACAACAAAATTCCCTGGGCCCATGGGCACCGTCGTACCCTCGCTTGGACTCGTAATTGTTGTTCGGTAAGGCACGGCAGCTTCAGTGCTTGACGCCTCTATAGGTTTGACTGGGGGTGGAATATTCGGGGGTGGTGCTGATAGGTTGGTAGGCCCCAGCTCAACTTGTACAACGCTATCTGGCGGGCTTTCTGCCGGCGGCCTATCACTGAACACAGTTTTACCGTTCTCGTCGGTGTACTTAAAAATTTCTGCCCGTGTTGGCAGGGTATTGAGCACTGAAATCGAAATAAAGGCGATTGCTAGTCCACTGGAGAATTTGATCATGCATCTGGCTCCGCGAGCTTTCCCAAGAGCAGCTTGCACTGATTGGGCATTTTGAGCCAGTGGGTGGATGCCTCTCAAAATGTCAGTAAAAACAGAGCCCTTACGCCTAAACAGGCATAAGGGCTCTTGGCAGTTGTTAAACTGAGTAGTACATGTCGAACTCAACGGGGTGAGTTGTCATGTCGAGGCGTTGAATCTCTTCGCGCTTCAGATCGATGTAGGCATCTATCATATCGTCGGTAAAAACCTCGCCTCGGGTGAGGAAGTCGCGATCCTGATCGAGAGCATCGAGTGCCATCTCAAGGCTTGAAGCCACCGTTGGGATAGCTTTGGCTTCTTCCGCTGGAAGGTCATAAAGATCCTTGTCTGCGGCTTCGCCGGGGTGGATCTTGTTCTGAATGCCATCTAGGCCAGCCATAAGCATCGCAGCAAAGGCTAGGTAGGGGTTCGCAGTTGGGTCAGGGAAGCGGACTTCGACACGCTTGCCACGTGGTGATGGCTCATAGGGAATGCGGATCGACGCTGAGCGGTTGCGCGCAGAGTAAGCCAGCATTACTGGCGCTTCAAAACCGGGCACCAATCGCTTGTAGCTATTGGTTGACGCGTTGGCAAAGGCATTTAATGCCCTGGCGTGCTTGATGATACCGCCAATGTAATAAAGCGCTGTTTCTGAGAGTCCTGAGTAACCGTCGCCGGCAAAGGTATTATCGCCATCTTTAGCTACAGATTGGTGCACATGCATACCGGAGCCGTTGTCACCGACTAGGGGCTTTGGCATGAACGTAGCGGTCTTTCCATAGGCGTGCGCCACATTGTGGACGCAGTACTTGAGGATCTGCACTTCGTCTGCTTTTTTGACCAACGTATTGAAACGGATGCCAATTTCGCACTGGCCAGCTGTACCGACTTCATGGTGATGCACTTCAACATCTAAGCCCATCTGCTCCATGGCAGAGCACATGGCTGCTCGGATGTCGTGGAGACTATCGACAGGGGGCACAGGGAAATAACCACCTTTAACCCTGGGCCGGTGGCCAGTATTGCCATCGTCATAGTGCGCTGAAGATGACCATGCGGCCTCCTCTGAGTTAATGCTATAACCCGCACCACTCATATCAGCGTGCCATTTTACGTCGTCAAACACGAAAAATTCAGGTTCTGGGCCAAAGAAAGCGGTATCGCCGATGCCCGTTGAAGTTAGGTAGGCTTCTGCACGTTTTGCAACGCTGCGGGGGTCGCGTTCATACCCTTGCATCGTTGTGGGCTCAATAATGTCGCAACGAAGAATCACTGTGGCGTCATCCGTAAAGGGATCTAAAATTGAGCTGGAATCGTCTGGCATCAAAATCATGTCTGACTCATTAATGCCCTTCCAACCGGAAATGGACGAGCCGTCAAACATCTTGCCCTCTTCGAAAAAGTCCTCTCCCACCTCTGTGGCGGGAATAGAGACGTGTTGCTCTTTACCCATGGTATCGGTGAAACGCAGGTCTACCCAGCGAATATCATTGTCTTTGATTAAAGTGAGCGTGCGCTCCGACATGGCTAACTCCTTGAAATTACTAAATGGGGGTAATTTTTTACCCCGGGGCCTGTGATTGGGGCATGCACCATGCCATGAATCAACGGTGTGAGATAGAGCAAGGTGTATGCCAGCGGCTATATTTAGGTTAAAAAAAATATAAATTATTGAAAAATATACAAAATATACTTTTTTTCGTCTTTGCTAAGTAGGGTTGAAATGGCGTACTCGCACTAACATGGTGCGCTATGCGCTGTATTGGTGCGCGTTTTGCCCCAGTAATGGGCGAAATATCGGCAGTAGCCCGAGATCCTATTTTCGCCAGTAACCGTAATATTGCAGACCTGCTGCGCGCCTAGCTCTGGTAGACTCCGCGCCGCCCGCACCCCCCTTATATCGGAGAGATACGCAGCGTGATCAGCCAGCTGAGAAATATTGCCATCATTGCCCACGTAGACCACGGCAAAACAACACTCGTGGATTGTCTGCTTCAGCAGTCTGGAACCCTTGATCGTAAAGCCGCAGGGACCGAGCGGATTATGGATTCCAATGATCAGGAAAAAGAGCGTGGCATAACCATTCTTGCTAAAAACACGGCTATCCGCTGGCAAGACTATCGCATCAATATCGTGGACACACCCGGACACGCAGATTTTGGAGGCGAAGTAGAGCGTGTGTTGTCTATGGTCGACTCTGTCTTACTGCTGGTAGACGCCGTAGACGGGCCCATGCCACAGACCCGGTTTGTCACATCGAAAGCATTTGAACGCGGTCTCAACCCAATTGTTGTCATTAACAAGGTCGATCGTCCCGGTGCCAGACCTGATTGGGTGGTGGATCAGGTATTTGATCTATTCGATACTTTGGGCGCCAACGAAGAACAACTCGACTTCCCTATTATTTACGCCTCGGCGCTAAACGGTATATCCGGCGAAGAGCATGAGGCTATGGGCACGGATATGAATCCGTTGTTTCAAACAATCGTCGATAAGGTCCCCGCACCATCGGTGGACACATCAGGGCCCCTGCAGTTGCAAATCTCAGCCCTCGACTACAGCAGCTATGTGGGTGTTATTGGCGTTGGTCGTATTACCCGGGGTTCAGTAACTCCAAACACTCAGGTGGCAGTTATCGACCGTAATGGCGACAGTCGTAACGGAAAAATTCTGCAGGTTATGGGTTATCAGGGCCTCGAGCGCGTCGAGGTGAGTGAGGCCGGTGCTGGCGATATCGTTTGCGTGACAGGGATTGAAGCGCTAAATATTTCTGACACCTTGTGCAGCCCAGCAACGCCCGAGCCGTTGCCACCTTTGACTGTCGATGAGCCGACGGTAAGCATGACTTTTCAAGTCAATGATTCACCTTTTGCCGGGCTTGAAGGTAAGTATGTGACGTCACGAAATATTCGTGAGCGTCTTGAGCGCGAACTCATACACAACGTGGCGCTGCGCGTGGAAGAGGGTGACTCCCCTGACAAGTTTTCCGTATCGGGGCGCGGCGAGTTGCACCTCTCAGTGCTCATAGAAAGTATGCGTCGCGAAGGTTTTGAGTTGGGTGTCTCGAGACCCGAAGTGATTCAAAAAGAGATTGATGGCGAGCTCTGTGAGCCCTACGAAAATTTAGTAATCGACTGTGAGTCTGAACATCAAGGCGGTGTCATGGAGGAGCTGGGCCTGCGCAGGGCCGAAATGAAGAACCTCGTTATCGACGGCAATGGGCGCGTTCGTCTTGAGTTTATTGTTCCCGCCAGAGGGTTGATTGGGTTCCGTTCGCAATTCCTAACCCTCACTTCGGGTTCGGGCATCATGACTCATATCTTTGATCACTACGGCCCGGTGAAGCGGGCAGAGTTGGGCGGCCGCGTAAATGGCGTTTTAGTATCCATGGTTAAAGGCAAAACTTTGGCTTATGCGCTGTACACGCTGCAGGAGCGAGGTCGCTTATTCGTCGACCCCAACAAGGCTGTGTATGAGGGGCAGATTGTTGGCCTCCATAGTCGAGGTAACGACTTGGCTGTGAATCCGACAAAGGCAAAGCAGCTGACCAATGTTCGGGCTTCCGGTACAGATGAAGCACTTATCCTAACTTCCCCAGTGCGCCACAGTCTCGAACAGGCCCTGGAATTTATTGAAGATGACGAGCTGGTTGAAGTGACGCCTGACAGCATACGATTGCGAAAAAAATTGCTACTCGAACACGAACGAAAGCGAGCAGCCCGCACCGCAGCTTAAAAACAGGCACGGATTGCGCCTCCTTGCGTTGTGCCGTCAATCTGTGACCGATTTAACTCAGTAGCATTTCATAGTGCGGCAGGTCGTCCTCGAGATAGGGGCCTTTCACCGTGGCGAAACCCAAGGTGTGATAAAACTCCTGAAGATAAGCCTGCCCGCTAATTCTAAGCCCATCGTTAGGCCATAGGTCTTGGGCATAAGCCATGCTTCGAACCATCAGCTCACGGCCCAGTGACTGACCTCGATTGTCCGGGGCTACGGCCACACGTCCGATCGACGCTTCTTGGTAAAGCGCTCCAGGGGGCGCAATTCTTAAGCAAGCTATGAGTTGGCCCCCTAGTAAACCCTCAAGATGCCAGCAGCTTGGGTCTTTATCATCGGGGTCCAAATAAGGGCAGCGTTGCTCGACCACGAAAATACTGCCCCGCAGTTTTATCATGGCGTGCCATTCTGATGCGCTGAAAAGATCAAAGTGGCGGAAACGCCACACAGGGGTGTTAGACATATCGTTGCCAGTTTTTTGCTGCGGAGTGAACCCCTTTTCGGGACACCAGTAGTTTATCGGGTTAGGATTCCATCGGACAGATATTTTAGGACTGCAAAGCATGCTGACCATGGGGCAGGTGCAGGACGACTTCGGTCTCCTCAACAATGCGGCAAGACAATCGGTGTCAGGCGTCTTTACGGGGCTTGATGTTGAATCACGCCTAATTGATCTGCCTGCGAGCCGGTCCATGCACTTTACGCCCCTTCCAGATAACACGATTGCACGGGTGGAGTCGGGTCTAGTCTCGGTTGTGCACGAGCGGTCGGTGGTCAGCGTATTAGAACCCGGTGATCTCGTCCTGGGTGACAGCGGTTTGGTTCCAGCTTCGGTGACGGCCCTTGAATTTGGCTCAGAAGAGGGTGCTACTGTGCGAACTTGGGAACAAGAGTCATTTCTTAACGCCATTAGTTCAGATGCTGCTCGCCAAAAGTTATGGCTGACAGCTCTTATACAGACCCATTCGCTCATGTATCGACTGACTGGGCTGGGTATTGATCGTCAAGCTGGGCTAAGGGGGGATACTGAGGTTTACTCTCCGGGAGCGGTCATTATTCAGCAGGGAGATCCGGCTGATGATGTATTTTCTATGGTGGCGGGAGTCGCACAGGTGTTGGTTGATGAGCAGCCCGTGGCTAGAATTGCGACTGGAGAACTGTTTGGCACAATGGCCGCACTGACGAACGGGCACAGGAATGCCACCGTCACCGCTCTAGAGCGTTGTTCGGTACTGCGCGTTCCAAAAGATCGATTTTTTGAGATCATTCGCACCCGCCCAGAGGCTGTTCAGGGCCTGTTGGTCGATATGGCACGTTCCATTACTGCACTTAACGGAGAGGTCGTGACGTTGCGTCATCGTTTGTCACAACCGTAAAACTCATCCCTAGTATCAATAACTACTGAGAGTTCCAGTTCATGTCTGATCCGGTAATGGGCGCAACGAGCCCTGAAACCTTGTCGTTACGCGATTATGCTGAAAAGGCGTATCTCGATTATTCAATGTACGTCATTCTTGATCGCGCTCTGCCCAACATCGGAGATGGGTTAAAGCCTGTTCAGCGTCGCATTGTTTATGCCATGAGTGAGCTGGGCCTAAAGGCTACCGCTAAATTTAAAAAGTCCGCGCGGACTGTTGGCGATGTCATTGGAAAATTTCATCCCCACGGCGATAGCGCAGCCTATGAAGCCATGGTGTTGATGGCTCAGGACTTTAGTTATCGCTATCCACTAATCGACGGGCAGGGTAATTGGGGTTCCCCCGACGACCCTAAATCATTTGCAGCTATGCGTTATACCGAGTCTAGGCTCACACGCTATGCAGATATCCTTTTGGCTGAATTGGGGCAAGGGACGGTTGACTGGCAGCCAAACTTTGATGGCACCCTCGATGAGCCTATGGTGCTACCGGCACGAGTACCTAATCTGCTGCTCAACGGCACCACAGGAATTGCCGTGGGAATGGCCACCGATATTCCTCCGCACAATTTGCGCGAGGTTGTTAAGGCAACCATTCGCCTACTAGAAGCTCCTCGTGCGGGGCTCGAAGACCTCAGTGATATTATTCAGGGTCCCGACTTCCCTACAGATGCTGAAATTATTACACCGCGCTCTGAAATTAGCGCGATGTATAAAACCGGGCGCGGTTCCTTGAAGATGCGTGCTGCTTGGCGAGTAGAAGATGGTGCCGTTGTGGTTCATGCCTTGCCGCACCAGGTCTCTGGATCAAAAGTTCTCGAACAAATTGCGGCTCAAATGCAGGCTAGAAAGCTGCCCATGGTCGCTGATCTGCGGGATGAGTCTGATCATGAGCATCCTACCCGATTTGTGGTGGTGCCTCGCTCAAACCGTGTTGACCTCGATGGGTTGATGAGTCACTTGTTTGCAACGACGGATCTGGAACGGAACTACCGTGTCAATCTCAATGTAATTGGTATCGACGGCCGTCCTGGGGTCAAATCCCTGGCCACTATTTTGCTCGAATGGCTAGAGTTTCGAAGGACTACCGTGCGCCGTCGCCTAGAGCATAGGTTAGAAAAAGTCCTTAAAAGACTGCATATTCTTGAGGGCTATCTTGTTGCTTACTTGAATATTGACGAGGTGATTCGGATCGTTCGGGAAGAAGACGAGCCGCGCCCGGCGCTTATGGCGCGATTTCAGCTAACTGAGTTGCAAGCTGACGCTATTCTCGATTTGAAGTTACGTAATCTGGCCAAACTCGAGGAAATGAAAATTCGCGGCGAGCAAAATGAGCTGGCTGAGGAACGAGATGATTTACAAAAGACCCTGGGTAGTGATGCGCGATTGAAGACGTTGATCAAAAAAGAGCTGGAGTCTGTTGCTAATGATCACGGTGATGACCGTCGCTCGCCAATTGTAGAGCGTGAAGAAGCCAAGGCTTTCAGTGAGCTGGAGTTAACAACAGCAGACCCATTGACGATTGTTCTCTCTGAGAAGGGCTGGATAAGAGCGGCAAAGGGTCACGATATTGATCCTGAAGCCCTCAGTTATAAATCGGGAGATGGGTTCAAACTGGCGGCTAAAGGCCGCAGCAACCAGCCCACAGTGGTCTTTGACTCAACCGGCCGCTCATACAGTTTGCCCAGTCATCAATTGCCCTCGGCCCGGGGTCAAGGTGAACCGCTGACAGGGCGTATTAACCCTCCATCGGGGGCAACTTTCGAGGCTCTGCTGACCGGGGTCGATGCAGATCGTTATCTGCTGGCCAGTGATGCCGGCTATGGCTTTGTTGGCCGCTTTGCTGATTTACAAACTAAAAATAAAGCCGGTAAAGCGGTGTTGTCGCTGCCTAAGGGCGCGGGCGTGCTTCAGCCTGGAAGTGTTGGTAGTGCGGATGAAACGGCAATGGTAGCGGCGGTCACTAATGAAGGTCGACTCTTAGTGTTCCCATTAACTGACCTGCCAGAGCTGTCTAGGGGTAAGGGCAATAAAATTATTGGTATTCCAACGCCTAGAGCAGCCGCTCGCGAAGAGCTAATGGTGGGTGCGGTCGTGCTTGTTCCGGGTAACGTGTTGCAAATTACCGCGGGCAAGCGGCACCTCAAACTAAAGTTCAGTGATTTAGAGCATTATCGCGGTGAGCGCGGTCGTCGCGGTAACAAGCTGCCTAACGGTTTTCAGAAGGTGGTTGCGGTAGACGTGCTGGGAACTGACTGAGTTCTAAGGTTGGTTCTCTGAGTCGTCACTGGTGATCAGAGCTCGCAGTAATATTTCACGCTGTCGTTCAACGAGATCCCTTTGGCCATCGGCGAATTGCCCCAGCCGGTAGTTTCCCTGGGGCTCTTCTTCGATACCCACACGGTTCATCAGCTCAATATCTTGAATCATTGTCTGTGACAGGTGAATCTCGTTGCCCGACTGACGTGCTAACGCTTCCAGTTCGTCTACAGCGGCTTGGGTGTACAGACCAGGATAAATATCCTCGTCATCGCCACGCCCCAGCTCACTGCCGCCTACGGCGAGCCCCAGCCCAACGGATAACCTGAGTTGCTCCTCTAATTTTGGTGCTGTCTGCTGAATTAACCAAGCGCAGCTTGCAGCACGTACCGTTGGTGAAGCTGTTTTGTGCTTGCCGGTAAACCATACGGCAATGCCGAACTGGCGAACGACCTGCAGCTCTCCGTTATAAAAGCCTGAAGCTCCATAGATCATGCGATGTATATGAGCGACATAGCGCTGTAGGCGTCGCTCGTCCACGGTTTCTAAATAGCCCGGCAGGCTTCTGAAGTGAATGAAAAGAATGGCGGTTTCAACATAGTGTTGATCACCCTTATGATGTTCGCCAGACGGTGGTTTAAGTAGATCAAGGGGTAAAGCGGCAACACGTTCTCTTAGCGCCTCAATCTCATTAGTGCTGACCTCTTCAGTGTCGCCAACAACCCCCAATTCGGCTGCTACGGCCTGCAAATTTTTACCCAGCCGCAAAGCCAGAGCTCTAGTTATTAAATAAACGGCAATACTGAGCAGTATCGCTAGTCCCGAGAGGCTGAGTACAAATTGGAACTGCGTGCTGTCGCGAACGGCCGTATTGACTGCGACCTCGGCAATGCCCGCCTGATCACCAGCAATCATGACCGGGGCTTGAAAGATTAAGCTGCTAGATTTTTGATCGCCAACTGCCGCGAGTTCGCGCTTATCAACGTCGAGCGCTCTGGCCGCAACGATGCTTTTTTGCTCAGCAAGTTTGTTGAGCTCGCCAGCAATTCCCAGACGATCCCCGCTCGCCATTTCTGATCCTAAGCGCCGGGCTAATTGCTCGGCTACCGCCTGCCCATACTCGCCTTGAAGGCTGGCCTGACTGTGGTTGCTGGATTGTGCGGCTAACGCTACCAAAGCAAGACTGGAAATAAGACAGCACAAGCACGCGGTTGCGGCCAACTGCTGGTGTAGGGGGAGGCTACTGAAAACTGTTGTAAGTGCGCGCACTGTTATGAGCCTTCTTTGAAGAAGCTCGCAGTATAAACGTCGCGTCTGCGCTATGCTTGTGATCCTCAAGGATTAAACTATGACTGAATCTCGATACGCTTTGACGGCCATCTCAGCCAATGACCAACCGGAGGCCTTTGCCCAGTTAAATGAGGCCTTGCGTCCTTTTGCCGATGGCAACGTCGATGTAAAAATTGTGCCTGTACCCCGATCACTGGCTGGTCGCAGATCGGCCCGGGTTTATTCATTACCTGTGGGTGTGGATGTCGATCGACTCACTCAGTCTTTGAAGTTGCTGCAGGGTGAAGCGCAAATGGACTGGGCGATACAGACTTTGGCTTCTCGGGTACGCCGTTACCGTCTTGCGGTATTCGATATGGATTCTACGCTTATTCAATGTGAGGTTATCGATGAGCTAGCTCGATATGCCGGGGTAGGGGAGCAGGTTGCTGCCATTACAGATCGTGCTATGCGGGGCGACCTAGAATTCCAGGAGAGCTTTGTTGAAAGAGTGGCGTTGCTCAAAGGTTTAGATGTTGGGGTTATCGACGGTATTTTGGAGACTTTACCCATTACTGAAGGCGTCGGTGAGTTGATTTTGACCTTGCGTGCCCAAGGCGTTTATACCGCTATTTTGTCCGGTGGTTTCCTGCCTTTTGCCCAGTACTTGCAGCGACAGTTTGGTTTTGACGAAGTGCATGCCAACGATCTCGATGTTGATCGGGGAGTTTTGACAGGGAAAGTGCGGCTGCCCATTGTCGATGGCGATTACAAACGTGATTTACTAATAGAAATTGCCCAGCGACGAAATATTGCGCTCGAGGACACCATAGCAGTGGGTGACGGGGCCAATGATCTACCGATGCTGACCACGGCGGGATTAGGTGTCGCGTATTCGGCTAAACCGCTCATACAATCCCAGGTCGATTTACAGCTCAACCATGTTGGTCTCGATGGCGTTTTATATTATTTGGGCGCCGCCAGTGAACTCAATAACTGAGAGCGCTGAACTCTTGACACTGCTGCGGTATGATTCGCGCACCTGACGAAAGGAGCCCCCCATGGCCAATTTTTCTACCAACGAATTCAAGTCCGGTCTAAAAGTGATGCTCGACGGCGAGCCCTGCTCGATTCTCGAAAACGAGTTTGTGAAACCGGGTAAAGGCCAGGCATTTAATCGCGTTAAATTACGCAATCTGCGGTCGGGTCGGGTATGGGATCGCACCTTCAAGTCGGGTGACTCACTTGAGGGTGCCGATGTGCTCGATGTTGAGCTCGAATACTCGTATACCGACGGTGAATTTTTCTATTTTATGGATCCGGTCAGCTACGACCAGCATGCTGCGGGTGCTGATGCCGTGGGAGATACGCAGAAATGGCTGAGGGAACAGGAAAAATATGAGGTGACTTTGTACAACGGAGCACCCATTACCGTGAGCCCCCCAAACTTTATTGAGCTGGAAATTACTGAGACAGATCCCGGCTTAAAGGGTGACACTGCGCAGGGTGGTTCCAAGCCAGCAACCTTAACCACGGGTGCCGTGGTTCGCGTGCCCTTGTTCATTTCCCAGGGAGAGAGCATACGTATTGATACGCGAACCGGAGAATACGTCAGTCGCGCCAGCAAAAACTGAAAACTGGCGGTGACAGACTGGCGCCCCGGGGCTAATAACGCCATCCAGCGGCAGCGGGCCGCTTTGCTTGCTGATCTCAGAAACTATTTTGCACAGCGTCGTGTTATGGAAGTTGAGACACCACTGTTGTGTCGTGCGGGAGTATCTGACCCTGCACTAGAAAACTTTGAGGTGCCCAGCGGTCAAGAGATGCGCTTTTTACAGACCTCCCCTGAGTACGCCATGAAGCGGCTGTTAGCCGCGGGTAGTGGCGATATTTTTCAAATTTGTAAAGCCTTTCGACGGGAAGAGCAGGGGGTTCGACATAACCCCGAATACACCTTGCTCGAATGGTATCGGTTGGGGTTTGATCATTATCAGCTGGCACGCGAGGTGGGCGAGCTGGTGGCTGCGGTGTTAGAGCGTCCCGGTTGGCAAGTTTGGTCATGGCAGGGAATTTTTCAGGAGGTGCTGGGTGCTGGCGCTCACTGTGCCTCTAGGGAAGACCTCGAGGAGCTGGCCCTAGGTAACGTGGGGGACATTCCATTGGACCTTGATCGAGATGGCCTGCTTGATTTGCTGATGAGCCATTGCGTGGAGCCTGCTATTAGCGGCTGGGGTATCGTTTTTATTGTCGATTACCCACCGTCTCAGGCGGCCTTGGCGCGACAGATTTTAGACGCGTCGGGGGAGCTTCATGGCGCACGGTTCGAATGTTATGTGGACGGTATAGAGTTGGCTAATGGCTATTGGGAATGTGGTGATGCTGCTGAACTTAGGGCGCGCTTTACATCAGATAACCTTTTGCGAAGGACGCGTGGGCAACCTGAGCGCATTGCTGATGAATACTTGCTTGAAGCCTTAACAGCAGGCCTACCCGCATGTGCTGGTGTTGCGTTGGGTGTCGACCGTTTGCTGGCATTAAAGAGCGGCGCCAAAAATTTAGACGCCGTTTTGAGCTTTGGCTGGTCGCGGAGTTAAGGACTCTTTAAGTTTAGTACCACAGGGCCGTATTGATCTATGAATTCTTTCGGGGGGCGGCGCGGTTTACCCGTAGAAATTTCAATGCAAACAAACTGATGTTTGGCACGCAGCACCGTTTCCCCCGTTTTGTTATCGATAATTTGAAACTGACGTTCCATGGTCAGTCTCCGATCCCATCGGGTAATCCATGTGCCAACTTGAAGCGCATCGTTTTCATGAGTGGCCCGCAGGTATTGGTACTCGGCTTGTGTTAACGCCATTGCGCGATTCAGTGATCGATACTGATCTTCCCCAAGCCCTAGGGCGCGGGTGTGGGACCAGGCGGCTTGCTCGCACCAGTTGACGTAAACGCCATTATTAGTGTGCGACAACGCATCGATATCCGCGGGAGTGACTGTCACCGAACAGATATGAGGGTTGGGGTGGTCCCAGTCGAGGGTCGTCATGCCGACGCGACGTTATCGGCAGGTTTTTGCGCAATCATAAGGTATCCCAGGACGATCGCTATTAATGGGCACACATAGTTGAAAACGGCAAAGGGCAAGTATTCGAGGGTCATAACTCCTAAAGTGGCACTCATATAAGCGCCACAGGTGTTCCAGGGAATAAGCACGGAAGTTAGCGTGGCGGAGTCTTCAAGGGACCTCGAAAGGTTTAGTCGGCTCAATTTCCGCTCGTCGAAGGCGACTGTAAACATTCGCCCTGGTAGGGCGATAGCCAGAAATTGATCGGCGGCCAGAATGTTGGTGACAACACCGCCTGTCACGGTGGCCAATACCAAATCACCTGTGCTCCGTACCCTCTTGAGCGCCGCCTCTAGTAGGTGCGCCAGAATACCTGTGCGCTCTAGAACACCGCCAAAAGACAGCGCGGTGACAATTAGCCACACCGTATTGAGCATGCTCGCCATACCACCCTTGCTAAGCAGTTCATTAAGGGATGGATCCGCACTGTTGCCGGTATAGCCGGCGAATAGGACAGTCCACAACCCCCTTAAAATGGGGGCGGGTCCGTTACTGTCAAGGCTTTCACCGAAACGTCGAACCGCTTCGGGCTGCACCAGCAGTGCAAAAACAATACCGATCGCGGTAGAGAGTAAAATGGCGGGGTATGCTGGCACCCTTAGGAAAATAAGTATCAGCATGCCGGCCAACGGTAAAAGGCTGTACCAGGCAACATCGAACTCGGCCGCAAGCGCTGTGCGAAGTTGGGCAATATCCTCCGGTGGGCGAGTCGCCTGCTCACTGTTCATGAGTAGGAAGAAGACTAAAGCAACAGCAAACGCTGGTACGGTTGTCCAAAGCATGTGACGGATATGCTGAAACAAATCAACACCGGCACAAGCCGCGGCGAGATTAGTGGTGTCAGATAGCGGCGACAGTTTATCGCCAAAATAGGCGCCGGAAATAATTGCGCCAGCAGTCATTGCCGATGAGAGGCCGAAGCTTTCTGCGATGCCAACTAGCCCTATCCCTAGAGTGCCGGCCACCGTCCAAGAGCTACCAATACTTATAGATGCCAGCGCACAGATCACTGCGGACGCAGCATAAAATAGCGCGGGGTCAAGCAAGGCGACGCCGTGATAAATCATTGCCGGTACTGTGCCTGCCAAAATCCAGCTGCCGATTAATGCGCCCACGGCAAGTAAAATAAGAATGGGGCCAAGGCCAACCTGAATGCCATCGGTCAGGGCTTTTTGAATGTCCGGCCAGCTAAGCCCTCGGCGCAGTCCTACGAGCGCTGCGATGCCAGTGGCAACAACAAGAACAATCTGATTGGGGCCGTAGGACGCATCAGAACCAAACAGCTGTACTGCGCCTGCGAGCATACCCACCAGAAGGATAATGGGCACCAGGGAAAGTAGCATGGACTACTCCGGACGGTAGCCGGGTTTTGCCATGGTTATCTGAAAGGTTCCAATGATTCTCTCGCGAAACCCGCCCTCGCAGTAGCTAAGATAAAAGCGCCACATCCGGATAAACCGATCATCAAAGCCCATTTCTTTAACCCTTTCAGTCTGTTCCAAGAAGCTATGGTGCCACGCTTCGAGGGTGCGTGCGTAGTCCAGGGTAATGTCCCTTAACTGGGTAATCTGCAGATCAGTATGTTGGGCGAGATTTTCACTAATGACTCGCAGGGATGGTAGACAGCCCCCGGGGAAAATATAGCGCTTGATGTAGTCAACCGACTGCCGAGCAAAATCGTAGCGCTGGTCGGGAATCGTAATCGCTTGAATGACCGCTTTACCTGTGGGTTTTAGCAGTTTGCTGACACAGCGGAAGTAGCTCTCATAAAACTCATGTCCCACCGCTTCTATCATTTCAATTGACACGAGTTTGTCAAAAGTGCCCTGCAGTTGGCGGTAGTCCTGACAAAGCACGGTGATTTGATTTTCCAGCCCCTCAGCTTTAACGGCCTTCAGGGTATGTTCGTATTGTTCTTTAGAAATCGTAGTTGTGGTGACGTTACAACCGTAGTTGCGGGCAGCATACATTGCCATACCTCCCCACCCCGTGCCGATCTCGATCAATTCATCCTCCGGTTTTAGCTCCAGCGATTGGCAAATGAGTTCGAGCTTGTGAACTGCCGCTTCATCGAGGGTCGCTGACGCACTGGGGTAGGCAGCTGATGAATACATCATGGTAGGGTCGAGGAATAGTTCGAAAAAACTGTTTCCTAAATCGTAGTGTGCGGCAATATTTGCCTTTGAGCCTGTTTCTGTATTGCGCCGACCAAAGTGAGCGAGTTTTAGCCCTAACTGCATGATCCAGCTTTGCTTATCTTTCATTGCCATCATGGTTTCCATGTTGGCACTGAACAAGCGAGTGACCTCGGTGAGATCCCGACTACTCCACTCTCCGTCTATGTAGGCTTCGCCTGAAGCGATTGTTCCGCCAGTAAGGATGCGCCAGTAAGTCCGGCCATCATGAATATCAACGTGCGCATGAGGTGATTCGGGGCGCTCGTCGTCTCCTAGGGTAAACACCTCGTCCCCGTCACGTAGTGTCAGCGTGCCGACTCGAATATTTCGAAATAGCCGTAAAAGAAGCTCTCTGGCCATTTTCGGCTGCACAGCTCTGCTGAGGGTGGGCAGCTTCACAATGTTTCGGACACTTGATTCAGGCATTCGTCATAACCTCGGTGTTTCTTTTTAGCAAAATTACGGAGCTATCCTCGGTTTGGATGAGGATGAAATGGCACCCCTTTTAACCAAAGTTTCAGTGCCTGCCAATAAATAGCTGCAATGACCTTTAGTGTCATAAATGGCAGCCCCCAAATAGCCCGGTTCAGGTGGGTCGCTGTAAACGGATGAGCTTCTAAAGAAAGAGTGGCATCAAAAACCTTTTCACTCCCCTCAAACGCACTTAGCTTAATGGCTAGCTGCTCCCCCGGAGCACTGCTTGACCATCGATACTTCATATTCATGGGGTTGAATGGAGAGACATGCAAGGCCTTTTGAAATTCGGTGTGTACTTTACCCTGCGAGTCCGTCACCGGAATAACATAACTTTGACGCTCATCCCAAGGGGTATTGGTCACCTCAGCGACTATATATTTCAGCGTTTGGCCATCGGGGGCGTAGCAAAAGTAGCAGGCGATGGGGTTGGCCTGAATGCCAAAGTAGCGCCAGTTTGCTAATAAGTAAATGGGGCCAAGTGCCTGTGCCCCACACTGCTTTTCGATACAGCTCTTGACGGAATCAACCAGTGAGGTTTGGCCATCTCCGAGGAAGTCAGCACGCCGAAACGCGGCGGGTGCCCAGCGTCGTGCAGACCAGAAAGGAATGTTGTCGGTTAAATGCGGTAAAGCGTCTAGCTGCACAAAAGGCATGAAGACTTTATAAGAAAACCGGTGTGACCGTGGGGTGTGGCGGCAATGAAATAATGTGCCGCGGTATAGCTTCGAAATCATGCGGCCATTGAGTCCGTCTCAGCCAAGGCTTCTGCGACCCTGAGGCCGCTCACGAGACCATCCTCGTGAAAACCATTTCTCCAGTAAGCTCCGCAAAACCAGGTGTTGTTGACGCCGTTAATCTCTTCCCAGCGACCTTGAGCTTCTACGCCCGCTACGGTGAATTGGGGGTGGGCGTAGTTGAATCGGCCGAGGATTCGTGCGGGGTTAATAGAATCGGTGTCGTTAAGTGTGACGCAGAATGTCTCAGGCGCTTGAATCCCTTGAAGTATATTCATGTTGTAAGTCACGACTGCACGGTCGTTACCTGGTCGCATACGATAATTCCAGCTCGACCATGTCCTGCGATTGCGGGGGAGCACTCTATCGTCTGTGTGTAAGACAACATCGTTGTCACGGTAGGGAATAGCCCCGAGAATCGCTTTTTCTTTCGCGGAGGGTTCCGCTAGCATAGCGAGCGCCTGGTCAGAATGGGTGGCGATCACTACCTGATCAAATTGGCGTTTAGTGCCGTCTTTAAAGCAAAGCTGCACGCCCCTGCCGGGTAACCGCTCCACCTGTTGAACCGGGTGGTTCAAAAAAATTCTGTCTTCAAAACCAGAGGTTAGCGGTGGAATGTATTCTCGGCTTCCGCCCTCTATAACCCTCCATTGTGGACGGTTGGCGACTTGTAGCAAACCGTGGTTCCGAAAAAACCGAATGAAGAACTCTACTGGGAAGTCTCTAGCGTCAGAAAAATCAGCCGACCAGATCGCGGAAGTCATGGCCAATAGGTAGTCTTGGCAAAAGGCTTCGCTGTAACGTCTTCTTTCAAGATAGGAGCCCAGGGTCTCTCCAGTCGCTAAATTTCCCGCGTCCAAATCGGCGACCGACTCTTTGTTGAAGCGTAAAATATCCCTCACCATGGCCAGAAATCGTGGCGAGAGCAAATTTCGCCGTTGTGCAAACAGCGCGTTGAGATTGTTACCGGCATATTCCAAGCCGGTTGAATCATCTGACACAGAAAAACCCATGGCTGTGGCTCGGGTAGCAACGCCTAGGCTCTCTAAGAGTTCAATAAAATTAGGGTAAGTGTGGTCGTTATAGACGATAAATCCGGTGTCAATGGCATAACGGCGAGCGCCCAACTTTACGTCGTACGTCGCGGTGTGCCCACCAATACGATCTGCTGCTTCAAAAACAGCCACATTGTGTCTGAGGGCTGCAAGCCGGTTGGCGCAGCCCAAGCCGGAAATACCCGACCCGATTATTGCAACCTTCACCCGCGTGCCACCTGCAATGGTTTATTTTCTCGTTATTACCCTACGTGGTTATAAGGGCTGCGGATCAGCGTGGTTGTGATGGTGACAGCTTCGTGTATGCTGATCTGCGGACGTTTATAGGTTTCAGGGTGCGGTATGGTTGAAAACAAGAGCGGTGACGAGTCAAACTCGGGACGTAACTCCGGTAAGTGGGCTGTGCCTACTGGGCGGCGTACTGACGAGTGGAGCGAGTGCTTGGTGTTAATCGGTAATAGCAACGATCGCGCATCGTTTACCCGGTTTTTCAGGCATTTTGCCCCCCTGATCAAAGCGTTTGCGTTGGCCGGATCGAGTCTGTCTGCTGCCCATGCCGATGAGCTGGTTCAAGAGGTCATGTTAAAGGTTTGGCAAAAAGCGAGTGGTTTCAACCCAGAAAAAGCCGCTGCCAGCACGTGGATCTATACCATTGCTCGAAACTGTCGAACAGACATGTTTCGTCGATTGCAAAAGTTTGACACGCCATTAGCTGCAGACGACCTCAACATTGAGCTCGAAGGTGAAGAGCCCTTCACTGTCCTGCACACTCGTCGTGGCTCTGATCGCATCAAAGATTTGATGGGGCAGTTACCTCCAGATCAGGCGCAAATTTTGGCCAAGGTCTATATGGAGGGTAAGTCGCACTCAGAGGCGGCGGCCGAGCTTGACTTGCCTCTGGGCACTGTGAAGTCTCGTGTGAGGCTCGCTATACAAAAACTACAGGTACAAATGGACAGGCAGTAAACCGATTGCAGAGCTGAGACGTAGGACTCTGAAACAATCAGTAGGTATTCGGGTACTAAAAAGCCCGAGTAGCAAAGGCAGTTCATTTATGGCAAAACATCACCCTTCTAACGACCTTTTAATGGAATACGCGGCAGGCAGTCTGCCGATAGCGCAGGCCGCTTGCATCTCTGCGCATCTATCGTACTGCGACCGGTGTCGTCGCACCTATGACCAGCTGCAGACAGTGGGCGGTACCATGTTGGAACGCCTAGAGCCTGTTCCAGTGTCAGAGACGCTGCTAGACACCGTACTGGCACGTCTTGAGGATCCTGCTCCGCTGGCCTACAGCGGTCAGACCGAAGCCTCAGAGATACCTGGCCTGCTAGAAAGACTCATAAACAAAGATTTTGGCCAGCTGATGTGGAAGCGCGTGACTCGCGCTCTGAGCGTTAGTTACCTATCAACGGGTGACATACAACACGAGTTTGCATTGCTGCGCATCGCTGCGGGCGGTCGCATTCCAGAGCATACCCATGGCGGCAATGAAATGACGCTGGTGTTGGAAGGCGGGTTTAGCGATGGCAGAGACAGCTACCATCCCGGAGATTTTATTTTTCGATCCAGCGATGATACTCACGCACCGGTCGCTCTCGATGGCGAAGACTGCATTTGCTTGACCGTGCTAGACGCTCCTTTGCGATTTACCAGCTGGCAGCATCGTTGGCTCAATCCGTTCCTTAAACTTCGCGCCGGCTGAAGATGTACTCGGGCATAGGTCCCGAATTCAGTGCGCCTAACTTTCACGGGACGTGAATATTCACATTGTGTACACTCCCGCGCCTCAGACATAAAAAATATTAGGTTAAGACACTATGCGACTAGCGATACCCCGTGAGACGCACCCCGGTGAAAACCGTGCGTCTGTCACTCCGGAAACGGTAAAGAAACTGGTTCGACTTGGAGCCGATCTAGCGATAGAAACTGGAGCCGGTGCTGGCGCTGGCTTCAGTGACGAAGCTTACGCGGCAGAAGGCGCCTCAGTGGTCACCGACCGCGATGCCCTCCTTGGCAGCGCCGACATGGTCCTGCGATTGCGCAAGCCGGAACTGCAGGAGGTCGCGAAGCTCAAGTCCGGATGCATTCACGTTTCTTATTTAGATCCCTTCAACGAGCATGAATTGATTCGCGAGTTTGCGGCCAAAAGCATTACTGCGGTCAGCATGGAGATGATTCCTCGGTCAACGCGTTCGCAAAAGATGGACGCCCTTAGCTCTCAGGCCAACCTTGCGGGTTATATGGCGGTAATGCTCGCTGCGACACGGCTCCCACGAATTTTTCCAATGATGATGACGCCAGCGGGAACGTTGAAACCGTCAAAAGTTTTTATTATCGGCGCCGGTGTGGCGGGTTTGCAGGCTATAGCAACCGCTAAACGCTTGGGTGCTAGGGTGACCGCTTTTGACACCCGTCCTGTGGTAGCGGAGCAGGTTCAGTCTTTGGGTGGGAAATTCCTTGAAATTGATCTCGGTGATACCGGACAGACTGCCGATGGCTATGCCCGCGAGCTCACCCCAGAGCAGGTAGAAATTCAGCGACAAGCACAAAAAGCGGTGATCGCAGATTCGGATGTGGTGATTACCACCGCGCAGGTTTTCGGCCGTAAACCGCCAGTTCTTGTTACTGCAGATATGGTTGCTGGAATGGCGTCTGGATCGGTGGTCGTTGATATGGCGGCGGAAACCGGCGGCAACGTTGAAGGCTCGGTGCCGGATGAGGTCGTAAATGTTGGTGGTGTCACGATTGTTGGCACGGGTAATTTAGCAAATTTGGTGGCGCGAGACGCAACTCAAATGTATGCCAGCAACATGTTTAATCTAGTGGAAGACACCTGGGACGAAGAGGCCAAAGCGTTCGTTTTGGACATGGAAAACGACATTCTCCCGGGCTGTGTTATTACTCACGGTGGTGCAGTTGTTCACCCTACCATTAAAGATATCCTTGAAGGAGCCAGCTGATCATGAACGGTGCCGAATATCTTTTGTTTATCCTCATGCTCTCGGTTTTTTTAGGCTTTGAGCTGATCAATAAAGTTCCTGCAACATTACACACACCACTTATGTCCGGAGCCAATGCTGTCTCGGGCATCACCGCCGTTGGTGCTATTGCATTAGCCGGTAGCGGTGAGGGCGATCTCGCACAGTGGTTGGGTGCTGGTGCCGTGGCCTTAGCAAGCATTAACGTGGTGGGTGGTTATTTAGTGACCGACCGCATGCTGGGCTTCTTTAAGAAGCGGGAGAATTGATCATGGATACTTCGCTTGTGACGGGGTTAGGTTACGTTGTTGCTTCCGGACTGTTTATTTTTGGTCTGAAAATGTTGGGTTCTCCGGCAACGGCGCGCAGGGGCAACATGGTCTCTGCTGCGGGTATGCTGGTGGCCATTGTTGTGGCTCTTCTCGATCAGGGTATTGTTGATTACACATACATCGTTGGCGGTATGGTGGTGGGCGGTCTGATTGGCGCGGTCGTCGCGCGCTCGGTTGCCATGACATCAATGCCAGAGATGGTCGCACTCTTCAACGGCTTGGGTGGCTCGGCATCACTGCTAGTGGGCTGGGCGGCCTTATCCCCCGATTCAGCAACGTTTACGCTGATAACTATCGTTCTATCTATCCTGATTGGTGGCGTCACCTTGACGGGCTCGCTCATTGCCTATGGCAAATTGAGCGAAAAGCTGGGCAGCGGCCAGATCGTTTTCCGTGGGCAGCAAATCGTTAACTCTTTAGTGGTGCTTGGTATTGTCGCAGGGGCAACTCTGTTCGTAATGGAGCCGACGAATACTACGTATCTTTACGCCGTGATTGGTTTGGCACTGGTGTTTGGCATCATGGTGGTCATTCCCATCGGTGGTGCAGACATGCCGGTGGTCATTTCATTGCTTAACTCTTATTCAGGCTTGGCGGCCTGTGCCGCGGGTTTCGCAATTGATAACAACGTGCTCATTGTGGCCGGATCCTTGGTCGGCGCTTCTGGAATTATCTTGACCCAGATCATGTGTAAAGCGATGAACCGCTCGCTTTCAAACGTGCTGTTTTCCGGCTTTGCTAGCGTATCTAACGAAGTCACTGAGATTGAGGGCGAAATTAAGCCGATCAGTGCTGACGATGCCTACTACATACTCGAAGCGGCCAGCAGTGTGGCGATTGTTCCGGGTTATGGTATGGCGGTGGCCCAGGCGCAGCATGTTGTTAAAGAGCTTTCAAACCTTTTGGAGGCCAACGGGGCAGAGGTGGTGTTTGGCATCCACCCGGTCGCCGGACGTATGCCGGGGCACATGAACGTATTGTTGGCGGAGGCTGATGTGCCTTACGACCAGCTTCTGGAAATGGACGAAGTGAATCCCCGGATGGATTCAGTAGATGTGGCTATTGTGATTGGCGCTAACGACGTTGTGAACCCGGCAGCAAGAGAGGTGGAGTCTTCACCCATTTACGGTATGCCGGTCATCAATGTTGCTGATGCACGTACGGTATTCGTGTTGAAGCGCTCTATGGCTTCGGGTTTTGCGGGCATCGAGAACCCCCTGTTCTACAAAGAGAACACACGCATGCTGTTCGGTGACGCGAAAGAAAGTTTGGGTAAGCTGGTTTCAGAGCTCAGCAGCTAAACCCATAAAGACTAGGCCCCAAAAAAGCCCGCTGAGAAGTGGGCTTTTTTTTGCACTCCTGTTGCTCTGCTCCCACAACACAGTTGCAGCGCTAAGAGGATTCTGGGGACATTGTCTGAACAATGCCGGGAGAGAATGGTATTAGCTGCTTTCCTGATCAAACTGCAAGCTAGCAAGTCGGGCATAAAGCGCAGACGTTGATAACAGTTCGTTGTGAGTACCTGTTGCCACCACGCGCCCCTGATCTATCACAGCAATTTTATCGGCATTGATAATGGTTGAAAGTCGGTGGGCGATAATAATCGTCGTCCTGTCATGCATGATCTCTGACAGAGCCTGCTGAACATAATATTCGCTTTCTGTGTCCAGTGCGCTGGTGGCTTCATCGAGTAATAAAATTTCGGGATTCTTCAAAACGGCTCTTGCGATAGCAATTCGCTGGCGTTGCCCACCCGACAGCCGAACACCTTGTGCACCGAGTGGACTGTTATAGCCCTCGGGTAATTGCGAGATAAAGTCATGAGCATAAGCCGTCTGTGCGGCTGACTGAATCTCAGCGTCGGTCGCATCCGGCTTGCCGTATGCAATGTTGTATCGAACGCTACCGCTGAAAAGCACAGGGCTTTGAGGCACTAAAGCGGCACGCTCGCGCCAAGCTGCGAGGGGAATTTGGCGCAGATCGTGTGCGCCGTAGCTGATTGAGCCCTGCTGTGGATCATAGAAGCGCTGCAACAGCTCGAAGAGCGTTGACTTTCCTGCCCCCGATTGTCCGACTAGTGCCAGAGACTTTCCCGGTGGTATTGATAGCTCAAAATCTGTGAGCGCGGGTTGATCAGGCCGGCTGGGGTAGGAAAATGTCACCTGCTTAAAGGTAATCGATGAACGGATTTTGGGATGTTCGGTGCCACTGTCAACGATGACACTGGTTTCGTTAAGCAACTCCATAAGCCGCTCTGCCGCTCCGGCGGCGCGCTGCAGATCCCCCCAAACTTCTGACAATGTTGCAAAAGCTGCGCCTAGCATGACGGCGTAGAAAACGAAGGCGCCCATTTCGCCACCAGACATACGCCCTGAAATGACGTCTTGTCCACCGCTCCACATCATGCCCGCCATAGCGGCGACCAAGAGTAAAATGGCGAAACCTGTGAGAAGGGCACGCTGGCGGATTCTTGCTCGAGCGACATCAAACGCTACGGTGACGTCACGATCGAAGGCGGTCTGCTCCATTGCTTCTCTATTATAACTTTGCACTATCTTGATCGATTGCAGGATTTCCCCCGCGTGACTTCCCACCTCGGCAATGGTTTGTTGGCTCTTATTTGACAAGTTGCGAACTCGGCGGCCAAAAAACAAGATGGGTAGCAATGTGAGCGGAACACCCACGAGAATGATGAGGCTTAGCTTTAAATTGGTGATCAGCATAAGCACTAGTGCACCCACGAGGGACAAGCTATTGCGCGCGGCTAAGCTTACGGAGGAGCCAATAAGCGTCTGCAAGAGTGTGGTGTCGGTTGTCAGTCGGGACATAATTTCACCCGACTGATTGGACTCAAAATAACTAGGGTGAAGCCCCACGAGGTTAGAGAACACCGCACTGCGGAGATCGGCACTGACACGTTCTCCCAGCCAAGAGACCAGGTAAAAGCGGACCATGGCGCCTATGGCCATTGCGGCGCCCACGGCGACGATAAAAATCACCGCCTTTCGTAAACCCTCAGGGTCACCTCCAGCAAAACCATCATCAATTAATAGCTGCAAACCGTAACCCAGCGACAGCTGCAACATTGAGGTCAAAATCAAGGCCAGACTTGCAGCAACCAGACGCAACTTGTGTCGCCACAGAAGTCCTAAAAGACCACGCAGTGGAGTAAATCCAGCCGTGCTAACCCCCTCAGAAGCTTCCTGAGGTTTACTCGGGTCATCACTCATTGCTTGGGTGAGCCGGTAGGGGGATAGATTAGGCTCGCTTCGACTTCAGCCTTTCGCTCTTCTGACAGATCTGGGAATGGCAGCTGTTCATTAGCCCGCCAGCCATCAAGTTTCGCTGTGACTTCTGACATTGTCGCGTCACTAGCTTTATGAAAATCGCGAACCTGTAATACTTGGCCTGGACCTGAAAAGATGGCGCCATTTTCGTGCACGATTTCGATGATTCGGAGGTTTAGGTCTTCGGCGATGGCGAGATACGTTTGATAGTCTGCAGTCATAACACCGGCATCAACCTTGAATACTGCAGTGGCAGCCTCAATATCTACAAGCCTCACTGAAATAGTGCCTGGCTGCACCTTGGGATGTGCAGATAACATTTCGCGTAGCTCGCCAAGAATGACTCGAAGCTGTTCCGACGTTGGCATCTGCAATTGAAGATGCTTCAAAAATCGGATGCGATCCCGCACCGATATATTCTCAACCTGATCGGCAGCAAATTTTGCGTTGGGGATAAAAACTCGGGTCCTATCAAGGGTTCTCACCGTCACCGACCGCAGCCCAATTTCTTCAACCGTGCCCCTAAGATCACCAAAGCGACAAAAATCTCCGGGTCGTATAGGTCGAGCGGCATAAATTGTGACCGCACCAATGATGTTCTCCATAGTGCGCTGGGCCGCCAAGGCTATTGCCAGTGAGCCAACGCCTAAGCCTGCAATCAATGTTGAGATGTTAAACCCGGCGTTTTTAGCCCACGCCAGCATCGCCACCACAACCACAATAATTTTCACCATTAAAACAAGCGGCCGCAGCAGTGCGGTTAAATGCAGTTCACCAGAGCTCTCAAGCTGCCTAAATTTATAATCGCGCCACAAAGAAAGCAGCGCCACAATAAATACGGTCACTGCCAGATACTCAAGGGGTGAGCTTTGTAGGTATACCCGAGCTGTTATCGACAGACCCAACTGCTCCATGGCGATTCGCAGCAGTGCGACATAAATAATTATGCGCATCGGGAGTGCCCAAAAATGCGTAATTGCGAGGGGGAATTTGTTGGGGATACGCAGGGAAAGCCAGGCCATAATGCGCGCGATTAGACCTGAAATAACCCAAAATAATCCCAGAGCGAGCAGCATTGAAAATGCCTGCCAGTTGGTCATGCCCAGAAGCGTAAATGGAGGCAACGTTTGAGATAGCCATATGGCCCATTGGGAGTAGCCATGCTCTTCCCACATGTCGGGGATTAGCACTACTGTGGCATTTGAAATACGCCAGACATAGTCACTTTGTTTATCGGGGATGCGTTGAAGTAAAATGGGCACCACTGTCTCGCTCAGCTGAACCTCGCCTACCTGGTCACGATAGCTGGGAAGGTCATCATCGAGGTGTCCTTGGGGGCTGTCGCTTAATATGCTGATGTCTAATACATTTTGCTTTGTCCAGACAAAGGCCAATGCTTGGGCGAGATTTTTTGGCTCGATGGCCGCAATTTCTTCCGGAACATAACGCAAATCAAGGTATTGGGCTGCAACAGCAAAGTCCCCGGCACGTAAATATTTTCGAAACCCCAGAATAGTGTCTAGTGGTGTTCGAGCAGCCGCTGGAGATAGCTTTCGCTCATTGGTTTCCTTACTCAACTGCTCTAACTGTTGTTCAGATTGGTAGACGGATAGTGCTGAAGCCTGCTGTAGCGTTGCTTCACTTACGGGATTTTGAGCGTGAGCACCCAGTGCCCCTAGTAAGAGCACCTCTAACATCAGGCATTGGTAGAAAATTTTCATCATAACTACCCCTCAGATTGAATGCGGCCCTTGTCTGCCTTCAGGCAGACCATCGACGTTATCCTATATAGAACCGCGCTTATCCTCACGAGGCCCCTGATTGCGAGGATCGTCGCTGCAGCAGGCGGCCAAACACTATGCCCAGTTCAAAGAGTAGCCACATGGGTAGTGCTAACAGTGACTGGGAAATAACATCGGGCGGTGTCAGCAGCATGCCTGCTATGAAGCAACCTACAATAATCCAAGGACGCTTCTTAGCAAGTTTCTCGGGAGTGGTGGCCCCCGTCAATATTAAAATAATGGCTGCTATCGGAATTTCAAAGGCGATACCAAACGCAAAAAATAACTTGAGCACAAAATCGAGATAACGATTGATATCGGTCATCACCGTTATATCGCTGGGGCCCACGCTGGTGAAAAAAGCAAATATGAGTGGGAAAACCACGAAATAAGCGAAGGCGGCTCCTGCATAAAATAACAGCACACTCGATGCCAGCAAGGGGAAGGCAATGCGCTTCTCCTTGCGGTACATGCCCGGTGCAACAAAGGCCCAAACCTGAAATAAAATGTAAGGGATAGCGGCAAAGACCGCGACAACTAGCGTTAGCTTAAATGGGGTTAGGAATGGGGAGGCGACCTCTGTTGCAATCATGCTGGACCCCTCCGGAAGCAATTCCCTCAGGGGTTCCGAGACAAAAGTGTAAATCTCATTAGCGAAAGGAAAGAGGCCAATAAAGGCCACAAGAATCGCAAGCACTGCTCTTAACAGACGATCGCGTAGTTCAACGAGATGCGCCACAAGGGGCTGCATCGTATCGCCCTGAGATTCGGTCTCCGTCGCGTCAGGCACCTTACTCAAGGCTGTTCTACTTTTGATTCCACGGGACTAACTTCAGCAACCTCAGTGTCCGTTGCCATGCTGCTCTGCGCCTGCACTTCTTGCTCTAGGGCCGCGATTTTCTGAGTCACTGGTGCCGCGACATCGCGTATTTCATGTTCTAGTTCTGAGGCACTGTCTTTTAGCTGCTTCAGAATTTCATCGTTATGAAGCTCTCGCTGCACTTCAAGGCGAACGTCATCAACACTGCGGCGAAATTTCTTAACCCAGTGCAAGGTTGTACGAACGGCGTCCAGAAATTGCTCGGGCCCAAAAACTAATAGCCCGACAATGCTGATTAACAGCAGTTCGAAGAATCCGATATCAAACACCGCGATTACTACCTAAATGTGCTGGTCAGGTTTAAGACGGCGTCGAATCCTTGGTGTCCGCTTCGGCTTCTTGCCGCTCGCTGGTCACCGAATCTTTGCCGCCTTCGTCCTTGACGCTACTCTTAAAGCCTTTAATGGCACTTCCCAGATCGCTACCGATATTTTTGAGCCGCGATGTGCCAAACAACATGACAACAATCGCCAGTATGATGAGTAACTGCCAAATGCTAATTCCACCAAGTCCCATGAGTTGATCTCCTGTTGTTGATTTGTCCGCGCGAAGGGTTTGCGGACTATTTTTTAGCTCTCGCGGCTTTTTCCTCAATGCCCGAGGTGCCAATGCGATTGCCCAGTGTATCGAGAACTTCGTCGTACCGAAGATCCAAATGTGCCAGCATTACCAGAGAGTGAAACCAGAGGTCTGCTGTCTCAGCGATGACCGCCGATCGCGCGGCATCGGTGCCGTCATAATCCTTGGCCGCGAGAACAGTTTCAGTGGCCTCTTCACCCACTTTCTCCAGAATTTTGTTGAGCCCTTGCGAGTATAAGCTTGCAACATACGAATTTTCGGCGCCGTCAGACTTACGCGCTTCAAGAGTTTCCTGCAATGCTGCGAGTACGTCACTCATGGAGTCTCGCCTTTTGCTACCCACGTATCGCCCTCATAGTCATAAAAAAAGCAGCTATATCGTCCTGTATGACAGGCGGCTCCGGTCTGCTCAACTTTGAGTAGCAGGGTATCACCGTCACAATCGAGCTTAATATCAACTAAACGTTGAATGTGTCCTGAGGTTTCTCCTTTTCGCCACAATTCGGCTCGGGATCGCGACCAATAAACGGCTCGACCCTCAGTCAAAGTCAGCTGGAGCGCTTGTTCATTCATCCAGGCCAGCATGAGGACCTCGCCACTTGTCGCGTCTTGGGCGACCGCGGGTATTAAACCCTGAGCATTCCAGCGAGGTTTCATTGTGTCAATTTGTAATGTCATGAGTGCAGTATGCCAGACTGATCTAACGATGCTTGTGTGAAAAACTGGCGAGCACTAACAAGCCGGCGCCAGTGATGAAGATAATTGGCTGATCCAGCGCACCACTACCCGTGGTGACGAGGCCTAGCCCCAAAACTGTTAATGCCAGCGCCTTGATACTGAAGGCACGGCTTTTCGGTGGTTGCGGTGGGGCCTCTTGTAGATTTTTGATAATAAGATCAGGTAATCGAGGGAGAGTTTCTAGCCAAAAGGGAGCTTCTTTCTGCAGGCGCCGCAGCACGCTTTGAGGCGCGTAGCGGTCTGCCAACCACCGTTCCAAGAACGGCTTGGCGGTGTCCCACAAATTTAGGTCTGGATAGAGCTGACGACCCAATCCTTCAATATTGAGAAGGGTTTTCTGCAGTAGCACCAGCTGGGGCTGGATCGGCATTTCAAACTGACCTGCCGTGCGAAAAAGGCTGATTAGCATATGTCCGAAAGAAATATCTGCAAGGGGCCGCTCAAAAATCGGCTCGCATAGCGTCCGCATAGCTGACTCAAATTCAGCGATCGATGTCTCAGCGGGCACCCATCCGCATTCCACGTGAAGCTTTGCAACTAACCGGTAGTCTTGCTGAAAAATGGCGAGCAGGTTCCGCGCGAGGTAGTACAGGTCATGCTCATCGAGCTGGCCCACGATGGCGCAGTCGATCGCTAAATAGGATGGGTTAAGTGGATCTGTTGCATCGACAAAAATATTTCCCGGGTGCATGTCAGCGTGAAAAAAACTGTCACGAAAGACCTGTGTAAAAAATATTTCTACGCCGCGTTCAGCGAGGATTTTCATGTCCACGCCCTGCTGATTTAGCGCTTCTACATCGGTAACAGGAATGCCATAAATGCGCTCACTGACCATGACCTTTTCGGCATTGAGTGCCCAGTGAATTTCCGGTACGTAAACAAGGCCGCTGTCGGAGAAGTTACGGCGTAATTGCGAGGCATTGCCGGCCTCACGGCGAAGATCAAGTTCATTGAGCAGGGTTCGCTGATAATCTGCAGCGACCTCTTGGGGCTTCAGTCGCTGACCTTCCTTAAATAAACGCTCTACTGTCCAAGCAAGAGTCCGAATCAGCTTGAGGTCTTTTTGAATGATGCTCTCAATCTCTGGGCGCAAGACTTTAACAACAACGGCCTCACCCGTGGGTAATGTCGCGGCGTGAACCTGGGCCACCGATGCGGCGGCAAGGGGAGTTTGGTCAAAACTTGCAAAATGATCACTGATGGACCCACCGAAAGCTGCTTCGATACAAGAAATAGCGTCTTCTGAAGCAAAGGGAGGGACGTTATCCTGAAGTTGTGCCAGCTCATCGGCGATGTCGTCGGGTAGCAGATCTCGTCGCGTCGAGAGCAGCTGACCAAATTTTATGAAAATGGGCCCCAGCATTTCTAAAGCGACTCGCAGCCTTTGCCCGCGGTTTTCTTTCGGTACATCGCCGGGTGACTGAAAAATCAAACGGCCCATCTTCGTTTGGCGCTGAGCCGGCGCAAGCTCGTACAGGTGCTGCTTTCGAATCACACCCCAGACTGTAAGGACGCGTCTGATCATTGAATTTGATTATCCACACGATGCGCCAGACGTTTTAAGCGCGATTCAAGCCGGTCCACCTTTAGAACGAGTGTGTCAATTTCCTGATAAAAATATTCGAGTTCAGCTGCGGGGGGGGATAATCGACCCTCTTCGAGAATGAACTCAGATAATTGCCGTCGCAAACTCTGACTGCTTGTCTGCCCCCAGCGAAAAATCTGTCTGAGTAGATTAGCCAGTTGGTGCCCTGCTACATCACCGAGAACCTCGACGAGGGGAGCCTCCCAGTCGGGTTGCATTTTAGCGACTATCGTTTGCAGTGCGATCAGCGGTGCGCTGTTACCAATAATTTCCAAGTCGCTGTTGATCAACGTGACTGCCGGATCTTCAGCGGTTGCCAGCGTTAAAAAATCGCTTAACCCTCCTCTTACGCGAACGCTGCAAGGCTGTTCGGAGTAGGAGGTCAGATGAAGTTGGCCATCGGCTTCAACAATGGCGAAAATTTCAAGCGCCGGAGCCCAGCACTCAACGGCTAATACGGTACCGCTTAGGTCAGTTAAGTCCCGAGCACTAGCGGGGTCTAGCTCTAAGCTACGATTAATCGCACCCTCTGCAGCCATGAGAACTGCTGTGATGACCGCTGGGTCATGGTCAGTATTCACGGCTAGGCCTTAATACCCCGATGAACAGCGACAATGCCGCCGGTCATATTGTGGTACTCGCAATTAACAAGCCCCGCGTCTTCCATCATCCCCAACAAAGTTTCTTGGTCTGGGTGTTTACGAATAGATTCAGCCAGATAGCGGTAGCTGTCGGCGTCATTTGCAATCAGCTGCCCCATCATTGGCAGAATTCGAAATGAATAAGTGTCATAAATTTTTTCAAGTACTGGGTTGACCGGTTTTGAAAACTCCAGCACCAGTAAACGACCGCCGGGTTTAAGTATTCGCTCCATGGATCGCAGTGCCATGTCTTTGTCAGTGACATTACGCAGTCCAAAGGCGATTGTGATGCAGTCAATTGAGGCATCGGGAAAGGGCAGCATTTGGGCGTCGCATTGCACCATGTGCAAATTTCCGACAGCGCCAGAGTCCAGCAAACGATCACGTCCCACTTTCAACATTGAATCATTGATGTCTGCGAGTAGCACTTGGCCGTCATCGCCGACCAGGTGGGAAAATTTTGCAGCGAGGTCGCCGGTGCCACCGGCAATATCTAGAACTGTCTGTCCTGGACGAACGGCACTGAGCTCGATCGTAAAGCGCTTCCAAAGCCGATGAATGCCCGCAGACATCAGGTCATTCATCACGTCATAGCGGCTGGCCACAGAATCGAACACGCCGCGAACTAAGCTTTCCTTCTGATTTTTATTGACCGTTTCGAAGCCAAAGTGAGTGGTTTCGCCACTTTCGGCGTTAGTTTTGTCAGTCATAGTGTGTTTCCGGCGGGGCTCATCTGCCTATTGTAACCGAGGTGGGACGTTGTCGCGTAAGGCGCCTTGGCGCGTTCAATTAGGGCTGAAACATCAGGACCTGTGTATCGGCGTCACGTCCAAGGCCGGCAGCATCTAGACGGGCGGTGTAATCTCGCCAAAGTTCGGATTGTCGGCTGATTAAATCGTGCAAATAACTCCAGCTGTATAAGCCGCTATCGTGGCCATCATCAAAAACGAGTTGAACTGCATAGTGCCCCACCGGGTTAATGGCGGTAATTTGAACCCCTGCTTTACCTGTTTGAAGGACCTCCTGCCCGGGCCCGTGACCTCGAACTTCCGCAGATGGCGAAAACACTCTGAGAAATTCGGCGCTTAGGGAGCCCGTGAGACCGTCATCGAATGAAAGGTCCAGGGTTCGCTGATTTCGGGCGTAATGTATCCGGTCAACGCGGTGTGTCAGTTCATCAGGTTTCATAATATAAATCGT
The DNA here is from genome assembly GCA_000169115.1 of marine gamma proteobacterium HTCC2080. Taxonomy (GTDB): domain Bacteria; phylum Pseudomonadota; class Gammaproteobacteria; order Pseudomonadales; family Halieaceae; genus Luminiphilus. The sequence continues at coordinate 48,741 of AAVV01000014.1, forward strand.
GAAAGGTCTTCGTCGCTGGCGAGCTCGCCCAGCTGACTATCGACATAATCTCGATCAATTGTTACCTCGGACTCACCGACGCCGGCGTCGGAGGCGCTGAAAGATATCTCTTCGAGCAGCCTTTCCATGGCAGTGGCCAACCGACGTGCACCAATATTTTCAGCGCGCTCGTTAACCTGCCAAGCAATTTCGGCGATTCGCTCAACCCCCGAATCTGTAAAGTGAATTTTTACGCCTTCGGTGGCGAGTAACGCTTGATACTGCGCCGTTAAGGCCGCTTTGGGCTCCGTCAAGATTCGACGAAAATCCTCGGTTGTCAGTGCTTCCAGCTCGACGCGAATAGGCAGGCGGCCTTGCAGCTCAGGAATCAAATCCGCAGGTTTGGAAAGGTGAAAGGCACCTGAGGCAATAAATAAGATGTGGTCAGTCTTAATTGTGCCGTGCTTGGTGGTCACCGAGCAGCCTTCGATAAGGGGCAACAGGTCACGTTGCACGCCCTCACGGGAAACATCGGCGCCGCCCATTTCACCGCGCTTTGCAACTTTATCGATTTCATCAATGAAAATAATACCGGTTTGTTCGGCGGCGGTAAGGGCTTGTGCTTTTAAATCGTCAGGATCGATAAGTTTACTGGCTTCTTCGTCTTCCAATAACTTTAGCGCCTCTTGAATCGGCGCTTTACGGGGTTTGCCGCCTTTATTGAGGTTGGCAAACATGCCCTGTAGCTGCTGAGTCATTTCTTCCATACCCGGGGGCGCCATAATATCCACGCTGCTCGCAGTATTTTTTACCTCAATCTCTACCTCACGATCATTTAAATCGCCTTCGCGAAGTTTTTTTCGCAACAGTTGTCGCGTGTTCGCATTGTTGTCGTCTCGGTCGGGGGGTAACAGTAAGTCCAGCAAGCGCTCTTCTGCCGCGTCCTTGGCACGGGTTCTAACCTTAATGAGTGCTTCTTCTCGCAGTAAAGTTATGGCGGTCTCTACTAGGTCGCGAATCATCGATTCCACATCGCGCCCCACGTAACCGACTTCCGTGAACTTGGTGGCCTCCACTTTTACAAAGGGTGCATTCGCCAGCTTGGCGAGTCGGCGTGCGATTTCCGTTTTGCCGACGCCTGTTGGGCCAATCATTAGAATATTTTTAGGGGTAACTTCGCTGCGCAGATCGGGCTCAAGCTGCTGACGTCGCCAACGGTTACGCAGGGCTATCGCGACCGCACGCTTGGCTTCCGACTGACCGATAATATGTTGGTCCAACGCGTGGACGATTTCGCGGGGAGTCATATTTGACATGATTCAGGCTAGGGTCTCTATGGTTTGGTTGTGATTGGTGAACACGCAGATGTCTCCGGCGATGGAGAGGCTTTTGGTTACGATCTCCTCCGCAGAAAGCGTCGTATTTTCTGTGAGGGCATGGGCTGCTGCCTGGGCATAAGGCCCTCCCGAACCGATGGCGATAAGGCTATTCTCAGGTTCAATCACATCGCCGTTACCAGTGATGATGAGCGACGTATCCAGATCTGCGACCGCTAGGAGTGCTTCTAGCCGGCGCAGCGCACGCTCTGAGCGCCACAGCTTAGCGAGTTCTACGGCCGCGCGTGTCAGCTGGCCTTGATATTTTTCCAGCTGCGCTTCAAAAAGCTCAAAGAGGGTAAATGCGTCGGCCGTGCCACCGGCAAAACCGGCAATGACGCTGTCTCGATATAGGCGCCTGACTTTCCTGGCGTTACCTTTCATGACCGTATTGCCCATGGAAACCTGGCCATCACCACCGATTGCTACCTGACCGTCTCTACGTACCGATACAATGGTGGTCCCGTGGAATTGTTCCATGTCTTTTCTCCTCCCAGTTTAGGGCGAACGTGGTCTGCGTAGCAGCAGAGTATCGATTGATTGCTGTGCTGTGATGGATCGGGCTTGCGCCATTTTTGAGCGACTTTCGAAGGGGCCTAGATACACTCGATACCACGCGCCATTATCTCCCTTGGTTTGTTCAATAGTGGGATTCAAGCCTAACAACACCAGCTCACCACGACGCCTGTCTGCGTCTTTTTGGGCCCTAAAGGAACCTGCCTGTAGAACGTAGAGATCACTGTTTCCGCTGTTTAGGTCTGGCGGCTCGACGTCTGAGGTCAGGTCCAGTGTTTGGGAGGGCAGCACCGTATAGAAGTCGAAACGAGGTTTGGCATTGTCCACATCCTCGATCTGGGATTCTTCAGCGGCGTCAGTGACCGCTGTAGTACTGTGGTTGGTTAACCATGCGAAGCCAATAACCCCAAGTAGAAGACCTGCAGCGATCCCCGCTCCAAATCCCTGAACATGGGCCAAAGTGAGTGAGGGCGGACCACTACCAGGCGCTGGCTTACGTTTATTGGACGGTGCGTTTCTACTGGCGGCACGTTGTCCAGTGCCCCTCGCTGAGGGTTTCCTCGTAGCAGTATTTTTTCGCGGTTGTGTTGCCACTATTACATGCTCTCTGGAGCCGAAACGCCCAACAAGTCTAGCCCGTTTGCGATGACCTGACGCGTCGCTTCCGCGAGGCTAATTCGTCCTAGGGACTGATTCTTGTTGTCCTCGTCAATGAGCTTGTGAGCGTTATACAAACCATGAAAGGCTGCGGCTACCTCTCTTAAATAATTGGCAATGTCATGGGGCTCTAAGCGTTGCGCAGCACTGGCAACAATCTCTGGAAACTTGGCTAGGAGCAGTGCTAGAGCAAGTTCTTCAGAACTGGTCAGTGTGTCTAGATGGTCCAGTCCCGCTTGGGGTGTCCAGTCGGATCCCTCAGAGAGGGCTTTACGTTTGACGCTGCAGACTCTGGCGTGGGCGTACTGAATATAAAACACGGGGTTTTCATTAGATTGTGCGAGGGCAAGGTCTATATCGAACGTGAGTTGGGATGAGGCAGATCTAGCCGCCAGAAAAAAGCGTGTTGCGTCTTTACCCACCCATTCAATCAGATCTCGTAATGTGACATAGCTGCCGGCGCGCTTGGACAATTTAACTTCAGTGCCGTCTCGCATAACGGTTACCATCTGATGGAGCACATACTCAGGCCAGCCCTCTGGGATGTCCTTGGCTAGGCCTTGTAGTCCTGCTCTAACCCGAGTAATTGTGCTGTGGTGGTCTGCGCCTTGCTCGTTGATAACACGCTCAAAACCGCGCTGCCACTTGTTAAAGTGATAGGCGACGTCGGGTACAAAATAGGTATATTCGCCACCTTTTTTACGCATGACCCGGTCTTTATCATCGCCAAAGTCGCTGGTTCTTAGCCAAAGCGCACCACCTTCTTCGTAAGTATGTCCCGCGCGCTCAAGGGCCGTTACTGTGTCGGTAACTTCACCACTTTCATACAGAGCACTTTCCAAGAAATATTCATCAAATTGAACGCCGAAGGCTTTCAAGTCGAGGTCTTGCTCCCGACGTAACCAAGCGACGGCAAAGTCGCGGATGGCTGCTAGATTATCGACATCACCCAGTGCTGTGATGGTGCGGTCAGCGGCGGAAACGGTGATTTTATTTTGATAGGCGGTCGCAAGGTCAACAATATAGGTACCCCGATAGCCGTCCTCTGGCCAGTCTGGGTCTTCGGGAGTCAGGCCCTGGGCTCGCGCTTGCACCGATCGCGCTAAATTAGCGATCTGTTGTCCTGCATCGTTGTAATAAAATTCTCGATGCACAGACCAGCCGGTGGCCTCTAACAAGCGTGACAGTGAGTCTCCAATTGCGGCGCCGCGGCCGTGGCCAACATGCAAGGGACCGGTGGGGTTGGCCGAAACGAACTCCACTTGAGCGCGCCGACCTGCCCCCTTATCACTGGTTCCAAATTTGGGTCCGCTGTTAAGTATGGAGCGGATAACTTCGACATTGCTGGCCTGGTTAAGAAAAAAGTTGATGAAGCCGGGACCCGCGATCTCTGTTTTGGAAATGAGGTCATTGGTAGGCAGTGCCTCGATAATCGCCGCAGCAAGATCTCGGGGCGCTTTACCGGCCTTTTTCGACAGCACCATGGCTAGATTGGTGGCAAGATCGCCATGACTGGCGTCTTTTGTGTGATCAACCTGGGGAACAAGGTCTGGTACTTCGGGTACCTGTCCTTTGGCTATTAAAGTACTAACAGCCTGAACCAGAAGCGAAGTGAGCGCTTCCTTCATAATCATTTACTCCACGGTTTTTGCGTGCTTACTACGCTGAGACGGGCGGGATTATCCCCGAGCTGACATCTTTTTGACAGGGGCTTTGGTTTTCAGGATATCGTAATTGTTCATAATGGCTCAGAGGGATCTATGTCTACAAACCAGCGTAGCCCCGTGGGGATTCGGTGCTCAGAGGCGAGCGCTACCAATATTTTTACACTGGCGTGCACCTTGGATCGCTGCGCGCCTGTTATAACGATGTGGCTGCGATAAAGCCCCGCACGCCTAGCCATGGGTGCAGACAGTGGGCCCACCAGACGAATGGAGGGGTTTGGGGTAGTCCTATGGTACTTCTCCATGATGGCAAGAAGAAATGCTGCGCCAGACTCGGCACTGGCGCTGTCGCAACGCAAAGCCGCGAGCGCGCCGTTGGGAGGTAGCCCTTGAGCTTTGCGAGACAACAAAAGCTGTGCCGACAGCGCGCGCCAACTTTTTTCTAACACCGCCGTTATTATCGGGTGTTCTGGGTGTCGAGTTTGCACAATGACCTCTCCGGGCTGTTGCGCTCTGCCCGCTCGGCCTCCCACTTGGGTGAGTAGCTGTGCCAGGCGCTCCTCGCCTCGGAAATCTGGACTCATTAGCAGCGAATCGGCATCGAGAATACCAACGCAGGTAACTTTGGGAAAATGGTGGCCCTTGGCCAGTAATTGTGTCCCCAGCATGATACAAGCGCCCGTTTGTTCTACGGCTTGGGTAAATGTAGCCATGGCATGGCGCCCAGACATACTGTCACTATCGACACGATGCACAGGAATCTCTGGAAAGTCCTTCCTCAACGCCTGTTCAGTTTGTTCAGTTCCCAAGCCACTGGCCACCAGACGATGTCCTTGGCACTCGGGGCAGCGTTTCGGTAGCGGACTTTGCTGGCCGCAATGATGACATTGCACCCGTGGCGGCTTTTTATGCAGTGTTTGGCGAGCGTCGCAATTTTGGCATTCTGCGGTCCATCCGCAGTCATGACATAGCAATGTGGGGGCAAAGCCTCTGCGATTTAGAAAGAGCAGTACCTGTTCCCCTCGAGACAGTACCTCAGTCATTTTGGATTGCAATTGTGGCGAAAGACCGGCGCGTAGCGCCAAGCCGCGAATATCAACAATGTGTTTGGTGGGTGGACTAGCCCCTGCAGCCCGTTGGGTGAGCCGGTGCCATCGATAACGAGCATTGGTGGCATTTGCCATAGATTCTAAGCTGGGTGTGGCTGAGCCCAAAACAATGGGGCAGCCACTAAGTTGCGCTCTTTTTACCGCTACGTCGCGGGCTGAATAGCGCAGGCCGTCTTGTTGGCTCAGCGATACGTCGTGCTCTTCGTCAACGATAATTAGACCCGGCGTTAGCATTGGTGCAAAGACGGCAGAGCGCGTGCCTATTATAATCGCAGCCTGTCCGCTTCTTGCTGCCTGCCAATTGCGATCTCTTTCGGCGTTACCGAGGCCTGAGTGCAGCGTGACAATAGGCGCATCAAACCTTTCATTAAAGCGGCGCACCAGCTGGGGGGTTAGGCCGATCTCTGGAATCAGGACTAAAGTCTGCTCTTGGCGGGCAAGAGCGGCGGCTATCGCTTGCAAGTAAACTTCAGTTTTACCGCTGCCAGTGACGCCTTCCAATAAATGGCAAGAAAACTCCCCCAGTGATGCATTAATGTGGGTGATCGCGAGGCTTTGTTCATTGTTCGCCGGTAGCGGGGCTCTGCAGCTCCAAGTTTTGTTGGCAAGCATGGCCATCGGTTCGATCAGCGATCGGGTTATCAGAGCGCGTAGGTTATCTGGCTTAAATCCAATGGCCCTGAGCTCTGCGCGAGTTTTAGGCCCAGCCCGTAACGCCGCAATCAGGGCTTGCTGGCGCGGTGCCCGGCTCAGCGCTGCATCTGATAGGCCCTCACCGCGAATCGTTAGGCTAAACCCAGCCTCGTGAGTGCTTGCTGGGGGCTCACCGCGCCGTTCCCGGGGCGACAGGCCCAAAATCAATGTTTCCCCCGGGGGATGCTGATAATAATCTGCAGTCCAGCCCAGCAGCTCCAGCACGATTGAATCGATCAGCGGGGTGTCATCCAGATAAGCTTTGGCACACTTCAATTTCTCTGGGCTGATGGCCGTGAACCCTAGAATTTCGGTGACAACCCCAACGAGCTGCCTAGAACCCAAAGGTATTAAAATACGGCCTCCTGCTACAGGCACCGCATTACCGCCTTTAACAGGCAAATAATCGAGGTAGCCACGCACGGGAATTGGCACAGCACAGCGCAACAGGGTTTGGGCGTTGTCTCGTTGCTGTGGCAACTTTGTGGTCCTCTACGTTAAATTGTTGGTATTCCCATTGCTTGTGGGGCCTTGATAAACCTTTGGTTTCTGGTAACCTTCGTCCTCTTTTTTTATGGCGCCTCCATATCGGGGGGTTGCAAAGGATTCTTTAATGAAAGCCGACATTCATCCGCGTTATGAGGAAATCACCGCTCGCTGTAGCTGTGGCAACGAAATCAAGACACGCTCTACCGTCTGTGAGGACATTTTGTTGGATGTCTGCAGTCAATGCCATCCCTTCTTTACTGGGAAGCAGAAAATCTTGGATACTGGTGGTCGTGTAGATCGTTTTAACAAGCGCTTCGCAGGCAGAAGCCTGAAGAAATAGGCCCCTTAGGGGAAATAAGCGCCGGCCAAGCCGGCGTTTTTTTTGTCTCAAATGCCGCTAAGCTGCATTTAGAGCTGAAGGTCGACGTTTATGTCAAAGCAACTTCTGAAAGATGCACTCGATTACCATGCTTTGCCGGTACCCGGAAAAATCAGTGTCGAGCTGACTAAGCCTGCAGACACCATGCGCCACTTAGCCATGGCTTACTCACCAGGCGTTGCTGAGCCTTGTAGCCAGATCGCTCTAGATCCTCAGCTGGCATACCGTTATACCGGAAAAGGCAACAGTGTTGCCGTTATATCAAACGGAAGCGCTGTTTTGGGACTGGGCAACTTGGGTGCTTTGGCCAGCAAACCAGTGATGGAGGGTAAGGCCTTACTGTTTAAGCGCTTTGCCAACATCAATGCTATCGATGTTTTGGTCGACACCCAGGATGTAGACACTTTTGTAAGTACCGTTAGCGCTATTGCATGTACCTATGGCGGCATTAATCTTGAAGATATTAAAGCGCCTGAATGTTTTGAGATTGAGCGCAGGCTCCAAGCCTTGTGTGACATCCCTATTTTCCACGACGATCAACACGGCACGGCCATTGTTACGGCGGCGGCTTTAGTCAATGCTCTTGAGATCCAGCAAAAGACACTGGATAACGTCAATGTGGTTTGCCTAGGCGCGGGCGCCGCGGCGGTCGCATGCATGAAGCTTTTGTTGGAAATGGGTGCTGACCCTGGCCGCATGCTGATGCTCGACCGACAGGGTGTCATTCACGCTGGGCGCGAGAACCTCAATGAACAAAAAGCGCTGTTTGCTGTCAATACGGACAAGCGGACCCTCGACGACGCAATGAAAGATTGTGATGTATTTGTTGGCCTTTCTGGCTCCGACTTGGTTTCTCAGGACATGGTGAAGTCCATGGCGCCTCGTCCTATTATTTTCGCTTGCTCCAATCCTGACCCGGAAATTAAGCGCGAACTTGCTATGGCGACTCGCAGCGATATTGTCATGGCGACGGGCCGGTCTGATCTGCCTAATCAGGTCAATAACGTTCTGGGGTTTCCCTTTATTTTCAGGGGTGCGTTAGATGTACGGGCGTCCACCATTAACGAGGCAATGAAAATCGCTACGGTTAATGCGCTGGCGGAATTGGCGAGAGAGCCAGTACCCGAATCTGTTTTAGATGCTTACAGTCTCATCGACTTGGAGTATGGCCCGAACTACATATTGCCAAAACCTATGGATCCTAGGTTGATGCCCATTATTGCCCCAGCGGTAGCACGGGCAGCGCAGGCTTCAGGCGTTGCTCGCTGTGCTATTGATGATGATTATGAAGAGCAGCTTTGGGGCGGCGTTGGGTTTGGCACTGATCGCAACTGGCGCTAATTGTACGGGTTAGATCGCTGGGGTCAGATGGCTGGTAGAGACTAAAATAGCCCTTCTAGTTCATCGGTGCCCGCAGGCTTATCGCCGTCGGACTTTTGAGGTGGCAAAAACTCCTCAAAGAAGTACTCATAGACGCTACCCTCTGGCATGCCCGTCACCCGTCGCCCTGTCTTACGGTCTATTCTCAGTCGTACCACGCCACTGGGCATGTCCGGAAGCGATTGCTCTTTGGGCAGCACCTCGCGCATAAAATCTATCCAAATGGGTAGTGCTGCGGTACCGCCAAATTCGCGTTTACCTAAAAGGCTGTAGTCGTCAAAGCCAACCCAAGCTGTTGTTACTAGATCGGGGTTGAAGCCTGAAAACCAAGCATCCCTGGGACCATTGGTTGTGCCTGTCTTTCCGGCAATATCGTCGCGTTCTAAAACTCGAGCTCGTCTTCCCGTACCGCGTTTTATGACGTCACGAAGCATGGAAGACATGAGGTAGCTTGCTCGGGGGTCCATAACTTGTGGTGCTTCTCTGACATCATTATTGACTGGCTGCAAAATATCTTCCATGCGCAAAGCTTCCTCATCTACAGGGCTATTTTCCCCGCAGGTGGAGCACACAATCCAAGGATCCGCCTGATAAATAACGTTGCCCGTTGCATCCTCGATGCGCTCTATTAAATAGGGCTCTACTCGAAAACCACCGTTAGCAATGATGGCATAACCCGTTGCAATATCGAGTGGCGTGTAGGCATGGGTACCCAGTGCCAGAGTGAGGTTTCTAGCCATACCGCCTGTGTCGAAACCCAGCTGTTCAGCGTAGTCGATAAACCGATTGAGGCCCAGGCGTTGAAGGACTCGAATTGAGACTAGGTTGCGGGAATAGGTCAGCGCATTGCGGAGTCTTGTGGGGCCATAGAATCGGCCGCTATCATTTTCGGGCCGCCATATTTCATCGCTTGATAAATTATCTAAAACGATGGGCGCATCATTAATCAATGTGGCCGGGGTTATTCCATGCTCCAGTGCAGCGGCGTATAAAAAGGCCTTGAAATTTGAGCCGGGTTGGCGGCGGGCCTGAGTGACTCGGTTAAACTTCGACAGTTCAAAACCCATACCACCTACCAGTGCACGAATGGCTCCATTGTTAGGGTCTAAAGCGACCAGCGCCGCTTGCGCACGCGGGACTTGAGCAAGGCGCGGATTGCCGCTCTTTGCGTCCCATTCGATACGAATTAGATCTCCGACAAAGAGCAGTTTATCAATGGAGTCGGCAGCTGAACTCGTTAAATTCTCGGTGCGAAAGCGACGAATACTATCGAGATCGTCCTGCCACTCAAGGCGATGTTGTTCACCGGACTTCGTAACTACGTTAGCGCCCGATGAATCGACTTCGGTCACAATGGCAGGGATAAGATCGACAATAATAGGCATTGCTTTGAGCGCCAGTCGCCATCGTTCTTTAAGTCCTGACTCATCTTCGTCTTCTCGCCGTGGTAGCTGGCGTTCAGGCCCCCTCCAGCCATGACGTTTGTCGTAGGTCCTCAGACCATTGACTAGGGCCTGTCGCGCTGCGATCTGAGCTTTACCGTCAATCGTGGTGTACACAACATAGCCGTCGCTATAGGCCCCGTTGCCAAACCGATCCAGCATTTCTTTACGAACCATTTCAGCGATGTAGTCTGCCTGTACCTCAACCCGGAGGCCGCTGTAGGTGGCTATTACGGGGCTTTCACGGCTGCTGTCTCGGGTTGCCTGATCGATCATGCCTAGTGAAGCCATGCGCCCCAGAATCCAATCTCTTCTAATTTTGGCTCTCTCAGGATTGCTCAGGGGGTTGTTTCGCGAGGGCGCCTTGGGGATACCTGCCAGCATGGCGTGCTCGGGTAAGGACAATTCAGATAGCGATTTTCCGTAATAGGTTTGAGCTGCAGCCTCGAAACCGTACGATCGATGGCCTAAGAAAATCCGATTGACATAAAGCTCAAAAATCTCAGCTTTGGTTAGCACGCGTTCTACTTCAAGGGCCAAAAGTATTTCATTGAACTTGCGAAGAAAGGTTTGTTCCAACGTGAGGGCGTAGTTTCGTGCTACTTGCATGGTGAGCGTACTGCCCCCCGAACGTTTGCGCCCAGTGGTTACAAGTTCTGATACGGCTCTCGCTAAACCCAGCAGGTCAACGCCGCCGTGCTCGAAAAATTGGTCATCTTCTGCAGCGAGCAGCGCGTTTACAAAATCTTCGGGGATGTCATCGAATCTGAGCGGACTTCTCTTTTGTTCACCAAACTGTCCAATCAGCCTTTCATCAATGCTCATAACTTTCATGGGCGTTTGCAGCTTAACGTCGCGCAACGTATCGGCATCGGGTAAATTTGGGCTTAAATAAAGGTACAGACCGGCGAGCCACCAAAGCGCGGCACAAGCTGCGATAATAAAGACGGTCAACAATGAACGGGTCAAAACCAAGACCTAGGAGCTCCTAAAACAGTGGTAATTAAAATAAACGGTGTCTGAGGTGTGTACTTTGTCAGGTGATGGCGCAAATTACTGCGTCAAAGTGACCTTTTTACGGGCTTGTAGTGCATCATAGACGCGTATTATACCGGTGTGAGTGGTAAGCGCGCCTCTTAGGGTGCATTGAGCTCGGTGGCAGTTAAGCAAAGTAGGGTGAAATTGAGACAGTGCTAGGTTTTTTTGGAAAGCGAAAGCCGTCACAGATGTTGGGCATCGACATTAGCTCAACCACTATCAAGCTGATCGAGTTAAGTCGATCGGGGGATCGATTTCGCGTTGAAGCTTTTGCTGTTGCCTCCTTGCCACAAAATTCTGTGGTAGAAAAAAATATTAATAATACGACGGCGGTAGCCGATGCTTTACGCAGCCTTTACGCCCGTGCTCGATCTAAAAATAAGTTGGTTTGTGCCGCGGTAGCGGGGTCTTCGGTAATAACAAAGACCCTTCCCATGCCATTGGGCTTGAACGATGATGACATGGAGACCCAGCTGACTCTTGAGGCCGACCAATATATTCCCTACCCCCTAGATGAGGTGGCGATCGACTTTGAAGTTCAGGGGTTATCTGCAGGCCGCTCTGATCAGGTCGACGTATTACTCGCTGCTTGTCGTCGCGAGACCATTGATGCCCGGGTCGAAGCTCTGGAACTCGCTGAACTCATACCCAAGGTGATCGACGTTGAGGCCTATGCTATGGAGCGGGCTTTTGAGTTAATCAAAGTTCAGTGGCAAATCGAAGATTCGGCGACAGTCGCGGTTGTCGATATCGGCGCGACAATGACGACGTTATCGGTGTTGCACAAAGGCGAAACGGTTTACACCCGGGAACAGCTGTTTGGAGGCAAGCAGCTGACGGACGAAATTATGCGTCGATACGGCCTGCCACTTGAAGAGGCCGGACTTGCCAAAAAACAGGGTGGCCTTCCTGACGATTACGAGGTCGATGTGCTCGAACCCTTTCGTGAGGCGGTGGTGCAGCAGGTAGGACGCTCGCTGCAATTCTTTTTTTCTTCCAGCGATTTTAACAGCGTTGATTGCGTCATCCTGGCTGGAGGGGTTTCTGCCATGGATGGTTTAGAGCCATTAGTAGCGGGTCGTTTAGGCTGCCGTACGATTGTGGCAAACCCATTTGCCGATATGAGTATTTCTCCCCGCGTAAATGCTGTGGCACTTAATTCTGATGCGCCGGCAATGATGATTGCCTGTGGCCTAGCCCTGCGGAGTTTTGGCTGATGGCGACAATTAATCTTCTGCCTTGGCGCGAGGAGCTGCGAGCTGAGCGCAAGAAGGAATTCATTGCGAGTTTAGCGCTGATGGTTTTGGCGGCCATCCTTATTCTGTTTGTTACTGATTTAATGTTCGATAGCCGGATCAGTTTTCAGGAGAGGCGCAATGCCTATGTACGACAAAATATTGCAGAGCTAGATGAGCAGGTCGCGGAGATACGTGATCTGCGCAGTAGACGCACGGAACTCCTAGAGCGTATGCGCATCATTCAGGATCTGCAGGGCAATCGACCTATTATTGTTAGAATTATGGATCAGCTGGTGCGAACTGTCCCCGACGGCCTCTTTTACACGAGTCTTGTGTCCGGCGATGGCAAAATTGAAATTGAGGGTGTGGCAGAGTCCAATAATCGCGTTTCGAGCTTGATGCGCCGCTTGGAGGCATCAGATTGGCTGCAAGCTCCCAACTTAGACGGAGTGGCAGCTGCGCCCTCATATGGAGATCAGGCGACCACCTTCAAGCTGACCGTTAGCGTGCAGCTTCCTGAGCAGGAAGAGGAGCTTTAGCGATGGCCTTTGAGGATACGCTCAAATCGTTGAAGGATTTTGACTTTGGCGACCTAGATTTTGAAAATGTGGGAAGTTGGCCGACGCCGGTAAAGGTTTTAGCTGCGTTACTAGTATTGGTGGCATTGCTGATCGGAGGCTACTACTACCACGTCGATGACCTGCAAAAAAAGCTGACCGCTGAACGTGGCAATGAGGCAGAGCTGCGTCGTGACTTTGAACGATTGTCTTTTGAAGCGGCGAACTTGGAGGCATACAAACGGCAAATGCTCGAGATGGAGGAGAGCTTTGGTGCCCTTGTAAGCCAGCTACCAAGCGATACGGAGGTTCCTGGATTGCTTGAGGACATTACCAACAAAGGTGAGCAAAATGGGCTTGCCATCAGTAAAATAGACCTGCTCCCGGAGGTACCACAGGAGTTTTACATCGAGTTGCCGATCAGTATTGTTGCCGTGGGCTCTTATCACGACCTCGGCGCTTTTATCTCTGGAATGGCCGGTTTACCGCGTATTGTAACGCTTCACGATTTTAATATTGCGTCATCGGGCAGTAACACTAATCAGTTGGAAATGAATATCGTCGCCAAAACGTACCGCTACAGAGATGGGTTGGCCGATGAGCTTTAAATGGGTATCGGCTTCTTGGCGTCGTGTGGCTCTACTCATGATGTTCAGTGCCTTATGGGGCTGTGCCGATAATGACATGAGTGATCTCGATGCTTTTATGGCGGAGAAGCGAGCCCGTCCGGGTGGGGTTATCGAGCCTATACCCACGTTCACGGCTTACGAAGCCTTTGCCTATGCAGCAACAGGTCAGCGGGCTCCGTTTGATAGACCCGTCGAAGTTCGGCAGATCACTCGGATCAGCGCGCGTTCGACCATCATGCCCAATTTGGACCGTCCAAGGGAGTTCCTTGAGCAGTTCACCCTAGATTCGCTGCAAATGGTTGGGCGTCTTGAGCGTGGCGGCACGTATTGGTCGCTAATGCGTGACCCTCAAGGGGGAATCCATCGAGTGAGCCCTGGTAACTTTTTGGGCAGGGATCACGGTAGAATCACGGAAATGGGTGACACATTCGTCGCCGTGATAGAAATAGTGACCGATGGCACTGCTGAGGGATGGGTAGAGCGTCCTCGGGTAATAGAACTTAAGGGATTATGAGTTTTAGCGCGCTGGCAATGCAATGGAGATGTCCTAAATGAAACGGATGAGCAAATTACAAACCGGCTTGACGCTGGTGTTGTTGCTGGGGGTAGCAGCGCCCCTACTTGCGCAGCCTGTGATTGAGGATATTACGTTCAGCTCACAGCCGGGCAGTAAGTTTGAGGTGCGCTTGGACTTCAGTGAAACGCCACCTTCGGACTATAGTGCTTATACGATTGAAGAGCCGGCCCGTATTGCGATTGACTTTCCCGGCACTAAGAGCGGCCTTGACCAGAAGCGCTTTTCGCTGCCCTTTGGGAACGCTACGGGTGTATTGGTGCTTGAGGCCGATGATAAGACGCGTTTGGTACTAAACCTGATTAAATTGGTGCCCTACGAAGCGGTTATAAGCGGCAACCAGCTTGTTTTGCAGGTAGGCCAAGACAGCAGCGGTGGTTACACCAAGGCTACCCCGCCGAGTAATGTTCTTGAAAGCCAAATGGAGCCAGTGGTTGAGGCCCGCTCGCAGCTAACTGACCTCCAGTTTCGCCGTGCCGAGTCGGGGGAGGGTCGTCTTATCCTGCAGCTCAGCGATCCCTCAGTTGATGTCAATGTGTTCTCTGAAGGCGGTAAAATTAATCTGGAGTTTTTGGCGACGACTGTTCCTGATGGGTTGTTGCGCCGCTTTGATGTGACTGACTTTGCGACGCCCGTGAATTCAATTGAAGTGACAACCACCGAACGGGGAACTCGCTTGCTGCTTGAGGCGGAAGGAACCTATGACTATCTTGCCTATCAGACAGGGAAAGAGTACATCCTCAGTGTAAAGCCATTAAGTGATGATGAGAAAAAGGCGCGTTTAAACGAGTTTACTTATGTTGGTGAACGTATTTCCCTGAACTTTCAGGATATTGAGGTGCGGGCTGTTTTACAGCTGATTGCTGATTTTACTGACCTCAATCTTGTGGCGTCTGATACGGTCAGTGGCAACATAACCTTAAGATTACAAAATGTCCCTTGGGATCAGGCATTGGAACTGGTGCTAAGAACCAAAGGACTCGATAGTCGCCGCATTGGTAACGTCCTGATGGTCGCGCCTGCAGTGGAAATTGCAGAGCGGGAACGGCAGGAAATCGAATCGAATAAACAGATCGCCGAGCTCGCACCGCTTCAATCGGAGTTCATTCGTATTCGATACGCAAAAGCCTCCGAGGTGGTCAACCTTTTTGAAGCTGGCTCTGAAGAAGGTGGTTCATTGGTATCTGACCGAGGTTCGGTGGTTGTTGATGAGCGCACCAACTCCATCATCATCACCGATACGGCGACTAAGCTTGCAGAGATCCGTGATCTGATTGAGCGCGTTGATGTGCCCATACGTCAAGTGATGATCGAGGCTCGAATTGTTATTGCCTCAACTAATCTTGATGAAGAGCTTGGGATAGAGTGGGGCGGTGGTTATATCGGCATCGATAGCAGTAACGGCAACATTTACTCGGCGTCGGGGAGTCGAGAGCAGGTGGTCAGTTTTAATCAAGACACCGTTGCAGGGGTGACCCCTACGCTTAACTACCCAGTTCAAGGTGGGCAGCAACAAGGTGGGAACCAGGGAGGTGACGGCCAGCAACAGCAGCAGGGCCTTGGTGCGGCACTGGTCGATTTAGGTGTTTCTCAGGCAACCAGCGGTTTCGCCGTGGGTTTTACCTCTAATGATCTGTTTTTAACTGCAGAACTATCGGCCTTAGAGTCTTCAGGGCAGGGAGAGGTTGTCAGCCAACCGAAGATTATTACGGGGGATAAGCAGCTCGCGACGATTAAATCGGGAAGTGAGATTCCTTATCAGGAAGGGGCGGCTTCAGGAGCCACAACAGTTTCATTTAAAGAGGCCGTTCTTAAGCTGGAAGTGACTCCTAATATCACTCCCGACGATCGCATTCTTCTTGATTTGGTAGTCAACCAAGACTCCCTAGGCGATTTGGTGCCCAGTGGTACGGGAGGATTAATTCCTACGATCAACACAACGCAGTTAACCACGCAGGTGTTGGTGGGGAATGGCGAGACAGTGGTACTTGGTGGGGTATTTCAGAATGACGAAATCACCCAGATTCGAAAAGTGCCTTTCTTAGGTGACATCCCTTACTTAGGCACGCTTTTTAAGAATACTGCCAGTAAGACTAGCAAGACGGAAACGCTAATCTTTATTACGCCGCGGATTCTTTCCGAAGCCCTTCTCGACTGATCCCGTGACTTCTTCCACCCGAGTGTTTTTAGTCGGCCCCATGGGGGCCGGAAAATCCACGGTGGGGCGTGCGCTGGCCCAAATTCTCGGTTTTGAGTTTGTGGATTCTGATGCTGAAATCGAGGCGCGAACCGGGGCCGATATACCCTGGATATTTGAAATAGAGGGTGAATCTGGCTTTCGCGATCGGGAGACTAAGGTTATAGAGGAGGTTACATCTCGCGATACCGTTGTGATGGCTACCGGTGGCGGTGCCATTTTAAGAGGTGAAAACCGCAGTGTGCTAAGTAGGCGCGGATTTGTGGTGTATTTGGAAGCCACCCTACGCGAACAGATCCGTCGTACCAGTAAAGATCAGCAGCGGCCGTTGCTTGCAGGACAGGATCGGCGACGCGTGTTAACCGAATTAATGACCACGAGAGAGCCTTTGTATAAGGAAATAGCCGATCTCATACTGCCAACGACCAAGCGTAATGCTAGGCAGTTGGCGGAACAAATAGTTTCTGCATTAGAAGGGGTGGCGCCAGTCTCTGGCCCCTGACACGATCAAGCCGTGATCAGACCCGGCGTTTAACTTTTTTACTTGGATGCACCTACTTTACGAGTCACTCGATTATGTCTAGCACCCTCTACAGTCTTCACGTCGATTTACCGTCTGGCGGTATTGATCGCAGTTACCCCATTGTTATTGGGCACGGTGTATTGGGTGACGGCGAGGGTTTTGCGGAGTTGTTAGGCGATTCTCCGGTAGTTTTAGTGAGTAATGACACAGTGGCGCCGTTGTATATGTCACGGGTGCGTGACGCCTTGGGGAAGGGGAGAAAGGTGACGGAGGTGATTCTGCCCGACGGAGAAGACCAAAAGCACCTGGAGAGCGCCAACCAAATTTGGCAAAAAGCCCTTGAAGATCATCATGAGCGTCGCAGTGTATTTATCGCACTTGGCGGTGGCGTGATCGGTGATCTAACGGGCTACAGCGCAGCGTGTTTCTTACGAGGCGTCGATTTCATTCAGCTGCCGACAACCTTGCTCGCTCAGGTAGATTCTTCGGTGGGAGGTAAGACTGGGGTGAATCACCCTCTGGGAAAAAATATGATTGGTGCGTTTCACCAGCCTAGGGCGGTTCTCATTGACCTCGATTCGTTGAAGACACTCCCAGACCGGGAATTCGCAGCTGGGGTTGCTGAAATTATTAAGTATGGCTGTATTTGGGAGCCAGATTTTTATCATTGGTTGCTACAGAACAGCGATGCGCTACTTACCCGAAATAATGATGTGCTGGCTGAAGCCATCCATCGTAGCTGTGGCATAAAGGCAGCTGTAGTAGCTCAGGATGAGCGTGAGGGCGGGCTGCGCGCCATCCTTAATTTTGGGCATACGTTTGCTCATGCAATCGAGCACGTGATGGGTTACGGCGTTTGGCTGCATGGCGAGGCTGTCGCTTGCGGAATGGTCATGGCTGCGAAGATTTCAGCCGCGAGAGGCCAAGTTTCGGAGGATATGGTTACCGGGCTAATAAGTTTTTTAGAAGCTTTCGGTTTGCCTGTTGAGCCGCCACCAGCAATGTCTGCAGAGGTATTTCTCAACGCTATGGCGGGGGACAAAAAGGTCCTTCGGGGTAAAATACGCTACGTTTTGCTCGAGAGGTTAGGCTGTGCCTGCTTGGTTGAAGACGTAACAACCGAGGAAATCAACCAAATCCTGATGAAATGACCCCCAAGATCGTAATTGTTCCGTCGTTCCTACATGTGTAAAATACCCGGCCTTTTGCCTTGACCCTGACGGGCGGGCTTGTTTCCGGTAATTAGTGCCGGCTAATTTGAGTGTGAGTGTTTATGACCCCTAAAGATATTGCGGGTGTCGCGTCAGTCTCGACCGACCTGCAGGGCCTCTACCGCCCTGAGGAATTCCGAGACAACTGTGGTTTTGGTCTAATCGCCCATATCCAAGGTCAGCCCAGCCATCGTTTGTTAGAGACAGCTATTGAATCACTAACCTGCATGACCCACCGAGGCGGGATTGCGGCTGACGGTAAGACTGGTGACGGCTGCGGCCTGTTGTTGCAGATGCCAGACAGCTTTATGCGCGCTGAAGCGAAGGCGCATTTTGCCAAGGACTTAGGTCAACATTATGCGGTCGGAATGATTTTCATGGGTGCTGAGCCTACCGCACAGGATGCTTCAAAGGCGGCGCTAGAGAGCGCTTTAGCCGGCAACGAGCTGGCGGTTATAGGCTGGCGTGAGGTACCCCTCAATCCAGAGGTTTGTGGTGAGATTGCCCTTGATCAGCTGCCACATATCGAACAAGTGTTTATTGACGCAGAAAAACTTGATCACGCGCAGGTCACCGCACGCTTATTTATGGCGAGGCGTCAGGCCGAAATTGCCATGGTCGACGACCCAGACTTTTACATTTGCAGCCTTTCTGATCAGGTGGTCTCCTACAAGGGATTGGTGATGCCTGCGGATCTGGCGCGTTTTTACCCAGATCTTAATGACGACCGGTTGGAAACTGCGATCTGCGTTTTTCACCAGCGCTTCTCAACCAATACTTTGCCCCGATGGCCATTGGCTCAGCCGTTTAGAATGCTGGCCCACAACGGAGAAATCAACACCATAGAGGGCAACCGTAGTTGGTCCCGTGCCAGAACTTCGAAACTAGCGTCGCCGCTGCTGCCAGAACTTCAAAGCGTAATCCCTTTGGTCAACACAGCGGGCTCTGACTCTTCGAGCCTCGATAATATGTTGGAGTTGCTGACCACCGGTGGTGTCGAGCTGCCCCGTGCATTGCGGATGTTGATCCCCCCTGCTTGGCAAAACATTGAAGGAATGGATCCGGACCTCAAGGCATTTTATCAATACCAGGCTATGCACATGGAGCCCTGGGACGGTCCTGCGGGAATCGTACTCACTGACGGACGCTACGCATGCTGTCTTTTGGATCGTAACGGATTGAGGCCCGCGCGCTGGGTGACCACTACCGATGGTTTTATAACGCTGGCTTCAGAAGTTGGCACACACGGTTACTCAACCGCCGATGTCATTGCCAAGGGCCGCGTGGGGCCGGGGCAGATGCTGGTCGTAGACACTCATGAAGGCAAGGTGCTTCACACCGATGACATCGATAATATGCTCAAGTCGCGCCACCCTTATAAGCGCTGGTTGCGAGACAACGCGCGATATATTGAAGGAAGCTTTGATGGAGAATCAGCTCCGGGTATTCCTGAGTCTGAACTAGACACGTATCAAAAAATGTTTCAGGTGAGCTTTGAAGAGCGTGATCAGGTTTTACGGCCACTGGCAGAGTCGGGCAATGAGGCAGTGGGCTCCATGGGAGACGATACGCCACTGGCAGTTCTGTCCGCTAGGGACCGTTCGATCTACGACTACTTTCGACAAAAATTTGCGCAAGTTACTAACCCGCCAATAGACCCACTTCGTGAATCTATTGTGATGTCTCTTGAGGTCGATTTGGGACGCGAGGGCAATATATTTGACGAAATTGAGGGGCATGCTTATCGGGTAAGCCTTACATCACCGGTGCTGTCCCAGGGAAAGTTCAACACGCTGTTGAATATTGAGGACGAGAAACTCAAGATCGCTGATATCGACGCCACCTATGACCCCGAAAATGGCGACTTAAGATCTGCGGTTGAGGGGCTTTGCTTGACGGCTGAGACGGCGGTTCGCGGTGGCGCTACGCTATTGATTTTATCGGATCGACAGATTGGTGACAGTCGAATTCCAATTCACAGTCTGTTGGCAACGGGTGCAGTTCATCACCACCTCATTCGTTCAGGTCTACGAGCAGATGCCAACCTGATCGTAGAGAGCGGTAGTGCGCGAGATTCTCACCACTTTGCCTGCCTGCTGGGATTTGGCGCTACTGCGGTTTATCCCTATCTGGCCTACAGTATTCTCGAAGGGCAATTGCGCTCAGGAGAACTGTTAGGAGATCCAACGCGCTGTTATAAAAACTACCGTAAAGGAATCAACAAGGGTTTGTTGAAGATTATGTCTAAAATGGGCATTTCGGCGGTCAACTCCTATCGCGGCGCTCAGCTCTTTGAGGCCGTAGGCTTAGACAAAGAAGTTGTAGATGCCTGCTTTACTGGCGTTGCTTCCCGAATAGCGGGAGCGGGCTTTGGTGAGTTGGAACGCGATCTCTGGCAAGTGGCCGCGAAAGCTCGGTCGCGGCGCAAGACGCTGGATCAGGGGGGGTTACTAAAATACGTTCATGGCGGCGAGTATCACGCCTTCAACCCCGACGTCGTGATGACACTGCAGCAAGCTGTGGCGACGGGTGACTATGCCGACTATCAACGTTATGCCCAGTATTGTACAGATCGCCCGGTCGCTGCGCTTCGCGACCTGTTGGACCTAGATTTATCAGGTGAGCCTGTCGCTATAGATGAGGTTGAGCCAATAGAGGCTATTTTAAAGCGCTTTGATTCAGCCGGTATGTCTCTGGGCGCGTTGTCCCCTGAGGCCCACGAGTCTCTAGCGATGGGCATGAACCATGTGGGTGCCCGGTCAAACAGCGGGGAGGGTGGAGAGGATCCTGCACGCTTTGGTACTAATCGCGTCTCTAAAATTAAGCAAATAGCGTCAGGTCGATTTGGCGTGACACCTCATTATTTGGTCAACGCAGAGGTATTGCAGATTAAGGTAGCTCAGGGTGCAAAGCCCGGTGAGGGGGGCCAGCTACCCGGTGGTAAGGTCAACGACTTGATTGCCCGGTTGCGTTATTCGGTACCAGGGGTGACATTGATATCCCCGCCCCCGCACCACGATATTTATTCTATCGAGGATTTAGCGCAGCTTATTTTTGATCTTAAGCAGGTCAATCCCACGGCGCTAGTTTCGGTGAAGTTGGTCTCAGAGCCAGGGGTTGGCACGATTGCAGCAGGCGTTGCCAAAGCCTACGCAGATCTGATTACGATTTCTGGTTATGACGGTGGTACCGCAGCGAGTCCGCTGACATCGATTCGTCATGCTGGGTCTCCTTGGGAGCTTGGGCTTGCTGAAGTGCACCAGACCCTTCGTGGCAACCGTTTGCGCGGTAAAATTCGGGTTCAGGCCGATGGCGGAATGAAGACCGGTCTGGATGTTATCAAGGCCGCCATCCTTGGGGCCGAGAGCTTTGGTTTTGGCACCGCACCTATGGTGGCAATGGGCTGTAAGTATTTACGCATCTGCCATCTCAACAACTGCGCTACCGGTGTTGCTACACAAAATGCGGTGCTGCGTGAAGAGCACTTTAATGGCGATGCGGAACGGGTCATTAACTTTTTTAACTTCGTTGCTCGAGAAACCAGGGAGTGGTTGGCGAAGCTGGGAGTTTGTCGGCTCGAGGACTTGATTGGGCGCACTGACTTATTGAAGCGTTTGCCCGGGAAAACTGACAAGCAGGCTCGATTAGATCTAGGTCCCATTGTCTGGGTAGATCCTGATGCGGCTGATCAACCCCAGTTCTGTGAAGTGACCAGCAATGATCCGTTTGATCGTGCCGAGATGGCCGAGCGCATGGTTGCTGACATGCTGTCTGCTATTGAGAGCAAAACTGGTGGCGAGTTTCATTACAGCATTACCAATTGCGACCGATCTATTGGTGCACGGATTTCCGGGGAAATCGCACGCCGCTACGGCAATACCGATTTCGATTCGACTCCTCTTGAGATTCGATTAACCGGCACTGCAGGACAGAGCTTCGGTGTTTGGAACGCCGGCGGTGTGCACATGTATTTAGAGGGTGATTGCAACGATTATGTGGGCAAGGGCATGGCAGCCGGCAAGCTGGTTGTGTACCCGCCCCGGGATTCAATTTTTGCCAGCCAGGATACCTCGATCATTGGGAATACCTGCTTGTACGGTGCTACCGGTGGTAAGTTGTTTGCAGCAGGCGTCGCTGGTGAACGTTTTGGCGTTAGAAATTCAGGCGCATTTGCAGTCATCGAAGGTGCAGGCGACCATTGCTGCGAGTACATGACCGGTGGTTGTATTACGGTATTAGGTCCCACCGGCGTCAATTTTGGTGCTGGAATGACGGGCGGTTTTGCTTACGTATTAGACCAAGACCGTAGCTTTATTGACCGCATCAATAGTGAGCTGGTCGAGGTTCATCGGGTCAGCAGTGAGGCCATGGAAGCCTACAGGCATTACCTGCGCGACAATATTCGGGAGTTCGTGGCTGAAACCCAGTCGGACTGGGGTCAACACATACTCGATAATTTTGAAGACTACGTGGGCAAATTTTGGCTCGTGACACCCAAGGCTGCTGATTTTGAAAAACTGTTATCACGTTTACGAGACACGGACTAAGGGGGAGCGCTATGAGTGATCGACTTGCCAACAACTTCCAGTTTCTTGACGTGCGCCGCGAGGACCCGCCCAAGAAAGATATGGAGACTCGCACCGAGGCTTTTGTAGAGATTTATGATGCCTTCGATGCCGGGGAGGCTGCTGAACAATCACACCGCTGCCTCTCTTGCGGCAATCCCTATTGCGAATGGAAATGCCCAGTACATAACTTTATTCCTGATTGGTTAAAGCTACTCTCCGATGGCAATTTGTTTGAGGCGGCAGAACTCAGCCATCAGACAAACACATTACCGGAGGTTTGTGGGCGAGTTTGTCCGCAAGACCGTCTTTGTGAGGGTGCTTGCACGCTCAATGAAGGCTTTGGTGCAGTGACCATTGGCAATGCAGAAAAGTACATCACCGATACGGCCCTCGCGATGGGATGGCGCCCTGACTTGTCAGATGTCATACCTACGGGTAAATCGGTCGCTATTATTGGTGCTGGACCGGCGGGTTTGGGTTGTGCCGACATTCTGGCACGTAACGGTGTCAAAGCTGTGGTTTACGATCTCTACCCCGAGATTGGTGGATTACTGACTTTCGGCATACCCCAGTTTAAGCTCGAAAAACAGGTTATGGAGCGGCGCCGGGAAGTGTTCGAAGGCATGGGTATTGAGTTTAAGCTCAACACGGAAATTGGTGTAGATGTTGAAATTGACACCTTAATGGCTGAGCACGATGCGGTGTTCCTGGGTATGGGCACCTACAAAGCTATGGAAGGGAAGTTTCCCGGTGAAGACCTGCCTGGCGTCCACAAAGCCCTCGATTACCTCATTGGCAACGTCAACGAAAAAATGGGTTATCCCCAGGACCCCAATAATTTTATTGACCTGTTCGACAAGACGGTCGTGGTGCTTGGCGGTGGTGACACCGCAATGGACTGCGTTCGTACAGCCGTCCGTCAACAAGCCGACAAGGTCTACTGTGTCTATCGCCGGGATGAGGTCAATATGCCGGGGTCACGACGGGAAGTACAAAACGCCAAGGAAGAAGGCGTGGAATTTTTATTCAACCGCCAGCCGGTTGAAGTTATGGAGTACTTTGGCGAAGCTATTGGCATTAAAGTTGTGGAGACGCGATTGGGGGAACCCGGTGCTGATGGGCGTCGACGACCTGAGAGTGTTGCTGGTAGCGAAACGGTGATTCAGGCTGACGCGATTATTATGGCCTTTGGCTTTCAACCGAGTCCTGCAGATTGGTTCGAGGGGCAGGGAGTGGCCGTTAACGACTGGGATGCGGTTGTTGCCCCGGAAGAACAGGTCTTCAAATTTCAAACTGCGAACCCCAAAATTTTCGCCGGAGGTGATATGGTTCGCGGCTCAGACTTAGTGGTCACGGCGATTTGGGAAGGACGTCAGGCTGCTGAGGGAATCCTCGACTACTTGGGCGTTTAATCTATGTCAGACCTGAAAAATGATCGGTTTCTTCGAGCGCTTTTGCGTGAGCCGGTTGATAGAACCCCTTTGTGGATGATGCGACAGGCGGGACGTTACCTGCCTGAGTATCGAGAAATTCGCCAGCAGGCCGGCAGTTTTATGAGCTTGTGCAGCAATCCTGAGCTCGCCTGCGAAGTCACCATGCAGCCCCTGCGGCGCTACGCTATGGATGCGGCAATTCTATTTTCCGATATTTTAACCATTCCCGATGCCATGGGTTTGGGTCTGTATTTCGCTGAGGGCGAAGGCCCGGGCTTTGAACGTCCGCTTCAGGGTGCTGCCGACATTGAAGCGCTTGAGCCAACTCGTGCGGTTTCTGAACTGGGCTACGTCATGGATGCTGTCTCGTTGATTCGCCGCGAACTCAAGGGCGATGTGCCCTTGATAGGCTTTTCGGGCAGCCCCTGGACGTTGGCCACTTATATGGTAGAGGGTGGATCATCTAAAGACTTCGCCAAGGTGAAATCTCTCGCGTTCAACGACCCCGCGATTATGCATATGCTGTTAGAGAAGCTGGCTGATGCGGTTGCAATGTATCTGACCGCACAGGTTGAGCACGGAGCACAAGCGTTACAGATTTTTGATACTTGGGGTGGTGCGTTAAGTCATGCTGCCTACCCTGAGTTTTCCCTGCAATATATGACTCGAATTATTGAGCAGCTTCCCAGAGAGGCAGACGGGCGTCGCGTACCGGTGATCGTCTTTACGAAAGGCGGTGGTCAATGGTTGGAGGCTATTGCTGAATGTGGTGCTGATGCTGTTGGTCTTGATTGGACGACTGACATGGGCGCAGCACGCCAACGTGTTGGTGACCGCGTCGCCTTGCAGGGCAATATGGACCCTTCTATGCTATTTGCAGCACCCGGGCGCATCCGCAGCGAGGTGGCTAGTGTTCTGGATAGCTTTGGTCAGGGTACAGGGCATGTGTTCAATTTGGGACATGGCATTACCCCCGGCGTGAACCCCGATCACGTATCGGCCATGGTCGATGCTGTGATCGAGCTATCGCCTAGCTATCACCAGTCCGATTCAGGAAGCGCATGATCCATATCTAGCGCGGGTGTCTCCGAGTCGGGGACGCCCACGACTTTTGCAGGTACTCCTGCCACAGTTGTGTGGGATGGCACGTCATGCAGCACTACGGAACCAGCGCCGACCTTGGCACCTTCCCCAACGATAATATTGCCCAAAATTTTGGCACCGGCTGAAATGAGGACGCCATCGCCAATTTTTGGGTGGCGGTCGCCATCTTGTTTTCCAGTACCCCCCAGAGTGACCGACTGAAGTATCGAGACGTGGTTGCCTACTACGGCCGTTTCACCAATCACTAAGCCAGTGGCGTGATCGAGCATGATGCCATGACCAAAACGTGCTGCAGGATGAATGTCTATGCCAAACTTTTGTGATACCTGGCTTTGTAGAAATAGAGCCAGCGAATGTCGATTTTCCTGCCAAAGCCAATGGGCAACGCGGTGGGTTTGTAAGGCTTGAAAACCTTTGAAATAGAGGAAAGGCAGATGATATTCCTGACAGGCCGAGTCGCGATCAAGAACCGCCTGTAAATCGTCACGTATAGCGCTGCGCAGGGTGGCGTCACTGCTAAAGGCCGCCAGCATGATTTCTCGAAGCATCATGGCCGGAACTGTTGGGCTATCGAGCTGGTTGGCCAGGTGAAAGCTTAGGGCGCATTCCAGTTCGTCATGATGCAAAATGGTTGCATGCAGAAAGCTCACCAAGACCGGTTCTTGGCTGGCAGCGCGCTCGGTCTCTGCGCGCATTTGCTCCCAGATAGGGTCACCGCCCTGTAGTTTTTTTATTGGTACTGAATGAACTGCCGTCATAACGGTCACCATGTTGAGGCGCTAGACCTTCCAGCGCATAGAATAGCGCAGGATGTCGGTCTGCTCTAGCTAGAAAAAATTCCTCTAAAACACCATAAATTTTGGGCACGCTCACTATATTTCTTTTCAAAAAGCGTCCAAGGTTCGCTTATCTCAAGGCGGTCAAGCTTGCCTGTGAAACCAATGAGTTTAGACGCAAGGGCAAATTCCTCGGCAAAGATCTGCCAGTTGCTGCGCATTTCTACTGAGCCGCCTAAACGTGCCAACAAAGGAAATGCCGGATGGCCATGCACGCGCCGTTTAAGTTGCGATGATTTCGGCCATGGATTGGGGTAAAGCAGGTAATGATGGGCAACCTTGATATTGGCGGTTACTAGTAGCTGCCAAAAGGGTTCACACTCGGCGCGTAGGAGCAGGTACTTATCAGAAGTGTCAGCGTGTTTGGTCAGCCGGTGAGCAGATTTATCAAGGCCAATCACGGCGGCGTTATTATGCTGCTCCGCTAGGCATTTGGTGCTCATGCCCGTACCGCAAAAGGAGTCGAGGACTACCGTCGGGTTACCGCGCTCGGCGAGCCACGCTGTGGCGTAGTCAAAGGTTTTCTGTGTGTGTTCGGGTATTGGTTTACGCCAGCGCGTCCGGCAGTGTTTGACGACCAGCGCCTCGAGGTCGAGGTGCGGGGCCTGCTGATCACTTTGCACAGGTGGCTGTTCAATTTGCGTGTCTTCATTCACCTTGCCATCATACCGCGCTTGCAATGGGAGTTTTTAATTATGCGCGCAGATTTGCGCCCCTACTGGGTGAAAAAAGCTTGGCTGAATTGTCGCGAAGCCTGGATAGATTATTTCTTGCGCCCACGCTGCGCCTCCTTGGGAGATTGCCCGAATATTATGAATCCGTGGTGGGTCGATATTTCTGGTAACAACATCCACATTGGGCACTCCTTTACCGCGGTTGGGGAAGCCGCTCAGCGCATAAAGATTGGTGTTTGGGGGCGAGCTCAGGGAAAAGGGAAAGTGACCATTGGCAATGGGGTACTGCTCAGCCCTGGAGTGCGTATTGCCTGTAGCGATGAGATTACCATTGGCCATGGTGTGATGATGGCCAACGGCGCTTATATCACCGATTCGGATTGGCACGGACTTTATGATCGCATCGCAAGATCAGAGTCGGTTACCCCGGTGCATCTTGAAGATAATGTCTGGTTGGGTGACGGAGCCAAGGTACTCAAGGGCGTTACTATTGGGGAGAACAGTGTTGTTGCGGCGGGTGCGGTGGTAACCCGTGATGTGCCCAAAAATGTAGTCGTAGCGGGTAATCCAGCCCAAGTCGTGAAGCAGCTCGATCAAGAAACCCCGAGGCGTACTCGGGCAGATCTGTATCAGGACCCCCACGCAACCGCCGATTTTTATGATGCTGTTGATCGAGAGGTTCTGTCAGAGAACACGTTCTTTCGCTGGTTTTGGAGTTGTATTTACCCCTCGGCGCGTCGGGAAAAATAGCCGGCTACGCTACAGTAGGCGCAGAGGTGGCTCATTCATCGCTGCCAGTTGTTCTCTGAGTTCGAGAATGTGATCACCCCAAAAACGCTCTTGTCCAAACCAAGGGAACGCCCGTGGGAACGCCGGATCGTCCCAGCGCCGCCCCAGCCAGGCAGCATGATGCATGATGCGTAACGTTCGCAGACCTTCAACCCAACGTAACTGCCGTGGATCGAAATCGTGAAATTCTTCGTAACCTGCGATGAGCTCCGCTAGCTGCTGCTCTCGATGGTGGCGTTCACCATTCAAAAACATCCAAAGATCCTGAATGGCAGGGCCCGATATACAATCATCGAGGTCGACGAAATGTGCGGTATCGTCCCGCCATAGAATGTTGCCGCAGTGGCAATCACCATGAATGCGCTGCAAGTCGGAGGCTGTCATGCCCGACAGCAGGTCTCGTGCTGCCTGCTCGCAGTCTAAGGCTAGTGTAGTGTAGGCGGCCTGCAGGTCTCGTGGAATAAAGTGCTCGCTGAGAAACTCACGACTGGCTGTCGCCATACGCTCTAGATCTAGCTTAATTCGATGCTCAAAGGTCTGTGCCGCACCCACCCGGTGAATGCGTCCCAATACATTGCCCAGCTGATATAAATGTTCGAGATTATCCAGTTCAGGAGGATGACCGCCGCGACGTTTAAATACAGTAAATCGTTGGCCAAAGGCTTTGTGCAGTGTTTCGCCATGAGTGACCTCGGGCGCCACCACAGATATATCGTGCTCGACTAGCTCTAAGGCAAAGCGGTGCTCCTCTAAGATTTGCTCATCGGACCAGCGCTGGTCTCGATAAAACTTCACGATGACCGGAACCTCGTCTTCAATGCCGACCTGATAAACTCGATTTTCGTATGAGTTCAATCCAATCAGACGCAGATCACAGCGATAGCCCACCGCTTCAACACAGTCGACGACAGCATCAGGTGTCAGTGCGTCGTAAGGATGAGACATAGCATTAGCATCACAGCAAATGCGTAGCATAACCCAGTCATTAGATTGAGGGGGCAGTCACTTCATGAGTTTGAGGTGCTCGCGCTAGGCACCAGGCGTCGATACGTGTTGCACCAGCCTTCGCTAGAGTCGCGGCAACCGCTTCAAGTGTGTTCCCGGTGGTGACAACATCATCAATAATGAGAACAGATTGGTGACTGAAGGACCTGTTCGTGGTGTAGCGGCCTAGGGTATTGATCAGCCGCTGCTGGCGATCCATGTGGTGTTGGGCTTTTTTTCTGGGGCTAGCTATAAGGTTATCGACTACACGTGGTTTCCAGTGAGATCGTTGCCCAAGTGTTTTACTTAAAACCTGAGCGAGTAGTTTGCTTTGGTTATAGCCCCGGCGCCAACGACCGCGCCAATGCATAGGGACAGGCACTAGTGCGTGGTAGTGCATCTTGATTGGTGCGGCTTCCAAAGCAAGTTGTACCAGTAAGTGGGTAAGCTCTATCGCGCTATTAAATTTCCATCGATGAATAAGCTCACGTGTGACACCGCTGTATTCCAGCCCCGCTTGCACAAAGTGCAGTGCGGTTTCCCGGCGGCAATGGTTGATCAGCGCCGATCCGGGATGGCCGCACTGCTGGCAAGCCCATGGGTTGCGTCGAATAGAATTAAAGCAGCTGTTACACAGCAAATGGCTAGATTCATTGGAAATGTGACAAATGAGGCAGTGGCTGGGTAAAAAATCTTGCTGAAGCGTCCTCGCTAACTGGTGTAGCCACAATGGTGCTTCTCCTAATGAAAAACCACAATGTGCATCACCGCCATGGCCCTTATAAACATCGGATTCATTCATGCCTTACTTTTGCTAGGATTAGAGTGATTATCATCACAAGGCGAGTGACATGACCGAGTCTATGCACGCATCAGAAACTGAGGGCTCTGACGATAATGAGCGCCGCCTTAATCCAGAAGACCAAGCCAAAGTAGATGCTTTCCTGCAGTCGGGTGTTAACTCGGTAGAGCGCAAACCCTTTAGGCCAATTATCATGATTTTGTTATTGATTGCGGTAGTTACGGGGTTTAGCTTGCTCAGTCAGGGCATTGCCCTTTGGGCTGGAATTTACTGATTTTTCCGCGTTGATTTTATGATGTTGGCACTAACGCGGCCTTTATTTGGCGTAGTCCGCGGTTTGACAGTGCATTTTCCCACAGGGAGATGTCATCCAAGTCTTATAAGTGCTCTTAAACGCGTCTTTCGGCGCCGTCCCAGCTTTACACTATTTTCTTGCTCAGCGCCCATCTCCGCATGCCTATGCAGGCCGAGGCATCGAATGGGGGGCTCATCAGAGATCGTTCTCAAATCTAAAAGGACATATCTAGAAGGACAGGCCTAATAGCAGGCAACAAGATGTGGGTATCTCGCAGCGCTTTTTTGCGGGGCGATATATTAATTGGCTAACTATTGATGATTGATCAACCGCCCCGATTTAAATAATCCAATCATGGGCCGTCGCAGCCCACTTTTCTGCAAATGATTTTTCAGTCACTGTAATCGCAAGCACCATAGTTAGGCTGAACGACAAGCTTTCAGGGGATTTCTCGCCGGTTACGGAAATGCCAGAGGTAAAAAAATCTTCGACAGCGTTCTCATCAATGATAGAAAGGTCGCTGCTGATACGGGGGCGGCTTAGCGTAATGTAGTGATCATCGTAGGCTTCGAGGCGCCCAACTATCTCACCCTGCGCGGTAACCAATGTTACAACTGTTCCAATATTCAAGGTAACACTCCAATGCTGCCGAAGTTGCTACCATGCTAGACCTTTATTGTTATGTTGACGGTGGCTCTGAGTTATTTGTGTGACAAAGGTTCACTTTCTGTTAGGTAGATCACAATTTTTAGGCGGCCAAATGCGACATCGATAGATCATTTGCTACCAATTGTTGCCAAAACTACCTGGGGTCAACAATGAGGCTTGAGTATGAATGACATGACGGAAAGGGTGTGCCTGCTGTTGTCGTGGTACGCGTTTCTTCACGCACTGACCTTAATAGCGATTCTATTTGTCCACTTCGTGCTCAGCATCGACATGAAAATTCTTGGGGAGCCGGGCAAGTTATTAGAAATTTATTTCCTTGAGCTACTCGGTAGAAATACAGCGATCTGCCTATCACCCGGCATCTGGCTAGGACTGCGTATTGTGACGGGTGCTGCTCGAATACTCCCCTGGAGGCAATGACTGGTCGTAGGGCTTCGATCTGTTGGTGCAGTTCATCGAAACTCTATGAGGTCATCACAGTTTGAATCTTTGAGGGTTTGCACAGCAGAGGGATAAGGTAGAGCCACCCCAGCACCGGTACGGGTAGTATCCACAGTAGTGCCCACCAGCCTGATCGCCCAACGTCATGCAAACGTCTAACGGTTACAGATGTCGTCGGAATTGCCATGATGGGGCGATACAACAAGACGAGTAATCCGACCTCGGGGTCGACTAGACCCATCGGGATGAGATGACCTAGCGGCAGGTCAAGCAGACTAATGGTTGTGGCTGCTGTTGCTTCATCGATCAAGGCCACCAATAAATACAACAGCATAAAAAAATAGCGTAAAAAACCAAAATTCCGATTTTGAGGCAGTGCCCTTGAAGTTGAAGCTTTGCCTAATACCCGTTTTCACTGAAATGAAAAATATCCGCATACGCCCCCTCTTTTCTATCGATCTGTCTAAACCTTGGCGTACTTCAAACATGCGCGGGACACAGAAATCAAACTCTGATGCATCAAAAAGCCAAGCCGCAGCGAGCATAAAGGTGTTTCCCGTGCCAGATACCGCGGCGCTGGAATAGCTTGGTTACTGGTTGAGGTCTGTGGGCAAAAATTTTCCGCGGCTATTATTTCCATTAAATGATTGTCACCGGCAGATCTACCCTCCACAAAGTGATATTCACGGTTCAGCGGGTATTTGAAAATCTTGCGTGGGCTAGTTACGGTAGACCGCAGTTCCAAAGCGTCCTTTGCTTTTACACGAGGCGAATGCTCAGTAGCCAACCGATAGATTCGCAGCTCACGGTTGCTACCAAAACTTTAACTGGAGAAACCCATGAAAATTTTAGTGTCCCTATTAATCATTGCGAGTTGTGCCATGTCTGCACAGTTACACGCAGACACTGCCGCAGAGGTCAGAGCGGTTGTTGTTGCAAATATTGAGTACACCAATAAAGAGTTAGCTCAGGATCCCCAGCGTATATCGAGCAAAGGTTCAAAGGAGTTTTTCTCCAGTGGCGGGTTATTGAATGAAATTAACAGAGCCAGCCTCGATAATACCTTTGTCGCCTTTAAAGGCAGCGTGAAACACATCGACGTCACTGTTTTGGTCGAGGGCGAGGCGGCAGTGGCGCACTATTATCAGGAGGCCGTGATGCAACCGACAGGGTCAGCACCAGTTCCAAATTATCGGACAAGAGTCACTCAGGCATTTGTTAAAGAAGACGGCGCTTGGAAAGTTCGTGCGGCGCACTGGTCCCCTCTTGTTGGAGGTGCTGGCACGTCTCAGGCCGTGGTCAAGTAAGCCGCTGGATGGTGGACAGAAACGGCCTGTAATAGCCCGCTTCCACAGACCTAGCCTCATCCCACTTATCGTGCTGGCCGTAAATTTTGCGACCAGCATCTGTTGATGCTCAACAAATTTGATCAGGCTTGGTCTGTTGGTCTGTTGGTCTGTTGGTTTGGTGGTGGACCGGATCATCGCAGTTATGTTGACGGTCCGGGCAGTTGTCAAAATTTTCAACAGTGTCTGGGGTGTTAGCACCCTAGTAGGCTCCTGCAGGGTTAGTAGCGGCACAACGCGATGTCTGCACTCACGCGGAAAAAATTAAAAACACAGGAAGCTTATATGCGCTTAATAAAATCCATCACTCTCAGCACTTTATTTTTCGCTGCGACAGTATCGGGCTCAGAAAATAATCCGTCTTCATCACTGCATGAAGTTCAAACTCCGGTGGGCAGCTTTTACAGTTCTGAGTTGAGCCTTGAACAGAACTTCCCCTTCTCTGACATGGTTCATACCGCTGGGGGGTTGGTTTTCTTATCTGGGTTGGTTGGGTCTGATGATTCGGGACAGCTTGTTTCAGGTGGCCTTGGGCCCGAGACCCATGCGATCTTTGGGCAGCTGAAAGCCCACCTTGCTCAATTGAACCTTGGTCTTAAAGATATCGTGAAGTGTTTGGTGATGATCGACGATATAGAAAAATGGGGTGACTTTAACGCCATCTATACGAGCTACTTTGTGCCGCCTTATCCTGCAAGAAGTGCTATGGGAGCTGACGGCTTGGCGTTAGGTGCGGCACTAGAGCTTGAATGTATCGCAGTAAAAAAATAAATCGCTAGCTGGTCAGTAAGCTACTGAAGGTTAATTTTCAAACGCCATACGGACAATCAAAAACAGTAGAGAGGGTGCGAGCAAACACCCCACACCGGTATAAAATGTGGCAGTCATTGCGCCGTAGGGCACCAGCTTTGGGTCTGTGGCCGCAAGACCCGCTGCCACGCCACTGGTGGTACCCATGAGGCCGCCATAGATCATAGCCGAGTGGGGATTATCGAGCCCTACACGACCTGCGACAAGTGGCGTAGCGACCATGACAAGTACAGATTTCACTAGTCCAGCGGCGACACTCAGCGCAATGACGCTCGAGTCTGCGCCCAGCGCTGTGCCTGTTACTGGTCCAACAATATAGGTTGCAGCTCCCGCTCCAATGGTACTAATCGCTACTGCGTCCCGGTAGCCGAAGGAATAAGCAACGAGGGCGCCTACGCTGAAAGACACGACAACGCCAATGATGACCGAGATCGCACCAATCAATCCGGCCTTTTTTAGCTCATCAAATCGCACCCCATAGGCTGTTGCTATGATGGCAAAATCGCGGAACATGGCGCCGCCCATAACGCCAAGGCCCGCAAATAGCGGAATATCGGCGAGTCCCATTGCCCCGTCAGTGCGAATACCTCCGTAGTAGGCGAGTAGCAAGCCGCCAACAATTGCAATGGCAGAGCCATGCAACTTGCCACGGGTGAGTTTGGCGGATAGAAAATAGGAAAACCAAACCAACGCGCCAATAAATGAAAAGGCAACGATGAGCGTATTGCCTTCTAGCACTCGGATGAACGTTTCACCGATCATGGTGCTGTCCGGGGGAAATGCGGGCGATCAGAGGAATGAGTAAAAAGCCTGCGGCGACCGCTGCAATGCCCGCGCTAATCGCCAGCCAGCCGCTTGATAACGCTTCAACAACATTTTGCTTGGCTGCCATGGCGACTACGATCGGCACATACATGGCATTCCAGAAGTTGATGCCCTTTTCTGTAGGTTCACTAATGTTAAACCCCGGGTTTTTTTGATTGACTAATACAATGAGCAACAGCATGGACAGACCTACTCCGCCAACATTTGCCTGCACACCAATGAGCTGTCCCAATAAATCACCGAAAAAAATCCCTGTCAGCATGCAAAATGCAAGCAGAGCGACCCCGTAGATCACCATAGTCTTGCCCCCAAGCCGCAACTTTCAAGAGCACTTTTTTTTGTGTCGCTCATGGCTTTATTTCAAACGGAAATTTAAATGAATTTATTGAACCCTCGTCGTAGAGAGAAGTCCGCCTTTTGTTGCCGTGGCAGTACATGAGGTTAAAGTATCTAAGTCGCTGGAGATTTTCCATAAGTACGTCTGCTTAACGGAGTCAAAGGCGTGGACTTTCATGCTCTCGTACTCGCTCTTCTGAATTATATTTTATTCAAATATCTGCGAGTCCAAGTTGTGACTTGGTTACAGCCCTGGGCAAGTATTGATGGATAGCGTGAATGTGCTCCAAGGTCATCAACGGGGTTAATTTTGGATACTCGCCGGTTCACTGTCGTGGTGACCCCTGCGAGTTGATGACGTGTCTAGATCTTTCAGAAGGCTACTAGCGTGGAAGAAATCGCCATGCTCTACTGAGATCTTTAATCTTTTACGGTAGGGCGTAGATCATGTCGCTAAAGATAATAGGTGCGGGGCTCGGTAGGACGGGAACGCTGTCACTCAAGACAGCACTGGAGCAGTTGGGATATGCGCCTTGCCATCATATGCAGTCTTGCTTTGAGGGGCGTCAGCAAACCCGATGGTTCTTGCAGGCAGCCCAAGGGGATTCCGTCGACTGGCGGCAAGTGTTCAGCGGTTACGAGGCGGCGGTAGATTGGCCGGCGGCCGCCTATTATCAAGACCTACTCGAAGCCTTCCCAGATGCAAAAGTCATCTTTAGCGACCGCGCACCGGAAGATTGGTATGAAAGCGTTGCCACGACCATTTTCCGTGTGGTTCCCGCCATTCCGATTTGGCTGCGAAGAACCGTTCCCCATATCAACCGGGTCGCACTGATGGTCGACAAGACAGTCTGGAAAAATGAATTAAACGACCAGTTTGAGAATCGTGCGGCGATGTTGAATTTCTTTGAAAGCCGTCGGCAGGAGGTAATTGCGAGGGTTCCTCCGCAGCAGTTGTTGATACATTCAGCGGTTGATGGATGGGAGCCTCTCTGTGCCTTCTTAGGGGTAGAGGTACCGAGTATTCCCTACCCGTGGGTTAATGAAGGGGCTAGGATCAGACGAGGGGTTAGGGTGTTAAAGACTCTTGCCTATGTGCCTTGGGTGCTGCTTTTGGCGGGAATAATGACGGTGCTTTACTGGGTAGCTACTCAGCCGGCTTGAGAAAAAGCGCAGACAGACGAACCCAAATTTCGGCATAACCTTCTTGTTATAGCTATCCCTCGACAGCCTGTCCTTTTGCACATGGGTGTATCGGTTTTTTGACCGAGCAATGCCTTCGGTAGTTTGTTGCATGGCAACAAAGCTGGCTGTCATTTGAGGACAAAACTTTGTGTTCATATTTTGGATTGCAGTACAGTGCCAGTCCAACCCGCTTTACCCTTCGATACCGTTGGTGTTACCCGTAAAAGCCAACGACAAATCGTTTAACTGAAAAGGATTGATGTCATGCCCGAAATTAGTGTCCAACACCGAGCTGCCGCCCTCGATAACCTCGAGCCCTGCGAGTCTTTCGGAGAGCCCATAGGAGCGTTGCCGCTTCAAACTGCTATGGGTTTTTATGAGGGAGAGTCATTTAAAGGGCAGGTCTATACCGGTACTTGGGAGTGCGAGCCCGGCACTATGGAGCTGAACCTAGATCTTACGGAATTCTGCCACCTGTTGGCGGGACATTGGAAATTCACCTCTAAAGCTGGGGTAGTGACTGAGGTACGAGCGGGGGACAGTTGGGTTTTTCCTCAAGGATGGCAGGGCACCGCTGAGGTTCTAGAAACTGTACGTAAAGTCTATTGCATGATGGTGCCTGAAGAGAGTGCCTAGTCCCTGTTAAAGCCCTTCTACGTCACGGTTCCATGCGCCTGATGGCTCCTCCAGCGCTGCTGCTCCTTTGTGGCAGGGCTGGTTTTGGCAGGACTGATCACAATAAACGTTGAATAGCGGAAGATGGTTACTTAAAGCTTGCTTGTGAAGACTTTTTAATGTACTTTATATTACAAAGTACTTTTACAAAAGGAATTCAGGATGAAATCTGAAATTGAAGCTGATATAAAATTTTTAAAACAAATGGCCGAGCAGGGTCAAAAGTCACCTCTTCAAGGCGGCGAGCATGGCGTCCTGTGGGGGGGGATGTTTACCCTATCAGCGTTGTTTGCTTATGCCGTTGTGGCCGGAGTCATTTCTCTTCCACCGTGGACCATTGCACTCGCATTTATAGGCCCAGCACCCATTGGTGTGTTGGGGGCGCGCTATCTCAGCAAAAAATACGGTGGCAGTTCTGGTGGTTTTAGCTTTGGCAACAAAACCTCCGCAGCAGCATGGGGTGCAGTGGGTATCACTATTGGCGCTCTGTATATACCGGTGCTCGTAGGGCAAGCACTGGGTTTCCTAGAATTAAATGGCGTCTACATTTTTGGATCCTTGCAGGTTACGGTTTTTGCGTTGTATGCCGTCGCGTATTCAACGACCGCGCAGGTCTCTGGTGACCCTAGGCAGTACGTATTTTCGGGCACTGCGATCGCCGCGTCAGTTGCTAGCATTTTTACAATGGGAACCTATGAAATGTTTTTGGTCATGGCGGCGGGGCTATTCTGTAGCGTGGTGATTCCCGGATATCTAACGCGATCTAAGCAGTCAGTGGCGGCATAGACCCGTTATGAGTGACACTCCAAATTTGTCGGCCGACGATATTAATGACCTTATCCACGGAAGGGTGAGACTGGCGGCTATGGCCTACATCGCCGGTGCCGGTGACGCCGACTTTACGGCCATAAAAAAAGCGGTCAACACCAGCGATGGCAACATGTCGGTGCACCTTCGGAAGTTAGAGGACGCCGGTTATTTGGCGGTGACCAAAGGTTATAACGAGCGAAAGCCCCAAACAATTTATGCATTGACCGATGCGGGCCGTGCTGCGTGGCACGAGTACCTGGAAAAAATGCGCCAACTGTTGGTGGAAACTTAAATAAGCGAGGAGCCTAATGAGGGTATGTTTCGCCGCTAGGATGCAGCAATTACCCCCAAATGAACGACAGGCCCCCGAAACAGGCTACAAATGAGCTTGTGCATGACCGGTAAAATTGCCCTAAACCGAGTGCTAGGACCGCACACCCTGGGTAGCTCCTTTCTCATTGAAACCGCCTTCTTGCAGGCGATTGCCTAGGGTTGATGGATAATGACCAAAGGAGCCATACGTTTTGGGCGTTTGCCAGCATATAAATAATTACTAACCCCAGTAATCCAACCTAACCCCATCACCATACAAAAGGCGTATCCTAAAGGTTTCAGGGAGTCTCAATCCTATGAAAGCATTGGTAAAAAAGCGCGCAGAGGAAGGTCTTTGGCTCGAAGATGTGCCCATTCCGGCAATCGGTGGCAATGACGTACTCATCAAGGTCCACAAAACAGCGATTTGTGGCACGGACGTCCATATTTACAATTGGGATGCCTGGGCTCAAAAGACGATACCAGTGCCCATGGTCAGTGGGCATGAGTTTGCTGGAGAAATTGTTGAGCTAGGCAGTAACGTCACTGGGCTACAAGTGGGTGACATCGTTTCTGGAGAGGGGCACGTTGTCTGTGGTCGATGTCGAAATTGTCTAGCCGGTCGCTTGCATTTGTGCCCCAACACAATGGGAGTGGGCGTTAATCGTGACGGGGCTTTTGCTGAGTACCTCGCGATACCTGCGACCAACGTCTTTCGCCCCAATGTTTATATCCCGACTGACTTACTAAGCATTTTCGATCCCTACGGAAATGCCGTACACACCGCCCTCTCCTTCAATATGGTTGGCGAGGATGTCATCATTACCGGGGCAGGTCCCATTGGTATTATGGCGGCGATGGTTGCCGGGCACTGCGGCGCACGCAACGTGATACTGACCGACGTTAATGAGTACAGACTAGATCTTGCCAAGCGGATTGTGCCGAAAGTGCAACCAATCAACGTCTCAAAGCAAGAGATCTCACGCAATTTTATGGAGAGCCTGGGCATACTCGAGGGTTTTGACGTTTGTTTGGAAATGTCGGGGTCTCCGGTAGCGTTCCAAGACGTTTTAAGCAAAATGATCAACGGGGGCAGCATCGCCATGTTAGGCCTAATGCCCGATGACACCGGTATTGCTTGGACTGATGTGGTCTTTAAGGGTCTCAATATCAAAGGTATTTACGGCCGGGAAATGTACGAGACTTGGTACAAAATGGTGATGATGGTGCAGAGCGGTTTGCCCATAGATCGCATCATTACCCACCGACTTCACTACACCGAATTTCAGGAAGGCTTCGACATTATGCGTTCAGGGCAATCTGGAAAAATTATACTCAACTGGAAGGACTGATATGAGTTTTCGTGCTGCTCAGCAGAGTTTTGTTGAAGAAATCGCCGATATTAAATCGGCAGGTCTTTGGAAGACTGAGCGCGTCATTGCGTCAGATCAAAAAAACGACATTACACTTTCAGATGGCGCCAACGTGGTGAACATGTGCGCAAACAACTATTTAGGACTAGCGAATCATCCCAAAGTGAAGCAGGCGGCCAGTGACAGCTTGCAACAGTGGGGCTTTGGTGCCGCTTCAGTGCGGTTTATCTGCGGCACTCAAGAAATCCATAAAACCTTGGAGCAAAGGGTAAGTCGATTCTTGGGTATGGAGGACACCATTTTGTACGCAGCCTGCTTCGACGCCAACGCAGGTTTGTATGAAACAATATTGGGGCCAGAGGATGCCGTCATTTCTGACGAGCTCAATCATGCTTCAATTATCGACGGAATCCGTTTGTGTAAAGCGGCTCGCTATCGTTATAAAAATAACGATATGGCCGACCTTGAGGTGCAGTTACAGGCGGCTAAAGAGGCTGGTGCTAGGCGCATACTGGTTACAACAGATGGCGTATTTTCTATGGACGGTACGATTGCCCAGCTCGATGTTATTTGTGACCTCGCGGAAAAATACGACGCTATGGTGCATCATGATGACTGTCATGCGACGGGTTTTATGGGAGCCCAAGGTCGTGGAGTTCATGAATACTGCAATGTCATAGATCGTGTGGATATTACGACCGGCACCTTTGGCAAGGCCTTGGGGGGCGGATCCGGAGGTTATACGGCTGGGCGTCAGGAGATCATCGACTTGCTGCGACAGCGTTCGCGGCCTTACCTGTTTTCAAACACATTAACGCCATCAATCTGCGCCGCATCGCTTACGGTTCTTGATATGCTTGAGGCGTCGACTGAGCTGCGGGATCGACTTCATGACAATACCCAGTACTTTAGAGCACAAATGCTAACCCACGGTTTTGCAGTCCCTGAGGGCGATCACCCCATTGTTCCCGTAATGCTGGGAGACGCGATTGTGGCCCAGAAGATGTCCCAACGCCTGCTAGAGCTAGGCATTTATGCGGTCGGCTTCTTTTATCCTGTGGTTCCCAAGGGGAAGGCGCGTATTCGAGTGCAAATTTCAGCAGGGCATACCCGAGAGAATCTTGACAAAGCGGTTGCCGCCTTTAGTCAGGCGCAGCAAGAGCTGGTTGCATAGTGTGTCGATAGTGGAGTTTTTGGGGGAGCGTATTTTAAAAGTTGCGCTGTGAGAGGAGCGCCTGACAAATAACGCCAGGAGACAAACTTGTCTTGAGGGCGCTTAGCACCGTGATTTTTGGAGCACAGATCTACTGGTGTAGACCTGTGCTAGCGACCTAGGAACTATCTAGTGTCGCGTGGCGACACCTGAATCGTTACTACTTTATGACGCAGTATTCGCCGTATTCAGCGACTTCTTGGGTTGTCCAATCGGACTTGGCTTTTTCATCAAGATTTTCACACCACTTGTCACT
Organism: marine gamma proteobacterium HTCC2080; assembly: GCA_000169115.1. GTDB lineage: Bacteria > Pseudomonadota > Gammaproteobacteria > Pseudomonadales > Halieaceae > Luminiphilus. The sequence continues at coordinate 88,128 of AAVV01000014.1, forward strand.
GCCTATGGTTGTGGCGTCGAGGAGACAGTGCTTGGCATAGCTCTTACGGTCGTCGCCAGTCCAGTCACCTTTTGGAATCGCCTTTTGAGCCTCACACCAGCCGGCACTTCCGGGCTTGTCAGCACAGCCTGTTAGTAACAGGCCAGCGCTTAGTAAAAGAGCTCCCATCGTAGAACGCTTGTGCATGGGTGTCATACTGCCTCCAGATTGCTAAAGATTTAACGCAGAGCTTAGTCTAGATTGCCCTGCACGGGAGGTTCATTTGGTGGCAATTTTGGCGCGGGTGGCTGTTGTTTCAGGTGGTAACGGTCTTTGGGTTCTAAGTTAGATAAAGAACGACCGGCTTACTATCGATTAACCTGACTTGCGGCAAAATTAACCGCCGATTCGATCAAGCAGGCTATAAAACAGCATGCCTGCTATCTGTCCCGGACGCCGCAGTAGGGTTCCACCGGGGAAACCCCGGGTTGGCACAGAGGCCATCCTTGAGAAATCGTCGGTATCCCCAGAAATGGCCGCGGCTAAAAGGTAGCCCGCCATGGTGGCTGTGGGAACGCCGTGACCCGAGAATCCCTGAGCATAATAAGTACGACGACCCAGACGACCAAAGTCAGGCATGCGATTCATCGTAATACCCAGCGTGCCTCCCCAGCCGTATTCAACCGCAACGTCTACCAGGTTCGGGTAGATTTTGAGCATGTGGGGCCACACAAACCGCGCAATATCTTTTGGAAATTTGGCACCGTAGGTTTCACCGCCCCCAAAGAGTAGGCGGCCATCACCCGACAGCTTCCAGTAGTTAATGACAAAGAGGGTGTCAGACAGGCTCACATTGTCGCGACAGACTGCGGTCTGCTGTGCCTCGGAGAGCGGTTCGGTGGCTAAAATAAAATTATTAATAGGCATAATGTTGCCCGCGATACGTGGCTCCAATTTGCCGAGATAACCGTTGCAGGCTAAAACCAGAAAACGTGCATTTACTGTGCCATTGCTTGTTTTGACCTGCACTTGCCCATTTTTGGACTCGTCATAGCTGAGTACCCGACTATTTTCAAAAATATTTGCACCTAGGAGATCAGCCGCTTTAGCTAGGCCGAAGGCATACTTCAGGGGGTGTAGGTGTCTAGCACCTAGGTCAAGTAATGCTCCGTGGTGATGATTAGCTGTAGTCATCCAGGCAGTCTCAGTCGCGTCGACGAAACGCATCTGGTCATAGTCATAAGTTTTATCAAGGTACTCCACCTCCTCTTGCAGCCCTTTGGTGTGTCTTCGTTTGGCTGCTAGGTGCAAGTTACCAGTTCCTAATTCACACTCAATTTTGAACTCATCAATTAGATTAACGACGAGGTCTACTGCCTCTAAACCGAGGCGCCATAGGTCTTTTGCGGTCCCAAGGCCTACCCACCGCTCTAGGTCTTCTTGATCAGCGCGTTGACCCGTGCCGACATGGCCGCCATTACGACCCGAAGCGCCCCATCCCACACGCTCAGCCTCCAACAAGGTGACGGAAAATCCGAGCTTGCGAAGATGAATGGCGGTTGAAAGCCCGGTGTAACCTCCACCCACAATACAAACATCAGAAGCGATCTCTCCCGATAGCTTTGGAAAGTCCCTATGAGGTGATGCTGAGGCGGCATACCAGGAATCGACGTGTCTGGAGGTATCAGTCATAAGCACTCATTGTGTGAAACCGAGTTAGGGGTCTTATTCAATTGTTGATTTTACACCCTTGCGGTGGAACTCGCTTGCCCCGCATACTTCTGCCTCTTCCATTACCGGTTGATTTTATGAGTTCCAAGCTCTCGGGTGAGACCAATACAGAAACCCGCATTCACAGTCCTGAAAATGCCAGCGGATCCCTTCTGATACCTCCGGAGGAAATGGCGACAATTACGGCCTGGCTCAAGGAGCACAAAATTTCGGAGGTTGAGTGTATTGTTCCTGACCTCACCGGTAACGCGCGGGGCAAATTTATACCGGCGCATCAGTTCACCGAACAATTGGAACAGAAGCTACCGGAATCTATTTTGGTTCAGACGGTCACCGGCGAGTACACCGATGATCATTGGGATTTTGTCGAACCTACCGATACCGACATGATGTTGCGTCCCGATGCCTCGACGTTACGTCGCGTGCCTTGGGCTCGTGAACCCACTGCACAGATTATTGCAGACTGCCTCAAAGCAGATGGCACTCCCCATCCACTATCCTCACGAAACGTGTTGCGTTATGTCCTAGGGCTCTATGAGGAAGCGGGGCTAAAGCCTGTTATTGCCCCCGAAGTTGAGTTTTATCTGGTCCATAAAAATACAGACCCTGATTACGAATGTATGCCGCCTAAAGGGCGCTCAGGGCGTCGTGAAGTGGCGCGCCTTTCTTACAGTATTGACGCCGTCGCTGAATTTGAAGATTTCGTAGAGGATATGTATGACTACGCTGATGCGCAGTCGCTGGCAGTAGATACCCTTATCCACGAAAACGGCGCTGCGCAGATGGAGATCAATTTTCGTCATGGTGATCCATTGGCCATGGCGGATCAGGTGTTCGCCTTTAAGCGGACGGTGCGGGAAACGGCCCTAAAACACGACATGTACGCCACGTTTATGGCTAAGCCCATGCAGCGTGAGCCCGGTAGTGCGCTGCATATCCACCAGTCTATTTTATCCCTCGAAGATGGCAGTAACATTTTTGCGGGCAAAGACGGCAAACCAACAGCTGCCATGATGCATTACCTGGGCGGGTTGCAGCGATACACCCCGGAGCTGATTAGTTTTTACGCCCCCAACGTAAATTCCTATCGCCGATTGGCCCCTGATATCTCGGCACCTATCAATTTGAGTTGGGGTTTTGATAACCGCACCACGGCTTTTCGAGTGCCTAACAGTACGCCGGAAAACTTGCGTATTGAAAATCGTTTTCCCGGGGTAGACGCCAACCCTTATCTCGCAATAACGGCAACGCTTGCGAGTGGCTTGTTGGGAATGCGTCAAGGTCTACAGCCGACTGAACCCCATCAGGGCACCGCGAACGATGAAGCCGTAGTGGTGGCGCGTACTTTGGAGGAGGGTGTGCGACAGTTAAACGATACACCCGAGTTACAGCAAATGATTGGCGAGCTGTTTATGCGCGCTTACGCCGCAGTAAAGCTTGACGAATTCGAGGAATTCAACCGAGTAATCAGCTCTTGGGAGCGTGAACACCTGTTATTGCAGGTGTAGTTGCGAGCAATGGTCAACACACTGCGCGAAGACGGATCTGGGGAAATATTTGCTCGTGTTTATAAGGCACTGAAGTATGTTGTCTATGGGCTTCTGTCGGTAAACATTGCGCTATTTCTCAACGAAGAAATGGCATCCTCTGCCCATGCAGCCCCCTCAGGCATGGATCTTTTTACGGTTATCCAACTATTTTCTGCGACCCTAGATACCGCAGCTTGGGTGCTGCTGCTACTACTTTTTGAGCTTGAAACTGCGGTAATCCCTGACGAGCGATTGGTAGGCAGAACGCAATGGATCATTCACGGTATTCGCCTAATCTGTGGTCTCGCCATTGTTTCCGCATTTTGGGGTTATCTGGGTGAATGGCAGGTCTTCTGGAAATCTGAGGCTCTTCAGGTGCCTGCCTGCGAGTTAGTTGGTCAAGGCTGGTCGGTATTGCTCGATTTCGATAAGTTCATTGCGCTTGACGCTCAGAGTTGTGTTGCGCTGGGCGCTGAAGTCGTTGTTTTAACGGAGTTGGAACAAGTCGTTGCGACACCGATGGCCCTCAATAGCGCCTATCAGCTTGGGCTCGTTGACGTAATCAACTCCGCCACCTGGATTTTAGTGGTGGTGCTTTTGGAAATCGAGGTGCGTTTGCAGCTGTGGGGTGGGGTACCCCAAAAATTTCAGCGGCCATTCAGTGGTGCCAAGATTGTGTTGTACCTTACGCTGGCTATTGCAGCGGTTTATTGGGGGTTTGAAGGTGAGTTCCTGGATTTTTGGGATGCTGCTCTGTGGCTATTTGCCTTCGTGTTTATTGAGCTCAATGTGTTTGAATGGCAGCGGGACTTAGCGAAAGAAGCGCGACAGTAATTACCAGAAGTACCTGGCCTTCAAAAGATTCAATTGGCACTGTTGGTGTTAGAGCCGGTCATCCTCAGGTGTTATACGAATGGCCACTCGTCGCATTACCGAGACTCAGTCGTCGTAGAGCTCGAAATTGAAATCTCCTAGCTCTTCTCGAAGCCGCAGTGTCTCAAGGCGCTTTTCTGCTCGGCGCCGCTTCTCTGCCAATGAGGGCCTAAAGATGCTAATTTTGGCATCGTCCATAACATCAGGTGGCTCGTCGTCCAGGTCCTCCATGAGTGGCTCAAGAAAATCCTCTGAGCTCACTGAATCCTCACTGTGTGTTGCAGTACGCTCACCCATAACCACCTCCCGATGATTTAGAACTCAATGCGTAGGCACTCTCGCAAGCATAGTTGGCCTCAATAACACCGTTGTAGACAAGAATCTTTTTGGCCTTAAAGCGCTGCTGTAAATAACTGAAAAAACTAGGGCGGCCCGCCTAAAAACCCTTGGTTACGGTTGGAGAAATCCGTTTCTCCTGTCTATGACCCAGCTTCCTGCTAGGCGGCGGACCGCTATTTCAGGGTTGCAAATGCCATGCCAGCTTATTTTTCAAGGAGATCCGTGGGTTTTGAGGTGCTGCTTTGCAATTTTGGACGCGTCCGCAGGTTTTAATGGTGTCCAATCAGCGAGAGAGGGCGTCCAGTTTTTTCATCAGCTGGTCAACCAGCGCCTCTGGTGCCGCGTCATCTACCGCAACAGTTAGCTTCGCCCAGCGCTCATAAAGTGGTACGCGCTCACGATAAATATCGGCCAGGGTTTGTTCCTTAGATGAGGCGATTCCTCGATCTGGAGCCAGAGAGATGCGGTACTCGACGGTGTCGAGACGGGCGCTTAGGAACACCACTATCGAAGCCTCAGCAAGTCGTGCCATCACCTTTGGGCTATAAACGACCGAGCCCCCCGTGGAGATCACGCTTGGATGAATTGGCATATCGAGTAAGACTTGCTCCTCTAACCGACGCAGGTATACGTGGTCATGCTGGTCAATAATTTCTGCCAGTGTCGCCTTTTCCTGATTTTGAATGAGGATGTCAGTGTCGACAAAATTCGCGCCTAGGCGCTTGGCTAACAAAACACCTACGGTGCTTTTGCCGCTACCAGGAAAGCCAATCAGACTGATGATTTGCTCGCTGGACATTCTGTCCCCCTATATTTGAAGAGTTACCGCGCGTTGGTCTCTAGCAGGCTCTAGAGGGAAAGCATCGACGCTGACGCTTTGTATTTTACCATTCCCTCGACCGAGAGTCTCATAGTTAAGATGGGCATGATGCCGGCATTGCATTACGACGCTGGGTTTTCAGAAATGATTGGTTACCTTATTTTTTGACGAAGCGAGCTTTGTGTATTTATTGGAGTTCCCGCGCTTTTTAATCCTTGGTGTTACCCCAGGGATTTAGCCCAGTCGGCAGTGAGCTGCCCTTGAGCGCTACCCAAAGTCCTTCCCCTGCGTGACGCAATAAATTTAACGTTTTTCTTATCTGGTTTAACCGCCTCGAAGCGATCAGTCGCCAACTTAAAAACCCTAGCAAGAGAATTGTAGCGGCATAAAATAGCGCTTTAGCCGTTTCTGTCTTGGATGCCGGTCGGGGAGGCAGTGCGCCGCTAATTGAAATGCTGAGGGGATCAGTTGTTAGAACTTCCAGTTGTTGGTTTTTGGTATTCCACCAGTTCACGACAACCCCGGGAATTTCAACGACCCCGGGCGCCCCTGCAATCCAGCTTATTCTGTCGCTTCGACTTGCCGTCAGGCCACCCCGATTTGAGCGGTTACGAAGCACCGGAGGTTCGGGATACGTTTGTAGCAGTGGGTCGTTTGGGCTGGTGGTTCTGGGCAGTAGCATAGCCATAACGTCATCTGCCTTAATGGTAATGCGACGATTAATGGCAGCACCCAAATAGGTATCTAGTGAGCCCTCGATGGTTTGTACTAGTGTTACCGAAGGGCTTGCTACCCATTGCTTTACCCCCACTAGGGCGGGTGGGATATTGGTGACAACCGTCAGGGCCTGTGTTTCAAGTGTACTAGCCACGGCTTCACTGGGAGATTTCGAGACTGAAACGCTCACTTTCAGAGGTGGGATGATTAGGCTGCCCGGTCGAGTGGCAAACACGTCAATGAACCAGCGCTGAACTGTCCAACTTTCACCATCACGCCGCTCGGTGGCGTTGGCTGCAAAATCTTGATTTTGCAGTAGTAGCAACCCAGGCACCTCAGGCAGTTTGATCCGTGTCCCGGCGGTGAACCAACGCGGGGTAGCGACAGTTACCTCGAGTTTAATGCGTTGGCCCGGAACCGCGCCCTCTGCCGGTATCAAGCGCGCACTAATCTCTACCAGCTGTTCCTCTGCGAGAGCGACGCTCGATAGGCTGAGCAAGAGTGCTGCTTGAATAGCAACAGAGCCGGCACACCCGCTAAGCCACAGAACATAGCCTTGGAGCCGATCTCTAAAGTTTGGTGATTTCCTAAATGCTCGGCTCAAGTTCACAATCATGGTTCGCTGACGCCCCGCTCTTGGAGCTGACTATTAAATTTACTGCGCAGGAAGTTGGCGGGATCAGGTTGTACGTTTTTCATCCACAAAGCGGCAGTCTCTGGGCTGGCGAAAATCTCCTCAGCACTGTATTGCGTACGCGGCTCAATCTCGCCTGCTAAAGTCTCAGCTCCCTCGCCAATTTGCGGGTCGTTATCGCCGTCTAGCGTTTCGCTGCCTACGCCCGCTTCCTCTGTTTGCGACTCGCTAAGTCGATTACTGGCCTCGATAATTTGGTGGATGAATTCGCGATTCGCTCGAGCGCCAGGGAATTCGGGATTGCGATGAAGTAGTAGGTCGTAGCGGGTTCTGGCGCCCACATAGTCTCGGCGGTGGGCCCTGGCATTGGCCTCGTTAAATACTGCAAGGTCGCTGTCTTGTCGGGTAAAAAGTGACGCCGCTTGTTCAAAATCTTGATGATAGTATCGGGCAGTCGCACGCCAAATCGGATTGTCAAAAATTTGCGCTGCCTTCTTGTAATAGCCAAGTTGCAACAGCACACGGCCATACTGCTCAGGGGTTAACCACAGTGCTACAAACCCATCGAGGGCAGGCTCGGAAATGTCGCGACTAGAACTTGCTAACTGATTTTGTGTGGAAGTGGCAGTGATTGCCCCATCGGAATGGGTTTGGGCCAGTGGCAAATTGGAAAAGGTGACCAGACAGGGCACTAAAAGCCAGATCCAGAGTCGGGTCCAGCCACGCCGGAACCAGAGCAATGCTAGCGCTAACATGGGGAAAACGAGCGGGTAACCGTTGTCGCGCCAAGGCAATGCCTCGTCATCGACAATTTTAAACGCGTCTGTCAGCGCGCCCGCAATTGCATCAACATCTCCGGGATCAATGGTTGCGTCGTAATATTTGCCATTACAACTGCTGGCCAAATTCATGAGTGCTTCGCGTTCTAGAGGGACGGTACTTTGTGACAATGAGGGGTCGCCAAACCCATAGACGATTAATTGATAATCACGGTCTCGGCACCAGCTTTTTAGCAGCTCAGGACTGCGAGCACCAAGGCCGTCAGTAACCATCAAAACAGAGCTTCTATAATAAGACTGCGCTAGTAATCTATCGATGCCGGGAAGTGCATATTCGGGAAATTTTCCTGCTCTAGGCGCGATGCCGGGGGTCATTACCGCTAGGAAGCTTTCGGTAATTTCATGATCGCTAGTCAGTGGTAGTACGGTGTGTGCGCTTCCTGCATAGGCAATCACACCAATTCGCTTGTCGGGAACCCGCTTCAGGAGATCACGGATTTTTTGAATGCCGCGAAGCAGTCGGCTAGGCGCGATATCTGTAGTAGCCATTGATTCTGAAACATCGATAACGATTACCAATGGCGCGGTATCTTCAGCCAGTGGAGACGGTTGCTGTTGCCAGCTAGGGCCTGCCATTACCAGGGTGAGTAACAGCATCAGAACCACAAGCACCGAGTTTGGGTTAAGTCGAGCAATGGGTGGCTTTTGAACACGCAGATGCTCAAGCAATGCCGAGTCTATGATGCCAGAAAATTGGTTGGGGTCGGTCTGAGCAGCCCGGAGAAAGCGTTCAAAGAGTAACAAGGCGGGCGCCATTAACAGCCACTCGGGTCGCAAGAAATGAAAGTGGGTTAACACCTCCATCATTGGGGCATCTTAGCTTTGGGTAGGGGCCAAAGGCGGGCGAGGGTTCTTAGAAGCAGGTACAGCATTAATACTGCCCCGAGGGGCAGCCAGTGAATGTCGGTACGGGGCCTGAATTTAACGCTTTCGAAGATATTGGGTTCAAGGGTGTCGAGCAGTTTAAAAACAGCGATAAGGTCTTCGCTGCTTAGTGCTTCGAAGGCTTGACCCCCTGTAACTTCAGCCATTCGAGCCAGAGTATCAAGGTCAATGGCTTCTTCACCGACGGCAGTGGGATCACCAACAGCAATGGGATAAATTCGAATGTCTTCGGTGGCGGCAACGCGTGCAGCATCAACCGGCGGTACCAGGCTGCCGGTATCGTTACCGTCGGTGAGTAACAACAAAACTCGATGTTCGGTCTCCGCATCTTTAAATAACTTAATCGCGAGTCCCACGGCATCTCCAAGCGCTGTGCTGGGGCCGGCCATACGAATTCGAGTTTCATTGAGCAGCAGCAGCCAGGTTCTATGATCCTCTGTGAATGGAGATTGCAGGTAAGCGCTGCTACCAAAAACAATGAGACCGAGCCGATCCCCGGCACGCTCGTTGGCGAGCTGTCGTAAAACAGTTTTAACCGCGGTTAAGCGGTCTGCAGGCTTTCCGTCGGCTTGGCTGAAATCTTCGGTTTCCATGGACCCTGAAAGATCAACGGCGATCATTAAATCGCGCCCAGCTTTTTGCTGCTCAATGGGCTCACCCAACCACTGCGGTTTTGCTGCCGCAATAACGAGGCTCAACCACATCAGTGCAATCAGTACCTTTTGCCCGCGCCTCCTGATGAGCAACATGGCACCCCGTTGCGGCCGGGATTCGGTGGCTTCTAATAATCGTGTAAAAAAAGGCACTTGAACGGCATCTCTGCGCTCTCTATAGGCCGGTATGAAACGCATGACCAGCGGCAAGGGCAACAGACGAAAGCCCAGGGATGTACCCAGTCCAACTGCTCTAGAATTAGCGTAAAGACAGCTCAGCGATCATGATCATCTCGTGCTGAGCATCAAGATGTGCTCACGACTAAGCATCGCGCTGAGTACGCTCACGTCTGA
>AAVV01000013.1 GCA_000169115.1 marine gamma proteobacterium HTCC2080
TCTTCCCGGTCGTAGCGCAGGGCGACCGATAATTCCATGGACTCAGTCAGATCGTAGTTTATCGATCCGAAGGCCGCCATGACGGTCGTATCGAACGTGTCGTTCACCATCGCGTCTGTAAACTGGTTGTAGATCGTAGTGGGTACGTTACTCGCGGCATTGGGCCAGTTACTTCCATCGTCCCGCAGCTGTGAGACCGCCTGGTATCGTTCGATGTCGAGGTAGTACAGACCTGCTTGCCAGCGGAGTCGCTGATCCGAATTAGAAGTCAGCTGAACCTGAAAACTCATGTCTTCCTGAAAGCGTTCCTGATACTGATATCCGTCACAGGTCGTCGGGCTGTAAGGCGGTAGAACTTGTGCTCCGGGCGCAGAACCAAAGATAAATGTGGGTGCGGGTAGAGCCGTAACACCGCCGGGTACTGACGGGGTGTAAGACGGTGTCAGTGCATCAAGCGAGTTGGTACAGGCTGAGGTCGCACCATAGAAACCAAAGGCTCCCGAAGTGCCGTCAGCAATAAAAGTATCCTCGGTATCACTGTAAAATCCCCAGGCGGTAAGTGTCGCCCAGTCCATATCCCAGTCGGCTTTAACCGAAAATTCGAGGACATCCTGTTCATTGACTGGCCGCACGTTACCTGCGAACACAAACTCATGTGTGTTGACGTCTTGATAGAAAGATTCAACACCCGGAGTCCCGAATCCTAAGAACGGCGGCAGCGCGAATGCGGCATTAAACGTGATCGCTGCACCCTCAGATTTTCCGTAACGCAATTTGGTATCGATAGATAGATTATCTGTAGGGTCGAAGACCAGTCGACCTTGTACAGAGTAGTTTTCCGCATCATCGACGACATTGTCGTTGAGGAAGGAGTTGCTGTAGAAGCCATCGGTGCTGCGATAGTCAGCAGTCAATCGACCAGCGACGTTTTCACCCAGGGGTCCAGCGACGGTAGCAAGGCCGGTATAAGTACTGTCTTCGGCCATACTGATTCGGACATCACCTTCAAACTCCTGGGATGGCCGCTTCGTTGACATGATAATGGCGCCAGCAGCGGCTGAACGACCGTACAAAGCGCCTTGAGGCCCTTTTAGAATTTCTATTTGCTCGAGGTCGGCATACTCACGGTTGAAGGCATAAGTGTTGATATACAAGATGCCGTCAATAATCAGTGCGAAGTTTGTCTCCGCGTCCCGTGCGCCGTTAATGCCTCGGATGGACACCGAAGAGTCACCGGTTTCGACCGTGTTGACAAAGCTTACCCCCGGAGTCTGAGAAATAAAGTCCTCAGCCCGTTGAATGCCCATGTCATTGATTTGTCCCGCGGTGAAGGCGGTAACAGTACTCGGCACGTCCTGAAGTGACTCACTTCGTGCTCGAGCGGTAACCACTACTTCCTCGAGCTGTGCGTGGGCAAAGTTAGGTAACGCGAGGCTGCCGCCGACGGTTGTCAGTGCGGCGAGCGCTACCGATAGATGGTTTTTTACTGTCGCAGGTCTTTTTTGAGTGGGGTTCTTCATGTCCACGGATCCTCCAGTAAGCTTATGGGAAGTGGCTTTATTGGTTGTTGTTCTTCCAGTAAATACTGTCTTACCGGAGGCTTGGATTACTCAGGCGAGCATCGCCCACAAACATTTGTACGTACAATTACTTCAGCACCTCCAATATCGCCTCACGTTGCGCTGGGGTCAAGTCCAAATCGTCAATGATATCTGAGGTATTTCCACCTACTTTGGGCAGCACGGTACTGATTTCAGCCGGTTCTTGCCTAAATTTTAGTGGCGTTCCAATGTGGTCATTGCCCTCATCGTCTTGAAAGCGCATGTTCCTTGCGAGCACATGCTCGGCTGTCCAAGCCTCGTGAAGGTCAAGGACGGGGCTCCAGCAAATGTCCCGGCCGTCGAACCATTGATCCCACTCGCTTAAAGTTTTGCTGCGAAATGCTTCGCGCAGAAAGCGTATGGCGGGTTCATGGCCATTGCCCGCAGGCCCGGCGACAGCGGATATAAAATCGGGGCGCTCTAACCCGTCAAACAATGCGCTAACAAATTTGTGTTCTCCGCCGCCCAGTGCCAAGAACCGGTTGTCGGCTGTCCGGTAAACATTCAGCATGGCGCCGCCTCCATGGCTGCGCTCAGACAGTTGATTGGGCGCTCGTTTGCCGGCAAAAACGGGGCCTATGATGTTTGGCGACGCCGCCAGCACCGACTCGTGCATGCTGATGTCTAGGTAATCGCCTTCGCCGGTGGTCTCGCGTCGCAGCAGGGCCATGAGAATGCCTGACAGCGCTGCCCATGAAGCAAGCATGTCTGATATGGCCACGCCGATAATCGCGGGGCCACTGTCTCCCTCAGGGGAGCATGACAGACTCAAAACACCTGAGGCCGCAACGGTGGCGGTGTCATGAGCGGGTTTATCGCGCCAGGGCCCGGACTGACCAAATGCTGAAATAGAGCAGTAGACAATCTTGGAATTTAAAGCCCTTACGGCTTCCACTCCAAAGCCCAAGCGATCGGCCACTCCAGGTCGAAAGGCCTCGACGAGTACGTCAGCGTTCTTAATGAGTTCGGCGAGTGCGGCTCTCCCAGCTTCAGACTTTAAATCAAGGGCGATGCTCTCCTTGCCGCGCTGGGTATTTCGAAACATCACAGTCTCACCCCCCTGTTGCCAGGGAAAGGCCTCAGCCGATCGCGTGGGTTCTGGCGACTTCGGATTTTCAACCTTGATAACCCGTGCGCCATGATCCGCCATCATTTGGGTGGCGGCTGGGCCCGGCAGGAACAGCGACAGGTCGATAACTGTGACGCCCTCAAGTTTCACGAGGCAGGCTCAGTTGGTAATGCCGTCAGATGACAGTGCCTCTAATGCAGAGGCATCGAGACCCAGTAAGTCGCCCAATATTTCCGTATTGTGTGCCCCGATTTCTGCCCCTGGCCAGTCGGTTCTCCCGGGGGTCTCGGAGAGTTTTGGAGCGATCGCTGGAATCTTTAAGGGCGTGCCGTTGACGTCTACTGACTCAAACATGCCCCGGGCGTTGTAGTGGGGGTCGGTCATCATATCTTCAACGCTGTAGATAGGTCCTACAGGGACTCTCACAGATTCAAGACGTTCAATGATCTCTTTTGAGGTATTGGCTGCGCACCAGTCGGCCAATGCCTGGTCAATAGCTTCCTGATGCACGACTCTGCCTGGGTTGTGCTCCAGCGCCGGGTCGTTTGCCATGTCCTCGCGTCCTGCTTCTTTCATGAGGCGTTTAAATATTGAGTCGCCGTTCCCGCCAATAACCACGTGCTTGCCGTCTGCGCAAAGATAAGTGTTGGTGGGAACGATGCCGGTAATGGTGGTTCCAGAGGGTTCGCGAACCACGCCGGCACCGTCATATTCTGGAACGATACCCTCCAGCAGGTTGAAGACGGCCTCATAGAGAGCGACGTCAACGACCTGTCCTTCACCAGACTTACTGCGTTGAATAACCGCTAGCAACACGCCAAGCGCAGCGTGTATGGCCGCCGCGGTATCGCCCAGGGAAATATTCGGACGGACCGGGGCTTTTCCAGGTTCGCCATTAATGTATCTGAAGCCACCGTAGCCTTCCGTTACCGAAGCGTAGCCTGGCTTAGAGGAAAACGGACCGGTTTGGCCGTAGCCAGAAATGCGGGTAAAAATAATTCCCGGGTTTACGGCCTTAACTTTCTCTGGGCCCAACCCCCACTCTTCCATAGCGCCTGGCCGGAAATTCTCCACGACAATATCGGCCTTACACAGCAAATCGAAGGCCAGCTCTTGGCCCCGCTTAGATTTTAGGTCGAGGGTGACGCTTTTTTTGTTTCTTGCGAGAGAGTGGTACCACAGTGACATGCCGTCGCGAACCTCCCGCCACTGGCGTATGGGGTCTCCCGTGGGTGGCTCAACTTTAATAACCTCAGCGCCAAAGTATCCCAAGATTGTGCCAGCAAACGGACCTGCTAATAACTGACCCATTTCAACAACGCGTAAACCCTCTAGTGGACGTTCACCGGCCATATTCATTTCCTCAGTAGGTATGCAAAACCCTTGTGGGTTTTGCTCGGACTCACACAACACGGGCATTGACTGCCCAGAACACCCTCGACAGAACGACTTTACGCCGTAGGGTTGTCGGTGGTTCTCAGGCGCGACCAAAACATATTACTGAGTTTAGGCCTTGGACGTCCACGAGCATTCAATGCGTCTTAATTTTAGGGTTTAGATTTTAGATAGGCACTGTCAGCAGACAGGTGCAGCGGTAACCAGCAGACAGGTGCAGCGGTAACAATTGCGAAGGCGTCTTTTTAGCGGGCGGGAGTTTGGCCTTGCCATCTGAAATGGACACGCTGCTTTGCCAATTTGGGTAGATGCATTGCTGCAGCGCGCTGCGTGCTGCCACCTGCTGCAACGCGTAATACATTTCGGTGCATCCTTTGAATGGCCCAGAGCGTAGCGTTATGGCCCCTAAGTTTTATAATATTCGAGCTGGGGTCTGTGCCGCTGGCGTTAGGCCAATACAGCGCAAGGCGACAGTAGCTAAATTTTTGGAAAAACAATCTCGAGGATGCTCTGCTTTACATGAAATTGCATGCCGATTTAAGCCGCCGTGCGGTAGTTAATAGCCTTGATCTAGATTGGCTGCCATCGCCTATGGTGGGTGTATACCGGCGGATGCTGGATCGCATAGGTGGTGAAGTGGCCAGAGCAACCAGTATTGTTCGCTATGAACCTGAGTCATTTTTTTCATCGCACACACACAGTGGTGGTGAAGAGTTTTTAGTGCTCGAAGGTGTTTTTTCTGATGAACACGGCGATTACGGCCCGGGGACGTATGTCCGAAATCCGGTGGGTTCAAGCCATACGCCGTTTTCCAAACAAGGCGGTACAATATTCGTAAAGCTACAGCAGTTTCATCCCCTCGATCAAACGCCGGTGTGCGTTGATACCAAAGCGGCATGCTGGCAAGGCGGTTCAGTTGACGGTATTACTGCGCTGCCATTGCATCAGTATGAAAATGAGATTGTGTCGCTGATTAAATGTGGACCCGGCGTTAGTTTTCCCGACAGTGTGCAGGCAGGAGGTGAGGAAGTGCTGGTTCTAGACGGTGTTTTGAGTGATGAGCTTGGGCACTATGAAAAAGGTACTTGGATACGAAACCCACCGGCCAGTCATCAGCAGCGCTACAGCAAGCAGGGCTGCCTGCTCTACATAAAAACCGGACACTTAGCCGCCTCATCAAAGGTGGGTTAAGCGCCGAAGCGAAAACGTCTGAGCCGGGCATGTCCTACTAGCTCTGCGAGTTAGAATTCCCTATGCTTGCCTCGGTCTCGCAACAAGCTTGGTGCGTAAACTGTCAACGCGACCTGGCAAATAGAACAACGTGAAATGTCATCGACGCGGTTAATACAGGGCTGGCCTGTGGCAGGGTCTTCACCGCCCAGTTGCCCCAGCCCGTGCAGACGAATCCGCTCGGATAGTCAGCAGTTTTGAGATAGAAGCGATCTGCGAACGGTTCGATCGCCGCGGGTTGTTATTATTGGACGTTTTGCTCTCGGGCACTAATGGAGTGTTATGAACACGGTGGTAACTAAAATTCCCGACCTCGCGAGTGAGCTGCCTCCCGATGCCAGCGCTGTCCCCGATTGGTTAGAACACGCCCTGCAAGCACCCCGAGAAGAAGGCTGGGTAGACTCGGGCGGCTGCGCTATTCACTACTTTCGCTGGGGTAATCCCGAGAATCCCGGTCTGTTATTGATGCACGGGTTTTTGGCTCACGCACGTTGTTTTGCCTTTATCGCGCCGTTTCTTGCAGAAAATTATCATGTTGTCGCTTTTGATCTTTCTGGCATGGGCGATTCTGGTGTGCGGGAGCATTATTCCGATGCTGTCCGCGCGGCCGAAGTTGAGGACGTTGCAAGGGCTACTGGGTTGTTTGAACATGAGGTAAAGCCTGTAGTGATCGCACACTCTTATGGCGGCCATGTGGCACTGACCGCTATGGCAGACCGATACAAACTGTTTGGCGGGTTGATCATCTGCGACTTGATGGTCCTGCGCGCTGAGCGCTTAAGAGCGCATTTTGGAAAAAATAAGCCGCTGCCCTCTGATCCAAAACGCCCCAATCGTATCTACCCCGACTACGAGACCGCAAAGGGCCGCTTCGTGCTATCTCCGAAGCAGCCCGTCAATGTTCCTAGTCTGTTTGACTACATGGCGTATCACTCTTTGAAGGAAGTAGAGGGGGGGTGGTCTTGGAAGTTTGATACTAGCGTTTTTCGCAGCGACTTTGGTCAAGAAGAGCGCATGTTCGGGCAAGGCAATATCATAGCGAGGACGCCGGGAAGGAAGGCCGTTGTTTACGGACAGGATAGTGTTTTGTTTGATGATGATTCAGCGGTTTATCTTCGGGAGTGCGGAGCGAGAGACGTGCCGATTATAGGTATTCCCGGGGCGCGGCATCATTTAATGCTGGACGAGCCTATTGCCTTTGTCAGTGTGCTGCGCGGAATTTTGGCGCAGTGGGCGGTGCCTACTGACTGAGTCAAGTCTGGGGTGCTGGGTAGAAGCAGGGATGCTGCGTTACCGCGGTGCATTGTGTCCAAGGCTCATCAAGCTTCAGGGATCTTCAGCTGTTCAGCACGATGTTGGGTGAATATTTACTCGGACTCGTCAGCGTACCGAACCTCAATGAGATGCCACGTTTTCGGTCCTGAAGGACTTTCTATGACGACCTCTGCATCGATAGGTTTGCCCAACAAGGCACGGCCCAACGGAGAGTCACAGCTCAGCTTTTGCGCACTTATGTCGAATTCATCGGGGCCAACGATACGCCATTGGTGTACTTGGCCTTCAGTATTTTCCAGAGTCACATAGGCTCCAAAGTAGGCCTTCTCCGGGTCGGTGGGCCCAGCGGTTACAACGATAAGTTCATCAAGGCGCTTGCGTAAAAAGCGAACTCTGCTGTCGATCTCCCGAAGCCGCTTTTTGCCGTAAATATAATCTCCATTCTCAGAGCGATCGCCATTAGCAGCGGCAGCCTGAACCGCGGCCGTAACTACCGGCCGCTCAACCTTCCAAAGTTCCTTGAGCTCTTCGCGTAAGCGTTGCTCGCCTTCTTGCGTGATGTAGGGGGAGCCTTTTGGCCTTGGTGGGCGGTAACGTGACAAATCAAGACTCCTCGCTGTTCATTTCGAAACTGAGCGCCCGAGCAACACCATAGCTTCACAAAGCATTAACCATAGCAGGGTTGGGGGCGATCTAGCCTATCGAGGGTAGCCGGTGTTTGTGACGAAGTTGCGATGCTTGCTTAGCCCATTCAAAACCCGTGACGGGGCCGAGTGCCCCGATGATCTGAGTCCAAAACTACTGACGGTATGCCCCTTGACGAGGCAGATCCAGTCATTACGTTAATTGTATTGCAAATAAGAATGATTCGCTTTAAGATTACATTTTAGTTAAATAAAACCATACAACTTAAAAGATTTGAGACAAACGGAATTAAGAAGGGGTTGCCGATGACAAGTATAAGTCGAAAATTGAGCGTTATTTTTCCAGCGTTGCTTTTATCGTTGGGTTTGGTCGCTTGTGGGGGCGGCAGTGACTCGCCTCCACCGACCCCGCCCCCCGTCCCGCCGGCAGAAGAGCCGGTAGAAGATCCAGATACTGATGGCGACGGCATTGTAGACGCCGAAGACAATTGTGTTGAGACCGAAAATCCCGGGCAGGAGGACAGCGACGTTAACGGTAAGGGCGATGCCTGTGATCCTATGCCTCTGGTTTACGCCGCCGTTGGTTACGTTGGCGATGGCACTGACGACGGCGTCAGTTACACGGGTCAGACTGCGAGACAAGTCCTACAACTCGGTCTTGTTGGTTATATGGAAGACTTGCAAGAGAGCCCCGGGCAGGCAGAGGAAATTTCAGCGGCTTTACGGTTCTATATGACCGGCGACGGAGCCGATGAAACTGACCACGGGTTTGCCACGAAAGGCAGCGACCCGGTCATACCAGGTCCCACTTACGGCGATATCAGTACGGGTAAAAACCTCAACGGAAAAATTGCCGGAGGTAGCTTAGCGGGTACGGGTGAGACCGAAATGTTAATCGACGATGAGTTCTTTGGTTGGAGTGCAGGGCTGGACGCTACGCCACTTCCTATCGAGCTGGTCTACGTGTGGATGGACTCACTAGCAGCAGAAGCGACAGACGAGGTGACGCCGGCGGTCACAGTAGCCAGTGGAGAAGAGATCCTTATTGGTACGCCCATGATTTCAAGCACTGGAGTTCATTATCGGCAGCTGATTCAGAAGTTTTTATCGGTAGCGGTGAACTTTTCCCAGGGCACAAATGACTATCTCCAAGCCGACTTCCCCAACATGCTGGGTGAGGAAAAACCGGGCAAAGGTTACTCGGCAGGTGCCCACGACTACGACGAGGCTTTCGGTTACTACGGCGCCTCGAGGGATCTCAATGACTACACCGACGATGAGGCTGCCGGCAAAGGCGGGCGCGCTGAATATGGCAATGGCTATTACGACTCAAACGGCGATGGCTTAATCGACCTGAGAAGTGAGTTTATTTTTGGCCATGCGCAAAACTGCGCAAAGCGTGATCGAAAAAAGAATGCCGAGGGCGTTGCTTATACCGACTATTCCAAATCGGCAATGGACGCTTTTTTGGTGGGTCGTCGAATTCTTCAAAATGCTGAGGAAGCCGGGGAGCTGACGGTTGAGGCAGATGCCGCATTGCAGGGTCAAATCGAAATCGCTGCAATGACTTGGGAAAAGTGTATTGCGGCCACGGTTGTCCATTACATCAATGATGTCTCAGATGATATGGCTGACTTTATCCCGCCTTATTACGCCGACCTTTCCAATTTCATCAATTTGTCTAAGCACTGGGGTGAGATGAAAGGGTTCGCTTTGGGTTTGCAGTTTAGCCCAGTGTCTCCCTTTCGAACCGGCGAAACAGGGAAGGATGTCGCAGATCTGAAGCGAGTGCTGTCGCTCATGGGGGACGCGCCGGTGTTGGCCGATGGTTCCCAAGGAGGTC
This sequence comes from marine gamma proteobacterium HTCC2080, assembly GCA_000169115.1. Taxonomy (GTDB): domain Bacteria; phylum Pseudomonadota; class Gammaproteobacteria; order Pseudomonadales; family Halieaceae; genus Luminiphilus. The sequence continues at coordinate 9,058 of AAVV01000013.1, forward strand.
AGCCTGCCACCACAGCTTCTCCTTCAGATGCCATTCAGAACTACTTAACAGGCTTGCAAGAGGCGCGGGACATTTTGGCAGAGGCCTATGGATTCGAGCCGGAAGTGGTTGAGATTTGGTAGTCAATCAAGACTACGCGAACGAAAATTATTGGGCGTTATAACCATTGACGCTCGAATTTCAGGCGCCGCAAACCGGCGTCTTTTGTTGTTTTTAGTTTGAGGACATTTGGAATGTCAAAGAGGTTGAGTGGCCTGCTGTTTTATTGCCTGATGATATTTGCGGTTACGGCTTGTACTGATAGTGGGGGGGATGTAGCCCCCACGCCAATTCCTGGTGACGGTACGGCCGGTGGTGATACGCCAGACGACCCTTCGGGTGGCAGCGGGTCTGGGGAATACTCAGTAGCAGAAATGTTAACGGCTTATGTCGATGAGATTGTGGCACCAAATTACGCGGCCTTGGTGTCTTCGGCACAAGCTATGACGGATTCTGAGGGTGAGCTTCATGCCTATTGCGACGCTATCGGAACAGAAAATGAGTCTGTAACCCATTCAATTGCGCAAGATCAATGGCGAACCCTAGCGTCACAAGTGCAGCGTGCCGAATTACACGCGATAGGGCCCGCTGCGGAAAACGCATTCAGTCTGCAATATCGCCTCAATTCGTACATGTTTGGTTCATTGAGTACCTGCGGTGTTGACGGTATTGCGGCGTTGGTGGATGAGAATTTTGACATCGCTAACCGCTCAATTAATCAGCGCGGCATCGGAGCTTTGGAGTATCTCCTGTTTAATGAGACGCTAGAGCACTCCTGTCCCCCTCAGGCTTCTGCAACGCAGAGTTGGAATGAACTGAGCTCCGGGCAAAGAAAGTCGAAGCGCTGTGAAGCGGCAATGCTTATTGCCAAAGATATTGCTGAAGCGGCTGAAGCTATCGCGACCCGCTGGGACCCCAGTGGCGGTGATTTCCGAGCGATTTTCTTAGCTGAAGATCGCTTGTCAGAGAGCCTGCAGATAACCACCGATGGCCTTTTTTACATCGAGGAGGGGGCAAAGGATGCAAAGCTGGGTAACCCCTTAGGCATTATTGAGGCCTGCTCTTCGCTGACCTGCCCTGAGCAAATTGAATCTCCGTTTAGTAGAACGTCCCTTCGTCAAATTATTAATAACGTCAAGGCATTTGAAACGATTTTTGTCTCCAACGAAGCCACAGGATTTGACGCGCATATTGTCAGCGAGGGGTTTCCCGAGGTCGCCCAGCGGTTTGTTGATAATTTGTCGGAGACACTTGCCTTAGCTGAGAGCATTGACGTTTCACTCTCAGAGCAGGTTCAGCTTGTACAAACGGCCTCGGATGACGCGGAGTGTGCCAATGCATTCGCAAATCCAGACAGCCCTTCCGATCGATTCCCCACTTGCACGCTTTACGGACTGATTAAGCGAGTAGTTGACGACTTGAAAATTGATTTTGTCACTATCGTCAATGTTTCTGTGCCGGGTGGCTCTCAGGCTGACAACGATTAATGCAAATTTTAAAAACTGATGAATGTGAGTTAAGCATGAAGTGTTTAGTGGGTGTCGTTGCGCTAGTTAGCGTAGGTGCAGCTTTTGCAGAAAATTCTGTGCTTGAGGAAATCACCATTATTGGCAGTCGCACAGATGCTCGAGAAATCTCGGGCTCTGCCTATGTGATCAACGAGGAAGACCTTGAACGTTTTGACTATATCGATCTCAAGAAAATCCTGGCCCAAACCCCGGGGGTCTATATTCGAGACGAAGATGGGTACGGGCTGCGTCCCAATATTGGAATCAGGGGTGCTGCTGCGGAGCGAAGTCAAAAAATCACGCTTATGCGCGATGAGATTCTAATTACGCCTGCGCCGTATTCCGCTCCCGCGGCCTATTACGTGCCTAATGTGAGCCGCATTTCAAGTATGGAGGTGGTAAAGGGCCCAGCAGCTGTTACCCATGGCCCTCACACCGTAGGGGGGGCAGTGAATTTGGTCTCTGCTCCTGTTCCTAGCGCTGCTATGGGTGTGGTAGACCTCAGCTACGGCTCTGATGGCTATTACAAGGCCCAAGCCGCCTATGGAAACATGAAAGGTAATTTCGGCTACCTCGTTGACGTCCTGACTTACGGCGCCGATGGCTTTAAGAGTATTGACGGTCATGGTGACTCTACGGGCTTTGAACGCTCTGACTTTGGCATCAAGCTGCTTTATCAGAATCCGGAATCACCTCGTGATCACAAGGTATCCCTGTTGATCGAAGGGGGAGAGGAGGGGGCTGATGAAACGTATTTGGGACTCGCCGACGCCGATTTTATAGACAACCCCTATCGACGCTATGCCGCATCGCAGCTGGCACGATTCGAGTCTGAGCATATTAATGTGCTCTTAAATTACTCACTGTCCCTGACCCAAAAAACTCGCTCTAATGTGAAGATATATTGGAACGATTTTGATCGATCATGGAACAAGTTGGATGGCTTTTTGGCCGGTCCAACGCTGCAAAAGGTTTTGCAAGCGCCGACTCAGTATCAGGATCAGTATTTTGTATTAACCGGACAGAAAAACTCTGCCCTGAAAGACGATGAAATTTTGGATGTCACCAATAATGATCGAGCATATGAAAGTAGCGGCATCCAGTGGTCAATTTCAGATCAAAGAACTCTTGGATCTATTACCTTATCGTCTCGCGGGGGTATTCGGCTGCATCAAGATCAAGTGGAGCGAAATCATCAGCCAGCCACTTACTTAATGACCAACTTTCAAATGATTCCCGATGCGGTGCCAAGAGAGGCAAAGGTCGTGAATAAGGCCGAAAGTGAGGCCTTGGCGGTTTATGGCATCACCCGAATCAGCCTCGGTGGATTTTCCATAGATCTGGGTGTCCGGCATGAAGACATTGACGGTGAGGTCTTCAATCAGCTGACTGGCGAACGGTTGAAACGCTCTCAAGCATTAACCTCACCATCGATTAGTGGTATCTGGGAGGTTTCGGACAATATGTCTTTTTTTGGAGGCATCTATGAGGGTTTTTCTCCTGCGGGGCCTGGATCAGATGCCTCCCACGAGGACAGCACGAATTACGAAATTGGTGGACGCTTTAACAACGGCGGCAGTGAATTATCTTTGGTCGGTTTTTATAGCGACTACGGTAATCTCATCGGTCGCTGCCGTGTCAGCGACACCAGTTGCGAGCCGGGTTCAGAGTTTAACGGTGGTGAAGTTGAGATTTTTGGCGCAGAGTTATCCGCACTTCATACTTTGGTAATTTCAGAAAGTCTCTCGCTGCAGGGTGCCCTAAGTTATACCTATAGCGAATCTGAATTTGCCACTACGTTTTTTTCAGGATTCCCGCAGTGGGGTTTGGTAAAAGCTGGAGACGAGGTTCCCTACATTCCTGAGAGCGTGGGCAGTCTGCGCATTAGCCTGTTAGGGGACCGCTGGCACATAGACAGCACCCTCGACTTTCAGTCACAGATGCGAGAGGTTCCTGGCGCAGGTGCCATTACCGAAGAATTGCATAGCGATGGGTTTGCCATTTTGGACCTCAGCGCCACTTACGACATGACAACCCATGTTTCTCTGCAGGCGTCTTTACTTAACGTAACTGACGAAGCTGCGATAGTGTCTCACCGTCCGTTCGGAGCTAGACCTAACCGTCCTCAATCAATTGTTGGACGCATTCGCTATTCGTTCTGATTATTCATCATGCTAGATGCCGCACAATTGATCATTACGCCGCTGCTATATGTCAACGACCCTGCCAAGCGGCTTTTTTGGATGCATATTTTGGGTTCAGTTGTTCTTGCTGCTTGGTACTTTAGGGCCGAATCACCGGACTTGGGCCCCGCGGCTCTTGCTCGTCGCTTGCTCTGTAAAAAATATTGGTGGAACGCCTCCACACGCATTGATTACGCGCTGTTATTTTTCAATGCGGTTCTCAAACTCGTCGTGTTTATTCCGATACTGGGAGGCCAGCTGGGGATAGCGCTCATTACCGCTCGCGTCTTGCACCTTCATGTTTTGGACGCGCCGCAAATTTCCGCAGGCCCAATTTTTGTGTCGCTGAGTTTTACTTTGGTGGCTTTTGTCTTTGATGATGCTACCCGTTTCCTCACGCACCTAGCCATGCACCGTAACCCGTTCTTGTGGCGCATTCACCGGCTTCATCACTCTGCAACGACGCTGACTCCGTTTACTGTTTTTCGAACTCACCCCCTCGAAAGCTTCATTAACTACTTGCGATCAATTGTTGCTTTGGGGCTGATTTCTGGGGTGTTTATTTGGGGCTTTGGTGCGCAACTTCAGGTTTGGGATATTTTGGGCGTAAATGCGTTGGGGTTTTTACTAACCTTGGCAGGGTCTAATCTGCGGCATAGCCATATTCCCTTGGGGTTTGGATCATTCGAACGTTTTATCATTAGCCCGGCCCAGCATCAGCTTCATCATTCTATAGACCACGGACACGGCAATTTGGGTGCCTACCTCGCCCTTTGGGATCGGTGGAATAAGTCTTTTATCTGGGGCTCTTCGGCAGACAACCTTACATTCGGGCTCAGCGATTATGAGGAAAAGGCCTCGCCCAATAGAGAGTTGCCCGTGGGTGATTTTCCCCACTAGCTTTTGATCTCCGGCGCTACAGTAAGTCGGTATAGCCTGCTGTAAGGAGAGTTTTGGGTAGGTTAAATAAGCTGTGCCATTGGATTACGGGATCATTGCTCGGCGTTAATAACCGCACCCTAGTTGCGTCAAAAGTTATTATGTTGGTCACGGTTAGCCTGTGACAGCTTACAGGTAACGGCTAATAAAACCTTGGCTTAGCCCAGCCTCTGAGACTCTTGAGGTTTTTAGTGCGCTCAAGACCGGCCACGCGTACAAACCGCGGAGCTCCCTCGGTGTTTTCATAAATTCTCGCACCTCAATAGACAAGCCACTGAGGGATAAAAAGCGAACCTAATGTCGGATGCGAGAAATCTAACCCTTGCAGTGAAAATCAAATGTATTGATGCTACGGGTAAGATTAAGCGATACGACGATGGAATTATGATCATTGATTTACTCCAGCGGGTTTCTGTGTGGCGGGTTTTCGCCATGCTGATGCTCTGCTGTGGTGCCCCCGCAGCCGTTGCCAACTGCGTAGAGTTGTCGGGAGACGCTAGGCAGGGGGGCTTGTTGTGGGGACAAGTGGCACCGACTGCGCTTGTGACCGTGGATGAAACTTTAATATTGGTCATGCCCAGCGGAGCGTTTGTTTTGGGGTTAGGGCGCGACGCACCCAAAGAGCAGGCGCTCTCAATTGTCTACGCTGGTGACCGCTGCACCCAAACCGTGGCAGTCGCGCAGAGACAATACAACATTCAGCGCGTTGAGGGCGTTCCCCAAAAGACCGTCACGCCTCCCAACGATGTGCTCGAGCGGATTGCTCGAGAGCGCGCGCTGGTTCGCAAGGCTAAAGCTCAGCGTATTGAGCGTCCCGAGCTGCTAGAAGCCGTACAAGCGGGGCTTTCTTGGCCTGCAACGGGCAGAATCAGCGGAGTTTACGGCAGCCAGAGATTTTATAATGGCACTCCCGGTTCACCCCATTACGGTGTCGATGTGGCGGTGCCCACGGGGCATCCTGTTGTGGCCCCGGGTCCTGGGGTGATTACTTTGGCGGAGGTCGACCTTTTCTACTCTGGGGGTACGATTATTCTCGATCATGGGTATGGGCTGTCTTCGTCCTTTCTGCATCTCAGTAAGCTTCATGTAGCGGTGGGCCAAGAGGTGCAGCGGGGCGACCTTATCGGTGAGGTTGGGGCTACTGGACGCGCCACAGGCCCACATTTAGATTGGCGAATGAGTTGGTTGAATCAACGGGTCGACCCTCACCTGCTTGTTCCGGCCATGCCGCTTCCAGACTGATCGTTATCAACAGGTGCGAATTGCACCTGCAGTCCCGTATAATTCCCGACCGTCTATTGTCACCAGAGGATTTCTTGTGCTCGATCCCAAACTACTTGAGATTTTGGTCTGCCCCGTCTCTAAGGCGCCCCTGGAGTACCAGCCTGAGCAACAGGAGCTCGTCTGCCGTGCTAGTGGGCTCGCCTACCCCATCCGCGATGACATTCCCGTTATGCTCGAAAGTGAAGCGCGTAGCTTAAGTCTCGAAGAGCGTGAACGGTGATCAGAAGCTTATGAGTGATACGATTTTTGGCAAGATTACTCGTGGTGAAATTCCCAGCGAATTTTTGTACGAGGACGAGCACTGCGTTGTCATTCAAGATATTCACCCACAAGCGCCGACGCACGTTTTAATCATTCCCAGAAAGCCGATTCCCCGATTGGTCGATGCACAGCAGAGTGATTCAGAGCTGCTGGGGCACCTGCTACTGGTAGCGGGTAAAGTCGCAAATGATTTGGGTGTGGGTGAAGGTTTTCGATTGGTGATTAATAATGGCGCCGATGGCGGGCAGACTGTTTTTCACTTGCATCTTCACATACTGGCAGGTCGCAGCATGGCTGAGGGTGAGCTGGCGGGTGGCCTTGCCTGAACCAGCTGTGTTGGGTTACCCGGGTTCTTAACGGGTGATGCATTTAACCAGTGCAGCAGTGTCTGAGTATTATGCCCAGTTGCCCGACCGTGAGAGCAATAAAGACTGTCGCGCTGAAGTTTTAGAAGTAATCGATAAAAAGGGCTTTGAGCCCAATGTATTCATGGCCGTGGGGCCAAATGAGAGCTTGCAATGAAAACAGCTGAAATACGTGAAGCGTTCCTTTCCTACTTTGAAGAACAGGGCCACACTCGAGTAGAGTCAAGTTCCCTCGTGCCCCATGACGACCCGACACTGTTGTTCACCAACGCGGGAATGAATCAGTTTAAAGAGACTTTTTTGGGGTTGGAAACCCGGGCTTACCAGCGAGCTTGTACGTCACAAAAATGTGTTCGTGCAGGTGGCAAACACAACGACCTTGAAAATGTCGGTTACACCGCGCGCCACCATACCTTTTTCGAAATGTTGGGCAACTTTAGCTTTGGGGATTATTTCAAGCGCGAGGCCATCAACTTTGCTTGGACCTTTCTGACTGAGGTGTTGGAGTTACCCAAGGAGCGCCTTTGGGTGACGGTGCACATTTCCGATGACGAGGCGGCGGCCATTTGGATTGATGAAATCGGCATTGATCCCAGCTGCTTATCACGCTTAGACGAAGACAATTTTTGGCAGATGGGTGACACCGGACCTTGCGGGCCCAGCTCCGAAATATTTTACGACCATGGCGCCCATGTGCCCGGCGGGCCTCCTGGCAGTGCCGACGATGACCTCGATCGCTACATTGAAATTTGGAACCTTGTGTTCATGCAGTTTAATCGGGATGGTGCGGGGGAGTTGCATCCGTTACCAGCGCCTTCTGTTGATACAGGCATGGGGTTGGAGCGTATTGCTGCGGTCTTACAGCACGTGCATTCCAATTATGAAATAGACCTGTTTCAAACCTTGATCAAAGCCACCGCCTCCGCTCTTGCTGTTGCCGATCTGGAAGAGAAATCATTGCGTGTGATATCGGATCACCTGCGCTCCTGTGCCTTTTTAATTACCGACGGTGTGGTGCCTAGCAATGAGGGCAGGGGGTATGTGCTGCGCCGCATTATTCGCCGCGCGGTGCGTCACGGCAACAAATTGGGCGCTACCAAGCCTTTTTTCGCGGCACTGGTGCCAGTGCTAGTCGCTGAAATGGGCGCAGCTTATCCTGACCTTCAGGCGAGTGAGAGCGCCATTGTGAAGGCGCTTCGTGCCGAAGAAGATCAGTTTGCGCGAACCCTAGACAATGGCATGGCTATTCTTGAAGAGGCCCTGAGCGGTCTTCAGGGCGCTGTACTTCCTGGTGAGCTTGTTTTTAGGCTCTACGACACTTACGGGTTCCCGGTTGATCTGACAAACGACATAGCTCGCGAGCGCAACCTTACCTTAGATGTGGAAGGTTACGATGAGGCTATGGCCCAGCAGCGCAAGCGCTCTCAGGAGAGCGGCAGTTTTAAAGTTGACTACAACGAGTCAGTCACAATCCCCGGAGAGACACAGTTTACCGGCTACGACAGTACCGAAGGCTCGGGAACCATTTTGGCCCTGTTGGCTGAGGGTGAGATGGCGCAGTCATTGGCTGCGGGTGAACGGGGTGTTGTGGTTCTCAACAGCACGCCTTTTTACGGCGAAAGCGGGGGGCAGGTAGGTGACTGTGGCTTGCTGCAGGGCGAATCGAGCCGCGCTGATGTTACTGATACAACTAAGGCTCAGGGGCATCACTTTCACCATGTTCATGTGACTTCAGGTTCCTTAAACGTCGGCGATGTCTTGGCCGCGACTGTCGATAACGAATTGCGTCAGCGCATTCGCTTGAATCACTCGGCAACGCATTTACTTCATGAGGCCTTGCGCCGGGTTTTGGGTGACCACGTGGTACAGAAGGGCTCATTGGTTGATTCTGAGAGACTGCGGTTTGATTTTTCTCATGGTGAGGCTGTGAGTGCTGCGCAAATTGACGAACTTACCCAAATTGTTAATGAGCAAATTCGGGGAAACAGTGCCACGACGACGCAGTTAATGGATATGGATAGCGCCGTTGCAGCGGGTGCCACCGCCTTGTTTGGGGAAAAGTACGGTGATGAAGTGCGGGTATTGTCTATGGGGTCGGAAGGCTTTTCGGTGGAGCTTTGTGGCGGTACTCACGTTGATAGAACCGGCGATATTGGCCTGTTGTTGGTAACTGGAGAGTCTGGCGTGGCTGCTGGGGTGCGAAGAATAGAAGCCATCACGGGCCAGGCTGCTTTGGTGCAAAGTTTAGCCAGCAGTCAGCGGGTGGTCGATGTGGCTGAGGTTTTAAAAGCTACGCCAGCTGCCGTTGTCGAAAAGGCCGGCGTATTACGATCAGAAGTACGTGAATTGGAAAAAGAAGTGGCGCGCTTGAAGCAAAAGCTGGCCACTTCATCTGGGGGCGATCTCACGCAGTCAGCGGTTGAGGTGGGGGGCATAAAAGTGTTGGCCACCCAAATAGAGGGTGCCGATGTGGCAACGCTTCGCGATACCCTTGATCAATGTAAAAACAAACTTGGTACGGCGGTGGTGTTATTAGCCGCGGTAGAGGGCGACAAAATATCCTTAGTCGCAGGTGTCACCAAAGATGTCACCGACAGGGTGCGAGCAGGCGATGCCATTAAAGAATTCGCTGGCCGCTTGGGTGGCAAAGGCGGAGGCCGCCCTGATATGGCTCAAGGGGGAGGCACCGATGTGGCTGGCTTACCCGCGGCGTTAGCCGCAGTACCAGACTGGGTTGCATCACAGCTTGCTTAGTTGACTGGCTTGGCGCGTTGTTAGGAGCAGCCCGCCTTACCGACGATCGTGCATGCCTCGCTTACGTAACGGTGCTTATGTGGTATGATCCGCGCCCAATTTTAACTGACCGGCACGGGTTTTCATGGCCCTAATAGTTCAAAAATATGGTGGCACCTCGGTGGGCTCCGCTGATCGCATCGAGCATGTTGCCGATAAGGTTGCGGGCTTTCATCGCGACGGCCATGACGTGGTGGTTGTCGTCTCAGCAATGTCTGGGGAGACGAACCGTCTCATCGAACTCGCGCATTCCATAGAAGAGTATCCCCAGCCCCGTGAGCTCGACATGCTCGTGTCTACCGGTGAACAGGTCACGACAGCATTGCTGAGCATGGCGCTCCACAAGCGCAAGGTGCCTGCGCGGTCTTACAATGGCTCGCAGGTGCGTATTCTGACCGATACTGCCCACACCAAAGCACGGATTCAGCACATTGATGGCCACCGTTTGCGGGCTGATCTCGATCAGCGGCGGGTCGTGGTTGTGGCCGGCTTTCAAGGTGTCGATCCCGACGGCAACATAACGACGTTGGGACGAGGGGGTTCAGATACAACGGCGGTAGCACTTGCTGCGGCACTGTCGGCAGATGAATGCCAAATTTATACCGATGTAGACGGGGTTTACACGACAGACCCTCGGGTTGAATCAAGCGCTCGACGGTTGGAGAAAATCACTTTCGAAGAGATGCTGGAGCTTGCCAGTATGGGTTCCAAAGTGCTGCAAATACGCGCTGTGGAATTTGCGGGTAAGTATGCGGTGCCGCTAAGGGTTCTCAGCAGCTTTAAAGAAGGTCCTGGTACTTTAATCACCATGGAAGAGGACGCAGATATGGAAGCGCCAACAATAGCGGGCATTGCGTTCAACCGCGATGAGGCCAAACTCACCGTGCTCGGTGTGCCCGACACGCCCGGGGTTGCCTACAAAATTTTAGGGCCAGTGGGTGAGGCTAATATTGAGGTCGACGTGATACTCCAGAACACTGGAGAAGAAGGTCATACGGACTTCACGTTCACTGTGGCGCGCAACGACCTCGAAAATGCGAGAAAAATTCTTGAAGATTTAGTGGTGCAGTTGGACGCGAAAGAATTGCGTGCCGACGCAAAAATTGCCAAAGTGTCGATTGTTGGAGTGGGGATGCGATCACACGCAAACGTTGCTGCACGAATGTTTAAGGCCTTGTCAGAGGTGGGCGTTAATATCCAGATGATCAGCACGTCGGAAATAAAGATTTCGGTGATTATCGAAGAGAACTATTTGGAGCTCGCCGTCAGGTCTTTGCATTCCGCGTTTGGTCTCGAGCACAATCCCGAGGGCAACGGCTGAGATCGGCTATAATGATTGAGTAAATTCATAAAAAGCAGCAAACAGGGAAGTTCGAGATGCTGATACTAACAAGAAGAATGGGTGAATCCCTGGTGATTGGTGACAACATCACCATTACAGTGCTGGGTGTTAAGGGTAATCAGACCCGCCTGGGTGTAGACGCGCCCCGGGACGTTTCGGTACATCGGGAGGAGATTCTTAACCGGATTCAAGCCGATAACCCCTCAGAAGACGATGAAAGCGACGGAAATACCCGCGATAGCGACTAAAGCAGTGTTTTTCCGCGAATTCACTATGGTAGGATTCGCACCCTCCGGAGAAGTGGCCGAGTGGCTGAAGGCGCTCCCCTGCTAAGGGAGTATACGTTAATCGCGTATCGAGGGTTCGAATCCCTCCTTCTCCGCCATCCAAACAAAAGACGCCCCTCTGGGGCGTTTTTTTGTTTGGGGCTTTGACTATGGGATGAGAACCCTCGGGTTCGACAAACTCTGCCTAGGGCAGAGTTTGGACGCGGAGCCGTAAGGCGCAGCGCCCTGGAGTGGTTCGAGCAGCGGAGGCAACGCTGCTCGAATCAATCCCTCCTTCTCCGCCATCCAAACAAAAGACGCCCCTCTGGGGCGTTTTTTTGTTTGGGGCTTTGACTATGGGATGAGAACCCTCGGATTCGACAAACTTTGCCTAGGGCAGAGTTTGGACGGGGAGCCGTAAGGCGCAGCGCCCTGGAAGGGTTCGAGCAGCGGAGGCAACGCTGCTCGAATCAATCCCTCCTTCTCCGCCATCTAAGGTAAGAAGCCTCCCAAGTGGAGGCTTTTTACTTTAGGGGTTGAGTTGGCCGCGTGGTGAGCGCTTTTGTAGTGAAAGTGTACGCATCAAGCGCAGTATGCTCATCAGCTTTTGCTTCTTTCAATCGGCCGCTCTGGCTGCTAGACCTCTGATTTTAATAAATTTTTTTAAAACGTCATACTTCAGTTCAAGTTGTGGCTGGTGCTCCACGCCCCACAATTTATTAAAAAACACAATCTTTAGCATTAAGCGACAGTTTTTAACAAAGCCATTAACTTTCATGCCTCAACTCACTACCCTGCGGCGGCGGGAATTTAGGTCCCATGGTCGCGTTTACCTCGGCTGTAAACCGGCGTTGTTCTGTGAAAAAGGGTGTTGAAGTTTATATGGTTAATCTGATTTTAAAGTTAGCAACACTCTACCTTTTGGCCTGCGCCTCGTTAACGTCGGCTGAAACCTTGGTGGTAGACGAGAGCAACCATAGAGGCTGGACCTTTTTCGCAAATCCCGCTGTCGATGTTGCGGGGGAGGCGCCGGTTGTGGGCATCGGCGACCATGCAGGCGGAGCGGCATCGCTCAACTTCAGCCTCAATGGGAGTGAAGACAAGAGCAGTCGGAATGCGCGCCTTTTAGCAAGTGATTTTCCTGCCGCGGGTTTGACAAATATTACGACGCTAAGGGACCTGGACCTCTCGAAATTTAGCTGGCAAGTGCACCATAGTGATCCGGGCAACTACCCCATATTCAAAGTGGTAGTTGACGTCCCTACCAATATCGATGAGGACACTGAGCATGACGCTATTTATTTCAGACATCAGAATCAGGCGGTTAAGCCTAACCAGTGGGACCTTGTAACAGTCGGCCCGGACTCGATATTTTGGAGTGCTGGTCGGACAACCGACGGTAAACCATCCAAAGGCACATTCGCTGCATGGCTGGAAGTCATAGGCGATTATCCAATCTACAAAATTGCATTCGAGCTTGGCAATCCTAAAGAAAGCTATACCTCCTACATTGATTACATCGAGATAAATGGCACGAAATTTGACTTTGAGACATCGCCACCTTTGCCCCCGAGCGCCCCGACTGACTTGGTTGCCACAGCCGGCGACGGCCAGCTAGACATTGCGTTTACCCCAGCCGACGACAACGGCACGGACATTACCGACTACCAATACAAGCGAGACGATGGCAGCTGGACCGCCGCAGGGACAACCGGCTCTTCAATTACCATACCCGACCTCACCAATGGCAAAGACTACGTCGTACGTCTGCGAGCGATCAGTGCCGCGGGTGAGGGAGAAGAAGCGCAGATTCTGGCGGCACCTCGAGGCACCGCTGGTGACGTAACACTGCTCGTGACGTCGGATAACCTCCGTGGTTTTAGTTTGGCGCACTTTACGTCTGAGTATGTGCAAGCACGCGATAACGTGGGCATGGATGACGGATTTGGTGGCGCAAGCATCAACGCGTCTTTGGAAGGACAGGGCGCCGACAGGTGGGGGCTGTTTCTCGACCCCGCACAGTTCAAAGGTGAAGAAATAAGTCAGGGCGGGCGCAAGGCCGACCGGTTGCAAGACCTGACTAGCTTAAGCTACCGAGTGTGGCACGACGGCGAGGGCTACTACCCGAAGCTGGGGTTTCGCATGGAACGAGAGGCCCCAAGCGACGATGGCAAGACCATCTCGCAGCTCAATCTAAAGATGAATCAAATGCCCAGCCTGAACCCGGGATGGAACACGGTTGAGATCAAATTCGCCTCGACCCCATTTACTATTTCGTATCTGTCAGAAGGGGAAACTGCGGAAACGAGAACTTTGTCCGAGTGGATCGCTGAATACGGCGACCGTCGTATTCAGCTGTTTCGCTGGCAAACCGGCGACGGCAACGCAGATCGCAACACCACGCAGCAAACCTATGCCGATTACATAGAAGTCAACGGCGTGACTTATGACTTCGAGGGGACCCTGCCTGAGGTGCCGGATGAGTGCTCGAGTGCGGACTGGGCAGTGGTAGAGGCCTCAGATGCCAGCAAACAGGCCTTCCGATGCGTCGCAGACGAACTGACATACGAGTATGCGGATTTTCACGTTCTAACAACGACCGGTAACGGCGCGGATATCTGCCAGAGCTCGCTGCCGATTAACGTTAACAACCAAGACAATGACGCCTTGTTCTGTAGCGAAGCAGAGGGTGTTGTCAGAGCGGTATTTGATTGGGACAACCGAAGTATCGAACCTGGCGGTAAGGGGATCAGGCTTACTTGGCTCAACACCGTCAGCCACATTGGCTCCAGGAAAAAAGGCAGCACACCTTGCGGTAGCGCGGGTGAAACGGTGGCTGGTCGGTGTGCCAATCAACTGGCGCATGGACAGAGGGCGTTTGTCGAAATGGCAGGTGCGGGCGGTCCGGCGATTGCTGAGCTGGATACCAGCAATCTGCAAAGTTTCAGGGTCATGTTCGGGTCAGCAGCACAATTTAACGAAGACATTAGTCGTTGGGATACTAAGGCCATCAAAGATATGGGATACATGTTTCACCAGGCGAAAGCCTTTAATCAAGACCTTCCTTGGGACACCAGCGGGGTTAAGAATATGGAAGAAATGTTTCGGGGCGCGTCGGTGTTTAATGGTGATGTATCGCTGTGGCAAACCGGTGTAGTCACAAATATGAACTACATGTTCCGAGAGGCCACGGCGTTTAATCAAAATATAGGTACATGGGACACGGCGAACGTGACCGGCATGTACAACATGTTTCATAAAGCCAGATCATTCAATCAAAACATTGGTCAGTGGGATACGAGCAAGGTCACGACCATGCACCGAATGTTCGATCGGGCGGAGTCATTTAACCAAGATCTGTCCAAATGGGACATCGAGAACGTTACCGACAAAATCGATTTCGATGCGCTCGCCACCGCCTGGTGCGGAAAGACCTTTCCTAACAACGGTCGCCCTATTGGGATTACTCCTCAGCTAAGTGATAGCTGTTTGGCGGACTCCGTTTCCGAGTGCAGCGCGGTAAGCGTAGACGAGTGGGCGCTGGCTTCGAGCGACCCCGAGTGGATCTGCCGAATCGATGGCGAGCCCTATGAGTACGCCGACTTCCATATTCTGACCACCATCGATAGCCAACCAGACGTGTGCTCGACGCCCGCCAACTACCTACCCACGGACGACAACAACGGCGCCGGGCTGTTTTGCCAGCAGCGCGGCAGCGATGTGCGGGCGCTGTTCGATTGGGGCTGGGGACAGAATGATCAACGCTGTAGCGTCGCAGTGTTAAACGGAAACGAGCAGTACTCCTGTCTGTACTGGTTGAAATCGGCAAGCCAGTTTGGGTCGCGCGCCGCCCTCCCTGGTGATATTCCAGGCCTAACCGTTGCGGGCCGGGTGCCCAATCAGCTCGCAGACGGTAAATACGCCTTCGCCCGGTTTGCCGGCGAGGGTGGCAGTGGCTTCCAAAGCCTCGATACCTCTAACCTGACCTCGCTGAGTTATGCGTTTGCCCGGGCAAAGAGCTTTAAAGAGGACATCAGTGCCTGGGACACAGCAAAGGTTACCGCGTTGAACAGAGCCTTTTGGCTGTCCGACTTTGACCTGCCCATCCCAACCAATGGCAGTGCTTGGGATGTGAGCCAAGTGAGCAACTTCGATGGGGCGTTTGCTCAGAGCGCCTTCAATCAGGATCTCAGCTCCTGGGATGTTGGCAACGCTAGGCTGCTCTCGGATATGTTCAAAAATAATAAGCGCTTCAACCAGAATCTGAGCGCATGGGCCGACAACCTCACGCAGCTCGCGACCTTGAAGAATATGTTTAGGAATGCGTCGGCCTTTAACAACGGCTTGACCGATGCGAGCGATCAGCCACTGAACTGGGGGGACACCCCTAAGCTCACGAACATGGACTATGTCTTTGCCGATGCGAAATCGTTTAATCAGCAGATCTTCGCCGACGGCGCCAGTACGGCTAAAGTTGAGAGGATGTCAGGCGCTTTCAAAGGTGCAAGCGCTTTCAATCAGGACCTGTCGGGTTGGAACGTTACGAAGGTAACGGACTACAGTGACTTTGACACCACTACCGACGTCTGGTGCGGTCTTGGTTTTGACAACCGCGGCCGGCCAAGCGATTGGGTCCCCACCGATACGGTGGGATGCCTTAACGTGGTGTTGCAGGCGCCGTTAAGCAGTAGCGTGGGCGATGAATTTGATTATGTCGTCCAGTATTACAACCAGTCCGAGCGCGACCTGATCAACGGCGCCCTGACGTTAGTGGTGCCCGCCGGCATGACGATCTCTGATGCGGGTAACGGCAATATCAATGGTTCGCAGGTCACCTGGGCCGGGGTCGATGTGCTGGCAGGCTCATCCGCTGATGGCGCCGGCGGTGAACGACGAGTGGGTGTCACGGTGGATGCTGGTACTGCAGACGGCGCGGCACTTGAGGCGTCCGCCACCCTTAGCGACGGCGCGGCGACCACGGTGAATGATATTGCTCGTACGGTGATCAGTGCGAAGCCAGTACTGATAACGCAGATCAGTGCGTCCCAGCAGGTCGCGCCAGGAGAGCTTATCCAGTATGCCCTGTCGGTCAGTAACGAAGGGCAGAGCACGGCTACCGGCGGTCAAGTCACGCTCTCTTGGGAGGGTGATGCACCGTTTACGATCCAAGATCGTGGTAGCGCCAGCTGTGCAACAGCAACATCATGCAGTTGGTCAGGCGACTTGTCATCTCAGGACACGCGCTCTCAAACGGTACAGGTGCGTGTGGGCACCACTGCGATCTCAGGCCAAACGCTTCGCGCGAGTGTCTCGGCGTCTGCGAGTAATGCCGTCGCGGATGAGGGCAATACCGCATCGGTCACAACCGAGATTAGTGCTTTGCCGCTTCCCGCACTCAGTGTAGGGCTTACCACCCAGCCTCAGGGCGTGCTTACGGTCGGTGAGCAGTTTGTTGCTTTCTTTGACATGACAAATACGGGCAGCGGAGTGGCTGAGTCAATCACAGCGACCCTAGAAATACCGAATGACGTCACGTACGTCGGAGGTGTTGCTGGCGGTGGAGAGGGCGTTTTTGACGACACAACGAATAGCGTGACATGGACCTTATCCAGCCTCGCGCCCTCGGGTTCGGCGAATTTTGGGGTAACGCTGAAAGCGCCGGAGGTGTTTGGTGGGATCATTTTAAAAGCCGACGCGGCGACGCAAAAGGATGGTCAACAGATCACAGCCAGTGGTGAGATCGCGCTCCACGTAACGGGAGATGCGGTGCTGGATCTGCAACTGAGCCTGGATCCTTCCGAGCAAGTGTTACCCGGGGACGCCCTCGAGATGGCATTGCAATTCCAAAATATCGGTAGCGACACCGCCTTTGCGGCGGTGGTTGATACGGAGACACCGGCAGATACGACCCTCTTTACTTGGCCTGACTATGCGCAATGCACGACTGGCGGTGCAGGTGGAGAGTGCACTGTAGGTTACGCAGGTGAGATGCGTTTGCCCTTGGGAGATGTCGAGGCAAAAGAAAACGCGGTGGCAAACATTCAGGTTTTAGTCAGTGAGGTCACCCAAGCGGCGCAGATTTCGGCGGCGGCGACGCTCACGGGCACTGATCGCGATGGTGAAGCGCTTGCACAGCAGGCAGCGAGCAAAAGTGTGAGCGTGGCAGCGCTTAATGAGGTGGTGTTGACGGTGAGCCAGCAGGCAGATCGGCAAACCGCTGCGCCCGGCCAGGTCATTGTTTACGAGATTACTTACCAAAATGGGGGCAGCAGTGACGTCAGTAATGCGGTGCTCGCTGGCGTGTTACCAGCAGATACGCGGCTACTAAATCTCTCAGGTAACACTCTAACCGATGACTCTGACGGCGGGACTTCTAGTTGGCGATTGCCATTGGACACCTTGGCACCCTTTGATAGTGGCACGGTGCGCTTAGAAGTTGAAGTGGCAGGTAATGCTGAGCCGGGGACCTTGCTCAACAATCAGGTGACCCTCAGCGCAGCGGATGACACGCAGAGGGCTGAAGCGGCCCCAGTGACTGTGGTACCCGCCGGTGCTCCTATTTTGGAATCTTCCATCAGTAATCCGGAAGCCACGGTGCCCGGTGGTTCTTTCAGCTACGCACTGCACTATGCCAACACGGGCACCCTCGCTGCCGCGAATACCCCATTGCAAATGCAAGTGGAGAAAGGGTTGGCCGTGACCGAATGTGATGGATGCACCACCCAGAGGGAAAATGATACGGGGGTGCTATTAAGCTGGTCTTTGGGTTCGGTCGAAGTGGGCAGTGGGACCAAACAAATTAGCGTGACAGTGGATCCTGGTGTTACTGCCAACTCCGAGCTTCATGCCATCTCTTACATCGGTGAACCGCAAAACGGCAGCCGCGCGACGGGGACGGTGAGCGGCAAACTCGACGCGCAGAGCGCGCGCCGCCGCGCGGGCGAGGCCGGTCTTCGAGAGGCGCCTTCGTCAGCCGAACTTGAAGGGCCGCTTGGGCTATCAGTCATTACCGTTGGGAAACAGGACTCACCGGCCCTGGGTGACCTGACGATCGCCGCACCAGATCGGGCGGTGGCCGGTGATCAGGTGGCGGTAGTAGTGAGCTTTGCCAACACAGGCGGCGCGGCGGCGACCAATGTGACGCTGTCTGCTACCGTGCCAACCCATTCTGCCGTCGACAGTGTCGAAGGTGGTGTGTGCAGTGCGACCCCCTGTCTGGCGGGAGACACCATTACTTGGACCATCGGCGATGTCAGCGCTGGGAGCACTCGCACCGTGAGTTATATTCTGACCATTGACAGCAGCGCAGTGGACGAGGTGATTCAACATGGTGTGGCGCTAGACAGCACCGAATCTCTTGAAGAGTCGGCCTTTGCTCAAACCGCTGTTCTCGACGCCATCTTATCGGTCGCGATCGGGGTGGCAGACGCGGGTGGGGCCAATGCAGAGGCGAGCTATGTCAGTGCAGGAGACACGCTGACCTACACCCTGACCCTACTGAACGATAGCCCCGTCGCCCAAAGCAACCTGACCGTCGTGAACCAGCTGCCGCCTCTCATTGCAGCCTGCGGTGCGGCTTGTGTGTCAGGAGACGCCAGTGGCGCCGCAGTGAATGCCGAGACAGGCACGCTGACGTGGTCGGGCGTCAGCCTCGATCCAGATTCCGATGTGTCGCTCGATTATCAGGTGGTCATTCCTGCCGGCATGGCAGATAACACTGCCTTGGTAAACAGCGTGAGCGTGAGTAAGAGTGCCCGGCTATCCGGCAGTGATAGCGCGACCGTGACGGTGTTATCAAAAGCGGCACTTTCTGTCTCGATGACAGCGCCTGCGGTGTTGCAGGACGCTGCGCAGGGGTCGTTGACATTGACCGTTCGAAATACTGGCACTGTCGGGACGGCGGCGACGCTCCGTTACGTCTTACCCAGCAATGCGACGATGGTTGATAACGCTGGGGCATCCGTATCGGGTCCCGCCTACACCTGGAGCCTCGATAATTTGGCCCCGGATGCGTCGGACTCTCGCGTCATCACGATTGCGGCCGCTGGGGCTGCCGACACGACATTGCTCCATGTAGCGACAGTGACCGGGAGCGGAACCAGCGATAGCACTGAAGCCAGAACGGTGATCGGTGTCCGCGAGGAGTTGGCGCTATCGCTGACTGCGCCAACATCTGCAGATACCGACACTGGATTTACCGCCAGTCTGTCGGCACAGAACACCGGCAACGCAGCCGCTAACGGCACGATTGTGACGCTGACGTTGCCGACTGGTTTTACTGCGACTGATCTGGCAGGCGGGACACTTGATTCTCAGATGATTCGCTGGACGCTGGATCTGACGGCTAATGCAACCCAAACCCTGAGTCCGACGATCATGGCACCGACGGCGCCGGATAGTGGCGTATTGCTGGGAGGGCTCACCGCAATCAGCGGTAAAACGCAGAGCGCCAGCGCCACGGTGCGGGTTACGGCTCCGGCTGCTGCGATGATTTTGGCGAGCGCCCAGTTCTCTGCTGTCGAGGCAATGGCGGGCGAGACCGTGAGCCTCAGTGCAGGCCCTACCAATATTGGAGATGCGGCCGCAGGCGAGATCACCAACATTGTGACATTGTCGAGCGGTCTGGCACCGGTAGAGACCAGTGGCGCTACTTGGAGCAGCACTGATCGAACACTGCGCTGGACCACCAGTTCACTCGCGGCACGGGCGTCAGACCTGAGACAGCTCACCTTGCAGGTTGAGGAGGCCGGCCCGCTGAGTGCTGATGTGAGCAGCGGTGGGGCGAGAAGCACAGCGACGATGGTTCGCGCCTCGCTTGAGCAGGTCGACATGCAACCCATTGCTCCTGAGTCGAACTGCAAGCTATCCGGCAGGCCGATAGTGCAGGCGGCCCCGCCGCCGCCCGACGGTATGACGCTTGCGTTCGCGAATGCCGTGGGCTTCTCGGTGATCGACTGTGGTCGCGATCCAAATACGGATTATCCGGAGAGAATGAGGATCACCATCGATATGGGAGGGCCGATTCCAGCGGATGCGCAGCTCTACAAGATCGCGGACTCAGGCGCTTGGAGCGTGATTGCTGCAGCGGATATTGAGGGCCAGACGGTTACTTATACCCTGAGCGACGATGGTGAGCTCGATCAGGATCAGACCCCTGGCATCCTGAGAGACCCGGTGGCGTTAGCCTACCCAGCAGGTAAGCTGCCTGTAGTGCCTGTTCCGCTTCCTTTGTGGCTACTCGCCGCCCTCATGGGCTTGGTAGGCTGGCTGGGCTACCGGCGCTTACGGCTGGCGTAGTCTGATATACGGTCCCTCCCGTCATCTAGCGGGAGGGCACTCTTGTGATCGAAGAACACATCTCGCTAGCAATGGCCCGACTACACAGCACTGAGTTCCCCGAAGGAAGGGGGTTAGCGCGCCAATTTTTGGGTATCCGTCGGGGTATCGGCGAGGTGAGCTTTCCCGGAACGCAGCAATAGCAGCGGTTTGAGCTCGAAATGCGATTCCCATCACCCGCTCCAACTCAGCAGCATAGAACGTCACAGACGCTCTTTTTTCTAAAATACAATAGCTTAAGGTCGCGCTGGCCACACTACAGGTTATGGCAAATTACGTGTGCTTTTGCTGGGGATATAGGTCCGATGGGTTAGGCATGGGGTTTCACACCCGCGGGTTGTAGCAATGGCTCTCGCAGGCTACAAGGTATCCAAGGCCAGCCTATACGGGGCCAGACTATCTGATCGTCACGGTAAACACGGCACTCCGAATACAGCTTCAGCGTTGCTTGGTATGCCGTCCATACCCAACAATTGTTGTCCCTCGAGGACTGTTCAAAAGGTGACATTCGTTCGTGAGCTGCTTTATTGTGCGGTTTGGCGGTAGCCAAGTGCCGATAATTTTTGGACAATTAACGTGCCATTTTTTTGCGCGTGTCGAAGCATTTTATGCCGCCTAACGCGTCGTTCAAAAACAACGAAAATGTCCGATGGGTGTATTCATGAATCAGACCAATACCACCAGCCCAACAGAGGGCTGTGTCGATCACGATTCGCGGCCACCGGCATCTCGTTACATCACCAGCACGCTGTCGGTGCTCAGCAGCCGCATTGGCGCGGCCATGAGTTTTCTGGCGGCTAGCTTGGCGCGTATCGCTGCGCCCGCGCAGGTTGTTGATTCGAGGAGCCACCCCCACCATTCGAGCAGCGTAATTAAAACATGTTTGGCAACTCTGCTATCCGCAGTGGCCACCCTTTGGATGAGTGCGGCGTTAGCACAGGCAACCCCCCCGGACAGCGGAACCTCTGCCGCTGATGTCATTGAGAATTTAGCCCGCTGGCGAGAGGATCCCCAAACTAATGCCCAAGCGCAGACGGCCCTTTACTACATGATCCCGGGTAATAGCTGCGATTCTCCACCGTCGGGGACGGGTACCGTCGATGGCCACCAAGACGTGACCACGGGTGTGATGACACCCACCTATGGGTTCCCGGCGCAGGCCGACCCCTGCACCGTCGGTGTTGGCCAAGGCCGTAACCTTTCCGCCTGGAACAGAATGGTCAGAATCAAATTTAAAAATACGCCAGAGGCGATAGCACTTTGCAGCGACGTCAATGCGCTTGTTTGGGAAATAGCCACGGAATCTGCGACAGGACAGCTTAACGCTCGCGAATGCGACACGAACCGCTTTCTGAACTTTAAAATCCCTGACAACGTGGGCGCGGCGGAATACGACTTATTGCTGCAGACTCAAGGCGGCACGCAAATTGTATTGGGGCAATGGGACGGTGACGGAGAGTGGAACCTTGAATCGCCGCCTGCTTGCGATACGGTTGATTGGCAAGAGGTTGAATTGTCTGAGGCCACTAAGGACGTCTTCCAGTGCACCGTGGATGGCACGCCGTACGCCTACGCCGACTTCCACATTCTCACCACCGACGGCAGTGATGTCTGTGCCGCGCGCGATACCTATTTGCCGACGGCTGAGGGTACCTACAAAGGCATCTTCTGTAGTCATACAAACTCTAAGCTCCGAGCCATTTTCAATTGGAACAACGGTGCAAGAGACAAAGAGTTGGCGTGGCTAGTGAATGTGGACCAAATCGGCTCTAGAACGAGAGCCGGCGTGGCTTGTGGGAATTTTGGTAAGACTGTTGCGGGCCGGTGCGCGAATCAACTTAGCGGGGGCAAGAGGGCGTTCCAAGCCATGCTCGGTGAGGGCGGCGCAGGAATTCGTAACCTAGATATCGCCAACCTGACGAGCTTGGAAGAGATGTTTTATAAGGCGTCAAACTTTAACGAAGACATCACCGATTGGGATGTCAGACACGTTAATAATTTGCGGCGACTGTTTGAGAAGACCAGCTTCAATCGCGATATCGGCGTCTGGGACACCAGCTCCGTAGACAATATGTCCTCGATGTTCAACGGGACTCCGTTCAATCACGATATCGGCAGCTGGGATACGTCGAACGTTACCACCATGGTGTACATGTTCACTAATACGGATCAGTTTGATCAGGACATTAGCCGGTGGAACACGTCGAACGTAGCCAACATGGCTTATATGTTTAGGAATACTGCAAGGTTTAATCAAAACATCAGCACCAAGTCAGTGACGGAGGAGGGCGGGACGTCTTACACAGCTTGGGATGTATCAGCGGTCACCAGCATGGACAGCATGTTTGACGCGGCAAAAGCATTCGATCAGGACATCGGTAATTGGGACACAAGCGCGGTTGTGAACATGAAAAAAATGTTCAGTCAAGCAAGCGTCTTCAATCAGGGCATTGGCGGTTGGAATACGGCTAGCGTGACCGATATGCAAAATATGTTCTCCAGTGCTGAAGCGTTTAATCAAGACATCGGCAGTTGGAATACCGCAAGCGTGACCGATATGCAAAATATGTTCTCCAGTGCTGAAGCATTTAATCAGGACATCGGCAGTTGGAATACGGCTAGCGTGACCGATATGGAAAACATGTTCTTCAATGCTGAGGCGTTTAATCAGGACCTGTCAGGTTGGAACGTCACAAGTATCGCATCTGAACCCTCGGACTTCAGGTCAGGCGCAAGCAATTGGAGTGGCGTCGACCCTGATACTCAGCAGACGTGGTGCAACAAAGGCCAACCCCAGTGGGGTACCGATGGTGCACAGTGTGCGCTGCCGCGCTGTAGCGAGGTGACCGAGAGCGAATGGGCGCTGGCTTCGAGCGACCCCGAGTGGATCTGCCGAATCGATGGCGAGCCCTATGAGTACGCCGACTTTCATATCCTAACTATCAATGGCACGGATGTCTGTGCCAATCCGGTCGATCAGCTGCCAACCGAAGACAATGATGGCAAGGGTCTTTTTTGCTCGAGTGACGACGGTACCAACGCCGTTCGCGCTATCTACGACTGGGACAATGCCTACGATGGTGAAAAGCCACCTATTGCGTTGTCATGGTTAATCTCAGTTGAGCAGATCGGATCTCGCGGGGGGGGTAATTGTGGCGAGGCGGGAACAACCGTCGCGGTGCGCTGCGCAAATCAGCTTAAAAGTGGGCAAAGGGCATTCCGAGGCATGGGCGGAAAGGGTGGAGAGGGCATCAGGAAGTTAGACGTCACCAACCTGACAGATCTCAGCTACATGTTTTTTATATCTGCATTTAATGATGATCTCAGCAAGTGGGACACCAGAGATGTGGGAGACATGCGCGGTATGTTTGAGTCCGCCTCCGTTTTCAATCAGAGCATTGGTGGTTGGAATACCAGTAACGTGCACGCCCTGAGCGGTATGTTCAAAAACGCAACCGCTTTTAATCAGGACCTTAGTGCGTGGGGAGACAAGCTCACGCGACTCCACAGTATTGAAAATACGTTTAGAGGCGCATCGGCCTTTAATAACGGTGCAGCAGCCGGTGAGAGCGGTCAGCCTCTCAACTGGGAGACGCCCACTCTCCGGAAAATGAACTATGCCTTCGCCGACGCTCAAGTATTCAATCAGAAAATTTTTGCGAGTGGCGCCAGTACCGCTGCTGTCGACAATATGTCGGGGGCCTTTAAGCAGGCAATAGCCTTCAATCAGGACATCGGCGGTTGGAGCACTGCTGCAGTCAAAAAGATGAACTCAATGTTCCAAGACGCGCGTGCCTTCAACCGTGATCTATCAGATTGGAAAGTGGGTTCGACGGAGCAAAAGACCGATTTTGATACGGACGCAAGTAATTGGTGCGGTCTGGGTTTTCGCAACCGTGGCCGGCCTGATGAGTGGCCCGCTGCTCCAGCTATTGGGTGCAGCCTGAACCTTAAGATTGACGCGCCAGCTAGCGCTGTTGCGGGCTCTGAGGTTGAGGTTCTGCTCCGCTACTCCAACTCATCGCAAACCGATGTTGAAGGCGGCACACTGTCATTCTCGGTGCCGAACGGTATGACGGTCGTAGATGCCGGTTCGGGAACCCATTCCGGTAATACGGTGACTTGGTCCAATCTTAAAGTGCCCGCCGGGACTGCCGAAGATAGTGGTGGGGCCAAGCGCGTAACCGTCAAAATCGATGCTGGCGTGAGCGAGGATGATGAGCTGGTGACCGAGGCAAGCCTGACCGATGGGTTTGGAATCTTTGTCAACGACCTTGCTATGACTACCGCCACTTCAAAAGCCGTTTTATTAACAGAGCTCTCCCGCAAGGGCGGTGATGATTATGTCTTACCGGGTGATGTGATCTCGTATTCGGTAACGGTGGAGAATGTAGGGTTGTCTACCACCCAGGGTGGGCAGCTCACGGTATCGTGGTCTGGTGGCGTGCCTTTCAGCATCGAGAATAAAGGCGGCGCTAACTGCGAGACCGGCGAGTGCGTGCTTGGGCTCACTTTAGGGGTCAGCCAAAAAGCGTGGGTAACGATCAACGTGCGAGTGGGAGCCGATGCGGCGCCTGGCGGTGTGCTCACGGCAACAGCCTCGATGCGCGCCGACAATGCCGAGAACTCGATTGACAGCACCGCCTCGGTTACCACCGAGGTCCTAGCGCTGCCATTGCCCGATTTGAATGTTGACTTGGCGACGCTACCGCAAAGCGTGGTCGATGTGGGCGCGCAGTTCACAACGTTTGTTGACCTGAGCAATACGGGCAGCGGGCCGGCAGGCTCGACGACGGTGACGTTGGATATTGGCAGCGCGACCTATGTCGGTGCGGCTGTCGGTGATGCGCCTAGCTACGACAGTAATAGTAACGCAGTGACCTGGACGGTCAGCGATCTTGAGCCTTCCGAGCTCAAAGGGTTGGCGGTTACGTTGAAGGCGCCGCAAGCCGAGGGTGCTGTCATTCTCAAATCGGAGGTGAGCACAACGACGACGGCGGGTGATGTCATCTCTGACCGCGCCTCTAGACCGCTGCGTGTTACCGGCGCTGCGGTCTTGGATCTGCAGCTGAGCCTTAATCCTAAAGACCAGCTGTTGCCGGGCGATGTGCTCGATATGGCTTTCAGATTCCAAAACATCGGTAATTCCCCGGCCGCGGATGCGGTGCTGGCCACCGATACGCCGGTCGATACCACGCTGTTGGCGTGGCCTGACTATGCGACTTGTGCTGGGAACGACTGTTCTGAGGGCTATGTAGGCGCGATCAGCCTCAACCTGGGTACGGTGAAGGCCAAGGAGAATGCACTTGCGAGCCTCTCGGTGTTGGTCAATGAGACCGCTAAGGAGCAAACGCTCTCGGTAGCGGGCAGCCTTACTGGTAAGAGTACGGCGGGTGATGCCCTGGTGCCTCAGGCGGCGGACGCGAGCGTGCGGGTGGCGGCGATCACTGAGGGCGTGTTGGCCGTGAGTCAGCGGGCTGACAGGCAAACAGTGGCGCCCGGTCAGGTGGTGGTCTATGAGATCACCTATCAAAACCTATCGAGTGAGGCGGCGAGTAACGTCACGCTGACCGATGTGTTGCCCAGCGAGACGCGGTTGCTCAATCAGACCGGCGGCACGGTGACGATCGACCCTGTGACCCAAGAGACAACTTGGCAGTTAACAACCGATCGATTGGCGCCACTGGAGACCGGTAAGGTGCTCTTGCAGGTTAAAGTGGTGGGTAATGCCGTGCCCGGCACATCACTCAATAATAGTGTGAGCTTAAGCACTGCAGACAGCACGGTGTGGGCTGACCCGGCTGAGGTGAAAGTCGTCGCCAGCGCCGCGGTGCTGGAGTCCTCGATCAGTAATCCAGCGTCTACGGCGCCGGGTGACTCGTTCACGTATGCGTTGCGGTTTGCGAACACGGGCACCCTTGCAGCGAGTAATACAACCTTGCAGATGCAGGTCGAAGACGGGGTGACGGTAACAGACTGCGATGACTGCTCGAAAACAGAAGGCGGTCGTTTGAGTTGGCCCCTGAGTTCGGTAGCGGCCGGCACGGATCAGACTAAGCAAATCACGGTGCTGGTGGACCCGAGTGTTGCGGCGAACTCTGAGCTCCATGCGATCTCTTACATTGGCGATAGCCAAAGTGCGGGTGCAGTGGGTGTGAGTGGCAAGTTGAGTGCGCAGCAGCAGCGCCGCAGCGGCTCGGCGAGTGCTACTCAGACGGCATCGGCGGCTGAACGCGCGGGACCCCTTGGGGTGTCGACCATCAGGGTGGGTGAGAAAGCGTCTCCGGCCTTGGGCGGGTTGAAGCTGGTCGCCCCCACGCAAGTGGTGGCAGGTGATCCAGTGGCCGTGACGGTGAGCTTTGGTAATACGGGTGGCGCGCCGGCGACGGGTGTGACCTTGACCAGCACGGTGCCTGATAACTCGACCCTCACCAGTGTTGAGGGCGGTAGCTGCAGTGCAGATCCTTGCGGTCCGGGTGAGACCATCACTTGGAACGTGGGTGAGGTCGCGGCTGAAAGCACGCGGGAGGTGAGTTATAGCCTCACCGCCGACAGCGATGCGGCTGGCAGCGTCATTGGCCATCGGGTTGTTCTCAACAGTGCAGAGTCGCGAGAGGCATCTGCTTCGGCCAATACCGATGTTGTGGCTGAGAAGCTATCGGTCTCTATTGCAGTGAGTGACGCTGCGGGGAACGACGCAGAGGGCAGCATTGTCAGTGTGGGCGATACGCTGACCTACGAGTTGACCTTGCTGAACAACAGCCCCACTGGCCGCAGTGGCATCACGGTCGTGAATAGTGTTCCCCCAGCGGTCGCGGCTTGCGGTCAGGCTTGCATAGGAGGCGACGGTAAAGGCGCTGCGATCGATGCTGAGGCCGGTACGCTGACGTGGTCAAACTTTGAGCTTGATGCGGGAGCTGAGGTGACGCTCAACTACCAGGTCACAATACCTTCGGGTCTGGCAAATAATACGCCGTTGATCAACACCGTCAGTGTGAACACGGCTACGCGCTTTGACGACAGTGCCCGGAGCACCGTTACGGTGGCTTCTCAGGCGGAGTTGATCTTGTCGATGACGGCACCGGGCGTGTTGCAAGACGGTGCGCAAGGTGGCGTGACGTT
Organism: marine gamma proteobacterium HTCC2080; assembly: GCA_000169115.1. Lineage (GTDB taxonomy): Bacteria > Pseudomonadota > Gammaproteobacteria > Pseudomonadales > Halieaceae > Luminiphilus. Next base: position 36,496 of record AAVV01000013.1, read on the forward strand.
GAGCTACCAAAACACGGGTGCGGCGGCGACAGCCGCCACCCTGCGGTACGTGTTGCCCAGCAATGCGACCATGATCGACAGCGACAACGCCACGGTCTCTGGATCGGCTTACACCTGGAATCTGGGTGATGTGGCTGTGCAGGGTGCGGGAAGTCGGGAGGTCACCATTGAGGTCAGTGGGGCTGTCGGAGACAGCTTGCTGCATACGGCGAGTGTGACAGGGACTGACACGAGCGATACAGCGGAGGCCACGACGGTCATTGGCTTGCGTGAAGAATTGGCGTTATCGCTCAGTGCACCGGGCTCAGTGAATACCGGCGCCGGGTTTACCGCGAGTCTGACGGCGCAGAACACCGGCAATGCTGCGGCGACTGCGACGGCGCTCTCGTTAACGTTGCCGGCGGGCTTTACCGCCAGTGCTTTGGATGGCGGGACCCTCGACAGTACCCTCGACAATGAGGTGGTTCGCTGGAGCGTTGACTTGGCCGCGGGGGCGTCGGTGACCTTGAGTCCGACGGTTACCGCGCCTAGCGCCGCGGGTAAAGCGGTATTGCTTGCAGGTCTGACAGCCACCAGTGGCAAGACTCAGAGCGCGAGTGCGGACGTGCAGGTGACGATGGCCGCATCGGCGATCATCACAGCGGGGGCGCAGTTCAGTGTGCCTGAGGCTAAGGCGGGTGACAGCGTCACCTTGATAGCCGGCCCGGTGAACGTGGGCGGTGTGGCCTCAGGGACGATCACCAATACGGTGACCCTGTCTGCAGGTCTGACAGCGACCGCGTTCGATGGTGCGAGCTGGAATGCGGGCACGCGTGTGTTGAGCTGGGCCACCAGCTCGCTGGTCTCAGGAGGCAGTGACTCTAAGACCTTCACGGTACGTGTGGAGGATGCGGGGGCGCTGACGGCAACCGTGAGCAGTAATGGCAATGAGGGCACGGCGAGGATGATCCGCACCTTCCCGGAGGAGGTGACGATCACACCAGAGAACCCAGACTCCAGCTGCAAGATCTCGGGTCAGCCAGTAGTCGCGGCTGCACCGACACCACCAGCGGGCATCACACTCTCGTTTGCCAACACGGTGGGCTTCACGGTGATCGACTGTGATCGCAACCCGAGCACCAGTTACCCGGAGAAGCTGACGGTGACAATTGACGTCGGTCAGGACATTGCGGCTGACGCCCAGCTGTACAAGGTCTCCGATGCGGGTGCTTGGGCTGTGATCGAAGATGCGGTGATCACGGGCCAGACCGTGACCTATAGCATTACCGACGATGGGGATCTGGATCAAGACAAGACCCCGGGCACGCTGCGAGATCCGGTCGCACTGGCGTTTCCGGAGGGCGATGCACCACCGCCTGAGGTTAAGCCGATCGTACCTGTTCCACTACCATTATGGCTCTTAGGGGTAGTGGCAGCGTTGATCGGCCGGCTGGGTGTTCGACGGTTAAAAATAGCCTAAACCGTCGTAAGTCCGTCTTAGAGTCGAATTTTAGTCGAAGACTTAAGCCCCGTTCCCGGGGCTTTTTTTTGAGGGCCTCAGGGTGTGTTCGTTTCGTCTCAACGAGGGGCCAACCTATTTTTCGGTGTTAGGTGTAGAGGCGCTGCGTGGGCTTGGTCGGTGAGGTAGGCGTTTGCGCTGGGTCTGGGCTAGGCTCTCAGGCGGCGGTTTTGTGCGACTGAGAGGACGATAACGTCAGGCGCCGAAAAAAGTGGGCAGTGTGTAATGAGGGAAAATTGCGCCCGGCAATAACGTTTTGGCGCTCCTTGTGAAACTAGCTACAAAAGCCGCGACATCAATTTTTTTGAGCGCACCCACATCGACCCCGAGGCCTCAGCTTCATCATGCCCCTGTGGTGATCGCAAGCTATTTTGTAAATAGCTTGGAGAGGCCCGAAAGATCCATGTTGCCAATTTCTTCAGGACGCTCTTTGGTGATCTCATGGCTCAATACGCCGTAATCCATGTAACCCATCCGTGTCAGGGGTTGCATGCCCACAGTGTCGACAAGACCGTCTTTAATAAACGCATCGTCAATGTGTACTGCAACTACCCGTCCTAAGATCAGGCTCCAAGGAATTTCCTTCCCTGACACATGGGGTAATTCTACTGTCTGTAAGTATTCGCATTCGAGGTGTGCACGGGCTTCGGCAACTCTGGGTACTTTTACGCAGGTAGAGGCGACGGCAGTCACGCCGGCAAGCTCAAATTCGTTGACTGTGCTGGCTACATGGGAGGATGAAATATTGACGGCATCAATTAAATCAACCGAGGCAAAGTTGTAAACAAACTCACCGGTTTCTTCAATGTTGTTTTGAGAGTCTTTGCGCATGCCACTGGAAAATCCAACGATCGCCGGTGACGTGGCGAGCAAATTGAAGAAACTGTAGGGGGCAAGGTTAGGTATGCCATCGGCGCTGATTGAGCTGATCCAGCCAATGGGTCGTGGTGCGACCAAAGCTTTGAGAGGGTCGTGGGGGAGTCCGTGGTCATTGGCTGCCATTTCATAATACATGCTGCAGGTCTCATTAGTTTTGTACTGCGAAGGTTAGCAGTAAACCGCTCATCTGACGGTGATAGGTTGCAGCTATCTGCAGCCAAGGCACTATGTTGGTCTGTCACCACAAACCACAAACCACAAACCACAAACCACAAACCACAAACCAAGAAGCATCAGTAACTTGTACATAACAGATCTAGTCGTTGCTTAAATTCACTCGGCCTAAAGTCGGAGCAATAAAAAGTGTTATCAGCAAGTCTTGCGAGCATTGATAACCTTTGTGGGCCAGGGAGGCGTTGCCGCTAGGAAACTGATCAAATCGAGCGTTGAAGCGAGGGCGGGCAAGGTCACAAATGATGCTCTATGTGATTTTTATTTGTGGTGATTTCGTCCGGAGATATTGCCAATATCCAAAAAAATATAATAAAAACAATATTTTAGGAAATTTTAATTATTTTTTTTTGATGGGGCAATTGTAATCTAGCTGTAACATTTCAACCGCTATACTGCGCGTCAACACAGGGACCATATAGGGATCTTAGATCGTGGAAATCATTGCTTCTCATGGTGTTGTACTGCTAGCACTCGCGTGTGCTTTTGGCTTGTTTATGGCTTGGGGGATTGGCGCAAACGACGTCGCCAATGCCATGGGAACCTCGGTTGGTGCCGGTGCCCTCACACTTAAGCAAGCGATTGTCGTTGCGGCGATCTTTGAGTTTCTGGGGGCCTATCTCGCTGGCGGTGAAGTGACCTCGACAATACGCAAAGGTATTGTGGATCCCTCCCTCCTAGCAGAAACTCCCGAGCTATTAGTTTATGGCATGTTGGCTTCATTGCTGGCGGCGGCGACTTGGCTTGCTGTTGCCAGTATGCGGGGTTGGCCGGTTTCAACAACCCATTCAATCGTGGGTGCTATCGTGGGTTTCGCTGCTGTTGGCATATCAGTGGATGCGGTTGCTTGGGGCAAGGTAGGCGCTATTGCGGCAAGTTGGGTTGTTTCTCCACTGCTCTCCGGCACCATCGCCTTTTTGCTTTTCATGTCTGTTAAGCACTTTATTCTTGATCACGAAGATACCTTTGCCCGTGCTCGAAAGTATGTGCCTGTGTACATGTGGCTCGTTGGATTTATGATCAGCATGGTGACCCTGCTAAAGGGGCTGAAGCACATTGGCGTAGAGATCGACCTGGGTATGGAGTCGAAATTTACCAATGCCATGGTGCTGTCAGTTTTCACGGGGGCAGCCGTGGCCATGTTGGGTGCGTTTTTGTTACGCCGTATCAAATCAAGTGATGGTGATATCAACAGTGCGGAAAACGTTGAGCGCGTGTTCGGCATTCTTATGATCTTCACCGCGTGTGCCATGGCCTTCGCCCACGGCTCAAACGATGTGGCAAACGCCGTTGGCCCTCTGGCTGCAGTGGTCAGCACGATTCAATCGGGAGGCCAAGTGGTGGCCAAATCAGGGCTGCCCTGGTGGGTGCTCGGCGTTGGTGCACTCGGTATTGTTGTGGGTTTAGGTACTTACGGGTGGCGAGTAATACAAACAATTGGACGCAAGATTACTGAATTGACCCCCAGTCGCGGATTCGCTGCGGAGTTGGCGGCAGCGACGACGGTGGTGTTGGCATCGGCGACAGGGCTCCCTATTTCTACTACCCACACATTGGTGGGAGCAGTGCTCGGTGTAGGTCTAGCCCGGGGCGTAGAGGCCCTGCACTTGCCCACCGTTGGCGCGATCGTTACCTCTTGGGTGATCACGCTGCCGGCGGGAGCGACCTTATCCGTGATATTCTTCTTTATCTTACGAGCGATCTTTGGCGGCTAACGGGAGCGATGAGTTTGGCTTTTGGACGATCGGTCGTCCGAACAAAGGCGCATCACAATGTCTGGGCGCTGGCTTCACGAAATGTTGTTGGCGTACCTAGATCGAGCAGTGCAACTTTGCATCATTTGGTCAATTAGTGTTTTATAAATTTGAGGGGCAACATCATGGAAGTTAGGTCTGCGATATCTGAAGTGATTAGCAGTTCACCACTAGCCATGCTGGATGAGCATGTCAAAGCTTGTGCGAAGTGTGTCGCTAAATTACCCGATTACTTTGACGCTGCTCAGGCGGGGAAGTGGGCAAAAGCGGCGAAAGTACAGGCGGAAATCGTTGATCTTGAAGGCATCGCTGATGATCTCAAGCGCAACGTTCGTCGAAATATGCCGAGAGGCATTTGGATGTCGGTCTCTCGCTCAGACCTTCTTGAGTTGGTGCGAATGCAGGACACCATGGCCAATCACACGAAAGACGTGGTTGGCCTATCGTTGGGCAGAGAGCTCGCTTTCCCCGCGCCATTAGAGAAATCGTTAGCCAAGTACATTAAGACTATTGTCGATTGTGTGGGCTTGGGGGTGGAGGTGGTCACCGCTACGCGAGAGTTGTCGCGAACTGCGTTTGGCGCCCGTCAAGTGAAGGTAATTATGACGAAGTCGCTGGCTGTAGAGAAGCTAGAGCGTAAGTCTGACGAGATGCAAACAAAGCTGCGCTCCAAGCTGAAAGCTCATGAAGAAACAGTGTCGCCCGTCGATGCGATTTTTCTCTACCAGCTACTGTCTCAAATTGGGGAAATCGCCAATAGCGCAGAAAAAGTCGCGCACCGCGCACAAATTATTGCCAACAGCTAGCAGCGTCTAGACAGTGAAGGCTTGGCTCGTGAGCTCCACTCCCGGGCCTTTTTTTTGCGCGTAATCTGGCGCGAATCCTTCACGTTTGCACTATGAGTTGGCTGCTAGATACAAAGTTCTAGATATAGAGCTCAAGAAACAACGCGGCGCAGCAGGCAGCACGGGAGCGATGATTGTCTGTGCCCTGAGACTTACTGACAATCTCCTCTTTATTTTTTCGACGCTCTGCCATTTGGCGTCGTTATGTCCTCGTAAATTAGCTGTCCCGTTGGATTATCGTGTTGGCCATTGGCCATTGGCCACTGGCGATTGGCGAACGAGAGCGCTGCCTAATATATGTTGCGTCCCGTCTGGGCCGGCTAATCACAAGAATTGGTCATTTACCCAAAGCCCAATATTGCTAGAACTTAAGTGCAGTGAGCGGCGGCATAGGCGCCCTTAAGCTGTGCAAATCAGGTCTTGGCAGGCAGGTATAAAAGGTAACTTTCCCAGATATTTTCCAGAAAAAGTGAAAAGTTTTCGCGCTGTAATATTAATGCAACAAACTTGTCATATTTTGCGGCAAACATTGATGAGGAAGTGTCCAATGACTTTTCAACAACAAGTGGTAAAGACGTTTGCGCCAATGCTGTTTGTGTCGGTTCTTGGTGCGCAAGGCGCGCAGGCCGCGGACAGAGAATTACTGGAAATACTTCTTCAAAATAACGTAATAACGCAAGAACAGTTTGACCGATTAGTCGATAAAGAGTCTTTGACCACGGCAGACATTCTAGCTCCTGCACCTGAGTCCGTGGTGGTCGTGCGCGAAGAGGAGCTGGAAGTCGATGTTTCCTTGGATGAAAACATTCAGATGGCTATTGATGAGGCAGTTGCCAGTGCTGTCTCTGATGAATCACCGATCAAAGCTAGCTACGGATCAAAGGGTTTTCAACTCGCGACTCGTGATGGAAACTTTGCGACTAACTTGCAATGGCGAGCCCAGTTTCGCTATAGCAACCCCTTTGGTTCTGATCCGCGCCAGGTGAAGAATTTTAACGCAGACAGTACGTCTAGCTTTGAGCAACGACGTCTGCGCATGAAGATTGGCGGCCACGGCTTTCAGCCGTGGATTAAGTACTACTTCGAGGTTGACCTTCAGCCCGCTCGAGACGTCGATGCTGATGCCATTTCTTCCGGAGCACGTGTCATTGATTGGCGTGTCGATTTGGCGAAGTGGGATTGGGGCGGTATTCGTATGGGCCAATGGAAGGTCGACTTTAACCGTGAGAGGGTTGATTCCTCGGGACGTCAACAATTTGTAGAGCGGTCAATCGTGAACCGTATTTTCACCGTAGATCGCCAAGTGGGTGTTCAGCTTCGTGGGCGCTTATTTGAGGGAAGTGGCGCTGACCTTAATTACTATGCTGGCGTTTTCAATGGAGAGGGTCGCAGCGTTAAAAACAGTTCTGACGAACACCTCTACGTTGGTCGGTTGCAATGGAATTTTCTGGGGCGTCAGTTGAAGACGCGTCAAACCGACGTCGAGTTTACAGAGCTCCCCACAGGCTCATTCGCGGTCGCGGGACTGACCAACGAGGGGCCTTGTACACGTTGGTCATCATCGGGCTGTGGCAACCTAGACGGTTTTGCCAAACCCGTTGCTGCGCAAGACGATCAATTTAAAATCGAGCAGGGCCTGCAGGAATTTGCCTTTAAGTACCGAGGGTTTTCGGTTCAGCAGGAATGGCATCGCAAGTTTATTACAGACCGTGTCGAAGGAACCGAGAGCGACCTGACGGGTGCCTATTTTCAAGCGGGATACTTTTTCCACAACTGGATTGATGCGATACCCGCGCCACTGGAATTCGCGGCTCGATATGCTTACGTCAAAGAGCCAAACAAAGCTGATCGCATGCTATACAACGAGCGAGAGGAATTTACTCTGGGCGCGAACTGGTTTTTCAATGGCCACAGGAATAAGTTGACCTTTGATTTCTCGCACCTGACTCTAGACGACACATTGCTGATGCAAAAAGAGTCGGAGAACAGAGTCCGTTTGCAGTGGGACGTTTCTTTCTAAGGCGCCTGCTAGGCTGGGGGCGCTCTTGCAGCCCCCGGTAGATCTACTCCCGGGGAACGCGCTCCAAAGCATAAGTGCTTTCGCAACTGAAGTGGGCCGTTCTTACCAAGACATGGTTTGTGTTGTGGGGCTTACTAAATAGCCCGGTAGATTCACCCCCAGAAAACGCGTACCTAAAGCTCAGGCGTCCTCGTGCATAAGCGCTCTCGTCAATGTGCTGCTATACGCCCCAGTTTAGTTTTAAGCGGGAGCTTCTTAGCGGCACAGTTTCAAGGGCATCGCGTCACTCTCCTTATTTCAGGTGTATCTCGGTGCTTTTGCCGGGTTATTTCGATGGGGCTTAGATGCGTATTTCGGGTTTAAAACTGAGGTTGTTTGACGGTCTTAACGAACGCGGTGTGATTGGCCGCGGGTCTTTTTTTGGTGTCGTATTAGGCAGACGCCTAGATTTCAGCGCTTGTGGGAATGTCGACCCTATCAGAGACCTAGAATGATGAGTGGCAGGTCTTAAAGTGAGTCTCGGGGCTATCTAGCGCATGTAAGCCGCATTTTTTCCACACTTTACAATGTCTCAACGGGATGAATCAGGGTACCTTTCCCCCCCTAAATTTTTATTACGGGAGTGCTGCGTGAGCGCCAAAATTAAAGTCGAAAAGCCCTTGGTGGTTTTGCACGGTGACGAGATGGCGCAAATTGCCTTCGAGCGCATTTTGGAGCAGTTCGTGCGCACCCGTCTCGCTATCGATTTGATCGAGGTCGATTTGTCTGCTGAAGAGCGGTTTACCAGCAACGGGCAAGTGGTCGTAGAGGCGATTGAGGCGCTGAAGACGCACGGTGTGGGTATAAAAAATGCGGGAATGACGGTAAACCGCGCTCAGCTCGATGCGCTGCTCGAACGTCACCCCGCTGTCAACGAAAGTGCACTCGATAAGCTCGCGACCAAATCACCCAACGGAGCCATTCGAAAAGGTATCAGTGGCAACATCACCCGCGAAGATATTGAATTTAGAAATTTAAAGAGTGTGCGTCCGCAATGGATCGATCGAGATATTGAGGTCGATACCATGGATACCGGTGGCTTGGACTTCAGTTACAGCGAGCTGTCAGAGGCAACTGGCGTCGCCAAGGTGATCTTCGTGGGCGCCAGTGGCGATCCGGTGGAAGTTCACAGGCGCAGTCTGAAAAAGGGTGACCCCTGGATGCTGGCAACGAACGCCATTAAAGAAGTACAAGCCTGGGCCCACCACTTTTTTCAGCGTGCTATTGCTGAGGGTCGTGATATTTATCTGGGCCTCAAAGATACCGTGGTCCCGGGTTATGACGGTGTTATGCGTGCCGCTATCGAAGATATTTATGAGCGCGACTATAAAGAAAAAGTGGCGGCTGCCGGTCTGTCTTATTTTTATGAGCTGATCGATGCACAGGCTGCACGTATCATTTCTAACCCGCCTGAACGCGCTCTGTGGGGCGTGCCCGACAACGTCAGCGGTATGAAGCTATATAAGCTGGTTCAGCAGTTAAAGCGCTATGGTCTACCGGAGCGCAAAGCCCACGTATCGATTTCACGAATGAGTGCTGGTGGTGGCGATCAGTATGGTAGCTACAACATGCCAGCACCGGAAGATGGCGTGATTAAAGTTTTGGTTGATGGTGTGGAGAAGCACGCACGGACGGTTAAGGCTAGTGATCCTATTTTATTTATGTCGAATGATCGCGAGGCCATTAAAGATTGGGTGGAGCAAGTTTTTCTCGACTCGGCAGTTAACAAGAAAGAAATTTACTTTGGCTTGAAGCGAGAGTTCGTTCAATACGACGAGGTCTACAGCTCAATCATTTTAGAGTTACGCCAAGAGCTGGCGGCTCTTGATACGCCCCCACCGTCCTTCATGATTATGCGACCGTCACGGCAGTTGAGCAAAATGATTTGCGATCCGCCACGTTGGGGACTGTATCCCGCACAAAACCTTGATGGCGATATTTTCTCTGATATTTCTGCAGCACTCGGTGGCAGCCTCGCCACGGCGAGCTCCATCATTATTAGTAAAGATGGCACCAAGCTGTTTGAAGCGCCTCACGGTACAGCTCATGATCTTTATCTACGCTACCTTGAAACCGATGGCAAAGAGGCCAACTTCAATTCCTCAGCGCTGATTTTTGCCGTTGCTAACGCTCTTGAGGAGCTGGCAGGACGAGAAAATAACGAGGCACTAAATGCCTATGCGAGTAGCTTAAAAGCTGCCCTCATTGAAACGGTATCACAGGGGACTATTACGGGTGACCTAAAGGGCAAAACCCTCAATCCAGAAGCAGAAACTGTGGTCGATATGATTGGGTTTCTCGATGCTGTGGAGGCCAATCTAAAGTAGGCCTGAATTGGTTGCACTAGGTAGGGCTCGTTAGGGCAGAGGTAGACCTGCGCAAAGCAGGCCTGTACCTTCCGTACGTATCACGAGCAGGCGAAGCGGCACCGTTTTGGCAGCCGCGGGAGAAACAGGAGGGCACTATGGGGCAGCGAAGGGAGCTTTTCTTCAGACTTCTAGTGTCATTGGGTTTGTGCCTTGGGGCACCGATTCCAACCCTAGCCGACACGCTTATCGTCAATGCGCTGGTGCTTGATGGTACGGGCAGTCCGGGCCAGCGAGGCAGTATTCGAATCATTGGCGACCAAATTTCGGACGTGGGAAATTTGACGGCGCGCGCTACCGATACCCTAGTTGATGCTCAAGGCCTTGTGCTGAGCCCCGGGTTTATCGATACCCACAGCCACGCGGACGAGCACTTACTGACTCAGCGCAATGCTGCACCTAAAATCACCCAAGGCATTACCACGGTTATAGTTGGTCAAGATGGCAGTTCGCCCTATCCCCTGAAGAATTTTTTTCAGGCCCTGGAGCAGACCCCCGCCAAGATCAATGTGGCGGCTTATGTGGGCCACAACACGTTGCGCGACGCCGTAATGGGCAAAGGCAACCGGGAGGAGGCGACCCCGTCACAAATGCAATCGATGGCTAGCTTACTGGGATCGGAGCTGAATTCAGGGGCCATTGGCTTATCGACGGGCCTGGAATATGAGCCCGGTATTTACAGTTCTCGAGCCGAGGTTTTATTGCTGGCACAGCAGACCGCTCAGCGGGGCGGTCGCTACATTAGTCATTTGCGTAGTGAAGATCGTTGGTTCGAGGACAGTATCGAAGAGATTATTGAGATAGGGCGGGTTACCGGTATGCCCGTGCAAATCTCTCATATTAAACTCGCGATGAAGCGTCTCTGGGGAAGTGCCCCTGTGCTACTAAAACAATTAGATGCCGCTCGCGATGAGGGTATCGACATTACGGCAGATATTTACCCTTATACCTTTTGGCAGTCGCACATGATGGTGTTGTTGCCCGAAAGAGACCCCCTCGATATGTCAGCTATTGATCTGGTCATGCGAGAGCTTGCTCCGCCTGAAGGGATTATTTTCACGCACTTTCCTGCAGAACCTAGCTATGTGGGTAAAACCCTTGTCGAGATTGCAGGTTTGCGTAACGAAAGTCCGGGAGAGGCCTTTTCTCAATTGGCACAACAATCGATTGCCTATGAAGAAAAAACCGGCCAGTCAGGCGATATGATGATTGGTACCAGCATGGACGAGGGCGACTTACGCGACCTTATGGCTTGGCCTCATACCAACATTTGTACTGACGGCGGTTTACAAGATCGTCACCCTCGGGGCGCGGGTAGTTTTCCCCGGGTGCTCGGTTATTACGCGCGAGACGCCGCACTCTTTTCCCTCGAAAGCGCGGTGCAGAAAATGACCGCATTGCCCGCACAGCATTTAGGGATGAAAGATCGAGGCATGATCAAGCCCGGTTACAAGGCTGATTTGGTGCTGTTCGACCCTGCAACCGTTATCGATCGTGCGACGACATCGGAGCCGTTTTTAGCCGCCGTGGGTATTAGCGATGTTTGGGTCAATGGCACGCGGGTTATGGAAAACGGGCACCCGACTGAGGCTTATCCTGGTCGCGTTGTTCGTCGAACGAGTACCCCTTAATGGAGCTCGATTTACCTGCACCTCATTTGCTTTTCTTAGGTGATATCACTAACCCATTGGATGCCAAGACCGCGGTTGGGCTTCGCGATTGGCAGCCAGAGCGGTGTGTGGGGCAATGGCGCCTTCCGGGTTGCACCGTAGATCTTGGGCTGCCAGATATGACTCCGACCGCTGCGGTGGCGGCAGGTGCGAAAAGTGTTTTGATTGGTGTTGCGCCTTTGGGGGGAGCACTGGCGCCATGCTGGATATCACCATTGGTCGATGCGCTGGCCAGTGGACTCAGTATTGTCAGCGGATTGCACCAAAACTTAGAGGGGCTACCCGCACTGTCTCGGGCCGCCCGCGCAGCGCGACAGCAGCTTATCGATGTGCGTGTTGCTCCGGAGAATATTCCTCTTGCCAGCGGCCAGCGTCGAACAGGTAAACGTTTGCTAACAGTCGGGACAGACTGCTGTGTGGGGAAAAAATATACGGCTCTCGCGTTTGCCAAAGCGTTGAAACACCGAGGGTTTCCGAGCACATTTCGTGCAACCGGGCAAACCGGCATTATGATCGCCGGTGGGGGTATCCCCATGGACGCTGTAGTTTCAGATTTTATCGCAGGCGCCGCAGAGTGCTTGAGCCCTAATGCTGCTGAAGCACACTGGGATATTATTGAAGGCCAGGGCTCATTGTTTCATCCGGCGTATGCAGCTGTAACTTTGGGGCTGCTCCATGGCAGTCAGCCCGATGCATTACTGCTGTGCCACGAGGCGGGTCGGACGGCGATTGATGAATATGAAGCCTTTGAAATTCCAGATTTAAAAACCTGTATTAATCGCTATGAGCAGGCCGCGTCGTTAACAAATGAAATGGCGCGTGTGGTGGGTGTGAGTCTCAATACCTCGACGCTCAGTACTGAGGAAGCGAAGCGGGTGTGTGCTGAGGTGTCTGAACAGACAGGATTGCCCTGTTTGGATCCGATGCGAGACGATTTGGCACCCTGGGTAGCCGTTCTAACCTGATGGATGGCCTGTGATGAAGGGGCTTAGGCTGGATTTTAATTGCGTCAGGACGCTGTGGAAGGAGGCGAGTTGAAACTCAAAATCACACCGCGTCAATGGACCATGACCGCTCCATTTGTCACCGCAGGGGAAACGGTTTCTGAAATCGATGTCTTGCATATTGAGCTCAGTATTGATGGCATCACAGGTAGAGCTGAGACCATGGGGGTCGATTATCTGGGCGAGACGATCACCTCCATGAAGCACGAGTTAGGACGACTTAGTGAGGCGACTCTAGCGTCATTAAACAGCGCTGATTTACAGGCTCTGCTTCCTCCGGGGGGGAGTCGCAATGGACTAGACTGCGCGCTGTGGGATTTGCGGTCAAAACATACGTCCAAGGGTATTGCTGCCCTCACAGGCATACCGCTGAAATCCGTTGAGACGCTGTATACCCTGTCCCTTGATGATCCGGAAAACATGGCCAGATGTGCCCGGGATGCCGCCCATCTAAAACACCTCAAACTTAAGTTAAACGCCAACGATACGCTTGGGTGCCTAGAGGCCGTGCGCGGCGCCCGCCCGGACGCTAGTATCGTTATCGACGCCAATGGCAGCTGGCCTGAAAGCTTACTGTTGACCTTGGGAGACGATTTGCAGCGGCTAAACGTTGCCCTGCTCGAGCAGCCCCTCGCGCCCGATCAGGATTTTCGCCTCGAGAATTTAAATTACCCTGTACCGCTGTGTGCCGATGAGTCTTGTCAGGCAAGCGGCGACCTCGAACGTGTTGCCAACTGTTATCAGGCGATTAACATCAAACTCGATAAATGTGGGGGCCTTACCGACGCGCTGCGTATGCGAGATTGGTGTCGTCAGTACGGTAAGCAGGTCATGGTCGGAAATATGCTGGGCTCATCATTGGCTATGGCGCCGGCAATGGTCGTGGCTCAGGGTGCTACATTTGTCGATCTCGATGGCCCTTTGTGGCAGTCCAGTGATGTGCTGCCTGAGCTGCAGATTATTGATGGGGTCATTCGCCCCCCCGCTACCGAACTCTGGGGGTAGCGCTTTTCAACAGGATCAGCCAAGTGCACCCTCAGTGCTAACGGGGCTATCCTCGACGAACTGAATCAGCTCCGGGAAAAAGTCCATGAAATCTGCACGCAGCGCATCATGATTTTGCTGCAGCTCAATGATCCCACGGCCTAAGTGACTGGGGCGTTTTAACCGGCTCTCAATGCCACACAGCGCTTGATGAATGCCATTCATCTGCTGGTAGCTGCCGAGTAAATCGTAATGAATCATATAGTTCAGCGTAGGTTGCATTTTGTCCGGTGCAAAATGGCTGTTCTGTTTTAAATGAGCGTACACCTGAGTCGTGAAGCTGTTGAGTGGCTGGTCGCTAAAACTGACCCACTGAGTAGCTAGAAAGTGATCATAAAAAACATCGATCAAAATTCCGGCATAACGTCTGAACTCGGGGCTAATGCGGTTCTTACTGCGCTTTACGATAGTGTGTGCATCAGTAAAAGAGTCGACACGGCGGTGCTGAACAATGGCAGCGCGCAGCGGTTTGGGTATCGCCTCGTCAACGGGGCCTTTGACAAAGTCTCCCATAAGACTGCCCAGCAAGCTGTTTGAAGTTTTATCGGCGAGGAGCAGGTGGGCTAGGTAATTCATGCTGTGCTTAGGGTCAAGGGCTTGAGGTGTTTTTGGGACGAGCGGCTGTAATTGTCTGGAGGCCTTTACTCAAAGCCGCAGAAGAGGGCACAGTTTTGAAAACAAAAAAGCGCTCCGAATGTTTCTCGATTGAACGGGTTGAGGTTTTGGCGATCATGCCTTTAGAGCCTCAAGGTGCGCCACGACCGAAGTGCCCAGTGCCTGCAGGTCGTAGCCGCCCTCCAAGGCTGAAACGATTCGTCCCTTAGCATACTGCTTTGCCAAGGCAACGATTTCTTGGGTTATCCAGAAATAGTCATCTTCCAGGAGTTGTAACTGCGCTAGGGGATCGGCTTGATGACCGTCAAACCCTGCTGACAGCAGAATTAAATCGGGCTGATGGTCATGGATGGCAGGCCACCAATCACGGGCGATGGCTTGGCGAAAGGCATTTCCGGCTGTTCCTGATGGCAGCGGTGTATTCACAATATTAGGCCTATCGACCTCGTGAAATCGACCGGGATAAAAGGGGTGCTGAAAGCTAGAGCACACCAAAATATTGGGGTTGTCCTTACACAGGTCGACGGTGCCATTACCGTGATGCACATCGAAGTCGAGAATCGCGACTTTGCGAATGCCGCTAATTTTTAAGGCGTTTATGGCTGCAATCGCAACGCTGTTCAGTAGACAAAACCCCATGGGGCTATTGTGCTCGGCATGATGTCCGGGCGGACGGACCGCACAAAACACTCGTTGGTCTCTACCGGAGATGACGTCGTTGACGCCCTGCCATACCGCTCCTGCGGCATGTTCAGCGGCTGCTAGGCTGCGGGAACTCATCCATGTGTCGGGATCTAAGGCCTCTAGACCTTCATGAGGTCTTTTTTCTTCAAGCGATGAAAAGTAATGAAGGTCGTGAGCAATGTCGACTTGGGCGCTGCTAATCTTTGGCGCAGAAATTAGCGGGAAGTCATTGCTAACTCCTGTGTCTTCCAAATATTTCAAAAGGTGCACTAGCCTATCGGGCCGCTCGGGATGACCTGGGGGAACCTCATGTTCGATGCAACTTTGATGAGTATAAATCAGCATGATTGGTACGCTCTAAACCTCTGCCGCTTTTGGGTCGTGTGACGTAGAGTGTATTGGCAAAAGGTGTGTCTCTGAAAGCGATCTCTGTAAAACCCGTGTCGGTAGCAACACTCGCGATGCAAGGGCAGCAAAACAAGACGCTGCGGGTTGTGGTCTGTTGAATATATAGTTTGAGCGCAATAGAGGCATGGGTTTCCCCAAGAAAAAATTGAGAGCACTGATGGGCGGGTTGCAGAGCCCCCTCCGTAACGTTTTTTCGACAGGCGTTATGATTTTCAGTCTTAGCGTAACGCGATAAGATTTGCTGCGCCCACTTGCTGGTAAATATCCTGATCAGACCAGAACGCTGTCGGTATTTTTTTCGCATCTGCGCAGTCAAAATTGGCTGCTGACCATACATTGTTCGGCGAATTGCGCATAATGCCTCAGGCCGCGTGAGTCATGCGGCAAAAAATTTAGTGGAGGGTGTCTTTGCACTATTTGGTAACAGGCGGCGCAGGGTATATCGGTTCGCACCTAGTACTTGCCCTCGTAGAGGCCGAGCATCGGGTGACGGTGCTCGATGACTTTTCCACGGGGCACCGCTGGGCGACCGAGGGTCATGAAGTGATCGAAGTCGATATTCGAGATTTGGCGGCTTTGCGCAGCGCGCTGTTGCATCGGCATTTTGATGGGGTCTTTCATTTTGCTGCTAAATCTCTGGTGGGAGAGTCTGGCCAGAAACCTCTGTTGTACTATCAAAACAACGTCAGTGGCACCGCCAACCTGCTGGAGGTTGCGCTTGAGAGTGGCTGGGGTCATTGTGTTTTTTCCTCAACGGCAGCTGTTTACGGAAGCCCCCAAGCGCGCGTGATAGCTGAAGAACACCCGTTAAACCCCGTCAATGTTTATGGCGAGACTAAGCTAGCCATGGAGCAGATGCTGTCTGCGGTTCACAAGCAGGGGGCAATGCAGGCGGTGTGTTTGCGCTACTTTAATGCTGCAGGGGCTGCCCCCGACGCCCATAGAGGCGAGTGGCATGAGCCTGAAACACATCTTATTCCGAACATTTTGCGCAAGGCCGCGGGAGAAGACCGCGCACTGACTATTTTTGGCGACGACTACGACACGCCTGATGGCACGTGCATTCGCGATTACATTCACGTTCTTGATCTGGCTCAAGCCCACCTCAAGGCGATGACAATGCTACACCGCGAAGGGGGTTTCCATACGCTCAACCTTGGCAGTGAGGCGGGGTACTCGGTGCGTGAGATTCTTGAGGCCTGCGAAACAACAGTCGGACGGCCAATAACCCATGAAATAGGGCCTCGCAGGCGGGGCGATCCAGCGCGACTCGTGGCAGATGCCAGTCGGGCCGGGCAGATACTCGATTGGCGAGCGACTCGAAGCCTAGGTGAGATTGTTGAATCCGCGTGGCTGTGGGAGCAAGAGCGCCAGAATTTGCAGGCGCGCTGATAGCGTGTTTCTTCGGAATAGGGTTGCTTGTTGCCAGTGACGCCGCTTTGGCGATGCTTATTCAGACCGCCAAATACAGAATCCTCGGGGCGGCAGCTTGGCACTGCCCGCTAGGACTTGGGCGCTAGGTGGGGCGTCTAAGGTGTGAGCTTCTTTACCGTAGTTAAAAGCAAACGTGACTGAACCTCGGGTCATCATGCGCACGTCTTCGGGTAATTCCTGAATCACTATCTCACGCTCTGTCAGCAGATCCCCAAGCAACTGGCGCAGGAAGGCATCGTCAGTAAGGGTGGCCAGATACAGGCATCGCCCCTTGCGAACCAAAGCGGGCCGCTTGTCCTGATAAAAGGCTTCTATTGTGGCATTTGTGACGGCAAGGTCCTCACACCACAAACGACTTTGAAATACCTTGCCCTTATATTCAAAGGGTTCCACCACATCGGGTCGCAGGGTTTCGACCGAATTAACCTGTAAATCTAACCATGACTGGAGCACACCGGGCGCGCGATTGGTAGGAATCTGAAACTCATCAGTTTTGGCGCCGCAACGCGGTCCAAACAGTAAAGTCGCGTCGGATTGCTCACAAGCCTCAAGCAATGTGTCTGAAACTATGGGCATAGAGGCTACAACGACCAATGCATATTGCGATAGATCAGCTGACGGACTCACAATATCGACGGTGACATTTAGCTGACGCAAAGCTCGATAAAACTGAAACGTCACTCTGTGGGCTTCAACTTCTCGGCCCTGCTGTTCAATGTCAGAGACCCACTGTGCACTGACATCAGTGACTAGCGCTACGTGAGCCCGTGGCTGCGGCAGCGAGGCGTTTTCAAGTGTCTTAAGTGCTGCGACGACGGTCTCGATTTCCTGCCAGGCATCGCTGCGAGACCGATCGGGTCGCAGGAGCCCGGCATGCATTTGCTCCTGAGCAAATTGCGCCTGGCGCCAGCGGAAATACGACACGACATCGGCGCCATGGGCGATAGCTTCAAGGGTCCAAAGCGTGACCATGCCAGGTGCTGGTCGGGGATTTGATGGCGCCCAATTCACCGGACCAGGTTGCTGCTCCATAATCCAGAAGCCACGATCTTTGAGACCTCGGCATTGATCAAGGTAGTAGGCGGTATAGTCAGGGTGACCGGTGCGCATATAACGTCGCGCCAACTCGGGTTCATCACGACCCAGTAAAAACTCACTCCGTCCTAGGGGATAGCTGTCATAGCTGACAAAATCAAGCGGCGCTGCCAGCGAGAAGCAGTCAGTTTGAGTATCCTTCATAGGAATGAAGTTGTGGGTTATCCACTGATTACTGGCATGGTCTCTAATGGCGCTACAACAGGCATCGTGGAAACGTAAAATTTGATCTGAGGCAAAGCGCCGATAGGCGATTTGATGGGCTGGATTGGTTTCGGTCACAGTCCCGAAGGGCAGTTCAATAGCGCTAAAGCTTGGGTATTCCATTGACCAGAACACATTGCCCCAGGCCGTATTCAAATGGGCGATGGTTCCATAACGTTCTTGGCACCAGCCTTGAAAGGACTGTCGTGCACTGTCAGACCAACTGTGGGCGGTGTCGTGGCAGCACAGTTCGTTATCGGTTTGCCAACCAATAACTCGGCTATCGTCGCCATAGCGTTTCGCTAAAATGGTGGAAATTCGCACGGCCTCGTCGCGATACTTGGCACTGGAGAAGTCATAGTGGCGCCGAGATCCAAAGCCGCGTTCGCGACCACTGATGGGGTCCTTGGGGAGTATTTCTGGGTACTCATCGATGAGCCATTTTGGCGGGGTCGCCGTTGGGGTGCAGAGCACCACTTTTAAATTTTCGGCTGCGAGGGTTGCAATGGCGCGATCCAACCAGCCGAAGTCAAATTGATCACGCTGTGGTTCAAGTCTCGACCAGGCAAATTCGCCAATTCGTACACAGCGTAACCCCAAGGCACGCATTTGCGCAGCGTCATCGGCCCAGTCTTGCTCGGGCCAGTGCTCGGGGTAATAGCAAACCCCCAGTGCTAACTCGGAAAAGCCGCCGACAAAATGTTGCTCAGCCATTGTTATTAACCTCCAGCCCAGCGCCTGCTTCGCAGACAAAAGTGGTTGCCTTAAGACCTGTTTTTTGGGTGTAGTTACGTTCAACTGCACTCAGAAGTTGGGGTACGTCATCGCGGTGGCAAAGGCATACTACTGCGCCGCCAAATCCTCCTCCGGTTTGGCGTGCGGCGACCCGATTGCCTAATTCAGCTTTGGCAATGGCCACTAGAGTGTCGGTCGCGGGTACGGTAACTTCATAGCGGTTAGCGAGAGAGTTATGTCCCTGTGCTAGCTGCTCAGCGACTGCCGCTAAGTCGGCTTGCTGCAGCGCTGCGGCGGTTGTCTTGACCCGTTGGTTTTCTCCTAGGACATGGGCGGCACGAAGGTATTGTTGAGTCGTCAGCTTGTCTCGACAAGCAGCGAGTTGTTCAGTATTAGCAGCTCTCAGTGACGGTATGGCCATTGCCACACAGGCCGCTTCGCAGTCAGCTCTCCGAGCATTGTATTCGCTATCAACAAGTTTGCGTGGGTAGTTTGAATCTAGGATAACAATTGACCACTGCCCGGGGATTGTCACAGAGCTTGCTTCCAAAGACTGGCAGTCAAGGAGTAACGCTGCGCCTGGCTGAGCCTTGGTCGATATCAGCTGATCCATAATGCCGCACTGGCAGCCAATATAAGCATTCTCGGAAAGCTGGCCGAGCTTGGCAATTTTTGCACCGTCAATATTCCAATCGAAAGCGCTGTTGAGGGCGCCCAGCAGGGCGATTTCGAGTGCCGCCGAAGAAGAGAGCCCACGTCCCTGAGGAACGTCGCTCCATAGGGCCAGGTCAATGCCCTTGGTCACATAGCCTTCACTTTGTAGGGCCGCCACAATAGCCCTAATGTAATTAGCCCAAGGTAGGTTGCTGGGCTGGTAGTCATCGCAAGCTTGGAAGTTATCAATTTGGTCGGGATACTCTCGAGAAACTGCGGTAATTGTGTTGTCTTCTCGGCGCCGCCACGCAACGTGGCAACGAAACTGCAAAGCACAGGGTAAGACCCAGCCGTCGTTGTAATCGGTGAACTCGCCGATCAAATTAACCCGCCCGGGTGCCGAGGCCGTGCCCTGGGGTGACACGCCAAAGTGTTGTTTAAATAAGGTGACGCTCATGGGCATTTCATCAGCTGCTGCTTAATCGGCTCTGCCAGTTGCCGCAGTTTATGGGCAGCCGACTCAACGGTTAAATCTCTCTGAGGCTCGCCCAGCATTTCATAACCCACCATGTGTTTCTTAATGTTTGCAGACCGCAACAGCGGAGGGAAGAAATGTGCGTGCAGCCGCCAGTGTTTATTTGGCTGGTCAGAGGGTGCGTTATGCCAGCCCATAGAATAGGGGAATGAGCATTCGAAGAGGGCATCGTAGGTGCGATTTAGAACGGCCAACGCCTCGGCAAGTGTCTCCATATTGTCCGGCGTGAGCTCACCAAAGTCGGTTTGATTTCCTTTAGTAAGGAGTAAAGTTTCAAAAGGCCACGCTGCCCAATATGGAACAACAATTAGCCAGTCGGAGTTTTCGAAGACGACGCGTTCATTGAGCCGCGACTCCCACTGTTGATAATCTGCGAGCAGAGCCGAACCGTTTTCTTGAAAATAGTCTAATTGGCTTTGATCCTCGGTGGCGATGGTTGAAGAAAGATGGGCATGGGCCCAAATCTGGCCGTGGGGATGAGGTTGGGAGCAACCCATTAGCGCCCCCTTATTTTCGAACAGAGTAACGCAGCGATACTTTTCTGAAAGTTCGCGGTAGGACTGCTGTATTACCTCGAGGACGCGAAATAATTCGCTTTGGCTGAAGTCTGCCAAAGTTCTATCGTGGCGGTGATCAAAGCAAATTACGCGGCACTCGCCCTCTGCGGCTTCTTCCCTTATGAACACGGGGCTAGCGTCGTTTACTTCACCTGTTGCCTTTGCCTGTTCCCGTTCTTCATGTGACTCAGGGCCCGTCAGTGCAGAGAAATCGTTGCTGAACACATGGGGCCCGCGGTAATCAGCATTAAACGTATTATTCGCGCGCTTGGTTCCCGGGCAGAGGGGGCAATTGGGATCAAACGTCAGCCTTTCCTCTAAATCAGGTTCGGCTGCTTCCCCGGACCAAGGCCGATTGCCGCGCTGAGGGCTAACTAGCACCCAGTCGCCAGTTAATGCATTTTTACGACGGTAGCTCTTTGTCTGACTCAAAACTTCTCCGGGTGATGTCGATGACAACGTGTCATTGCATTCCAAGTGCAATGCCATGAGTCCTCGTCTGGGAGTGTATCTGATGCAGGGTGTCACGGTATGCTTCACGCTGTGAATTGACGCGACGATTTTGTCATAAGATTTTAGAGTAGAGTCTAGTGCCGTGGGAATGGAAAACTCCGAATTCCAACCGTTTTACCAATTAAACAACAGTGACACATCGGTGTTGGTAGATTGCCGCCAACGTTTACCTGTTATTTTCTATGTAGGCCCGCGGTTAGAACACTTTGATGTCGCTAATTTAGCGTTGCTTGATCGCCATGAGGCGCCCGCTTCGGTACCAGCGGAGCCTTCTATTGCCTTGTTGCCAGACATCACCTCAGGGTGGCTCGGTCATCCGGGTATCGCCGTTCGTAGGGGGCTGCAAGGTTGGCAGCTGCACTGCGTATTACAACGGGTCACTCAGTCTCAGTGTGATGGCCTTGTGCTGACAGCGACCTGCGCGGCAACCCAGGTCAGTGTGCTTTACGAATTAGCGCTCCCCACCGCTGGTGACGCACTTTCTATTGCGGTGTCAGTCGTTAATGACAGCAGCTCTGAAATGTTGAGTTTGGACGAATGCAATCTAACCTTGCCCATTCCCGATCATTTTTCTGATTTCACAGATTTCAGCGGACGCTGGGGCCTTGAATTTCAATCTAGGACTCAGTCTTTACAGCAAGTTGCGTATTCCAGAGAGAATCGGACAGGGCGCACTTCACACTCGGGTTCAGCAAGTGTTGTCGTGCACGAAGAAAGACTCTCAGCAACCCATGGCCATACCTTTTCCTGTCATTTAGCTTGGAGTGGCAATCATTGTCTGCGAGTCGAGCAGCTAGTGGATGGTCGCCGTTATTTACAGCTGGGCGAGTTATTAGCGCCAGAGGAAATCGTGCTGAGTCCGGGCACTGCTTATAGCGCGCCTGTTGTCTGGTGCTGCTTTTCAGCTGGAGGATTGACGGGTCTCTCACGTTGTTGGCATCGCCTTATCCGAGCGCAGTTCCCCACCGTTGCTAAGCTGCAACAAAAACCACGTCTGGTTCAGATCAATACGTGGGAAGGTCACTATTTTGATGTCAACGAATCAAAGCTACTGGGTTTGATTGATCAAGCAGCACAGTTGGGTGTAGAGCGGTTTGTACTCGATGACGGTTGGTTCTGTGGGCGCAACGATGATAAAAGTTCCTTAGGAGATTGGTGGGCAGACACTAAAAAACTACCCCGGGGTTTGACTCCGCTGGTTGAGGCCTGCAGCCGCAATGAGATGGAGTTTGGTTTATGGGTTGAGCCTGAAATGGTGAGCCCAGACAGTGATCTTTATCGTAGCCATCCCGATTGGATTTTAAGTCATGAGTCTGCACCGCAACTGTTGGCTCGACATCAACTAGTTTTGGACCTCGCCCGTCCCGAGGTGGAGGCTTATATTTTCGATTCCCTCTCCACGCTCCTCAGTCAACACCCTATTCGCTATCTTAAATGGGATATGAATCGCGATATTCATCAAGCGGGGAACGCGCTGGGTCATCCTGCGGTGAGTGGTCAGACTCGAGCTCTCTATCGATTATTGAACCGCGTGAAGACTGCCTTTCCCGAGGTAGAAATAGAGGGGTGTGCGTCGGGCGGGGGGCGTGTGGACTGCGGTGTTTTAAATTATGTCAGTCGATTTTGGCCCTCCGATACCAACGATGCCCTTGATCGGCTCAGTGTTCAGAGGGGTTTTTCCTTGTTTTACCCGCCCGAGTTAATGGGCTGCCATATTGGCCCCGAGACCTGCCATCTCACCGGGCGACAACACGACCTGACCTTTCGGGCCGGGGTCGCATTTTGGGGGCACTTGGGTATTGAGATGGATATCACAACGCTGAGTGACCATGATCGAGCGACTATGATGTTACTGATTGAGCTTTACAAAAATCACCGACAGCTCTTGCACAGCGGTCAGCCACAACGCCTCGATAGACCGAAAGAGGAAATGGGCTGGGGGGTGGTGTCTACGGCGCAAGAGGAGGGGCTTTTTGGACATGCTCAGCTGATGAGTGCGCTTCGACCATTTCCTGTGCGGTACCGCTTTCAGGGGTTGGATAAAAGCGCACACTATCGAGTGCAATGCATCTGGCCGCCCATTGATAGCGAGTTTTTAAATGACCATGTGGCATCTCTGCAAGAGCAAAAGCTGTCGGGTGATGTGCTCATGCAGTTAGGTATTGCGCTACCCATTCGTAAGCCCGAGAGCGTACTCATTTACTATCTGAGCAAGGCTTAGAACGTTGCATTTTTTTAACTGTTCTACGCGATATGGGGGTCGCTTTAACCCCGCCGCGCAATCGATTAAGTCTGAGGGGTTGTCCCGTCGCTTGAGGGATCAAAAAGAATGGCTGGGGCCCATTGAGGTGTGGCACCAAACACAAAACGACTGACCAGCAGTGCGGAAAATACGCAAAAAATAACAGTGATAAACATCATATGAATGTAGTGGAAAGGCGCCCAAACAAAGGAGAAAAATCCGTACAGTAAGACCCCCAACACCACGGCAATAATGGCGGCCCCCGCAGAAACCCCACGAAATAACAGGCCTACAATAAAGGCGGAAAGAATCGGCATGCTGAGTAAACCGTACAGCTCCTGAACTAAATTAATGATGCTTTCGGCTTGGGCATAAATCGGCACCATGGCTAGGCCTATCAATACAAAGCTAACGGTGATGATCAGATTGAGTCGCCGGAGGTTGGGTTCTGGTGCAATGTAGCGCTCGTGAATGTCGCAAACGTACAACGCGGTGGATGAGTTTAAAACACTGTTTACGCTGGTCAGTACGGCGGCGGCGATGGCGGCTGCGAAGGCGCCTGATAGCCAAAGCGGCAGTACCTCTCCCACAATCTTGCCAAAAGCGGCATCTCCAATATCGCCATAGAGCTTGAAAGAAACGATGCCGGGTATGACGACCATGGGGGGGATGATTAGCAAGCGTATGGCCGCAGCGGCGATAACGCCTTTCTGGCCCTCCTCAGCGGTAGGCGATGCCATGGCCCGCTGGGTAATGGTTTGGTTGGTGCCCCAATAGAAAATTTGTATGAATAACATGCCCGTTAACAAGGTATGCCATGGAATAGGCGAGTCATTGCTGCCGATCAGGGTTAACCGTTCGGTGGGGATACCAGAAAAATCAAAGTCGATGGCTGCCAGGGCTAAAAAAACCACAACCATTCCTAGCGATAGCAACAGCACGCCACTGTAAGCGTCGGAAATTGCGACCGCGCGCAGGCCGCCCAACACCGCGTAAGCGGCCCCAACAACCGCAAAGGCGGTGGCAATGACAATAATGGGAAGCTCAACGTTGAATAGCGTTTGCATAAAAAGCGCGCCGCTATACAGCATGGCGGGAATAAAAATGAATAAATTCCCGAGTAAAAACAGTAGCCCAATAAGTGCTCGAATACGGTAGTCGTCGTAGCGCTTCTCCAAAAGCTCAGTAGTGGTGGTGCATTGATAGCGGTAGTAAACCGGCAGGATGACTTTAGCGAGAATAATCAGACCGACAACGGCTGATAATTCCCACCACGCGAGCAACGCCATTTGATTGCCGTTCATCCCAACTAGCTGATCGGTACTGAGATTGGTAAGGGTGATAGATCCGGCGACGACGATCCAGCTGAGGCCACGACCTGCAAGAAAGACGTCGTCTCGAGTAGATGTTGTTGGATTGAGATGAGCGGTGTCTTGCAAACAGCGGCGCCAGGTTAAGCCAGCAATTAAAGCGGTAATCGTAATGAAAACCAAAATTTGCAGTGGATCAATAGGCATGAGCTTTCCGCTTGTTATTGGGGAGACTGGGTTAACCAGACTAACAGTCAGCCCGTGTTTAAAAAATCATGTTGTCGAGGTGGGCTTGTCACTGTCTAAAAAGGCAGGGTGACTACCAAGCGCTGTCCGCAATGGTAATGCGGTGCAGTAGGCGATCGTAGCCGTCGTAGCCTCCGGTTGCGGCGTGCAGCAGCGATCGGTTGTCCCACATGACGAGCATATTAGGCTGCCATTGGTGTCGATAAAGAAACTGCTCTTGAGTTTGGTATTGGTAAAGCTCCATGAGCAACGCTTGTGCTGTCTCAAGATTCATATCGGAAAAGCTTTGAATGTAGGCTGCCGATGAAAACAGCGCCTTTTTTCCGGTTTCGCGATGGGTTCTGACCAATGGGTGGTTGCAGGTTTCTCGGGCGCTCTCGCTGGGCTTTATGGTCATACTGCGCCCGTTGCTTTGGTCTTGGTCGCCGTAGGCGCCGTCCGGGGCATAGCCCAAGGCGGCTGAGTGGATAGCCGTGAGATTTTCCACGCGTTCTCTTAGTGAATCAGGCATTTCGTCAAAGGCTTTTACTTGATCTGCAAATAGCGTGTCGCCGCCGTGAGGAGGAATAGTAATACTGAGGAGCATAGTTGCCGCTGGGGGTATCGGCATGAAACTCCAATCGCTGTGAAAGGTCTCTGCAAAAATTGAGGTTGTTTCATCGGCCTTGCGTTGAATCGCGCAAATGTTGGGGTAGCCATCGATATGGCCAAAAAATGGATCCTCACCAATTTCACCAAAGTACTGACTCACCCGCTCTAGATCCTCGGGACTTAGACGTTGATTCGGGAAGGCTACAACTTTGTGCTGCAGCCAGTGACTGCGTATTTCGGCGATCGAGTCCTCGGAAAGGTTTTGAGTTAAATCGACGCCCGTAATTGATGCACCACAAGATGCCTGACTGGCAGTAACGGTTAATGGCATAGGGCCCTCCTTATTTTTATAGGCGTGTAAATGCCAACGAACTGATGCGAACTGTCTGGATTTTTAGGTTAGGGTATCAGAAGTTATCCACTCTCATGGTTCCACCAGGCGAGGTCAGAGTGCGCCCGGAGGTCTGCTTCATGAGTCCAAGCCGACCGATGTTGATGCGCGAGATGAAAATAGGTCTCCGCTATTTCTTCTGGTAGAAGTAGGCCGTCTTTATCACCGCCACGGGCCTGCCTCAGCGCGGCGAATTGTTCTTCTCCCAGCATTTTCCCTAGGGTGTCAGGCGCATCTACCGCCCCGTCAATAATGACATGAGCGACGTGGATTCCCCGTGATGCGTATTCGGCATTTAACGTTTGGCAGAGCATTCGTCGCCCGCCCATTGCCGCGGCATGTGAATGCTGGCCAGCGTTACCTCGTACCGCCGCCGTGGCAGATGTCACCAGTAGTGTGCCACCGCCGCGAGACTCCATGGCGGGAATAACAGCTTTGGCCACTCGAAATAGGGCGAGGCACGCCATTCTCCAGCCGAGTTCAAAGTTCTTGAGTGTTGTGGCTTCCAGCGATCTATTGCCAATCTGTGCGCCAAGATTAAATAAGACGGTATGTATGGGCCCTATTTCTTCAACAGAAGCGATTAGATTTTCCAAGGCATCGTCTTCCACCGCGTTGAGTAAATGCCCAGAGGCGGACCCGCCCTCGGATTGAATGCCATCAACAAGGGCTTGCAGTCCACTCGCATCGCTACGTCGGCACAGAGCAGCGTGGTAACCCTCTCGAGCAAACCGGTTGCCGACACTGCCACCTATACCTGCGCCAGCCCCAATGATTAAACATACTTTCTTCAAAATAGCGTCCTCTGGTGTTTCTTTCATTTACTCCACGTTCAACGTTTTGTTGCGTATTAGCGTCTCGATCTCCTCGACGTCAAAGCCCAACTCGGTTAACAGGCTGACCCCATGCTGACCCAGCTTTGGGCCTGGGCCTGCGATGCTACTGGGTGTATCGCTGAATTGTGCGGCAGGACGCGCTTGTCGAACTTCACCAAAGCCCGGGTAATCAATACGACTAATAGAATCGTTTGCGTTGATTTGCTCATGGTCTAGCAGTTCGGTTCGATCCAATAGCGGGGCACAGGGCACGCCTTCATCTTCAAATCGTTGCAAAATATCAGCGCTAGGCCATTTGTAAATTTCCGCGGCGGTCAGCGCTTTGCGTTCCCCTGCATTTTTAAATCGTGCAGAAGCGGTAAGAAAACGCTCATCTTCTATCCAATCTTCACGGCCGAGTGCCCGACACATGCCTAACCATTCTTTGTCCGATATAACACCGGCCGTGATACAGCGATCTTGGGTCTCATAGATTAGATCCATTGCTCCGCCCGCCTGCTTTGGATCAAACTCACGCTCAGCATAGGTGAGTCCGCCCATACCTTCGGGCCAAAAAAATGACAACATGGTGTCTAGCATGGAGAGACGGATGTGCTGTCCGCGCCCGCTTTTTTCCCGTGCGTACAGGGCGGAGCTAATGGCTTGCGCTGCTGTCAGTGCAGTGACCTTGTCGGCTAAAATAATGCGAAACATGTTGGGTTTGCCCGTCACACGATCGGCTTGTATGTCTGTGGCGCCAGATAGCGCTTGGATGATGGGATCGTAAACCCGTTTATCCGCATAGGGTCCCTGATCGCCAAAACCGCTAATTGAGACGTAAATTAATCGCTCATTAGCCCTGCGCAGCACCTCTTCGCCAAAGCCCATACGATCGATAGCACCCGGGCGAAAATTTTGAATAAAGACATCGGCGTCTTTTGCCAGCTTCAGCAAAATGTCTTTGCCCGCATCCGACTTTAGATCGAGGGCAATGGATTCTTTGCCACGATTGCAGGAGAAAAAAGCCGGTGTAATGTCATTGTGCTTGGAGCCAATGTGCCGCATCTGTTCGCCGCTAGTGGGCTCTACTTTGATGACTCGTGCGCCTTGATCTGCGAGCATCATGGCGGCAACTGGGCCAGAAACCATAGAGGTCAAGTCGAGAACTTTAAGTCCATCCAGTGCGCCCATGGGCTTGCTCCAGTCTTTTAAGAGTCGCGTGTTTACAGTGTTGCTGACACACTCCATCGTGCGGTGCTTGTCCTAGTATCGCTATAACGGGGAGCAGACTCCAGCACAGCATTTTCCTTTCGACGGCCAGCCATCCAGACGCAGCAGCCACCTCGGTTGCCAGAACTAAATTGGGGTACTTAGTTCGAATGTCGGTAAAGAGAATCCGCACTGTTGAGAGCGCCAATTTTGATGAATAGGTGAGGTGAAGCGTCCTAACACTTGAGGTATACTGCGGCGCTTTTCATTGCAGAGCTGCCCTGAGATTTAAGGACAGGGGGCGAGGACAAGCGTCATGGATATTTCGGTCGGTATCATTATGGGATCGCGCTCAGATTGGAGTGTGATGGAAGCGGCGGCCAATATGCTCGACGCTCTTGGTATTCGCTATGAGTGCAAAGTCGTCTCAGCCCACAGAACTCCAGATCGACTTTATGCCTATGCGCGCGAAGCGAGAGGTCGGGGCTTAAAAGCGATTATTGCCGGCGCGGGGGGGGCAGCTCACTTACCCGGTATGTGTGCCGCAATGACTCCGGTGCCAGTTCTTGGCGTGCCGGTCGCTGCCACGGTACTCAATGGCGCTGATGCCATGCTTTCCATCGCTCAGATGCCTAAAGGTGTGCCAGTGGCTACTTTTGCCATAGGGCAGCCCGGCGCCGCCAATGCAGCGCTGTTTGCTGCAGCCATGTTGGCCAACAACGATTCAACGATTGCTGCAGCCCTCGATCGTTTTCGAGAAGAGCAAACAGCCTCTGTTCCAGAGAGCGTTACCGATTGAAAACTCGCCTAGGGATCATTGGTTGCGGCCAGCTGAGTCAAATGCTGGGAGAGGCGGCTAATCGGCAGGGCGCGTCAGTCGCGTTTTTGTGCCTTGACGAAATCCCTGTCGTAGCGGGCCTAGGCCCAATTTTTGAAGCTTCAGACTTGGAAGCGTTTTTGAAAGCTTGTGACGTTGTAACCGTTGAGCGCGAAAGCATTGATGATGTGATCTTGCAGCGAGTACGCGACACTGTGGGTTTAGCGCCGCGCTGTGAGGCATTAGTGGTTCTGCGTGAACGTGACACTCAAAAAGCCATGCTCGACGCTTTGGAGATTCCAACCTCGCCCTGGTTCTGTGCAGCCAACAGAGAAGCACTGCTTGAGAGTATGGCTGCCGCCCCAGAGGGTTCTCTCCGCTGCAAGCGAACCTTGGGTGGTTATGACGGTGGCGGGCAGTGGCGTATAACCTCTGCTGAAGACAGTGGAAAAATTCCCGACGATGGTTTTCCGGTGATTGCTGAGGCCGAGATTGCTATTGAGCGTGAGTTAGCGATTGTTGTGGCTAGAGATAACGGTGGAGCGATAATGACCTATCCCATGACGGAAAACGTCATGCGTGATGGCATTCTTATTGGTAGCTTGGTGCCTGCTAACGTTACTGATGCGATGACTGATGAAGCAACACGACATGCACACTCGCTTGTGAACGCAATGGATTACGTGGGAGTGTTGGCGATTGAGTTCTTTGTGACTGAGGGTCGTCTAATAGTTAATGAGATTGCTCCTCGCGTGCACAATACAGGGCATTGGACTATTGGCGCAGTGGGTGCCGATCAGTTTACTCAGCATGTCGTTTGCACATTAGGTGGCACGGTTCGCGAGGTGTCTTTTTCGGGTGCTGCGGCAATGGTCAATCTTCTTGATGATAAATTTCCGACAACATTACCCGAGGCCGGCGTGCGCAGTCTTATTCAGACTTACGGTAAAGGGCTTAGAAAAGGTCGTAAAGTCGGGCACGTTACCCTTTTAGGATCAAATACAAACGTGGTCCGAGAGGCGGCACAAAATCTCATTGATGAGTTGCATGGCGCTCGGTGAGCTAGCTGGCTTAGGATAAAAAAAACCCCGCGGATGTGCGGGGTTTTTTTTGAGCGCCAAACTCGAATAATCTTGGCATAGGCGCTGCTTTCGACCATCAGCCCTCTGGCATAGCCGAACTGTGGTGCTCCAGTATTTTCCAGTCACCATCGATCTGCTGGTAAAGATAACTAAAGCGCGCGGTGACCGAATTGCCGTCTCCAAACGTGAAGGTGTACACGCCGGCATTGCTGACTAAATCTTCTGCCAGGTGCCGAGTGTTAGCTTCATCAATGACGCCTTTGGGTTGCTTGCTGAGAAAATTAACAAAGTAATCTCTGATTTCAGCATGATTGTGGCGCACCTGATTTGAAACGGTAGGTAGCAGGATGGCATCAGTGGCATAAAGCGCGGTTACCTGATCCGGATCGCCGGTTTGCAGCGCTGCGTTCCAATTGGTAAATAACTGCACGATGTCTTGCTTGGTCATTACTTCACTCTCCTAGTTCAATTTTGGGTTGCGATACCACCGAGTCTCATTGAGTCGATGTCTAGTTTTTAAAGGTGGCTTTTGGGTGTTACTTGCCCGGGCGGTTGTTGAGCTTGCCAGCATACTCGTCGCGTAAATTACGCAGTAATTCAACCCGATCGTTATACCTTGCGGCATTCAGATCGAGGCAGCAGTCAGCCCCTAAGCCGGTCATCGTGTCGGCGATCTCATCGCTCATGCCTGTAATATATATCTGTTTTCCGGCACGTTCCGCATCGCAAGCGATGGTCTCAACCGCGCGCACCGCCGAAACGTCAATAAAGGGGACTCGACAAAAATCCAGAACGATGGCGTGCATACCATCTCGGTACCGCTCGCGTACATGATGGCCTACATCGGCGGCAGCTCCGAAGCTTAAGGGCCCTCCAAATTCAAATACCGTCACTCGATCTTTCAGCGTATCGATCAGATCCCGTTCCTCGTCGCTGGTCGCGGTAAGGGGGCGCGACAGAAGGTCATCAAGCTGCGATTTTGCTACCTGTCTCACATAAGCCAATGCTGCCAGAACAACACCTGCTCCAACGGCAGTGATCAAGTCGACCAGCACAGTTAAGCCCAGTACCAGTGCCATAAGCGCTAAATCCCATCGTGGTCCGCGATGGGCATTGCGCAGGTAGCTGAAATCAATGATGTCGAGCCCCACTTTAATGAGGACTCCAGCAAGGGCAGCGTGGGGAATATAGGCTGCGATGGGCCCTAGGCCCAAGACTACGGCGGCGAGAACGACCGAGTGAATCATGCCGGATATTTTTGTATGACCCCCGGAACGAATATTGACCACAGTTCGCATGGTCGCGCCGGCGCCGGCGATGCCGCCAAATAAGCCTGCTACGGCGTTGCCGATGCCTTGACCGATCAATTCTTGATTGGAGTCGTGCCGGGTTCTGGTCATGTTGTCAGCGACTAGTGAGGTCAGCAAGCTATCGATGGCGCCCAAAACGGCAAGGATAAATGCGGCTTCGATGACCAGCATCATGGCGCCTTGACTGAAACTCGGCATATGGAAACTGGGCAGCCCACTGGGAATTTCACCTAATACGGGTAACTCTCCTAAAAATAGCGAAACCAGCGTTCCGGCCGCGAGAGCCGCTAGGGCGGCGGGCAAATACTTTCCCCAAGCCGTTGGCCAACCATAAACCACCAATAGTGTCACCGCGGCCACCGCTAGTGCTGACATGTTGATATCGGTAAGCGCTGTTGGGAGGTACTGCAGAGCAGGAATGGTGCCTGCGGGCGCCATATGGCCAAGAGTGGCATCGAGCTGCAAAATAATAATGATGACCCCGATTCCACTCATAAATCCAGAAACCACGGGGTAGGGCACCAGCCGAATGAAATCCCCCAGCTTGATGATCCCGAAGATGATCTGAAAAACTCCAGCCAACACGACGGCGGTCAGAATCAAGCCAACATCGCCTGAAAGACTGGCAAATAAGCCTGCAAGCACAACGACCATGGGACCTGTTGGGCCAGACACATTCGTGGGTGTACCGCCCAGCCAAGCCGCAAAGAATCCGACGATAATGGCGCCATACATACCCGCCATGGGGCCAAGCCCCGATGCCACGCCAAAGGCTAGGGCCAGCGGAATTGCTACAACTCCTGCAGTAAGGCCACCATAGATATCGCCTCGGAGGTGTTTGAAGTCAAAGGTGTATGCAGCGCGCATTACAAATACCGTATTCGTTTGAGGTGCGTAATGTACGTGCAATGGTATATGAAAGGTTTTACTATTTAGTGATAGATTTTTACTATATGTTGGTTATAGCCATCGCCAAGGTAATTTTCTATTGAGTCACAGCAAGACGTCTGACGTTTAAAAGCCGGTACTTTCTAATCAAGGCCAGAGAAAGGCCTTCGATTCAGAGGGATACCAAGAGCGTTTTTACATAACGATTGGGCAATGCTGGTGCTTCATAGCAGTCTTATGGCGTTCGCGTTTCTCAACCCACAGAAGACGGAGTAAGAAAAATGGCTTCCCTGAGGCAGCTAGAATACTTTGCTGAAGTCGCGGATGCTGGCTCACTGCGCCAGGCGGCGCAACGACTCGGAGTTACTCAGCCTACGCTGACGGTTCAGCTTCGCGCACTTGAAGAAATCTTAGGCGTGGTGCTGTTTGAACGCACCCGAAACGCCACATTGTTAACACCCGTGGGAAGAGATCTTTTGCCCGAGGCGCTATCGCTCCTCTCCCAGTGGCGCAATATGGTTGAAAGCGCGCACCTCATTGGCAATCACAGTCATTCGACCTACCGTCTCGGTGTACCCCAAACGCTGGGTCCCTACCTGTTGCCCAGTTTACTGCCCACACTGCACCAACGATTTCAACGGCTTCGCCTGCACGTTCGGGAAGAGGTGCCCGATATGTTGCTCAAGGGCTTAGAGGAAGGGCGTTTTGACATAGTCATCGGGCCCATTTCCACAGTGCCTGACACGATCGTTAGAGAGCCCATGTTTCGGGAGCCGCTCTATCTGGCAAGCCCGGTCGATATGGACGTGGCCCCACATAGTAATGTTGCGGAAAGCGATCTCAGCGGTCTCGAGATTCTCGCAGTTGAGAAGGGCCATACGTTACGCCGAGAGGTTGAGCGCATCTGTGAGCGAACCGGTGCGCGTTTGAATACTGACTATGAGGGCACGAGCTTAGATACACTGCGTCAAATGGTGGTGATGGGTATGGGTCTTGCATTTTTACCGGCCCTCTACGTGCGCAGCGAGATCCATAGACCCGAGGAGTTGCGCGTCCAACCTTTGCAGGGTGGGAGATTGTTCCGAGAGCATGCCTTCCTATACCGCCGCAACGCACCCACACGTCACTTTTATCAAGAACTGCAGGCGCAGATTCGTGAGGTGATTACCAGGGATCTCAGTGACACTGTAATTCCTCTGAGTTGATGTGCGGGATGCTCATTGAGTCTGAGCACCCCGCCAGCTTTTTACAGGTTGTTAAAGGTCGACTCATAGACAAAGGAGTTTGATCCTTCACAACTCACTAACAGATTCATATTGGTCTCCATCGAGGGGTTCTCCGCGGCAAAGTCTAGCCAGTTCACTGCCATGTGAGCCCTGGAATCAAAGGAGTACCAATAGTTGACTTGCATGAAGTCGAATTCTGAGCCGCCATCAAATCCCATGTAGGGAAATAAATAGCTAATGGCCCAACCTTTGAAGCCGCCTTCTTCCATAATTTCCTTGTTGGCCGCAGCTTGGGCATAGACTTGATCTATAGATACACCGTCTTTGAGCGAGCAGGGAGAGAATTGAACCGGACGCTTTGCATCGCGGTCTTCCGCTGGAATTGAGACGCGACTTACGAGGCTGTCAATGGTGGCAACAGATCGTGTGCAATTCGATGCAGGTCCCACGGGTTCGCCTTCTGAGTTTTCTGCCATCCAATCAGCATATTCATTGGCGTAAGAACCCCATTCGTTGTACATCGCTTCGCCATCTGGCCAGGTTCCCCAGAGAATATAATCGTAGCTGCTGGTATCCCCGCTGTGCATTGGAGTCATGATCGCCTGTGCGTACTTGGTGCCCTTGGCTTTTGAAAATTCGCCGTATCGTTGGCTTTGTGCCCTAACGTCGGCCATGGTTTTTTCTGGATTGAGCGAGCAGTAAACAAACTCTGAACGCATTTGAGCTTCTTGTGCCTGCAATAGGGTGCTTGTGAAAAGTGTAATGAGTAGAACTGAAAGAAAGCGCATAATTTTTTGGCCCTTTTAAATTGTAGTTATCTTGTCAAAGTCATCAAGCCGCGGCTAATGCCACTGCCTGAGTGTAGCCACCGTCAGAAATTCTGCTAGCGGTTATTTGCAAAAAATGGAATTAGATTCCAACTTAAGGGTGTCACTATTTTTTTGAGAGCTTGGATTCTTGGCGAGGAAGTCTCAAAGGGCACATGTCCCCTCGATAAAAAAACGGGTGTTGTCAAATGGGTGATGTGCGCTTCCTGTTGTTGGCGCCTTCCAATTCCAGGCCACCACAAGCCGCCACTAATAGTTGAAACAGCTCAAGGTAATACTTTTTTCAACGAACCTTGCCGCGGGGGGCGCTATTACACCGGCTATCCCAGCTTATAGTGCATGTGTACGATGTTCGCCTAATAAGCTCGCTGCTACGATCTTCCAAGGCGTCACTCTTTTGAGGTTTTGGATGGGCGTATCGTGTTCGAAACATTCAATTCGAGTAGATCCTATGACGACCTACGCAACGCTCGAAGACATTGAAAACTGTATGGATAATGGCTGGACTGACGGTCTTCCCGTTATTCCACCTTACGGCAGTCTTGTGGATGCAATGCTCGAGGCTATGGGTTGGCAAGGTTCCGATAGTGTGGGTGAAATTCCAGATCAGAATATCGTTGTAAGGGCGGAAAAAGCTGCGGCTACTGCGGTAATGGCCGGATGTAAAACCGAATATGGCCCATTGCTCAGGGCACTTACCGAAGGCTTGTTGGACCCCAAACTCAATCTCAGTGGCGTAGAAGTGACCACAGGAGGTGCCGCGGTGCTGGTTATCGTCAGTGGCCCCGTTGTTGAGCAGCTTGGCTTTGAACACGAAACCAATGCACTGGGTGCCAATTGCCGCGCAAACGCCACGGTTGGTCGCTTTGCTCAAATGATGCGCTACTTTTGCGGACGAGGTGGCGGCGTGCTGCAGTCCCACGGCACTATTGGTCACCCCGGGCGACTTAGTTTTTGCATCGCCGAGCATCCAAAGACAGAGTGGGGGGCTTACCACACGCAATATGGTTTGCCCGAAACAGCTTCTGCGATCTCGCTAATGTCTACTGAGGGTCCGAACTCTGTGAACAACCATTATGGTGATACGGGTACTCATATTCTCGACACCATTGGTGATGCCTTATGTCATGCAGGCCAAACCGCATGGTATTACCGTTCCGGCGGTTTTGTAGTTGTCATTCCGCCTGATCATATGGCACTGGTAGCCAAAGACTTCAGCCGTGAACAGGCGCTGGAGTACATTTATAAGCACGCTAGACGACAAACCGACGAACTTGCAGAGCTTGGCCGCATCGCCAAGAACCCGATTGAGTTTGCTGAAGTTGCGCCTGGCGAGTTGCGTTCACCTTTGAAAAGCCGCGAGCAATTGACATTTATTGAATGCGGCAGCAGCGGCGGCCGCTTTTCAGCCATCATCCCGCGGTGGGTCGGGAGCACGCACGCAGTGTGTAGAGAAATAAAGAGCGTTTAGAAATTTTAGGCCTTGAGAATGGAGAGTGTGATGACAAAAGCAACCACTAATGGACCAGTCTATAACCCGCCGGCGGAACAACTTACCAGTTGTGGAGACGTCTCTTGCGAATTGCTAGTGGACCCAATACCAAGGCCTGCGCCCGAAGCAATAACAGTGAGTCTGAGGCCAAAGGTAGCAAAGGTGACGTTTGTCGATCACCACAAGCCAAACTCCAGAATAATTATGGAGTACACGCAAAGTGTATTGCGTAAGCGCGGCATTGAGGTTGAAGGCGAGATTTTCATCAAGGCTGACGCCAGTACCCGTATGCCAGCAGCTATGTTGCAATCGCTCTCTCAGGAGCGGGGGCTGATTCTCTGCGGTATATCCGACTGAGGCAGTTGTTCGTCGGGCAGTTCGCTTGACTCAATAGCACTTCAGCGACTCGGCGTGGCCGGGTTCGCGATATTAACGCAACCTTTCGGGGATCAGATTGATCGCTGCATGACCTATCAACCTTCTGATAGACCCCTGCCGGCTATCGTCGTGGATCATCCTACCCAAATGGTTGAAGACGACGTGTTGCACCGTCGCGCAGAGCAGATTGCCGATGCAGTCGAGCGATTACTCAATGATGAAGAACCGGAGAATCCATCGCCATGAACAACGCTCTATCGGTACTTGGCACCGGCGTGTATCTACCGCCTTCACAACCCGTGCGGGATATTGTCGCAGCTGCAGGTCAAGACCCCAGTGGGCATCAGGGCTGGGATAATTGTTGTCACGCCCTTGAAGGCGATCATCCAAGCACAATGGGTATCACCGCCCTGCGATCAGCGTTGGAGGACGCCAACGTCGACCCCAGTGAGCTTAAGTTGGTTTTGTTCGCCGGCATGTCACGTGATTACCTGCCGTCGTGGTCGGTAGCCACTGAAATCATAAAGGCGCTGGGGGCCCCGGTTCACTGTATGGCCCTGGACATGACGATTGGGTGCCTGGGCGCACTGTCAGCTCTGGATATGGCCCAGGGCTGGCTAGCAACTCATAATGGTGGCGTAGCGGCAATCGTTGCTGCGGAGCGCTGGACGTATACGATTGACTACACCTCCATTGAAAACCTCGGCCTCTGGGGCCACAGTGACGGTGCTGCAGCTGTCATAGTTAGTCGTGATACCGCTCATCAATCTAAGGGCTCGTTTTGCGGCGCTGAATTTGTTTCCCAGAGCGATTTAAATGGCACTGTTTTGGTTGAATACGGTGGAACTCGTTTCCCTATCGCTCCCGAGGGTGAAGCGCCGTATGGGCGCAAGCTAGTGGGTTTAAGCCGAAATGATTTGCGGCAGCGATATTCAGACGGTTATTCCGGCAGCTTTGAAGCTCTGAAGGCACGATTTAACTGCAATCCCGAGCGCGTGATTATTAATCAGACTGCCAATCTGTTTCTGCATTTGATTGCTTCGGTCGTAGAAATTCCTATCGAGAATTTTTTGGTGACCGGCCACGATACAGGGCATGTTGGCTCTGCGGATATTCTGATTGGGTTAGACCGGCTGATACATGATGGCGGCATTAACGAGCCATATCTTGTGGCTGGCAGTACGCCCTATGCATTCGGTTCAGGTTTGTTGATGCCGGCATAACTCGGATGGATTTACGGCTTTGGCCACCAACTGGTCTGAATAGGGCACCTTTACTGCAGAGGCTCTGCTGCTTTGAGTGTGCTAGACGGTCGAGTTAGCACTGTTGCGGCAACCAAATGACGGAATAGGTAGAATTCGGAGCTACCGAGCACATTTAACGCTTGACTGGTTTTTTAGACCAGGCACCTGCTCATGACGGGTTCCAATTTCGGGTCGTCACTAATAGTTGAAAATATTTGCGGCAAGGCATTACCAGGGATACGGATTGATATTCAAAACTCTGTGTTCAACCGCGCTGTCGGCAGTGGCCATTGGCCAAGATCCAGATCTAGTTCTAACTCTGCGGCAAGTGCGGCATAACTGCCTTACTTTGAGCGAGGTATTACGAGGGTTCTGGTCATTGCCTAATGCACCTATTAACGGCGCTGTAGACGAGTGCGTTGACCGTAATTTGCTTGAGTTTGAACTTGGAGTATGTTTTTCTACCCGCCAGTTTTCTGGCAGTCTGTAAGCTGAAGTAAGAAACAGACGCCAAACTTAAATCCCATGTGCATCCCAACGGAGAGATCATGACTACAACTGCATACATATACGACGCTGTCCGAACCCCACGCAGCAAGGGCAAGAAAGACGGCACTTTGCATGAGGTAAAGCCGGTAGATTTGGGTGGCGGTTTATTGCGCGCCCTGCAGTCTCGACAAGACCTCGATACCTCTTATGTAGACGATGTAGTGATGGGCTGTGTGACGCCCATTGGTGAACAGGGTTCCGACGTTGCCAAAATGATCGTTCAAAATGCCGATTGGGATGAATCGGTGGCCGGAGTTCAGCTTGATCGGTTTTGCGCCTCGGGCTTAGAAGCCGTCAACATAGCGGCGCAGAAAGTGGCCTCGGGATGGGAAGATTTAGTGGTTGCCGGTGGCATTGAGTGTATGTCTCGGGTGCCTATGGGCTCTAACGGTGGGGCCATGGGCTCGGATCCGGGTTTTTCTATGAAAACCGGTTTTGTACCTCAGGGGATTGGCGCTGACACGATTGCGACACTCGCAGGCTGGTCTCGCGAGGACGTGGATGCTTACGCCCTGCAGTCTCAGCAGCGTGCAACCCACGCCCGAGACAGCGGCTGGTTTGATGGGTCTGTGATTCCTGTGAAAGATGAATGTGGCATTACAATTTTAGAGCGCGACGATTTCATTAAGCCCCAGACAACTATGGAAGGTCTGGCCAAACTCAAAGCCTCTTTCGAAATGCACGGAGGCTTAGGTTTTGACGACATTATTATGAATAAGTACTCAGAGCTGGATCGAATTAACCACGTTCATACCCCCGGTAACTCGTCAGGTATTGTCGATGGCTCCTCAGCCGTACTGATCGGTAGTGAGCGTGCGGCGAAAGATTTGGGGCTCAAGCCCCGGGGACGAATTGTTGCGACAGCAGTGCTCGCCACCGACCCGATCATTATGTTGACCGGACCTGGCCCAGCCGCAATGAAGTGCCTGAAAAAGGCGGGAATGACAAAAGCAGACATCGATCTTTGGGAAATTAACGAAGCTTTCGCCTCTGTGGTACTGCGGTACATGCAAGATCTGGACTTAGACCCTGAGGTGACGAACGTAAATGGCGGCTCCATTGCTATGGGGCACCCGTTAGGCGCCACAGGTGGCTGCCTTGTAAGCACCATGCTTGATGAGCTCGAGCGCCGAGATGCCAAGCGCGCCATGTTGTCGCTGTGTGTCGGTGGCGGCATGGGTATTTCAACCATCATCGAGCGCGTTTAAGCCAAAGATAAGGACATCACTATCATGACTGGATTTAATTACGAAAAAGATGCCGACGGTATCGTCACCATCACTATGGACATGGATGGGCCCGTCAACTCTATGAGTGACGCGTTTCTTCCCCTGCTTAGCGAGACCGCTGACAAACTCGAGGCCGAAGAGGGGCTTACGGGTGTAGTACTGACTTCCGCTAAAAAGACCTTTTTTGCCGGTGGCGATCTCAACATGCTCTGCCAAGTGACCGAAGACTCGGCCGAAGAGTTTTTCCATGGCGTTGAGGCTACAAAGGCCGTTATGCGTCGAATTGAGAAGCTTACAGTTCCCGTTGCCGCCGCAATAAACGGCGCGGCCTTGGGCGGCGGTCTGGAGCTGGCGCTTGCCTGTAATCATCGTGTGGCATGGGATGATAAATCGGTGCAGCTGGGATTCCCCGAGGTGACTTTAGGTTTGCTTCCTGGGGGTGGTGGCGTCGTGAAGGCGATTTACCTAATGGGCTTAATGGCGTCTAACGAGTACATTTTAGAGGGCAAGCGCGTCGCACCTGCCAAGGCCCAGGCTTCAGGGTTGATCGATGCGACCGTTGCTACTCTGGATGAATTGCTGCCAGCGGCGAAAGCCTGGGTAAAGGCCCATAAAGACGATGAGGCTGCGAGTACGCAACCCTGGGATACCAAGGGGTACAAAATACCCGGTGGCGGAGTAAACCATCCGGCCGTGGCTCAAATGCTCCCGGCAGCAGCAGCTATGCTGCAGCAAAAAACACGCGGGCTGCTGCCGGCCCCGGCGAAAATTTTAGATATCGCCGTAGCTGCGCTGCGGGTTGATTTTGAAACCGCTATGCGTATCGAAAGTCGTGGTCTCACGTACTTGGCCTGTACACCTGTTGCCAAGAATATGATCAACACGTTCTTCTTCCAAATGAATCAAATCAGCGGCGGTGCCTCTCGGCCTAAAGACGTTGAACCTCAGAAAACGCGTAAAGTTGGCGTTCTCGGCGCGGGCATGATGGGGCAGGGTATCGCTTACGTCTCAGCCATGGCAGGCATTGAAGTTATCCTCAAAGATATCTCTCAAGAAGCTGCCGATAAAGGCAAAGCCTACTCGGAAAAACTATTGGCCAAGCGCGTCAGTAAAGGCCGCATGACTGAGGAGAAAGCTCAGGGCATTCTTGCGTTGATCAAGCCAACGGCTGCTAACGAAGACCTGCAAGGCTGTGACTTAATCATTGAAGCGGTTTTCGAAAATATTAAGTTGAAGCACAAGATTACTCAGGAGTTAGAGGGCTACCTTGCAGAGGGCGGTGTTTGGGGCTCAAATACCTCAACGCTACCGATCACTCAGTTGTCTGAAGCGAGCCGCGATGCCAGTAACTTTATTGGTGTGCACTTCTTTTCTCCCGTCGACAAAATGCCCCTGGTCGAAATTATCATGGGAGAAAACACCGGTGATGTCGCATTGGCGAAGGCCTTTGATTACGCGCTGCAAATTCGCAAAACCCCGATTGTGGTCAACGATTCACTGGGCTTCTTCACCTCGCGAACCTTCGGTACCTTCATTGATGAGGGCGTGCGTCTGTTGAGTGAAGGAATGCATCCGGTGAAGGTTGATAACCTAGGGAAAGCCATTGGCATGCCCGTAGGCCCCCTCGCAGTGTATGACGAGGTGAGTCTAGAGTTGTCCCGTAAGGCCCAGGAGACCTGGGAGGAGATGGGTATCGATACCAGCGCTAGAGATGGCGCCGTCGCCCGTGACGTTGTGAATACCATGATTGGCGAGCACGGTCGTGGCGGTCGCCATCACGGCGGCGGTTTTTATGAATACGCTGAGGATGGCACAAAAGCCATTTGGCCTCCGCTACTCGATATCTACTACAAGGCTGAGGTTAATATCCCGGTTGACGATGCCAAAGATCGTTTGTTGTTCCGTCAGGTGATAGAAGCTTTGCGCTGTCTTGAGGAGGGCGTTTTACGCACGGTCGCCGATGGCAATATTGGCTCGATCATGGGTATCGGTGCGCCAGCATGGACAGGAGGGTTGCTCCAATTTGTGAATACCTACGGTCTGGCACGATTCTCCAGCCGATGCGACGAGCTCGCGGCGGTTTACGGAGAGCGGTTCAAAGCGCCAAAAATTGTCGCTGACAAAATGGCCGCAGGCGAAATGTTTAACTGAGCACGACGCCCACTGGGTGAGCTTGGCTTCGGTGGGCTAGGCGCAACAGATACTAAAAATACGCGGGGCCCTGTATCGGTAATGCCGATACAGGTGTCGGCGTTTTCTAGTTCCTAGCCCCCTCGCATGGTGTCGTCACATGGGTGACAATGCGCAATCAGCAGACCTAGCGAAGTCATCTGACAATGTGTGGACGCTATACGCTTAGTGTTACCCAGCGACCCGAGCTAAATGCCCTTGGGTTACAGACGGCCGATCGCTTTAATATCGCGCCCGGGTCGTCGGTGTTAACCCGAGATGAGCAGGGCGAGCATCGCATGATGCCTTGGAGCTTCTCACCTCCTTGGGCCAAAAAGCCTATGAATTTGAGTAACGCACGCAGTGAAACCCTTCGTGAAAAGCCCGCTTTTCGTCGATCCCGGCGCTGCGTGCTATTGGCAGACGGTTGGTATGAATGGCAACGTGCAGAGGGCCAAAAGCGGCCTTGGTATCATCACATCGAGGGCGAGCTGTTGTATTTTGCCGGCCTCTATAATGACACCAGCGGCTGTGCCATTGTTACCCGAAGTGCGCTGGATACGGTTGCCCCCATTCACCATCGTCAACCGGTGCTGTTGGAGGCGCGGGGCGTTGAGCATTGGTTAAAGGGCCATGATCTATTTGCCAGTGCGATTACCCATAGGGTCCATTGCCATGAAGTGAGCACGCGGGTAAACCGCCCTAGCGTAGACGATCTAGCGCTGACACTACCGGTTTCTGCAAGCATTCCAGAATCGCCCCCCGGCAATGAAGATCTCTTTGAGTAACCCAGACTCCCGGGGCGGTGTGCGTTGATCGATCTTTGGTGAAAATAACACATCCATGAAAAAGCCGGCACAAGGCCGGCTCAGTCCACACCTAGGTGTATTAACGAACTACGGTCACTTGCTCACCGTCACTCGTTCTGGTGAACGTGACTCTGCTGACCTTTTTACGTTGTGTACTTGAGCAGACAGTTTGCACACTACAGGTACTCCCTGTTGAAAACGTCCCTGTTAAAGAAGATCCATCGCTATTAGTCACACTCATCGTCCAGTTTTTCCCATTGTTAACAAGGCTAGCTTCTAGGGTTGGGCCCCCTCCGGTATCGGGGTCAGTGGGCGTTGCCACTTGTGATTTGCTTGAGGCAGCACTGTCATCATCGGTTACTGACATCGTCACTGAATAAGTGCCCGCCTGGGTGTAATCGTGCGTGATGACGGCGCCCGAGCCTTGTGTACCGTCGCCAAATGACCAGTCGTAGCTAACGATATTGCCATCTGGATCAGACGATCCCGAGCCATTAAATGAGCAGGTTAAACCCACACAGTCAACGGTAAAACGAGCTGCTGGTACTTGGTTTTCAGGCGGCGGTGGCGGTTCGCTACCTACGAAGCGTGGCATGAGCGTTGACGCATCAAGTAATGGCTCCTTGATACCATCGCCCGAATCATCTGAGTAGTTGAAATTACCTGTGCTAGTCAAATAGCTAGCGATCTCCAGTGCACTCAATCCATTAGAGGCTAGCACGGCCGCGGCTCCCGCAACGTGGGGTGCAGCCATGGACGTTCCATCCAATGAGTAGTACCCGGGTTCGTCGACGGCGTACTCGGTGGGAATAGTCGAGTAAACACAATACCCTGGTGCGGCAATATCGACCGGAGCTCCGAAGTTGCTAAAATCGGCAAGTGTATCGTCGACTTCTGTGTCGACATCACTTTCTGTTGTGTAACAGCTAGTGCCGGCGCCTCCCTCAAGCCCATCAAAATCAGCTAAAGCGGAAACGGTAATCGCACTGGGAACAAATGCGGGCGAGTAATTGGACGAATCCGCGCCACTGTTACCCGCTGCAACGACCACGGTCACACCACTCGCCACAGCATTATCAATGGCTGTTTGATATGTGCTGCTAACACCCGAGCCGCCGAGGCTCAGATTCATGACTTCGATATTGTTCTGAGCCACAACCCAATCGATGCCGGCGATGATGCCCGAGGTATAGCCTGAGCCTTCTGAATCAAGAACCTTCACCGCCCACAAACGAGCACCAGGTGCAACACCGACGACACCTACGCCGTTGTCCAATGCGGCTACCGTACCTGCTACGTGCGTACCGTGATACTGATCATCATCCGCACTAGTGTTGGGGTCGCAGAAATACGTTGTTCTCCCTCGTCTCTTCTGGCTCTGTAAACAGTTTGCACCGCCCACGACATTGAGGTCCGGGTGATCCACATCGATACCCGTATCCAGAATCGCTACATCGGCGTCGACACGATTATCGTCAACGCCATCAATATCGAAGGCCGCATTTTGACTCGCAAAGATTCGGCTAATGCCCCCAGGTATTCCCTGCGCTATTGCGTTCTGGAGGGCATCCTCTTCGACGAAATTCACCTTTGGATGATTTTTGAGCCCATTCAGGGCGGCCCTGGGCATTTCAATTGAAAAACCGTTGATAGCCGCGGAGTAGACGTACCCGCGCTTACCCCCTGCTTGCTTTGAAAGTCGCTGTGACATGATCTGTGCATCGGCACCATCCTTCAGGGTGACGATGTAACGGCCAAAGTTGGGCTCCGCTACCGCAGACAGGCTGATTACGGAAAGACCAGCCGCTAATCTCACAATTAAAGATCTTATTTTCATGGTACTCCCCTTGTGCGCCATCGTGCGTGGCGCTTAAAGTGGGAAATATCGCGATAGGTGATTAACGCACCAATTGATCGGAAATAATTTGATCTTAGGCAGCTTACAAGACGGTTTGTAGGCGCTTCACCATGCGGTATTCCGCTGCAGTCGACCCAGTCCCTTCCTCTCCCTGGTATCGACAATCAATGAAGCGCGTCCATGCGGTGTGGCTCGCGCCACCTTCTCAACATAGAAGAACCGGCGCTTATAGGCCAGCTTTATTTTCGACAAATGACCCTATCAATCAATGAGAGTAGTGGGCCTAGTGGCGTGAGGGCAGATTTCGATAAGCGCAGCTTCGAACCAGCGATAGGGGCTAGGGGGAAGGGCCTCAAGGTTCCTGGTAACTCAAGAAATATTTCCAAACCCATGCATGCCGATCAACAACAGGCTAAAAGGGCTTCTCCACTACTGGGTGAGGAATCTGGCCACATTACTCAGCGTTCGCTGCAAAGCATTCATCGGCTGAACCACTAACTCATCGAGCGGCACAGTCTCTTTACCGTTTGCTTTAGCTAGGGCTGTAGCCAGTGTCTGCAATACCTCTGGGCTCAAGGGCAGGGGCGCTTCATGGGGCTGATAGACGGTGCCTATTGGGTAATATTCTCCGGCTTTATCTGTCATTTCAATATGTGCACCCAGCACGGCCGCGAGCTCGTGGCTCTGGGCAAAACTGGCAAGCC
This sequence comes from marine gamma proteobacterium HTCC2080, assembly GCA_000169115.1. Classification (GTDB taxonomy): domain Bacteria; phylum Pseudomonadota; class Gammaproteobacteria; order Pseudomonadales; family Halieaceae; genus Luminiphilus. The sequence goes on from AAVV01000013.1 coordinate 80,666, forward strand.
GGCTGATGCTCTCGCGATAGGCCTGCCAGTCCTTTACATAGATCAGGCCCGGATAAACCGTATCTCCCGTTAACAGCCACCGAGTCTGGCTGTCGTAGAGGGTAATACTCTCTTCCTGGTGCCCGGGCGTTTCGATAACAATTACCTCGCGGCCACCAAGTTCAATGCTGCGATCACTTCCAGTGCCATCAGCTTTGTCTAAAAATGCCCGGAGGCTAGCCGCATTGGACGCCACAAGTTCAACGCCTGTCTGACCGGAAAACTGCGTATCACCCCGGCGGTGATCGCCATGACTGTGAGAGTGGAGTATCAGCAACGATCGCCCGCCAATTAGAGACCGCACCGTTGTAAGCAGGGGAAAACTCTCGGGGTTATCGGTGGCTCCAGTATCCAACAGCAGGGCGCGGTCATCTCCCAACAGCAGGTACATGAAAGGCGCCTCAAAACTTAGGCATTTGTTCTGTCGTAGCACCCAGGTAGGTTTGTCCCGTTGAAACACCTGAATCGGCGGATCAATGCCTTTACTGCAATCGGGACTGCCGTGAATCCATTTCACGTGGCCAAGAGCCACAACCGGCTCGGCCCAGACCTGAGCCTGCACCGACAGAATACCGAGCACCGCAATCAACGGTATTTTGAACTGGCGGTATACCGCACAAGACTTCATAGCTCTACACACCCATCAAAGCTCGCAACAATAACAGGGCGGGTTAGTGTTTCCCTAAAAGTTTGTAGTGCGCAGCTTGCTCTGAGAAATTTTTCGCTTTGATGAGAGAGGTGGCTCACTGGAAAATTGGGTTTTTCCTAGGGCTCTAAGCGCGGCTTCGCAAAAAACATTTAAGGAACTACGTCGAAGATTCATAACAAGGTTTGCCAACCGAACACCGAACTGAGGCAGAGTCGACTCTGTCTTCCTTCTCAGGTCCTTAAAGTTCCCTACAGCCCTTATCAGTCACCTCTCTGGGGTACTGTGGGAGTCCTCAGGGGGTGCTCTAGGGATCCCTTCATTAACTGCGTCTTATTAACAGGGACAGGAGATGGCAGACAGATTTCGCCCGGGTAGTTCGGTTGGTAGAGCAACGGGTTGAAGAGCCTCGTGTCGGTGGCTCGATTTCGAAACTGGGCGCCATGCTACTGTCATCCGTTATAGTTCATGCTAAGGAGCGTATCAGCAAAAGGTGACAAGTTCCGGGAGGCTACTGAGTCAACGTTGCGGGCAGTGGCAAGATGCGGCCTTGCTTGACGTTGGATAAAAGTGATGCCCAAGATAATATGGAAGGTCGCCGCCCGCCACGATTGAGCGGACGTAGATTCTAAGGTAATGGTCATTGATTTTGATTTATTGATGATTCGCAGAGTTATAAAAAAGGTGTCGTGTGCTGTTCATATCTTTGATTTTTACAATAACTGCTGTGGTCTTATGGAAAGATATTATCCATAGTAAATTTGTTTCGATAATAATCGCGGCTTTAACTTTTCTTTCGCTCTTCATTTCTGGATTTTGGTATGTCTCCGACTATTTGACAGGGTCGGGCATTGATGAATCTGTGATTTTCCATCTGAGAGCCGATATGGGCGGTGCAGCACTTGCGGACTTTGCACCTGTCATCGTTGCTTCCGTTATATATCTCATTATTTCAATTATGTTCTCCTTGTATGTCTATCATGTAGTCCGGACTGAGCACATTAGCAGAAAACACAAGATGCAAGCGTCGCTGGCATCATTCGCACTGTTTTTTTCATTAGCTATCAATCCAGGAATTAGTGATTTGACGTCGCTTGTTAAGCACACGTACTGGGTAAGTCACGAGGATGACTGGGTAAGTCACGAGGATGAACAACCGATAGATTATCTGATCCCTGACGATGCTACCGCCAATTTGAATAATAAAAATTTGGTTTATATCTATTTGGAGTCAGTTGAAAGAACCTACTTGGATGAAAATATATTTCCTGGTCTGATGCCGAATCTGAGAAGAATTGAAACAGTGTCACTCTCCTTCACGGACATTTGGCAAATTGTGGGCTCGAACTGGACCATTGGCGGTATGGTGAGTTCTCAATGCGGTATTCCGTTGTTCATACCTTCTGGACCGAATTCGATGGTTGGTATCAATCGATTTCTGCCAGAGGCAACATGTATGGGCGATATCCTCAGCGCCAATGGTTATGAGCTGAGTTATTTGGGGGGTTCTCGATTAGCCTTCGCAGGTAAAGGTAATTTCTATAAAACACATGGATTTACCCAAGTTGAAGGTTTTGATGAGCTCATAGGCAATCTCAGTGATACTTCGTACCGCAGTGACTGGGGCCTTTATGACGACACGTTGTTTGATATTTTAAAGCAACGCTTTAACGAGCTTAGCACTGCAGAAACACCATTTGGCTTGTTTGCCTTGACACTGGACACACATTCTCCAAATGGGCACGTGTCCACATACTGCAACGACGTTAAATATAAGGATGGTTTAAACCCAATACTTAATGCAGTTCATTGTTCAGACAAGATGGTGGCAGAAGTTTACGACTACATCACGAAACACGAATCCTTTGGAAATACCTTGTTAGTGATAGCCTCTGATCACCTTGCAATGCGCAATACCGCGTACGATGATTTGGGCAAACGTAAACGTAGGAATCTGCTATTGATTTCAGGTGAAGGACTTGCACCCAAAAACATTGCGAAACTTGGAGCGTTAATTGATGTTTCACCAACAGTACTAAATCTTCTAGGTGCTGATAATCAGGGTCTTGGCTTTGGACGTGATCTGCTTGGGGTGGAAGACACACTCTCGGAGCGGCTCAATTATAATGGGGTAGAGAATTTCCTGCGGAGTAATAGGCGATTTATTTCAAGCTTGTGGGACTTCCCGCAAATTAATGGCGGCTTGACAGTAGACGTTTCCGGTAAACAAGTAATTTTGGATTCAGTCCCCATTAAATATCCAACTTTATTAATGTTAGGAAACAACTTACGGGTTGAGGAGATACGATTTAATGGGGCCAGGGGCCTAGAAAAAAATCCATTGAGTCGGCAAATCGCGCAGCGCAGCCCAGAGCAGAAATTTATATGGGTCGACTCGTGCCAGGAGATGGCTTGGTTAAATAATGAAAATGCTCCAACGCTTGAATCAGATAGTTGCGTTGCTATTGGCAGATTGGATTTATCGAATATTTCGATCTTTGAGTTGTCGGAAAGCATGTCTTTTTCAAGGAGGCAGATTTCGGACATTATTAAAAGTCGAGCGCACGAGTCTTCTATAGCGGCGAAAAGGATTAGGGATATGGAGTTTATATCCAAGTAAGGATCGCATCAGCCAGGACGCTTGGAATTTGATCTGGATTTAACTGGTGATTTTATAATCAGATCTGCCTGAGGCATCCGGCAGGGCAAGACGATAATAGAAAATGAGGTAGAAAATAATTTTGTCTCGGCTAACAGAAGGTTGACATTGTATGGGGTGCTTGAGCGCGGACCAGCAACACCGATACAGCACTTGGATACTTGCGGCTTCGCTCTAGAAAGCCGTACTTCTCACAGTTGCAATTTCCAAAATGATATTTCTCGACTTAGGGGTGTTTTTGGGGCTTTCATATTCGTCGCTCATGATTCGGCGGTATGTGGTCGAAGAGATCTTACACTTTTGTTCCTAAACACAGGATTAACTCAGTTTAATAAAATTGGTTTTCGGACTCCCTATATTTCAGTGTTGTCAGGTGCCAATCAGGTGCGTGAATATATTGGTGATACCGAACAAGCGTTATTTATTGAGGCCTCTAAATTTATTCAAAAGAAACCAGATTCAGGCCACTAAATTTTTGTCTCCTCAGCAGTTATTTGCTCATATCGCGGATATTGGCCTTCGCGAGCGGTAAGCAAACCAACGAACATGTAACCGCAACCCTCCCCAATGGCCGCAAAGACAAATCGAAAGATCGGGGCTCCCTATTGCAATTGCACATATTACCCGAAGAGTCGTAGGGTCTTTTTTGGATGCTAATTTCCGATCTAAAGGGATCCGAGCTTTTACCTAATCTCCGCGCCCTATGAGTTCGCATAAAGCCGGATAACCTCAAGAGCTATAAGTAATTGCTCAACCGAAACTCAACCCCCAAAAAAATAGCGCACTAGGGCTGCAAGTACATCCGCTCAAATGTACCCCAAGGCGGAGAACCCGCAACAGAATTTCGAAAATTCACGGGCTCATTGGCTGAGCACGGTTCTCTTTTTAAGGGCCTGAGATTGAGCTGCGTGAGCTAATGCTTACCTCAGGTGCCAGTCCCAACTCGGATTGTAGGTTAGCGTGATCATGCACCGATTAGAGTCGATCCGTAGCGCCACAAAAAAGTGAGCCACACCCCCGCTGCTAAGAGCAAGGCCAGTAGAACAGCGGCTGAGCCCAAGTCCTTAGCAAGCCCTGACAACTCATGATGCTCAAGCCCAATGCGATCAACGACTGTTTCAATCGCAGTATTCAAGATCTCCACGATCAGAACCAGAGCGAGTGTCAGCAGTAATAGCAGTAGCTCGGTTAGTGTTTGGTTAATTAAAAATGAAAGTGGCACTAGTAATACCGTTAAGACTAGTTCTTGCTGAAAAGCGGATTCATTTTTTATCAAAAACTGAAATCCTCTTCCCGAATGTTTAAAGGCGAACAGTATTCTAATGATCCCGGATCTTTTATCCATAAGCGCTTGCCCTGGTGTGCATGAGAAAACCGGTAGCGATGTTGCGTTGGTTATTGTTGAGTCGCCATCTGCGATGACACTGCTGATGAAAATGAATTGCTACTATAGCTTACACCCCTCGGATAACTACCGATAGTCAGGTGCCATAGCGAGTTATGGAGCCTATAAAAATGGTGGGCCCAGTAGGACTTGAACCTACGACCAATCGATTATGAGGATGGGGGAGAGGCCGTCTGGACTCTGCTAGGAGGAAGCATCGTAAGGTCTTTTCTGGAGACTGATTTCAGATTTGAAGCCGTCCGAACCTATCCCGAACCTCGGCTGAATTTTAGACCAATACGAATTCAGCAAGTGGAAGATTCATAGCAAGGTTCTCCAACCAAATACCGAACTTAGGCCGAACGCTCCTGTCATTTTCGAGACTCCCGATGAGACACCAATTAACAATAAATCATAAACGAATTATCAATTAATTGGTCCTCTGTCTTCCTACTCTGGTATTCCTCCTCGGGTCCTCAAGGTTCCCTACAGTCCTTATCAGTCACCCTTCGGGGTTTCTGTGGCAGTCCTCGGAGGGCCTTCGGGGGAGCTATAGGATTCCTTCATTACCTGCGTCTAATTATCTGGAGGGGAAAACTGCAACTTGGGCCGCAGTTTTTTGTACTACCAAACGCACCCCTTACTATCTCAACTGTTGGGCAGCCGCATAAGAGGCCAACATTACTATTGTGTAGATCGAAGCTCCTATCACGACAATTCGGTGGATTAATCGTTAGTTATGTCGATCATTGCCAACTAGGTCATGTGTATTCAGTGTGAAACGTGCCATTGTGGAGCGGCTGGTCTGGTTAGTGGCGGTGACGCGGGGATGTTAATTGCCGAGTGTTGCTACGAGCCATATCACGTTCATACTCTGAATCTGAAGTCGAGACAGAGATCTTTAAGGACGTCCTTAGCTCATTCGCAAAGATTGGGCGCGGGATGCGAGTTGCTTTACCCAGCCCAAATAATGGGAATTAAGGAGTATTAATTTTGCGGTTTATAAATAAGGTGATCGGAGCGCTGTGCTTTACAAGCTTAGCTGTGGCGGCAGCAGCACCCACTCCAGGGTACAACCAAACTATTCCTCCCGAGATTCTTACTCCCGATACTGTGGAAACCTCAATCGGCACGCTGAATTTTTTTGACGGCTTGCCTGATGAAGATACCGTCGCCAAAGTTTACGATAATTTAGACCGAATCCGTGCAACTCAGGCGTTTTTGGATATGGTTCCCTTAGCCTCGATTGAAGGCATGCGCCGAGGTATGGAATCGGTAGGGGTCGATGCCTCTAACAAGATACTGCTTTACAGCGACCTTATGGATTCCAATTCGCTCTTCCTGACGGGCAACACTGATACGATTTATGCGCTTGGAATTCTGGATCTGGAGCGTGATGGACCCACTGTCGTGGAAGTCCCTGCGGGCGCGGGCCCCGGGACAGTAAATGACGCGTATTTTCGATTTGTGATTGATATGGGCGCTCCGGGCCCCGATCGTGGCAAGGGTGGTAAGTACCTCATTCTGCCTCCTGGTTACAAAGGCACCATACCCGAAGATTATTTTGCTGTTGAGAGTCCAACCTACGTCAACTGGGTTCCGCTACGAGGTTTTCTGGTTGATGGGAAAACCGATGCCGCCGTGGCGATGTGGACCAAAGGGTTAAAAATTTACCCTCTTGCTCAAAAGGAAAACCCGCCAAAACTCGAAATAATCAACGGCAGCTCAGTTGTCATGAATACCATTCATGCGAACAATGAGAAATTTTATGAGGAAATCGCAGAGGTCATTCAGCGGGAACCTCTAGACTTCCTCAACCCAGAATTACGTGGCAATCTCGCTAGCCTGGGTATTGAGAAAGGCAAAGAATTTGCTCCCGATGCCAGGATGCAAGGGATCTTAAAAGATGGTGTAGCGATTGCTAATGCGACTGCCCGTGCGCTGTCTTTCCGTCCTAGGTCGGAGACTATTCACATTTATGGAGAGGAGAGTGCTTGGTTCACTGCTTTTGACGGCGGCAGTTATCAATGGCTCTACAATGGCGGCACGGGTGGTCGTAACAAAGATGCACGGTCACTGTTCTTCTACATTGCTACGGTCAATACGCCCGCGATGGTGCTCGAAATGATCGGAGCCGGATCGCAGTATGCACTGGCGGCACAGGATTCAGCTGACCAGTATCTCGATGGTGCAAAGAACTACAAACTCACCATTCCTGCAGACGTACCGGCAAAAGATTTCTGGTCGTTAGTAGTCTATGACCCGCAGACTCGGTCGATGCTTCAGACTAATCAGCCTTATCCTTCCAAAAATAACGAACGCAACCGTGACCTTGTCAAAAACGCCGACGGCTCAACCACCATTTGGTTCGGACCAAATTCGCCAGAGGGAAAAGAGGCCAACTGGATAGAGACGGTGCCCGGTAAGGGGTGGTTTATCTGCCTGCGCCTTTACGGCCCGTTGAGCCCCTGGTTTGAGAAAACCTGGAAGCCTGGTGAAATTGAATTGGTGAACTAACCCAGTGAAGTGGTGGGCCCAGTAGGGTGAACCGGGGTTTCGAGAAGCATCGCTTCGAGCCGGTGAACGACCGAGCGCTTTGCGCGCGGGCTGGAATAGTCCTACCGGTTCAGCACGAACGCAGTGAAGTGGTGGGCCCAGTAGGGTGAACCGGGGTTTCGAGAAGCATCGCTTCGAGCCGGTGAACGACCGAGCGCTTTGCGCGCGGGCTGGAATAGTCCTACCGGTTCAGCACGAACGCAGTGAAGTGGTGGGCCCAGTAGGGTGAACCGGGGTTTCGAGAAGCATCGCTTCGAGCCGGTGAACGACCGAGCGCTTTGCGCGCGGGCTGGAATAGTCCTACCGGTTCAGCACGAACGCAGTGAAGTGGTGGGCCCAGTAGGGTGAACCGGGGTTTCGAGAAGCATCGCTTCGAGCCGGTGAACGACCGAGCGCTTTGCGCGCGGGCTGGAATAGTCCTACCGGTTCAGCACGAACGCAGTGAAGTGGTGGGCCCAGTAGGACTTGAACCTACGACCAATCGATTATGAGGATGAGGGAAAGCCCGAGAAGCCTCTCCTAAGAGACCGATTCGTTCATTCCTGAAAGACGCTACGCAGCGGTCCCGCCCGAGAGGTTTTTAGAGGTGCCCTCCCAGGTCGAATTGTGGCAAAGGGGTTTTCATTCCTGAGAAAACAGTCGATGTCTGAGGCGCTGCCTTAAAAGGTGGTGTCAGTGCTGGAGGGGCAGGGGAGGTAGATTTCTTGTTGCGAAGATGGTCCGCTATGGCTTCGTCAAACTCGCTGCGCCGGGTGCTAACCCTCTAAACACTATTCCTGCATTACTCGGGCCAACCGTTCGGGTTGACGCCATCTTCCCCTGAACAGGCGTGCCGCGTAGATAAACGCCAATGAAATCAACATCACTACAAATACCCACCAGGACACCAGAGGGCCGGCCCTCCATTTGACGATGACAAAGTACTGTGCAATCAGCATCAGCCAGTGGACGCTAGTTGAAGTAAACATAATCCAGCGTGTATCCCCTGCCCCTCGCAGTGCACCACCGCAGATAAGAATAATGGCGTCGGCCATCATGTAAGTAGTCAGTCCTAGCATCATAATACTGGCCAGTTCTCTGATTTCCCCAAAGTGTTCATCTGGTGTGGCGAACACGTTTATTAGGTCCACCCGAAAAATCAGAAAAAGGATCGCCAGTGTTCCGGTGTATCCCAGAGACAGGATCAGCCCCGAAGAAATCACCTGGTTAGCTCTGGCCATATCGCCCGCGCCAACAAACCGGCCTATCAGCGTCATTACCCCAATATTGAGGCCAATCATGGGTATGAAGGACAGCATGTCCCAATTAAATACAATGGCCATGGCAGCACCTTGTACCACACCATAAGATTGGAACATCAACAAAAACAGGTTGAAGGTGGCCGTATTCATAAAACTCTCTACCGCAGATGGTGTACCCAGCCGCAAGTACCTGCGTAAAATTCCGGGCTCGATCCCCCAGGATTTACCAACGCTAAACTGGGCATGGTGATCGCGGGAAAGGTAGAACAATAGATAGATACCGATGGCAAATGCAGTGGCGGTTACGGTGCCCAACCCGGCACCAACAATTCCCAGTTCTGGCAAGCCAAATTTGCCGAAGATCAGAAGCCAACTCAGGGGAATGTTGATAAAAATGGCCAGCACGTCGATAATCATTACCACCTGTGTACGGCCAATGCCGGCAAAATAAGAGGCAAGACACGCCTTTAGTAACGTGAACCCGCTTCCCAGCATTAGGGTGTAGAAGTATGCGCGCTCTAATGAAACCTGCGTCGAGTCATGCCCCAGATAATCAAATGCCCGTCCCATGCCATAGCCGATCAACGCCAGAAAGGGGACCGACACCAGGGCGATCAGAAAACCCTGAGTGACAACTTTAGGGCATTTGTGAAAATCTGCCGCGCCGTAATACTGCGCCACTAATGCATTGGCGTAAGTGATTAAGCCAATAAAAAAAGAGATGCAGAAAAACATCGCAACCCCGCCTCCCATTGCAGCTGCCACATGAACAGAATCAATCTGCGCCAGAAACCAACGATCGGAAAACACCATCACTGCGAAGGAGCCATGGGATACCACCATGGGTAGTGATAGACGGGCCAACGCCCGCAGGGTTGTCAGAGACAAGAGTTTCATGCGAGCAAAGTTGCCGAGAACGCCAATGAGGAGGGGGGGCGCAAGTATAGGGGCAGCGACTGCAATGGGATACTTATTAACTCAGTCTGGCACGTTAACAGTGAATATGATCCGAGACATAGGAAAAATAAATGGGCTGTTGTGAGCAGATTTTCTTGCTGAGACTGACGGCTGAACTGGAGAAAGTCGCAAACCAGCCCCTGATTGCTCTGAAAAGTTGTCGGCGGCGATAATCGTTAAGAGGTTGCAGGAGCAGCTCGAAGCGCACCGCGTCGCTCCTTGAAAATGGTGGGCCCAGAAGGATTTGAACCTTCGACCAATCGGTTATGAGCATCGGGGAGAATCCGGCGAGACTCTGATAAGAGGAAGAATAGTAAGGGCTTTTTTGGAGACTGATTTCCAAATTGAAGTCGTCCGAACCTATCCCGAACCTCCGAGCTCTATGAGTTCGCATCGAGCGGTATAGCCACAAGAGCTATAAGTAATTTTTCAACCGAAAACCGAACGCACACCGAAAAATGATCGCGACCTGAGATTGCAGATGTGTGTGCTTAATCGGGCTCCAAGGTGGAGAAGCTCCAACAGAACTTCAAAGAATCTTTGGGGTACATCAGATGAGCAAGATACATCTAAAAGAAATTCATAGGGGCACTTACGTCTTGTTGCTATTGCAATCCTATAGAGGTTCCTCGATGCATCAGGCATGGTTAGCTAATCGTATTGATAGCAAGTCCAAGAAAAATCTCGAAATCTTTGGAAATAAGAAAGGTGATTGCCAATACCAGAGAAATACAGCTTAAGGATGTTGAACAGTAGCTGTAAAAGGACGTTAAATTTCTGATCGTAAACTGGCAAGTTTGGCTTCATACAGGCTAACGGTACTGCGTTTCTGCGCTTTCTCGATAGCTGCTTCCAGTGCCTTTTTAGCACCCTGTAGTTCGCCGGTTTCATAAAGAGACTGGGCTATACCCAGTTGGGCTTCATGAAGATAAGGGGCTAGCGATATCGCCTTATTGAAATAGTTGATGGCCTGCTGATATTCACCGCTCTCATAGGCTGACCTTGCAATTTGTATCCAGTGAAAAGGACTTGGGTCATCAAGAGTCTGAAGTCTCTTCTCTATGCTAACTGCATCCTCGGTTCTGCCAAGGTTGGTGAGCAGATTATGATAGTTTTTTAAGAGGGTGAGTTTTTCTTCAGCGTGTTCTATCCCATAGACATAAAGCTGTTCTGCTTTTTCAGTATCACCTTGTCGACGATTGAGAATGGCGAGCATATTGATCGTGGAAGAATTGCCTGGTGAGTACCTGAGTGCTTCCATGCTGTACCAGTAGGCCCGGTTCAGGTCATTTGCCATGAGGGCTTCGACCGCCACGTTATCGTAGTACATGGTCAGGTAATCATTTTCGTCAAGATTGGCGATAAAGCGTTGCCGATTGGTGGGGAAGTAGTCGATCTTGATGCCTGGTCTGGAGAAGAGTAGCAAATTTTCTTCTGTATTAAGGGTTTTATTATAGAGAATGGTTCGGATGTGGACGCCTTTCAATATTGTACGGTCGTTGATCTCGTAGAGGGGTATGTCATCCATCAACTCGTAATCAATTTCTATGCCTGCGATTTGTGCTAGTGCGGACGTCAGTATGGCCAGCGTCATGCAGTTTCCACCGTTGAGAGAAAGTGCATCAGAGGCACTCAGTGTAACGCCCTCATATTGGTAGCCTTCTACCTTGTCTTGAAGATATTCAAATAAAGCTTCGTTCTTTTCGGTATTGGCGAATCGTGGTTTATTGAGATAGGCGAGAAACTCGGTTTGTTGTTTTTCCGTAAGTCGATGAATATCTTCTGGGGTCTGTATGCTGGGACGCTGGCCAAAATTATCCCCGCTGTAAATCGTGGATACGCCTAGCGCCTGCTGAACAGGTGAGGCTCCAGGAATGGTTGTGCAACTCTGAATCAACAGCGCGAAAACACCGAACAGGCCTGATTGATATTTATTGACGGTGCGCATAATGAAATTCACCCGTAAATTCTCTAATTCAGAACTGCCAACTGAATTTTACTATGTCCTTCCGGACATCTTTATACAGCCTGATAATACTACATGAATCTGGGCACCATCTTCATTAAAAGGCATTTAAGAAAAAGGAAAAAATGTTGATGGGTGATCGTCGTTTGTTACAGCTACTGAATATTGTCTGGCTTTTGCTGCAGGAACCTATGGCGGGTCCATTAGGGTGAGCCGGGGTTTCGAGAAGCAAAGCCTCGAGCCAGCGAGCGACTAGGCGCTCTGCGCGCGGTCTGGAATAGTCCGCTGAATTTCAGCACGAACGCAGTGAAGTGGCGGGTCCAGTAGGACTTGAACCTTCGACCAATCGATTATGAGTCGGGTGGAAAGGACGAACGTTCCGAACAAAACCAAGGTGTTCAGAGGGGAGGGTGTCGAGACCGAACGTATGCCGAACCTGGGTTAGGTCGGTTTGTGGGGTGGAATTCAGTAATCCGAAGAATCGTAACCGCTTTTCGAAACCGAACTCCGAACCAGGGCCGAGCTATCCTGTTACCGGCTAACGAGGTCTACGTTTCACTATCACTCACTATTTTTCGGAGCTCGCCAGGCGTTCTGTTGAAACGCTGTTTTATCGCTTTTCCGAAAGCAGCTTCAGAGGCGTAGCCGGCGCCTTCAGCGATACTTAACATTGAATCGTTACTGTTTTGCAGTTTGGACTTTGCCTTCATCAAGCGCGTACTCGTCAAATAGGATTTAGGCGTGGACCCGACCATATTTTCAAATTTCTGTGTGAAAGATGTGCGACCCATGGCAGCGGCTTTGCACAGAGATTCCACCGTCCATTTCTGATCCGTCTCGGTGTGAATCAAATTTAGCGCCACACCTATGTGAGGGTCAGAGAGTGCAGCCATGAAGCCATTGGACTGTTTCATCTTGCGCATGTGCACTCTGAGCAGTTGAACAAAAAGGGCCTCAGCGAGGTGATCAACCATGAGTCGCTTTCCGGGGTATGACCCGAATGATTCCTCTATCAAGAGGTTCGTTAGGACGTCATGCCTGTGCAGATCACCACTTGACTTTGAGCTGGTCTGAATAAAGCAGGGGAGACTTTTGAGAAAGGGGTGATCAATAGATGAGTCATAAGACAACGCACCGCTCAGTAATATCGTAACCTGATCATCCCCCGGTGAGTCTCCACCAGCTGATGGCGCCATCCGGGGATCGTTCCCCCAGGGGGCGCTATCCGATGCAGAAACTGTTACCTCGCCCGTTTTCAGTAATAAGAGACCGTCATCGCCAGTCACTTTGACGACATTCTCTGCAACCAGATCCTGGCTGCCGGGACTATCACTGATCCAGTGAGCGCCTCCCGTGGGGAAGGCCACGCCATCACCCGCCTGCAATAGCACCAGGTCATCGCTACCGCCCTCTCGCAGATAGCACTGACCTTGTATCACAGTATGAAAGATACCCTGAGGGCGATAGTGAACCTGCATGTTCCAAGGCCCACCAACTGCCCTGCAAACGTAGATCTTTGCAGATAGCTGAATCGTTTGTAATAGGTCTGACAAGGCGTCCATTATCAATATTCTATGGTGAACCTGATCTCACGTGCTATGCCCGTGACATTATTCCGATAAAAATGACCAGAACTACGGTAAAACCGACATTTTCTTACGACGTAATCAGGGCGAAACTAAATTCATAGAAAAAGTGGCAGCTGTCCAATTGACGGTTTAATCCAGGTGAGCTGGTAGTTGTCTTGCTCAAAACTGTAAAGGTGTTAAGTGACTGATATCAAACTGTACGGGTATTCAACCAGCCCCTATGTCCGCAAAGTAGGCTGCTGCCTGTACTACAAAAATCTAGCCTTTGAGTTTGTTCCTGTAAACCCAACAGATCCAAGGGAAATAGCCTTCACGAGGCAGCCCCAGGTTCCCGTTTTGCAGATCGGCGATGAGTGGCGAACCGACTCCACTCCGCTCGCGATATGGTTAGACGAATTATTTCCTGAAAAGCCCTTGTTCGGTAGCACTGAGCAGGAAAGGGAAAGTATTTTAGCGCTGGATTCATGGGTAACAGATAGTCTTATCTTGGCTGGCTTCCGATCCGCTTATGAAGGCGAGATGAGCGCGAAGTTTCGACATATAGCATGGCGGCTCGCCTCGATTGTCAGCAGCCAGACGCCTTTGCCCGATGAAATTCGCAACGCCTGGCCTGACCTGTTGAAAACGGCGCCTTTCATCAAACATATGATGTGCGATGTAGACGCATCAGAATCCCTATCTGAAATGCAGGCGCGGATTCCTTTGCAGTTGATTGAAAATCTGCAGGGTGGGCCCTTCTTCGGCGGCCTTACAGAACCATCACTGGTCGATTTTGCCATATTTCCGCAAGTGGTATTTAACTACATGGTGGGTTTGGATCAGCATTTAGGGCTTACGCTCGAACCGTCGTTGAACAACTGGCTCAATAACATGAAACCGCTGTTGCCCAGGAACCCATTACTTGTGCCTGACTTCATGATCATAAGTCCGCTAGTGCAGGACTCTGAAGCACAAGCTGGCCGCAGTGCGCAGTCGACCTCGGTTTGGGGCGGCAGCTAGGAAAGAACATACCGTTTGATCATTTAAAAAAACAAAGAGCTAAAAGGAGCACCACATGATTAAAATAAAACCACTCGTATCCGCTCTCGCTCTCGCTGCCTATGGCGCGGGTGCCATGGGCCAGGGCGTTTTAGAAGAAGTGATCGTCACGGCCCAAAAGCGTGCCCAGAGCATTCAGGACCTGCCCGCGACGCTGCAGGAACGGGGGTGGTCCTCACCAATCTGGTCGAGTTCCAGAAAATAGGGGAGATTCCTATGAGTTCCGAATTTAGAAACCTGAAGAAGTACAAAACCATTAACGGCAAGAAAATGGCCTATATCGAAGAGGGGGAAGGAGACCCCATTGTCTTCCTGCATGGTAATCCGACGTCGTCCTATTTGTGGCGCAAGGTTATGCCGCCATTAAGAGGCAAAGGCCGATTGATTGCACCAGACCTGATTGGCATGGGCGACTCCCAGAAGCTGGATAACAGCGGTCCGGATAGCTATAGCTTTGTAGAACACAAAGCCTACCTGTTCGCATTGCTCGACGAGTTGGGGGTGAAAGAAAATGTCACATTGATCATTCACGACTGGGGATCTGCACTCGGCTTTCATTGGGCCGAGCAGAACCCCGAAAAAGTGAAAGCGATTGCCTTTATGGAAGCGGTTGTTGCCGTCGCGCGGAACTACGACGATCTTCCCAAAGAGTTCGGACAATTTGTACAGGGCGTTAAGTCAGAGGCGGGCGAGCAAATGATTCTTGAACAGAACATGTTCATTGAAGGCATTCTCCCCATGTCCATTATGCGTAAGCTGGACGACGAAGAAATGGCGGAGTACCGACGCCCATTTTTGAACGCTGGAGAAGATCGACGACCCACCTTGACCTGGCCCAGGCAAATCCCTGTAGGCGGAGAGCCTGAAGATGTTACCAAAGTCATTGCTGATTATGGTCAATACCTGGCCACCTCCCCAACACCCAAGCTCTTCGTCAATGCCGATCCAGGCGCCATGTTACGAGGCGCAGCTCGCGACCTGGTTAGAAGTTGGCCCAACGTATCTGAAGTGACTGTGAAAGGCACTCACTTCATTCAGGAGGACTCGGGCGAGGAGATTGGCCAGGCCATCGCAAACTGGCTGGCCGGTTAAGCCGCCTACCCACAATCAAATCTAAGGAAAAATATGAAAACCCGAATTACTGAACTGTTTGGCATCCAACACCCGATAATCCAGGGGGGGATGCACTATGTTGGCTATGCTGAATTGGCGGCCGCGGTATCGAACGCTGGCGGATTGGGCATTATTACCGGGCTGACACAGGGTACCCCTGAAAAACTCGCGGACGAAATTGCGCGCTGCAAGGACATGACCGATAAACCTTTTGGGGTCAATCTGACTTTCTTACCGATCCTGAATGCACCGGACTACCCGGGAATGGTTCGCGTCATTATCGAAAGCGGGGTCAAGGTTGTGGAAACGGCAGGCAATAACCCCGTTGAGTACCTGCCCGCTCTGAAAGAAGCCGGAGTGAAGATCATCCACAAATGCACCGCCGTGCGCCATGCGCTCAAGGCCCAAACCATTGGCTGCGACGCGGCCTCGGTAGATGGTTTTGAGTGCGGCGGCCACCCCGGTGAAGATGATATCCCCAATATGATTCTTCTACCCCGCGCCGCAGACGAGTTGGAGATTCCCTTTGTCGCCTCCGGCGGTATGGCAGACGCTCGTTCTCTGGTTGCCTCTCTTGCCATGGGCGCCGAGGGTATGAATATGGGTACCCGGTTTCTTGCTACGAAAGAGGCGCCAGTACATGACAATGTGAAGCAGGCGATCTTGCAGGCCACCGAGCTGGATACGCGACTGGTTATGCGTCCGCTGCGCAATACAGAGCGGGTACTGAACAATCCCGCCGTCGAACGCCTGCTGCAGAAAGAGCGCGAACTGGGTGCTGAGATCGGGTTTGCAGATATTGCGGACGAAGTGGCCGGCAAGTATCCGGGTGTGATGCAACAGGGTGAGGTTGATTCAGGGGCCTGGTCCTGTGGCATGGTTGCCGGACTCATCAATGACATTCCCAGTTGCCAGGAACTCATTGATCGCATTATGCGTGATGCTGATCAGCTCATAGCGCAGCGTTTGGAAGGTTTGCGCGCAGGTACCGCGGCTATATAAAGGGGTTACCTTTCGATGATCCGTAGAAGAAATTTCATGTTAGCCAGTGGCGCCTTAGCGTCATTGGCGCTCAACCCCCGTAGCGTGTTCTCTCAAGAACAGGAGACCATTTTTAAAGACACGTTAAGCCAGCGAGTCGCTGAAATAATTGAAGAATATTCGGCGCAGGGGATTCATAGGACCGGTACTACGGTAGACAATCAAAGTGGACAATGGCTAGCTGACAGGATAGCTGAGCTGGGTGTAAAGCCTGAGCTGGAACGTTTTGAGTTTGAACGCGTCCAGCCGATGAACAACAGTTTAACAATCGGTGACCAAACGTTCGAAGGGGTGCCGGCGTACGATTGTACTTATACCGATGCCAACGGGATTACAGGACGCGTGGGCGCGTTGGGAAGCGACGCGGAGATTGGTATATTGCAGGTGCGTCCTTTTGGCAGTGCACCGGAAGTTCGCAAGCTCTATGCCGCTCGCGAAAAAGGATTGCACAAAGCCTTCATTGCCGTAACGACGCCCGAATTGCCTGCGGGCGGCGTAGCCCCCCTCAATGCGGAAGATTTTAACCGTCCCTTCGGGCCACCCGTGTTGCAAGTGGCGAGCGATAGCTGGGACGCCCTGCAACGGGCCGCGCAAAATCGTGTCCCTGTGAAGCTCACTGTTCACTGCGAGCGGGTTACCAGCGAAGCGATGAACGTGGCAGCACGGATCGAGGGGCGAGACTCCAGTTTGCCGCCCCTCGTTATCATGACCCCGAGAAGTGGCTGGTGGCGCAATGCTTCGGAACGAGGAGGCGGGATCGCCTGTTTCCTTGAGATGATGCGTGCGATAAAACAGGCAGAACCTGCTCGAGACGTCTTTTTTACCGCCAATACTGGACACGAGTTGGGCCATGTGGGGCTGGACAGATATCTGCAGCGTAACCATGCGCTTATCAAGGATGCGCGGTTATGGGTTCACCTGGGTGCCAATTTTGCGGCAGCCCATGGGTCCTCGGTAAGGCTGCAGTATTCTGATAGGGCGCTGCAGGATCTTACCCAAGAGCATCTCGACCGTGCTGATATAAAAGCGGCCGCCGAGACCCCCATCGGTCAGCGACCTCTAGGTGAAGCGCGCAATATCTTCGACGGCGACGG
>AAVV01000012.1 GCA_000169115.1 marine gamma proteobacterium HTCC2080
ATGACGTGCGTCATAAAACCCAAAGCCGTTTGGGGACACGATCCCAGACCGTGAGCGGAAAAACCCAGCATCACCGTTTGTGTAAACATGCCCAAGTCGCAGGCCTCTCTCAAGCCAAAGTCTTTAGGCATAGTGAAAAAGGCAACGCCTGGCGCATTGAAAAATCGAAAGTTGTTGAGAAACCAGGCCTGTCGCTCCGTTTTCTGCTCTCTTGGAATGCCAAGCGCGTCATATAACGCTTTGGCAGAGGCATACTGGCGGTCACGGAAAACACCCTCATATTTGCCATCGTAGGGATGATCTACGGCAATGTCTCCGGCCATAAAACGCCGAGGAAGCTCTTCCCGTAGCGCCTCCAAGGTGGCACCCGTTGCAACATGAACGTACCAAGGCTGGGTATTGCAGTTACTGGGCGCCTGTATCGCAGTCTCAAAAATAGTTTTTAACAGTTCAGTGGCTACGGGTTGATCGGTGAATGCACGAATCGAGCGCCGCGCTTTTGCAACCTCACTAAATTGCTCTCCAAGATTTAAAGGTGCCGTCATCGTTAACTCCTACCATGGGGCCGAATAATCATGCTATCGCTGTTACGTCAGCGAAACTAAAACCTGTGCCAATCGCTCGTCGTCGTAATAAGGAGCGCTTTGGGATGTTACGAGAGGCAGCTCCAGTAACTCGACACCTAGACTCTCCAGCAACTCAAGATCGAGTTCATAGGGGTACCGCGAGCGATCGCTATCGATGACCACGTAATTTAAAAGATCCGAGACCGGCTTGTCACCACTGCAATGCCGCAGCTGTCTAATTAAAGCCTGAATCGTCGCCGAAAAGTTCATTCCCAACTGCTCCGGATCAACACCAAGATTAGGGATAAATACCTTAGGGCAAGGCGCCTTCCCCACCGCATCAGCCACCCCATCAGGCAGTAAGTTAGCAATAAGGCTAGAGTAAAAACTACCCGGCGCGTAACAAATAATATTGGCTTCTGTGATCAGCTGACTGTTTTCTCGATTGACCAGAGCAGTGACTGGATCAGGCTCAAGAGCGCTTCGACTGAGAAAAATTGAACTGACGGGAGACAATATGTCGGGAGACTCCTTTCCCGTTAACAAATGCTGACCGATAAATGTGTGACCGTTGTCCAAATGCACGCCCAAGTGCAAGGGATCATCGACAATAGCGCGGACGGTGCCACGAATATTGATCAGCGCTGAAAAGCGGTTGAGGCTGGCGCTCATATCATTGCCGCTAGCGAGATACCCACCTGCAAGCACCAAATTACCCACCGAGGCCATGTGCAAGTCAAAGCCAGTAGGGAGCCGTTTGCAAAGCGTAGCGAGTTGGCTAGTGATATCGTTACGCGTCCCAGATGGAACAGCACACATCAGCTCATGTTGACCTGAGATAATCTCGGTCAGCTCTCGGTGTAAAGCCTCGTTGCTTTTATGCTCTGAAAGCCGATGCCGCAAAAGCTGACAGAGCTCGCGTTGATTCGGAGCCGATTGATCTGCCAGCGCTAACAGACGCTGGCGCAAGTCACCCACTCCCGGCATATCAAATGCCTGGCGCAGAGCAGCAGAGCTACCACCACTGTCAAATGGCGTGATTAGATGAATGCTGTTGTGAGTGTAGACCGTAAGGTGCTGACTTAGACCGTTGAAGGCTGAACCACCGCTGAAAAATAGCACTCGTGGACCATGCTCGGGAGCCCCAAGACAATTATTTATCTTGACGGAATCCGGCATTACATCAGGAGCTTTGAAGGGCTCTGTTGAGCGGGTCTGCAACATGAACCGCAGTGTCCGTGCTGGCTAAGCAACAGGCAAGCCTAAAGCCACGCCTATAACGGGCATTATTTCCGTGACGTCGCTGAATCAATCGTGCACCACCTCCCTCTTGTCTTTGGACAGTAACCGCATCCTCAAGGGTGATATCCATCACGGTTTTGGGTATAGTTTTCTGAGGCTTACTACTTTAAGTTTGGCCTAAAAAATATCTTAAGACTTCAAACCGCATAGGCAATCACGATGACACAAGGGAGCGAAAGCCTCGAAGAATCTTGTAAGCGCGGGCTAAAAGCAGAGGTTCCTTTTGGCTATGAAGCGCTGCTAACCGACGGCCAGCGTCAACGCTTGGACGATTGTCGCCAGCTCGGTTGGGAACTGCAGTTTATTCGGCGATCGCTGGCTAACTGCCCCACAGTAATAGTGCGAGACACGCGGGAGCGCCAGAGTTGGCGTATATGCGACGACGGGACCCTAGCGCCCTTTGAAGGGAATCGAGGCTAGCAACCAGAGTTTTGACGCCGCTCAAATCACTTCAAGGGTTTGGCCTAGCTTTAGTGTTCCGGCCGTCACCACCTTAGCGTAAACACCTAAATTACCCTCTGCTTCTTTCACTAAATGTCGCATAATCGAGGTATCCCTCGGTAAATCACTCGTTGCATGGGTTGTCATGGAGCAACGCGGACACGTGCCCACAATTTCCAACACAACATCACCAATACGCAGCTGCTTACCAATCCATGTCTGCTCGGGAAATGGCGATGTATCGTCAACCGCGTCTACCAATAGGTTCGGCCTAAACCGTCGAGCATCAAACTGCCCTTTTGGATGGCGCTTTGCCAACGTCGCCATAGACTGGTACGTCATCACTAAGATGGGGAAAGCATCAAAGTAGGTGCCTGGCGGCGATTCAAACTCAAGCACCTCGGCAAACATCGTCAAGTCAGGGATAGGCTCATCGGGAAGGCGTCCAAATACTGACCTCAGCTCCTGCTCAAAATCTTCGTCGTCGGGTGCTCCGCGACGGTAATGGTCTAAATTTTCCGCGGGTAGTAGCGGCCAGAGCGTTACAGGATGGTCGAGCTTTTCAGACAACCAACGATGTACCTCGTCACTACTCGCAGCACAGGTGTCGCCATCGGGAGCCGTGATCATTGGCGCAGAACCCGTTCCGGTAGCAGCACTGAACATCATCAACTGGGGCAGTTTTTTGCCGCCCCGAATTCCCCCACGCTGCTCATCGCGAGTCGCCCAAATACGATCACCCGGCATTCCTTTCTCCCCGACAGCAGTCTCCGATAAGGATTCCCCCAACATAGATTTCACGGGGTAGCGCAGCAGTTCACGAAGATGCAGGGACGGCATAAAGATAAGCTCCAAAAGGTCTGATAGGCATCATAAACGGATGGAAGCCATTGATGTAGGGCCATTTATGACGACTCTGCAGTGCTGTGCTGGTAACTTTGGCCATTAACCTCGATTGGACATCTCAAAGCCATGGCGCCGTAACCTTCAGCAGGATTGCCAAAAATTTGCGGGTGCCCCACTAAAAAAACCTTCTAGCGATTTGAACACCCCGGTGATAAACAAAGCCTTTGATAACACCTGAGAACGCTATCAATGCCCAAGAACTTCAGCTTAATGCGCTTTCGGCAATCCACGAGCGCACTCTGCTAGATAACGGCTTGCTCTACCTTGCGTGTGTGGCCATGATCATAGCTCAGGCAAATCGCCAAAAAACTCATCAGGAGCCTGTTTTAATGCCTATCATTACACTAGAGCCCTCAGCAGAGGCCGCAACAGCGAGTGAAGTGCTGCGTCGCGATGGCGCGGTGATTATCAAAAACCTCGCCGAGCCTGAACTCATCAATGCTGTGAGCGCAGAATTAAAGGATGAGTTTGATGCAGACCGAGGAACCGAACACTCGGGTTTTGATGGTTCTTTGACCTTGCGCTGCTCTGCGTCGCTGCTACGAGCTGCACCAAGCGCAGCCCACCTGATGGACCATGACATGCTGATTGCCATTGCAGACGCCATACTGCTGCCCCATTGCGCCACCTATCAACTGGGGAGCATGACCGGCATTGAAATCCACCCCGGTGAAAAGGCCCAACCTCTACATCGTGATGACTCGCTATACCCCATTGAAATATCAGGACTGGAACTTCAAATCGGCGTTATGTGGGCGTTGGATGATTTTACTGAAGAAAATGGTGGCACACGCGTGGTGCCTAATAGCCACCGCTTTATGCGGTCTTGGCATTTGCCCGACCTTTCAGCGTGGGAGTCTACAGTGATGCCGGCGGGCTCTGCGCTGTTCTATCTGGGATCTACCTGGCACGGCGGCGGCGCCAATAACAGCACCGCACCCCGGGCCGGCTTAATTAACACCTACTCACTTGGCTGGTTGCGACAAGAGTCAAACCACTACCTCGAATTGCCTTCTAGTACCGCCATGCAATTTACCCCTCGTCAGCGTGCACTGCTGGGTTACACGGCCCATGGGTGCGGTGACGATAGCATTGGAAAATACGATGGTGATGACTGTCCTGCCTGGCTTGATACTCCACCAGAACCTGCTTGGCGTGACGAACGTGGGCAAGTTGGAACCGCAGAGAATGTGCAAGCTCAAACCGGCGACTAGGGGTCGTGCTGCTGCCGTGTGAGATAACGATAGACCGGCCAAGCCACTAGTATCATCGCGAGGGCATAGAGGGCGGTCTGCCGCTCTGCGTAGGCCTGAAACGCTGTAATAACCGACCAGCCCAGCAAACATAAATACGTGCTGTAGGGGTGCGCCCAGGCAAGATAGGGGCGATCCACATTGGGCTCTGCTTTCTTCAAAATTAAAACCCCAACAATGAGCGCCAAATACAGCGGCACATAGAAAAATATCGATAACAGCAGCAGAAAATCGAAGCCGCCAACCATAATTAGAACGACCACGAGCAACCAGGTGATGAGCACAGCAAAAACCGGATTACCTCCTCGACCCTGTTTGCCTACCTGCTTAGATGCAAGACCATCAACGGCGAGTGCCTGTAATATTCTTGGCCCACTCATGTATTCTAAATTTTGATGACTTAGCAGAATGAGAATGGCAGCTACAACAATTAGATCCCCCGCCAGAGGAAAGTTGACGAACTCTAATGCTGTTGCCAGTGCTAACTCACTGCCCGCGAGAGGCGTTAACCCCGTGCTATGCACTAGGGCGAAATTAATCAGCATGTATAGGCCGATCACAACTACCAGCCCCTTAATACTCGCTCGCGCAGCCGCACCGGCTCCTCCTTGTATTTCACCGTTGAAATACGAAGCGTAAATCCAGCCGTCGTAAGTAAAAATGATAGCCGCTACGACAATGCTCCACTTACTGAGCGGAGTGTCTGAAGGCTGCCACAAGATTGTCTCTACGCCAGCAGCGGGGGCCACAAGTAATGCCAGTGACAGCGCGACAATGATGAGGCCAATCGCAGAGGTTGCGCCTTCCTGAATAATGGCACCGAAGGAAATTCCCCTGAGTTGAATAGCCGCAAATACAGACGTCACTACAATCGCTAGCAACACGCGCCATTCTTCAGCTTGCGGGATCAATATGGCGATAAAGGTCACAATCACTACCGCCTTCAAAGCGAGATCTGCCGCAAAACTCAACCAATCGATCCAGCCTAAAACGAAGCCTGCAAAGGGGCCGTAAGCACGGCGCACCAAAGCATAAGTGCCACCCGAGCGGGGTGTCATACCCAGCAATTCAGCCACAACCGAAGTGGTCAGCAAGACAAAAAGGCCAGAAAAAAACCACAACCCCAGATACAACTTTGGCTCGGGAATCGCTTGGGCGATTTCCCCGGGCCCCCGTAAAATCCCCAAACCAATGACACCGCCGACCGTAACGGCTAGAACAAAACGAGAGGGAAGCTTTCTCTCTGCAGTGCTATCGCTCACAGAAAAACCGGCATTTACGGCGTGCTCTAGTTCAATGAAACCCAACCATAGAATAAAAGCACGCGTCGCGTCGCGGTATTTATTTAAGCATCGGGTTCATCGGCGCTGCGAATTCTCGCCTGACGTTCTTCCTCTTCTTCAAAAGCTGCTTTGATTTCCAGCAAGACGCTATCAACGTCGGCCGACGTTTGGTCATCTTCAAAGTAGCCCGTCAATTGACTCTCTGAATGCAACTCACCGTCCTCATACAGTGCCCACATTTCTTTAGCGTATTGCGTCTCGAGTAGCTCTGGCGCTGAAAGTCCATAGTAGGCGGTCATATTGTTCACATCGCGCTCTAACATAGATTTTGCGTGGTTGTTCGCCGCTGCATCTACCGCCTGAGGAAGATCGATGATGACAGGCCCATAGTCGTCGACCAAGACATTGAACTCAGACAGGTCACCATGCACCAAGCCTGCACACAGCATTTTAACCACGTAGCCCATCATGACCTCATGATCCTCAAGCGCTTGCTCTCGGGTTAGCACTACGTCATTGAGACGCGGCGCTACTTCGCCATCCTCCGTAGTGACAAGCTCCATGAGTAAGACACCGTCAAAGCAACCGTATGGCGTAGGCACACGAACTCCAGCACGGTCTAGTTTATACAGAGCATCAACCTCCGCATTGTGCCAAGCCTCTTCCTGCTGCTTGCGCCCGTACTTTGAACGCTTTTCCATCGCTCGCTGGCGGCGACTATTGCGACCCTTGCGCCCTTCCTGATACTCGACCGCCTGTTTAAAGCTACGCTTTGCCGCTTCTTTATAGACTTTAGCGCAGCGAATTTCTCGACCACAGCGCACAACATAGACCGTGGCTTCTTTGCCACTCATTAGCTGGCGCAGCACTTCATCGACAACCCCATCTTCGACCAGGGGGATAATGCGTTTAGGGATTTTCATGAGTCGGTTAGGCAACGCCAAAAATTAGTGATCACTGCATCGCCGGCTACACCGACGGATTATTAGTTTGAGTAACGCCACAAGCACTGAGATATGCAAATATCAACTCATCATCGCCCAGCTGTTCATCGGGCAATGAAACACTCGCAGCCAGCTGTTAAAGCGCGAGATAACCCTCGGTTTGCTTTAGCCATGTTCACTGCTTACCGAATGGAGTTTACAACATAAATTGCAGAGCGCGTTGATACGTCGGAATAGACCCCCAACTGAGTTAGTGGCAGGGGTATTAAGGTGCCACAATGCTGAATAACGCCTCAAAATGTACCGCTATGATTCAGAAGGTGCGTTAACCATAACCGGGAGCACGGCAACTCCTCATCTTTGGGATTTCACCGCAGTAACTGCCGTCACAAAACTCCCATCGTTGTCGGTAGCCCAGTTCCCGGCTGGCAGCGTCACCGAATGCATGCGCGCTAGCACACTACCTAACCCTGCGTATTTGCATCCGTCCCAGAGTGCGACAAACCGTTTTGCCGACTAATAGCCCCTAGAAACGTCGCAACTCGCAGTCGAGCAAAGCGCGATATAAATTAGTAAATCATGTCCAAACGAGCTGACAATCAACGATACCTGCAACAAGAGGTCCACTGGCAAAGGTTACGATTGCGACTCTGCCACCTCTTACGTACTAACAGCACCTTCTCGACTCACGCCATTAAAACGCTTCCACCTCTAACGACATCACGTTGTCCGCTCCCGAAAGTATGGCGGCCTCGCAAGTGCTGGTGCGCGGTAAAATGCGCTGATAATAAAAACGCGCGGTTTTTAGTTTAGCTTCATAAAACTCGCCTTCTGAGTTCTCCGCGGCCAGTGCAGCTCGTGCTTTAAAGGCTGCCTTTGCCCAAAAATAAGCAAGGCAGGAATACCCCGAGAACATCAGGTAGTCGACTGAAGCCGCTCCCGCCTCATCGGCATTTTCCATCGCTTTAGTGCCAATGTGCAGCGTTAACTCGCCCCATTTTTTATTGAGCGCCTGTAGTGGTTCAATAAACTCCTGCAGCTCTGCTACCTCTGCATTCTCCTTGCAAAAGTGATGTATTTCCCGAGTGAAGTTTTGCAGCAGCACACCGCCAGATCCCAGAACTTTTCGCCCAATAAAATCGAGCGCTTGTATACCCGTTGTGCCTTCATAGAGCATGCCAATACGCGCATCTCTAACATTTTGCTCTACGCCCCATTCTTTGATGTAGCCGTGACCGCCAAAGCATTGTAGTGCCAGATTTGCCGATTCAAATCCTGTTTCGGTAAGAAATGCCTTTGCAATTGGCGTCATAAAGGACAGCATGTCTTCCGCAGACTTTTTTTCCATCTCATCGGTAGTGCACTCGATGACATCGACTAGCTTGCCCGTGTAGGCGACCATCATCCGTCCACCCTCCGAGAGGGCCTTTTGAGTGAGCAGCATGCGCCTGACATCGGGGTGTACGATAATGGGGTCTGCTGGGCCGTCGGGATTTTTGGGGCCGGTAACCGAACGCATCTGCAAGCGATCTTTGGCATAGGCCAATGACTTCTGATAACCCAATTCCATGTGGGCAATACCTTGCAACGCAGTCCCAATTCTTGCGGTATTCATAAATGTAAACATGGCCTGAAGACCTTGATTGGGCTCTCCTAATAAATATCCCCTCGCCCCATCAAAATTCATGACACAAGTGGCATTGCCGTGAATACCCATCTTGTGCTCGATAGATCCACAGCGAACGGTGTTTCGCTCACCCATGGAACCATCGTCGTTTACATTGAACTTTGGAATGATAAACAGTGAAATGCCTTTGACGCCAATAGGTGCGTCCGGGAGCCTTGCAAGCACAATATGGACAATATTTTCAGTGAGATCGTGTTCACCCGAAGAGATAAAAATCTTTGTTCCAGTAATCTGATAGCTTCCGTCCGCAGCAGCCTCCGCCTTGGTTCGCAGTAGCCCCAAATCGGTACCACAATGCGCTTCAGTTAAACACATTGTGCCTGTCCAAGTGCCTTCTACTAACGGGGTAAGGAAGCGCTGTTTTTGGCTCTCAGTACCATGCAGCTCGATGGTGTTTACGGCACCATGAGACAACCCCGGATACATTCCCCAAGACCAATTAGCGGTTCCTCGCATTTCTCCCAAAACTATAGATAGTGACTCAGGAAGTCCCTGCCCGCCGTATGCTGGCTCGTTTGCCAGCGCAGGCCAGCCAGCCTCGACGTATTGTCGATAAGCTTCTTTAAAGCCACTAGGGGTTGCAACTTCTCCGTCATTCCAGGTGCAGCCCTCCTTGTCACCGACAGCATTGAGTGGCGACAAAATATTGCTGCAAAACTTATCAAACTCATTAAGGATAGTTGTAACCAGCTCGGCGCTAACGTCTTCATAACCAGACAGCGACTGATAGTGTGCCTCGTAGTCGAACAGCTCAAACAAATTGAACTGGAGATCTCTTAAAGGCGCTTTGTAATCACTCATTAACTTGTTCCTATTTTGTTAAATCAAATTATGACGAATCTGCATTTACACGCTGGTGCCATTTTTGAGAGACATTACGTCGTTTCCAAAGATCAGTACTGCTATCCCCGTGTCAGCTCGAAATTTGTGGTACTCGGGCCACATAAAGGAAGGCGACAGCAATTAAATTCGCGACTGGGTAGCGCTAGGCAACGTCACATAAGGCAGCAATAATACTTGCTTCGAATTCTTAAAAACATAAGGGGCAACGCAATTTTATCAGCGTAAAACCGTTCTGGCATTACAGGGAATCATTAACGGCCAAAACAACCGTTACGCATTCACCGCTCTCAAACACCCAACGCCGAAACTGCTGTGTAAATGGGCATAACTACCGGCTCCGAGGCAACTTATACACCCATGCTTTCGACTTCAAACTAAAAAAGCACGCAGCGCACACACCAATGCTAAAACAATAACTCGTGCCTAAAGTATCGTATCGCGCCGCTGAGAGAACCGCGCCGTTATCGGAATTCAGCGAGGCGCTCTGCAGTGTCTAGAATATCGGTGTACTCAGTCTCCAGCTCTTTAGCAAGCGCTTGTTCAATAGCATGCCCCTGCTGACTCATGCGATACAGGTCTTTCATTGCAGCTACCCCAGCACGAGAGTTACTAGAAATTTGACGAACCCGGTTAGCCACAAGCTCGTCGAGCTCAGCTACTGTGGGTACCGAATTGTTAACCAACCCTAGTCTTTCAGCTTCCTCCCCTCTGACCACTCGCCCAGTGAAAGACAGCTCACGAGCCCTACGAAGCCCTATCGCTTGAGCCAATGTTTGAGACATACCCCAGGTTGGACGCAAGCCAAATCGGGTGTGCGTATCGCCAAATTTTGTCGCGTCGGTAGTGAACATAAAATCGCAGTGCAGTGCCAGCTCAAGAGCTCCAGTGAAGCAAGCACCATGCACACTGGCGATGACCGGGATATCGGCCTTACGAATGGCAGAACAGGCTTGCTTAGCCGGTTCGTCGAAGAGATCTCCAATGCGACCATAGGCTGGCTCGATATCTTGTAGAACCTTGAGATCAACGCCCGCAGAAAATGCGCGCCCCTCCCCTTTTAAAACCACGGCACAAACCCCCTCGTCTGCGCTGGCCTGTGAGACCAACTGGGCAACGCCACTGAGCATCTCCGGATGGAGGGCATTCATGGCGTCCGGTCGGTTAAAGCTGAGGGTTAGAACATCTTCGTTAATTTGCGCTAACAGCTTGTTTGTCGTGGGTTGATAATTTTGAGTCATAAAATTTCTCTGTTTGTGAATAAACGATGAACCCGGTTTCATTGTTAAACGGTCTGCTACCAGCTCTGATACATATGCTTGTCAAAGCCTAGTTACTTACAACATGCTGGCTTAACCCTTGCTATCGGCTGCCGCTATGGATTTTTCGGTGAGGTACCATAGCGTCCTACTATTATTTAGCCCTGGGCTGCTGCATTTCGCTGGCCTAGGCATCTCTTATAGAGAGCGCACCTTTTCAGCTCTGCGACACTTCATTGTGTACAGACCCATCGCCTTGAAGGACGCCAGCGGAGGTTATCTGCATTAGGGTCGTGTCTGCTGCCGGTAAGCGCTGGGGGTCATCCCGCGCCAGCGTAAAAATGCCCTGCGAAAATTGACAGTTTCTGAGTATTCCAGCAAGTGAGCAATCTCACCAACGGCCAAATCGGTTTTGGTTAAATACTCAGAAGCCAACAGGTTTCTCACTTCCTCTAAGATCGATCTAAACGTATTCGACTCCCGTGAGAGATGCCGCCGCAATGTGCGTTCACTCATGTAAAGGCTATCTGCCACCCCAGCAATGCTGGGAAACTGGCCTGCAGACTGAATAAGAAGGCGCCGTACTTCGGATGTTATTTTTTCAGCACGCCCAAGGCCGCGTAACATTTCTTCACACTGTTGATGAAATACAACGTATTGAGAGGGATCCGAGGTCCTGACTGGCGTGTCTAGGGCATGAGCTGGCAGATATAGCTGACTGTACTGACAGTCGAAAGCGACATCGACATTGAGCGCAAATTTATAAGACGCAGAGTGCGCCGGTTTAGGAAATGCAAACTGCAGCTCTGCCCCTTGAATCTGACCGCGGTAAAGCGAGCTCCCAGTCACACTGAGCTGGGCAAAGCATAGCTCGGTCACGGGTCTAATATGCTCAGGCGCCGTCGATAACACGCCCAGGCGCAATAAAAGCCCCCCGTTATGTTCGTGAGCCTCCCACTGAGGGAGCGAAAAAGCCTTCCCGTATCGCAACAAAAGCAAGATTGATTCTCTGAGATTTGCACAAGTCATTAATGCAAAACCAAGCGTACCGTAGCTGGTGATATCGACGCTCCGCCCGAGTCTCATAGCAAAACTGGGGTCTTTTGTGAGTTCGATCGCTGTCATCAATAAAATAACCGAATCGAAACCATTAAATGCCGGATGTGCTGAGTTGGCGGTAGACCAACCTTTAGCAGCCGCTCTTTTAAAAAATTTATCGGGCATCACACCTGATTTTTTGAGCTCTGCAAGTAACTGCTCGTAAAGGTCTAGCTGAAGTCGAGTTGGTGTCAAGTACTAGCCCCATAAACTACCACCAGCATCGAGTCGCGGGCGGTCACCATACATGGCCGAATATGATTCGGCTCAATTCGCAAACCACTATACTGTGGATAGGCCCACGCTGGAAACACACGTAGCCGTCTGCGGGTGATACCCTCATTGAAAACATGCTCCCGAGGCTTGGGATTGGTTGCCTCGCCGAGTCAGCATTAGAGATCAGGCCAGCCGCCATGACGATACCGCCTCCACTTGCAGGTTCTCGCACCACGATAACCTTACTGCTCCTCGCCTATGCCCTGTCCATGTGCGACAGGATGGTCTTGTCAATCCTGTTCCCAGATATAAAAACTGAGTTTGGTTTGAGTGACACTCAGCTCGGGTTGTTAGGTGGCATCTCATTCGCCCTGTTTTACGCCACAATGGGGCTTCCTATCGCGCGCCTGTCCGATCAGTACAGCCGCAAGTGGATCGTGATCATAAGCCTCATCATATTTTCGCTAATGACTGTCTTGAGCGGTTTAGCCGCTGGCTTTGTCAGCCTCCTGATATTACGCATTGGCGTGGGCATTGGTGAGGCGGGAGTGAACCCCGCAAGCCACTCTATTATTGCTGACTACTTTCCGCCACAACGCCGGGCTTTTGCTATGGCCACGCTAATGCTAGGTGCAAGCATCGGCATGATACTGGGCTTTGTCCTGGGTGGTTCGATCGCCGAGGCCCACGGTTGGCGCACAGCCCTCATAGCGGTAGGCGCTCCGGGGATGCTCCTCGCCCTTGTCATGGCGAAACTTTTGATCGAACCCCGTCGAGGCACCTTTGAGGCTCATAGCGGCGCACCGTCGCCGCCAATACGAACCACCGCTGTGGCCATGTGGTCCAACAAGGCCATGCGCCATCTAATAGCGGGCGCAGTGGTCGCTGGATTGTTGGGCTATGGATTAACGCAATGGTTACCCACCTTTTTTAGCCGACAGCACGACCTAGGCCAGTCCCAGACCGGGCTTTTAATGGCCGGCATTTTTGGCATCCCCGGAGCACTGGGGGCGCTGGCTGCGGGCAAACTGTTCGACCGACTTGCTGTGCGTGGTTTCCAATACGGAATGCGAATGCTGGCTGTTATACCGTTCGTTACGCTCCCGTTTTTTATCATGGGGCTACTGGCAGATGACCTCACCACGGCAGTCCTGCTGTTCATTATTCCGGGCTTCGCCGGCAATTATGCGCTGGGTCCGACTCTGGCCATGATACAAACCCTGTCGCCGGTGAACATGCGAGCGGTTTCCGCAGCGATCAAAATGTTGTTCCTCAATCTCATAGGCCTGGGCTTGGGCCCCCTACTGGTCGGTGCTATTAGTGATGTCCTAGCGCCGCGGTACGGTGATGATGCTTTGGGTATTGCACTGGCCTATTTCACCCTAGTGGGTCTGTGGGGGTCTTACCATTTTTGGCTTTGCGCCCGAGCTTTAGCCGAAAATCAAGTAACTGATCACCATCGCACAGGCACATAGGCCCGCCTACTTGAGTAACCAGTAAATTTCTATGAGCATCAAAACAGGGCCTATCGCCCTATCATCCTGACCCAGAGTCGCCCACACTCCGAACAGCAGCATTGTTGATGTGCTGAAATCTATTCACAAGGATCGTGCCAACGGAAATCATTTGCGGCCAGTTATGACGACACAATTTTGCCAGCAGTCTCGCAGCAACAACTAAAGTCGCTGCCCTGTGATTTACCAACATATAGAAGGCAGGCTCGCTATCGGCACTTTAAATTTGGCCGAATAGGATTCTATTTTTCCAGTGATGCTCTCTAGACTGGCGAACTGAAACAGCAACAGGGTTTACCCGAAGATGCTCCAGAAAAAAGGATCTGTAACATCGTCAATTCCAGAGTGGCAGCCGTTATGAAAAAGATTTTTCTGATAGCCACAGTAATCGGCATAGCCGGCTTTACGATCAACCTACTTTTTTTGGGTGACAGGGCGCACAACCCGAGAATTTTTACTGCTCCCGAAAAAACCCAGTGGCGGCCAATGGGCGCCCGGGTTACTGGACAGCACGGCTACGACATCATTCCAGAGCCCACAAAGTGGAATGCGATTCACGTAGGCGTGGCCAATTCGGACAGCGTTTGGGGCGTTGCAGCACCGATGTTTGAGCTGGATTGGGTCGCGGAACCAAGCTACTTCATCGGCAACGGTCCCCTCTTTGATAACCAGGGCAACCTGTACTTCAGTCCTCAGTTTTATCACGGTGAGCGTGTGGTGCTGGTGTCACTCGACGCCAAAACGGGGGCGCGGCGCTGGGCGTTACCGGCTGACGAAAACATTCAGACCAGCAGCCCTGCTTTTATTTTGAATGATCCCGAAAATTTGGATTCACAAATACTTTATATCGTGGGCTATGACCGTATTGCCGCACTGAGACCCGATGGTTCTAAAATTTGGAGTCGATCTACAGGCCTAAAACTCACGGCGAAGGAGCTGCTCAACACAGACAACAAAAAGTTCCACAGTCTCAACTACCACCCGGCCACCGATTCTTTAATCACGGTCACCAAGACAGGAGCGTTATTTGCCTTTGACCGAAAAACAGGCCATTCCATAGCGCCCATCGGACAGCTCCCCGGTGCACCTGCGATCAGCGGCAAGGGTACAAAGATACCCGAATTCATTCTCGATAGAGTCGATCCATTAATGGACGCCGCTTTTGGAAAAACCGATGCCGGTTTGAGTTTATTTTCCTCGGCGGTGAGCTATATCTATGGCGGTGGCGGCGTCGTCACCAACTACTTCAGCATTGATCCAGACAGTAGCCGCATCTACATGGCAGCTACTGCCCCAGATGCCGAAGACGGTACGATCGATGGCAAATCTGAACTGGGCGCAATTTACGCCCTTAACCTAGTCAACAATAATCATGGCCTCGAGTTTCAGGTATTGGCTCGCGCCGTGTTTCAAGGTGGGACGGGCTCTACGCCGGCGCTGAGTGCAGACGGTCACCGCCTGTATGTTTCAGACAACGAGGGGCACGTTATTGCCCTCAACAGCGAGCTCGACGAAATATGGCGGGTCGACGTTGGGGAGCCTTTAGTGGGCTCCATCACAGTATCGCCCGACAACCACGAACTGTATGCCGTCACTGCCAATGACGTCATCCAACTCATTGACCACGGAGAATACGGCAACCGAGCTTGGACTGCAGAACTTAACGGTTTTGACGGCTATGCCAATGTGGACACACAATCTAACGCCCTCACAGCTACCGTCACTGCCAATGGCGTCGTCATTATGATGGGTGGTGGAAAATCGCTCTTGGGCCGCACCATTATGCTGCACACGGGCATGGGTTTACTGGACCGTGAAACCGGTAAGCTGCGCTACTTTGCCGAGGGCCGGGAGGATTCTTTGGCGATGAGTGTCGTCGCACCTGATGGTAGCTTATACGTGGCCCATTCACCCTTGCGCCGAGCGGTGGGTAAGGCTATTTATCCAGACTTAACCCCGAAGATGACGGGCGGCATCGCCCGTTTTAAACCGATTCGCCTCGACCTTCTTGCCCGGGACGCCGTTTGTGCCGCCGAGGCACGCAGTGCTAACACCAGCCAGCTAGACAAGGTCACCGAGCTCACTGCTATAAACACCGATATACGACAGATTCAGGTATTAATGACCCAAGCCAATGGCGCTGTCGAGATGGCAGTAAACGAGGGCGATATGTCACGGGAGACCGCAAGCACGCTGCGCTCAATGCTGAACCAGATCACCGCAACACCACTCACCACCGAGACACTGGCTGCAGCACACGCACAACTTGTAAATGCCTGCGGTCTGCTAGATTCAACACCTCAACAATGACTTATACGTGCAGGTCACTTCACGCTGAGTCAATCGCTTAACCCATAGCTGACTTCTAGCGGTTGCTACGCTATGTCCTCGAAGAACTCTGAGGTCGATTAGGCCAAGGACGGCCCCGCGCCGCTGCCGAAAGACCCGCCACCAGACTGACATAACCCCGATTTACACCGACAGTTACGGCGGCTTAGCACGCACAACTCTTGCCTTTACTATTTGTGGCATGCTGCTCTGAAGGTGAGTGAAAAAATGTCCGAAGATGATTCCTGCGCCACATGCCGACGGCACTATCTTGGGGGCGAGTTAACAATGAGGCTAAACACATCAAAACGACCTTCAGCCTCAGAAAATCCATCAGAATAAATTGCCCAAGCAACCGAATTCAGCGACAAAGTAATGAGGATGGCACGAGAGCAAAATGCTAAAGAAAATTGCCCTAGTGATCACCATAGTATTACTCGCAAGTCTTGGCTTCATAACGGCTAAAGTTGTGCTTCCATTACAAGCATCAGCCGAGAAAAATGGGCCCACCACCGCTGCTCGTGATTATGCCCTGCAAGACAACAACCGACTTACGCTGCCACGAGCAAAGAGCCACGCTTACCAACCCTCCCCCGATCCCAATAAAAATTTATATTGGGGCGAACTACATATTCACACTCGGGAAAGTTTCGATGCCACGTTATTTGGTAATACGCTGAGCATCGAAGATGCCTACCGTTTCGCCATGGGGGAAACGCTGAAAACTGCAGGCGGCGAAGCAATGCAGCTGAGTCGCCCTTTAGACTTTGTGGCGATCACTGATCATGCCGAAGGCTTTGGTACACGCACCCATTGCCAAGAGACTGGACTCTCTCTTTCTGAACGCGCGGCCTGCTGGCTGGCAAACGAACCCAACCCAATGATCTTTAGGTTACTGGTTGATCGTGTCCGAGGCGCTGAAATTATCGGCGACCCTTCGAAGCCTGCTGGCGTATACCAACAAACCCAGCGTACCTCGCCAAAACCAGGCTCGTTTCCTACTTGCAGATTTGGGCATGGAAGTCTTGAGCGCTGTCAGAGAAATGCAAAAACTGATTGGGCTAAGTATATCGAACTGGCCAATCAATATAATGTTCCCGGGGAGCTCACTACACTGATTGGCTACGAATTTTCTCCAGGTCTTCCGGCTCAAGGCAAACACCATCGCAATATCATTTTTCGCACCGAAACCGTGCCTGAGCGAGCAATCTCAAGCCTTGATGTTCCCAACGCCATCACGCTTTGGCAGGGGCTTGAGGCCACCTGCAGCGGAGATTGCGATTTCCTCACAATGCCCCACAACCCCAATAAGGCCTGGGGCCTGACCTACTCGCCCTACACTTGGGATGGACAGGCCTATACCAAGAATGACTGGCGGCTGCGTCAAAAATACGAACCACAGGTCGAAATATTTCAGGTAAAAGGCGCACAGGAATGTGCGCTAGGCGTTGGCGCCACCGATGAAGAATGCGCCTTCGAACAGGTACTTGATCCATGCCAACCCGGAGAAACAACCGGCTGCGCTTTTAAAACGGGATTCGTTCGGCAGGGCCTTAAAGTCGGCTTGGAACTCGAACAGAGCCTGGGTTTTAATCCATTGCAAACGGGCTTTATTGCCGCAACTGACAGCCACAACTCAAACCCTGGTGATGTAGAAGAGTGGGATTTTCCCGGCGCAGTGGGCGCCGTCACATCTTCGGCAACACGGCGTTTACGCTACAACTCAGAGAGCGCCGACTACCAGTCGACGCTTAAATTTCATACATCCGGAGGGCTGGCGGCGGTGTGGGCCCCAGAAAATACTCGTGAAGCTGTTTTCGATGCCCTCGTCCGCCGTGAAACGTATGCAACATCGGGGCCCCGCATAGCCCTGCGCTTTTACGCTGGCTGGAATATTGATCCGAGTGTGACCTCAGATCCCAATGCTATTGAATCACTCAGCGATAATGCCGTGCCCATGGGCGGCGTACTTAAAATTCCGGCAAGTGAAGCAACTAACCAGAAAAACGCGTCTCCACAGTTTTATGTTTGGGCCACCCAGGATGCCATGGATGCACCCTTACAAAGACTACAAATAATCAAGGGCTGGATCGACAAACAGGGAAAAACTCACGAACGCGTGGTAGATATAGCGTGCGCTGACGGCGCATCTGTTGATCCCTCCAATCAGCGCTGCCCAGATAACAACGCAAGCGTTGATCTCAACAACTGTAGCTTTAGCATCGACTCAGGTGCCAGTGAGTTGAAGACACTGTGGCAGGACCCCCACTACAACCCAGAGCAGAGCGCTTTTTACTATGTCCGTGCTCTGATGAACCCAACCTGCAGGTGGTCTACCTATGATGCTATTCGCCTCAATCAACCACCCAGTCCACACGTTCCCAGCACGATTCAGGAGCGTGCATGGAGCAGCCCTATTTGGATAAGCTCTAATGACTAATTGTAAAACCGGCACACATTGCCGATGCGACTCTGCACCTTTCCCAGCGATAGGGAGCATAAGTCTATGTTGATGCGTCTAGCATTCCTTATGGTCATCATACTTTCCGTTGCTTGCTCTGGAGATAGCCTCGAAGCCGAAAAGCGCACAGCTGCACAACAACACTACCGGACAACTAACACGGTCATACCCGGTAATAATCAAATTATATCGTTCTCTAAACCTGCCTTCTCTGAAGCAGAGCGCCCAAAAACCAACCCCGACCGCAACGCGTTTTTTGGCGACTTACATGTGCATACAGCTCTGTCATTTGATGCCTCGGCATTTGGCACGACGGCCTCTCCGTCTGATGCTTATCGCTATGCTCAAGGTGAAGCAATTGCACACCCCAGTGGCTTCGAAGTACAACTCACCCAACCTCTAGATTTCTATGCCGTGACAGATCATGGAGTCTTATTGGGTCTCATTAACGAGGCTATCGATACTAACTCTGCGTTTTCACAATACGAGCTTGCCAAGCCTTATCATAATATCAACGATTCAATCGACGGTGGTCTTCTAGATCTCGCCAAGAGAAGTAAAGCCTTTTACAATTTTGTCAGCGATGTTGTTGCCAACCTGCTAGATGGCACAATCGATGAAAACTCTATTAATAGCGCTAGTAAATCTGCCTGGCAGCAAACGATCGAAGCCACCAACGCCGCCTACAAGCCGGGGGTATTTACCACCTTTGCAGCTTACGAATTCACCTCATCGACGCAAGCGCGAGAAGCACTTCATCGCAATGTCATCTTCCGATCAACACAACGCCTACCCGCACAACCGTTCTCCCGCTTCAACAGCATTAACCCCGAAGGCTTGTGGGACTGGATGGATCAGTTACGTCAGCAAGACGTGGAAAGCCTAGCCATACCTCATAACAGCAACGGCTCCAATGGCGCGATGTTTGCCTTTACCGACTGGGCTGGCAGGCCCATTGATGTCGATTACGCAGCGAAGCGGCTGCGTAACGAGCCACTCGTAGAAATCACTCAAGTCAAAGGAACTTCAGAAACCCATCCCCTCCTATCGCAAAACGACGAATGGGCCAATTTCGAAATCTTCCCTCTTCGCACCTCTACTCGTCTTCCCAGCAACCCGCAAGGTAGCTATGTACGTAATGCTTGGCAGCGCGGGCTGAGTCTGACTACTCGTGACTCGGGAAACCCCTATAAATTTGGAGTTATTGGCTCTAGCGATACGCACACAGGCGCGGCCTCGCTAGAGGAAAACAACTATTTCGGGAAAATTGGTGCATTCGATAGCACACCCGAAAAACGGGGTTCGATACCCGCGAGTTTTCTGTATGGCACCTTAGTCAAACTAGCGGCGTCCGAAATGGTGGAAGAAGTCGATGGCCAACGTTATCTCGATTTCTCCGGTTACAAATATTGGGGGGCCTCTGGAATCGCGGGCGTTTGGGCAGAAGCCAATACTCGTGAAGCGATATACGACGCCTTGCGTCGTAAAGAAACCTTTGCCACCAGTGGCACTCGCATCAAACTGCGCTTTTTTTCCGGTTACGATTTCGCAGAGGATCAGCTAAGTGAGACGGACCTGATCAAAGAGGCGTACCGCTCAGGTGCCACAATGGGGGCTACCTTGCAGGCTCAAGGTAAGCGCCAGCCTTCATTTCTAACCTGGGCCATAGCCGACCCAAATACTGCACCTCTGCAGCGCCTTCAGATAGTAAAAGGATGGTTAACAAACGGCGAGCACCAAGAGAAAGTTTACGATGTCGCTTGCTCAAACAACCTTCAGGTAAATCAGGAGACCCACCGCTGCCCAGATAATAATGCGCGGGTCGATCTAGGTGACTGCTCTACCACCGCCAACGTGGGCGCAGCAGAATTAAAAGTACTGTGGCAAGACCCCGACTTTGTTCCAGAACAAGAAGCCTTTTATTATGCTCGGGCACTTGAAAACCCGGTTTGCCGATGGTCCACTTGGGACGCGATTCGCAGCGGCAAATTGCCTCGCGGAGACTTGCCCGCAACGATACAGGAGCGCGCCTGGTCCTCGCCCATATGGTACAGCGCGCTCGATGACAGTGGTAATTTTGTAGAATAGGAAGCTATGTCTAAAGAACTCGAGTCGGTCGATGTCCTCATTATAGGTGCCGGGCTCTCCGGCATTGGCGGGGCCTGCCAGCTTCGGCGCAACTGCCCCCAACGCAGCTTTATGATTTTTGAGTCCCGTGCCGCTAGCGGCGGAACCTGGGACTTGTTCCGCTATCCTGGCATTCGATCAGACAGCGACATGTATACCTTCAGCTATGGCTTCAAGCCCTGGCGCGATCCATCGGCCATCGCCGATGGTGCCAAAATCCTTAACTACATCCGTGAAACGGCAGCAGAATATGATGTGGAACGTCATATTCAATACCAGCGTAAAGTCGTTTCCGCGCGCTGGTCGTCCACTGAGAAACGGTGGACCGTTACGGCTGAGTGCGGCAATACTGGCGAAACCGTCACTGTTAGCTGCCAATTCATTTTTAGCTGTAGCGGCTATTACGACTATGAACAGGGCTATACCCCCGAATTTTCCGGCATCAACAATTTTGCAGGAACCATCGTGCACCCCCAACAATGGCCTAAAGATCTCGACTACGAAGGCCAGCGTGTTGTTGTAATTGGCAGCGGTGCAACCGCGATAACACTTGTGCCAACTATGTCAAAGACCACTGCGAGCATGATTATGCTGCAACGCTCACCTACCTACATTGCCGACGTGCCCCTAGAGGACCCCATGGCCTTGAGACTGCGCAAATGGCTGCCAGTGGCGTGGGCATCTCGTTTGACCCGCTGGAAAAAAGTGTTGTTTCAAATTTATATTTACCAGTTGTCCCGAAAACGTCCCAAGCAGTTGCGGCATTTTCTGTTGAGCGAAGTACGTAAACAATTGGGACCCGATTATGACGTGGCGACCCATTTCACGCCGAACTACAACCCCTGGGATCAACGCCTCTGCGCAGTCCCCAATGGCGATTTGTTTACCGCGATTCGTGAAAAACGCGCTGAAGTCGTTACCGACCATATTGATGAATTCAATGCGGCGGGGATTCAGCTCAAGTCGGGTAAACAGCTGGACGCCGACATTATTATTGTGGCGACGGGGCTCAATTTGAAATTTGCAGGTGGTGTTGATTACAGTATTGACGAGCAAAAGCTCGACTTCACCGATCGCTTTATTTTCCGCGGCATGATGTTTTCCGACCTGCCAAATATGGCGTTTACCGTGGGATACACCAACTCGTCGTGGACCCTCAAAGCCGACCTCACGGCCAGCTACGTTTGCCGTCTACTGAATAAAATGGCGAGTGGGAAATACTCGACAGTTACTCCGCGCATGATAGGCACTGTTGACGAGGAGCCTCTGCTCGACTTTGACGCGGGCTATGTCTTGCGGGCGCAGGATCAGTTCCCGAAACAAGGCAATCGACTACCCTGGAAAAACTACCAAAATTACATTAAAGATTTTATCACCCTGCGCCTTGGGGGACTTAAAGATAAAGAGCTTGAATTTCGATAGCCGCGGGAGCCCATGACAGGAAACCTATTCGAATTATCAGCGTCTTGAGTACGGGTACAAATAGGAACAACCACGTTGCCGTTTTAGAGTAACCCCATACTAGTTGAGCTCTAGGGTAATCAAGAAAATGTGCGACGGAGGCTATGGCACGACCATTGAAGCAGCATGAGCTACGCTGTAATATTATGACACTAGGTATGACTTAAGGTGCTAGACCCGCAGGAAGGCCAAAACTCCGGGGACGCTGGAGCAGTGATACATACACAAATTTGGGGAGCAAACGCATGAAAAAATTGGGCCTCGTATTCTTCGGATTGTTGATACTTTTTCTTGTGGGTCGAGGCTTAGTTAACGTCCCCGCTGTGCAAGATATTTTGCTTGAGCGTGCCACAGCAGCCCTCGCCAAAAATGCGGCTCAACCGCTGAAGAATCCAGAAGGTTTGAGAGTCTATGTTTGCGGTAGCGCATCGCCCTTAGGCATGGGGCAGGCTCAAGCTTGCATTGCCGTAGTAACATCCGAGCACTTTTATCTTATCGATTCTGGCGTAGGTTCCACAGATAACATTAACCTTTTGAGGTTACCTACAGCACGGCTAGACGGCCTATTACTGACACACTTTCACTCTGATCATATTGCCGAAATTTATGAAGTAAATCTGGGTTCTTGGGTCAATGGCAGGCCAGCTCCACTGAAGGTCTGGGGACCACGTGGCGTCGATGAAGTCGTCAGTGCGGTGAATGCAGGCTACCGCCAAGATCGCATCTATCGGGTTGGACATCACGGCGAGGACTTACTGCAACCCGCACTCGGTGTTTTGGCCCATGAAACCATTGAGCCAGGTGTTGTCCTACAAGACGGTGAACTGAAGATTACGGCGTACGTAGGGGAACACCCACCCATTGAACCTGCGGTAGGGTATCGATTTGACTACCGTGGCCGCAGCGTCGTGATTTCAGGGGACAGCAATGTCAATGAAAACACCCTAAAGATCGCGGAGGGAGCCGATCTATTACTCCATGACGCCTTATCACTGCCTACCCTTACTGCACTTTCGGGCGCCTTAGCGGCAGCGGGTCAAACGCGGCAATCCAAGATTGTCACGGATGTTATGGACTACCATGCTTCCACGGGCTCATTGGTTGCACTGGGAGAACAATCAAACGTCGCCATGGTCGCTTACTATCACCTAGTGCCGGTACCGCCCAACGCCATATTAAAAACAATCTTTATGCGCGGAGCTCCCGACAACTTCGTTCTAACCGAGGATCGTATGTGGTTTGAACTGCCGGTCGACAGTGACGAAATTGTTGTGCATCGCCCCTGATCATAGGTTACTTCCTCTGTCTGATCAGGACGTAGTATCTGCTGAAGTTTTTTTGCGGTAAGTCACAGCGCTTTAACGCGGAGACCGTTAAGAGCATTCTGACTCAGGTATCAATCGGGCGTTTATAAAGCCTTTGCAGATGTCGTTACTCAGCTTGAGGTTCTGGTCTGGAAAAGCCAATGAGTCGCATCTCCAAAGTTTTTTATTTTTTTCTTACTTCTGGCCGCTGCCCTGCCAACTAAAATTACTCCTACATACAAACCGGTCCGATGATGACGGATTTTGCGCCCCCCTAACCCAGTGCCGGCTTGTAACTTTTTAGCGTAACCTAAAAAATTCGAAACACCCGTTTTGTATCGATAAGCGATTAAAGAATTTGGTGTCACCAGAATTTTGAACTACTATCAGTCCGGCAGTTAGCCTTTCTCCTCAAAAAGTAACGTCGCCAGTATGAACGCCTAATCATTGTGGACTCACTCATCGACTCCAAAACTAAAGTTCTGTCGCGTGCTGACGTAGTCAATGAGTTCGCAATAAAAATGGTTTCGGTTATCAACGCCAAAGACCTGGCATGGTTTGTTGCCCGGGAAATCGTCGGCAGCCTAGGATATGAAGATTGTGTTATTTATTATTTGAATGAAGAAGCAAACTGCCTGATTCAGACAGCTGCTATCGGAATCAAAAATCCCGCTGACGAGCAAATTTTAAACCCTCTGACCATTGAAATGGGCGTCGGGGTCACCGGGAACGTCGCTTTAACAAAACAATCGGCGCTAATTTCCAATATGAATGATCATGACAACTATGTGACAGACATTGAGCCTGCCCTCTCAGAGCTGTGCGTGCCGATAATGTTTGGTGATCGACTCTATGGCGTCCTTGACAGCGAGTCCAAAATTGCCCTTGGGTACGGCGAGGAAGACAAAAAGGTTTTCGAGACGATTGCCAGAATGATTGCCGCGAAACTGGCATTAATCGAACAAACCGAACTCGTAAAAAAATACATGGCGGAGTTAGAGGCGAAAGTTGAGGAACGGACGCTAGAGCTTAAAAGAGCGAACGAAAAACTAGAGTACTTGGCCTCAACCGATCCGCTAACGGAACTGGTGAATCGCAGGCGCCTCGATGAAGTATTAGAGCAAGAATTCGAGAGAACGAGCCGTTACCAAGGCGAACTCTCACTAATTTTGCTAGATATCGATCACTTTAAGGCGGTAAACGATACTCGGGGTCACCAAGTTGGGGACGAGGTCATTGCCGGTGTTGGCAATATTGCGAAACAGATGTCCAGAAAATCCGATACGGCAGGAAGATGGGGCGGGGAGGAGTTTTTGATCGTTGCGCCCCAAACGAGCTGCGATAACGCAGTAGCCTTCGCAGAAAAATTGCGCCTGTCCATAGAGAACACCGAGTTTTCAAGTGGTGTGCGCGTTTCAGCCAGTTTTGGCGTTGCCAGCCTCGAAACGGGTGAAACAATTCAGCTTGTGCTTAAACGAGCTGATG
The DNA here is from genome assembly GCA_000169115.1 of marine gamma proteobacterium HTCC2080. Taxonomy (GTDB): domain Bacteria; phylum Pseudomonadota; class Gammaproteobacteria; order Pseudomonadales; family Halieaceae; genus Luminiphilus. Next base: position 24,476 of record AAVV01000012.1, read on the forward strand.
AGGCGCTGTACCGAGCCAAACATAACGGACGCAATCGGGTGGAAACCCGCATTAACTTGTAGCGTTCAGAGGGTGATCGGTGTTGTCGAGCTTGGGCAGCCAAGAAATAGGTCTGAACATTTTGCAAAGCAGCATCATGCACTAAGGCGCACCTACCTCTGATTTCAGCAATTTTTGTCGTCTCGCGCTCACGACCACATTGCTCATTTCATTAGCCTACACAACAAAAATCTACGAGAGCTTTAGCTGAGCATGGACAATGTGAAACCTTAAAAAAACTAAGCCCATCCTCACATACCACTGGCGTGATTTTAAAGTTTCATTTCTTAAAGAAAGCGCCCCCACTCGAAAATTGTGAGTTCCACAGCCAGCATTTCGGCTTTACAAAAATTTTAGTCCTTAAGAGTTTACAAGGTGTTTACGCTGGCCACACAACATCTCAGGCTTTTACAAGGTCAGCAGACTCAATGTTGACCAAAATAGGGGTTGCCTCATATCAGCGACACGATGCAACGCATGATCTACCCTTCGCTAACTTTTGGTTCAGCCACCGGATTTTCTATAATGTGATAAACGATGCGCTGGCTGACCGAATGACCTGCCCTGACCACAGATTCATTGCGACCCAGCATATAGCTTGGACCGTTTGGGAAGCCCTGAGCCTCAAGACAAACAGCACTGTAGGGTTTCAAGGGCTCCGAGAGTTGCGATGCGGTGTATGCCTGTAGACAAGGCTGTGTCGTTGAAACATTCAGACTGATGCCGTTGGCCGAGTTCGCCAGTATCGCCGCATGATGGGGCACAAGCCCCTGCTCCCCCTCCGCCGAGTCGAGCACATAGCTATGATCAAGATCCAGTGGGCCTTGGACGTCAGCGAGCAACCGCTGACCTGTAAAATCTAGCCGTGTATTTGCAACCGGCAGCAGCGCCCCAGTCGCACACTGGAGACTATCGGTCTCCAAAACTGAGTGCGCGTTTATTTGCAGTGACAGGTCACTAACCGATCGCGCACCTAGGGTAAAGTAGGCGTGGTTAGTCAAGCTGATCGGAGTATCCCTGTTTGAGGTGGCGGCCAAATCGATAACGAGGCGGTCATTTTCAAGGGTATACCTCACAGAAAATTCACGATCGCCGGGCAAACCGCCATCACCATGATTGAGACTTGTTGAATAACTCGCGGTAATCGCATGATCCGTATGATCAAGCCGCCAGTCCAATCGATGTAGTCCGGAATTACTGCCATGGAGCAACACAGATGATTCTCCAGTAACTCCATTTTTATGCTGTAAACGGCCCGCATACGGACCGACAGTGCCACCGATGCAAAACTGGTCAATAAGATCGGCGGCCCACTGAGACGCATCAAGCAACAACTCAATATTGCGCCCCTTGGATATCAGCTGGGCCAAACCAGCACCACGACTGGTCAGCATGACGCCCAAATTTGATGATTCAAGGTAGGTGAAATTGGACATCATTAAAGGCTCGGTCAACGGTTTAGGGAGCAACTCGAAGCGGATCAATTACCCATATTAGTCGCGAGTCTTGCAAACAGTCACGGTGACTATTCTGGTCACCAAATATTAGCAGTCAAAGCCTCAGCGCGTTATACCCTTACAACGGAGGAAAAATAAACTCACGATTACCAATTAGCGCATCCATGTATCCCATTTCGTGCTAAAACGGCTGTCTCTAGTAAAAGATTTTAGCACTGGCACAGCGACCCAATTTTGGAACCGAGCATAAACATGAACATTTTAGTCATTAACTGTGGTTCATCCAGCGTCAAATATCAGCTAATAGACTGTCTACACGAAGTGACCGTGACCGAAGGAGTCACTGAGTTGAGCGCTAACGTTGATGCTGCTGTTGCAGTCAAGCAGCTCCTCCAAAAATTCCGAAATGAAATTATCGATGCAGTGGGTCATCGAGTTGTTCACGGCGGCGATACTTTTCGAGATGCCGTTTTGATCGACGCAGCTGTGCTTGCGAAAATTCAGGAATGGGTTCCACTAGCGCCACTGCATAACCCCCCGGCCTTGGCAGGTATTGAAGCTTCACAGACTGTGCTGGCAGACGTTCCCCACGTGGCGGTTTTTGACACAGCCTTTCATGCGACTCTGCCCCGCCGGGCTAGTCACTATGCCATCGACACCACGCTAGCTGAAAAACACCGTATCCGCCGCTATGGATTTCACGGCACGTCACACCAGTTTGTTGCCCTCGAGGCCGCACGGTATCTAGGCCGTCCTCTTAATGAACTCCGGCTGATCACGCTTCATCTGGGAAATGGCGCTAGTGCCTGTGCGGTAGAGATGGGCAGCTCAACAGAGACCAGCATGGGCATGACCCCGCTAGAAGGGTTAGTTATGGGGTCACGCTCAGGTGATATAGATGCGGGCGTTATTTTCAAACTGCTGCGTGACGAAGTTAAAAATGTTGATGAGTTGGACAAGCTACTCAATCTTCGAAGCGGCATCAAAGGTCTATCTGGTCTGAGTCATGATATTAGAGAAATCGAAGCTGCGGCTGCCTCAGGCCATGACGGTGCGCGCTTGAGCATTGCCGTCTTTGCCCATCGCGTTAAAAAATATATTGGCGCCTACGCCGCAGCAATGGGCGGGGTTGATGCGGTCATTCTTACCGGTGGCATTGGTGAGAACAGCGCAAGCCTGCGCCAGCGAATATTACAAAGGCTCGAATTTTTAGGCATACAGGTCGATGAGGATAATAACCAGCACGCTGAAGTTGATCATCAAAATAAAGTTGCGCTCATCACTACAGACAACTCTAGAGTTCCTGCGCTGGTGGTTAAGACAAACGAAGAGCTTATGATCGCTAGGCAAGCTGCCTGTTTAATCGGGCAACAAGCAAGTCTAAAAACCGATCTCAGTATTCCAATCGCGGTCAGCGCGAGACACTTACACTTAGACAAGCACACCTTCGCTCTTTTGTTTGGGGACGATGCAGAACCCACTCATCATGCAGATCTGTCCCAACCCGGACAATTTTCCTGTAAAGAAAAGGTTACCTTGGTAGGCACTCGAAATACCATTGAGGGCGTGCGTTTACTTGGCCCGTTACGCAGCAAAAATCAAATCGAAGTTTCCCGTACTGACGAATACCTATTGGGTATCGACGCACCGGTCAGAGACTCTGGCAGGGTAAAAGATTCTGCGCCAATAACCCTGAAGGGGCCCAAGGGAATCGTAAAACTGAAGGAGGGGTTAATCTGTGCTCGCCGACATATTCATATGCATCCAGATGATGCCGAGCGCTTTGGTGTAAAGAATAAAGATGAGGTCGAAGTTGCCATAACTGGAGGCCCTAGAGACCTTATTTTTTGTGATGTGCTAGTTCGGGTAAGTCATGGCTATCGACTTGAGATGCACATCGATACTGACGAAGCCAACGCTGCCGAGCTTGATAGACAGTCTATTGGTGAACTTGTTTACAGCGGTGTAAATGACCGTTTGGCATCTATCAGGTGCGCTAAAACAACAAATCAAAATTGATAAAACGTAATTAAAATCCCAACATCGTTCAATGCAATAATTAGCCACTGAAGAGCCCTCACACTGCTACTGCAGCGACACGCTATGAACCAATAAGTACTTCCATGCCTACTTTTTGTGGCCATTATGCCAATATCGTAATTCAGGTCCTGCACTGCGGTTATCTGCACAGCGCAATATGGATCAAAAATTATATTGCACTGCTGTACACTTTTCGAAAAATAGAAGAACCTCCTCTTTTTCCTGATTATGCTGTGGACGGCGTTAATACTTACGTTGATGTGAGTTCATATCACTAACCCATCAAAACTCTGTATTTGAGATTAATGAGAAGATCGAAGTGCATACTAGGTTAGATAATGAGAGCTTAGCTCTGTCGGCTATTATTTTAATCGCTTGGTGCTCGGGCTTCGCATCACTGATTTATCAAATCAACTGGCAGCGACAACTCACCACGGTTTTTGGATTAGCTCATTACGCAACAACACTCACCATCCTCGCATTCTTTGTGGGTTTTGCTTTGGGTGCGTATTTTATAAAACGCTATTCCCATCGGCTGCAAAAGATACTAGTGGTAATCGCCGGCCTCGAAGTCATTATCGGAACTTTTGGAGTCTTGTCTTTTGATGCTTTTGACTTGCTGAGAAATCTCAATGGAGCTGTGAGCCTAATTCTGGTTGACGCCAACACCGCATTATTGAGCACCCGCATGGCGTTGTGCTTGTTTTTTTTGTTGGTCCCAACCGCCTGTATGGGCGCTACTTTGCCCTGCTTTTTTACCGCTTGCATCTATTCGTCTGAAAGCCGAGGCCAGCGTATTGGCTGGATTACAGGCGCCAATACCCTTGGCGCTCTTGCAGGTAGTGTATGTACCACTTGGATATTAATGGGGCTGCTTCATGGACAGACTCAAATGTTTATTGCTGCCGCACTCAACCTTTTTGGTGCTGCCATTGCAATGCTTTTGCACGCATCCAATGTGCCTTCTCCCATCGCGCTAAAAACAACTTCAGTTCATAGGGAGGCCAAGACGTCTGCCAAGCCCAATTCATTGAGCTATGCATTTATGCTTTCAGGAGCTGCTTCGCTTGGCCTTCAAATTTTGTGGAACCGATTAGCCTACATAAGCTTGGAACACACTATCTTCACCTTCGCGTTAGTACTGTCGGTTTTTTTGACCGCCTATGCAGCTGGTGCCCTCTGCTCGGGTTTATGGCTCCGCAAAAATATTGCTAGACGCAGTACTGCCGCGTTGCTGCAACTCTCCGCAATGAGTTGCACTCTGATTGGTTTTCTATTGTTTGCTGAAGGACTCCAATCTGAGACGCTATCCCAAGTAATGCCCTATCAGCTTTCAGCACTAGTCGTTGTATGTATGTATACCTTTTTGCCCATGTTTTTCATCGGTTGGTCCACACCCATTGTTTTGGATTTGCTCAGCGGCAGTCAGAAAACGCTGGTATTGGACACCAGCCGAGCCATGATGATGAACAATGCCGGCTCAATCGTCGCGATCCTAATTGTTGGATTCATTTTGATACCGGCGTTCAATTTATACGCAGTGATACTGTTTTGCTCATTGTTGCTCACCGGCTCAGCAATACTTACCGCCGGTTTTCCTCGAGCTAAAATTCAAACACAAATTTATTATCCTCTAGCAGCCCTTGCTGTCACTGGGCTATTTTGGCTAGTACCAATTGATCCCTATGGGGTCAGGCACTTTAAGCTCTACGGGGAGTACCCTCGTTTGTCTGCAGAAGATGAATCTGGGTACTGGGCAGTGAGTAGAAAATCTTCGCCAAAGGGTGAAATGCATTACCTTTATCTGAACGATATGTATGAGAATTATTTGCAAAATCCTGATTACGGAACCATTGAGGGCGACTTTTTACTGGCGGCAATGATCAAGCCCGAAATTCAATCCGCGTACTCCATTGGCTTAGGACTTGCACTCGAGCCATACGAATTACTAAGGTTCCCAGAACTAAAACAATTTACCACGGCAGAAATCTCCCCAGCGTCACTTGATCTAGCGCAAAAAATTTGGAGCGAGTACGAGTCCACTCCTTTTGATGATCCGCGCTTTGAAGTCGTCATTGAAGATGGAAGAATCTGGCTAGAGCACAAGACAAAAAGCTTCGACTTGATTTTCTCGGGGACCAATCGCTCCTTTTATCCGGGCAGCACAAACCTATTTTCCGTCGAATACCTACAGATGTTAAAAGGCAAGCTCAATCCGGGCGGTGTCGTTCAACAGTGGATACCCCGCTATCCAGACCATCAATCGGTAGTGCTAATCAAGACGTTTTTATCGGTATTCCCTGATGGTTTGTTGGTGGCTTATCGCGATCCCAGTCGCAGGGTCGCTTACTATTACATGCTTGGGTTTGGTGATGGCACGCCATTTGACTTGACCACACAAATTGAAAACGCGTTTCGTCGAGCTCCTGAAATTTTCAGTACAGCCGCTATCTCAACACCTGAAGAATTTTTGGCAACATTAAAAATTCCAAGAAGAGCGATTCTTGCAGAGCTCGATACGCCCTTAGTCTACGACGATTTACCCGTTGTAGAGTATGATCGCTCAGCCAAAAAGTTAGGCGTGTGGGTCGATATGAATAAATTTACACAGGACTATAGCCCAAGCACGCTTAAGCAATATTTGCAGCCTATGCCTCAACCAGAGTAATACTCGCTCCTACGACAGCCTGCCAGGTCTAGTTTTATCCATCATCAAAAATCTGTGTAGGCATGCGGTGATTTTTCTTATACTTGAATTCTTTCAACGCCAAAGTACAGCCATGACTGCTCGTCCTCTCAATATTTTTTTGGGCCGTAAAGCGGCGCAGCTCATAACAAACCAGGGCTGGTCGGGGCGCGATGTTTCACTTCTCTTAGGCGCCTCAGGAGGGCCCAAGTGGCTTATTCTTAGTCAGCTCGACCGGCTGCTCTTTGGGCGCTTTCTGATGGAAGATCGGGCTGACGCGCTAGTCGCTGTGGGGTCTTCGATTGGCTCTTGGCGTCATGCCTGTCTGTCCCAGAATGATCCCGTCGCGGCTGTAGCACGGCTAGAAGATATTTACGTTAACTGGCAGTACAGCAAGCGCCTTGATATTCAGGAAATTAGTTCCGCCAGTATTGCCATGCTAGACCACGTACTTGGCGATACCGGGGCCAGCGCCCTCATAAATCATCCGCGACTGCACAGTTATATTGTTACTGCACGGGGGCGTGGCCTAAATTCTTCTCGATATCGAGCTGCCTTGGCTCTGGGTATGGGCACGGCCGCGATCACCAACACCGCCCACCGCGCGCTTCTAGCTTCACAATTTCAGCGGATCTTATTTACCAGCGCAGCGGCCCCTCCACTGCCTTATACAGATTTCAATACGAGCCAAATCAGTCTGCGTGACGAAACCGTCACAACTGCGCTCCATGCCAGCGGCTCTATTCCTTTTTTACTGGCAGGTGAACGTAATGTTTCAAGAGCACCCAAGGGTCATTATTGGGACGGGGGCATTATTGACTATCACTTTGATCTCAAACCCTTTGCCGAACAGCGACTGATTTTTTACCCTCATTTTCGTGGCGATCTGACTCAGGGTTGGTTTGACAAGTTTTTACCCTGGCGCCGACATCGTCCTCCCTTAGCCGAAAACCTGGTCTTGGTTTGTCCAAGCCAAGACTTCATTGACTCACTACCCCATGGAAAAATACCTGATCGCAGTGATTTTTCCCGCATGTCTACACCCGAACGGGTCACTTACTGGCGCACTTGCATGGAACGGAGTCGAGAGCTTGCAGAGGACTTCCAAAGCCAACTCAACAACCCAGACCCTCTTTCAGGTACTCATGTTTTAAGAAACGCGTACCGGCGCTAGCCTAGAGGCCTGCTGTATCCAGTACTTCATTCGGTAAACCCAAGAAACAGCGTAGAAATATATAAAACCTTTGATCAGTTGAGGGCTAGCACTTCTCCACAAAAATTTGCCGCACCCGCACTGCCAACATCTTCTTCGAGTCTATCTTTACCCTAAAGCCATAAGAGGCTAAAAGCCCTACCCAACCCTCCGGCTTTCACCGCGGCTCTGATTGAATCGGCCGTGCAGTGGCTTTAAGTCAGCTTCACACAGTTGACTAAGAGGGAGTGAACACGCAAGGTGACCAGCCTAAACAAACAGACCGCAAAGCAATCAACTTAGGCCCGCAAAGAGCGTTATAACTATGCCAAGACGCAAAATCTCCTGCTTCCTTATCGTTTGCAACGAAGCTGATCGATTAGAGGCCAGCCTGCGGCCTTTAGCTGGCTGGGTTGATCAGTTAATCGTTTTAGATTCAGGCAGCACCGATGGCTCAGTTGAGATCGCACAAAGATACTCAGACGACGTTTATCAAACCGATTGGCCCGGTTTTGGGCCTCAACGAAATCGCGCTCTAGCGTATTGCAAACACGATTGGGTCATGACCATTGATGCCGACGAGGTAATGACGGAGGAACTCAAGGCAGAGATCGATACGGTACTATCAAAACCAAATCTTACGGCAAATTTTATCCGATTGCCTTGGCACACCTTCTTATTTGGAAAGCCCCTAAAATACGGCCGCTACTCAACACCCCAGGGTAAATTATTTCTAAAGACAGGCGCCAAATTTAAGGACCGGCAAGTTCACGAAACTTTAATAATGCCCAAGCGTCAGACGATTACTCTGAAAAGCCCCCTACTGCATTACTCCTGGCGAGATTATCAGCACGTATCAGAAAAACATCTGAGATACGGTGTTTTGGGTGCTCAGGATAAAGCCAAAAACAATAAAAAAGCCTCTATCGTGTACGCGTTTTTTAGGTCGATCACCGACTTCTTACAGCAGTACATACTGCGATTAGGCTTTCTAGACGGCCAAAGAGGTTTGCTTATGGCGGTAATTCTTAGTCAATATGCTTTTCACAAATACGCGGCCCTTTGGACTATGACGGATGACATTAGCAAACAGTCTGGGAATCACTAACAGAAGGCCCGCTAAAGCTTTCGCCGAACTCCGCTGCCGCATTAAATTTCACAACAAGAAAATGATATGACCGAAGATAAAGTTTTCATCTCGAGAAATTACAAGGCGCGCTTTTCTGCAGCAGGCAAAGCTAAGATCGATTGTGAAGATGCGCTGGAAAAAAATGGATTTAAAAATATTGGGCTGCCCAGAGCAACCTATACCTCTACCCTACCCAATTTTTTCTGGACGTTGTTCGGTACCATCCTTGGGTTACTAAGGCTCAAGCGTCATAGTATCTTGGTGGTGCAATATCCAACCAAAAAATACTACGACTTCATTGTTCAGATTGCCAAGCTCAAACACTGCAAAGTGATCACCATTATTCATGACTTGCGGTCCCACCGAAAACAAAAAATGCACGTCGACAAAGAGATGGCCTCTTTAAACAAAAATGATGTGGTCATTGCGCACAACTCATTCATGACAGCCTGGTTACAGGATCATGGCCTAACATCAAAAGCCGTCAACCTTAATATTTTTGATTATCTGTGCGAGTTAAAAGCTTCAAGCACCCCAACACCACCTAGGGACAAATTCAGGCTTGTATTTGCAGGCGTCTTGGAAAAAAGAAAAAATGGCTTTCTTTACTCACTGGATGCGCTTAATGCCAAAAGCTTTACCTGCAACCTATATGGCATCGGATTTAATGACTCAGAGTTACCCCAAGACAGCATAGTGACTTACCAAGGGGTGTTTCCCGCCGACGAAATTGTTGATCGCGTTGAGGGGGAGTTTGGCATCGTATGGGATGGCACCTCACTTGATGAGTGCAAAGGCAGCTTTGGTGAGTACCTTAAAATCAATAACCCGCATAAAACCTCGATGTACCTCAGAGCGGGTTTGCCGATTATTATCTGGGACCAAGCGGCGATAGCGACATTTGTACAAGATAAAAATGTTGGCATTGCCGTTGCTTCACTCGCTCAGGTTGATGAAGCGCTGCAAAGCGTCAGTGACGATGATTATCGAGAGATGAAGAGAAATGCAGAGTCAGTTTCACAGCAGCTCGGTGAGGGCGCCTTTCTAACGGCAGCAGTAGAGGAAGCAATGTCACAGTTAGCCAGTGATTAGCCATCACAGTTTTAAACCATTCAGGCCCTTAATCCTGCGTTAGCTCTTTCTGACAGAGGGACAGCGCTGCCTCGATCGTGTCATCCATGTCGTAGTATTTGTAATCCGCCAGTCGCCCTCCAAATATAACTTTCTCCGCATACTCTGGAGCGTTTGCAAGGATCTTGTACTGCTTCACAAGTGCGTTATTTAACTCGTCGTTAATCGGATAGTATGGCTCATTATCTTTACTAAATTCGTGGGGATACTCTTTGGTGACAACAGTTTTTTCTTGCGTGCCAAACTCAAAATGTTTGTGCTCCAAAATGCGCGTGTAAGGCACATCTTTATCGGTGTAGTTAATAACCGCGTTGCCTTGATAATTCTCTTGATCGAGAACTTGTGTTTCAAAATGCAAACTTCGGTATTCCAGTTCACCTAAGGCACAACCGAAAAACTCGTCGATCTTTCCTGTGTAAAGCACCTTCTTGCCAAGTCCATTCCAATGCTGCTGATCATCGAAGTAGTTAATGTCAGTTCTTGTCTCAACGCCTTCAAGCAGCGCATTAGTTAAGGTGTTGTAGCCTCCAATCGGAATGCCTTGGTACAGGTCATTAAAGTAATTGTTATCAAAGGTAAATCGGAAGGGTAGCCGTTGAATGATAAATGCAGGAATCTGGGTGGCCGGCCGGCCCCACTGTTTTTCTGTATAACCTTTTATCAGAGTCTCATATAAGGCTCGGCCACCTAAAAATAGGGCCTGCTCTTCAAGGTTACTGGGGTCCATATCCTTAAACTCAGCGCGCTCTTCCTCAATCTTGGCTTTTGCTTGTTCAGGCGTGGTTACCCCCCAAAGCTGGTAAAACGTGTTCATGTTGAAGGGTAAGTTAAAGAGCTTGCCGCGAAAATTGGCTACCGGTGAATTAACGTAACCATTGAAAGAAACGTATCGATTAACATAGTCCCACACCTCTTGATTGCTCGTATGAAATATATGGGCCCCATATTTATGGACATTTATGCCTTCAATGTTTTCGCAATAAATATTGCCCCCGACGTGATTTCGCTTGTCGATAACCAGCACATTCTTGCCTGCGTCGGTTGCTTCCCGCGCGAAAACAGAGCCAAAAAGACCCGCGCCTACAATAATATAATCGTACTGACTCATTGAAGACATTGCCTTTTCACGTCTTGGGGGACCTCAACTATACAGCAATATTTTTTCACCCAAAGACTGCAGCACAACGAAATAAGTGTCGAAAAATAGGCCAATTCAAGGCAGCTCATTTTTTTAAACAAAGCAATTTCAGCCAGAAGCCAGGCAATCACTTGTATTCCCAAGCGTCGCACTTAAAATTACCTTGGTCCCGCGTGCCGCATCGTCGGAACCACTGCAAACCCACTCACTTTTAACGTATGGCCAAATAAGCTTCTGCCAGACCGCAGCAGATATCTACCAACACAGGTGTGAGTTCTTCAGCTGTTTGAGTACCGGGTCGCGTGTGTACCCAACCCAAATAAGTAAAACTGCGCGCCAACATAAATAACGGTAAGGCCGTGAGACCAGCCTCAGCTAACGGTCGCTCAGCCAAATACGCTGTTATCAGCGCGCTCTTTGCCAACAAATAATTTGCATCATCCTGAATAAAAAATAGAGCCGTCGCTATATCGAACAGATACCAGCCAAGGCCAGCATCATCGAAGTCGATGACACGAATATCGTGGTCGTTGACCAGCAAATTTTCTGGCACGAAGTCGGCATGAATCATGCCGTAGTTTGATGGACCACAATCTATAAGCGATAAATCTGCCGCCAGGCTTTTACGGGCAGCCTTGATGAGAGAGCGTTGTGCGGTGGTGAGTACCTCCAACTCCCAAAATCGCCCCCACAAGGGCGTCTCTCCCACTAGGCCAGCGTGATCCCAAGCCTGCCGGACGAAACCGGCTGGTGGAACCCACTGACTGCTGTGCGCATGTAAATGCGCCATTTTTCTGCCTATAGTTGAATAAATATGTTCAATTTGAGCGGCGTTTTCTCCCAGCCCATCCTCAACTGAGCCCAGCTGATCGCCAGCTATCCATTGCAGGACATCAATTTGACGAGGCTCCGGTATATTCTGATGTTCAACCACAGCGAAACGCTTGCCGTTAGCACAGGGTAAAACCTCAGGCACGTGAATACCGGCCTTTGCCAATGCATCGATCCATGTGAACTCAGAATTCAATGCAGCGTTGCTGTGATAACCACTGCGATGAACCCGCACAGCAAATAGTTCATCGTCTTCTGTCAGTAGGCGGTAAACCGCATTTTCTCGGTGCTTAATCAGGCTGAGACTTTTGCAACTCAGCCCCCAGTATGGCAAAGCCTGCAACGCGAGCTCCTGAAGCAGCGCCAACTGATCAGCCAAAGGACGCGCAGAAAAATCGACACTCACAGGACACCGTCTTCGAGGGCCAGCTCTTTTAAAACAAGATCTAGTGTCTCCAGCAGCTGATCTGCATTTTCTTTTGAAAAAACGATAGGCGGTCGAATTTTTAAGACATTATCGAAGGGTCCGATCTTACTAATCAGCACGTGCTTAGCTTTCATTTTGTTGATCACCCTGGCGGCCAACTCGGGGGCCGGCGCTTTGGAAATCCGATCGCGAACCAACTCCACACCGATAAAAAGTCCGGGACCGCGCACATCACCAATAGCGTCATAATGCTGTTGCAAGTCACACAACCCTGCGCGCAAGTAATGGCCGACGTCCTCGGCGTTCTGCACCAATTTTTCCTCGTGAACAACCTCCAAAACCGCTTTTGCAACCGCGCAGGAGACCGGATTTCCCGCGAAAGTATTGAAGTACATAACATCCGCACGAAAGCTATTCACCAACTCAGGGCTTGCCACCACACCGGCAATCGGATGGCCGTTACCCATCGGCTTACCCAGCGTCACTATATCGGGCTGAACGCCGACAAACTCATAACCCCACATAGACCCTGTTCGTCCAAAGCCCGACTGAACTTCGTCAAATATCAACAGGCCGTTGTTGGCGCGCACCCTATCTGCCACACCACTGAGATAACCAGCGGGCACTGAAGGCACGGCCTCGTTGGCAAAAATCGGACACATGAGAACACCCGCAAAGCCAACGCCCTCCTCTTCGAATTCTGCAATGGCTTGATCGATCGCTCGCAAATACGCATCGCACAGTGCCCTACCGTGCAAATTATCCTGCGGCCGATAACCGTCAGGAAAAGGCACCGACTTAACGTTCTCTCCTCGCGGTTGACCGCCACCAAACAGTGTAGCGAGTGCATCGACAGCCGCAGTATTGCCGTGATAAGTCTCGTTGGTGCAAATAATCCCTTTGGCGCCCGTTGTGTGCCGCGCCATACGCATGGCGAGATCGTTCGCCTCACTCCCGGTGCAGGTGAACATCACCATAGATAAGGGATCTGCAAAGGTTTTCGTCAGGTTTTCACCGTATTCAAGAATAGTTTCGTGCAGGTAACGTGTATGAATATTTAATGTAGCCGCCTGTGTACTCAGCGCCTGCACAACACGCGGATGGCAGTGTCCCACATTGGCCACATTGTTATACACATCGAGATACTGCTGACCATCAGCATCATAGAGATGCACGCCCTCCCCTCTCACAAGGTGAAGCGGTTGTTCATAAAACAGGGGCGCATTTTTACCCAACAGCTTTTCTCTTCGAATCAACAATCCAGCATCACTGTCGGCAGGATTACCATACGGAAAATCGGTATCACTCATGTTTGTCCTCGCTCTTCATAGAAGGCCCGCAAGACAACAGGGCTTTCAGGTAGAGTAGAACCACCATCGACAACAATGGTTTGACCCGTAATGTAAGAGGCCTGATCGCTGGCTAAAAACAACATGGTGTAGGCTATGTCCTCCGGAACACCTATTTCCCCCTTGGGAATAAATGATGCCATCTCCTTAAGCTCTTCCTCACCGGCTAAAAGACCCATTGCCTGCGTCATAATGTATCCTGGCTCCACGCCATTAACGGTTATATTTTCTCGCGCTAATTCAAGGGCAGCAGTCCTGATAAATGCATTCATGCCCCCCTTAGATGCCGCATAATTTGAGGTGCCGGGCATGGCTACCGAGGGCCCGGTAACCGATGAAGTGAATATTATTCGTCCCCCGCCCTGCTTCCTGAAAAATGGCAGCGCTTCCTGCGTCAGCCAAAAGCCCGCTTTCAGATTCACTGCCAACGTTTCGTCTAGCACCTCATCGGGCATTTCGGCAACGCTATAGATTGGAAAGATAGCCGCATTATGAATTCCTATATCGATGCGTCCCCAACGGTCTATAGTGGCCGCCACCATTCGTTCAATTTCTGAACGCTGTCCCACATCACACTGCACCAACATAGCTTCGCCACCATCCGCGCAAATATCGTCGACCGTCTGCTGGCCATTGGCGGCAGTGCGCGTTGCTACCACAACTTTCGCGCCGGCATGGGCAAATACCTTGGCAATACCCTCACCAATACCTTGCCCTGCGCCCGTAACAATGGCGACACGTCCACTCAGATCCACTTGAAGTGTCATATTATTTTATTCCCCTGTTGCAGACGGACGGGCTGCTTTAAGACCAGCTAGCATGAGGAACAGACCCAAACTGAAGACAAGTGCTCCTGCCGCTGCCCAATTAACCGCCGAATAATCACCGTCACTCACTAAACTAGCGGCAATAGACGGCCCCAGCGCGGCCCCCAAACCCTGTAGCGCGGTCATGATTACGATAAATTTTCCTTTGTTATCTAGCGTTGCAACCACACCCAGCTGGTAGGAGGTCGCCATTACATACAAGCCTTGATAGGCACAAGCACCGGCATAAAATGCCAAGGAGGAAAACTGGCCGACAAGCAACCAGAGCACACAAAGCTGACCTAGCAACGCGACTAATAAAGGCATAAACCGCCCAAAGCGCTGAGCGGCGCCCGCAGCGATTAAAGCACCCATAATCGCTGCTAGTTGGGAAACCCCTAGCGCAAGGCCAATCGCATCTTGCTCAAGGCCCGCTTGCATGCCTATGCGCTCTATGAATCCCCAAAATCCGAAAACTGCCAGGTAGTAAACAAAACCGCCCAAGAGGCTGAGATACAATAAAGCGATAACCTTGACCGGGGTTTTACCACCGCCATTGCTATCAGTAACGGCGGTCTGAATAACACCTGATTGAGGAAATCGAGGCAAAAAAGGTATCGCCAGTAGGGCTAAGGCAGCCATCATATAGAACACACCATTAACGCCAAAGATTGACATAAGAAGGGGCGCCAGCATAAACAAAAGCCCCATCAACAAGCCCTGTACGGCTTGACCAATACCAAATGCTCTGTCGGGCTCACGGTTATCGCCGAGTGCTGCAACAACGATTGCGAAAACACAACCGCCGATGTAGCCAGATAAAAAACGTAAAGCCATTATTTGAGTATGACCCTCGGCCATCGAGCTGCCAAAATTCAGCAATGCGTACCCTGCCAATCCCACAAACAAGGAGGACCGCCACCGCACTGTGCGCACCCAAAGCGCAGCCATCAAGAGCCCAAGCACCAATCCCACACCCTCCGCCGAAGCCACCGCACCCGCTTGCTGCTCACTGAACCCATAGCTGTCGATTAATCCACCAACAATCATGGGCATAACAATAATGGCTGCCGGACCGACCGGGTAGATCGCAGAAATTAACGTGGTCTGGCTAAGACTGTGATCAAGTAGGTGCGTATTCGACATGTATCCGCCCTGTTTTGGTTAATTATTTTTCTGCGCTTTAAACTTCTGGTAACAGGTTACGCTTAAGCAACACCCTTTAACTTAATCATGTCGCGTTAGCGCTGACAAGACGGTGGTATTCGAGGGTTAGTGCGCCCGAAAACAAAAATATATGGCACAAGCCCGAATAATCGATTGATCGACACATCGACTGATCCACAAGAAAATCCAAGGTAGTTGGGCCGCTTTGAGCTAGCTTAAATCGTAATTTTGATCGACTAATGCTTATCAGGTAACGCCTTGTTTTGGCATTTCCTGGACTTGAGGTTGATAAAAACCGTCAATGGAGACCCAACTCGCTGGCCAAAGAACGTGTTTAAGCGAAGGAGAGATTTAAGCGGAGATTAAGACCATATAGGTTGCACCTAGAGCTTCGGCTCGAGCGCAATTTTGAGTGCGGCCTGAAAGATCAAATCAACGGTGCGCTTAGTTGTCGCGCGCTTCTTAGACGTGTCACCCACGACAACCATTAGACCCTCAACAAGACTAGCGATGACCAGCGCTCTTTCGCGGACCTCAACCTTATTCAAGTTCGTATGCAGCGCTGCAATTGGCTCGCTCAATATCTCTATGTCATAGGCGTATAGCTGCTCAAGATAGCGCCCAGAAAAATCGTCCATAGATCCCAACAATGCCCATAGCTGAATAAAGAATTGTCGCGTTTGAGTCTGAGTTCCGTCTTCCAACTGAAAGCTCAACACTGCCTTAATCTGCTCCTCTGGAGCACTCGCCGATTTTGCGCTGATCGCATTTTGGCAGGCGAGACGATAGCGGCGGTTGATATCTACCAGCACGGCGTCGATCAGTGCATCTCGACGTGGGTAGTAATATTGCAAATTAGCCAAGCTCACGCCGGCCTTGGTCGCAATATTTCGCATTGTGAAATATACAAGCGCCTCCGTAGCCAGCAAGTCATGTGCAGCTTGAAGAATTTTTGCTGCAGTTTCCTTACCCGACCTGCGCGTCGCTGTGCCTTCCTTTGAGCTCACCATAATTGCATTTGCTATCAGTTTTTCACGACGCTCAAGAGTTTAACAGCAACGCTTTTATTATTCTGTCGTTCCGGGCCAGCTTGAGGAGGAACGTACAACAGCGCTCGGTGTTAACCCTATCTAGCGTTGTAATTGAGGGGGAAGTGTGGGTTGGAAGGGCGTGATGCCTGATACCTTTTCAACACAAATTTCGTGAAAAGCCTTGCATAAACGTAACGCGTTACCTAATACTAAGTGTGAATCGGCCTAGATTCGTTGTTCTAAAAAAAAATAATATCAACGGTACTTTGGGGAAGCCTTATGAATAATTCAATAATCGGTTGGGGACGGCAAGCTGCACGAGTCTCTGGATTTACCCTCACAACACTAAGTATTGCAATAAGTGCTCAGGCGTCAGTACTCGAAGAAATAGTGGTTACGGCTCAGAAACGCGAACAGAATTTACAAGACGTTGGTGTATCGGTTACCGCTTACTCGGGCGATCAAATGAAGGCGCTGGGCGTGACCAACACCACAGAAATCACAGAACAAATAGCCGGGCTGCAAATGACCAGCTTTTCACCCAACTTAGTGACGTTTAATATTCGTGGCGTGTCACAGAACAACTTCACCGACAACAACGAGGCCCCTGTAGCGGTTTATATTGACGACGCCTACGTTGCAAGCATGAACGCCATTAGTGGTCAGCTGTTTGATATCGATCGTGTGGAGGTACTGCGGGGCCCACAGGGCACCTTATTCGGTCGCAACGCGACCGGCGGCGTCATTCATTACGTGACTAAAGGCGCTGATTCCGCTGAGTTTAATGGCTACGTTGAAGGGACTTACTCCGACTATTCCAAATACAGCATTGAGACTGCATTTGGTGGCTCTATGTCTGCCAATGCCCGTTACCGCATTGCACTGCGTAAGGAGGAGTCAGATGGCTACATTGAGTCGGCAAGCTACCCTCAGGATTTAACTGTCGTACCGGTCAGTGCTCTTCCCCCCGCTAGCGGTCAGGATTTGGGGGGATCGAATGGCTACGCATTGCGGGCTGCATTTGAATTTGATCTGTCTGACGCCGCAACGTTATCGCTTAGCGCTAAGTATTCAGAAGACAGCGACGTACCAACCGGAGGCTACAGCTTTCTACCCTATGGTGACGCCAGTATTCCACCAACAGATCCCGCAGATCCCAATGCTTACGTTCCACCAGAATTTACTGCGTTTGTTACAGATATCATTGGAGCACCCGCAGGCGCCACGTCGGCAATTTTCTTTTGTAACGACCAGATCAATTGCTTCACTCCAGTAGACACTGCGGGGCGAACAACGTTTACCGGTGACTCTCCAGAACCCTTCAAGAGTTACTCCGATTACGCGGGCTATATGGATCGGGATACGACTAACTTAACAGCGCGGCTTGACTGGGCGCTAAATGACAACTTGGAATTAGTTTCGATCACAAACTATTCGGCAACTGATAAGTTTTATACAGAAGACGGCGACGGCATTCCTGCTCCTATTATCGAATTCACCACGGTGGCCGACTTTTCTCAGTTGTCTCAGGAAATCAGGCTCTCCAGCGAAGGAGAAACGTTGCGCTGGACGGCTGGCGTCTACTTCCTTGATATGGAAACAGACGCCGACGTGGTTACCGTAGGCGCCCCCGTTGGTGGCGTAGCCGCTGAGCTGGGCTTTTTTGATGGCGCCGGTAACAACCTCGCAGTCAATGCTCGGGTTGCCCAAGATTATCTACTGGAATCACAAAACTGGTCGGTATTCGGACAGGTAGAGCTTGATCTTAGTGACCGGCTGACCCTGATTGGTGGTTACCGATACTCGCAGGATGACAAAGACCTAGACTTTACAACCACTTTTCAGGCCGATGGTTTGATCACCGATGTCGCTACGGGCGCCACTGACGGCACCGCAGTTGCCGTCGAGACCTTAAATTTGGGCAACGCCGTAGCGGCTGCCGGTGGCGATCCACAGAACAAAGTGGACTATAGCGATTACGCTGCGCGCCTACAGCTTGATTATCGAATGAACGACACCATGTTGCTGTTTGCCTCTTACAACCGAGGCATAAAAGGTGGCAACTTCGCGCCCTCTGCCAATGTCACGCTGGAACAGATACGCCACGAGGAGGAGGTACTCGACGCTTTTGAAGTGGGTGCAAAAACTGAATTTCTTGATGGCAGGGCTCGACTGAACGCCACAGCCTTTTACTATGATTACAGCGACTATCAGGCTTTCACCTTCTCGGGAGGCACTCCCAGCGTAAGTAATGCGCAAGCTGAAAACCAAGGTGCCGAAATTGAGCTGACATTACTACCTACAGAGAACTGGGACATACTGCTAGGAGTTTCTCTGCAAGACTCTTCGGTCGACAATGTGGAAACACCCCAATCTCAAGGTACACCGGTAGGTTTTTCGGTTGACTGGCCTGTTGATTTCCTTAATGACATGGAACTACCGAATACTCCTGATGTGAGCTTCAATTACCTGTTCCGCTACAATTTTGATGTGGGTCAAGGCAACCTAGCTTTCCAGTTTGATGGCGTGTACTACGGCGATCAATATCTGGAAGTGACAAATGGTGCTGCCGCATTCCAAAAGTCTTATAACGTTTCTAACGTTAGTGCGACCTATGCAACCGATGCGTGGAGCGTCCGTGCTTGGGTTAAGAACGTTGGAGATGAAGAGTACAAACAGTACGCTCTCGATCTGGGTATTCTAGGAGGCACGGCTGTTTATGGGCCGCCACAATGGTGGGGAGTCACAGCCTCTTATAACTTCTAGCCCAAGCAATGACCCACAACAAAACAACTGGAGGGGTTAGCACCCTCCATTTTTATTTCAAGGTCATTTTCCTAAGTGTCATTCTTGCCACTTTTGGCGCGGGGCTTGCGGGCTGCGAGGTCGGGGAACCCCACGATCATCACGGCAAATCAGTCCAGAATGACGCAACAGCAGTTGTAGAAAGTCAAAAGCCCAATGTTTTGATTATTGTGGTCGACGATGCCGGCTTTGCAGACTTGGGTTTCATGGGTGGAGAGATCCCCACGCCTAATCTCGATGCTTTAGCAGACGACGGCGTGATACTCACCAACTTTCATGCTGCACCTACCTGCTCACCAACCCGCTCCATGCTGTTATCGGGCGTCGATAGTCATATTGCCGGCTTGGGCAATATGTTTGAGGAACTCGCGCCCAACCAAAAGAACAAGCCAGGCTATGAGGGTTATCTTCATAAGCGTATCGCACCACTACCCGCCTTGTTTCAAGATGCTGGTTATGAAACCTTCATGAGCGGTAAATGGCACCTTGGCTTGGCAGATGACCAAGCCCCCACGCAGCGTGGCTTTGATAAAGCGTTTGCACTGTTACAAGGAGGGGCGGGGCATTTTTCCGATATGCAATCACTGTGGGAAACTGAGGTGGGACAGCGTGGCAAAGCCAAGTATCGGGAAAACGGCAAAATACTGAATAAATTGCCCGACAACTTCAAATACTCCAGTCAGTTTTATGTCGACAAAATGCTGGATTACATTGAACAACGTGACAACGACAACAGAGCAAAAAGCAGCCCGTTTTTTGGATACCTGTCATTTACTGCGCCTCATTGGCCACTTCAAGCACCACCTGAGGCTATTGCACGGCACCACGGACAATATGATTTGGGATATGAGGCACTGGCTCAGCAGCGGCTTGCACGCCAGATTGAACTGGGCATACTTCCCCCCAACACACCCCTTAGCTCAAGACCTAGTGACGCCCCAGCATGGAAGGACCTGTCACCAGCGGAAAAAGCTTTATCAGTCAGGCGTATGGAAATTTATGCTGCGATGGTCGATGAAACCGACAGGCACATTGGTCGACTGATCAATGCATTAGAAGTTAAGGGACTACTCGATAACACCATAATTGTATTTATGTCTGACAACGGTGCTGAGGGGCACAGCTTAGACGCGCTTTTTCCCGAAGCGGTTTTCCCGAAAGCTCGAGAGTGGGTTCTGGGCACCTTTGACTATGAGCTAGAAGCACTGGGCAGCGCAGACTCTTACGTTCTCTATGGTCCCGGCTGGGGCTGGGCGGCAACGCCCGCGTTCAGAGGCTACAAAGCCTACGTATCTCAAGGCGGAACAAGGGCCCCAGCGTTTGTATCCTTTCCGAAGCGACTCGCTAGCGGAGTAAAGCGCTCAGAGCTACTGAGCGTTCAAGATATTACCCCTACATTGTTGGAGCTAGCCGCCATTCCTGCCCCAGAGGGCATCTTCGCAGGCCGGCCAGTGAGCACGATTACCGGTCGATCAATGTTACCCCTGTTACGGCAAAATTCTGAAGCGACCAGTAACAACGCCGAACCTCGAATACTGGGGTTTGAGCTGTTTGGAAAACGCAGTGTTCGGCAAGGCTCTTGGACCTGCTGGAAATGTATTCACCTCAGGGGACGGGTAAATGGCAACTCTATGATGTAAGCACAGACCTAGCTGAGGAGATCGATCTTGCAAACTCTAGACCTGATAAGCTCAAGGAACTCATCGAACTGTGGGACGTATACGCCGATGAGAATAATGTTGTCCTTCCCGATTGGAACAGTGGTTACTAATAAAATGGGGGCTTGCACCAAGGCAGGCAAGCGGAAGCACTGTGAACAGCAAACGTAGAAACATCTGCGCATCAACACGCCAATATTGGCCAACATTACAAGATCCCAAGAGTTCGTGAGCCCCTGTGCTAGCGTGCCTTAGAAACTCAAGCGCCAATGGGTCCATCCAAAACCAAAGTCTTTAGCCAGTGCAGTTCGGTGGGCAGTTTTTGTCTCTGATAGGCATACATGGCCAACGCTTATCATACGTGCTTGCCTGGCTCCCAACCCCACCCTCCCAATGTACGCTCCGCCACTCCTGCGGGATATTCTTCTAACTGAGTCGCCATGGTGTCATTCCAGCGGTTGAGATATCCGAAGAGCCCAAGGGACGCCACGATCTCTACAATCTGACCCTCATCCCAATGCTCTTTAAGCGCAGTAAAATCATCGGCATTACATTCATTCGGTAGTTGGCCCGCCTTCATGCCCACCCGAAGGGCTGCACGTTCTGCGGGCGAAAAAAGGGCATTACTTTCGAACTCCCAAAGGTGTGCAATCTTTTCGTCTGACGCCTTATAGATACTGCTCAAGTTAGCCATGTGCGACTGGCAGTAGCGACAACCGCTGGCCTGGCTGCTAATCAGCGCAACCAGCATTTTAGTTTCTTCGGGTACAGTGCCCTCATAGAGAATCGCCTGATTGAGCTGGGCGAAAGCTTTTGCAATTGACGGCCTTCGTGCCATGGTCAAAACGCTATTGGGTATAAACTTGCGGATGTCGAGGTACCGCTTGAGCATGCGCTGTAAATCGGCATCTTCAATGTCAGCCGCATTGAGCGGATTCAAGTGGGCCATCAAAGATCTCCTAAATTACAGGCCTCCTTACAGCGTAATACTGCAGGCCATCTAGATCTGAAGCATTTGCTTTGCCGCTCGGTCGCCTTCATGGGCTGCACCCTCCCACATTTGATAACCCATCAACTCTGAGTGAGCAAATGCAATACGCCCGTGAGGTTTTCTAATCACATCGCTGGGAGGCGGATTTCCATCTTTTCCAAAGAAGAAGCCGGGTGGCGTGACCAAGTAGGCGTGTCCCTGCCGGTTAAGCGTAATGCCCGCAATATCACGATCTGCATCGAAACCACCTGGACCAAACATTTTTGTGAACTGGCTGCGTATTTCATTCTCCACATCGGCATAGCTGAGTGAGAACAGCTGCATGCGGGCCGCAACAGTTTGTTCATGCAAAGGCAACCCCGGGGTGCAAAATGAATTGTAGAGCGTCAAAACCGTAGGTTTTTCTGGATCTAAGGGCATGGGCTCCTCACCATCGAGAACCATTTGCTTGCGCAGGCTAGTGAACCAGCCTCCCATGTTGTCGCCAAACCATCGCACCGACGCAACGCCCATGTTATCCATAAACTTCCAGTTACGAAGCGCCACGTTGACGGTCAACATGGGCGAGTGCTTAAACTCGTCCATGGCCGCTCGATACGCTTCGGGTAAGTCAGTCACCACCCGTTTATTGAGGTGCTGCTGACCCGCCATTACAACGCGATCGGCCGTCACCTGATGCATCTTCTCGTCGTTGAGGTAAGTAATCTGAACTTTCTCAGCCGATTCTGCAGGACCCTCATGATGAACATTGACCACCAGAGAACTCAGTCTCATTTTCACTGCCTGCGCAGCTCCGTCCAGTGCCGCGAAGTTAACCGGGTTCGAAATAATCTCGGTCAAAGACTCCGCGTCGCCGAAGACGTTGGGAATAATGCGGTGTACAAGGTGGCGTAAAATACCGGTGTTTCCGCCAGGAAAGCTCGCTAAATACACATAGTCTGTCGGATCGCCAATACCAAATTGTCGGCCGTACTGATTCACGCCGGGCTGAATAAAATTAAACGCCTGATAGGCCGAAATTACATCAGTGCCCAAACCACATCCCATTGCTGCGGCAAATGGATTGAGATACTCGTCAATAAACTCATTGTCGATGCCCATCTCGTTTTTCATGAACTCTTTGTAGGTCATGGAATCGAGCCACTGAGCCCAGTCTTCACGCTCTTGAGGCTGGCGATAAAGCTCCATCCAAATCAAATCATTTTTTGTTTTGTCGTCTAGGGGCACATCCCTGAATCGATTCGACCAAGGGTTAACAGCCATGCCGGTTTCGTCGTGAAACCACCCTAAATCGGTTTCTTCCCAGGTGAGGTGCATGGGTGAATAAATATCTTTTGGTATTTTTAGATCGCTGTTGCTGGCCTCCTGCCACTCGAGCTCGGTGGGAAGGTCCAACTCAGCCCAAAGATCTGAATACATCCCAATTTTCTTTGCACCATCGAGGGGCCAAACGGCTCCATTAGACCCCTGAGGACCCCACAATCGATAGCCATCAACTTCGAACTCGTTTTGTCTCGCCTCACCACCGAACATAGCGTGGTTTTCAAGTATCAATATGCGCGCCTCGGGTTTCGACTTTAAATAGGTATAAGCCGCGCTAATACCGGCA
Organism: marine gamma proteobacterium HTCC2080; assembly: GCA_000169115.1. GTDB lineage: Bacteria > Pseudomonadota > Gammaproteobacteria > Pseudomonadales > Halieaceae > Luminiphilus. The sequence continues at coordinate 47,962 of AAVV01000012.1, forward strand.
AATCCTGCGCCTACAATCACTAGATCAAAGTGCTCCCCAGTTGCTTCGGCATTTGCAAGCTGGGTATCAAAATCGCGATTTCGAAACGTATGAGCGGCATTTACGACATCGTGGGTATTGCCATTGGCTTTTGCATAACTGCCAACGCCTCCGGGGCCGGTCCACGAGGCATCGAGTGTATTCAGAGGCGCGGCTATAGATTGCGGAAATTCGGGGGGTAAATTGGCCCCGCCTTTTGCAGTTGCCCATCGGGGTGCCAGTGCACTGAGCAGTGCAACACCACTACCAATCAATGTGCCACCAACAAAGTCGCGTCGGGAGATAGAAGACACTTTTTTATCAAACTTTTTTTTCATTACCTACCCCTTTGTTTTTACTTACTGGGTATATCGAAGGCGCCTGGCACGTACATTTCACCGTGTGACCACCACTCACCCTCCATGTTTTCCCATAAAAATAGCATTTTAAAGCTAAATGGATCCATCGCCGCTTCCGGGGGAAAACTTACGTGAAAGTTGACCCAGTCCCAGCCCGCATTGCCATTTACAAAGGATTGGTAGGATTCGATGGCCACTAACGAACCAATAACCTGCTCATAGACGGGGCGAATGCCCGCTCTTCCAAGGTGCACAGCCCCCTCACTATCGACGGAGATAACACGCTCAGAATAAAAATTGTTAATGATGGGCTCGATATCGTTCGCTCTAAACGCGGCTTCCTTCATGTCGTACTTGGCACGTGTGGCCAACTTGAACGCTTCGAGCGCGTCTGAATCGGCCGATACGTCCTCCATGCTACTGGCTAGTTCTGCGTTGGTACCCACCGATATAAACAGCAGCGCGGCGCATGTAATTAAAAAGCCTTTTCTTACCTTTTTCGTCGGCATAGCTTGCTCCGTTACTTTTAACAATTAGTTAGCACCAGACTTGCTCTGCGTTCGCAGCATTAATAACGGACAGCAAGTCTGGCTTTGCGTTTAAAAGTTTAATTGCGCGGTCACGCCATACTGTCTGGGTGGCGCATAAACCTGCTCAATGAACCCTGCATATGCGATGTCTAGGTTGTAGAGCAAGTAGTCCTCGTCTCCGGCATTTTTGACCCAAGCCGTTAACGAAAAGGTATCCGTGCTGTAACCGACGCTGAGGTTAGCAACGCTATAAGCCTCTTGCAGTGAAACCTCAGCATTTGAGCCTTCAAAATATTGGTCATCGTTGTGAACGCCATCAAGCTGAAACGCAACGTTGCCACCCATGAGATCTACGTTGTATCTCACTAGATAATTGAAACTCATTGCCGGTGCCTGAGGCAGTTCTGTGTCGTAAGCCCCAGTTCCTGGGGAAACACCCGGTATAAAATCCACCTCGGATTCGAGCAGCGATAAACCCAAACTGATATCCCAATTGCTATTGGGTAGGATAACTAGCTCGACTTCACCACCGTAAACCGTGGCATCTTGGTTGGTGATCTGGGGTGTGGCCCCAGTTAGCGAAAACGCCTGGTAGTCTTCGTAGTCATAGTAAAAAGCACCCGCGTTAAATCGCATTGCGCCATCCATAAATACGCCTTTATAACCCGTCTCATAAGACCAGATGACTTCCTCTTTGTGCTGAAAATCGTCGAGGCTTACGCTGGAACTAGGTGACCAATTTCCACCTTTAATTCCACGATTAACCGAGGCATAAAGTAAAGCTGATTCGAGGGCATAATTGAGCTGGAAGCGACCCGCCCAGTCTCCGTAATCTACTTCATCCACATTTGCATAATTCGGGTTTGCTGCTATCTGATCTGCCAGATCGAAGAGAATAGTTCCATCCGGCAGAGGGGCTTCACTAAAGTTCTCTGCCGTATTCCTGTATCTAATTGTTTTATCGTCTTGGGACCATCGCAAACCCGCAATAGCCGTAACACGCTCGGACAGTGCAAGCTCTACTTCGCCAAAAATCGACCAGTTCTCAGAGTCTATTGCGGCGGCCTGATGTACCTCTCCAGTCGAGTCACCCACGATCGCCGGACCAGCCACTACGGCTATGCCACTATAATCAATGTCTAGAAAATAAGCCCCCGCCTGCCACTTCAATCTCTCATTTTCCGCGGACAAACGAATTTCATGAGTGATGGTTTCGTATTCTGCCTGTGTTGAGAAGGGGAAATAGACTAGCCCGCCACCCGCATCTTCAATGTAATATTTATACATGTCGTTCCATGCGCCGATGTAGTCCAGCGATAGTCCATTGTCAAAAGCGTGGGAAAGCTTCGCCGATAATGTAGTGCTATCACGATCCATCCCTGGGTAATTAGCGTCAGAGGCGTGTCGGTGCACGTCTCCCGTAATTGGTGCTCCTGCATTTTGACCAAAGGAAGTCTCAGGGTTTTGATCAGCAAAACGCACCACATACTGACCAGTAGGTACACGATCATCCTCAAGGTAGGTTGCGCCCAAAGTTAGAAGGGTGTTGCTAGTGACATCGACTTGCAGATTACCGCGAAGGCTGTAACCGTCGGCGCCTCCTGCATTTCTTCCCGACGCTTCAATGTCAGGGCCTGCCCAAAAACCGGGTTTGATATAACCATCGTGCGTCTCATACATTCCTGCAACACGCAGGCGAACTCTTTCGGAGCCACCGCCCACAGCACCTTCAATAGCCTGGTTACCAAATTCTCCAACGCTGGCGCGGATATAACCGTTCAAATCGGTCTCGTCAGCCTGATTCGTTCGATAATGAACCAAACCGCCTGTTGCATTGCGCCCGTAAAGCGTTCCCTGAGGCCCTCTTAGAACCTCGACACTATTCATATCGAACATCTGTGCATTGACCGCATTCATATTAGAGGTATAGACATCATCAACATACACAGCGATTGGTGGTTCCAAATTGTCCTGAAAGTTATTCTGTGAGATGCCGCGAAGATTAAAGATGGTGAAGCCAGGCATGTAGGTTGAGACCTGCAGTCCCGGTATCTGCTGCGTAACTTGAATAGTATTGTTCAAGTTGAGGGCTTGTAATTGATCCCCACTCAGTGCCGATACGGACAATCCAACATCCTGAAGGTTTTCCTCACGTTTTTGAGCCGTGACAAGGACTTCCTCCAATACATTGGCGTATCCGTAATTTGCGCCAAGCCCAATAGTAATGGCAGACAATGTTCCCACATAAATTCTGAGATCTTTTTTTATTTTCATCTTCCATTTCTCCCTCAATTTTATTTTTGGTACCGCCAGCGTGGTACCGCTCTCGCATCTAATCTCTATCCTCGTTCATCTTTAGCGATCCAGCGCCGCTAGGTCGTACATTACCTTCTTGATCCTTGGTCGATATTTTTATGGCTCACCTCTTCATGTGTGTTCTTTAGTCATTAACAGGCACTTTGACGGCGAAAAAATGTGCCCACCCTGCGCAGCGATTCAAACCAGCAGCAGGGGCAAATTTCACCGAACTGGGCCTATCACTGTTTAGACTTTTATTTTGTCATGTGACCAAAAATAGGCGAGATTTTTACGGATGTCAAATAAACCCAACCTACGCTTAAGGATTAGTACTACGGCAAATGCGCCATGAACCCAAAAACCACGGCAATGCAGTACGGATAGTCAAAAGAGGAATACTGGCGTTATCAATGATTTAGAGGCCAACGGTTTTCAGTCAGATCAACGGACTCACCGAGGCGTTACCCGCAGCTCTGATAGTAGATACCATCATGGACCTGGTAACGGTCTAAAACTGATGAGCACGAATCGTGTCGCAAAACAGCGCGCTCTTTAACCTTTGACTGAGCTCACTTGCTAAAACACTTCACAAGATGAATGGTTGGTACAACGTCTTTTTCCCATCCTGTCAAAGCTCGTCAAACCCTTGGTCTGTATAGCCACCAAAATAGGGCCCCATATCGCCTCTCGTTTATGCCGCACAAAAAACCCGCCTGAAGGCGGGTTTTTTTGTGCTAACAAGGCTGTTTGTATTCACAAATACAACCAAGCAAAGAGTAACCTAACGGCTGATAGTCCAACCCGCCTGCTCTAGGGCAAAGCGATCTTCACTCAGACTGGCCACACGAGTCACCAGCCCAGCCTCATTAAAGACGAAACGTGTCACAACGTGAGTATCCACCGGCAGACCGCTGTTTTCATCGGTATCCCAGTTTTGAGTCCATACGTAGACCACATTGTCATTGCCCACGGCCTCATGAAGCTCCCACTTATCGGGCGCCCAATTTTCGCTATCGCCTGTGGCCATCCACTCTAGGCTTTGCGCCTTCGAGATAGGCGTAGAAATAACGCCACGGGTGACCGCTATATCCATGGTCTCCTCGCCCCGAAGAATAACGGCTTCAACGACTTCTTCCGGCTTACCTCGAAAATCCAGCTTACCCATGTTGGCTTCATTTACTTCAACACCGCGGACAGAGACAAATTCGTCGCCGGCCTGCAATACTGCTGCCGCTGGACTTTCCGGAGTAACCGTGCCGACGATCATTCGTCCTTCACCGTCAGAGGGGTCCCAAGTGAAGCCAAACCCTACGTAACGCCCTCTAATCAGATTACCGTCATCGGCCATGAGTGATTCAACGGCAGCCAGCCCTTCAGCCTGTCCAGTATTCATCGCTGTGACCCACTGTTTCGCAGTTTCGAGGTTTGTATTCACCGCCGGAGCGGCCATCTCAGCAACAGGCGCATCATTGGCGCCGCAAGCAGCCAGCGAAAGAAGCGTCATTGCGCCAAATGCTTTTACGCTGCGGTACATTGTTGTACTCATTGTTATGTGTTTTTTCATAAAAATCCCCGGAGAAAAATGAATGGCCCTATCGATTAAAACCCCATGGAGCCACAACGAACCTACGTGATCGATGATAGGGATTCAACCGCCCATTTTTTTACCTGATTGAACAACAAAATACGATAGTCTTAGAGATCGGGCGTCTAGGCAACTGCCCACGAAGCTGCTTATGTGTTGGCCGATGCGATCAACGTCCCATCAGTCATAGATATAGGCATCACCCAGAGCACTCCGGCTAAATCGAGGCCTTTAAGTTGTGAATAAAGACCAACCTAACAACCCGCTCCATGGCATAACCCTAGAGGCTATTGTAACGAGTCTCCAGGAGCAGTACGGATGGGACGGTTTAGCCGGGAAAATCAATGTGAATTGTTTTAAAAATGACCCCTCGGTGAAATCCTCATTGAAGTTTTTGCGAAAAACCCCTTGGGCCAGAAGTCAGGTCGAAGACCTCTACGTATCGAGCCGCACACCAACCTCACCATGGGATAAAGCTGCGGAACAGTTTAAGGCATCGAATAAATTGGAGAATTCAGAGGACAAGTGATGGCAAAGAAGTATCGGCAAGCTGCACTTTACTTGTCGTTGACTGGGGCATTTTTTTAAGGCCTATCCAATCATCATTTTATGCCCCGTGGAGGCGCAATATAGATCACGATTCCAAGGCTAATAGCGTCGACAAGCTCGAGCCGCTAAACTGGCTCAGTCATAAAAAGAAACCTTGTGAAATGCAAAAAAGTCGAATCAAACGCCCCCATTACCTCCTAGCTCTGTCACTGATAAACGCCGTTTTACTCGCCATTTTTTCGCTATCGGTATTTGCTCAGGAACCTTCGCCAGTTTTTAAAGCCATGGATGTGTTCGAGCTCGAATGGGCGTCGGATCCACAAATCTCTCCAGATGGTCGGCAAGTCGTTTACCGTCGCATGGGCTTTGACATGATGAAAGATAAGCGCCGCGGTGATTTATGGCTGGTGAATACTGATGGCGAAAACCACCGGAAGCTAACCAGCTTTGAGGGCAATGAGACAAGTCCACAATGGTCTCCCGATGGTCAGCGTATCGCCTATGTCCGAAGAGCGGGCAAAGAAGGCGCAGAAATATATGTGCACTGGCTGGTGAGTGGCCACAGCGCACGTATCACCCGTGTTGAGGGTTCGCCCAGCCACTTGCGCTGGTCCCCCAGCGGCGCCCACATTGCCTTTGCCATGACCGCGAAAAGCCCACCACCTGTATTGGCCAAACGCCCCTCTGCCCCAGAAGGTGCAAAATGGGCTGATAAACCCAGAGTCACTGACCGGCTCTACCATGAGCGTGATGGTAGTGGCTATGTTGAACCTGGGTTCAGCCATGTATATGTAATTCCTGCCGACGGGGGTACACCACGGCAACTCAGTGATGGAAATTTCCATCACCGCAGTCCAGAGTGGCGCAGCGATGGTCAGGCACTCGTTGTAACGGGCAACCGCAGTGAAGATTGGCAGTATGACTTCCGCAACAGTGAGGTCTACACCATTGATTTAGGGTCGGGAAATATCCAATCCCTGACGTCAATCTCAGGCCCCGATGACAGCCCCCTCCCCTCACCCGATGGACAATGGGTGGCATGGCTGGGCTTTACTGACAAACGTCAGGCCTACCAAGTTAGCCGCTTGCGAGTCGCCGAGCCCGACGGCAGCAATGTGAGGGAACTTCTCGTCAGTCTCGATCGCAGTGTCGATGCCATTCAATGGGCGGCAGATGCCGCCGGCATTTACTACCAATACGATGACAGAGGCCGCACTAAAATTGGCTACGTCACCATCGACGATCGTAATAATTTGATCGCAGACAATTTAGGGGGAACCAGTATAGGACGGCCCTATGGCGGAGGTTCTTTTAGCGTATCCGCCAAAGGTGATGTTCCCTATACCTACACTCGACCAGAATTTCCTGCCGATGTGGCGATAGCGACCCCAAATGGTCCACGGCAAATCACCCATCTCAATTCGGACATACTGGATCATAGGGCGTTGGGCCAAACTCAAGAGCTTTGGTGGCAGAGTCAGGTTGATGGTCGTGACATTCAGGGCTGGATAACGCTCCCTCCACATTTTGATCCTGCAAAAAAATATCCGCTGCTGGTCGAAAATCACGGCGGCCCGATCAGTAATTACGGCGAGCGATTTTCACCGGAGATACAGCTTTATGCTGCGGCTGGCTACGTGGTGTTTTTCCCTAATGCTAGAGGCAGCACGGGCTACGGGGAAGAGTTTGGCAATTTGCTTTACCACAACTACCCCGGGGAGGATTACAACGATGTGATGGATGGTGTGGATGCTGTCATCAACCAAGGTTTTGTCGACCCCAAGCAGCTCTATGTTACCGGTGGTAGCGCTGGAGGCATTATGACAGCTTGGATGATTGGCAAGAACGACCGCTTTCGCGCCGCCGCTGTGATCAAGCCAGTAATGAACTGGTACAGCAAAACCCTCAACGCCGATAACTGGTTTTATTACTTTGAGACTCGGATTCCCGGCACACCTTGGACCCACCCTAATGACTATTTGCGCTTCTCACCCATAAGCCTGGTTGGGAATGTCACCACCCCCACGCTGGTGATGGTGGGGCTTGATGATCTTCGTACACCGCCCTCTCAAGCGAAACAGCTTTACCACGCCCTAAAATACCGCAAGGTGCCCACGGTGCTGGTCGAGCTGCCCGGCGCGTCACATTTTATTGCCAGAAGGCCCAGCCAACTGATCGATAAAATTGGCCATATTCTCGCGTGGTTCGAACGCTATAAAGATATGGAGACCGTACCTGAGGAAACGTTGGCGCCGTAACACCAACCTGCACTGAGGCGTGGGCAGCATTAAAAGAGGAACCGATCGTCAATGAACAGCCAATTTCTCTTGCAGCCACTGAGTTAAGGTATCGACCGTCGTTCCTCAACCGCCTTCCAGACGCGCAAAAAGTTACCGCCCCAGATTTTTTGAACCTCGGCCTCTGAATAGCCCCGGCGTAATAAACCCGCGGTAACATTGAAGGACTCACTGGCATCAATATAGCCGGAAATACCACTTCCGTGATTGAAGTCGGTGCCAATGCCAACGTGATCAATTCCCACTAGCCCCACAACGTAATCGATGTGGTTCAGCATGGTGGCTAAAGAAATGGGGCCTAACAAATCTCGTGCGCTACGAAGAAATGTTGTCTTCACCGCGGGATCGTCTATTTCCCAATAGAGCTCAAAAGGATACAGGTAGTCTTCATCAATGCCCGCTTCCCGGCGAAGGGATCGAAGCGCTGTATCAATGCCGGGATCCTGAGAATCGAACAAGTAGCCGGCAAAAGGAGCGACATGAATAACCCCTCCACCTGCAACAAGCCGCTTAATTTCTACATCGTTCAAATTGCGACTGACATCAGTCAATGCTCGAGCGTTGGAATGGCTCGCAACAACCGGTGCCGCCGAATTGTCTATTACTTGCAGCGCAGCCTCGGTCGATAACTGTGAAATATCAATGACTGCACCCAGAGCGTTAAGGCGTTGTACCGCGGCCACCCCCTTGCTCGAAAGACCACCATGCTCGGCACTGGGCTCACGAACTCCTGTTGCCGCGTTGAATAATGGTCGAGAGGAGTCTGCAAAGTCGTTATGGCCCATGTGGGTCAGCGCAAACATTCGAACGCCCAGATCAAAAAAATAGTCCACTGTCGTCAACTCGGTCCCGAGGATCAGGGCATTTTGTAAGCTCAGGATAATGGCCTTATCACCATCGGCAATCGTGGCCAAAAATTGATCACTATCTGTCACTAACCGAATGCCATTACTGTCCTTGGCGATCAGCGTTTTTACTGCCATAAGCTTTTCTTCTGCGATAGTTTTTGCCGCCGCGTAGCCATCAGCAGTCCGTGGCATTGGCCCCACGGCAAGCGCCATTACGACAGCATTTAGCCCGCCTTGATCCATCTTTTCAGGGCTTACTTTCGAGAGGCCATCGGCACCGACATACATTGAGGGCTTCCCAGGAATCTCAATATCTGCGTGGGCATCGAGAGTAAAAACTCGCGCATGGACAGCTCGAGCATGCTCTATGAAATCAGATTCTTCATTGGCTGTAGCCGGCACATAAAAACCAGCGACCACTAGCACAAACAGTACCTGCATTGCTGTCTTCAAGTTCATCGCTTGCACCACCGTCCTATTATTCACCTGCAGTCTTTTTGACGGGGAGTAAAGCATCGTACTGGGGCTTTTCGCCCTCAGCCTGTGCAGTATAGGAACTGCGGATGGCGTCTACATCGAGCATTGATGCATTCCATGTGGCAATGTAATCGAGGCCGTCTGCCGTGGTGTGATCACGGGCGTAATTAACCATGCGTTTGGCACCGGACACCGCCAACGGCGCGTGTCCGGCAATCTGTTTGGCAATGACCATCACCGCCTCCAGCATTTGCTCTGCCGTGTCATACACCTCATTAACAAGGCCAATGTCCCGTGCTTTTTCGGCACCAACACGTTCAGCGGTGTAGGACATTTGACGCGCCCAACCCTCAGGAATGAGCTTCACCAAGCGAGGGTAGGTTCCGACGTCGGCGGTCATACCAATGGCCGTCTCGTGTACAGAGAAAAAAGCATCTCGAGTAGCATAGCGACAGTCACAAGCGGTGATGAGATCCATAGCCCCTCCGACCGCGGCGCCCTGAATGGCCACCAAAACGGGCATACGTGCTTCTTCTAAGCACGTAAAAGCGTCCTGCAGCTCCATACAGTGATGGCGAAACGCCTCAGCACGAACGAAGCGGCTGCCACTTGCGGGCCCATCCAGCCCACCCTCTGTAAACACAGAGATGTCCATACCCGAAGAAAAGTGCCGACCTTCCGCTGAAAGCACAATGACCCGTGCAGAAGCATCTCTAGAAAGCGCATTCACCGCTTCGGGCAGCTCGCTCCAGAACGAGGGAATCATTGAATTCGCCTTATCTGGGCGATTAAAGCGAATGTGCGCAATACCCTCGGCAACGGTTAAATCAAAACACTCGTAACTCATGACTTTTCTCTCCACTGTAAAGCGCGTCGCTGCGTTAGGGCTCAGATTCTCGCACAGTCCCCCGCCTAACACCGCAAGGTGTTTAACACCCCCTAACCGTGCCAACATTAGAGCGTGAAGCGCACTGCATAATAGGTGCCAAATAAGCTAAATTATCTCTGCTATTTTCCTCATTGCTGTTGGCTTCTCTATACTTACACAGCACAAACCGCCTAATGACCTTACACCCGTCGATTACGATGCGAACAATCAGGGAACCTGCATGGAAATCGTTCAAAGCCTTCCCGAAGACATTCCTACCATTTTGTCACTGTACGACGCAGCAACGGCCCTTCAAGCGGAGAAAACAATGTCCCAGTGGCCAAAGATTGATAGACGGCTGGTAGAAGAGGAGATTGCCGAAAAGCGGCAGTGGAAAATGGTTGAAGGCCATCAAATAGTCTGCGTTTGGGTGGTCACGTTTGAGGACCCACAGATTTGGGGCGAGCGCAGCCATGAGCCGTCGGTGTTCATCCACCGCATTGCCAACCATCCGCAGTTTAGAGGTCGCGGGCTCGTTGGGGTGATTGTCGACTGGGCAAAATCTCGATACGCCAGCGGCCCCATACAGTTTCTGCGCCTCGATACCGTGGGCTACAACGAGGCCCTCATTCGGGTCTACACATCCCATGGATTCAAACTGCTGGCACCCGTTGAACTCGAGGACACAACTGGGCTCCCGGCACACTACAAAGAGGACAAAGTGTACCTATTTGAAATGGCGTTGGAATAAGAGCGTTAGTCCAGGACATAGGTGACCCATCAAGCCATGCTGAGCTAGACAAAGCTTTAAAGTCTGCAGTGTCAGTAAAACAACTTAGAGCAACTGGTGAGGGCCAGTCGCACTGGGCTGAAGAAAATACTTCTCTCAAGACACGCGGATGAGCCGGATAGGTTTTACTTTGAATGGTGGAGCCAGACGGGATCGAACCGACGACCTCAACACTGCCAGTGTTGCGCTCTCCCAACTGAGCTATGGCCCCACAGAACCCTCTTAGAACTAGAGGGAGGCGCATGCTAGTAATATAGCTGTGCTGTGTCAACTTAACCGCGAAAACTCCTTTAATTCGTCCGCATCGGTTATGCTTTAGTCTCAAAAGACGGCCCGAATGCTGATGCGTTTGGCGCCCCTGTTTGCAACACGTCATGGAGCTAAACTTATGTATCCCAAAGTTCTACTCGCCCTCTGCGGCATTATCTTTCTCGCTTACGGCATCGTGTGCTGGGTAGATCCGGAAATACCGGCTCAACAGGCAGGCTTATTTATTGCCACTCATAACGGTTATGCAGAAATGGCGGCCATGTACGGTGGTTTGCAGGGCAGCTTTGGCGCCATATTGATCGCATCTGCCTTCATTAAAGGCTACGTGCGCCCCGGACTGTGGCTCATCCTCATTTGCATTGGCACCCTTGCCGCCGCCCGAGGCAGCGTTGCTTTAAGCGACCTCGACTCGAGTTTTCAGGTGGCCAATAGTTCATTAGGCATTGATATGAGTTCGAGCTTCACCGCCTACACCTGGGGAGCACTGGCGTTTGAAGTCTTCGTAGCTGTCTGGGCTGGCATTTCGCTGCTCAAGACGCGCTGAGGCTCGCGAATTCTTTCTCTAGTCGCTTGGCGGCTTTTTTGGAGACCCCACCCAAGACGTCTATACCCGAACGCAGTCTTGCTCGGGTCATATCGGGTCCCAGAATTGCCATGGAATCGGGCATTGAATAACCCGAATTGCCCCCGGCAATTGCCACAAATAATGGCGCAAATAGCACCTTGGGCTTGAGCTCCATGGCCGTCGACAACGACTTTAATGCTGCGAACAACGCGTCTCTGCTCCAGTCTTGCTGAGTTTCGAGGGTCCATAAAACGAACTGCAGGCATCGCACGGTGGCATCGGCGTCGCTATTGGCACCGTTAAAATCTTCGGCGGTGATGGGCAAGGTCCCTGATACTAAATAGGCCGACAAAGGAATGAAGTCTGACAAGACATTCATGCGCGATTGGGCGTGGGGTAGAATTTTTTCCAGCATTTCAGCATTGAGCGCCCAGTCTTGCAGGCGCTGACCCAACTGCGTTGTGGTCAAGTCCTCACGAATCCAGAGGCCATTAAGCCAGTTTAGTTTTTCAACATCGAAGATAGGCCCTCCCAAGGAAACCCGCTGAATATCGAAAACCTGCTCCATTTCTGTCAGCGTAAACTTCTCCCGCTCATCAGGCATAGACCAGCCCATGCGACCCAAATAGTTCAGCAACGCTTCGGGCAAAAAGCCCATGCGCTGGTAATACAAAATACTGGTCGGGTTTTTACGCTTGCTAAGTTTTGATTTGTCGGGGTTTCGCAACAGCGGTAAATGACAAAGTTCAGGCATGTCCCAACCAAAGTACTCGTACAACAACTGGTGCTTAGGTGCTGAATTAATCCACTCCTCACCCCGAATGACATGACTGATTTCCATAAGGTGGTCATCGACAACATTAGCCAAGTGGTAAGTGGGCATGCCATCCGACTTCAGCAAAATCTGAGCATCAACCATGCTCCAGTCCAACTCAATCGTGCCTCGCAGCATATCTTTAATGGCGCAGGCACCGGCAACCTCGGGCACCATCATACGAATCACAAAAGGCGCATCGGCCGCCTTTCGAAGGGCCTGCTCTTCAGACGACAAAATAAGGTCTGAGGGCTTCAGCGCCGTGCTAGTGCCCGACTCTCTACGAGCCTCGCGCAGCGTATTGAGCTCCTCGGTTGTCCGGTAACACACAAACGCCTTGCCCGCCTCCACTAGCTGCCAGGCATACTGAGCGTAGGTGTCTCCTCGCTCACTTTGCCGATACGGCCCGTGCTGACCGCCTATATCGGGGCCTTCATCCCAGTCGAGTCCTAGCCAACGTAAAGACTTCAATACCGCCTGTTCCGCTTCGGGAGTACTGCGAGCACGATCGGTGTCTTCGATACGCAAAATAAACTGGCCACCGTGGGCACGAGCAAAGCACCGGTTAAAGAGGGCCATGTAGGCAGTTCCCACATGAGGGTCACCGGTGGGGGACGGGGCAACGCGAGTGCGCACAGTCACGGGTCAATACTCCAGATTTAAACAACACAATGGCGGCAAGTTTACCAGAGGCAGCGGGTTATCTGCTGCTATTACTCACAATGTGCACGACGATTGGCATTTATGATTGGCGCTAATGGAACCGAACTCAGGGCTGCAAGAAGGCCTGCTCCTATGTCATAGTGCACCCCGCAGCTGTAAGCCCTCTTGGGCCCTATAAAACTGATGCAGCGCCCATTTCAGAATTTGTAATTAAGGCAGTGACCACGTGAAAATCGCAAATGTTTCCGGGGAATTACTTCGAGCACTATTCTCGATAGTAATCGCAACCAGCTTAATGGCCTGCGGTGCGGGCGAGAGTAACGTGCTCGAAGGCAACCGCACCGGAATTTTACACTACGGCAATGGCGCCGAACCTCAGGGCCTAGATCCTCACGTAGTGACAGGCGTTCCTGAAAACCACCTCATCAGAGCACTCTTTGAAGGACTGGCGGTTAAAAATCCCATTACGCTCGAGCCAGAGCCCGGTGTCGCTCAGCGCTGGGAGTTCAGCGATGAGGGAAAAGTGATCACTTTTTTCCTCAATCCTGAGGCGCGCTGGTCCAACGGCGAGCAAATGACGGCCGGTGACTATGTGTGGAGCTGGAATCGGGCACTGCACCCGGAAACCGGCAACCTCTACGCCTACATGTTGTACCCCGTTAAAAACGCCGAGGCCTACGCCAAGGGTAAAATTAAGGACTTTGCCGAAGTTGGGGTAAAAGCACTAAATGACACAACGCTGGAAGTCACTCTAAATGCCCCGACCCCCTATTTCATTCAGCTTATGGATCACTACAGCACCTTTGCCGTGCACCCGGAAACACTGCTTAAATTTGGCAAGATGACCGATCGCTTCACGCCCTGGACCCGAGTCGGCAGCATGGTGAGCAACGGCGCCTTTGTATTAACAGATTGGGCACTCAACCGTCACATCAAAATGGCCAAGAGCGAGCACTATTGGGACAGGGACAAGGTGAGCTTAAATGGTGTGGTGTTCTACCCCACTGAAAACGTGGTCAGCGAAGAACGCATGTTCCGGGTCGAGCAGCTTCACTACACCGCCGTGGTACCACTCGATAAAATACCCGTGTATCGCGAACGGCCAAACACACCCTATCTGCAATCGCCTTATCTGGGGACCTATTACTATTTGGTAAACACAGAACGTCCACCGGTAGACAATGTAAAAGTACGACAAGCGCTGTCGATGGCAGTCGATAGAGAGAAACTGGTTCGCAGCGTGCTGCAGGAAACGGCCGTACCGGCCTATAGCATTACGCCTCCAGACACGCTTGGGTATTTCCCACCTCAAGTATTCCGCTACGATCCCGATAAGGCCCGTGCCCTACTGGCAGAGGCCGGCTACCCCAACGGCGAGGGTTGGCCAGGACTTGAGATTATTTACAACACGCAGGAAGCACATCGAAAAATAGCCGTTGCCATTCAGCAAATGTGGAAGTCGGAGCTTAATGTCGACATCACGCTGGCAAACCAAGAGTGGAAGGTTTATCTCAACTCGGTGTCCCAGCGCGATTTCCAAGTGGCCCGACGAGGCTGGATTGGCGACTACGTGGATGCCAACAACTTTTTAGATTTATTCATTACCGACGGCGGTAACAACAACACCGGATACAGCAACCCCATTTACGACGACCTGATTCTTCAGAGAGCACCCAGGGCCCAATCACGGGAAGAGCGCTATGCGCTGTTCACCGAGGCAGAAACTATGCTCATGGAGGAGATGCCCATCATTCCGATTTACACCTACACCAGTAAACATCTCATCCATCCCAGCGTAGAAGGTATTTACCCCAACCTTATGGATTCACTAAATTTGAAGTACGTCAAACTGCACCCCGAGCAAACGCTCTCTGGGGAGGTGAAGTAATGTTGCGCTTCATAATCAGCCGACTGCTGCAGGCCATACCGGTTATTTTTATCGTGATTACGGCCACCTTCTTTTTGGTTAGAGCTGCACCTGGCGGGCCTTTTGATGCTGAAAAAGTGGTGCTTCCTGAGGTCAAGCGGGCGCTGGAAGCCCAATACAAATTAGACTTACCGTTATATGAACAATACTTTGCTTACCTCACGGATCTAGCTCAAGGTGAATTGGGGCCGTCTTTTAAGTACCCGGGGCGCAGCGTTAATGAAATTTTGTTTTCAGGGCTTCCTGTAACCGCGGAGCTGGGCTTCTACGCCCTACTTATTGCCCTGATAATCGGTGTCACCGCAGGTGTTCTAGCTTCTCTCAAACCGAATACCCGGCAAGATTACATTCCCATGAGCTTGGCAATGATTGGCATTTGTATGCCGTCTTTTCTGTTGGGCCCTTTGTTAGTACTCGTTTTCGGAATTTATCTCGAATGGCTTCCGATCTCAGGCTGGGGATCGATTCCAGGAGACAAAATACTACCCTCCATTACTCTTGGCGCAGCATATGCGGCTTATGTGGCACGGTTATCCCGAGCAGGCATGCTAGAAATTTTATCTCAGGATTACATTCGCACCGCCCGTGCTAAAGGCCTGCCCGAGTGGCAAGTGGTGAGCAAGCACGCTTTGCGCGGCGGCCTCATCCCTGTGATCGCCTTCCTTGGCCCTGCCTTCGCCGGGCTACTCGCCGGATCCTTTGTGGTAGAAACCATTTTTCAAATCCCAGGTTTAGGGCGATTCTACGTGCAAGCCGCCTTCAACCGTGACTACACCATGATTTTGGGCACCACGGTGTTCCTCTCTACGCTCATCGTGCTGTTCAACCTCATCAGCGACGTTGCAGCAGCGTGGCTCAACCCACGACTGCGCAGTCAGCTGTCTGGAGGTGGGAAATGACAACACTCCAATCGAGCGAGTCTGCTGATCTGCTTGAAAACGCAGAAATGGGCGCCTCCCTTTGGCGCGACGCTTGGCAACGACTGCGTAAAAACAAAATGGCGGTGGGTGGCGGTATTACCCTACTCCTGTTCATCGTAATAGCGCTGCTCACGCCATGGTTAGCGCCTTACAGCTATGAAGCACAGAATCTTGACCTTGGCGCATCACCCCCTTCAGCTGCGCATTGGTTGGGAACCGACGTTTTTGGTAGAGATGTGCTGACACAGGTGATGTACGGAGGCCGTGTATCACTCGCGGTAGGGTTCATTGCAACCGCTGTAGCGCTACTTATTGGGGTGACTTGGGGAGCCATTGCGGGTTACGTCGGCGGTCGAGTCGATGCCGTAATGATGCGTATCGTCGACATTTTGTATGCCCTACCCTTCATGATCTTTATCGTGTTGTTAATGGTGGTCTTTGGTCGCAACGTGCTACTGCTATTCTTAGCCATTGGTGCCGTTGAATGGTTAACAATGGCCCGCATCATGCGTTCACAGGTTCAATCGTTGCGACAACAAGAATTTGTCGAAGCCGCCATCTCACTAGGTCTTTCCCCGGCGGCAATTATCCGGCGGCATGTCATACCCAATGCCCTGGGGCCAATTATTGTCTACACCACGCTCACTATTCCTTCGGTGATGCTTTTAGAAGCATTTTTGAGCTTCTTGGGGCTGGGAATCCAGCCACCCCAAACATCATGGGGCCTGCTCATTAGTTACGGAGCAGAGACCATGGAAGAGTATCCCTGGCTGCTTATTTTTCCAGGGCTAGCCTTAACCACCACGTTATTTTCCCTGAACTTTCTGGGTGACGGGCTACGTGATGCACTCGATGTCCGGGGGTCTAAAGACTGATGAGCCTACTGAATGTAGAAAATTTAGAAGTCAGTTTTGTGACTCGAAACGGCACCTCAAAAGCCGTGAAAGGCGTGAGCTTCACGGTAGAGCCAAAGCAAATCACTGCGATTATTGGTGAATCCGGTTCTGGCAAGTCGGTGTCGTGTTACGCCCTGCTAGGTTTAATACCCTCGCCTCCTGGCCGTATCGACGGCGGTGTCGCCAGCTTTGAAGGTCAAAACTTGTTGGCACTATCAGAAGTAGAACTTAGAAAGATTCGGGGCAGTGACATTGCGATGATTTTTCAAGACCCAATGACCTGTTTAAACCCCTATCTCACCATTGGCGAACAGCTGATCGAACCCCTGCTTATACACCGCAATCTTTCCCGGGCAGATGCCAAAACTCGCGCCATAGAGTTACTCAACGAAGTCGGTATACGTAGCCCCGACAGCACTTTCGATAGTTTCCCTCATGAGTTCTCTGGCGGCATGCGCCAACGCGTCATGATTGCCATGGCTTTGATCAATGAGCCCAAACTACTCATTGCTGATGAACCGACCACGGCTTTGGATGTCACCATTCAGGCACAAATTTTGCGACTCATTGCCGATCTCCAAAAGCATCGGGATATTGGGGTTTTATTCATATCCCATGACCTTGCTGTCGTTTCTGATATTGCCGATCAGATTGTGGTTATGGAGCAAGGCGAGGTTGTCGAAAGTGGTGCCCCTGACGCTATTTTTAACCATGCTCAGCACCCTTACACCCAAAAGCTTCTCGCGGCGATTCCGTCTGGAGAGCGTGACAGTGGCGAAGCCAAAGGCGACACGTTGATCAATGTCCGCAACCTTCGCACCTGGTTCCAAGCCAGTAGCGACTCAGAGCCCGTTAAAGCCGTCGATGATGTGAGTTTTGATATTCATCGCGGAGAAATATTGGGCCTTGTGGGCGAATCTGGGAGCGGAAAATCAACATTGGGCCGTTCAATTATGCGACTCGCTCCTATAACCAGCGGTGAAGTGACTTTTGATGAAATGAATCTCACCGCTCTGGCAGGACGTCACCTAAAAAACTTTCGCTCCCGCATGCAGATGATCTTTCAAGACCCCTTTGCTTCATTGAATCCACGCATGACGGTTTACGATACGCTCGCGGAACCGCTGCTACTACACAACATTTGCCAGCGCGCCAATCTCGACCAGCACATCGCAAAGCTGATGGACGACGTGGGGCTGGCCAGAAATTTTATTCGCAAGTACCCCCATGAGTTCTCTGGCGGTCAGCGACAACGCATTGCTATTGGCCGAGCGCTCGCGACCCGTCCCGAGTTCATTGTTGCCGATGAGCCAGTCTCGGCTCTCGACGTCACAATACAAGCCCAAATTCTCGATTTGTTAATGGCATTGGGTCGCGAGCACAACCTAACCATGCTTTTTGTGTCCCATGATATGGCGGTAATTCGGCACATCGCCGACAGGGTATTGGTTATGTATCAAGGTAAAGTTGTCGAGGCAGGTCCAGTAACGCAGGTCTTTAACCAGCCTCAAGCGCCCTACACCCAATCTTTGCTGGCGAGTATCCCAGGGGCAGCGATGCTGTAAATACTAAAGGCAGCACTATGGCTTAGCGCCCGATGAACTTGCACAAGGTAGTGTTGCAGTTGGCGGGTGTGTGAACGTCGCTGCTCCTCAGAAAATTCCTATGTGCTCTGTATATGCCTAAAACTGAGGTTAAATGTGCTGCCACAATGGTGCAGGATTAGCTTGCCTTGAATTCAGTAAGGAGCGGGCCCGCCAGGGTTAGACGGATTCAATAAGGGATTTCCTGTGGCAAATGGAAAACATTAGGCTAGCGCCCCAACTACAGCGTAAAGCCACCATCGAGTGTCAGCAATTGTCCCGTGACGTATTTAGACCCAGTTACAAAAGACACAATCGTATTGGCGACGTCATCGGGGGTCACCACGTGGCCCAGTGGCGTTTGGTCAGTAAAGTGAGCTTTTAAATCGCCGTACTGACCTTCATCACCCCCGCCCCAAGTATTAAACGCCCAGTCACCGTCTATTAAACCGGGCAAAACAGCATTAACTCGAATACCGTCGCTCCCCAGGGTTTTGGCCAAGGTTTTCGTAAGGCTGTTCATACCTGCTTTGGAGGCACAGTACGCAATAGAACTACCATTAGCCGTCACGCTGGCAATACTAGACGTCATTACCACCACGCCAGAGCCTGCTTCCCGCAAATAAGGTACGGCCTCACGGCACATGAAAAACGCACCCATGAGGTTGACGCCTAAGGTTTGATGCCAAATGTCTTCAGTGAGCCCTTCTAGGTCATGATGCGGTACAAACGTAGTCGTGCCTGCGTTATTAATGAGGATATCGAGTCGCCCAAATCTCTCGATGGTTTTCTCCACAATGCGCCGACAATCTTTTTCCTGGCTTACATCACCCTGTACGGCAATGGCTTGCGCACCAAGATCGGTAATATTTTTTACAACAGCCTGGGCGCCGCTTAGCGAAGAATTGTAATTAACCACAACATTAATACCCAATTGCGCAAGCTTTAGGGCAGTTGCGGCACCCACGCCAGAGCTAGCGCCCGTGATTAACGCTGTTTGACCTAAATGGGACATGGCGATCGCCCTCCTTCACGAAAACATTCCCCGTAACTGTAAACCAAAATTTAAGGTAGCACCGTTTCCATTTCGCGCTAGCAAGCGCTCGGAAAGCGAACAGTAGCCGCATAACAAACCCCGCTCATCGACACCCCAAAAATTCGATATTCATTGTCTGGGGCACTGGCCTTTAGAAACAGGCAAGTGACCAACCCCAAATGGCCGATATAAACTTCAGAAAATGCCATTTTTTCCATTGCTGAGGATAGACCCCAGTATTAGAGTTGGCACCCGGACATTAAGCAGCAACAGCCAGTTCGTACAAGCAACACAAGGATGTGTTGGGTAAAACTCATGGCAACAAACGAAAAAGACCACTTTTTAACCTCACTCGCTACTAGAGCCTACTGGCTCATTTTTAGTGCCCACTTCATTGTGTTCGTTATTATGATGGTGCGCTCCGCCACAGACACGATCTATGAAATTCCCTTTGTTACATGGGCTGTTTGGAGCGTTATTATTCTCGGAACGCCCGCGTTCTATTTCACAGCTTTTGGTCAATCCTATAAATTCAGAGCACTGCTAACACAGGCCTTACTATTAGTCAGTCTTGCCTTTGGGCTGGCAAATCAAGGCTTAGGCGCAGTCACGACGTTTAACGTGCCGCTCATGGCTCTGCTGGGCACCATTTTCTTCTCTCGAAAAGCGGCTTTAATTCAGTTAGGCGTAGCCGTACTCGTTTTGCTCAGCTTTCTTTACATGAAGCTCACCGTTCAGCTTTCGGATGTAGCCAATGCAGACTGGGTTTTAAACTCGAACTATCGTTGGATTCTACGAACCGCCTACATCGCGCTTTTTAGCGGTGTCATTGTTTATTTTTTACAGCAGTACGTTAACTACACGTTTAGGTCTGTTGATGATCTGGAGCTACTCAAAGAAGCCGTAGATCAAGCCCCTGACGCTTTTGTCGTGTGGGACCAAAATGACCGCCTTTTTATGAGCAACCGACGCTACCAAAATCTTGATTTAAGACTTGAGCCTACGCTTCGTAAAGGGGTCAGCTTTGAGCAGACGCTTCGAAAGGGTATTCAAGTCGGTATGTACCCCGAGGCTATCGGTCAGGAAGACCTATGGGTTGAGCAGCGCCTGCGCGCGCACCGCCAACAGGAATCCAGCAAACTCGTAAGACTAGATGACGGCCGCTGGATGAATGTGGTGGAGTCCCGTACATCATCTGGTTACCTAGCCGGTTTTCGCACCAATGTTACGGCGCTTATAAACTCACAGAATCTTTTGCAGGCAACCTTAGATTCGGTGTCTGAAGCGGTCGTTACGATTTCGCGTAATGGAGAAGTTATAAACATTAATGCCGCTTCACAACAACTGTTTGGATATTCACTATCTGAGCTTAAAGGTCGAAAGGTCAGCGCGATTGCACCAGACCCAAGTCTACTCGGTTTGGGTCGCAATCTTATTAATGCCTCTGAAGACGCTGAAGTCGGCAGATTCACGAGAAAATTACAAACAACGCTAGCCCGCAAAGATGGGACTAATTTTATCGCCGCAATTGAAGTTCGCGACGTTGAAATCAATGGGCAGCAAGTATTTATCAGCTTCATTCAAGACCAAACTGGAATACAAAAATTTGAACGTACCGTGCAGGCCTTGGGTTCTGCAGTAGAACAATTGGCTGTTGGAATCGTTCTACTGAACAACGAATCTCAAGTAACTTACAACAATGCTTATTTTCTAAAATTACTGAACCTTTCCTCAAATGTTTCGCTCGAAGGGCAGGCAGCCAGCAATTTGTTCCATCAAATAGGCTCGCATATTAAACAGATAGACTCCGGTAGTGTTGAGTCAAATGAGACGCAGCTGCTGAATTTTTACGAAAACCCAGCGTCACCAATTTCTCTCCGTACAAGAGCGGATCATCTATTGAGTCTTCGAATTCAGGCACTCGAAGGGGGGAACACCATTCTAACCCTGACAGACAATACTGAAGAGCGCGAACGGCACCTTCAGCTGGAACAAACCAACAAGCTAGCGACGCTTGGCGAAATGGCAGCAGGCATTGCCCATGAACTAAACCAACCTTTAAACGCCATAAAACTTACCGCCAAGAATCTCGAGCGGCAATACCAGCACGATAAGGCAAAAGCCGAAAAACATATGCTGCCAAAGTTAGAACAAATTATCGCTCAGGTTGACCGCGCCACCATCATTACCGATCACATGCGTAAATCAGCCCGCCTCGCCAACGAGGAACAAGCCACCGCTGATATCAACACGGTGATTAATGAGGCTTACCTATTAGTCGAACCTAGCATGAGACTCGAGAGCATTGAATTTCGAACAGAAATCGATGCGGCCTTACCCTCCTGTAAACTTCATCCTGTCCGGCTAGAACAAGTACTGTTGAACCTTATTACCAATGCTCGTGATGCCTTTAGAGAACGCGCCGAAGAAAATCGGTTCAACTGGATATTGATTACCGCTCGCCAAAAAAAGAAAAGCACCATTGAGCTGACATTCGAAGATTCCGCCGGCGGCATTCCTGAAGGCACTATGAATCGAATTTTCGATCCTTTTTACACCACAAAAGAAGTTGGCAAGGGTACGGGGTTAGGGTTATCCATCTCTCACTCGATTATTACCGACTCGGGTGGGGAACTATCAGTCAGAAATACAAAGTGCGGTGCAAAATTCACCCTACTGCTTCCCGTTTAAAGCACCACTAAATTGCCGGGCTCCGACTTTAGCGATCAAACTCGGAGTTTCCTCTACCGTATAGTCACGGTCTAAAATTGAACTCACAAAACGCCATTGACTCACTGTTGCATCAGGCGTCAACGTCACCTTTGACCAACCCCGACGATAGGTATCCAGAGCGAGGAGTTCAGAGCTGCTGCCTCTTAATAGCTTCGCCATCTGCTCCGGTGGCAGTGGAAAATAGCTCTCCAATCCTGGGCTGGTGATGCCTGGGCACCCAACCTCAACCCCAACGGAAAGACCTGCTTCGGTTTGCAGATTAAAAGCCCAGCCGTTGTGGGTGTCTCCCGCCACGACCACTGGGTTATTGGCCAACTCCAGTAATAACTGGTACACCCGCTCTCGATCTGCGGGATAGCCATCCCATGCATCAAGATTCATTGGCAAACCAAAGGCACCGAGCTGCAATGTGCCTAACACATAGCTACGCACTTCCTCTGGCAATGTCAGCATTGCCAGCTGCTCCTGAGTCATTTGAGGAATGTTTAGCTTCCCCATTAAGACCTGTTGTCCCAAAAATTGCCAGGGTGCCCCCCGATCTTTACTCGCCGCTAATTGGTTGGCGAG
Source organism: marine gamma proteobacterium HTCC2080 (assembly GCA_000169115.1). Classification (GTDB taxonomy): domain Bacteria; phylum Pseudomonadota; class Gammaproteobacteria; order Pseudomonadales; family Halieaceae; genus Luminiphilus. Next base: position 70,555 of record AAVV01000012.1, read on the forward strand.
CCAGTTGAGCTGGTCTTCACCCAACAGAGTACGCTTGGGGTCACGAAGTAAGGTGTCCTTGAACACTTGGGGCGCGCGCTTGGCATCAATAAGATCACGTCTATAGTCAAGTTGCTCGTCACGACCCACAAGCCGCGTATCCAACATAATAAGGTCTGCTAAATCGCCCACCCGGAAAGACCGATAAATCGGACCTTGGTCAGTTTGCGCGGGTGTTCGAATAGGCATCCATTCATGGTATGCCTTTCGAGCCATTTGAATACGGGTAGCAAAATCCCCTTCGCCATCATTGTGATTTTGTGCTCCCTCTTGCCACGTATTGTTTGCTAATTCATGGTCGTCCCAAACACAAATCCAAGGGTGTGCAGCGTGAGCAGCCTGTAGGTCCGTATCTGTGCGATACAAGCCATAGCGTTGGCGATAGTCCTCCAAGGCCAGTATTTCATGCTCAGGCACCACGGATCTTCCCAATGAGTCGACCACATAAGGGTTGGCATAGACTCCCTGCGCATATTCGTAGATGTAATCGCCAAGGTGCATTACAACATCAACATCGGCGGTGGCAATATCCCTGTAGGCATTGAAATAACCTTGAGGATAGTTGGAGCACGAACATACCGCCACAGTGAACGCCTCTACGGCGCCCTCAGGCAAGGTTTGTGTGCGGCCGATCGGTGAGTTCACCCCGTCAAAAATAAATCGAAACCAGTATCGAGTGCCCGGCTTTAATCCGGTAGCGTCAACTTTAACCGTGTAGTCTTTTGTGGGCCCAGTTGTCGCTTCACCGCTCGCCACGATGCGCTTAAACTGCAGGTCTTCTGCGACCTGCCATCTACCCGTCAGCGCTTTCAAAATGCCATCACCCGGCAGCACTCGAGTCCATAGAATCACCCTATCACCCAAAGGGTCTCCACTAGCGATGCCGTGGGTGAAGTGAGCAGGTGCCGCAGCGGCGACCTCAAACCCACGAAGCGAGGCCAAGCCAAGGGTCAGACCCATTCCCTGAATCACTCGTCTACGATTAATGTTTGAAGTCTCCATCATGTTTTTGATCCTCAGATACCTGTAGAAAAACCGCGCAGTAAATTTCAAACTAGGCGGCTAAAAAGTCCCGCCCGGTCTTATTGATAAATTCAGACGAATAAATGGGCTACGAGAAATATCAAACTCAGGCCCTTCAAGCTCAGTGCCATCACCAAATTGCAGCGCTCGTAAACCTCCAACACCGGCACTAAGAGACGCCCATAAGCTTCCCTTAATTCTACGATTGAAATCAATGCCAAAGTCAAAAGCGTTGATATCTCTGCTAGCAGCGCCCTCATTGGCGTCAATTGCCCAGCCCGAACCAGAAATCATGCCGCCAACAGCAAAAAACCAGTCCGTTGACGGCGCATAAATAACCTGTGGCCAAGGCATAATTCCGCTGATCGACCACTCTTGGTTAATCGTGTAAGAAACACCTAAATATGGCAGCCAGTAATCATCATAGGGGGACGTATTGGCAAAGACACCAAACATCCACCAAATATCGTCCGAGGCAATATAACGAGTAAAAATCCCCCCCATAGTTTGCCAATAGGCGGCACCGTTATCGAGATTATTGTCATTGTAGAAGGGCAACAAGAAGCCCATAACTTGCCAATCCTCACTCCATTGTTTGAAGTAGCCCAAGCCTAAAGCAGCCGTATCGACATTAAATTTCTGCGTTTCAAAGTTACTCGAGTCATCGAGGGTAAATTGACTATGACTTGCGTAAAAACCTAAAACTAAAGCATCCGTTTTATTAAGAAGAAAAGGCAAACCTCCCGCAGCGCTCGCAGTGCTTTCCTGATAACGAACAGAATTTCCAACCGATGGAAACTCCCGCACCGTAGCGTCGTCGTAATAAGACGTGCCGAGGTAAGCAACCGGGAGAAATGGAGCGTTGCTCCGAGATCGAGAGAATTCGATATCCGACTCAGAAAATGCCAGAGCCTTTTTAGCGATATAACGACCCAAATTAGTATCAGCATTCGATACTTCGGCCGGAACCGACTCAGTCACTAACGCATCCGCAGCCGGCTCTGCGTGGGCAGCATGTACCTGCAACGTTACTGCCGCAAAAAGAGTGATCGCACAGATCAATTTATTTGACATCTACCAGGGTTCCGCAACTTCATGCAGGGATTGTACGTGTTGGCGCTGGCACTCGCACACCGAACTACTCTACCCTGTCTTCATGAATGAAATTCCACTCGATCTCGTACCCTCCGGCCCCCAGTCACCCTGGCGGTTTTGCACTGCACCTTGCATGGATTGGACGGACCGGCATTGTCGCCACTTCTGGCGGCAACTCACCCGGCAAAGCCGGTTTTATACCGAAATGGTCACCACCGGCGCACTCCTGCACGGTGATATCGATCGACATTTAAATTATGGCAGCCAAGAACACCCACTGGCATTGCAGCTGGGCGGCTCAAACCCGCAAGATTTAGCCCGCTGTGCCAAGTTGGCTGAGGCTAGGCACTACGACGAAGTTAATCTCAACTGTGGCTGCCCATCAGATCGTGTACAAAACGGTCGTTTTGGCGCATGCCTGATGGCGGAGCCTGAACTCGTACGCGACTGTATTACAGCTATGCGAGAAGCCGTTGATATTCCCGTTACAGTGAAACAGCGGATCGGTATTGATCATCAGGAAAGCTTTGACGAGCTGCGTGACTTTGTCGGAATTGTCGCCGAGGGCGGATGTAATGTATTTATCGTTCATGCGAGGAAAGCTTGGTTAGAAGGCCTATCGCCAAAACAAAATCGTGAAATACCCCCGCTCAACTACACTTGGGTTTACGCGCTCAAAGAGCAGTTCCCTCAACTCACTATCGTACTCAACGGGGGCATTCAAAGCTTGGAAGAATGTGAGCACCACTTAACTAAAGTTGATGGCGTTATGCTGGGCAGGGCTGCCTATCAAACTCCCTGGCTGCTAAGCAGTGTTGATTCAAGAATCTTTGGCGCCGAGGACCCCGCCTATAGCCGAGAGTCAGTTATTTACAAGTTATCTGACTATGTCGAGACATATCTAGCGCAAGGCGGCCGGCTCAACCACGTAACACGACATATTTTAGGACTTTTCCACCAGCAACCCGGTGGCAGGCTATTTCGCCGGGCGCTCAGTGAGGGCGCACACCTCAGCGGCGCAGACGCTACCGTGTTACTGGCGGCTCTAGCTAAGGTAACGCAGCGCCATGACAACGAATCTATGGTTGAATAGCACGTGAGGGCCATCCCTGCCCCCACAAAGACAAACTCACGGATATGAATAAATGAACAAACTTGACCAACTTCGAGGCATGACTGATGTCGTAGCTGATACTGGCGATATCGACGCTATTGAGCGCTTGAAGCCTCAGGACGCTACCACCAATCCGTCACTACTGCTTAAAGCAGCAAAAATGCCTCGGTTCGAAGAGCTTGTTGCAGTTGTAAAGGCAGGCAACAATTCTGGGGCCGATGCCTGCGATCAATTTGCGGTCGCCGTTGGTGCTGAAATCATCAAATTAATCCCCGGTAGAATCAGTACAGAAGTCGATGCACGCCTCTCATTTGATACTCAAGCTACATTGAAAAAAGCTCGAGAAGTGATGGCCTTATATGACAATCAGGGCATTAACAGCGAGCGTATTTTGATAAAAATTGCCGCAACTTGGGAGGGTATTCGTGCTGCAGAAATCCTGGAGCGGGAAGGAATTCAGTGCAACCTGACTCTGGTATTTGGATTTGCTCAGGCACAGGCATGCGCCGATGCTGGCGTCTTTCTGATTTCACCCTTCGTTGGACGTATTCTTGATTGGTATATGGCGAATACCGGCCTTAAAGTGACACAATCTAATGAAGATCCCGGCGTGCAGTCAGTAAATCGAATATACGAATACTACAAAAGTCATGGATACGGCACTGTTGTAATGGGAGCTAGTTTCCGCAATACAGGTGAGGTTGAAGCTCTGGCCGGCTGCGATCGCCTGACGATTAGTCCTGATCTAATGGAAGCCTTGAGCGAAGACCACGGCAAGCTCACAAGATCATTAGTACCCCTACCGGCCACCCTTAATAAAGCAGCACCCCTCAGTGAGGGAAATTTCCGCTGGCAGAACAATGAAGAGCCTATGGTAACCGACAAGCTGTCTGATGGTATTCGGCGATTTGCAGCTGATCAGGTAAAACTAGAACACATACTCACCCGGGATCACTGAGCTTCTAAAGTCATGACCAAACTTTGAAAAGCCGCGTGGTTAGCTTCATTGAGACCCATTAGCGTGCGGTGCGCTTCAATAACCTTTAGGCGCACCTCGTCCTCACTGGCGTTTCTTGCGGGCAAATCCCGGTAACACTCAACATCGCACCGCTCGCTGCGAACGTCAAAAAGCTGACTGAAGCCCATGGCCTGTAGAAGCCGATCAATACCAGGGTCGCAGCTAAAAATCGCGGGTTTAAATCCAAACCGAGCCTCGGTGCTGATCGCAAGTTTGGCAAGCATGCCAAGGGTTGTGCTATCGAGACCCGTCGCCTCAGTCACATCAACCCAAACCGACAGAAAATCGGGTTCGGCAAACATCCGCTCAAAATATTCGTCGAGGGCCGTACACATGACCAAACGCACGTCGCCCTGAAGCTTAAGTACGTGTGCCCCTTCATTGCTTCCAGCTCGAATTTGACAGTCTTTCAACTAAAGCCTCGCGTTATAAACAGGGCCGCCACATCGTCAGGGAGGTGGTTCGGATCTACAGCCTCTAATCCCAACCGAGTCGCCAGTGACCGAGGGCTTTCCAGAGGCCCCTCGAGAAGGCTCAGCAATGATGCCTCTTTCTCTATCAGATTACCGTTGCCTAAGAGTTCGAGGATGCCGTCAGATAACAGCGCCAGCACAAAGTGTTCAGGTAAAACAACCTCATGTTGTGTATAGCGGGCATCCCGCATCAGCCCAACCGGGGGTCCCTCTCCCTCTAAATATCGTACGCTATTTTCATCAAGCAACACCGGATGAGGAAGATGACCGGCAATGCTGTAGGTGAGCTGGTGAGATTTGAAATTTAAAACGCCCACAATCATCGTTGCGTATTTATTAATGGCCAACTCCAGCAATTCATTATTGGCCAATTCCAACATGTCTTTAGGGCTGACAACCGAGTGGTCTCCCCTACGCAAAAAGTCAGAGCGTTTACGCGCGAACAAATTTTTTAATAGGACTGTAGCGAAAGCAGATGAACTTCCATGCCCGGAAACATCAGCAAGAAAGAAGGCAATTTGGTCCTCACCCACGCTAAAGTAGTCCGTGAAGTCTCCGCTGAGATACAGTGAAGGTACAATGGTGTGACTAAACCAATAGTCTCCTTGGTGCAGGGCGCCCGAAGGCAGCAACGCCCTTTGAACTTGTCGACCTGCCTGTTGATCCTGTTCCAAGACCCGCAGGGAATGCCGCAGCTCAGTATTACTGCGTTCCACATCTTCTTTGCTTGCTTTCAGCTCGCGCTGAAGATACCGATGGTTAACACAGCGCTCTATAGAACGCTTTAAAAGCCCAGGACGCGCATGTGGCTTCACAAAAAAGTCGGTAGCACCCAGACCCAGGGCTGTCTTCATCGAGTCGACATTTTGTTCATCGGCAACAACAATCACTGGCACTTGCACATCAAAGTTTCGCATCGCCCTTCGAACAGACGCCCATGACACATTAATGAGGCCCGCATTACAGAGCACACAATCCCAAGGACTATCAGGACCCAATGCGCCTTGTAAATCAGGTACTTCGTTAGCCACATCAAATTCAAAAGCGTCCATGCCCAGCGCGTCAATTAAATGATGGGCCCTGGTAGACTGATCATCAACAATCAGAACTCTTCTGTGGTCAATATCAATGGTCATCAGTAAGGACTTTCGTTATTACCTTCAGAGATCGTCTCCTTCCCATTCTTCGTCAAACTCCGAAAAATCGTCGAGTACCTCGCCGTCATTGGTTAATAGTGCGCGGCGCTGCATGTAGGCATCTCTCAAAAATATGTATTGATCGCCCGACAGGAGCTCATCTGCTCCAAGTAAGCCCGCACGGATATCAACAAGCGATACAGCCCTTAGGCCCCATTGCGCATCACGACCGCCAATTTGTCCCGTTGGTGAGGCATAGGCATCAAACACCGTTCCTGCCGCTGCACGCACAGTACTAGGGCCTAAAAATGGCAGCATAATGAAAGGGCCTTGTGCCACACCCCACGTCTCTAGCGTATGACCAAAATCGGTTTGATATTGAGGTATTTCCATATGGCTGGCGACATCAAAAACGCCAAAAAAACCCAATGTGGTGTTAACAGCAACGCGCCCCAGATTATTAGCGCCGTACGCAAAACGCCCCTGAAGAAAAGCGTTCAGTGCCGCATTGACGTCAATAAAATTCCGGAAGAAATTATTAACGCCCGATCTTGCTGGAGTAGGCATGACTGCCTCGTAGCCAACGGCAATAGGTCGAACCACATATTTATCGGCACCATTATTGAACCCGTATATAGCCCGATTAAAACCCTCAAGGGGGTCGTCTGCAGCCTGTGCTGAACCAGCGACGAAAGACGCCACCAGCAACACCAACGTGGTTAAACGGATACGCATAAATACCTCGCCTTCTCCATATTAAGTCGTGAACCCAAATAACGTAGCTTTCAATGCCGTAAACCCTACCAAACCTAGAGCACAGCTACGAGTGTAAGGTATTAAATGCCTCTAAAATTACCCTTACATGCTCTACGTAACAACGGTCACCTTGGGTTCTCATTTAGCCAATTTCGCACTTTTTGCCACTGCTCATCGAGGCGTTTTGATGAGACAGGCAGGCGAGTTCCGAGCTGTTGTGCAAAAAGCGATACTCTAAACTCCTCAAGCATCCACCGATATTGCAAAGCAGGCGGCGATAATCCGGAAAGACCAGGATAATTGGCCGCCGCCTCGCTCAAACGTGTAAGACTGGGTTCCAATAACCTTAGACTCTTTTGATCTTTTTCAGTTTGACCATTGAGCCGCTGAATTCGGTGTAGCAAGGCTTTGCCGTAGCGCGGATACTGTTCTAACCAATAGCCAGGGTTCATCACCATAAAGCCGGGCTCCAACAAGCATTGAATTTGCCCTGAGATGTCGGCGCGTGCAGCCGTGAACTCAGTCTTAGTGAGTTGCTTTAGGTGCTTTTGGGCCTCGGCGAGTGGCAGTAAAAAATTAATCATGACTTGTTCTTTGGCGAGCGCAGTAGATACCCACTGGCCTTTAATCGCATTAAGTCCGCGGGTAAATGCAGCCTCATCCCGTGGCAGTGTTTCATCCCAGATTTCAAGGAGGCTAGCCATGATCGTCTCGCGCACCAAAACACTCCGGTCCAGCCCACTGCCCGCGAGAGCTAGTGAGGCCTTGTTATCGGCGAACAGTTGCTTCCGCAAGTATTTAACCGTTTGGCTACTGCAACTCATGGCCAAAGCAGCGACCCCGCGCCGATGCAGTAACTCCGCATCGGGCTGATAGTCGTGTAACTCCACGGCAATTCGGTCACCGTGATCCACCAAGGCAGGAAATCGCTCCACTTTCATACCTGCAGCTGTGGTTCGCCAGATATTGGGCAGATCGCCAAAGCTCCAACTTTTAACCTGATGTTGTGCAGGCGAATTGGAAGGCTCACTTAGTCTTTCCACATCCGCCCCATTGCGAAACTGCGCGACCAGCGCGGCCATATCCCGTCCCTGCGCGAGCAACTTCCCTCTCTCGTCAACAACTCTAATATTGGCTCGGTACAACTCCGCAAGCCCTGCAATATCCCAGTCTTCGTCGGCGATAGCGACCCCTCGGGTTCGTCGCAGCGCTGCCGATAGGGCGGAGCACAATGCAACGTCGTCAGCCTGCATCGACGCGAGTGCAGCATCAACCACATCAGGCACGGGCACTAACTGCTTACGACAAGCCTTGGGCAGGCCTTTGACCAGTGCAATGCATTTTTCTCGCAACAATCCAGGGACTAGCCACTCAAACCGATAGCGTGGGGCGCGGTTAAGCAAAGGCAATGGAACTGTTACCGAAATCCCATCATTTTCTTTTCCTGGTTCAAAACGGTATTTCAGTCTATAGGTCGCTTCTCGCCATTCGAGTTCAGAAGGAAATTGGTCTGCAATAGCCTCACCAGGATCTCGCGTCAAAATTTGTGATTGATCGAGTCGAAGTTGTTTATCGTCAGCAAGCTGTTTAACCCACTTTTCAAGGCTACTAGCACTGACGCATTGAGCAGGTATTCGCTCGTCATAAAAATCAAACAGCGCTTGCTCGTCTACCAGTAAATCTCGGCGACGAGTGCGTGACTCGAGATCCTGAACCTCTTTAATGGAATGCAGATTAGCCTTGAGAAAAGCGGGGGGTTTTCGGTAATCCCCTAAAACCAGACCATCCCTAATAAAAATTTCTCGTGCCGCAACAGAATTCACCTCTCCGAAATGAATTCGCTGACCATCACTAATCGTCAGGCCATAAAGTGTTACCCGCTCAATAGCCATGACGCGGCCTGAGCGCATCTGCCATGCAGGCTCGTAATGGTGACGTTTGAGAATCTGAGGGTTGATTCGAAGAAGCCATTTAGGATCAATGGCGGCACATTGCCTCGCATAAACCTGTGAGGTTTCGACCACTTCTGCAGCGACCAACCACTTCGGCGGCTTTTTATGTAGCACCGATCCTGGGAAAATCTGAACGCTTCTATTGCGCGTGGCGTTGTATTTTCGACCCTCGTCAAGCTGCGCTACCTGGCCTAACAAGCCCGATAGCAGGGCTTTATGCACCCCTTCAAAATCAGTCTCATCATTAAGCGCAGCGCCTGGACGCAGCTGTACTTGTCGGCAGGCAATCACCAGCTGAGAATGCACCTCTCGCCACTCTCGTAGTCGCATGAACGAAAGAAATTCTCGCTGACACAATTTTCGGAATTGGTTCTGCGAGAGCGACTGCCGCTGTTCTTCGTAGTAGTTCCACAAATTAAGCCAAGATAAAAAATCAGAGCGTGGATGATTGAATCGCGCGTGGGCTTGATCGGCCTGTGCCCGCTTTTCCGCGGGCCGGTCTCTGGGGTCCTGAACCGCGAGGGCACTGACCACCACCAAAACCTCCTCGAGACATTTGAGTTCACCCGCAGCATGAACCATTCGTGCCAACTTGGGATCAACGGGTAATCTGGCCATTTTTCGACCCAGAGAAGTCAACTTTCCCCGTGCCGATATTGCCCCCAACTCCTCAAGTAATCGCTGCCCGTCTCGCACCATTTTGCCTTCTGGCGGATCCACAAAGGGGAACTTCTGAACATCACCTAAACCCAGCTCCAACATTTTCAGTACAACGGCAGCGAGGTTTGTGCGCAAAATCTCTGGATCCGTAAATTGAGGTCGTGCCAGAAAATCTTGCTCGCTATAGAGCCGCAAACAAACTCCTGCTGCTACTCGCCCGCAACGCCCTTTGCGCTGATCCGCACTCGATTGGGAAATACGTTCTACGGGTAATCGCTGTAGCCGTGTACGATGGCTGTAACGACTAACTCTGGCAGTTCCTGGATCGATAACGTAGCGAATGCCAGGAACGGTCAACGACGTCTCGGCAACGTTGGTCGCCAATACCACCCGCATACCGCTGCCGGTTGGTTTAAAAACCCGATTCTGTTCAGCCGCACTGAGGCGAGCATAAAGCGGTAAAATTTGACGCCGCTCGTCTCCTTTTAAGCGACGGGAAAGATCACGAATTTCGCGCTCTCCCGGCAAAAAAATCAACACATCACCTCGGGGCCCAAAGTCCTCAGCGACAATGCCGTCGACAGCACGTACGATCTGATCTTCCACGCCATCTTCCGCGCCGTCAGAGTCGCCTAAGTAAAGCACTTCCACGGGGAACAGCCGCCCCGATACTTCAATAACGGGTGCGTTATCAAAATGTTGGGAAAAGCGATCTACATCGATCGTTGCAGAAGTAATAATGACCTTAAGATCTGGCCTTTTCGGTAGTAAAGCCCGGAGGTAGCCCAGAATAAAATCAATATTTAAGCTGCGCTCATGAGCCTCATCAATAATGAGCGTGTCGTAATCACGCAGCTCACGATCCCGCTGCAATTCTGCCAGTAAGATGCCGTCAGTCATTAATTTAATAGCTGTGCTCGGGGCTACTGAATCGTTAAAGCGCACTTTATAACCCACCAACCCGCCTAACTCAGACTCCAGCTCGTCAGCGATGCGTTCTGCGACTCGGCGAGCTGCCAGACGTCGAGGCTGCGTATGGCCAATCCTCGCCTCCTGACCTCGTCCAAGTTCAAGGCAAATTTTAGGAATCTGAGTGGTTTTACCTGAGCCCGTCTCTCCAGCAATAATAACCACCTGATGCTGACTTATTGCCTCACGGATCTCCTCTCTACGCTCGCAGACTGGCAGCTCGTCTGGAAACTTAATTGGATTCGGAATAACGCGAACCGGTGAGTCTTTCATTTTTTTCAGCATCAAAAAATACTACCCAGATCAGCAATTAAGCTGACTCTCGAAGCTCCCGTCGCAACACCTTTCCAACGTTTGTTTTCGGCAAGTCATCCCGAAATTCGATGTGTCTAGGTACTTTATATCCCGTTAACTGAGTTCTACAGAAATCTTTTAACTCAGCCTCGGTCAGCGCTAGATCTTTGCGAACCACAAACATTTTAATGACTTCACCATTTTTAGAATCAGGAAGTCCCACAGCGGCACATTCCAAAACTCCAGGATGCTTACTAACGACATCTTCAAGCTCATTGGGATAAACATTGAACCCTGACACGACAATCATGTCTTTTTTGCGATCAACAATTTTCAGATAACCGTCCGGCTGAATCACCGCCACATCACCGGTAAGGAACCACCCCTCGGCATTAATTGCTTCAGCCGTGGCCTCGGGTCGCTGCCAATATCCCTGCATCACCTGAGGCCCACGAATGCACAACTCTCCTGCATCGTCAAAGCCTAGCGGCTGATTGGTAGCATCAACGACTCGCACCTCAGTCTTAGGCACCGGTATGCCAATGGTACCCAACTGCTGAGCTCCCCCAGGATTGCCCGTTGCAACGGGTGACGTTTCAGTGAGGCCATAGCCCTCCGACACTGGGCACTGCGTTAGCGCCTCCCAGGTCTTTGCAGCGTCTTCGGTTAAGGCCATGCCACCAGAGAGAGTCACTTTTAAGTCGCTAAAGTCTAAAGCTTGGAAAGCTGAGTCATTAGTTAAAGCCACAAATAAAGTGTTCAGACCAAAAAACAGCCTCGGACGATAGGTTTTAAAGGCGCTAACAACCGACTTTAGATCGCGAGGGTTGGGTATCAAAACCGTATGGGCACCTACATAGAGCGCATACATTGACGCCGTAAAAGCGTAGATGTGATACACCGGCAGCGGTTGTACAAACGTATCTCCACTCCCTTGTAGCTGATAACTGCCAAACAGTGCATCGGCCTGCAGCACGTTGGCCACAAGATTGCCATGAGACAGCATAGCGCCCTTGGCAACGCCTGTAGTACCGCCGGTATACTGAAGCATTGCCAGATCACCTGCCCGCAGTTGCGTGACCGACACGCATTCATGCTTTCTACCCGCGGCAAGGACCTCGGTTAATTTTAATGCCCCTGGAATCGAAAATGCTGGCACCAGTTTTTTGATGTGCTTGGCGATAAAATTGATCAAGAAACGTTTGGGTTGAGGGTGTAAATCTGCCAACTCTGTAATAACGACCTTTTCAACGGTCGTGCGTGGCAATACTGCCGCTGCCTGCTGCGCAACATTGGCCTGTACCACCAGTAATTTTACGCCAGCATCATTAAACTGATGCTCAATTTCCCGTTCTGTGTAAAGCGGGTTTGTATTGACTACAACCATTCCGGCGCGCAAAGCACCCAGCACGACCACAAAATATTGGATAAGGTTGGGCATTTGAACAGCAACGCGATCGCCAGCCGCTAACCCTGACTCATATAACAACCAAGCGCCAAAATTTTCGGCAAGCTCATCCAATTCACGATAACTCAAAGAATGTCCCAAACTTGTACAAGCCGTGGCATTTCCATGCCTTTTCAGAGCATCATCAAATAACGCGATAATGTTGGGAAATGCTTCAGTATTAATGTCAGTAGCGATGTCCAAAGCGGCGAGCCGGTCCGCAATAACTTGGTTAATATCTGCCTGCTTCATAAATTCCTCAACTAACCAGTAAAAAAACAGTGGATGGCATCATGTTGTCTTGCGTGCAACGGGGTCAACCTGCCACCCTTACCGCCTAAGAAAAATGTCCAATTTAAACTGCAGCAATCAGGAGAACGGTATGTCCAACACAACCCAAATCACCAACCTCACCTTTGACGAAATTAATGTGGGGGATACCGCTGACTATAGCCGCCTCGTGACAACCCGCGAAGTCGAGCTTTTCGCTGCGGTCTCTGGTGACCACAATCCGGTACACCTCGATCCAGAGTATGCCGCTACTACGCAGTTCGGTGAGTGTATCGCCCACGGCATGCTGACCGGCGCATTTATTTCGGCAGCTATCGCCATGGAACTGCCTGGCCCCGGTACGATTTACTTGGGTCAAACACTCCAATTCCGCGCGCCGGTCACCTTGGGTGATACTCTAACGGTAGAACTAGAGGTCACTGACAAGCACACCAGCAGACCTTGGGTAACTATAGCGACGATCGTAAAAAATCAAGATAACAAAGAAGTCGCGAAAGGCGAGGCAACGGTTATGGCCCCAGGCAAAAAAGAGACCGTTACCATTGTGCCTCCTTCGGCGATTCAACTACTGGATGACGCAGATGCTGCATCTGAGGATAAAAACTGATCGGGATCGACGTAAACCAAGCTAAACGTAACAATGGGACGTTCAGGGTCGGGCGCCAAACCCAGCATGATGGCATTAACCATGCCATCATGGTTCGTCCCTCCCACAGAGCCAATTAGGTTTAAATCACCGCCGCCATCAAGGGCCTGCTCCTCTGTGTCTAGAGGTTTAAAAACCGGTAGCGGTTTACCCACCCTTAGGTCATCTGAAAGACGAGCGACCAGGGCAAGGACGCCATCCCGCCACGCCGAAAAGTTCAGGCTTCCATTGAACGCCCCGGCGTCCATAGTCAGATCCATTCGAACAGTACCGCCATCTTCCATTTTAAGGTTTGTCAGCGTGACCCTTCGGCTAGCCTCCAACTCCCTAAAAATGCGCTTTGCGGTCGTACGATCGGCCTCCAGAATGCCATCATTTAAAAGATTGGCGGCAATGGTGGCAAGTTGATTAGCTTCGAGAACCTTATCTTTCTTCATGATTATGACGTCTGCAAAAAACCGCTATTGTACGCTTTGTCGCTCCACCGGCTAGGGGCACAATAGCAATAAATGCAAATTCACTCCTTTGCTGAAATTTAGGACCATTATTGATAAATCGTGACAACAATCCGTGGCGCCCACTGCCCGCTCCTAATATTGATTGGCGCGATGGCATTCCGGTATCCAGAGAGTTTGATGACGTTTACTACTCTACGGACAACGGCATAGCGGAAAGTCATTACGTCTTTTTGGAGGGAAGCCAGTTTCTGTCTCATTCGAAGGAGAAGAGACTCACCATTGCTGAGATTGGTTTTGGTACCGGCCTTAATTGCCTCGTCGCTCTAAACGCCTGGCTAGATCAAAGTAATCAGCGAGCTCCGGATTCGACGCTGCACTATGTCGGTTTCGAGGCACAGCCCCTAACAAAAGCTCAACTACAGCGTGCCTGGGAAAAGTGGCCCACGCTATCTCACCTCGCAACGCGTCTCATTCGAGATTGGCCACAAGCCACGCACGGCTGCCATCGACTCTATTGGCCTAACTGGAATATTACTTTGGATCTTTGGTGGGACGATGCCCAGCAGGCCATGAATGATCTTGCTTCCCGAAGACAGCGGTATTTTAACATTTGGTTGCTTGACGGCTTTACCCCAGCACGTAACGAAAGTGCTTGGTCGCCATCGATCTTTTCAACCATGGCCGCTCTTAGCCGGAAAGGAGCAACCTTTGCGACATTTACCGCCGCGGGCGATGTGCGCCGGGGGTTAACTGCAGCAGGCTTTACAGTGCAAAAACGTCCTGGCTTCGGTGTTAAGAGAGAGGCACTCAGCGGCCAACTTGATACGTTAAAAGAAACTCCTCAAGCATCTGGGATTACGCCCTGGGACTTAACGCCGAAAATGATCCCGCCAAAAAAAGCCGTGATAATTGGAGCGGGGCTTGCGGGAAGTTTCGCGGCACGCGCGCTAGCTGAAAGAGGGGTTGCTGTAACAGTGCTTGAGGCTAATGCCGTTGCTAGCGGCGGCTCAAGCAACCTGCAGGGGATCACCTACACGCGCCCATCAAGACGCCATGGCGTGTTAGCCGACTTTGCGCTAGCCAGTTACCAAATTGCCACACGACTTTACAATCAGCTGTTAGGCACGACGTTAGTTGAAGGCGTCGATGGGCAACGCTGCGGCTACCTTCAAGTTACTGAGGATTCAGAAACCCTCGATTACCTAAAGCAATTTGCGGATTGCGATCTACCCTTTCGGGTATTAAATGCTGAGAAAGCATCCGATGAGCTTGGTGCCCCGTTAACTCAGGACGCCCTATTCTTTCCTGACGCCAGTTGGTTACATCCTGCTGCAGTGTGTCACGAGCGCCTGTCGCATTCACGGATACAGCTGCATGAATTTTGTGGCAACTGCGACTTCGGCTCCAGCACAGCTGGCTGGCAGATTAACGATAGCCTAGGTAATCGCTATGACAGCGACATTCTAGTGTTGGCCACGGCGAATCAACTCACTGAAGCATCTGAAACCGCTTGGTTACCCCTGCAGACTATTCGCGGTCAAACCACTCATGTCCCAGCGACAGAGTCCTCTAGCGGATTGCGCACAGCTTTCTGCCATGAGGGCTACCTTGCACCCCCCAGACTCGGCATTCATTGCCTAGGTGCCACTTACGGTCCGCAAGATACGGCCCTCGATGAACGCCCTGCTGACCATAGGATAAACCTGCAAAAACTCGCGTCAGCGCTGCCATCGGTGAGCTTTTCAACAACCGAAGCAGCGATCTCGGGTCATGTGGCGCTGCGATGTACCACAACAGATTATTTGCCCGTCGTGGGCCCAATGCCGAATAGACCCGCGTTTAATGCCTGCTACGCGAGCTTAAAAGCAAAGAAAACACGCTTTATCGATGAAGAATGTCCCACGTTGCCCGGGCTCTTCGTACTCGCTGGGCTAGGATCGAGAGGGCTCACGGCAGGTCCTTTGGCAGCAGAAATTTTAGTGAGCGATATTATGGGCGAGCCCAGTCCAGTCCCACGATATTTGCAGCAGGCCCTAGCGCCCGCACGTTTTCTAAAGCGTGGAATTGTTCGAGGTCGACCGCTGTGACACAGATTCTTCGTATTTATGCCATCTTTTTTCTGGCCTTATCGGCTCAGGTCTTTGCTACTGAGTCTGCACCCTCTCAGGCTAATAAGCAGACTGCCGTGGTCGTAGAATCTCGACCCATGGAACGCCGAAATTTCACCCAAGGGCTGTACATTTCTGATTCGGAGCTTTTCGTCAGCTCAGGCCAATACGGAAAATCTGCAGTGCGTGTCTATGCCTGGCCAACAATGACATTAAACCGCGAGGCCGCACTTCCTAAGAACGTTTTTGCGGAAGGACTCACTTTACTCGCTACCCGGCTGTGGGTTTTGACGTGGCGTGCTGGTCAGCTGCTTGTCATAGATCCCTCGACACTGGAGATTCTGACGACAGGCAAAATCAGCAGCGAAGGCTGGGGGATTACCCACAATGCATCAACGCTTTGGCTATCAAATGGTTCATCGAGGCTCCACAGCATCGATCTCAATAATGGTGGTAAAACCACGGCGCTAGACGTCACCCTGAACGGCGAACCGCTCGCGAGGCTTAACGAACTTGAATGGATTAATGGGAAAATCTGGGCAAATGTCTGGCTGACCAATACGATTGTGATAATCGATCCGGAAACCGGTATTGTTACCGACGAAATTGCAGTCGATGGCGTCTTATCTGACGAAGATAGATTAGCTAATACCGATGTTCTCAACGGCATAGCGCAAGATCCTAAAACCGGCGCTATTTGGATTACTGGCAAACGCTGGCCTAAACTATTTCGCATCGAACTTGAAGACACGAACTAGCGCGCTTCGCGCTACAATAAGCCCATCGGTGCCTGTAGGCACCTCGCCACTTTCTTAGCAACCGGATTTTTCATGGAATCAATAGCTCAAAAAACAGCTCCCATTACTTTTCAGAAGCAACGCAGCGCAATGATCCCTGCCTTGAATGTTACGGTCGAGGAGTTCATCCACCCCGCTACTGGCGCTCAACATTTACACCTGCAGTGCGATAACCCTGAAAATGTGTTTATGGTCGCTCTGCGTACCGTTCCCGAGGACTCTACCGGGGTCGCTCATATTCTCGAACATACGGTGCTTTGTGGCAGCGAGAACTACCCGGTCCGCGATCCATTTTTTATGATGTTACGGCGTTCGCTTAATACTTTTATGAACGCATTTACCAGCTCCGACTGGACCGCTTACCCCTTCGCCACACAAAATCGCAAGGACTTCAGTAACTTACTGTCGGTTTATCTAGACGCGGTATTTTTCTCCAGACTTGATCCCCTAGACTTCGCGCAGGAAGGACATCGTGTCGAGTTCGAAAATCCGGCAGACTCTGAAGGAAACCTCGTTTTTAAAGGCGTGGTTTTTAATGAAATGAAAGGAGCAATGTCATCGGTCTCCGCCGTGCTGTGGGACAGACTGTGTTTCGAGCTTTTCCCCACCAACACCTACCATCACAACAGTGGTGGTGACCCCGCGAATATCCCTGACCTCAGCTACCAACAACTCAGGGATTTTTACGCCCGACACTATCATCCGAGTAATGCGGTATTTCTCACCTTCGGTGACATTCCGGCCAGTGACCATCAAGCCGTTTTTGAATCCGCTGTTTTAAAACGTTTTGAAGCCTCAAAGACCCCAATATCAGTTGATCTTGAGCATGCTTTCACCGCACCCAAGCGCGCCACCCACCCCTATGCGGTTGAGGATGGCGAGGAATCAGGAAGAAAAACACACCATGTCATCGGATGGAAGTTGGGTGAGAGCTCCGACCTGCTTGCTATGCTCGAAGCCCAAGTTTTAGCCGCAGTACTCATGGAAAACAGTGCCTCGCCACTGATGCAATTCCTCGAAACCACACCCCTAGGAACAGCGCCGTCACCCCTGTGTGGTGTCGAAGAGTCCATGCGCGAAATGGTCTTTTGTTGCGGCATTGAAGGCAGCGATATTGATCAGTTGGATGAATTCGAACAAGCCACTCTCAGCGTCATTAAAACCATCGCTGAAACAGGTATACCCAAGGAAAGACTTGAGGCCATACTTCATCAAATTGAACTATCCCAGCGTGAATTGACCGGCGACGGTATGCCCTATGGCCTCAATCTTATGCTTCGCGCCTTGGGAGCTGCCGTGCATGGAGGCGACTCACTCGCCGCGCTCAACCTTGACCCCATACTTGAGATTATCCGAGAGCGCAGTCTCAATGATGATTATGTACCTGGATTGATAGGCCGTTTACTACTGGATAACCCGCACCGGGTGACCTTAACCCTTGCACCTGACAGCGGGCTCACCGCTGGACGTGAAAAAGCAGAGCAGGGACGGCTGAACACAATGGCCGAATCGTTGGATGACGCTGGACGCAGTAAAATTTTGGACCTTGCCGAGAAGCTGAAAGCTCGTCAGGGTATTGAAGATGATCCAGACATTCTGCCAAAAGTCACACTGAGCGATATCCCAGATGGCATCTCAGAACCCAAACCGAGCGTAATAAACAAAGGAGGGGTCGATGTTTGGAACTACACCACCGGCACCAATGGGCTTGTATATCAGCAGTGGGTAAAACCGCTTCCCGATTTGTCTGAGCAAGACATGACAATCCTACCTCTAGTCACTGGGCTTATTGGAGAGCTCGGCGCAGGATCCGCTGACTACTTAGAGATACAAGATCAGCAATCTGCCACCGTAGGATCGCTCAGCGTTGCAACGATGACCCGTAGTGCCAGAGGCGATGTGCAAGATTGCAGTGGCTGGCTGCTGACATCCTCTAAAGCCCTCGCCAATCGTTCAGAACGGCAAGTCGCGCTTATGCACGACACGTTTTTTCATACTCGATTTGACGAGGGTCCGCGCATACGCGAGCTCATTAATCAGACCCGAGCGCGGCGTGATCAATCGATTACCGGTAGCGGTCATAGCTTAGCGATGACTGCTGCGACCGCAGGCATGAGCCCTCTGGCTCTTCGGGCTCACGAACAAGGTGGGCTAGAAGGTATTCGCAGCTTGAGAGCGCTAGATGATCGACTCGCTAATGACAGCGATCTGCAAGAATTCATGGCTCAACTAACAGGAATACACCGCCAGATTGTGGACGCGCAGGGATTGCAAATAGCGGTCATTGCCGACGAGCAAAACTTAGCGGCGGCAGAAGGTTATGCGCTAGAGACCCTCAAAAAATCGACGCGGGGCGCAGCCGGGGCACTGTGGCACCCCGATGCAATTAGGGAGCATCGCCATGAAGCCTGGATCACAAATACTCAGGTGAATTTCTGTGCTAAAGCCTACCAAACCGTCCCTTCCAGCCACGCAGACGCACCTGCTCTCACGGTTTTATCTGCCGTGCTGCGTAACGGCTATCTACACCGTGCGATCCGAGAACAAGGTGGCGCCTATGGCGGTGGCGCTAGCCACGATGGTAATGTCGGCGCGTTCCGATTCTTTTCTTACCGAGATCCGCGCCTCGGCGAAACTTTAGCTGACTTTGATGGGGCAATTGACTGGTTCTTAACAAACAACCATGAATTTGAAACTTTAGAGGAAGCCATCCTTGGTGTAATCGGCAGCCTTGATAAACCGGGATCACCAGCTGGGGAGGCACGCAGGCATTTTCATGAGTCATTGTTTGCTCGAACCTCTGAACATCGCGAAGCTTTTCGTCGCGGCATTATCAACACCACGCTAGATGACCTGCGCCGAGTCACGGAAACCTACCTCGTCAACGCCGAGACCAGTACGGCGATAATTACCAATAACCAAACAGCTACTCGTGAGGCCGCCCTGCTTGCAGAGTTAGGCCTCGAACAGAGGGACTTAAATTAAGTCTTAGTTGGCGGCATCACGGAAGGTAGGTGCCCTGCCTTCCGTGACTAATGCAATACCTTGGCCTGAAGCATTAGCCCAGCGTGAGGCTAAAACATCCAGAGGGATTTCTATAATGCCTTGGGATGGGTCATAAATTGTCGCCATACCCAAAAGATCGATTGATTGTAAAACAACAAAGTGCCCCCAAACTTTTCCCGGTAGTCGCAGAATTGCCGATTGTTCTACTCGCTGGAGCCACAATCGTGACGTAAGCAATCCCCGAGATTGGAAACCAAAGTCTCTTAATATCCACTGCAGATCAGATAGCGAATAGCCTTCACCAATTGGCCTTCCTCCGGTAGCGGTGTAACGAAAGCTCAACAAATCTGCTATTCCCTCGAGCTCCGCATGAACCCCCTTTTCGGCGAGTACGAAGGCTACTGCTCGAAGTCCGCAATCGTTTGATAATCCAGCCACCGCTGGGGTATTCGAGGGCAGCAGCATCAGGTCGTCTGGAGCATGCTGGCCGTGTGCCGTCATCGCCGTCAAGAAACCAAGCCCGGCAACCAACCGGGCGAAATTTGAAGGAGCTCGGGCTCTTTTACACCGGCAATATCGAAACACGATTTATCGCAGCCACTGATGATCTGGTCACGGAGCCTCCGTATAAAAGTGTGGCCTCGACGGCGCATAATGAGGGACATAGATACCCCAATAGAAGCTCATCAAAGCCAAATCCACACCAGCAATACCCAACGCCAGGGCCAAAGGTCCCAAGCCTCCTCGAGTGCTCTCCATAGCAATCGGATCGAGCTCTTCAATCGGCATATCGTAGATAAAAGCTAAATTTCTGTCGCTAGGCGTAGCAACGTTAATGGCTGCATCGGTGGCTGCTGACGCAGTCGCACTAGCCAGCATGAGCAGTATCCCTAAAAATTCAAACGTAGTTTTCATAGACATCTCCCTGTCTCAATGGCGGGCCATCCTTGGCCCCTGTTTTGATCGCGTCTTTTGTTCTTAAACAAATAACAGCGACGTAACTACCGTAAGGCTATGACGCGAGCAACAACAGTTCAGAGCGATCAAGAGATCAACTCTGGCCGGCACCACAGCATTTAAGACGCTACTGATGACGACCTTTGAAGCACTTGCTTGAAGACGGCGCCATAACCTGAAAAACCTGGCGTGTTGTCAAAGTAGCCACGGGCGTGCAACAACCGGCGAAGATCAGAGAGTCGGTGACACGGAACTGCCGCCATAAAATGGTGCTCTAAATGAAAATTGACGCCATGTGGCGCCACTAAAAATCGTTGCCAATAAGGCGCTTCTACCGTGCGCGTATTTTCTCTGGGATCAACGCTATAAAGATCCGGCACGGCTCCATGCTCTGCGATCTGGCGCAATCGAATCACCAGCATATACGTTGTCATAAAAGTGACGAACCAAAGCAACCACGTCCACCCCCAACCTAGGGCGTAAAGGACTAAAAACAGAGCCAACTGCGCCAATACTTGCTTGAACAGAAGCAACCGTCCTTGGGCCTGAGCTCGGTTCATATTCCCTGCACCGCCCTTACAAAGGTTTATCAGTAACTTCACGCCTGTTTGCCCGGTTAAGTCCCGGAAAACTTTTCGGCTGAAACTCATTCTAGAGATAGGGTACGCCGCATAGTTAACTAAATCTGGGTCTTCAGCAGTGCCTGCTTTCCTGTGGTGCTCCAAGTGGCCCGCCGCGTAACTTGGTAGATCTCCAAGTGTGGGTAGCGCGCAAAACCATTGGCCTATTACGCGATTCAACGAGGATTTTTCGAACAACGTGCCATGCCCTGCCTCATGCATGAGAACGGCCAGACCCAGCTGCCGCCCGGGCAACACCACTAAAACAAGAAGTGAGGTCAATACTCCAGGGTAATGCGCTGCCACGCCCAAGAGCAGGAAAATTAAACCCCAGTTTTTGACCACCAGCCCGAAGCCAACTAAATCACTAGAACGTGTCAGTGTCAGCCGCTCCTGAGCAGAGAGTATCTGACTAGACTTTATAGCCGTTACGGAGCTTTGTGAAACTTGGAACGACATATGACCCCATGTTAGCGTGGCATTTTATTTGGCCGGCGACCTCATATTCCCACAAACGAGCCAGTAAACGAAACCTCGCACTTTCGGACGCTTTACTAAACAGAGCCTGCTTAAATTCGTGATTACTAGCAGCGCATGAATTGTAAACAGGGCACCGTAATCAATCGCCACAGCTCAAAATTTTCAATCTATCACCAAAGCCATGCAGTCAGTTCCGCGAGCACAGCGCATAGCAGTCGGCAGTCGGCATTGACAACTCGACACCACCGAAGCCCTAACAGAAAATACCGACAAACTTACAAAGGGGTAGCCCAATTAATTAAGGTTTGCGATATTATGAAGGTGCCGCGCCGTAGGCTTTTCAGTTGCAACCGTTCAAAGAGCCCGCCTGCAAAAAGCCAATCTTGATAGAGTCGCACCACCCACAGACGAATCCAAAAAAAATCTCGAGGAAATTAACATGCGCCAACCCGCCGTATCCTTTTGTTGCATAGCGATGCTGGGCTTACTCACAAGTTGTGCATCAACCGAAGATCAGGCCGCCAAGGCGCTAGAGGACACTGGGCAGGTGCGTCCAAACTCGAACTATAAAGACGTAGCGCAGTACCCAGGGAACGTTACCTGCGGCAAGTATCTCGCTACGGACTACCAAGGCTTTCCTATCTACAAAGATTTTGTCGTATTAGATACCGTCGCCAATCTCAGGCCTTTGTCGATGGACGTGAAAATTTACTGCAGTGAGGATCCTGCCGCGGCGCTAAACACAGAACTTGGGATTGATTATGAGATCCAAAAGTCGCAGATAGATCGCATTCTTAACGATTTCCGAGACCTCGCTGTGCCATTAGAAGCATACATCAGCGACAACCCCTCCTACCCATGGACCGAGCAAGGTCTGCAAGCGCTGGTTCAACCTGCGACAACGGGCAACCCACCGAGAGATTTCCCCGAAAACGGCTATATTAGCTCGATACCCACGGACCCCTGGAACAGGAACTATCATTACATCTGCGAGCCTTTTGCCGGTATCCAAATCCCTTACAAATTGCAAACCTTTGGAGCTGATGGGGTACAAGGCGGGTCACAAGAGAACGCCGATATTAAGCACGATTACCTGCCCTACTTCGACCACATAAACAAAATTTAAGCGATCCGGGTCGGCGCATGATGATTAAAGAGGGAATGCCCTTGGGAGCATCAGCAGAACTACTGTGCTGTATATCAGAGTAATTGGCAGTCCGTACCTCCAGTAATCTTTGCGCTTATAACTCCCTAGGTTTTGCACCATTAAATTCGTGGTGTAGCCATAGGGAGTCAGGAACGAGGCACTGGCGCCAAAGGCAATCGCCATAGCAAAAGGCATGGGGTCAACGCCGCTGGACAGGGCTAGTGTCCAAGCCACCGGAAACATGAGCGCAGCTGCAGCATTATTGGTCATCAACTCAGTCAGTAAAACCGTCAACAAGTAAACCATTATTAGTATCCATAAAGGTTCAATACCCGTGATCAAGGGCGCCGCCCAAGCCGCTGCAGCTGCCACCGCCCCGGTATCCTGCAGCCCCTGGGCAACCGTCAGGGCTGAGGCAATAATGATCCACATCTCGAAAGGAAAGCGCCGGCGTAAATCCGCACCTTTTATGACGCCCAGCACCAAAAATATCGCTAGAAGAAAGGCGAGGCCCTTAATCAAAGCGAGGATTCCCATCGCAGCCAAGGTCACAACCGCTACGACCGCGGCGGTTATAAAAATGCTAACCAACAGAGGTAAGCGCATCGTATTTAATTGAGAATTTACTACCAGAAAATTTCGACCCAAGTTCATTCGTTGGGAAAAATCCGGGCCAACGGCCAAGGCGAGGTAATCCCCTGGCTGCAAGGTAATCCCTCCAAGCTTTCCCGATAGCTGAGCACCGTCTCGACGTAGTCCAACTACCGCAGCATCAAAACGTGCTCTGAAACTCGATTCTTTTATGGTCTGGCCTGCGACTGCAGCATTAGGCAACAAAATAACTTCCGTCATATTGTCACCCAACAACCCCTCCTCAATCGCAAACAACTGTAGACCTTGAAACGTCGAAAGAAGACCTACACGACTAACGTCTCCCGAAAAAATCAGTCGATCACCTGACTCAATACGCTGTGACGGTGCGACCGGCGAGAGGATTTCGTGGCCCCGGGCAATCTCCACCAAGAAAAGACCATCCAGGTCCCGAAGTCCATTGTCTACAATGCTTCTTCCAATGAGCTTAGATTCGGGGAGAACTTTGGCTTCAATTAAATGCTCGCTAATCTGTAGCGCTGTTTGCTCATACAGCGGCAGTCGGTGACGAAATAAGACCATGCAAATAATGCCGGCAATTGCTGCAGGCAATGCCACGGGTAAAAAGGCAAAGAAATCGATACCCTTTCCCGAGGCCTCTTGTAAAAAACTACTCACGATAAGATTGGTAGAAGTTCCAATAAGCGTCAACGTGCCGCCTAAAATGGCCGCGTAAGAAAGCGGCAGTAAGAGCTGGCTGGGCGCATGAAGACGTGATCGCCTCAGTACCCCCGCAAGGGTCGCCACGACCGCGGTGTTGTTAACAAAGGCTGAAAAGACTGCGGTCACAAGCGAGACGCGTAAAAGTGACCCAGTCAACGATGGAACCACCATGCGCCGGGATACCATAAGCAGCCAAGGGAGACGTTCAAAACCGACTGAAATCAGCATCAAAAGTACTAGGGTGACCAACCCCTCATTGGTGGCCTTGGCAAGCACAGTATTGATATCGACTAGGCCCATCAACAAACAGGCCAACAAAGCACTGCCAAAAACCCAAGGAGCAGACCAACGCGTCACCAAAAGAGTAGTGACTAGCCAGACGACAACCATCATTATTAAGCTAATATCCAGCAAGACCTTTTAATGCCCGATGAAGTAAGAAGTGCCAGAATACGCGCTTAGTGCGCTAAACGACAGTGAGCGAAAGCGACACTAACAGAGCCACCGTGCCCTTAAACAACGCTTTGTAGGAAGGCAACTTTTTTGGGGGTGCATTGCTAGGGTGCTGCCCACGCGGTGGCACGAATCCCAGCCCATGAATTTTTTATCACTACAACACGGAGAGTAACACCATGATTGGATACGTCACTTTAGGCGTCACGAACCTTGACAGTGCGAAGGCCTTTTACTCAGAGCTATTAGGCGAAATGAGTGCCTCCACGCTGCTTGAAATGGACCGGATAGCATTTTTTGGCAAGGATATGGCCAACCCAATGCTCGCTGTGTGCATACCCTACAACGAAAATGACGCGCATCCGGGCAACGGCAATATGGTGGCCTTTAATCCAGGCAGCAAGGAGGCCTGCGACGCGCTCTATCAAAAAGCAATTGCACTTGGTGCAACCTGCGACGGAGAGCCCGGACAGCGCATCCCAGACATGTTTTATGGCGCCTACGTTCGCGATCCCGATGGCAACAAGCTGTGCTTTTTCCAGTTTGGGTAATTCCAATAATGGTCTCTGTCTAAAGCACGGAAGCACCGTGTTCTAGACAGGACAAGTTTTCTTTTCTAATAGACAGGAAATATCCATGCGCTCCCTGTTAATCCTCTTCGCCCTGTTGCTGACGACCCATGCTAGTTGGGCATTCGCCCATAGCAATAATGATGTTGTCACCATGTATAACGGCGACCGCATCACCGGCGAAATCAAGGGGCTAGCCAATGGCGACCTCAAAATAAATCCGTCCTACGCTCCCGTGATTGCCCTGGAACTTCAGGATATCGCCTCCATAGATTCTAATTACAACTATGAAATTCTGACGGAAAACAACGAGAGGCTTTATGGCAATATTTCAAGCACTGAAAAAAAGGGCGCGCTGCAGTTCACCAGCATCGACAGCGACAAGGTAATACCCCTGCTCGAGATCACTGAAATTCGGCCTATCGAGGAAAGTTTCGCCGAACGGCTGCAGTACACCTTGGGCGCCAATTTCAACTTTGAACCCGACCTGCAAACTTACAAGATCGAAGGAACGGTAACATATGCCTCAAAGCGCGGGCAGACATCAGCGCGTGCAAATATTTTACGCTCCGACTACCGCACCCAAACTGAAAACGGCGACTATGAGGATGACTATTCCCAAACATCGGGATTGGTTCGATTGGAAAACGAACGCTGGTCCAACTTTAGAGATGACTGGTACCGAAGCTTTTCTGGTCAATACGATTACAACGACCAACTAAATAACTTTGGTCGCATCTCGCTGGGCTCCGGTTTAGGACGCTATTTCATCGACAGCGCTGGAATGCGGTTAAGAGCCTTGGTTGGCCTTCAAGGCATTTCAGAGCGCAGCAAAATCGAAACAGACCCCGAAACTGGTCAAGTCTTGCAACCTCCGAGCTGCCCCGGCGATCTCAGTGATCTTGGCGATGATAATTGCGCTAGTACGCTGGTAAAAGACACAGCTTACTCGGCTGAAGGGTTCCTGACTGGCTCCTTCATGATGTACAGCCTGACAAATGCGGATCTCGACATCAATATAACGAGCAGTGTCTACCCCTCCTTAACCGAAGACGACCGCTTGCGAGCCCACTTAGAAGCTGCGGTGAAGTGGGAAGCGGTCAGTGATCTAAGCATCAAACTGAGCTTGAATTCCGATTACGATTCAGGGAAGGAGAACGAAGGCGAGCTAGATTCAATACCCCGAAAAAAATGGGACTACAGCATATTACTGGGGCTTGAATGGGCGCCCTAAGTGGACGCCGCGGTGCCATTACCTGGTTCGTGATGAAAATGGTGCAGATCGCGCTGTGGAAATGGAATGGTGATACCCGCACGATCAAATGCGAGCTTAACTTCACGGTGTAATGTCCAGTAAGTCGGCCAGTAGTCTGCTGTCTTCACCCACGGCCGCACGACAAAATCAATTGAGCTCTCCCCATGCCGGTGCACTCTAACCACAGTCTCTGGCTCTGGGAGTATTTCCGGAATTTGCGCCAACACCTCGGTTAACACCTGCTCCGCCTGCTCAATACTATCGCTGTAGCTGATACAAAACTCGGTATCGACACGACGTATATTTTGACTGGTGTAGTTTCGAATCACATCGCCCCATATTTTACTGTTGGGCACGATAAGGCTTTTATTGTCAGTGGTCGTAATGGTTGTTGACACCAAATTCATCCGACGCACAGTACCTTCAACCCCTGCTACGGCAATAAAGTCACCCACATCAAACGGCCGGTAGGCCAAAATCATGCCCCCTGCCGCAAAATTACTCAGCGTCTCCTGTAGGGCAAAACCCAAAATAAAACCCGCGACGCCTAAGCCGGCCAGCATGGGTGCCAAAGAAATACCCATTTGTGATAACGCAACAAGAAAACCGGCCGCCATGACACCGCCGCCAATCATTGAGACAGACACATCTCTCAAAAGCTGCGACATGCCACCGGGTCGCTTGTCGAGAGTGCGCTGTGCAAATCGCCGCGCAGCTCGACTAACAACTCGAGCAAGAAACACGATGCCAAGGAACACCAAAACGCGCAGCACCAAATCTGGCCCCTCAGTGGAGAACCAACGAGTGAGCTTGGAATAGATATCATCGAGAACAACATTGAAAACTTCGAGGTCCACCATTTCGAAAGAAATTGCAGTTTGCTCCTCGATAATGGCGCGCTTAATTCGAGTGGTATCGAGACCTACACGCTGCATTTGCGTGGCGATACGCCCCAGCCACGTTACGTCCAAAGCAAGGAGCTGCTCTGCGCGCAACAATGCCTCCTGTATCGATGGGTCGGAGGACGCTAATTTTAGACGGGATTGTAGAGCTTGCCTTTGCGCCTTCAACAGCTGTAATGACCCCAGCCGCTCATCGGCGTAATACAGCAAGCTGCGGTTAGCGAGTTGTTCCAAAGTACCTGCTGGGAAATTCAATGCTGCACGAACGTCTACAACATTAATCATATACTCCAAGTAGCGGATTCGCTGCTCATCCATGCTGTCTATTTGCGCACGGAGCAATGCTCGATCTAAACCACTGAGCGCGTCTAACCCCTCATATTTCACAGCAATACGAGACTCAAGGAGCTCAAATCTTCGACCAAAACCCTCATCAAACTGTTGATTGCGTAGCGCCAACCTCGCCGCAAGTTCACCGCGCTGTGGGGCATCGCTCTCAAGCTTCAGTATTCGCTCCGCAATTCTGCTGAACTGCTTCAGCACATGAAGAGACTCCTCGTCGAGGTAAAAGCGCAGTGCATCCTCGGCGCCCCCGTTAACATCGCCAGCCTCTTCCTCGGTCTGCCGAATGGCATAAAAACGCTGCTCCAGCTCATCGAGTTCATCCGCTACGGTTGGGATAGCCTTTTCTTGAAGTTCCTCAGCTTCTTGACTCAACAGCGAGCCCGAAGTCATCAAAAAAACTAGCGATGCAGCCCACGCCATAGTTTTAATTTGTGGAAAGCGTTGCGCGATCACGAACTACCTCCCTGTTTCAGGCGTCTTTGGGCCACGTCATCGGCGAGACGGATCAAAATATCTTCAGTAGCAGCCCAATCGATACAAGGATCAGTAATGCTTTGGCCGTAGATCAGTGTGCCACCCTCAACAACATTCTGACGACCAGCCTCCAGAAAGCTTTCGATCATGACGCCAATAATGGCCTCGTTTCCACCCGCTACCTGTTGACCGATATTGGCCAGAACTTCAAGCTGACGCTCCGGTTGCTTGCGGCTGTTAGCGTGGCTCGCGTCAATCATTAAACGATCGGACAAACCTGCTTTGCCCAGCAGCGCCCGGGCATCGTCGACCGCAAACATGTCGTAGTTTGGCTTATGTCCGCCGCGCAGAATCACATGACAATCTTCGTTACCCAGTGTTTCGAAAATTGCCGACTGCCCCTCTTTAGTAACAGAAAGAAAATGATGGGGTTGACGCGCTGCACCAATTGCATCGACCGCCATTTGCACATCTCCATCGGTACCATTTTTAAAGCCAACAGGGCATGACAGCCCCGAGGCGAGCTCTCTATGGGTTTGACTCTCCGTTGTTCTTGCACCTATTGCACCCCAACTCACTAGATCAGCGAAATATTGAGGAGATATAAGATCAAGATACTCGGTGCCTGTGGGCAACCCCAATTTATTGAGGTCTACCAACAGTTGCCTAGCCAAACGAAGACCCTTGTTGATTTGAAAGGAATCGTCTAGATCGGGATCATTAATTAATCCTTTCCACCCTACCGTCGTTCTGGGCTTTTCAAAATACACCCGCATAACAACTAGCAGGCGATCACTCAATTTTTCAGCGAGGGGCTGGAGGCGCCTGCCGTAATCAATCGCCGCATCTACGTCATGAATACTGCAGGGACCCACCACCACTACAAGACGGTCATCGTCACCTTTCAGTACGTTATGTATTGCTCCTCTGGCCTGCGTCACGTGAGTAGCAACGGTCTCATCGAGGGGTATCTGATTCAGCAAATCACTGGGCGCAGCCAGCTCTTTGAGGGACGAAATACGAGTATCATCGGTAATTGAAGGCATCACATTTATAAACTCATGATTGAGCGTCGGAAATAAGACTCGCGGGGCCCTCAGAGAGAAGCCCGTCGATCATACCTCCCACCACATTTGGTTGGACACAGTGCGCGGCATACCAGGTGTGCAAACAGCGAATTCGATCGGCTCCCTGGATGCCACCAATACCGCGAGAAGTGAAGGCCCCTATCATACCAGAGGACTCCAAAAATTCTCGTTCCGTAGGCGTCATAGTTGCCGCGCGAGCGGCTTGGTGTTTTTCATGGTCAATCCGCATTTTAGCTCGCAATTCGGCCGATTGGTCCACTCGCTGTTGCAAGTTGGCAATGCAGCCGGCCGCCTCCAATCGATCGATAGCGAGACAAAGTACCGGGTCGATTAACCAAAATACCGTTGGAAATGGCTTGTTATCAACCACAAGAGCAACCTGAACAACACGGGGACGGCCGTGCTCGTCCCAGGCGACAATGTTGCGCAAGCCTCTTGGCTCGCGGTCTAAACATTGTCGAATGTAAGGTCGCCAGCGCTCTAATTTACTCTCGTTCACTGCGTGTAATTTATTTTGCTCGTTCATGGAGCAATATGTTAACACTGCTGGGAAACGCAGAATAAGATAAAGGTTTGACGCGGCTTTTCAGCGCGAGTACCCTCCTCCGCGTTAGGTGCCTGCCGGCCGCTGCGGTCTGGGCAGGTTAAAAGGGAAACTGGTTACCGGCCTTCAGTCGTTATGCCAGTGCTGCCCCCGCAACGGTAGGGAACCTAGTTCCGAGCCCGATACCTGCCTGACGTAACGTAAACCACAAAGCGGAGGGCTTTGCAGGGTGCGACTCCCCATCTGGCTGGAGCCCACACCTGTGCTGTTTTAACAGCGCCTCCGCCAACGCAGGAGCTGCGCTATGTTTCGCCACATCGTATATCGACCCCTTGTTCTATCGTTGCTTACAGGCGCACATATTACGGCTGCTTACGCCGATGATAAGGACAGTGAAGCTCTTGAGGAAACTGTTATTGTCGCCTCTCGGGTTCCAACACCTCTGAGCCGAATTGGTGTCTCGGTATCGGTTACCGACCGTGAAACCATAGAAATTCTAGGCTACAGCGATGTTGCAGACTTTCTCGACCTACAGCCGGGTGTATCAGTGACCCGTGATGGAGGCCCCGGCAAATCGGCCTCGGTGCGGATTCGCGGTGAGGAGGGCTTCCGCACCCGGGTGGTATTAGACGGTATCGATATAGCTGATCCCTCCTCACCTCAAATTAGCCCCCGCATTGAGCACCTGCTTGCTGAAGGGCTACAGCGCATTGAGATACTCAGGGGACCACAAGGACTCGCTTACGGCGCTGATGCCGGCGGCGTCATCGCCATGACGACCCGCCAACCCGAGCAAGGAATGACCGCGAGCCTCACTGCGGAAGGCGGCCAGAACGGTTATTCAAAACTCGGGGGCTTTGTCGCTGGGGGCACGGAGGTATTTCGCGGCTCACTATCCATCACCGACTTAAGCACTGACGGCTTCAATGCCAGACCCTCTGACAACCAATTGCGTGACGATGACGGCTACAGTAACACCACGGTCCATGGCACTGCTTCATTGAGCTTGACCGACGCCCTCACCCTTACCGGGAGCGTGCACAATATCAATGGTGATAACGACTATGACGGCTGTTTTGACACAGCCACTTTTGCCCAGATCGGCGCCTGTACTGATTCCTTTGATCAGTCTGCAATGCGAATCTCCGCAAATTTCCGAAACACTGTGATCGACTCGTCACTCAGCTATGAAAAATCTGACATTGAAAGGGCGTTTTACAGTGCAGATATATTGTCCTTTGAAACTGAAGGCGAGCAGGAAGAAGTTTCTTGGATTGGCTCCACCACCCCAGCTTTGGGACACCGTTTAACACTGGGAGTAGATGCTGCTGAACAGTCTCTTATCGATGGAGGCAACAAACGCAGTAGGGATAACCTTGGGATTTGGGGAGAGTACGACCTCGATGTACTTGCCGGCGCACTCACAGTGGGGGCACGATGGGATGACAACGACGATTTCGGCCAGTTTACCTCGTGGCGCATTAGTTTACAGCAGCAGCTGGCTGGCACCGATCACCCTTTGATCATGAAGGGTGCCGTTGGCACCGGCTTTCGTGCACCAAGCCTTTACGAAATAGCCTATAACGCGGGCCCTTTTAGTTACGCACCTGCGGCGACCACTGCACTTACTGAAGAAAAAAGCCAGGGTTGGGAAATCGGTCTTAGCTGGGGCCAACCTAACCAGCGACTAGAGGTCACCTGGTTTGATCAGGAGATCGAAAACGAAATTTATTTCGATATGGCGAGCTTCTCTGGCTACCTCCAGGGTACGGGCACAACAACGTCTCAGGGCTTAGAAATTGCTGGTGAGACCACTTTTCTTAACCATTGGCGTCTTCTGGCAAACATTACCTGGAACGAAACAGAGTCCAGCGCCAAACA
Source organism: marine gamma proteobacterium HTCC2080 (assembly GCA_000169115.1). Classification (GTDB taxonomy): domain Bacteria; phylum Pseudomonadota; class Gammaproteobacteria; order Pseudomonadales; family Halieaceae; genus Luminiphilus. The sequence continues at coordinate 101,866 of AAVV01000012.1, forward strand.
GCAAAGACCATATCGCCCTGAATGGGCCGCTGCGAGCAGTGTGTTGTGGCAGAATAGCTCACTAGTTGCAGCCCTAACCGCGCGATTCACCTGGGACTCAGTTGATACCGCTGGAGCGCCTATGCCGGACACCGAACGTCTAGATGCCAGTCTGATGATCAATGTGACCCAATCGCTTCGTGTGACAGGACGAATTGAAAATCTTACGGACAACCGCGACCCTCAGGTCAGGGATTACAATCAAATCCCCAGAGCCGCTTACATCGGCCTTCGCTACAGTATATAGAGGACTTATCCATGGATGAAACTGACAAAGAAGCGCGCCATAAACGTGCCATGGAAAAGCAGAAAGCCTCCGTGGATGCCGGAGTCGCGGCGGCGACCACCGATAGAGGGGTGGCGGTTCTTTTGACGGGCGATGGCAAGGGTAAAACCAGCTCTGCTTTCGGAATGGTGCTTCGAGCTCTGGGCTACCGGCAAAAGGTAGGTGTCGTGCAGTTTATAAAAGGCGTGCAGCTGTCGGGGGAAGAACACTACCTTCGCGATCACTGCCCGGAAGTAGAGTTCTACCAAATGGGTACGGGCTTTACCTGGGACACCCAAGACCGTAGTGGCGACATTGCAGCTGCAGAGCGTACTTGGAAAATTGCAGAGGCAATGCTGCAGAATACAACTCTGGATCTTGTCATACTGGATGAACTTACCTACATGCTTGCTTTCAAGTACCTCCCTGAAAGCGCTGTTCTAGCTGCAATTACAGGGCGCCCATCTCATCAAAGCGTTGTAGTAACAGGCCGAGGCGGGGGAACTGAGCTGCGTTCAGTCATGGACACCGTCTCAGAGGTAAAAGAGATTGAGCATGCTTATCGCGCCGGCATTCAAGCGCGTAAAGGGGTCGATTACTGAGTGGACATGCAGCCATTGAACAACGACTCCATTGATTTTGGGTGGTTTCTCGCTTATAAATTTTTCAATTCGTTATTCTTGGGTCTGTCTATTGGCGCCGTCTTTACTCTGTACGAGCCACTCTCACCCGCAATCTTTTCTGCAGGAGGCATTGGACTGGCATTAGCAACTCTTGCCGTGGCTACTCAGTACCACCGACTCTTCAAACCCTATTGGTTTTTTCGGCTCTCCATCAGTGTTGAGCTGATCATCTTGATGGGGATTTTGGCCGTTCTCATTTACCCTATAGATAAGCCCATAGCGCTTTTTATCTACTTGGGATACCAATTCACCTTCGCATTGGGAAATTATCTTGTCCGGTGTGAAACGCTTTTATTTGTCGATAACCGGCGACTAGCCCGACTCGATGTTGCAAAGCAAATCGCCTATCTTGTGGGGATGGGCTCTTCGTGGATTGGCTACCAAATTTTGGCCGAAAAATTCGAGATCACCCGTAAAATCGCTCAGGTAACGGCATTGCATTGGCCATTGTTAGGCATTGAAGTCATCATCATTATTTGTTTAATCTGTGCATTTAGACGACCACGCTAGCAGGACTCAAGCTCCGCCCAAGAAGGGACATTGCATCTATACTAGGCAATCGCTTGTCTACAGGGCGCTAACTAAGGGAAAACAATGCTTCGATTATCGACATCTCTAACCGCAGGATTACTGGCATTCGGATTATGCAGAGCTGTTGTAAGCACTGCAGAGCCCGGCGAGGTAGCAAGCGAGCTCCTTGACACGGTACAAACCGTCCGCGGCATAGGCGCCTCATCAATCAAAGATGGCGGCGAGGGTAGTGGCGGAGGAAATGGTGTTGAGCCTCCAAACGATCCAGAGACGGCGGTTCGTCAGGTTTATGAGGATGATGTAAACGCGCTGATTGTGAGCGCAGCGGGGGGCTGTACAACTTCTGGTTGCCACGGCCGCACTGGTGCACCCGGTGGCTTGAGGCTTTACGGCGCTGGAGAGAGCAACAACATCCAACTCAATTACGAGTCCTTCCTGCGCTATATTGAATCAAACTCGGCCGACAAATTGGTGACCAGAATTTCAGGTGGGGGTGGGCATGGTGGGGGACGCCGCTACGCCTCCGATTCATCGGAATACGCCATTATCGAAGCTTGGGCAATCTCGGTAGAAGCCTTACCCTAACAAATCGGGCTGCTCAGCCAAAATAACGTCAAACATTGGCTGAGCACTGAACCAACCTGACAGCCTGCTCCCCACCTGTTGCTGTGTATGCGCCGCCATTTCCTTGGGGATCGGCTGCGGCGTGCCTGCAGCCTCGGCGAGCAGTTGGGCCTGGCAGCTGCGTTCCATCGTGACGTACCACCAACAGGCCTCTTCCACAGAGCCACCTACCGTAAGATGCCCATGGTTTTGCATAATGATTGCCTTTTTCTGGCCTAACACTCGAGCAAGGCGCTCACCTTCAGTCATGTCAACGACGACACCCGTGTAGTCGTCTAGTAAAGCGTGATCCCCATAAAACGCACAGGCGTCCTGCGTAATTGGATCTAGAAGCCGACCCAAAGATGACCAAGATTTACCATAAATAGAATGTGCATGAGCCGCGGCGATAACCTCGGGGCGCGACTGATGAATATGTCCGTGTATGGTGAAAGCGGCGCCGTTAAGAATTCCCTGACCCTCGACAATCTGACCGTCGTGGTCCACCCGAATGAGATCGGACACGCACACCTGCTTAAAAGAACGTCCCATAGGATTCACCCAAAAGGTTTCTGTATCCATAGGATCGCGAACCGTAATGTGTCCTGCAACGCCCTCATCAAATCCAAATTTTCCAAAAATACGCAGCGCTGCAGCTAAACGTTGTTTGCGGAACTTCTGTTCCTCTTCAGGCGACCGCTGTGCACCATCTGGCCCAGCCAATATTTCATCTGAGGCGTTCATAACGAGATCGTTAACCTGCTGGTTCATGATTTTCACTCACTTTTCTGTTTGGCCTGCAGCGCAGAAAACTCTGCGGCTGCAGCGGGTAGTGCTGCTTCCGGCGGCACTGTAGCGCCCGCCTCTAGCAATGACTCTATAAACGTTTGCATGATTGGTCCCGAGCGTGCCGACACCTCCTCTGGCCGCAGGGACTCTCCGCACTCACTGCAACTTAATACGGGTTTAGCGAGATTTCCACACCCGGCATGCCAATACTCAGTTGGAGGGCCTTGCCCCTTGTCTAACCAAGCATCACCCCAATTGCCCAAGGTCATGAGCACGGGATAGAGCCCTAACCCCATTCGGGTTAGGCGATACTCATATCGAACCGGCCGGTCGCAGTAAGGCACTCGAGTCATCACTCCAGCGTCTACTAGGCCCGCTAGGCGCTCTGCAAGACGATGACGGGTGACGCCGAGGTTGCGGTAGAACTCATCGAAACGTCGCGTGCCTTTAAAAGCGTCTCGTATAATCAACAGCGTCCAGCGCTCTCCAACAATGGAAAGCGCGCGGGCCACTGAACAAACCTGTGAATCAATGTTTTCCCATTTCATGTTGATAGCATGCGACGGAGTGAGGGAACAATACAAGGGCCCTGCGGAAATTCCACAAGCCCAGCCGAACAGGCGATACAGAGTAAAGCGAACCGTAAAGGCACGCGGCCGCTTGCCTGAAGCGCCAATAAATACTCTCTAAGAAAACCCTGACAAAAGATCTGCCTCAAGCAAATGACACCTAACGCCATAAAAAAACCCCCAGACCACAGGTCTGAGGGCAGTATCGTTTCCTAAGCACTTAAACTTAGCCAAATTGATTCATGGTGTTGTCGGCGCCACCTGCTTTAAGCGCAGCGTCACCAGAGAAGTACTCTTTGTGATCATCACCCATGTCAGAACCCGCCATATTTTGGTGCTTCACACAGGCAATTCCCTGACGAAGTTCTTTGCGCTGAACACCCGCGACGTAACCCAGCATACCGGCTTCGCCGAAGTACTCCTTGGCTAAGTTATCGGTTGAAAGCGCCGCCGTGTGGTACGTGGGCAGCGTGATCAAGTGGTGGAAAATTCCTGCTTCCCGGGCGCCGTCAGCCTGAAAAGACTGAATGCGAGCGTCGGCCTCAATCGCTAAATCTGTTCCATCGTACTCGGCACCCATTAAGGCATCACGGTCGTACTCAGCCATGTCCTGGCCCGCCTCAGACCACGCGTCAAACACCTGCTGACGGAAACTGAGTGTCCAGTTAAAACTTGGGCTGTTGTTATAAACCAACTTAGCGTTGGGTACGACTTCCTTGATGCGATTCACCATACTGGCGATCTGACCCACATGTGGCTTTTCGGTTTCAATCCAAATAAGGTCGGCGCCGTTTTGCAGCGAAGTAATACAATCGAGGACCACGCGATCAATTCCAGAGCCCTTTTTAAACTGGAACAAACCTGAAGCCAACCTTGCGGGCTTCAATAGTTTGCCATTGGCTTTAACAACAACATCTCCATTTGCAATGTCATCTGCTGAGTCGATGTAATCACCGTCTAGAAAACTGTTGTACTTATCACCGAGGTCTCCAGGGGCATCGGTTACCGCAATCTGCTTGGTCAAACCAGCGCCCAAAGAATCGGTCCTCGCAACAATAATGCCGTTTTCAACGCCTAACTCTAAAAAGGCGTAGCGAACCGCGCGGATTTTAGCCAGAAAATCGGCGTGGGGTACGGTAACTTTGCCGTCTTGGTGCCCACACTGTTTTTCATCAGAAACTTGATTCTCAATCTGAATGGCGCAAGCACCGGCCTCAATCATGCTTTTAGCTAAAAGATAGGTGGCTTCCTCGTTACCAAAACCGGCGTCTATATCAGCAATAATAGGCACAACATGGGTCTGAAACTCTTCGATTTGCTTGGTGATGCCCTGCACTTCCACATCATTTCCAGCTGCCCGCGCTGCATCAAGAGCACGGAAAAGCCCACCCATCTCTCGGGCGTCAGCTTGTCGCAAAAAGGTGTAGAGCTCTTCGATAAGGCTAGGCACCGATGTTTTCTCATGCATTGACTGATCAGGAAGCGGGCCAAACTCTGAGCGCAGAGCTGCGATCATCCAGCCTGAGAGATAGAGGTACTTTTTATCGGTGGTTCCGAAATGCTTTTTGATAGCAATCAGCTTCTGCTGACCAATAAAACCATGCCAGCAACCCAAAGACTGCGTGTACTGCGCAGGGTCTTCATCATACGCAGCCATATCTTTGCGCATAAGATCTGCCGTATATCGAGCAATATCGATGCCCGTTTTGAAGCGATTCTGAGCGCGCATTCTGGCGGCGTACTCGGGGTTGATGTCGGCCCAAGATGATCCCGCCTCGGCAACTACGCCCTCTAACTCGCCGATCGTATCCAAATAATGACTCATAACGACTCCTTTAAAGTCTAGGAAATTGGGCTCAATGAGACCGCTGAATGAATGAGACCGCGATGCTAATGGGTCAGGAGGTATTTTTAAAGAAAATGCTAAATATTATTAGCATTCACTGAGTGAATATTACTTATTGTCCCTTACGCTGCTTTTTCTTCTTCTCAGCCTTTTTAATGTGGGACATAAGGCGTTGTCGTCGACTCTCTTGACGCTGGGTCAGTTTATTACGCTTACCCGCATAGGGATTATCGCCCGTGCGATATTGAATACGGATGGGGGTGCCATGAAGCTCCAGCACGCGACGAAAAGTTTTTTCAAGATAGCGTGCGTAACTAGCGGGAAGCGCATCGGTTTGACTCCCATGGATAACCACAATCGGTGGATTCTGTCCGCCCGCATGTGCATAACGCAGCTTGACTCGGCGGCCGTTTACCAGAGGTGGAGGATGGGTGGCAACGGCATCCTCGAGAATGCGGGTTAATTTGTTGGTATTGAGTGACGTCGTCGCAGCTCGGTGCGCCTGGTGGATAGACTCATAAAGGTGCCCTACCCCCGTTCCGTGAAGTGCTGAGATAAAATGGACATCAGCATAATCGACGAATTGTAGGCGTCGATTAAGCTCTGAACGAATCCAGTCGCGCTCGTCGCTTGCGATTCCATCCCATTTATTAATAGCAACGACCAACCCACGACCCGCATCAATACACTGGCCCAAGAGGTGCAAATCCTGCTCAACCAATCCCTCGTGGGCGTCCATCAATAAAATGACAACATGGGCTTCGTTAATGGCTTTGAGTGTTTTGACGATCGAAAATTTTTCGACCACCTCACGAACATTTTTGCGTCGTCGCACACCCGCAGTGTCAATCAGGGTATATGCCTGATCATGGCGCTCATACCTAATGTAAACGCTGTCTCGGGTGGTTCCTGGCTTGTCAAACACAACGACCCGATCTTCCCCAAGCAGCCGGTTGACCAAGGTAGACTTTCCCACATTCGGTCGCCCGACTACGGCAACCCGAATACTGGGGTCATTGAGCGCATCAGCGGGTGCTGCTTGGGGTAAAGCGTCGATAACACTGGTAATCAACTGCAGAACGCCTCGATTATGCGAAGCGGCAATTGTGTGTAATTGCGAGCAACCTAAGCGATAGAAGTCGCTAGCTGCAATATCTTCCCCAACTCCGTCAATTTTATTGACGACTAAATGAAAGGGCTTACTGCGCTGGCGAAGATAAGACACTAGACTCTCATCTCCTGGATGCAAGCCTGCTCGGCCATCAACCAACAGCAGCACGATATCAGCTTCATCGATTGCAACCCGGGACTGGTCTGCCATGGCGGCGTCGATACCTAATTCCTCACCACTGATACCACCGGTGTCAATGACGATGAAAGGTGCATCACCTATCTTCCCCTCACCATACTTCCGGTCTCGAGTGAGGCCTGAGAGGTTAGCGACTAAGGCATCTCTAGAACGGGTCAGTTGGTTGAATAACGTCGACTTGCCAACATTGGGGCGCCCGACTAAGGCGATGACAGGAAGCAAGCGCTACTCCAGCCCTGCCACGTCATAGGCCATGAGTTTGCCGTCGTTACTATAGATGTACAACCGATTGCCCTGAGCGATCATATCCGCACGCGCTCCACTGTTGTCTGGTCGTGTACGCCCTACAATATCGCCATCTAGCTGGGAAAAAAGGTGCAAATAGCCCTCAAAATCTATCAGTGCAACGTAGCTTGAGACCACTGTAGGTCGGCTTAATCCACGATAACCTAACTGAATATTTTGCCAGCGTACGCCTTGACCATTACGCAGATAAGCGCTGACTGTGCCATCCTGATCAGCCACGTACACGTTGCCAAAGCCTACCGCGACACCAGAAACTGACGAAACGTTTTGCTGCCATATTTTACGACCAACACGCAGGTCTACAGCGGCAACACGCCCTTGGTAACTAGCCGCATAAAGCTCTCCGCTCTGCATAGCCATACTGCCATCAATATCGACAATCCGTTCAATTTCAGATCGCCCCTGCGGAATGGCAATACGAGCCTCCCAAGCGACACTGCCATTATCGAGTGACAGCGCCAGTACCTTACCGTCAGCAAAACCTGCAATAGCAAAGTTATCAACCATAATGGGCGTAGAGGTGCCCCTTAGGGTAAGAACAGGCACATCGCTCAAGTGAACCCATCGCTGCTCACCGGATTCATAATCAAAAGCGAATAACTTGCCGTCATAGGTCTGGGCGACGACCAGTTCTCCGTTGCCCTGGGGAGCCGCTAACACCTCACCTGAAACTTCGGCCCTCCAAATCTCAGAGCCGTCATTGGCATCGACCCGCATAACGGTCCCATCGGCACCGCCTAGAAAGAGCGAGTCTTTGTAATGACCGACGCCGCCCGAAATTGCTAGGCCTATCTTAGCGCTCCATAATTTTCGCCCGCTAGCCGCATCGACAGCGGCAACTAAGCCCTCAGTGGCAGCCACATACAAGGTATCTCCATCCAGCGCAGGCGTGATCTTATAAAACCCCTTACCCTGCCCATCACCAATGGAGGTGGACCAACGTTTGGAGAGCTTGACCTTCTGGTCGATATCAGCAAGCTCCACTGGCGCCGTCGGATCGTAATCATCTTCTGCAAACCAGCCGCCTATGGTTTCACAACCCGCAAACGTTACGACAGTCAGACCAATGGCTACTAATTTAGGTAACTTCGCGAAATTCAAGAGGACTCCTCCGATGACGCAAGACGGGATTCAATACTGGTAATTTTAGTGTCTAAAATGCCCGGTGGGTTACCGAGTGCTAGCAGCACAGCTCGCGCGTCACGGTAAGCCCCTAAAGCCTCTGCGTGTCGACCCTCGGACACATAAATATCGCCCTTTGCCGTCGCATAAGCCGCTGGATAAGCACCCATACCCGAATTTAAGATCTCCAGGGCTGTTGCAGTATCGCCTTTATCAGCTAACACACGAGCGAGCCGCAGCTGAATCAATTGCCCCAGTTCAGAGTTGGCATCTTCTTTGGCTAATGCCCAACGAAGCTCACTCTCAGCGGCATCTAGGTTACCCTCTTCTACCGCGAGCGCAGCAAGTTGAAGCGCCGCAAAACGTGCGTAGACAGTACGGCTAAAATCATCCTTTAAAGCGCCTGCGAGAGCACGCACATCCTCAGTTGAACGATCATCACCAGACTGCAGAGCCACCTCTATCGCGCCCCAGGTGTCCGAAGCCAACTCAGCCTGCTGACTAGACCAGCCTTGGTACTGCTGCCAACCCACCGTACCAGCGACTGCCAGCACGACCGCAGCCATCGTACTCTTGCCATTTTCATCCCACCATCGTTTTAGCGCTTCAACCTGTTCGTCATCCTCTAGATGATCTGCCATAACCTATTCTCCGTTTGCTCCAGCAAATGACTCCGCCAAAAATGCTGCTACTTTGTTATCTGGGAGCGTGACCTGCTCGCCCTCACTTCGTAATGGCTTCAAGGTAACAGACTCAGTAGCCTGCTCAGACTCGCCATACACCAGCGCAAATCGCGCACCACTGCGATCCGCACGCTTAAACTGACTTTTAAAACTTCCTCCGCCTAAGTGAGCTTGAATAGCCCGACCGGGCAGTGCCTGCCTAAGAGCCTCTACGCGAGGCAGCGCATGCAGCTGCGACTTAGCATCTGCTGTCACCACGTAAATGTCGGTCTGAGGCACAGACTGCGCCTCTAAACCTTTGAGCAGCAGCACCAATCGCTCCAGTCCAATAGCAAAACCGGCGGCTGGTGTGTCTCGGCCACCAAATTGCGTCACCAAACCATCATAACGACCACCCCCACAAACTGTTCCCTGGGCGCCCAAAGCATCGGTGGTCCATTCAAAAACCGTCTTATTGTAATAATCAAGACCGCGCACCAAACGCTCATTAACCACATAGGGTTGCCCCGCCGCAGTCAACATTGCCAGAAGTGCCGCGAAATCATCCCGTGACTGTTCATCAAGAAAATCGCTGAGCGCCGGTGCATCCGTTAGCAAAGCCTGAGTGTCTACATTTTTGCTGTCTAATATACGCAGGGGGTTAGTTTCAAGACGACGCTGACTATCATCATCTAAAGTGGTCCTGTGATCGGAGAGAAACTCTACCAGAGCCTCTCTAAAAAGCCCTCTAGCGGCGGGACTCCCTATTGAATTCACTTCCAATGTCAGGAGTTCTCTAACACCCAAACCACGCCACAGGGCGTTCGATACCAGAATCAACTCCGCATCTAAATCGGGCGTTGCCACGCCAAACCCCTCAACACCAAGCTGATGAAACTGTCGCTGCCGACCTTTCTGCGGTCGTTCGTAACGAAACATAGGGCCTTGGTACCAAAGTTTCTGCACCGTTTGCTGCAGATTATGTTGGACGACCGCACGCACGCAGCTGGCTGTACCCTCCGGACGCAATGACAGACTCTCGCCGTTGCGATCAGCAAAGGTATACATTTCCTTCTCGACAATATCGGTAACCTCGCCGATAGAGCGAGAAAACAACTGTGTAGCTTCGATGATAGGCAGGCGAATCTCTTGATAGCCGTACTGCTGCAACACAGTACCCATGACCGCTTCCAGCTGCTGCCAAAGGAAGGTGTCTTCAGGAAGAATGTCTACCATTCCACGCACTGATCGGTAATCGGTCATAAGCTTGTCTATTAGGTGCTGCGCAGAATGATTTGTTCTTCAGCGGCCGCGCGCTCAGATACTAATTGATCGGCGCGCTCGCGAATAACAGATTCCAAATGATCAACGAAATCCTGATTACTGACTTTGTGGTCGGGCTCGCCGGCAAGGTAAATTAAGTTGCTAGGAGTGGCTCCGGTCAGGCCAACGTCAGCCTCCCGAGCTTCCCCTGGCCCGTTGACGATACAGCCGATCACGGCAACATCCATCGGGGTACGAATATCTTCCAGTCGACGCTCCAACTCATTCATGGTGCCAATCACATCAAAATTTTGGCGCGAGCAACTGGGGCAGGCGATAAAATTTATGCCATTCGCCCGCAGCTTCAGGCTTTTAAGTATCTCAAAGCCAACTTTGACCTCTTCTACTGGGTCAGCGGCCAAGGAAATTCGAATCGTATCGCCAATGCCGTCAAGTAATAAGGCACCCAAGCCCACTGCCGACTTTACGGTACCACCACGTAGGCCCCCGGCCTCGGTAATACCCAAGTGCAGAGGCTGCTCAATTTGCGTTGATAAACTTCTGTAGGCTGCTTGAGCCATAAAAATTTCGGAGGCTTTGACACTGACTTTAAAATCCTCAAAGTCATAGCGATTTAGAATATCGACATTGCGCAAGGCAGACTCCACCAAAGCTTCAGCAGTTGGCTCTGGATACTTACGCATCAGTTCCTTACCCAGCGAGCCCGCGTTGACGCCAATTCGAATCGGGATACCCCTGTCTTTGCAAGCGGCAATGACCTCCTTCACTTTTTCTTCACGACCAATATTTCCGGGGTTGATACGTAAACAGTCGACACCATATTCGGCAACTTTCAGCGCGATTTTGTGGTCAAAGTGGATATCGGCAACAAGGGGAACAGTCACCTGCGTGCGAATGTCTCGAAAGGCATCAGCAGCTTCCATACTCGGCACCGAAATGCGCACGATGTCAGCTCCAGCATCAGCAATAGCTTGCACCTGCGCGACTGTGGCTGCCACGTCGCACGTTTCAGTGTTCGTCATGCTCTGGACACTGATAGGAGCATCGCCGCCAACGGCCACGTTGCCAACCATAATCTGGCGACTCTTGCGCCGCTTAATAGGTGATTCCTGTTTCATGTCACCGACCGATCGAAAGATTTCCTTATTGTAACCCTTGCTGGGCCTGCAGTGCTTGATATTCCTGAGAATCAGGATAGAGATTACGCAATGCCAGCTCGTAGCTGCTCTGGGCATCTTTATCGCCCGAAGCCCGAGAAACCTCAATGCCCAACATGAAGCCTCGAGGTGATTGACGAGGCACAACCGTGCGATAAACGCCATAGTAAGATTGGGCACCCGCGACATCGCCCGCTGCGAGCCGCAAATAACCCATTTCTAGCAGTGCGATGGGATTTCGCCGATCCATACGCAACGCGCGGCTGAATGCATCCTCTGCACCGGCATTGTTCTGAAGATTCAATCGGCTCATGCCCAAGTTAATATAAGCAAGCGGGCGCCCCGAGTAGAGTGAATCTTCCGCTACCAGCACAAACTCGGGCTCTGCCTCGTCATAACGCCCAAGGAAAAACAAGAAAGCGGCATAGTTGTTTCTCGCTCTCGAAAACTTGGGATCGATTCGCAGCGCCCGTTTAAAACTGTCCTCTGCGCGATCATATTCACCCGTACTTTGATAAACCAGCCCAAAGGCTTCATGCACCGAAGGATTGTCAGAGTCGATGTTATTTGCGAGCTCAAGGTTTCGCTTAGCATTTTCCCAATCTCCACGACCAATGTACTGTCGAGCTAACTCAACGCGTCGCTCCAGAGCCGCCTGAGGGTCTCCCTCATTATCTGTGCCACCCACAGTCTCAGTGACGCAAGATGACAGCAAGCAAACAGCAGCCATGGCAAATATGCCTAAAGTTACGGACTTCATGTTCCTCCACCCTCCGTCACCGTGTCGCTTGCCGAATTTAACTGACGGTATCGCTCAGAACGTCGGGTCCGGTCAACTACTTCTCCTACCAGCTGACCGCACGCAGCATCAATATCATCGCCACGAGTACTGCGTACAGTGACGATAAAGCCCGCATCAACCAACACTTGCCAAAAGCGCGACACGGCGTTGCCACTCGGTCGATCGAATCCTGAATTTGGAAAGTGGTTGAAGGGGATCAAATTAATCTTGCAGGGAAAGTCCTTAAGCAGAGTGCTTAATTCCCGCGCATGTTCCGGCTGATCATTTACACCGGCTAGAAGCGTGTATTCTATGGTGACAACCCGCTTACGATCTGACTGAGCGTCGATGTAGCTTTTAGCGCTCTGCAACAATTGCTGAATCGGATAGCGACGGTTTATCGGAACAATTTTATTGCGAATTTCATCATTCGGCGCGTGTAAAGAAACCGCCAAGCTAACGTCGCTGAACTCAGCCAGCCGATCGAGTGCGGGTACAACGCCTGAGGTGCTTAAAGTCACCTTCCGTTTGGACAAACCGTAGGCTAGGTCGTCTGTCATGAGGCTCATAGCCGACACCACATTATCAAAGTTGAGAAGGGGCTCACCCATTCCCATCATGACCACGTTCGTGACAATCCGACCTTTACCTGACTGCCAACCGCTGTAAGAGTTAATCGCTAGCCAGACCTGACCAATGATTTCTGCCGCGGTTAAATCTCGCTGAAAACCCTGCTTTCCTGTAGAGCAAAACTTGCAGTCTAGACTGCAACCCACCTGCGAGGACACACACAGAGTGGCTCTTCCCGCCTCGGGAATTAGCACAGCTTCGACCAAAGCACCCCCGGCCACCCGAACTGCCCATTTTCGGGTTCCGTCAGCCGAATCCTGCTGATCCGCAATTTCCGGGGGAGTAATCGTAGCGAGGGTCTCTAGCTTTTCTCGCAGGCCCTTGCCCAGGTTACTCATAGCGGCGAAGTCGATAACACCCTGATGGTGCATCCACTTCATCACCTGCTGAGCACGGAACCGCTTCTCTCCAAGGTCAGTGAAAAAGTCTTCCAGCTGCTGACGACTCAGTCCCAACAGATTGACCTTTGCAGCGGCGCTCGAGGTCGCAATCAATCTGTTGGTAACTGTCATAGCGAAGCGTCAGCCGGGCGCCTCAGCGCTCGCAAACCTCGTTAGCAGCAAAAAAGTAAGCGATTTCTCGAGCAGCAGACTCGGGCGAGTCTGAACCGTGTACGGCATTAGCATCGATGGTCGTCGCAAAGTCTGCACGAATCGTTCCAGCAGCAGCTTCCTGTGGGTTTGTGGCACCCATCAAATCACGATTTTTAGCAATCGCTCCCTCGCCTTCGAGCACCTGAACAACAACGGGACCGGACGTCATAAACTTGACCAAATCGTCGTAGAAAGGACGTCCTTTATGCTCGGCATAAAAACCGCCCGCAGTGGTGTCAGACAGCTGCATCATGCGAGACGCAACTATGCGCAGTCCGGCAGACTCAAAACGGGTATAAATTTCGCCGATAACATTTTTGCCGACGGCATCAGGCTTGATAATTGACAAGGTACGTTCAGTGGCCATGGGGCACTCCGATTGGAAAAAGGACTGGTGCATGGGACCCGAGGTCCCAATTTCTAAGCGCGCAAATTATAAATGAGGGCAGCGATTATGTCATCGTCGACTAATTACCCTAAAACAGCGTTTTGAAAGCGACAACGGCACTAGGTTTAGACGACGTAGGGGGCGCAGACCGGCCCGAATAAAGGCCGGCCCGAACAAAGACCGCCACTAAAACAGCCCTAGCCCCCAAGAACGATCAACCCTGCTTTGCATGATCTAACAGCTTTTAATGATGCTCTCGGGCATGATTAATGGTGTACCGCGGGATCTCAACCACCAAAGGCGTCTCTGCAACGAGTGCTTGGCAAGAGAGCCTCGACTCCGGCTCCAAACCCCAAGCCTTATCAAGAAAGTCTTCCTCAAGCTCGTCGGCGTCATCCATAGAAGCAAAGCCTTCACGAATAATGACGTGACAGGTGGTGCATGCACAAGACATCTCACAAGCATGCTCAATGGCAATATCGTGCGCCAGCAAAGCGTCACAGATTGACGTTCCAACCTCAGCTTCGACAACTGCTCCCTCGGGGCAAATATCACCGTGGGGCATGACTACAATCTGGGTCATGACTCCGCTTCTCCTTCCAATGTGGCCACCGAGATTCCCCCCAGCGCCGATTTAATGCTGCGATCCATACGTCTGGCCGCCAACAGTTCTGAAGCGCGACCGGTTACCTCGATCGCCTTCCTTAAACTCTCTATATTATTGCCCTGGCTAGCATCGACCAGGTCATTAACAGCAGTCATCAGTGCCTCATGCTCAGTACCGCTTAATAGATCACCATCACTGGTAACGGCGGCACGAATACCTGCAACCAGCTGCTCCGCCTCAACTTTTGCTTCAGCCAATTGACGCGCATGCATGTCCTCAGAGGCATGCTCATAACCAGCACGCAACATAGTGGCAATATCATCTTCAGCAAGACCAAAGGCCGGCTTCACCACCACACTCGCAGTGGCCTGAGTTGTTGCTTCCTGAGCCTTCACCTCGAGTAGACCATCGGCATCAACCTGAAACGTCACCTCAAGTCGTGCTGCTCCCGCCACCATCGGTGGAATGCCCTCTAATTCAAACGTCGCCAGGGAGCGACAATCTTCTACACGCTCGCGCTCGCCTTGCACAACGTGAACAATCAGGCCCGTTTGGCCGTCTTTAGCGGTCGTAAACTCCTGCGCCCTAGCCACTGGAATCGTTGTATTTCTAGGCACGATGCGTTCGACCAATCCACCGTAGGTCTCGACCCCCAAAGACAGCGGAATGACATCGAGCAACAGCAGATCTTCAGCGTCACGATTACCGATCAGCAAATCAGCTTGTCTAGCTGCTCCCATCGCCACGACACGATCGGGGTCGATACTATTCAGGGGCTCCTTGCCAAACAGGGCAGCTACCACCTCGCCAATAATTGGCATGCGTGTAGAGCCACCCACGAGCACAATTTGATCAATCTGCGATACGCCAGCGTCCGCAACACATTGGCGGCAGGCATCGAGACTGCGATTCACCAGATCAGCGCATGCACTATTAAATGCTTGACGGGTGACTGTAACGGCACCAAAACCACTGATGATGCTATCGAGCTGAACTTCAATTTCCGATGCAATAGTCAACGCTTCCTTAGCCGATCGAGCACAGCGTAACAACGCCCTTTCTTGAGCAACGCTTAATGAATGCAGACTCGCTTCATCACGGAGTAATGTGACTATGCGTTGGTCAAAGTCATCGCCACCTAAACTACTGTCTCCCCCCGTCGCCAAAACCTCAAATACGCCCCGCTCCAGTCGCAGAATGGACACGTCAAATGTTCCACCCCCCAGATCATAAACAGCGACTACACCCTCCTCGCCCGAATCAAGACCGTAAGCTACTGCGGCGGCCGTCGGCTCATTTAGCAAGCGCAACACATTAAGACCGCTCAATTCGGCCGCTTGTCGAGTTGCTAATCGCTGAGCATCATCGAAGTAAGCAGGCACCGTAATGACAGCGCCAGCTATTGGCATATCAAGCGAGGACAAAGCGCGATCACGAAGCGCGCCCAAAAGCGCCGCAGACACCTCGACTGGAGTCACCGGGCCCTGGGAGGTTTCAAAAGCCAGCCCACTTTCCGCTAGCTTGGTATAGCTGTCCGCGGCAAGCTCCTCTCGGCTTCGACCGAGATAACGTTTGGCAGATGCAATCGTGTCATGAGGTGCCGAGACGGCCAAGGCTTCCGCGGCTGAACCCACAAGCGTGCCTTCAGCACCAAAGTGCACCACAGAGGGAAGGCAGACATTGCCAGAGCCATCCGGCAAAACTTTGACATCGCCATCACTGACATGAGCAACCAAACTGTTGGTCGTGCCCAAGTCAATACCCAGAGCGAGCTTCCGGCTCGCAGGCTCTTGAGCAACCGCGCCGGGTTCAGCAATCTGTAGCAAGGCCATAACGCCGTCTAGATGAGATCGCTGCTGCCAGCGACCTCTTTGTTCAGCTTTTGTAAATAAAGCAGGTGTACCCAAGCAGATCCCGCCAACTCATAGTCCTCTTTTTCCATGGCTTCTTGAAAAGAAAGTAGCTCAGCCCTCATGAGTGACTTCGCTTCAGCCGTTAAATGTGATCTTGCTTCGTTATCGTCAGAGCTTAATGCCTCTGCCTTGTCTCGAAGCTGCATCTGCTGCATCAAAAACTCACCACTCACTGGCTGTCGCTCGAGAGCGCGCAAATCGCAAGCCTGCCGCTCCAACATATGGCCTGCCCGACTAATAGGATCTTTAAGTGCCTGATAGCCCGCGTTGATATCCGCTGAAACCTGCGCCGCAAGGCGCTGCTCAGCCGCGCTTCCGCCGCTGTATCTGTCGGGGTGAAAACGTCGCTGGAGTGTGCGAAATCTCTGACCTAGATCATCAGTATCCAAGTCGAACTGAGGTTCTATCTGAAAAAGCTCAAAATAATCTTTGGGTGCACCCGAAAACCCTTCAGCAACCACGGGCATACCTAGACGGTAAAACTCTCACCGCAGCCGCACTCACCGGCCACATTGGGATTGCGAAACTCCAACCCTTCATTCAACCCCTCTTTGGCGTAGTCGACGATAGTACCGTCGAGATAGACCAAACTTTTCGGGTCAATGAATAACTTAACGCCAAAATCTTCGAAAATAGTATCTGTGGTCTCTGCGGCATCAACAAACTCAAGGACATACGCCAGCCCCGAGCAACCGGAAGTTTTAACCGCAATTCGAATGCCCTCTCCGCGCCCGCGAGCCTCTAGCTGGCGTTGGACATGTCCCGCTGCCTGTTCTGTGACTGCAATTGTCATCAGTCGTCCTGCTTTTCTCGAAAATTCTTTACCGCCGCCTTAATGGCATCCTCTGCGAGCACCGAACAATGAATTTTCACCGGTGGCAGTGACAATTCCTGTGCTATTTCAGTATTTGTAATTTGCTCGGCGTCTTCAAGCTTGCGCCCTTTGACCCATTCCGTCAGCAGAGAACTTGATGCTATCGCTGAGCCACAGCCGTAGGTTTTAAATTTGGCGTCCTCAATAACGCCATTATCATTTACCTTGATCTGTAGACGCATGACATCGCCACAGGCCGGCGCACCTACCATACCCGTACCTATGTTTTCATCTTCATCATCGAACTTTCCCACATTCCTGGGGTTCTCATAATGATCGATAACCTTTTCACTGTAAGCCATGACGTACTCCTTTTAAGGGCTGCAATACCAGCGCTATGCTTAGTGTGCTGACCATTCAATAGAATTCAAATCAACGCCGTCTTGGTACATATCCCAAAGCGGCGACAGTTCACGTAATTTTTCAACGGCACCACGAACCTGCGTAATCGCATGATCAATATCCGCCTCAGATGTAAATCGCCCAAAGCTAAAGCGTAAAGAACTGTGTGCAAGCTCGTCATTAAGCCCCAAAGCCCTCAGAACATAAGACGGTTCCAAGCTGGCTGAGGTGCAAGCTGAACCAGAGGACAGCGCCAAATCTTTCAAAGACATCAGCAAAGACTCACCCTCTACAAAGGCGAAACTAACGTTAAGCGCGCCGGGTAACCTCCGATCAACATCGCCATTGATATGCACTTCCTGCATATCCTCCAAGCCTTTCCAAAATCGGGCTCGCAGACTCATTAGGCGCAAGGTTTCGTCAGCCATTTCTTCCTTGGCTATACGTGCCGCCTCACCGAAACCAACAGCCTGATGGGTCGCCAGAGTACCTGAGCGCATACCCCGCTCGTGGCCACCACCGTGCATTTGAGCTTCCAGACGCACCCGGGGCTTTCGACGCACATAAAGTGCACCCACGCCTTTAGGACCGTACATCTTGTGGGCGCTCATGGACAACAAATCAACCTTCATAGCCTCCATGTCCAGAGGTACTTTGCCGGTGCTTTGCGCTGCATCGACGTGATAAATCACCCCTGCTGCACGGCAGACCTCACCGATACCTTCTATATCGTTAACCACACCAATTTCGTTATTGGCATGCATAACACTGACCACCACCGTATCAGGGCGCAGTGCCGCTTGAACGGCCTCTGGCGTGGTCAGCCCCGCTGTATTGGGCTCGAGGTACGTCACTTCAAAACCTTCCCGCTCCAGCTGACGGCAGGTGTCCAGCACCGCTTTGTGCTCTATTTTCGACGTGACAATATGCTGGCCTTTCTTACGGTAAAAATGTGCTGCACCCTTAATCGCAAGATTGTCAGACTCTGTTGCACCGGAGGTCCACACGATCTCCCTTGGGTCAGCGTTAATCAGATCTGCTATCTGGGCCCGGGCGTTCTCTACCGCCTCTTCAGCCTTCCACCCAAAAACGTGGGATCGGGAAGCCGGGTTGCCAAAGGTACCTTCCATCGATAGGCACTCGGACATTGCATCGGCGACGCGGGGGTCGACCGGCGTAGTCGATAGGTAGTCGAGATAAATTGGTGTGTTGACATGAGCGTTCATTAGCAGAGCATCCTTACTGCAGAATTAATTTTTGCACGGCTTCGTTTGCACTTAGCCTGGCCTTACCAGCTCGATTGTCTACGAGGTCAGCTAAGCTGATCCCGCTTAAGAAGCTGTGAATACGATCGCTCAAGTCCTGCCAAAGATCGTGTGTCAGACACACCTCTCCATGGTGACAGTTACCCTTACCATTACAGTTAGTAACATCGACGGACTCGTCAACCGCGTCAATAATTTCAGCGACAAACAAGGTGGCTCGATCCCGCGCCAGACGGTAGCCCCCACCGGGGCCCCTAACGCTGGTTACCAAGGCCTCTCGTCGAAGCTTGGCAAACAGCTGCTCTAGATAGGATAGCGAAATTTCCTGACGACCGGAGATATCGGCCAGAGATACTGGCTTTTCCTCGCCATTTATCGCCAGATCAAGCATAGCTGTTACCGCGTATCGACCTCGAGTTGTAAGTTTCATGCCACCTCCATGCCGATAGTGTGACAAAACCCACTAAAACACTCAAGTAAAAAACCAACTATTTTAGTAGGGCTTTACTTTTCGCCCCTGGACGTCTTTTTCTGCGTTTCTGAAAGAACGCCACGCAATATATTCAGCTCCATTTCATCGAGACGAACGCGGTTAAACAGGCGTTTTAAGCGCCGCATGAGTTGGCGCGGTGCTTTTGGGTCAAGAAATTCAATATCAATGAGGGTCTGCTCCAAATGCGTGTAGAAGCGCGCCATATCTTCTGCTGGCGCAAATGGCGTATCCCAGGCCGCGTCTTCCTCGGTAGCACTACTCCCAGCCAGCTGCGACATTCTTATTTCGTAAGCCACAATCTGCACCGCCATGGCTAGGTTCAAAGATGGATAAGATTCGTGGGTAGGAATATGGCAGTGGAGGTTACACAGTTCTAACTCCTCGTTGAGCAGTCCACGGTCCTCTCGGCCAAACAGAATTACGACCTCCTCCCCCTGAGCGGCATGCCGATAAAGCCGCTCACCGCAATGATGTGCATCCTGCAGGGGCCAGGGAATGCGTCTCTCCCGCGCACTCGTACCCACAATAAATTGCGCACCTTGGACCGCCTCCTCGACCGTTTCTACAACCGTTGCGTTGGCTAAAACATCCTCAGCCGAAGCCGCACGCCAGAGTGCTTCGGGGGCGGGAAATGCCTTGGGCTTTACCAATGTCAGCCGGGTGAGACCCATATTTTTCATGGCTCTTGCCACGCCACCGATGTTGCCTGGGTGGCTCGTATGCACGAGAACAACCCGAATATTATTGAATGCCATGAAAATTACGGTTCTCGAAAGTGAAAAAAGATCGCAGAGTGTAACAAAGCACTGAACAGGCCACGCCGCCCCTGCTATGCTTCGCCCCCGTCACGGGTCGGTAATCTACCCGTCTTTGGAGAAATCACCATGGAACCGATGGTCACCATCGCCCTACGCGCCGCCCGTAAAGCGGGCGACCTCATCGTCAGAGCCTCAGACGAGCTTGATCGCGTGGGCCACCAAGCGAAAGGCATCGCAGACTACGTTACCGAAGTCGATATCGCGGCAGAACAGGAAATACTCTATCAACTGGGCAAAGCCTATCCCGACCACGCATTCTTGGCCGAAGAAAGTGGACAGACCGGCAATGCAAAATCAGACCATCTTTGGGTAATAGATCCCCTCGATGGCACCAGCAATTTTATGCGCGGCATACCTCATTATTGTGTATCGATCGCGTGTATTGTCGATGGCCGACTGGCTCACGCAGTGGTTTTCGATCCGGTACGACAGGAAGAATTTACCGCCTCTCGTGGTCGCGGCGCACAGTTGAATGGCCACCGCCTGCGTGTCAGTAATCGCACCGACTTACGCGAGTGCCTACTCGGCACCGGCATACCGTTTTTGGGACACGAACAACAACGCCTACCTCAGTACACTCAGACCCTCGCTGAGCTCGCCGCGCAGTGCATGGGTATCCGTAGAGCAGGAGCAGCGGCACTGGACCTCGCGTACGTTGCTGCAGGCCGGTTCGACGGTTTTTGGGAAACAGGTTTAGAACGCTGGGACATCGCCGCTGGGGCACTGATTATCAAGGAGGCCGGGGGCCTGATATCTGATCTCAGCGGCTCAGAGCGTTATCTGGACAATGGCCAGGTAGTATGTGGCAATCCAAAAATATTTAAGCAGCTGCTTTCAACCGTAGGCCCGGTACTGCGCTAAAACTCGCGCTTCATACCTGAGAGCCGTCTTCGCTGCCGCTTTCTTTAATGGGAATTGCCACGTCTTCCTTGCTGACGCCCATGGCCAGCAAAATTGTCGCTGAAACGTAGATAGACGAGTAGGTACCGATCGCAACACCCGCTAACAACGCCAGTGCAAAACCGTGGATCATTTCCCCGCCAAAAATAGCTAACGCTAGAAGCACCAAAAGTGTTGTTAAAGAGGTCACTAGGGTTCTGCCCAAGGTTTCGGTCAGTGATATGTCAATGACCTCAGTAGAATTTGATCGTCGCAGCTTTCGGAAGTTTTCACGAATCCGATCCGCTACAACAATCGTGTCATTGAGCGAGTAACCGATAACCGCAAGGATTGCAGCGAGCACCGTCAAATCAAATTCAAGGCCCAACAAAGAAAAGAAGCCCAACACAAACAAAACATCGTGTGCTAGCGCCATCACTGCACCCACAGCGAATTTGAATTGGAAGCGAAAGCCCACGTAAAGCATCACTAGCCCAAGGGCAAGCAACATGGCTAACCCACCCTGCTCACGTAACTCCTCTCCCACAGCAGGACCTACAAACTCCATTCGACGCAGCTCTATTGGGGAACTTGATGCACGACGTAAGACATCAACCATTGCCACTCCTTGCTCATCGGAGTAGTTAATAGGCAATCGAATCAGGACGTCTCGGTCAGTACCAAACGCAACAACGACAACACCCGCATAGCCACTATCTTCAAGGATTTTTCGAACTTCGCGCAAATTTGCGGTATCGCCATATTCAACCTCAACCAGAGTGCCTCCCGTAAAATCAAGGCCCCAGTTCAAGGACTGAGTTGTCAAGGCGCCACCTGCTATCAGCATTGCGATTAAAGAGAAACCCGCCGCAAAACGGCGCCATGCCATGAAGGGAAGAATTTTCATGCTTGGACCTCCTCAGCATCACGTTTTGGAAGTGGGCCAATCGACAAACTATCCACTCGGCGACCACCATAAATAAGGTTAACCAATGCTCTGGTGCCCAAAATGGCAGTAAACATTGAGGTGAGAATGCCTAGAGACAAAGTTACTGCAAAGCCCTTTATCGGCCCGGTACCTACAGCGTAGAGAATAACCGCGACGATGAGCGTTGTAATATTGGCATCGAGAATCGTTGCTACTGCTCGCTCGAAACCGGCGTCAATGGCCATTTGGGGTGACATACGTCGAGCCAGCTCTTCTCGTATTCGGGCAAAAATCAAAACGTTAGCATCTACCGCCATACCCACAGTTAAAACAATACCAGCAATGCCGGGCAGGGTTAGCGTAGCACCCAAAAGCGACATGAAGGCTAGCAGCAATACGAGGTTAGTCGTTAGGGCAACCACCGCAGCAATACCGAATACTCGGTAGTAAAGAATCATGAAGATGACCACCAAGGCGAGGCCTATTTGCACTGACTTGACACCGAGGGCAATGTTTTCGGCCCCCAAAGATGGGCCCACAGTTCGCTCTTCGACAAATGTAATCGGGGCAGCTAGCGCCCCTGCCCTGAGCATCAGCGCCAGCTCAGAAGCTTCTCCAGGAGAATCAAGACCAGTTATTTGAAATGATGCACCCAAAGCTGATTGGATAACGGGAGCAGTGAGCAGTTTCTTTTCGTCGTAAGGCACCCTGACAACAACTTCCTCACCGTTCTCATCTTGCTCGTATCGCGTTCGATATTTACGTTCAATAAATAGAACGCCCATTCGGCGCTTGATGTTACTGCGGGTAGCGCGGGACATGAGCATGCCACCCTCGCCATCGAGTGTAATTGACACATTGGGCTGGTTGTTTTGGTCAAAACCTGCGGCTGCATTGGAGACCCGCTCTCCGGTGATAATCAGTTCTCGTTCAAGCCACTCTGTCATGCCCTCTCGGGCATCACTACGATACTCAAAGCGCTGCCGCTCAGTAACCGGGGCGTTGGTCTCTGCGACCAAGCGAAACTCGAGGTTCGCAACTTTACCCAAAATCCGTTTAGCCTCAGCCGTATCTTGAATGCCTGGTAACTCAACAACAATGCGGTTCGATCCTTGTTTCTGCACCAGCGGCTCGGAAACCCCAAGCTCATTAACCCGATTGCGAATGGTTGTGAGGTTTTGGTCAACGGCATAATCCACAACTTCCTTCATAGTCGCATCAGTCACTTCGGCAAAAAGTTCCCACTTATCGACGCCATCAACGCGATCTAGTAAAAGTTCAGGGTAGAGGTCTGCAGTGATTTTTCGGGCGTCTTCGCGGACGGCCTCACTAAGAAAGCTCATGCCGATCCGCTGACCTTGAAGGCGGACCAGCCCCCGAATACGCGCTTCTCTCAGGCCGCGTTTAATTCCGGATTCGTAAGTCTCCAGGCGCCGCTCTTTTGCTGCAGCCACGTCCACCTCAAGCTTAAAATGAACACCTCCGCTAAGATCAAGGCCGAGCTTCATCGGCTGTGCACCGCCACGCTTTAGCCATTCGGGTGTTGTGGGAGCTAGGTTCAAAGCAACAATATAGGCGTCACCCAGCTCGCGACCCAATATGGCTTGCGCCCGAAGCTGGTCATCGCGTCGCAGCAACCGAATGAGTGCTGTTTTACCCGAGGGCTGTATTTTTTCGCCGAAATACTCGATGTCTGCCGCCTGCAACGCTTCGCTCGCTCGCATCAGCACTTGATAATCGACAGTTTGTGAGCCGCTAGCTCCACCAATTTGCAAAGCAGGGTCAGGGGCATACAGATTAGGGGCCGCGTAGTACAAGCCAAACAATGCCACGCAGAGAATCAGAAGGTTTTTCCAAAGGGAATAACGATTAAGCATCGAAGTCTCGTAAGGTTGCGTCGTAGCAGCCCAAGCCTAAGTCCCGGGACCGCTGATTAGATGGCGCGCAGTTTAGCGGCTGCACGCCTCCATTAACAGGCAAAGGTGGGGACGTGAGTGGGATAATTCAACCTAGCCAAGTTCGAGCATTCCGAAATAATCGCATCCAACCCGAGTCTTCAGGCCAATCAGCAGGCGCCCATGACAGTTGTGATGTTCGAAAGACCCGTTCGGGGTGCGGCATCATAATAGTGACTCGCCCATCAGTACTGCTCATACCCGCGATACCGCTGGGGGAGCCGTTGGGATTGTATGGGTAGCGCTGGGTCACCGCACCAGCATGATCAACGTAACGTAGCCCTACCGATCCCGAATTATTGGCAAGCGTCAAATGCTCGTCATTAGCAAACTGAGCGCGCCCTTCTCCGTGGGCCACTACAATAGGCAGCATAGACCCCGCCATATCAGACAGCAGCACCGAAGGACTTTCCTCAACCCGCACCAGGGTCAGACGAGCTTCGTACTGCTCGGAGGTGTTGCGAGCGAAACGCGGCCAGTGGGTTGCTCCCGGTATCAGCTCACTCAAATTGGACAGCATTTGACAACCATTACAGACGCCCAAGCTGAACGTGTCAGGGCGCTCGAAGAATGTTGTGAACACCTTGCGTAGCTCAGTATTGAATAAAATCGTTTTAGCCCATCCTTCACCCGCGCCAAGGACATCCCCGTAGGAGAATCCACCACAGGCAGCAAAGCCATGAAACCCATCCAAAGTCATAGAGCCTTGCAGCAAGTCACTCATATGGACATCGACAGGGGTGAAGCCCGCACGGTGAAAGGCAGCGGCCATTTCAGATTGACCGTTAACACCCTGCTCCCGAAGAACAGCCACACGCGGCAAGGCGCCCGTAGCAATATAAGGCGCTGCAGAATCACTTCCGGGATCAAAACTAAGCTTGGCCGACAACCCCGGTGCCTCATGCAGGATATTTTCGAACTCCTGATCAGCACACTCAGGGTTATCCCGTAACCTTTGTAGGTGGTAACTCGTAGAGCTCCAAAGCTGCTGTAACGCACCTCGCTGGCTGTCTATTAACTCAAATCGTGGGGAATTAACCACCACCCGCTGGTCTACACGCGGTGATGCGATGTGTTTAACACACCCGGCCAAACCCACTTCGATCGCCAGTGCCTCAATGGCGTGCACATCAGCACTGTGAACTTGTAATACGACGCCAACTTCTTCACTGAACAGCGCCGCGAGCGCCGCAGAGCCTTCTTCTCCTACCGCTATGTTTAATCCACAGCGCGCAGCAAAAGCCATTTCCAACAAAGTAGTTAATACTCCGCCATCCGAGCGATCGTGATAGGCGAGAATCAGATCCCGAGATTTTAGCTGACTGATGAGCTCAAAAAGCGCCTTTAAATCTGCTGCATCAACATCAGGCACTTCAGATCCAAGAAGCCCCCAACACTGAGCGAGCACAGAGCCACCCAGACGATTTTGGCCATGACCCAGATCGACCAGCAGTAGTTCGGTAGCTTCATCGACCACAAGTTCGGGAGTGAGTGTTGTCCTAACGTCCCCAACAGGTGCGAAGGCTGAAACAATGAGGGAGACAGGTGCAGTCACCGACTTATCAGCGCCTTGATCCTGCCAACTGGTGCGCATGGACATAGAATCTTTGCCCACAGGCACTGTAATGCCAAGCTGAGGGCAAAACTCTAAACCTACGGCTCTGACAGTATCAAACAATATGGCATCGTTATCATCGTGCCCCGAAGCGCACATCCAATTGGCTGACAACCGAATATCAGCAAGCCGCGCTACAGGAGATGCAAGGATATTGGTGATAGCTTCAGCAATAGAGAGCCTAGCTGAGGCAGGACCACTGAGCAGAGCTACAGGAGTGCGCTCTCCCATGCTCATGGCCTCGCCGAGATGGGAGTCCATCGACACGGTCGTCACCGCACAGTCGGCCACAGGAACCTGCCAAGGGCCAACCATTTGATCCCGAGCGACCAAACCCGTCACCGATCGATCGCCAATAGTAATTAAAAAACTTTTTGACCCCACTGCAGGAAATTTCAGCACTCGCTCAAGGGCTTCAGCCGGGCGTAAATCAGCGACAAAATTATCACCATCGAAAACGCCTCTTTGTGCCTCCCGATGCATTTTAGGGGGCTTTCCAAAGAGCAGTCCCATCGGCAAATCAACAGGAGCATTTGCGAATTGGCTGTCTGCCACTTCTAGGTGCAGTGCCTCCGTGGCTTGTCCAACAACCGCGTAAGGGCAGCGCTCACGCTGGCAAATCGCCTCAAAGCGGGCCAAATGTGCAGGCTCTATAGCGAGAACATAGCGTTCCTGAGCCTCGTTACACCAAATTTCCAGCGGACTCATACCTGGCTCATCGCTAGGAATTTTGCGCAGATCAATCTTGCCGCCTCGGCCGCCATCTTTGACCAGCTCGGGCAAGGCGTTGCTAAGCCCACCGGCACCGACATCGTGGATAAAGGCAATAGGGCTGCTTTCCCCTAAGGCCCAGCAACGGTCAATCACTTCCTGACAGCGCCGCTCCATTTCTGGGTTATGGCGCTGAACGGACGCAAAGTCCAAAGCCTCATCACTTTCACCACTGGCCATGGACGATGCGGCGCCACCGCCTAAACCGATTAACATGGCCGGACCACCCAAAACCACCAGATGGGCGCCTGGCTCAAACCCGCCTTTTTGAACGTGCTCTTCACGAATATTGCCAAAGCCGCCCGCGATCATTATGGGTTTGTGATAACCCTTAACGCCTTGGGCAGTGGCAACCTCAAAGGTTCGGAAATACCCAGCGAGATTCGGTCGACCAAATTCATTATTAAAAGCCGCCGCGCCGATAGGACCGTCGAGCATAATTTGCAGCGGTGAAACGATTCTCCCAGGGCGTCCATAGCCGAGCTCCCATGGTTGGGGCTGATCAGGTATTTCAAGATGAGAAACCGTAAAACCCGCAAGGCCAGCTTTAGGCTTTGAACCTCTCCCAACGGCACCCTCGTCGCGAATTTCTCCCCCTGAACCTGTAGCTGCACCCGCAAAAGGGGCAATAGCCGTTGGGTGATTATGGGTCTCCACTTTCATCAATAAATGAATGGGCTCCTCGTGATAGGCGTATTCACCAGTTTCAGGATCGGGGAACCAACGTCCAGCGCTGTGACCGGAAACGACCGCCGCGTTATCGGAGTAAGCAGAGAGCACTCCCTCTCCCCCGACATGGTAGGTATGTCGAATCATGCCAAACAGAGAGTGCTCACAGTCAGCACCATCAATCGTCCAACTCGCATTAAAAATTTTGTGCCGACAGTGCTCGGAATTAGCCTGAGCGAACATCATAAGTTCAATATCGCTAGGATCCCGATTGAGATCCTGAAAAGCGTTGACTAAATAGTCAATTTCATCTTCTGCAAGCGCAAGCCCTAGCTGTTCGTTGGCTTCACGCAATGCCGCGTGGCCCCGCTCAAGAATCGCCACCCGATTAAAGTGCGCTGGCTGAGCATTCTGAAATAACTGCGTCAGCGATGCCGTGTCGGCCAGCACAGACTCCACCATTCTGTCATGCAGTAAACTACGGAGCTCACTCAGACGTTCTGAATTCAGCCTAGACAGCCCATGAATTACGTAACAAATACCGCGTTCTATGCGCTCAACGGCGGCGAATCCACAGTTATGGGCGATATCGGTAGCTTTACTCGACCAAGGCGAAATTGTGCCCAATCGGGGCACTACAATCAGGTAATGATCGTCAGCGGGCAAAGCTTTTCGTGCCATTTCGGCAGTGCTTGGCTGCAGCAACCGTGCCAGTTCGCCGCGATCGACTTCACCATCTTGGGCGATCGCATACAAGAAATAAGCGTCATCAAGCCGTAGCCCGGAATCAAGAGACCGCAAAGCACCCGCCAACACCATAAACCTCGGCGGCGTCAGTGCGGAAGATCCGGGAAGAATAAACATGATGTACCTCCAGCTTTGAGAGGCAGCAGTATACCTGTGGCGGCGATGCATCAACACATCAGACGCTTGTTTATCACACACGTTACACTGGAAGGATGGATTTTCGAAAAATCATCGCCATTCCGCTTTTGTTGCTAACGCTTTGGGGTTGCAGCGAGGACGACATATTCAAAGAGCTCGCGGCGAATGGCGAACTCATCGTGGTAACACGAAATAGCCCAACAACCTATTATTTTGATGGCGACCAAGCCGCTGGCTTCGAATATGACCTGCTTCAGGCCTATGCTGATTCAAGTGGATACACACTGCGCGTAGAGGTAGCGTTTACCTTAGAAGAACTCTTCCGCCAGCTCGATCAAGGGCAAGTGCATTTGAGCGCCGCGGGTATGGCGATTACCAGCAAACAATCTCAAAAGTTTTTACTCACCGACCCCTACCTAGAACAGAGCCCGGTCGTCATTTACAAGAGCGGCAATAGCCGCCCACGCCGCATTGCGGATCTCGCACAAAGAGATGTCATCGTATTGGGTGGTAGCAGTCATAGTGAGCTCCTAGAGGGTCTTACTGATCAAATACCGACGCTGACATGGCGAGAGGTTCAGGTCGGTGACACGTTAGAGCTAATGCACCTGGTCACTCAAGGGCGGGCTGAACTCGCGGTATTAAGTGCCGACGAATTTCGGCTTCAGCAACAACTCTACCCACGCTTGGTAGCCGCGCTCGACCTAGGAATAAAAGAGCCTATTGCCTGGCATTTGCCCAATGTAGCTGGTGCAAGCGACTTGAAAATCGATATCGATCAATTTCTTGCTCAAGCGCGGAAATCCGGATTGCTAGCAAAGATCAGAGAAAAGCATTTTGGGACTACACGGTTCTCCTCAAGAATGGGAGCGTTTACTTTTAACCGAAGAGTCGAAAACCTACTGCCTAGGTGGCAACCCCTTATTGAAACGGTTGCTAGCGAATATCAAATGGACTGGCGATTGTTAGCAGCAGTTTCCTATCAGGAGTCTCACTGGAACCCCACCGCCAAGTCTAGAACCGGGGTGGAGGGTATGATGATGTTGACTCGGATTACCGCAAAAGAGCTGAACGTTGATAACCGAAAAGACCCACAACAAAGTCTACGCGGCGGCGCTCGCTTTATTAAAAACCTGTTGAGGCGCCTTCCTGCTGACATCGAGCAACCGCATCGACTCTGGATGGCACTCGCAGCCTACAACATTGGCCTAGGCCACCTCGAAGATGCGCGCATTATCGCCGAAAAAAATGGCCTTAATCCCCATCTATGGTCCGATGTGCGCTCTCAATTACCTAAGCTTCAGAACCCTGACATTTACCCGACCACACGTTTTGGCTTCGCCCGGGGCAATGAGGCGGTCACTTATGTGGACAATATTCGTCAATACTATTCCACACTGCAGCTAATGTCCTTGGCAGGTGACCGCATCCAGCCTCCAATTAATGTCGCAGAGATGGCCGCAAAAAGCCCTGTAATTACAGTACCCCTGGCACTTTAAGAACTCGGAAATGTTCAGGCTCCATCGCTATGGTTCAGCATGGGGCGCATTCGAGTAGTAGTGCCAGCACAGCAGCGCCAGCGCGCTTCTGTAGGGCGTAAAATCCTTTGCAAGCTCCTCGGTTTTTTTGGCGGTTGGCCTTTCGACGAGACCCAAAAGACGCCCAAAACCCACGCGCACCGCAAGGTCACCACTGGGCCAAATATCGGTACGACCTAAAGAAAACATAAGGTACATTTGAGCCGACCAAGCACCGAAACCCCGGATTGCCGTAATGCGCTGCAAAACCTCATCGTCGGACATTTTGGGCAGATCCAAGAGCGGTAACGCGCCCTCGACAACAGCGGTAGCTAAGCTGCGAAGATAAGAAATTTTTTGTCGGGATAGACCCGCAGCACGCAAAGAATCGTCATCGCGAGACAGTAATATTTCGGGTTCAAGCTGACCATTGAGTGATTCCAGCAAGCGTTGCGTGATTGCTTCTGCCGCTCGGGTTGATACCTGCTGCCCGACGACAATTTTGGCCAGAGAATCAAATCCATGGTCTCGCTTTCGCGCGGCGGGTAAGCCAATAAGACCTAAGGCTGTCGCAACGCGCACATCAATTTCTGCAGCCGCGCTAAGGGCTCTCTTAATATGGGCATCAGTCAGTCGGTAATTGGCAACGCGTGTCACTGGCTATAGCTCCCGGTCAAGATGCATAAATGGAAAGTACAGCCTGCCCTGTGCCCTCAGCATTAGC
>AAVV01000011.1 GCA_000169115.1 marine gamma proteobacterium HTCC2080
TAGTGCAAGGCTCTAGAGTGACATAGAGGGTGCAACCCGGCAGCCGATAATTATTCAGCTTTTCGGCACCCAATCGAAGTGCCAGCATTTCTGCATGGGCCGTTGGATCACAAGACATAATCTGAGCATTACTTGCAACCGCCAAAACCTCGCCAGAATCTGCAGCCAGCACCGCGCCGACAGGTACCTCACCCTTAGCCGCTGCCGCACTAGCTGCCTCAAGCGCCAGAGCCATGTAGTCGTGATCGTTCAAGATCTAACCCTCTATTTTTTCAAAACCTGTTGCGGTCAATGTTGAAGATTTGGCCTGTTATCGATTAAATGCATCATCATCGCTAGATTTCAACCACAAAAAAACCCCACGACGTGCATCGCAGGGTTTTTCACTTTCAAGCCTCAAGATTACGTCAGAGGCTAGATCACAGGCTTTATGCTTTAGCGGCTCGTCGCTCTTTCTCTTCCACGATCACCTTCTCCGAAACAGACGCTGGGCATGGAAGGTAGTGAGAGAATTCCATAGAGAACTGTCCACGTCCCGAGGTTATCGTTCGAAGGTGTCCGATATACCCAAACATCTCTGCCAGCGGAACATCGGCCTTAATACGAATACCTGTTGGCGTCGAATCCTGATCTTTGATCATGCCACGACGTCGATTCAAGTCACCGATGACGTCGCCGACATTATCTTCAGGAGCAAAAACGTCTACCTTCATGACTGGCTCAATCAGCTGAGGGCTGGCCTTTGGCATTGACTGCCGGTATGCACCTTTGGCCGCCAATTCAAAGGCAATCGCCGAGGAGTCTACCGCGTGGAAACCACCGTCATTGAGCTCAATGGTCACATCGAGTACTGGGAAACCAGCAAGAGGGCCCTCTTCCATCATGACCCGGAAGCCTTTTTCAATGGCCGGGAAAAATTCTTTGGGTACGTTTCCGCCCACAACCGTCGAAGTAAACTGGTAACCACTGCCGGGTTCACCAGGCATGATTTTATAGTCGATCTTACCAAATTGACCCGAGCCACCTGATTGCTTCTTGTGGGTGTAAGAATCTTCAATCGCGCTGGTAATCGTCTCACGGTACGCCACCTGTGGCTGACCGACATCCAGCTCAACACCATAGGTACGCTTCAAAATATCGACTTTAATGTCTAGGTGGAGTTCACCCATTCCCTTAAGAATGGTTTCTCCCGAATCTTCGTCGGTTTCTACTCGGAACGAAGGGTCCTCTGCGATCATCTTACCAATCGCCACGCCCATCTTTTCTGTGCCAGCCTTATCTTTAGGGGCAACGGCAATAGATATAACCGGCTCTGGGAATACCATCGCCTCAAGGGTGCAGGGTTCTGATGTGCTGCACAGCGTGTGACCCGTCTGGACGTTCTTCATGCCTACGCAGGCAAAAATATCACCCGCTTGCGCCCTGTCAATTTCGTTGCGCTCATCGGCGTGCATTTCAACCATACGTCCGACGCGCTCAGTTTTTCCAGTCGCAGAGTTGAGGATGGTGTCGCCTTTCTTAATCTGTCCCGAGTAAATGCGGATAAAGGTGAGTGCACCAAAGCGATCATCCATAATTTTGAATGCTAGAGCTCGGAAGGGTTCCTCGGTCGAAACTATCGCCTTTTCACCGGTAGCATTACCCTCCTCGTCGGTCAGATCCTGTGGATCCACTTCCGTGGGGCTTGGCAGGTAGTCAACAACCGCGTTGAGTACCAGCTGGATGCCCTTGTT
Organism: marine gamma proteobacterium HTCC2080; assembly: GCA_000169115.1. GTDB lineage: Bacteria > Pseudomonadota > Gammaproteobacteria > Pseudomonadales > Halieaceae > Luminiphilus. Next base: position 1,734 of record AAVV01000011.1, read on the forward strand.
CTTAAACGCCGAACCACAATAAGTGGGGAAGAAGTGCAGTCTTCGCGTACCCTCTCGGATGCAGCGCTTGATGTCGTCCATAGACGGCTCTTCGCCTTCCATGTAAGCCATCATCACATCATCATCCATTTCCACCGCGGCTTCGATGAGCTGTTCGCGATACATAGCAGCATCATCCACTAAATCAGCGGGGATATCGGTGACTTCGTAATTTTCAGGCAAGCCTGAGTCGTCCCAGATGTATGCCTTTTGGGATAGAATATCGACCACACCGGTGAACTCGTCCTCAGTGCCGATAGGTAGCGTCATCACTAACGGGTTTGCACCCAAGACATTTCGTACCTGATCTACAACTCGGTAAAAGTCAGCACCGATACGATCAAGCTTGTTGACGAAGATAAGGCGGGAAACTTCAGAGTCATTAGCGTAACGCCAGTTAGTCTCTGATTGCGGCTCGACACCGCCCGACCCACAAAATACTCCAACGCCGCCGTCTAGAACTTTCAGCGACCGGTAAACCTCTACCGTAAAATCAACGTGTCCGGGCGTATCGATAATGTTTAAGCGATGATCATCCCAAAAGCAGGTAGTCGCTGCCGATTGAATGGTGATACCACGCTCTTGCTCCTGCTCCATGAAATCGGTGGTTGCCGCACCATCGTGAACTTCACCGGTCTTATGGATTTTACCGGTCAACTTTAAGATGCGCTCGGTGGTGGTGGTCTTACCGGCATCAACGTGCGCAAAGATGCCAATATTTCGGTAGATGGATAAGTCTGTCATGGTTTTTGTCGCCCAGTCGATATTAGTTCTCAGTTGCCTACACCCAAACCCCTAGGACGGTGCACCGCTCGATGCAGAAACACATCGACAACGCTTGCGCGGTACAGTCACCAATAAGAGGCCGTAGACGTCGTCACAGAGTCGTGCCAGCAACCCGCTGCCGACTCATGTGCAATTCGTGGTGCGCTATGTACCACATCCAAGGTTTGAGCTGAAGGGGCTGCCGCTATTTAAGGTGGGCAAAGCGGAAAAAATACGGTTTTCTTTCCCAAAAATGCCCATTTTGTCTTTTTTGCCCCCCCAACTCTCTCACGTCCCAAAAAGCCTGCCATTTCTATTTTTTAGCCAATCCACCGAAGTAAATTTGAGCGCACACCCCAAAAAAAGACCTGATCGGCGACATTCCGCCGCTCCATAGGGGTCTCATGCATGCACTTTGCACATCAGCGCATTTATCTGCACTGCACAGATTTAGACAAAACTTGCTCGACCTCGTCACCTGCACTAGCGTGTCGGCAATGACCACAACCATCAAAGGACAGACATGACCACTCTCGCCTTCGAAAGCGGCCTTCAGCTGGCTGATCGCCTGAAACGAAAAGACCTTAGTTCCGTTGAACTGCTCGATTATTTTTTGGACAGAGTACGGCGTTTTAACCCACAGCTAAACGCCGTCATAGAATTACAAGAAGAAGAGGCTATGGGCTGGGCCCTCACCGCAGACAAAGCACAAGCTGAGCAAACCGCAGAGTCCCTTGCACCCTTTCACGGGGTACCAATGACCATAAAAGAAAGTTTCGATGTAACAGGCATGCACACGACAAGAGGCAACCCAGCTTTTGAGCACCATGTCGCCGAAACCGATGCCCTCGCGGTGTCACGTCTCCGTAACGCCGGGGCCAATATTTTTGGCAAGACCAATGTACCTCTAGACCTAGCCGATTTTCAATCATATAACGCGATCTACGGCACCACGAACAACCCGTGGGATACCGGGCGCACCGCTGGGGGCTCCTCAGGCGGCTCCGCAGTCGCGATGGCTGCAGGCTTGTCAGGCATTGAAAACGGGTCAGATATTGGCGGCTCCATTCGAAATCCCGCTCACTATTGCGGCGTATTCGGCCACAAACCCACCTGGGGGCTGTTACCACCAAGAGGGCATGCAGCACCTAGCGTGCTTGCACAACCTGATCTAGCCGTTATTGGTCCGATCGCGCGCAGTGCGCGGGATTTAGAGGCCTTACTGCTGGCAGAGGCAGGGCCTGATGAAATCATGGCTGGCGGCTATCGGCTGGATTTATCACAACCTACTTTTTCTCATCTCAAAGCGTTGCGGGTTGCCGCCATGGTCAACAGCCCACTAGCTCCCGTATCGCAAATTTGTGAAGCTCGAGTTGAAGGTGTTCTAGACCTTATTCGCCATGCTGGAGGACAGGTGAACTACGATGCCAGACCTGACTTTGAGTTGGGCGAGGGACATGCGGTTTACCAAAATCTGCTGTGGGCGGTCATGGCTTCCCGCTCAGATGACGCAACTTTTGCCCAATTGGCTGCCGAGGTTGCCGCACTCGCATCCGATGATCGGTCGGATCGAGCGCAAAATCTCAGGGCGCGGTTTGCTACCTACCGCGACTACAGCACCGCTAATGAGGCCAGAACGCATCAGCGGTGGGCGTGGCATCGGTTTTTTCAAGAATATGACGTTATGGTGACGCCGATCATGGCCACCCCGGCGTTTCCGCATGATCACCAACCCTTCGGGCAACGTACCGTAGACGTCGATGGCGCGCCACGGCCCTACTTCGAGCAATTATTTTGGGCCGGGCTTGCTATTAACAGCTACTTGCCTGCCACGATTGTGCCCACAGGCACCCTCGGCGGGGGTTTACCTGTAGGTGTTCAGATCATTGGTCCTGAGTTTGGCGATCTAAAGGTGCTGCACGTTGCCAAACTTTTGGAGCGAGAGGGCTTGGCGTTTGTACCCCCCTCAGGCTACGAGGATTAAAATTTGACATAGGGCCGACATGACCGAGGTCTACCCGTCTGGTACCCCGCTAGGTAGACCACCCCACTCTTAGTCATCACACAACAATGACATTTTTGCCTTAGCAAACTCAAACTCTTGGGCAGTTGTTGCATCCACTACCATTTGCTTGGCTTGCAAGCACTCATCAGCATCTTCTGCTGAATCTTCTGCTACCGCCGCAACTGCTGCCGCGTTATCAGGCTGACAGTAGCCTGAAGAAATACGACGGACATTAGCAGTCTCTCCGGCTTTTTCCACGGCTACGCAATCACCCCGCACAATTTCTGTCTGATCGGTGACCACCTGAGCCATCCCCATAGATCCCATGTCGATGGTGTACAACATGCCCTGCGTGCTTCCTTGGGAGCTCGAGGCGATTGCACCACCCGCTGCTGCACCGACAAGGGCATTACGCGCCTTCTTCTTCTTGCTTTTACCCCCGGCACTCGCCAATCCGAGAGCGCCACCGACAACAGCGCCGCGAGGCACCGCTCCGCTATTGAGGTTAACCTTCTCTTTTTGAATAACCGTCCCGTACTGAACGGTCACGTTTTGCCCCTTTTTTTGCGCCTGAGCACCCGGCGCAATGACTAAAAACGAAGCAAACAGGAGAGTCGTCATGAAAGAAAAGGTGCCGCGCATAGGTAATTCCCTAATTCTTAATCAACAAAAATAAAAGCTAAATTTAGCGTTAGCGGAGCAGCAGTTGGGCAGTCCAGCACGGTAAAACTGAGAAGTTATTAGGCTTCCACTTTAAAAAGCCCGAACACCGATACGCTTAACGCAAGACAGTGATTCAACTTGCGACGCATCTGCTAACTGCTGCAATGCCCGAAGCTACCATGCTTCCATAGGGTTTTTGAACTCAAAAAGTGACAGTTTAGACATCACGGGAGGCCTGTATCGTCGCGCAGAAGATGCCACCTTACTAGCTATTCGTCTTATACTAGCCGGCCTCACCCGCACCGCTAACACGCTCACCACCTAGGCAAGTAAATGCACAGTTTGGTAACCTTCTTAAAATCTCGCGGCTATTGGCTAATGATGGCTGCGGCCAGTCTGGCCATGCTGGTCATCGCGCTTTACTACCAATACGCCCTTGGTGAGGAGCCCTGCCAGGTCTGTATTCAGGCTCGCCTTTGGGTGTTCGCCTTACTTCTGGTCAGCATGACTCTAGCGACATTCCCAAAAAATCGTCTCTGGAGACTCTCCGGCAACCTTTTAGCACTGGCCTGCGCCGTCGGGCTGGGAGAGCGCGCCTGGTTCCTTTACCAGTTAGAAAATGGCATTGGTAATGGCAGCTGCGAATTCCAGCTCGGAATGCCCGATTGGTTTGCCCTTGACCAGTGGTTCCCCTCTTTATTTGAGGTCCGAAATTTGTGTTCTTTTACCCCAGAAATGCTGCTCGGGTTGAGCATGGCAGAAGGGCTTCTGCTCATCGCAGGGCTGCTGGGCGTCGTCATCAGTTGCGCGCTCGTTAGCCATCAAGTAACGGGGCAAGGTGAGTCTAGATCGAGCCGCACCCCGCGATAGGGCAGGAAAAATCGCCTCGAAGTGGGCAAACGAGCAGACCTAGTGATACTGGATAACAGTCTTTTCGAGCTGACGGCTCATGAAATTTCTGATGCGACTGTGGTTGAGACAATCTTCGCGGGTGAAACCGTCTACAAAAACGATGTTCACTGAGCCTGAGATAATTCTCGCGGGGTAACGGCCTAAATAAGCACTACGCCATTCTGGCGTAGACTTCTTTTATAACAGCGTGCGCCAACATGACGTCTTCGTGAGTACAGTCAAACTGTCCAACTTGAAAACGAACCACCTTTTGATCCTGCCAAATACTCTGAGTCAAATAAATACGGCCATCATCGTTAATCGCGTCGACCAACTGCTGCTGCATACTGTCGTCACCCTCACAGCGAAAAGAGAACAAGCTGAGCACAGGTTCACTGGTAATAAAAAAACCGGGGGTTTGCCGTAAGCGCTCGCACAACTCCTGCGCCCAAACCACGTGGTTTCGTAGTCGAGTTCGCAACCCTTCCAAGCCATAGGATCGAATTAAAAACCAGAGCTTGAGGGCTCGAAATCTGCGTCCCAAAGGAATTGTCCATTCCGAAAAATTAGTAATCTCCTCTTGGCTGGTGGTGAGGTACTCGGGCTGAATTTTCAGCGTATCAATCTGTATTTGCGCGTCTTTAAGAAACTGCACGGAGCAGTCGAACTGAGCACCAAGCCACTTATGTGGGTTGAATACAATGCTGTCAAATTCGCTGACGCCCTCCCATAACCCACCGCGCAACTCAGGACAAATCATGGCTGCACCAGCCCACGCCGCGTCGACATGAGTGTACAAATTCTCGTCTTTCGCGATGGCTGCAATCATCTCAAGATCGTCGCTGGCCCCGATACTTGTTCCCCCGGTTACCGCAATAATCCCAGCGGGATGGTATCCAGCCGCTCGATCGTCGCTGATAGCCCCACGCAGCGCGTCACCGTCTAAACCGTGAAGCGGACCTCGAGTGGGAATTTTTACCAGATTGGCCTGACCAATACCGGCAATCCAGCACGCGCGATCAATCGACGAATGAACCTGGTCGGAGCAGTAAATACGAATTTTTCCTTGTTCTGAAAGCCCTTGTGCATTGCCAGTGAAACCCGTCGCTCGCTCTCGCATAGTTAGCACGGCAGAAAGGGTCGCCGATGATGCGCTGTCCTGAATCACACCGGTATAACCATTGGCGATTCCCAGAGCCTGTCGCAGCCAATCCACCATCACCTGCTCCATCTCGGTCGCCGCAGGAGATGTTTGCCAGAGCATGCACTGCGCCGCAATTGTAGAAACCAACATTTCCGCCAACATCGAAGGTGGCGCTGCGTTCGCTGGAAAATAAGCAAAAAATCGAGGGTGCTGCCAGTGGGTCATCCCAGGCATGACGATGCGCTCAAAGTCACCCATGATAGTGTCCATGTCTTCGCCAGCTTCAGGCGGTGACACGGGAAGCTGTGCTGCTATGGCGCCCGGCGCTGTTTGAGCGCGCACCGGTAACGTTCGTAGTTTTTGATGATAATCTGAGGCCCACTCAGAAATTTTTCTACCCCATTCGGAAAACTCATCCCACAGCACGACAACTACTCCCAGAAAAATTTAGCGCATCAACTTATAAGGGAACACCATAACCTGCCGATACCCCAATGGCTCCGTTGCCATAGAGCAGCGTTTCCCTCAACTTCTACCCATGCTGTCCTTCGGAATTAGGGCGCAGCCTTCCGCAAATTCAGCGCAATTAAGACGCTTAGTTGCCAATGAATCTCGTAAAATGGTGTTTTAGCGTATCGGGTATCCGGGGCGATGAATGTCAGTTTTTTAGAGGCTCAAAACGGTTCTTTTCAAGATTTTTTATAACGTTTTCCGGGGTAAACACGCGTCCGTTCATCACGATGTAACAGCCACTGGGCAAGGTTTGTACGGCTGCAACTGAGCCGCCAATATTGAAGACTGCGTCGTTATGTGCGAAGGCTGCGGGCTGCAAAGCGCCGGTCAAAACAATAGTTTTACCTTGAATCATAGACAGCGCTCTGGCGGTTTCGATCATACCGTCGGTCCCGTGAGTAATAAGAACACGGTCGCAAGAGGAGGCGTTAACGCACTCAACAATGTAACGCCGATCTTCGTCGGTCATATCGAGGCTATCAACCTTCATGAGCTCCTCAACCACAAAATCAAAACCCACCCCCATACTCTTAAGAAGTGGGCCAACAACGGCATCGCCTATTTCGTAATTGCTCTTTTTATCGAAATAAATTTTATCGATAGTGCCGCCCGTGGTGAATACCGCGAGTTTCATACTTAACCACTCCACATATTGAACGCTGACTTACCCAAATTCATATCAACCCAGAAGAGTCAGGCAATGTATTTTGCCGCCCGTAATCAAACTTATCTAAGGAGCTCGTAGCGCCTACCCTTAACCACTGTCCTAAGCTTTTACTTTTCTACTCCACCATACAATCACAGGTAGCATGAGAATTGTCGGTAAAATCCAGCCTAACCACGGTGGCGTTAGGCTAACGTTAACCACTAACACCGCGGTCATAACGGCTATGGTGCCGCCCAACATATTGACAAGATGCTTGGCGATTCTGATTTTACCCGTTGCAGCACGATCATGGTGGGACCTGGCATCTGCGAAACCCAGCGCAAGGGCAATAAAGCCAAAAACCGTCAAGGTCACTGATGTGCTGCTGAATTGCGGGAAGTCTTTAAACGCAAGAAACCACATCAAAAATCCCGACGACACCATGATGATAACCGCCAGCCAGTCCATCCATTGAGGCTCGCCGCTTCGGTTTCTAGCAAAACGCCAACCCGAAAATGCAAGGTAAAAAGAAAACAGCGCCACGAGAAAAAGAAAGGTGTTGGACGTCAGCACGGCCATGACCACTGCAGTCAAAAAAATTACTACCATTGAAAGAAAGAAGGAGCGCCCAGCCCACCTATGAGGTTGACCGCCTTTTTTGACCAGCAGCGCGGCGCCCGCCGAAACCAGGGCAAGAGATCCCGCAAAAATATGCAAAGCCAGCAAGCCACTCATCGTTTACTCCCGGCAAACGCTTTCAATTGTTCAATTTACCCTATCTCCCCGGCCAGAAGATAACACCGGCGCGCAGGGCTCTCTCATGGGTTTTTTGCCTTAATTTAACCACCAAATTACAGCAGCTCTGGTTACAGCAGCTCTGGCTTGGCCATAATATCGAGTTGAGGCCTGCGCACACCCTGAACCGTCATCGGCACTTCGTTGATGACCTGAGTGCTTTGTAAAACAGGGTTAAAGGCGGGCCATAGAGGTACTTGATCGCCATTAGGATCCCCTGAACGTGCAAAGTTGACCCAATAGCGCATCATATTTTTCGAGACCTTGCGGTCAACATCATTCCAGTCAAAACCAACCTTATCAGTATTACCGAACACCAAGGCTAAATCGCCCGAATGGTAAGCACCCCCGCTTCGAGGTCCGCCCGGCAAACTTAATTCGGGCGGCTCAGACATATACAAATGAAATGCAGGGGGAACATGATCCATAAAGTAGAAAAACGTCGGCTGACCAATAGCTTGCTGATATTCCGCCCAACGACGCATACCAAAGGCCATAAAATAATCGGTAACAACAGCATGGTGTATCTCCCCCGGAGTCAAACCAGGCTGAGAATAAAGCTGTTTCAACGCTTGCCCGTTATCACCCCACAACATAGTTAGAAAGCTATCTAAGCCTTCCTCAGTCAGGGCTGTATCAACGGGGAACAACTCCACTCCTTCATCAGCAAGAAAACCCAAAAGAAGAGGTACTTTCGCCTGCCGCCCAGTCCTAAACGTAGCATTCGGCAGCTCGGGTAATACCCAACCATCGACGGTAATGCGACTTGCGTCTGCCCACTGGGTCGACTCTGATGCTGCTAGTACGGTCTCGGGCCCTTGTTGCCGTAGAGCTACCAGAGTCGTTGCATCTAAGGCATCAACTAATTTCCTACCGCGTTCGTAACCATTAGCATCTTGTTCCGGGATGGTATTAACGCACGCCGCAGACTGACCGATTGCTTTACTAAACAGCCCCTCAGCTAAGGGTGATGCCATAAGCGCACAAACGCTTTGTGAACCCGCTGATTGGCCAAAAATAGTGACGTTACTAGGGTCGCCACCAAATGCTGCAACATTATTTTGTACCCACCTCAGAGCTGCGATCTTGTCCAAAAGTCCATAGTTTCCCGCACTGCCATACAGTGATTCACCGGCTAATAGCGGGTGCGCGAGGAAACCAAAAGGACCCAAGCGATAATTGATGGTAACTAACACGACACCTTGTCCAGCCAACTCGGACCCATCGAAAATTGGAGAATGCCCCTGCCCACTGGTATGAGCTCCACCATGAAACCACACCATAACTGGCTGTTGCCTTTTGGTATCCGACGTCCAAACATTGAGGTAGAGGCAGTCCTCAGATACCGGAAAGGCTTCTCTGCGCCAAACAAAATTCGACGTATGTTGTGGCTGGTAGCAACTATCAGAAAATGTATCGGCTTTACGCGCACCCTGCCAGGAAGCTGGGGCAACGGGTGGCTGCCAGCGCAATTCTCCCACCGGGGGCTGTGCATAGGGCAGGCCTCGAAAAACAGTGACCGAGGCCCCCGATGTGGGCGTGTAAGGCGACTGCACACCTTCCACGGCACCCTGGGAAACAATCACGGTTTGTGCCGACGACAACATCTGCGCGGGCTCTATTTCGGACCCGCAACCCATGAACAACAGGAGGTAAAATATTACGGAGGTTCTAAGCATGCTCTACACCCTGCTGGTCGCGTTTATCTCTCGCAGTCTCTTTCGCTCATACTAGGCGTGCCCTGCAATTACGTAAATACACAGGCGTCACTTAAACCAACCTACTGATTACGTAAGTAGCACAGCAAGAGGGTCAAGCCCAATTCGTGAGAACACATTTCGACCACAGCGGTTATCCGAAGCACGCTCGCCAGCGCGCCTCGAGCTCAATAGCGCCCAGTTGATTTAACGTAGTCACATTTTGATCGCAAATCAGCACCGCATCGGCAGACGTCTCAACGGCACGATCAACGCTAGACTCACGCAATATGTGCAACATGGGATATGGCGAGCGATTGGTGTAATTTTCAGCGTCATCGACAGCAGTCCCGGCAAATTGATACCGCGGATGAAAACCCACCATTTGGTAGATGCCCACCCGATTCATCAACTCAAGCAACCTCTGGATGACATCTTGAAAATCGTTAAAGTCTCTAAAATTTGGAAGTGCCGATGGCAGTATCAAGAAGCTGGTTTCAATACTTAGATTGTCATCCAAAGTCACGATTGCATCCCGCAGTGCGTGGAGAATGCCCTCCTGATCGCTGCCTTCATAAACTCGAAAATCGATCGCGTTCCGAGTAACTTCCCGCTTAGCGAAGGGGCATAAATTTAGGTCAACAACAAATGACTGAATCCAGTGTTGCGTAATGGCAATCGGTGCTTTTATCGGCTCATCTCCCATTAATATCAGTGCTATGGTGATCCCCTAGTCAGCAAACATCCTGTTTTGTGCTGGGGAATACAATAACAGGGGTTTCAACTGGCGCACTAGATTATCAACGAGAGAAGTGTAGAGCCTCATCATGGTTTGGATATGTCCTATTTGTCAGTTTGGTCTCGAGAAAAACCAGCACAGTTGGTCTTGCGACAATCAGCACAGCTTTGACCAAGCTAAAGAAGGCTATGTCAATTTACTGCCAGCTCACCAAAAACGCAGTAAAAATCCGGGAGACAATCTTGAGATGGTACTGGGGCGTAGGGCGATTCATGAAGCACAGCTGTATCAGCCGTTAGCTGAGGCCTTAGCGAATGTCGTCGCAGGTTGTAAGCACATAAGCACCTTGCTCGATATTGGAAGTGGCGAGGGTTATTACGGTGGCTTCATCGCCCGGTCAGCTCCAGGAATTGCTATTTACGGAATTGATATCGCAAAGTCTGCGGTGAAATTGGCGGCCAAAACATACCCCGACCAGAAATTTGCCGTGGCGGGTGCCCGCCATCTGCCAGTGGCAACCTCAAGTGTTGACCTCGCCATGTGCATCTTCTCGCCCTCAACAGATAACGAGGTGGCTCGTGTGCTAAAACAAGGCGGTCATTATCTCGAGGTCGGGCCGGCACCTCGCCACCTGTGGCAACTCAAGACAGCGCTTTACGATCAACCCCGTGAGCACAGTGAGTTAAGACGCTCAATAGAGGGCAGCGCGCTCACGCAAGACGGAGAGGTGTGTTACGACAAGCGGTTGAATAACGCACAGCTTCAGGCCTTAGTGGCCGCGACCCCACTCGCGTTCCGCGGGCACCGTGAAAAAAAAGCCAAGCTTCAAGAGCAAGCAGCTTTAACGGTAACAATGGCATTTTCTTGGCGCTTGTTTACCCTCGGTGAATAGCTCGCCGGTAATCCGGGCTAAGCGTAGCGGGCGGACTTGCGTTTGGGCTTTGGGGCCTAGATCGCATACCTTTCTCTGCCTGACCTAAGTTGTTAAATCACATGTATAGCTGGCCTTCGCGATGCGGGCTTGTCTCTTAGAAAATATAGCCCGGGGGCCAAGAAATTTAGCCAACTTCAGCGCTACCAACCGACCGAAAAAGCCGTGCCAGCTGTTAACGCTGCGCTTTCATTCGGCGGACTTTAATCGCGCGCCCCTTAACCTTACCTTCGGCTAGATAATTCATCGCCTGACGCAGCGCCGACCGTTCAATGGCCACATAACTGCCGTTGTCTAGAATTTTTATCTTACCAATCTGCCCCCCGGACAACCCTGCATCTCCGGTCAAGGCGCCCAAGATATCTCCCGGACGTATTTTTTGTTTTCTTCCCGCATCGAGTTGTAAGGTCACCATCGCGCCTTGCAGTTGATAATTAGGATCTCGATCTAGCGATGCTAGAACATCGCAAACGCAATGGGTTTTTAGGTAATCCTCAATAACGCGCATCCTTGGGGCTTCAGGAGGCGTCACAATACTAAAAGCCTTTCCTGATTCACCTGCTCGACCGGTGCGTCCAATCCGATGCACATAGGTATCTGCGTCTCGAGGCAGCTCAAAATTAACCACCATTTCTAAAGAGGGTATATCCAGACCTCTTGCCGCCACATCGCTAGCCACCAAAACGGGGCAGGAATTATTAGCGAACTGCAGCAGAACCTGATCGCGTTCTCGCTGCTCAAGGTCGCCGTGAATAGCCGCGGCCTCTATGTCGTGTTCGCGAAGGAAACGTGCCACCTCGGCGCATTGCTTTTTTGTATTACAAAAAACCATTGCGTTGGCCGGACGGTAGTGCTCAAAAAGCGCCAGCAAGGCCACATTGCGCTCATGCTTTTGAACCTCGAAAAAAACTTGCTCCAACACAACTTCGTCGTGAACAACTTCGGCATCGACGGTAATCTGTATCGGATTTTTTTGTATCGATCGACTTATCTTTTTTATGTCATCAGGAAACGTCGCAGACAGCAAAAGCGTTTGTCGATCGGCGGGCAATTTCGCCGTAATTTCTGCCATAACATCGGCGAAGCCCATATCTAGCATGCGGTCAGCCTCATCGAGTACAAAGGTCGTCACGCCCTTAAGCTCCAAAGTGCCACGCTGCAAATGATCCTGAATCCGCCCGGGGGTACCGACAACAATATGGGCACCGTGGTGCAGCGAGTCTCGCTGGGCACCAAAGGGCTTGCCTCCACACAGCATGACGACTTTCACGTTAGACATTCGGCTGGCCAACTGACGAGTGGCCTCACCTACCTGCTCTGCCAACTCCCGTGTGGGGCACATCACCACCGCCTGAACACCGAAAAACCTTGGGTTTAAGTGGTGCAGCAAACCAATAGCAAACGCGGCTGTCTTACCGCTGCCGGTTTTTGCCTGAATAATCACGTCCTGCCGCTTCAGTATTGGCGGCAAACTTTGGGCCTGAACCTGAGTCATATTGGCGTAACCCAAGCCGGTTAAAGCGTCGAGCTGTGCCGGATTCAGCGGAAGCGAAGAAAAGAGTGTAGAGGTCATTACATGTCACAGGCGCAAGCGGACGCAGACCATAGCAGACTGCAACCACCTGCAGGGCGGTATTGCATCTGGATGCGAAGCAATACCATCAACAGCTGCTATGACGCGATGCGCTCGATGATAATAGCGGGGGCCATTCCACCTGCCGCGCACATAGTAACCAAACCATACCGCTTTTGCTGGCGCTCCAACTCATCAAGGACGGTACCAATCAGAATAGATCCCGTGGCCCCAATGGGATGACCCAAGGCCATGGCACCGCCATTAACATTCACCTTATCGCGATCGAGATCCAAGTCACGAATAAACTTTTCCGCAACCACAGCAAAGGCCTCGTTAATCTCCCAAAGGTCTATATCAGCAATATCCAGACCCGCCTTCGCCAAGACTTTTCGCGCGGCAGGTACGGGGGCGTTGAGCATCAGCGTAGGGCAATCACCCTGATTGGCTGTAGCGACCACTCGCGCCCTTGGTTTAAGGCCTGTTCGTTGAATGTAATCCTCGGAGGCGAGCAGCAAGGCCGCCGCCCCATCTACCACACCGGATGAGTTGCCCGCGTGGTGGATGTGATTAAAGTTTTCCAAATCGGGGTATTTGCGCTGGATTAACTGACCATAAGTTGTCCCTGACGCTTCTACCGGCACATCGCGCACCACATCAAAAACCGTCTTCAGGCCGGACAAACTCTCGAGCGTTGTCTCGGGGCGAGGAAACTCTTCGTGATCCAGAGCGACAGACCCATCGGGATTGGTCACCGTTATCAGTGAACGACTAAAGCGCCCCTCAGCGATAGCTTGGGCCGCTCGTTGTTGACTCGTTAGCGCCAATTTATCAACTGAGGCTCTATCGATACCCTCCATTGTGGCTATGGCGTCGGCGCAGACGCCCTGCTGAGATTGCGGATGCATCGCGCGCAGATCTAAATTCCCCGAATCCAGCATTGGCGGCACACCTGGCTCACCAATTGAGGGGTAATAACTCATCATTTCTGTACCCCCCGCTACAACTAAATCTTCCATCCCAGACATCACCTGAGCCGCAGCCAAACTAACGCTGGTGATTCCTGAGCCGCAGTAGCGATCGAGGGTCACCCCAGAGGAACGAATGTCATAACCCGCGTTCAGCGCCGCCATACGGCCCAGATCGCCCGATTGTTTTCCGCTTTGGGAAGAAGTTCCCCAAATCACATCGTCAATCTCTGAAGTGTTTAATTGGTTGCGTTCCGCGAGTGCTTTGAGAACGGTAGAACCCAGATACGAGGGGTGAAGGTGAGCCAAGGCCCCCTTCCCGACCTTGCCAATACCTCGAGGTGTTCTGCAGGCGTCAACAATATAAGCGTTTGGCATAGGGGGCTCCTGAGTGTCAGTTGAAAATTTCATAATAACGAAACTACGTGGCTTTATGTCGTGGGGTCAAGCAGATGGATAGTGGCTCGGCATGATCGTCATAGCGTTTAGGGTAGACAAAACACGGGAAAAGCTAGTTCTTAATCGCTTAAGCCTATAGGCCCAAATGCACTGGCTAGCGCAGCACATTTTCAAGATGCTGGCGACGCATTGCGAATCGTTTGCAAAAACTTTTCTCCATACTTTTCCAGCTTGCGTTCCCCCACACCGCTGAGGCCCGCAAACTCTGTCATCGACTGAGGTAAAGATGAGCACATTTCCACCAACGTACTATCGTGGAAGATCACATAGGGCGGCACCCCCTGCTCTTCGGCGAGAACCCGACGGCATTCCCGCAGAGCTTCCCACAGCTCCACATTAATATCATCGGGTAGCGCCGATTTGGTCTGACGCCGAGTGGTTTTCTGCAACTGATCTTGTCGAAGAGCAATAACTTCTTCGCCTTTTAGCAACGCTCTGCAGTGCTCTTCAAGCTTCAATGCACCAAACCTGTCGAGATCGACTGATAAATAGCCGCGACCCACTAGCTGACGAAAAACAGACCGCCACTGATTGCCATCGAGTCCTTTACCTACTCCATAAGTCGGTAAGTGGTGATGTTCAAATTGCCAAATTTTGTCGGTCTCGGCACCACGCAGAACATCGATTAAATGGTTTACCCCAAACCGCTGGCCTGTTCTAAAAACCGCGCTTAGCGCCATACGGCTGGCTTGGGTGCCGTCCCAGGTTTCTGCCGGCTCTAGGCAACTGTCACAGTTACCGCAGGGGTTAGGGTAGACCTCGCCGAAATAATGTAAAAGCGCCACGCGCCGGCAACTGGTTAATTCACACAAGCCCAGCATGGCATTAAGCCTATGTTGCTCTGCCTGCTTGTGCAGCTCATTTCCCTGAGACTCAGACAACATCTGTCGAAGCTTTATGACATCCTGCAGCCCGTAAATCATCCAGGCCGTCGCAGGCTCGCCGTCACGACCAGCTCGCCCTGTCTCCTGATAATATGATTCGATAGTTTTGGGTAAATCAAGGTGCACAACAAAACGGACATCGGGTTTATCAATGCCCATTCCAAAAGCGATGGTGGCAACGACAATTACCCCCTCTTCCCGAAGAAACCGCGCCTGATGGGTCGCTCGGAGTTCCGCAGATAGTCCCGCATGATAAGGCAATGCCTTAAACCCCTGAGTAGTAAGCCACTGCGAGGTCTCTTCAGTTTTCTTTCGGGAGAGGCAATAAATAATGCCAGCGTCACCTGCATGCTCATCTTTAAGAAATCGTAACAACTGATGCCTTGGATTGTTTTTTAATCCTATGCGGTAACGAATATTTGGGCGGTCGAAACCCACAATAAATTGCGCTGCCTCCCCTAGACCCAATCGAGCAATAATTTCCTTTTGTGTTCTTGGATCAGCAGTGGCCGTTAGCGCCACTCGGGGAACCCCGGGGAAATCATTTTGCAGCTGCTCCAGCAATAGATAGTCAGCTCTGAAATCATGTCCCCACTGGGAAACGCAGTGCGCCTCGTCAATTGCGAAAAGAGAAATGTTTGACCGCTGCAACAGCTCCCGTGTTCGCGTTTGACTGAGCCGCTCGGGAGCAAGATACAGCAAGTCGAGATCACCCCTGCTCAAAGCCTGTTCAACTTCAAGTGCACTGGCTGTATCAAGGGTTGAGTTTAGGAAACTAGCCCGCACACCCAACTGCTGCATGGCCGAGACCTGATCTTGCATCAACGCAATGAGAGGCGAAATAACAATGCCACAGCCGGGGCGAACTAAGGCTGGAATCTGGTAACAAAGTGATTTACCCCCGCCGGTTGGCATTAAAACAAACGCGTCATCACCAGCAATAATCGCTTCGACAATAGCCTGCTGAGGCTCGCGAAAATACGAAAACCCAAAGGTTGTCTGTAAGACCTGAAGCGCTGCACTCATAACCCTAAATCCGAACGTTAAAATGAAGCATCGATAGCTCTGCTCTAGGGCGTTACGGGCAAGACCTAGGGACATTAAGACAGCATATTATCGACAAAGCCTGACCCAGCCCATGAAAATGTAACATCACTCGGGAACAATTAATGACTCCGCCGCCAGTCGCCGATATTGGCGCTCGCCTTCAACCAATCATTCGGCATATGATGAGGCCAGAATTAACACCTAATAATTAAAAGCGGCCGCGGACGTCAGCAATATGCTCTACTCTGTGTGCGTGCTAGCCGCGGGGAGTTCTCTGTGAATCAAGCTATGAGTGATGTCTTTAAGTCTGGCCATGACTACGCCTACAACACCCCACTGGAAGATATCGATGTTTCTCATCCTCGGTTGTGGCCGAGTGAGGAAATGTGGGCGGTTTTTAAACGCCTGAGAGACGAGGACCCGCTGCATTATTGCCGAGCCGGATGGGATTCAGCCGCACGTACCCCCGATGATGAACCTGTCGGTCCGTATTGGTCTGTGACGCGCTTTGAGGACATCATGGCTATTGATACCGACCACCATCGCTTCTCCTCAGAACCAGCTATTGCCTTGCCGAACCCCGGTAAGGACTTTCCACTACCCATGTTCATTGCCATGGACCAGCCCAAACACGATGTACAGCGACGAACGGTGGGGCCCGTGGTTTCATCACCCAGTCTCGCAAGGATGTCTGAGCTCATCCGCGAAAGGACCCAGTTTGTTCTCGATCGCGTTCCTTTCGACGAAGAGTTCGACTGGGTCGACACAGTGTCTATTGAACTCACCACAATGATGCTCGCGACTTTGTTCGATTTTCCTTTTGAAGATCGGCGAAAATTAACTCGCTGGTCTGACGTCGCTACTGCAGGGCCGGAAACAGGCATTGTTGAAAGCGAAGAGCAGCGCCGTGCAGAGCTGATGGAATGCGTCGAGTATTTCATGAATTTGTGGCAGCAAAGAGTTGGTGGCGATGGCCATGATCTGATCACGCTACTGGCAAACGGTGAGGAAACCCGAAACATGGATACCATGGAGTATCTGGGGAATTTAGTCCTACTTATTGTTGGTGGTAACGATACGACCCGAAACTCGATGTCTGGCTCTGTTTATGGCTCTCACCTGTTTCCTGCAGAGTGGGAAAAGGTGCGCGCCAACCGAGATCTTATTCCCAATACCGTCGCAGAGATTATTCGCTGGCAAACCCCGCTAGCCTATATGCGACGAACGGCCCTTGAGGATGTTGAACTACACGGAAAAACGATAAAACGCGGTGACAAAGTGGCCATGTGGTATGCGTCGGGGAATCGTGATGAACGAAAATTTGAAAGACCCGATGAATTAATCTTTGACCGCGACAACGCGCGAAACCACATCTCTTTTGGCTTCGGCATTCACCGCTGCTTTGGTAATCGCTTGGCTGAGCTGCAATTACAGATTTTATGGGATGAAATGCTGAAGCGATTTTCCAAGATAGAAGTAATCGAAGAGCCGCTCAGAAATTTCTCGAGCTTTGTGAAGGGCTATACAAAAATGCACGTTATTTGTCGCCGCTGAGTCACCAAAGCAGCGCGCTTTACTGCAAATCTGCCCACGATTAACAGCTGAGATTTTTCAGTCAAGGCTTACTGAACGGAAGCGTAACGATTGCTACACGTCGCGTTTAAAGGGCTGTTTGCGCGCAATAAATAAATAGATGCGACGAAGAAAAACCAACGTCTTGTACAGCGCGGGCCCCACTATGGCTGCATCAAACAATCCTGCTACTCGCTTATAACCGAGCTGCACTAGTAGATAACTCATCGCTGCATTTTCGAAAAGACGCTGCGCATTAGCTTCAACAACAAATGTGCGGTCAATATTGATGCCCTCAGCAAGAAAAGCACGTTGAAGATTGGGATGTTCTCGCAAATCGATGAGTTCAACACGGGCTTGGGATTTGAGTTTTGATACCAGCGCAAAGTTTCGGCAAAACAAACAGCTGCCATCATAAAATAATTTCAAATCAGTCATAAAAGTCGAACCCATTCCTAATAAGACACACTGCGCTTGTCGACGACCTTTAGCCTTGTTTGTAAATTTGTGCCGCAAGTGCTGGAGGTATCCAACAAACTAAGCCCTACACTTTCTCACTTTTAGGTTACGTTATCTGCACCGAAAATTGGCGATAACCTGCAAGTTCGCCACAACAGGATCCTTGAATTTTTTTAGCCTCGGGGTCATGCCACGTTCGCTTCTACCCTGTTTACCGCATGCGCAACAGATGCATTAACACTTGAAGGTGCCACAAAGCCCTTTTGGTATATCTTTCACCCGTATCGATGATAATGAATAGATGAGTGCATGATAAATGCTGCTAGCCTGCCCAACCTGAGGGCAAATATCTTTGCCAATATTTTCAAAAATTGCACAACCAGCAACGTGACTCTAGGTTCCTTCACCCAGCGATTAGCTTGGTACTCTTTCCGAAACGCATTTGCAGCGCACTTTTTACCTCGTTAAAGCTTTAAAAAAAGCAAGGCTCTCAAATTCACTTTGAGCGCTCGCTTCTTCACTCAAACCATAAGCAGAATTAGCCGAGAGCTTCACAATCACCATGCCACGCTTTGGAGCCACATAGATAAACTGGTTGTAAACTCCAATCGCAGAATAATCACCACTAGTGTCCGGGATCCACCACTGATACCCATACCCTAGGGGGAAATCAGACAGTGGATTATCGCCAGGTAGCAGGTGCGGGGCGTCTGGCGTGATAGACGCCTGAATCCACGAACTTGGCACTACCTCCCGGCCGTTTACCTTACCCTTTTGGCGATATAGCTCCCCCAGCTTGGCGTAGTCCCGTGCTGTTGCATTAAGGCCGCCATAAGCCATCTCTACGCCCTCCGAATCGAGCAACCAGAAAGCGTCGCTTTCAGCACCCATAGGATCCCAAAGTTGTTGTTGCATATATTCACTCACAGAGGTTCCTGCAACTTCACGCAGTAACATACCCAAGACCTGAGTATCCGTAGAGTTGTACCGATTGTAAGTGCCAGGCTCCAACTCATTGACGAGGCTTGCAGAAAACTCATCTAAGGAACCTCCCACCGCAAGGATTCTGGCAGATCGATTTATATCTGATTCGGGATCGCCATAGTCCTCATTCCATGAAGCACCGGAGGACATTTGCAAAATATTTTTAATCGATACATTGTTATAGGCAGACCCATTCAGCTGCGGAACATATTTAGTAACAGGGTCTTCTATACTCTCTATAAAACCCTGATTCACAGCAATACCTACCAGAGCTGAAATGAAGCTTTTAGCTACTGACATGGAAATCCACTGAACATCTGGCCCTCCAGTTAACCAATAACTCTCGTAGGCTATTTGGCCTTCCTTAAGAATGAGAAGCGCACTGGTATCGGTACGTTCGAGAAACTCATCGACCTGAACCTGCTGACCGGAAAAATCAAAACTTTTAGGCAGTGTTACAGGAGATCCAACTTGAAAAGCCCTTGGGGTGGTTGCAGCACGTAAACGGCTTGTTGGAAACACGCTGTAGGCCCTATCAAAATTTTGAGCCTGTTCAGCACCGGTAAACAGCGAAGACACCCAACTTAATCGCCCCTTCTGCTGATCCTGTGAGCAAGCCAGTACAAAAATCGACGACATCAGAAGAAACAACCATAAACGAACTTTCATAATAATTGACCTGCCTCATGTCAAAGCATTTATATCCAGTGATTTCACTTCCTTGGTCAAGACTTTAACAACCCAGAAAGGCAACTGTCACCAGTCCCAAAAACCAAAATAACAACACTAATCGGCAAATGCTTAAAAACAGGCGTCACGGCATTACGATGATGAAAGGTAACCTTTACTTCTCTTTTTAGGAAATCCTGATATGATACGTAAACGTTACATGCAAAAGGACGCGTTATCACGTGGAATCATTAATCCCCATCTTAGGGATACTCACAGGTATCATTATTCCAGTCTCCGTTTTCGTTTGGCTCTACTACGATGCAAAGGGCAAACGAGATGCCGTAGTAGAAATCGCCAAACACATGGACGATCCAGCAAACACCGAAAAATTATTAACGCTTTTCGATGAGCGAAAAAAAGAGCCCATCGACTACCGGAGAGGCGGCGTTATCACCATATTCGTTGGTATTGGCTTGTACCTTTTGGGAGTAACAGCGCTAGGCGCACTGTTTAAGGGTGTTGGGCTTTTAGTGGGTGTCATCGGTCTGGGCACGCTCATTGCGGGCTACCTATACCCCAACACTGGCCAGGAGATTACCAACGCCGTGGAACGGTTCGAAGGCGACTAGGCGTTGGGAAAACACCACAAAAATTTGCTAAACAATCTTGAGCAATTGAGAAAAGCTGCAGGCTTCACTCAGCAACAACTCTCTGACAGTGCCGGCGTCTCCAGAAAGAGCATTAATGCGATTGAGAACGGCATCTATGTACCTTCGACGGTGCTCGCCCTAAAAATCTCTCAAACGCTAAAATGCACAGTAGATGACTTGTTTCAGCTGCCCTAGATGTCAACGTAACGGGAGGGGAAAACCCTCCCCTATTTCCACGCACAAGCCGATATTTGCCGCCACCCTATTCTTGCAGCCAGTCACTGCCATGAAGTTTAAGGCGGATATCTGAAGTGCAGAAACCTGGCTTGGATGCCTCTAAGTCCGATTGACACCGCGCTTTTGTATTCTGACCTTATGCGCTTCACCACGTGTGTCTTTGGCATTTTTAAAAAAAGTTTCCGCAGGTATCGTACAGTGGTGGGAGTGGGCTATCGCCGTTATTACCCTTGAACTTAAACTGAACCGCTTCGCCTTATGGAATAAGGCTGTAATGGAGATCTTCAACATGGAAGAAGAATTAGCACAAGCCTCTGCGATCTATGATCTGGTCTTCACGTTCCTCGTTAACTACAGCTTTCAAATCGTCGGTGCGATCCTTGTCTTCGTCGTCGGAATTGTCGTAGCCAGTAAAGTTTCAAACTGGCTATTCAGATTTTGTCAGTCAAAGGGCCTCGACGTCACCCTCAGCAAGTTCATAGCGAACGTTGTAAAACTGCTGTTTATTCTCATGGTGGGTATCATTGCCTTGGGGAACTTAGGGATCAGTGTGACGCCTTTTGTGGCGGCAATTGGCGCCTTATCTCTGGGTGCCGGCCTAGCGTTGCAAGGGCTGCTTTCAAACTATGGGGCGGGACTCAATATCATTCTGACCCGTCCCTTTATTGTGGGCGACACGGTTCTCGTACAAGGCGTTAGCGGTATCGTTCAGGACATCACGCTGTCTACCACCATATTGATAGATGAAGATGATGTGCGGATAACCATTCCTAACCGACACATCGTCGGCGAAATTATTCATAACTCCGGCGCGATGTCACTGGTAGAGACTCATTTCTTCGTCTGTTCGAACAGCAATATTCAAGACGTGATTGATGACAGTCTTCAGGCGGTGTTAGCAATTGACGGCCTTGGTAATAACACTAGGGCTCTTTTTGGAGTGAGCCAGCTCAGTGCCTTAGGTGTCGAGATCACTGGCAGAATTTGGGTGCCAACTGCGCAGTACTTTTACTACAAGTTTGCAATTAACCAATCAGTCCAAGACCGTCTAACACAGGCTGGCGTTGAACTTGCCACGCCTGCCCAGACAATACGGTTGCAGCAAGATTGAGTAATGCCAAAAGCCATAGCTGAGGACCCAAGTTTTAGAAAGGCCGTCTTTTATAGTGCCGTTTCTAAACACAGAGCCGGGTAAAAACTTTGGTTCGTGCCAATACCCCATTTGACCTGCCATTTTTTGGGTCAATACCTTTGCCAGCAGCATAAGCCGGTCAAACACTGACCAGAGATGGCCGCCTCGAGAGAAATGCGGCTCTCGACAGCAAATATACCGACTTGCCCTCTTCTGCCTTCTGCCAAAAGACAGCACCCAATTTTTCTGTTGCCTTGATAGACCGCAAGTTAGATTCGCCAATATCAAAATAGACGGACTCAACGTATTTAAAGCTATAGTCGAGCAACACTCTTTTTATCAATTGGTTAGCCCCGGTGCCCCAGTACTGTCTAGCCAGAAAGGTGTAGCCCAATCGAACGGATACATCTAATGGGTCGTGGGCGTAAAATCGCGTGGAGCCGATAACTTTGCTCGTCCGAGAATCTGCAATCGTAAAACAACCCAATTCATTTTGAAGGGCAAGCTGAAAAAACTCATAAAACACGGGCCGTTTCCAGCGATCGCTTGCTGGATGCTGCGTCCAAATATTCGGGTCACGGGCGACGTCGTACAACGCTGCAAAATGATCTTCTTCAGTTTCCACCAACGAAAAATATTTTGCCTTGAGCTCTACTGAAGGACTCTTAAACAACATCACTGAGACCAACCTTTTTCTGCATAGCCAGTATCCAATGTGAATTTAGCAATTTCCACAGGCTTGACCACATAAAGGCAGCATGGCCGCCCACGGCTTTATTCTGCTACTCGCAGCCACATGCGTTCTTGGGACTGAACCAAGCAAAATCAAGCCGCTCCACTTGTAAGACGATCCAGCAGATCCGCCGGAAAAAACGAGTGAAAGGTCATACACGCAAT
The DNA here is from genome assembly GCA_000169115.1 of marine gamma proteobacterium HTCC2080. Lineage (GTDB taxonomy): Bacteria > Pseudomonadota > Gammaproteobacteria > Pseudomonadales > Halieaceae > Luminiphilus. The sequence goes on from AAVV01000011.1 coordinate 24,096, forward strand.
ATAGAAACTAAACGATTATTTAAGAGCGAACCAGAAGGTTTGGTTTGATATCAAACGCGAGCGTCACTCTCCGCTCTGTGGCATTAAAAGGTACCGTTTTATGAAAAATCGAGGAGGGGAAAAGCACAATGTCGCCCTCTTCAATATTGAGTTCTTTACTCGGAAAAACCCTGCCGTCGGTAGGATAACTCCCTCCATCAAGATCAAAAATGATATTTCCTTCACTAGAGCCTTCAGGCTTGCTTAACTTCAGGTAGAGACTTCCGCTCAACCACCCCTCCTTGTGCATATGCGAACCTAAGCTGCCACCCTTTTTTAAATCAATGAACCAGCCATGCAGCGTCGTCTGCGACGGCCACTTCGATATGAGCCCGGCCTGAGATTGCAGGTATTTTTCTCTGTAATGCGTGATTCTCGACTCAATAATGCCCTTGATCTTATTAATATCAGGATCATTCAGTAGGAATAAATTACCCGCTGACTGGCCACCCTTATCAATTAAAGCCTGCGGTGAGGATTCAAGCTCATGCGCAAGCGCAAGTAACCTATCTATCAGGCCACGGTCAAATCCTTCTGAGGCGGAAAGCTTTGACTGGCTGATATAGCGAAATGAATCGGTGCAAAAGGCATTTCTGTCCTGAAAACCATATCGGATCGACGCATGGGTTTGAACCGTCGCTATTAGTGGGTCAATGTGCCCCAGCTCACTCAGCGCCGCCGCTTCTTGAACGTAGACCGCCTCGATTTTCGATCGGTATATGCATTCCAAACGATGGGACAGGCTAAGGCGCTCATTACTCAACCCGTAATGCTTGATGGCAGCATCGAAATGCTCCTCACCGCCTTTTCTATAAATCTCAGCCACTCTGTAGTTAATTTTTTGAAGCTGCTCTATAGGTATGTCTCTCACCTCCGTCTGCATCTTTTCGTAAAGTCGGAGGGCCAAATCATTTTTCGCTTGCATCACATACACGTTGCCCAATCCTAAGTAGGCGTTAATGTGATTGGCATCAACACTCAAAACTTTTTCGAAAAGCTCTCGAGCCTTTGTCAAGCGCCCTTGGTCGGAATAAATATTGCCTAAATTTGCTAAAAACATGGTGTTGCTTGGATTGTTGGTCAGAAGGTTTTCATAAATCTCGATTGACCGATCAATTTCGCCAAGTCGCTTATGCGCTAGTGCCAGGATGTTGACGGCGGTTGCACTCTGGTGATCTTTTATTACTTTCTTGGCCTCTGTTATTGCGAGACCGAAATCACCCCGTTGAAATATGGCCGTCAACGCTTGAAGGCTTTTTTCTCGACTATCTTCTTCTTTTTTCATAAGAACGTACGTCGTGGCCAGGAAGGTATTTGGGGTGACTCGCTGATGCTACAACCGACCAGTGAGCACAGTCTACCCAAGATTACCTCCCAACCCCTCCCTCCGAGCTAGGTTATGCTCAAACGGGAACTAAACCCCTACCTTTGAGGGTTTACGAGATACTTCTCGCCCGTAGCTTGCTTTGCGTAGCCTCGAATAATTTCCGGCTGCATCATTTCTGCTAGGGAAATTTCCTGTGTGTAATGGCTGGCAAAGGTGGTGTTGATATCACGTGCCACTCGCTCACGCATCTGCTGGAACCTCTCCATACCGATACGGCCAATCATTGGTGTCAATAACCAACCCCCGAGACCCCACTGCAAACCAAAGGAGCGATTTAAAATAGTCGGCGACATATCTAGGCCACCGTAAATGTACACCTGCTTGTAAATATCAGAACCGTAACGGCTGTACTCCGTCGCTGTCTTATTGGCTGCAATCTCCATCGCTGCCAGTATTTGGCCCGGCAGCTTTCCGCCATTGCCACCACCGGTGGCATCGAACCCTAACGTCGCGCCCGTTGCAACCAGCGCATCTACGAGATCAGCCATAAAACTATCGGCACTGGTATCGCAAATGTATTCTGCTCCCAGCTTTTTAAGCACTTCTACCTGCTCAGGCTTTCTCACTACGTTAATGAGGGGGACCCCATCTTCCTGACAGATCTTCACCAACATTTGGCCCAGATTTGAGGCAGCAGCAGTGTTGAGAATCGCGCTGTGATTTTCCAACCGCATGGTTTCAATAAAGGCCAAAGCAGTCAGTGGGTTTACAAAAGAAGACGCCGCTTCAGTCGGGGTGGTGCCTTCATTCATTACTAGACAGCTATGTGCTGGTAAGCAGCGGTACTCGCTATACATAGCGCCCCCTGCGGCCCCAACGGTTTTACCGATCAAGTGCTTGGCATTAACACCTGCGTCAACAACAACGCCACCACCTTCGTTCCCCACCGACATAGATTCACCCATGCGGGGCTTCAGCGCACCCATCATCGCCGGGTGCAATTCCATGGAAGTCACGGTTTGATCACCCGAGCCAGAGACCGACAGTGTGTCTAGGTTAGCGGCAAAGCTGATCAGAAGCGCCAGATCAGAGGGGTTTATAGGAGCCGCCCCTACCTCGAGAAGCACCTCATTATCACCCGGGACAGGGCGTTCTTGGACTGCGATGGACAGTTCTAATGTCCCTTCACTGGTGACTGTGGAACGTATTTCTCTCGAGCTATTCGCTGACATGGAGTCTCTCTCTCTTAAGTGACAGGTACTAGAAATGGCGTTGGTATTGGGTCGACCCCAAACTTTAGGTATGATATTGGTTGTTAGTATTTTTATTCAAGTAGGCAATAAAATCATACCAATACAGAAGCGCACACCATGAGCGAATGCAAAAGTCCTGTGAGCACCGCCCTGAGCCTAATCGGCGGTAAGTGGAAGATAGCGATCATCTATAATCTAAGGCTAGAACCGGTGCGCTTTGGGGAACTGAAACGAATCCTCGCGCCGATTACCCAGCAAATGCTGACCAAACAGCTGCGCGAAATGGAGCGCGACTGTTTAATAAATCGAAAAGTTTACGAAGTGATTCCACCAAAGGTTGAATACTCCCTGACCGACTTCGGGCAATCCTTCATGCCAGTGATGGAGTCACTGTGCAAATGGAGCACCGAAAACAAAGAGCTGATGCAATCGATTTCTAAAGATAGTCGAGTAGGCTAGATACTAGAGCCAAAAAATTCATCATTAGATAACGCACTCGCAAACTTGATTCTAACCAAGTTACACAAAACGCGTCGCGTGCAGAGCTTGCCACAGGCGCCCAGAATCGCAGCTCTTCATCTATGCGCGTGAGCAAAAAACAGCCGTGCCCGGCTCCCCTTGTCACAGCATATCGAGCTTCTGATCTACCAGGTGCTGTAACAAGGGACTTTTACCCGCATTAACAAAGGCCTGATCAATGCGCGCAGACCGATACTGCACCACTTGTCGGTAATTTGGATGGGTGAAAATATAGAGCTCGCCGTCGTTAAGCGCCTCAACAACCCGCTTGCCGACCAGCGCCACATCTATACCGTTTTGAACCATTTCCCGCGCCCTCTTCGAGAAGCTGCTTTCGTCTCCGGGACTAAGCGTTTTGGATTTATATTGCGCCGGGCGATTTCTTTCTGAATCGTAGATGCGTGTCTGGACAAACGCCGGGCACAGCACAGCCACATGAACGCTCTTGGACTTTAATTCTTCGGACCAGGCCTCAGATAAGGCAACAACGGCCGCCTTAGTCGCATTGTAGGCGCCACTGTAGGGAACGCCGCCCATGCCCGCCATCGACGCGACATTGATAATCCATCCGCCCTCACCGTGCTCTTTAATCAGGGGCACGACAACCTTAGCACCGTAGACCACTCCCATTAGGTTAACGTCGAGCGCCCACTGCCAACCCTCTTTTTCCTGGCTTTCTATCGGCCCAGAATCACCACCTACACCGGCGTTATTGACCACCATATGAATTTTGCCAAAGCGCTCTACGGCCGCCTCGGCAGCTAATTGCCACTGCCCTTCATCAGCCACGTCCAAAGACACTGCCAGTACGGGTACCCCAAGTGACTGCAGCTCTAATCGCGCGCGCTCCAGATTGTCTTTATCAATATCTGCCAAGACAACATTCATCTGTTGCTCGCCTAAGGCCTTTGCAATAGAAAGACCGATACCCTCGGCCCCTCCACTGATAATTGCGGTCTTTCCTTGAAATTGCGACGTGCTATTTTCTTGGGGCAATTTTGAAAACTCTCCAACTCAATGTTCGATTGGCTTTACCAGCCGCGAAAGTGGCAGTGCAAGATGATGCAGCGTAAAACCACAGCGTGTTAAAAACTTCGTAGCACGGACGGCTGACTTACCTATTATTCATTCAGCAACTCAACCATTGCATCTTCGAGGGTTGTGGCAGGCTTTTCTATAATTCTGCCAACCTCTTCTTGTTCCCGGAAAAAAATAAAGGTAGGGGTAAACTCAACGCCATTAGCTACGGCGAGGCCCCCCGGGTCTGTTTTAGAAAAATCCAGGGGCACCATTTGAATATTGTCTTCAGGGACGCCAACAGCCTCCAAAATTTTCAGCATTCTTGGTACCTCACGCTGGCTGTCGTGGCACCAAGTTCCAAAAAATATCAGCAGGCTGACATCGGCAGGCATCCTCTCAGCACTGTCGAGTACCTCGTACCGATTATAATTTTCTTCAAAGGTTGGGTGCCTCAAAAAAAGCTCTTGCTTGCTGATATCCCGCAAATGCAGGGCAGAATCTGAAGCACCAATAACATTCAAAGAAAGCATCAAAACTGCAACACAAGTGATACCGCGGTTACCAATTAACAACACTAAGCATGCTCTCCAAGAGGCTATGACTTTCTTAAGGACCTTCATTGGCTCAAATTCCATTCACCAATTTTTAACCGAATCAATTTCCGTCTCCACCAATGCCTCTGCTATTAATACACTGCTAGAGATGGAATTTACTCGGGTCTGGCAGTCTGGGGCTCGATCGCTTCAACTAAGACGAGCGGCAGCATTGCATGCCAGGTCACGTTCTGGCTCCGCCTAGCATACCGAGTTGAAGCCGCTCAATTTACCCTAAAAAACATGGTTCTAATGAAAGCCACAGAACTTTGCACTAGGTATAACATTAAGCAAACGACATATATTTGGATCGGCTCAAATAAGGGACTAGTGATCATAACTAACGACAGCACAAATATAGTTGCAAGAAGTCCTGTCTGAAATAAATACAACTTAATTGGGAAAATATCCTTATGTCCCAATGATCGAAGAAGAAGCATTTTTCGTGGAAAGATTATCAACCCTACTACAGCGTACGTGCTCATAATCCAAAAACAAATCAACCATGCAACTTCAAAGTTGTTCCCACTGAATATGGCGAATGGAATGACAGATCCAAACATTGCGCCAAAGGCGGAATACGTTAACAGCTGCACTCTGAAGTTATCTGGCGCGGAAAACCCTTCGGAGGTTCTACTTAGACCAATCAAAATGGCAGAAAAGCCGATAATACCAAGGGCAATCTCGCCTATCAGCTGAAATGCTTCAAAGTTAGGTTCCATTGTGGGAGTCTATACTTTTAAGCCGGCTCGATATATCCATTTTTGGCTGATCTTGCGGGCCTGTACTCAAGGGTTATCCTTAGTTAAAAGTTTGAGCTCATCTCAACCGTCGGACCGCTTGAAAAAATACCGTGCATGACCAAAGCCTTTTACGTGCACCAAAGACGACCACCGGCAGCGCTTACCTCAATCAAGCAATTTTATGGGTATTTCCAAATCTTCATCACCCACACGAAACGCGGCGTCTTTATACTTTGGGGGACCAAACTTGGGGATAGCACCGTTGGACGAGCCCGTGGGCTCTTTAGGTATACCGATGAAGTTGGTGTCCATCTTGCCGTTATCATTGTCATCATGATGAACCGAGATCGCATATTCTCCGGGTTCAACGTCAAAGCTTGTCGTAACCACACCGCCCACATTGTGTTCTCGCACGGTCAGGCTACGCTTCTGCACCGTACTGCCGCCCAGCCAGTCATTCTTGTTGTCATAAATTCCGATGTTGAGCGCACCGACATCCGAGTGAAAGTCACTGATGACGACGGTTAAAGTAGCGCCACTGACCTGAGAGCCAGCCAACAACACAGCGCCAACCAAAAAAGCTTTACACCCTGCCACACGGCCCATTCAGCGTCTCCTATGTGGTAAAAATGCGGCAAGTGCTACAAACGCTGATGCCAAAAGTAAGATCTCTGTTCTTTGTATCTGTTTCGCCAAGCCGCCTAAACTGCCCAGTGTCCCAAGCAACTTTCACACCCACTCACCTGTTAAACGCGACCTTTTCGCCGTTTCTAATCTGACTTCTTGCCCACATTCAGCTCGGGATAGGTAGGCTTCCACTTCTGTAACCACTTCGGCTCGGACAGGAGCTGAACACGCTCACTTACGGTATAAGCGACGGGATACATTCCATTGGATTTTAATGCCCCTGACTGAATAGCCTCCAGTGCATCCTGAAGCTGAACAACGGTTTCAAAAGTGAGCTCAGGAACGCCCAAAGCGTCATCTCTATGCGCTCCAAATACCCGAAGATCGATACCGCTAACAGAATCAATGGTTTGCGCACCCTGCAAATAATCGCCCATATTGCTGTTTGGAAGAAATCCATACAGTTGCCCCGGATACAAAAAATCTCCAGCAAATAAGTAGCCTGCTTCCTGATCGAACAACGAAATTGAATCCTGCGTATGCCCCGGTGTGTAGAGCACTCTCAGAGGGCGACCACCTAAGTCGATCGTTTCATTGGGCTTCAACCATTCACTTACCGTCAATTCAGGCAGTGGATAGCCCTCGACCTCACCCAAGTGCTCAAATCGAGTCAGCTGCAACTTACTATTTTCCGCTCGCGCTCTCAGGTGTGGCAGGTCAACAAGTGCCGTGCGATCAAACACCACATCATTGCCAATATGATCGTAATGTAAATGTGAAGGGATAAACGTTATCGGAAGATCCGTTAGGCTCGCGACGACCGCACCAATATCGCGCTGACCGGTACCCGCATCGAAGACAACAGCCCTGCTGTCACCCAGTATCAAGTAATTAAAGTTGAGCTGATAATATCTCGTCTCACCTATCGCAAATGTCCTTTCATCAATTTTGTGAATCGTGTAGTAATCATCGAACCAAACAGCCCCATCTCCCTCATCACGCGGATCGAGTAGCTGGGGTAATTCTGTTGAGGTCATCGAATAAATGAGGATGTTAGCGCGCTGATAGATAATGATTGAAGTGACAACCAATAGAGCTACTACGACAAGACTGATCGCTTTCAATGTCCTCACTCCTTAATTACGTAGTGGTGTACCACCGGCGCTCAAACGCGCACCTTTGCGCCAATGGACAGCCATTTGTCTGCCTAGGGAAGCTATGACCGACACTCACTGTCAAGTATGGCACCCGAACCAAGGCCATAGACCATGACTCGATAATTTGTGATTTACATTGATATTTACACAGAAAAATTCGAGATTGAAGCTAAAAGCATGCATCACCCACATGAAACATCTTCAAAAAATTATAACATTTCGATACCTTGCTTAGATTATGTGGACCCCTCATCAGATAAAGATGCCGATTTAAAGGAAGAAAATATGGCTGTTAGGATCGAAAAAAACTCCAACGTTTGGACGATCATTCACGATCGACCTGAAGCCAAAAATGCCATGGATCCTGATTCTGCTGATGCGCTAGTTGAGGCTTTTGAGGCCTTTGAAAAAAGCGATGCCAGGGTTGGGGTGCTGTGGGGGGCTGGTGGCAGTTTTTGCGCCGGATGGGACCTCAAGTACGCCGCCTCAATGTCAGCAGATGAACGCGCGAACATCCGTGAATTTGATTTTCCAATCGGGTCAGCCCCGGCACCGCGCGGCAGCCTTGGACCCACTCGAATGGAGTTAACAAAGCCTGTCATTGCAGCCGTAGAGGGGCCGGCGGTTGCAGGGGGTATGGAGCTGGCGATGTGGTGTGACATCAGGGTGATGTCGGAGGCTGCCTACTTTGGTGTTTTTTGCCGACGCTGGGGCATCCCACTTCAAGATGGAGGGGCCGTTCGCTTGCCACGCCTGGTGGGTCAGGGGAAAGCCTTGGAAATCGCCATGACAGGCCGCAAAGTACCAGCCGATGAATGCTACCGCATTGGCCTGTGTGAAAAAGTGGTTGCCGAGGGTGAAGCGCTTGGAGCCGCTGAAGCTATGGCGCATGAAATTGCCAAATTTCCTCAACAAGCCATGTTGGCCGACCGTCGTTCGATCGTCGAAACCCATGGCCTCACCGTGCGAGAAGCGCTAAAAATTGAATGGGCCAATGGCCTAGCAGCAGTTAGTAATGAAGGCTTCGACGGCGCGGCTCGCTTCACCGGCGGTTTAGGTCGGCACGGAGACTTTGAGGAAATTTGACGCCAAAAGAACCCTACGGTATCGGTAACCGAAAAAGTTAGAAGCAGGTTATGGGGGGTAAAAATCGGCAGAACAGGGATTGGGGGTTACTAGCCTAGTTTCACTCAACAGTAGTTTTAGAAAAACTCTAGAATATTAAAACTTTATCAGATGCTGCGTTACAAAAATTGCAACGCTCATTGAATATCTTTTGGATGAGCGTCTCTTCCATCTAAGTACTCGATGTTCAAATAATCTTCAATTTTGATACCTTCAACACAAGCAATGTTGAAGCCATATTCTGATGGAACTGAACGCCTCTGATGATGAGTGTAAATACCGCATATTGAACAGAAATAGTGTTTAGCTGTGTGAGTATTAAAAGTGTATTGCTTTAACTCAGCTGAACCCTTCACTACTTTCAAATTGTCGATGGTAACTGAGGCAACTACCGCATTCCTTCTGCTACAAATTGAACAATTACACCTTCGAAGATTTTCAAGCCCATTTGGTAAAGTTAATTCAAGTTCGACTGAACCACAGTGACATTTTGAAATTGCAGCGCCCATCATCATTCCCACTCAATAGTGGCTGGTGGCTTCCCTGAAATATCGTAGGTGACTCTGGAAATACCCGAGATCTCATTGATGATGCGATTGGAAACAACCTCTAGTAACTCATAGGGCAGATGTGCCCAGCGCGCGGTCATGAAATCAACGGTTTGCACTGCACGAATCGCGATAACGTATTCATAGCGGCGACCATCGCCCACGACTCCCACAGATTTCACAGGTAGAAAAACCGCAAAGGCTTGACTGGTTTTGTCGTACCACCCCGACCGGTGCAACTCTTCGATAAAAATTGCATCAGCTTGGCGCAGTAAGTCGGCGTATTCTTTTTTCACTTCCCCCAGAATGCGCACACCCAAACCAGGCCCGGGGAAAGGATGGCGAAAGACCATGTCTTTAGGTAAGCCCAGCTCTAGCCCAATACGACGAACCTCATCTTTAAACAATTCGCGCAGGGGCTCTACGAGTTCAAGGGCCATGTCGTCAGGGAGTCCACCCACATTGTGATGTGACTTGATAACGTGAGCCTTGCCAGTTTTTGACCCAGCCGACTCAATCACATCGGGGTAAATTGTGCCCTGCGCAAGCCACTTCACACCGGTAATTTTCGTCGCCTCTTCGTCAAAGACTTCAATGAAAGTATTACCAATAGCTTTGCGCTTAGCCTCGGGATCACTCACCCCTTTCAGCTTTCCTAGAAAGCGCGCTTCGGCATTGGCGCGGATCACACGCACTCCCATATTTTGCGCAAACATAGCCATCACCTGTTCGCCCTCATCGAGGCGTAACAAGCCGTTATCTACAAACACACAAGTGAGCTGATCACCAATAGCACGATGCAACATTGCAGCCACAACGGAAGAATCGACACCGCCCGACAACCCCAGTAGTACGCGATCGGTGCCCACCTGCGTACGCACGCGCTGTATGGCGTCTTCTACAATATTTGCGGGGGTCCAAAGCGCCTCACAGCCGCAAATCTCCAAGACAAAATGCTCAAAGATTCGCTCGCCTTGCGTCGTGTGGGTCACCTCAGGGTGAAACTGAATACCGAACCATGGCTTGGCGTTATGAGCAATACCCGCAAGAGGGCAGCTGTCGGTTTCAGCAATACATTGGAAATTGGGCGGTAAAGAAACAACCTTGTCGCCGTGGCTCATCCAGACATCGAGCAGTGCTTGACCACTGTCATCATGATGATCGCTAATATCCTGAAGAAGCCCACCGTCTGCGCTGCGTCGTATCTGGGCGTAGCCGAACTCAGACGTTTCTGAACCTTGAACTTCCCCACCCATTTGCACGGCCATGGTTTGCATGCCATAGCAGATGCCCAATACTGGTACCTCCAGCTCAAACACTACCTCGGGGGCTCTGGGAGAGTCAGCCTCAGTCACCGACTCGGGTCCACCCGACAGCACAATACCACTGGGATTAAAGGCGCGAATATCGGCCTCAGTTATATCCCAGGCGTAAATCTCACTGTACACCCCAGCTTCCCGAACACGTCGTGCGATCAGCTGGGTGTATTGCGAACCAAAATCTAATATAAGAATGCGGTGCTGATGAATATCTGCAGTCACAAAAGCCTCGTGGTCAGAACCGTTTAACGAACGGGGTAGTTGGGCGCTTCCTTGGTAATGGAGACGTCATGTACGTGCGACTCTGACATACCAGCTGTCGTCACACGGACAAAGGTAGGTCGGGTGCGCATATCGGGGATAGCGGCACAGCCCGCATAACCCATGGCCGAGCGAACGCCCCCCATTAGCTGCTGAATAATCGCGGAAACAGGACCTTTGTATGGCACGCGACCCTCGATGCCCTCAGGTACAAGCTTCTCGGCACCCACACTAGAGTCTTGGAAATACCGGTCGGAGGAACCTTGTTTTTGCGCCATAGCCCCAATCGAGCCCATGCCACGGTAGGCCTTGTAGGTTCGACCCTGATAAAGCTCTACCTCACCCGGCGCTTCTTCGGTACCGGCAAACATAGACCCCATCATGACCGCGTGCGCGCCCGCCACGATAGCTTTAGCAATATCACCTGAGAAACGAATACCGCCATCAGCAATAATGGGGATGTCACGGTCCCCCAATGCCTCGGCAACGTTCGAGATTGCCGTGATCTGCGGAACCCCCGTACCTGTAACAATTCGAGTGGTGCAAATCGAGCCTGGGCCAATGCCCACTTTCACACCGTCGGCACCCGCCTCGTAAAGCGCCAGAGCCGCCTCACCGGTAGCAATGTTGCCCCCAATAACATCAACGCCTCGATACTGATTTTTAATCCATTGGACCCGCTCGATCACATTTTTGGAGTGACCATGGGCTGTATCAACCACCAGCACATCAACTCCAGCAGTTACCAAGGCTTCAATGCGTTCGTCAGTATCAGGGCTCGTGCCCACCGACGCACCCACGCGCAAACGCCCCAAATGATCTTTACAAGCGAGAGGGAAGCTTTCCGCTTTGTCGAAGTCCTTGACGGTAATCATGCCGCAAAGGTCAAAGTCGTCGTTCACCACTAGGATTTTTTCAATACGGTGCTGATGCAGAAGTTGCTGAACTTCGTCAGAGGGTGCGCCCTCGCGAACCGTCACCAAACGCTCACGCGGCGTCATAATGGCGGAGATGGGCTTGGTTAGATCGATTTCAAAGCGCACATCCCTACGGGTGACGATGCCCACAAGATCACTACCTCGCAGTACAGGCACGCCTGAAATACCGTAGGCACGAGTGAGCTCATAAAGTTCGTTAATGGTCGCGCTTTCCTGAATGGTAATGGGGTCTTTAACCACCCCACTCTCATATTTCTTGACGCGTCTGACTTCGTCGGCCTGCTCAGCGACGGTCATATTTTTATGAATGATACCCACCCCACCGTCCTGAGCCAGGGCAATGGCTAAGCGCGCTTCGGTTACGGTATCCATGGCGGCTGACAACAGGGGAATATTCATGGCAATGTTGCGGGTCAGATGGGTCGCAAGAGACACATCCTTCGCCGTTACCTCTGAGTAACCCGGCTGCAGAAGTACATCATCAAATGTCAGTGCTTCCTGGGCGATTCGCAGCATAAAATCCTCGATAGCAACCGGACATTACGGTCCGGTGTCTGGTAAACAGGGTAGTATAACGTTTGCAGCCAAACTCGGTAAATAAGGTCGAGCATAAGAACTTTGATCGATATCAACGAAAAATCGACGACTATCAGCGTCAGCGAGCTCACCCAACGCGCGAAAAGCCTTCTAGAGGGTCACTTTGCCCGTGTCGATGTTGAGGGTGAGATCAGCGATTTCACCGCCGCGAGCTCAGGACACTGGTATTTCACCCTCAAAGACAGCGAATCTCAGGTGCGCTGCGCGATGTTTCGCTCAGCTAATGCCAAACTCCGTTTTAAGCCCAGCAGGGGCGATCGCGTTCAAATCAGGGCCAGAGTGAGCCTGTATACCAATCGAGGGGAATTTCAGCTCATTGCGCAACACATACAGCCCGCGGGCGACGGCGCACTGCAACAGGCCTTTGAAAAACTAAAAACAAAACTTTTCGAAGAGGGGCTTTTTGGCGTCGACCGCAAGCAGCCGGTTCCCAATAGTGCGAGGCGTATTGGCGTCATTACTTCAGCGAGCGGCGCAGCGCTTCATGACATCCTTGCGGTTTTAGAGCGTCGAAGCCCAATGACGGAGATTTTCCTGTTTCCAGTACCCGTTCAGGGAACAGATGCCCCGGGGGCATTAGTCCGCGCCGTTGATCAGGCTAATGCCTTGCATCAGCAACATACACTGCCGCTGGATGTTTTGATTATTGGTCGTGGCGGGGGCTCTGCAGAAGACCTATGGGCATTCAATGACGAGACCCTTGCCAGGGCCATCGCAAATTCAGACCTCCCCACCGTTTCTGCAGTAGGCCATGAAGTCGATTTCAGCATCTCAGACTTTGTGGCAGACCAGCGCGCTGCAACACCCTCTGCTGCCGCCGAACTGGTCAGTCTTGACCAATCTGAGTGGAGCCAACGCCTTGATGATGCTCAACGAATTCTGCAGGGTCTCATGGTTCGACGCCTAAAACAGGAACGCGCAGTCTTGGGGCACTGGCGAGCCCGGTTGCGTCACCCTGGAACCACTTTAAAACAGCAGCGCCAGTTACTCGACAGTCGAATTCAGCAGCTCGCTCTATCAATGCAGAACCGTTTAAAGTTTCAACGCTCGACGCTTACGAACCTCGCTAAGCAGGTTGAATCGCGCCACCCCGGTCGAAGCATTGAGCATCACGCGTCACTCCTTGCACAACGCAAGCGCGAATTGCAGCAACTGGTTCAAGGCAGCATGCGCAGGTTTCGAACGACACTAGCGCAACACGAACAGCTATTGCGGTCGCTGGGACCAGAAAATACCTTAGCGAGAGGATACGCCCTCGTTACTGGGCCTGATGGTCAAATCATTCGCAACGCGAAAGACGCACCCGCTAAATCCGAGCTTCGAATACGATTGGCTGAAGGCGAGCTTGCTGCAGAGGTTATTGACGTGGACACCCCGAAAGACGGGGTGTCAGACTAGACCAAAATCAGTACTTAGCGGGTAGCCGAGTATTGATAATAATATGGCGACCTTCAAAGCGGATGTATTCTCCGATCGTCAGATCTTTAAGAATTCGAGCCACCATTTCACGGGATGCTCCCACGCGGTCAGCAATATCTTGCTGAGTGAGCTTCTCGGGTATGTACAAGGTACCGTCACCGCGCTCTTCAGACAGGTCCATCAGCACATTGGCCACCCTGCCATACACATCTTGCAGCGCCAGGCTCTTTACATCGGCCGTTAGCTTCCGGACTCGACCCGCCAAATTGCTAATTAGCTGGCGCGCAATGTTGGGATGCTCGTCGAGGACGCCGTTGAAGTCTTCCTTCATGACGACACGGAATTCACACTTCTCTACTGTGCGCACTGAGGCCGAACGCGTTGAGTCATCAAGTAAGGCCAGCTCACCGAAGTAATCTCCGGGACCTAACGTGTTCATAATAAATTCTTTACCGTTCTTATCGGAGCAGTAAACTTTGACCTTGCCACTTTCGATCACAAAAAGTGAATCCGCAGGATCGTTCTCATGAATCACGACGGTATTTTTAGGGAACGAGCGCGTACTCGAACTACTTTCCAGCGCTTGAAGCTCGCCGTCGTTGAGTCCATGAAAGATTTCCACTTGGTTCAGCATTTATATTCTTTCCTTGAAAACGGCTTAATGTTGCAATATTACCGCAAACAGTTAGTAATCCACCATCCCTAAGACACAGGAATGCATTGAAATGCCGCTAGCTTTATCATGTGACGTGAAATGAGCTCACCAAAAACGAGGTGGCACGGTGGTTAAGCACTCCAATACTGAAGATCCATGGGCGTTAAAAGTGCTGGCTGCCGTCGCAGAACTGGGACCACAAAGATATTACGACCCCGTTATAACCAGCGAGGTTGTCAAAAATGACCTAGTTTCTCTAATCAGAGCCAGCCAAAAGCTGAAAGAGAAAGTCGCAATAGCGTCCCCTGAAGCCCGTCATGATCGCCGCAACATCATTGGTGCAATTCGAGGCTACTCCGAGATGTTGCTGGAAGATAGCGAGGTGCTACCCGCCGCCGTCAGAGCTCATTTGCTTCAAATATTGGCCGCAGCTAAAAATGAGCCGAAACCTGCGTCTGAATCAGCGACACCAACGAAATCTGTGACCCTACTACCCAGTGAGGAGCCCGGAGTCATTCTTGCCGTTGACGACCTCCCGGAGAATCGCGAGTTGGTATCACGACTGCTGCAGAAAACCGGCCATACGGTCATTTCGGCCGAGTCGGGTGAAGAAGCGCTTGAACTTCTCGATACCATGGGGGTCGACGTAGTGCTGCTCGACCTTGTCATGCCAGGAATTGGTGGGGCAGAGGTGCTAAAGCGTCTCAAAGAAGACGAGCGTCTGCGCGCAACACCGGTGGTGATGATCAGCGGGCAACAAGACATGGACCAAATTGTCATGTGCATTGAGGCTGGCGCAGACGACTACCTACTAAAGCCTTTCAATCCCGTCTTGCTGCAAGCCAGAATCTCCGCAGGTATCGAACGAAAGCGCTGGCATGACCGAGAAGAGCTTTACCGTGAACAGCTTGAGCGACGAGAGCAATTTATTCGCGCCACCTTTGGCCGCTACCTGTCGGACGATATCGTCGACGAAATTCTCGAGCGACCCGAGGGGCTGGAACTTGGTGGTGACCTTCGTGAGGTCACAATCATGATGTCTGATATTCGCGGCTTTACGACGCTTGTAGAACACCTGCCACCGCAACAAGTCGTGACACTCCTCAATCGCTACCTTGGCCGTATGACCGAAATTATCCTTGAATTTGGTGGCACTATCGACGAATTTCTTGGCGATGCAGTGCTCGCGGTATTTGGTGCTCCCCGCCGAAATGACGATGATCCAGATCGAGCCGTTCGTTGTGCCCTAGTGATGCAAGAAGCGATGGCAGACATCAATATCGCAAACAGTGCCGATGGCCTTCCCGAAGTAGAAATGGCCATTGCCCTAAACACAGGATCGGTGGTCGCTGGTAATATTGGTAGTGAAAGACGTTCAAAATATGGATTTGTCGGTCATGCCATGAACGTCACCTCCCGTATCGAAGATGTTGCCAAGCCTGGCGAAATTCTCATCTCACAGACTACCTATGAGAAGCTGGAAAGTGACTATAAGTTCGGCAACTCACGCTCCCTATCTGTGAAGGGCATTGAGGCAGAACTTCGGGTTCACGCCGTATTGGGAGGCATTCAATGACAACAAATATGAGCCGGCATTTACTGTTAGTAGAGGACAACGAGGTCAATCGCGAGATGCTACAGCGCCGACTACAGAGAGTCGGATACACCCTAGATTGCGCAGCTGATGGTCAGGAAGCACTCGACAAAATGCGCGATGTAAAACCTGCCCTTGTCTTATTAGATATCAATCTGCCCATCAAAGATGGTTGGACAGTCGTCAAGGAGGCTCGCTCAGATTCCGACATTCAAGACATTCCCATTATTGCCCTGACAGCACACGCCATGGAGAGCGATCGGCAGCAAGCACTGGCGTCGGGGTGTCGAGATTATGCGACAAAACCTATCGACTTCCCCGAGCTGGTCATCAAAATAGAAAACTTGCTCACAGCATGAAGCTTTCCCAAACATCACTAAGCTTAAGAGCCCGCCTGTACCTGTTTTCAATGGCGATTCTGACACTGTTTGTGGTGAACGTGGCGACCCACCTGTGGGGAAGTTTTGCTCGCAGCGAGAGTTTAGTGGCTTATCGCGATGCCGCAGTAGCGGCTCAACTGGTTAACGACCTTCAGCAAGGCCTCGAATCAGCTCGTCAACAAACCCTTGTATTAGCAACGCTTCGAGAGACCACTGACGAACCTTTGGGAGATGCCGAACGGGAAACAGCGACGGCCGAGCTCGACACCCTGCGGCAAAGACTGGGAAAGTTAGGTGCACTGGGAGGCGAGTCGACTGAGGACTACTACCGCAGGCTGTTTGACAGCGGTTCGCAACTTCTTGATGAATGGCAGGCCTTCTATAACAACTACAATCGTTCAAGCAGCGAATCATCCGTAGAATCACCAGTTCAATATAACGACACCTGGCAAAAGCTCAACGAACTCGAGCAACGCCAGGAAGCGCTTGCTATCGAGCGTTCCCGTACCATTGACGGCACCATCACGCTGACAGATCAGATTACCGTTATCGGCTTTATTACTACTATCGCGGTCACCATGCTGCTCGTTATATTGCTGATTCGATCAACCAACTCCAGCCTTTTGCGGCTAAAAACCGGGGTTCAACGATTCGGCTCGGGTGACTTAAGCTACCGTATTGATGAGAACCGTGATGCCGGTGAAATACAGGATTTAGCACGAACCTTTAATGACATGTCTGGCAAGCTGTCGACGGCGATTGAAGAAGTTAATAGCTCTAAAGCCGATGCCGATGCCGCGAACGCTGCAAAATCAATGTTTTTAGCCAATGTTAGCCATGAACTGAGGACACCTCTCAACGCCATTATTGGCTACAGTGAGATGTTGCAAGACGAGCTCGGCGACCCTGGAGAAGTTAACCGCGAACAAGTACAACACGATCTAGGCACCATTATTATTTCCGGACGGCAGCTGCTTGGTTTGATCAACGAGATTCTTGACCTGTCTAAAATAGAAACTGGAAAGATGCAGATCAACCTGGAGTCTTTTCAGCCAGCGGCGCATATCTTACAGGTGTGTGACGCGCTATCGCCCTTGTTGTCACAACATAAAAATACGCTAGAACTCAATCTCGTGGGTGCTGAGGGCCACACCATGCACAGTGACCCCGGTAAGTTGCAGCAAATTGTGACCAACCTATTTAGCAACGCCTGTAAGTTTACCGACAACGGTACCATCGTTGTGGCTGCTGAGATCAGCCAAGACCAACTCACATTGACGGTAACTGATGACGGTATCGGCATGACCGCCGAGCAACAGGGGCGAGTCTTTGACACCTTCGTTCAGGCGGAGGCTACAACAGGTACGAAATACGGTGGCACTGGCCTGGGGTTATCAATCGTTAAGGATTTTTGCGCAATGTTAGGTGGAGAGATCAGCTTGACCAGCGCGCCCGATGCCGGGTCGTGCTTCACTGTAACGCTTCCGACTATTGGCCCAGCGTCAAATCTCGAAGCCGCTTAAGCGCCTCTTCGCGCTTTTCTAAATCTTCTGAGATCGCCTTATTTAACGCATCGAGTGCCTCAAGACGCCCTTCAAGAGTCTGCACTGCAGCCAACGCTAAAATCATCACCTCAGCACGCTCATCAACACCACTCGCTGCACTATCGGCCGTCGCAATGCTCGCCTCACTCATCAACGTCACAAAGGCAATGCCAACATCAGCCTCACGCTGAGCCTCAGAGCCTGCCGAATCACGATGCCGTTCAAAGTAGGTGGCGGCCTGATCGTAGTCCCGCGCAGCTAAGGCGCGAACACCCCGGTCAAAATAATTTTCCGCCACGACAACCATCGCTTCGCAATCACAGCCAACAGCGAGAGGGTCAGGAAGGTTAAGCTCAACAGCAGAGACTTCGGGCTCGGGCTCAGGGGCCGCAGATTCAGGGCTCACACAGCCGGAAACAACGAGTAACGCGAAAATTACTATGGCAAAGCGTGAGCAGGTATGAGGCAAAACAGTCAGGCTCTTAAATTTTGTGTTTTGAGAATAGCACCCGCTCAACCCAGCGACCAGCGCTAATCTTCTGGTCGCATGTGAGGGAAGAGTAATACGTCGCGAATAGAGGCTGCGTCAGTGAGAAGCATCACCAATCGGTCGATACCGATACCCTCCCCGGCCGTAGGTGGCATGCCGTACTCTAAGGCACGCACGTAATCGTGATCAAAATGCATGGCCTCCTCATCGCCACTGTCTTTTTCCGCGGCCTGAGCTCTGAAGCGCTCGGCTTGATCTTCTGGGTCATTAAGCTCGCTAAAACCATTGGCAATCTCGCGGCCACCAACAAAAAACTCAAAGCGATCTGTGATGAAGGGGTTGTCGTCATTACGCCGCGCCAGTGGCGACACTTCGGTTGGATAAGCTGTGATAAAGGTGGGCTGTTCCAAGCGGTGCTCCGCCGTAGCCTCAAATATTTCGATTTGTATTTTACCCAAGCCCCAGCTCGGCTTTACTTCGATCCCTAGTTCGTGAGCTACCGCAGCAGCCGCCTCTCGGGAAGCGATTTGCTCCGGTGTAATATCTGGGTTGTACTTATAAATTGCGTCTAACACCGACAATCGTGCGAAGGGCTGGGAAAAATCAAGCTGCAACTCGCCGTAAGGTACTGTCATCGTACCCAAAAGGTTTTGAGTTAACTCACGCAACAACGCCTCGGTGAGATCCATGGCATCGTTGTAATCGGCATAAGCCCAATAAAACTCGAGCATCGTGAACTCAGGATTGTGCCGCGTCGATAATCCTTCATTACGAAAATTGCGGTTTATCTCATAGACCTTTTCGAATCCGCCAACGGTCAAGCGCTTCAAATAAAGCTCTGGCGCAATACGCAGGTACATAGGCATATCAAGGGCGTTGTGATGGGTCTCAAAGGGCTTGGCGGCTGCACCACCCGGTATAGGGTGAAGCATCGGAGTTTCTACCTCCATAAAGCCCCGGTCATCGAGAAAACGACGAATGAAGCTCACAGCCGCCGAGCGCATCCGAAACACAGCCCGGCTATCTGGGTTTACGATGAGATCGACATAACGCTGCCGGTAGCGCATTTCTTGATCTGACAAGCCATGATATTTGTCAGGCAAAGGGCGCAGCGCCTTGGTCAACAGACGCGCACTCTCCATATTGATATAGAGATCACCTTTACCACTGCGATTAATGGGGCCTGATGCAGCGACGATGTCACCCAAATCCCAAGTTTTTATGGCCTCTAGGGTGGTGGCGTCTAACACTTTTCGATTGATGTACAGCTGAATAGTCGAGGTGCCGTCCTGAATGAGGAGGAATGCCCCTCGATTACGAATCAGGCGTCCGGCTACAGCGAAGACCTCGTGCTTTTCTTCAAGATCTTCCTTGCTTATCGCTTCAAAGTCTTGCTGCAGCGCCTCTGCTTCCGCCGTGCGCCGAAAATCGTTGGGGAACGGCTGTACGCCGGCCTCACGTAACGATGCCAGCTTCGATCGCCGCTCAGCGATCAACTTATTTTCCTCTGCGGGGTCTACCCCCCCTGCTTCGGTTAATTCCGAGTCACTCATAAGGCTGTTCCTGAGGTTTCATCACAATCCCTTTTTAAGAGATGCTTCAATAAATTTATCCAAATCCCCATCCAAAACCGCTTGGGTATTGCGCGTTTCAACCTGCGTACGCAGGTCTTTAATTCGCGCATCATCCAAAACATAGGATCGAATCTGGCTACCCCAACCGATATCAGCCTTGCTGTCTTCGAGGGCTTGCTTGTCTGCGGAACGCTTCAACACCTCAAGCTCATAAAGCTTGGCTCGCAACTGTTTCATCGCATTGTCTTTATTTTGGTGCTGGGAACGTTCGGTCTGGCAACTCACCACCGTATTGGTCGGCTCGTGGGTAATACGCACCGCAGAATCGGTTGTATTCACGTGCTGACCGCCAGCGCCAGAGGAGCGGTAGGTATCTACCCGGAGGTCGGCTGGATTAATGTCAATTTCAATATTGTCATCAATTTCGGGAGAGACAAAAATCGATGCAAACGACGTATGACGTCTACCGCCACTGTCAAAGGGCGACTTGCGTACCAGCCGGTGTACACCCGTTTCGGTGCGCAGCCAACCAAAAGCGTACTCTCCTTCAAATTGAACCGTTGCGCTCTTGAGGCCCGCGACTTCACCTGCCGACGCTTCAACCACCCGGGCTTTGAAGCCTTTACTCTCACCCCAACGCAGATACATTCTGAGCAGCATTTCAGTCCAATCCTGAGCCTCTGTACCCC
The DNA here is from genome assembly GCA_000169115.1 of marine gamma proteobacterium HTCC2080. Classification (GTDB taxonomy): domain Bacteria; phylum Pseudomonadota; class Gammaproteobacteria; order Pseudomonadales; family Halieaceae; genus Luminiphilus. The sequence goes on from AAVV01000011.1 coordinate 44,507, forward strand.
CAGAGCCAGACTGAACATCGAGATAGGCATTATTGGGGTCCATCTCACCAGAGAACATGCGACGAAATTCCAGCTTTTCTAGCTGCGCAATCAAATCGCTGGTATCTGAGGCCACCATGTCCGCTGTGTCGATATCGTCCTCGGCAACGGCCATTTCCAGAAGATCATGGGAGTCGGTACTGCCGCGATCTAGGTCATCAATAGTTTTTACCACCAACTCTAAAGAGGCGCGCTCCTTGCCTAGAGCCTGTGCACGCTCAGGTTCATCCCAAACGCTGGGCTCAGCAAGTTCCAACTCTACTTCGGCGAGGCGATCTTTTTTTTCTGCGTAGTCAAAGATACCCCCGGAGCACATCTGTACGCTCACGAATGTCTTTAATCTGGTTAAAAATGGGGGCGACTTCCACAGGAATCTCGCGAATCAGCTCAAGGGGGCGAAAGTTTATCGGAGGCTAACCCCAAGCGCCATAGCGGAATCCAGCGACCGCTTTAATTTACCCCTAGGTGCTGAAGGCGTCTTAAGGTGCAATGCCTAGGTATTATTTGAAATGACCAAGTAACGACACACGGCTTGGGGTTACAAAATGGCGCTAAAAACTGCAATCATGCTTCGGGCCAAAGATGCCGAATCATAAGCTGCAGATTTCGCTCACCGCGATAGGTATTGATATCAGGCTGAAACGCTATGCGTACCCGCGATATCTGATCGTCGGGCCAGCACTCGCGGTCAACATTAAATGCAATAGCCTCAAATTTTTCGCCCCCCGCCTCCAGCCTAAATTTTAGGTGCTTATCTTTCAATAACCGTTGCTCCACTATCGCGAAAACACCCTCAAACACCGGCTCGGGAAAGTGCTGCCCCCATGGGCCCGCAGCTGCGATCATTTCAGCACTATTTAAGGTTAGGTCCTCCAGTGCCAGCTCGCCATCAGTCATCACAACAGGCTCCGGAGGAACGTGCTCAAGGGCCACCGCTACAGCAGTATCAAAGGCCTCCTGAAACTGATCCAAATCTTTACGACCTAGACTTAAGCCGGCGGCCATAGCGTGACCACCAAACTTACCGATTAAATCTGGATGCATCGTCGCCACGTGGTCTAGCACATCACGAATATGTACCCCGGGGATAGAACGCCCGGAACCCTTCAACTCGTCATCGCCCGCATCAGCAAAGACAATAGTGGGCCGGTGGTATCGTTCTCTTAGACGCGCTGCAACAATACCAACAACCCCTTGGTGAAAAGTCTTGTTGTACACACACAACCCAAACTTCAGCGTTTTATCGTCCACTTCCAAAGCGCTGAGTTGGGACAACGCCTCCTCTTGCATATTGGATTCAATGTCACGCCGCTCGCGATTGAGGTCATCCAACTGTTGCGCAAGCGGTCTAGCCTCGAAAGCACTCTCGGCCAACAAACACTCAATACCAATAGCCATGTCCTCAAGCCGCCCCGCCGCGTTGAGACGCGGGCCAAGAATGAATCCTAGGTCGCTGCTGCTCAACTCACTCGCGCTGCGGCCGGCAACCTCCAGCAGCGCATCGATCCCGGGGCGGCCACGCCCAGCACGGATACGCGCCAGACCCGCAGCAACCAAAATACGATTGTTACGATCAAGTGACACAACATCCGCGATAGTACCTAGAGCGACCAAATCGAGCGCATCACCCAGATTAGGCATGGCCATACCGCAACGCTCAAACCATTCTCGATCACGAAGTTCGGCACGCAGGGCGGTTAGCACGTAGAACATGACACCCACCCCAGCAAGAGACTTGCTGGGAAACGGACACCCGGGCTGATTGGGATTCACAATGACATCTGCCGCTGGCAGTTCATCACCCGGTAAATGATGGTCAGTGATAAGCACACTGATGCCAAGGCCCTGCGCCGTTGCTACGCCTGCAAGACTGGAGATACCGTTATCAACGGTGACAATTAGATCGGGTTCGCGTTCCGCCGCCAAAGCCACGATCTCTGGAGACAGCCCGTAGCCATATTCAAAACGGTTTGGAACGAGGTAAGAGACTTCCTTGAGCCCCATTTGCCGTAAGACTGAGACCGCCAGTGCTGAACTCGTGGCTCCATCGGCGTCAAAATCGCCCACAATAACAACTCTCGCCTCACCCTCGATGGCGTCTGCCAACAGCTCCGCCGCCTCGGCTACACCCCGTAATTGTTGCGGGGGCAGTAATCCTTTCAGTGCGAGGTCGATCTCGTCTGCAGTCGTCACGCCGCGGTTCGCATACAAACGCTGCATAAGCGGCGACAAACCTGACGACGCTAAAGCTGGAGTCACCGGCTTAGCGCGCTGCTTAAGCTCGGGCAACATTACTTAGCAATACCATCAACCATGTGTTGCTGAACGGTAGCAAGATCGTTGGGCAGCACGGTGAACCGTTCGGAGCGATCGAAGAGATCCGATAAATGCGCCGGTAATTCAGCCGGCTGTTGAATACCACTGGCCTCAATTGCCGCTGGAAACTTGGCTGGGTGGGCGGTCGCAAGCGTTACCATGGGCTGAGTGGTATCTCGCTGACAAGCCCGTGCAGCAAGCGTACCGATAGCGCTGTGGGGATCGAGTAAGTAGCCACATTGCGCAGAAATTGCGGCGATTTCCTCGCAAGTCTCGTCATCAGACACGCAGTAACTACTAAATAGCTCTCTAGCTTTGGACATGGCTGTGTCAGACAGTTGAATAGACCCCTTTTGAAAGTCGTCCATCAGCTGACTAACAACGGCACCATCACGATCGTAGAGGTCGAACATCAGGCGCTCAAAATTTGAGGACACCGTAATATCCATGCTCGGAGAGATAGACTGCTCTAGCTGCAACTTAGCGTATTCTCCGGAAGTCAGTAGGCGATGAAGAACATCATTACGATTTGTCGCGATCACCAACTGATCTATCGGCAGCCCCATACTGCGGGCCAAATACCCTGCAAAAATATCGCCAAAGTTACCCGTAGGCACTGAAAAATTGACGGTTCTCTCTGGCGCACCCAGAGCGAGGGCCGCATAAAAATAATACACAATCTGCGCCATAATTCTGGCCCAGTTTATTGAATTTACGGCAACTAACGCCCGCCCATCAGGCAGAAAGGGCTCGGCCACAAAGCTAGCTTTCACCATTGCCTGACAGTCGTCAAAATTACCTTCAATGGCAAGGTTGTGAATATTCTCACCCAGAACTGTGGTCATCTGGCGCCGCTGCACCTCTGATACACGGTCGTTGGGATGCAGGATAAAAATATCGATAAATTCACAGTGTCGGCACCCCTCAATGGCGGCAGAGCCGGTATCCCCCGAAGTGGCGCCCATAATCACAACACGCTCTTGCCGACGTTCCAGAACGTGATCTAAGAGCCGTCCTAACAGCTGCAGCGCAAAGTCTTTGAAGGCAAGAGTGGGACCATGAAAGAGCTCAAGAACCCATTGATTTTGTTCAAGCTGCACGAGTGGCGCTATGGCGTCATGGCGAAAGGTTCCATAGGCTTCGTCAATTAATCGACGTAAATCATCAAACTCAATCGACCCCTCAACGAAGGGCTTCAGAATTTCAAAGGCCAGCGAGGGATAGTCCATACCCCGCATGGACTTTATCTGCTCGCTAGAAAACGTCGGTAACTGCTCAGGCACATACAACCCCCCATCGGCGGCAAGCCCCGCGAGAAGTACACCCTCAAAATCGAGGGCAGGTGCGCCGCCACGAGTGCTAATGTAATTGATGGGCAATTCAGACCTCCTTAAAGCTCTCAACTCGCAGCCGCACCACCGAGCCACTGAGTGCGGGCAGAGATTCCATATCACAGATTGCAGCATCGAGCCGACCACACGCCACAGAGTCAGTAAGTATTACGACCGTGACCTGGCTAGATCCGGCGACCGGGGGACGCTGAATAAGCGACTCAATGCTGATGCCGCGCTCACTCAGTAAGCCGGTTATGTCCGCCATGACACCCGGGCGATCCTCGACGACTAGGCGCAGATACCAAACACCAGAAACCTCATCTCTAGGTACTAACGGCAGAGCCTGAAGCTGATCGCTGGGCACTCCTAGTATCGGCGCAGGATCGATTTTAGTGTGGTTGAGAACCTTACCCAAATCCATTAGGTCGCTGCATACCGACGATGCTGTTGGCAATGATCCCGCTCCGGGCCCTGTCAGTACAATTTCGCCCACAGCGTCAGCCTCAATCATAACGGCATTTAAAACGCCATCGACCCGAGCTATTTGGCGATTCGACGGAATCAACGTGGGGTGAACCCGCAAATCAATCGCGTCTCCGCAGCGCCTGGCAATCCCCAAATGCTTAACGCAGAAGCCCAGCTCTTTGGCAAAATTAAGATCTTCAGGGGTCACGGTGTCAATGCCTTCCATAATGGGAGCATTGGCGTCCAGCGGTATACCGAAGGCAATGGATGCCAATATAACCAGCTTATGGGCAGCATCGGTTCCATCAACATCGAAGGTTGGATCAGCTTCTGCGTACCCCAGCGCCTGCGCTTCTGCCAGTACATCATCAAAGCTACGGCCTGCATTGGCCATTTCGGTCAAAATGAAATTGCCTGTGCCGTTGATAATGCCTGCCACACCACTAACAACATTAGCCGCCAGAGATTCGCGAAGCACTTTAATCACCGGTATGCCACCGGCAACAGCTGCTTCGAATCTCAGTGCGACTTGGGCTTGCTCTGCCAAGGCGATCAGTTCATTTCCAAATTCGGCAATAAGCGCTTTATTGGCTGTAACCACATGCTTACCCGCTTGAATCGCCTGGGTAACTAGATCGCGTGCCACCGTGGTGCCACCGATTAATTCCACCACGATATCCACTTCAGGGTCACGCACGACCTCGAAAATATCCCGGCTAACGCGATACCTGCTTGTGTCACAACCAGCGTTATCGCGGCGGGCACCAATATGCACTAACTGTAAATCAGCGTTACAGCGCTGCTGAATAAGACCTTGATGATTATTAAAGAGCTTGATGACACCGCTTCCAACGGTACCCAAGCCACAAACTCCAATTTTTAGACTCGTCATAGTCTTTAAACCCCACTGCTGTGTGGGGGACCGCTACGAAGAACCTTTTTGATACCCCGCAGCGCTTGACGCGTTCGGTGCTCATTTTCAATGAGACCAAACCGCACATAACCTTCACCGTATTCACCAAAACCGATTCCGGGAGACACCGCAACCCCAGCTTCAGCGAGCAGTAACTTGCTGAATTCGAGGGACCCCATAGCCCTGAAAGACTCGGGGATTTCTGCCCATACAAACATTGTTGCCTTGGGGGGGGTTACCGGCCAACCCGCCTCATTGAGCCCCTGACAAAGAACATCTCTGCGACTGCGGTACATGTCACAAATATCTGAGACACACTGTTGGTCACCCTCGAGTGCTGCGATAGCGGCCACCTGCACGGGAGTAAAAATACCGTAATCTAAATAGGATTTAATACGAGTAAGTGCGGCAATAAGCTCGGGATTGCCACAGCAAAATCCCACCCTCCAACCGGGCATATTGTAGCTTTTAGACAACGTAAAAAACTCAACCGCAATATCTCGAGCACCCTCAACTTGAAGAATACTGGGGGCCACGTAACCATCGAAGCATAAATCCGCATAGGCGAGATCGTGCACAACCCAAATGCCAGCTTCACGAGCGACAGCAATTACTTTCTCGAAAAAACTCAACTCCACACAGTGCCCCGTGGGATTTGATGGGAAATTAAGCACCAGCATCTTCGGCTTCGGATAACTGTTGCGAATCGCCCGCTCTAGCTCCTCAAAAAAGGTGGCCTCGTCGGACATGGGCACATGACGTAGATCTGCACCAGAAATCACAAAACCGTAGGGGTGAATAGGATAAGAGGGATTGGGCACCAAAATCGAATCACCCGTACTGGTCGTCGCCAACGCCAGATGAGCTAGCCCCTCCTTCGATCCCATAGTGACAATAGCTTCACTGTTAGGATCGAGCACCACATCATAGCGACGCTGATACCAGTCGCAGATCGCTTTGCGCAAACGGGGAATACCTTTTGACTGCGAGTAACGGTGGGTGTCCCCGCGATGGATGGTATCAGCGAGTTTATCCACAATATGACTGGGCGTTGGTTGATCGGGATTACCCATACCAAAGTCGATGATATCTTCGCCGCGAGCACGCGCTGAAGTTTTTAATTCACCAATAATATTAAAAACGTACGGCGGTAGCCGATCGATGCGTTGGAAGTTGTGGTTCAACGTTTCGGTACTCCGGATTCCATTGCTGTCAGACCTTAAAGTATTTGGCGTTTGCTATTGCAGACCCAGCACAGCGGCAAGCTCAGCTGCCGGCTTGTACCCCGGAATCATTTGTCCGCTGCTGGTAATAATGGCGGGTGTTCCCCGCACGCCCATCGCTGCACCCAATTGGAACTGGGCGGTGACTGGCGAACTATCACAATCTGCCATCGGTAGTGCCACACCGGCCTTCATCTGAGTCAAAGTTTTTTGCGGATCATCGGCACACCATGCAGTCGTTAACTTGAGCGCACCCTCCGAATCAGGACCGCCCCGCGGATAGGCCAAGTAACGCACTTCAATGCCCATGGCATTTAAGTCGGCAACTTCCTGATGTAATTTTTGGCAATAAAAACAAGTCACATCAGTGAAGACCGTGATGTAGTCACGGGTATCACCTTCGGGGGTAAAGACAATCATTTGAGCCAAGTCGACGCCATCAATCAGTGCTACGCGATCGAGTTCACGCTTTTCCTCGGCAAGATTCACAAGGCCATCGGCGCGTACCGCGTAGAGATCGCCGACCACAAAGTGATCACCCTGCTCGGTGGCATACAATACCAAGCCATTGTCCAGGGTTACCTCAACTAATCCTGCCGCCGGAGTTTTTTTGACATTTTGAACTTGCACCGGGGCACCGCCGCCGCTAAGAGCCGCGCTAATTTTCTCTTCCAGACCTTTGTGCGGGTTCGAGCTGTAGGTCTCTGCGTTAACGAAAGCAGCTGTTAATACTGAAATCAGCACTAGCAGCGCAGCGCTGACACCAACCGAGGCTCTAGATACCTGTGCGTTCGAGGTTTTACCGCTGCGAGCCACTTTACTCATATTCATTGCATTCCATTCTCTGGGTGGGAACCGTGAAACGATGACCACTAACCTCTTGGATGGTGGTGTTCGTGTAACTCTTGCATGCGCTGCTTAGCCACATGGGTGTAAATTTGCGTTGTCGAAAGGTCGCTGTGCCCCAACAGCATCTGTACCACCCTAAGATCAGCACCGTGATTTAACAGGTGCGTGGCAAAGGCGTGCCTTAGCGTGTGGGGTGACAGATGGCTTTGTATGCCAGCGCGCTCGCCATACAGTTTAATACGATACCAGAAGGTCTGGCGAGTCATCTCCCGGGATCGATTAGATGGAAAAAGAACATTGCTAGACTGGCCCTTAAGCAGTTCGATTCGCGGCCCACGCATATACTGAATCAGCCAATCCAGCGCCTCTTCGCCCATGGGAACAAGCCGCTCTTTGCCACCTTTACCCAATACTCGGACGATGCCTTGGTTAAGACCCACCTGCTCCACCTGCAGGCCCACCAATTCTGAGACCCGCAAACCACAGGCATAAAGCATTTCAAGCATGGTTCTGTCGCGAAATTCCAGCGCCAATTCAAGGTCGGGGGCGCCAAGTAACCGTTCAACATCGGTTTCTGATAGCGACTTGGGCAGTGGACGCCCTTGCTTGGGGCTTTCTATGCGTAAGGTGGGGTCTTCAACGATATGACCCTCGCGGAGAGCCCACCGATAAAAGCTTCGAGCGGCAGATAAAAACCTTGCACTAGATCGAGGTGATGCACCCTGCCGAAGTTTTAGGCCTAAGTAAGATTGTATCTGGCTTGAACCCGCTGTCAGTAAGGACTCTGCAGTCTGTTCAGCTAGCCATTCGTCATACAACGAGAGGTCGCGACGATAGGCCGCGAGGGTATTTTCGCTCAACCCTCGCTCCATCCATAGATTATCGAGATAACGCTCTAATGCAGAGGACGCGGGCACTTCAAATCACCCCGTCTTGCAACAAAATCAACGAGAGAGCTTTTCCTTAATACGCGCTGCCTTGCCACTGCGCTCGCGCAAGTAGTAGAGCTTAGCTTGCCGCACATCACCACGACGCTTTACGGAAATGCTGTCTAGCAGGGGGCTGTAGGTTTGAAACGTTCGCTCAACACCAACACCGTGTGAAATCTTGCGCAGCGTAAAGGCAGAGTTCAAGCCACGGTTGCGCTTTCCGATACAAACGCCCTCAAAAGCCTGCAAACGCTCTCGAGTCCCTTCTTTCACCTTGACCTGCACAACGACTGTATCCCCAGGGGCGAAGTCGGTAATTTCCTTGGTCATTTGTTCGGCATTAATTTCCGAAATGATTTTATTGGTGCTCATCACACTCTCCCATTGAGCTGCGCAATTTGCGCGGCGGCGGCCACTGCCGCATAGTTTTCAATACTGCTCGTTTTCAGTCCAGCCCCCATTCTTTAAGGAGCTGCCAATCCTCGGCCAAAACCCCATCGGGGTTCAGCAAATCCGGTCGTCGATCCAATGTTCGTCGAACCGACTGAGCCCTGCGCCAGCGTGCAATCGCACCATGATCACCGCTCAATAGCACCGCAGGCACCGCCCGCCCCTCATAAGTCTCAGGTCGGGTGTAGTGAGGACAGTCCAACAAACCATCTGCAAAAGAATCTTCTTCAGCAGAGTCATTGTGGCCGAGCACACCGGGAATCAATCGCACCATAGCGTCGATAACCAGCATGGTCGGTAACTCTCCACCACTTACCACAAAATCTCCCACGGAAATTTCGTGATCAACCGAGCGCTCAATAAAGCGCTCATCTATTCCTTCGTAACGCCCCGATACGAAAATCGTTGCATCATCAACCAGTAGCTCTCTCGCCAAGCTGTCTGTGAACCGCCGACCTTGAGGCGTCATAGCGACCACTTTGACCCTTCCTCCCAGCGAGGCTTTGGCCGATTGCACTGCCTGGTCAAGCAACGGCGCCTGCATGACCATACCGGGACCACCTCCGTAAGGTCGGTCGTCTACTGTTCCGTGACGATCCATTGCCAGGTCTCGCGGATTGTGCAACGACAAAGACCAAAGATCATCTCGCAGTCCTCTACCTGTCACACCCCAGTCGCTAATGGCGCTAAACATTTCTGGAAACAGCGTCACTACGGCAAAGTGGTGTTGAGCCTCAGACATCGGTGTACCAAATCACACGGACAGTGCCCGCATCCATATCCACCGAGTGGACAACTTCGTCGACTAACCACGGTATCAAACGCTCTTTATCGTCCATGCTGCCTTCACAAGGCCGCACCACTAGGACATCGTTTGCACCGGTCTCCAGTAAATGGTCTATCTCTCCCAGCAGGCAAAGTCCCTCAGGGGCTTCGCACCAAACACGCAATCCTTCAAGATCACGCCAATAAAAGTCTCCATCTTCTAGATCAGGTAAAAGCGCTGCAGATCCGCGCAATACCATCCCCCTTAAAGCTTCAGCTTGGGTTCGATCATCGACCCCCGAAACCTGTATTACCCACCCTCGGCCTTGAGGCCTAAGGTTGGTAACTTTTACGCCACGCGAATCCGCCTGTCGCATTTTTGGCCCAGAAGCCAGAACTAAACCTTCTAGCCCTTCCAAAAAAGTTGGATCCTCTACCAGAGGCCTTATCTTCAACCAACCCTTAATGCCATGGGCACCCAAGACCTCCGCCAGTACCAGTGACTCAGTCACGGGACTGCCGCTCGGGCAAAGCCAACCTTAGGCAGCTGCGGCCTCAGACTGAGTTGCAGCGGCGTCCTTCATCAGTGCTTTAACCCTAGGCGATACCTGCGCACCTTTAGCAACCCAAGCAGCAATCTTTTCTAGATCCAGTCTCAGGCGCTCTTCTTGGCCCCGAGCAACCGGATTAAAGAAACCGACGCGCTCAATAAAGCGCCCATCGCGTGAACGGCGATGATCCGTAACGGTGACTTGATAAAATGGCCGCTTTTTGGACCCGCCTCGTGACAGTCGAATAACTACCATCTTGTTGATTCCTCAGTAAAATTTTTTACAGGAGCTCAGACCAAAGTGCCCTGTTCCTGAAATATAAGGGTGCGGAGAATACAGCAAACTCTTAGCCATTACTAGGCCAGAAAACACCTCAACGGGGTGGAAAACCGCCCCCCGACATGCCGCCGCCCGGGGGCATCATACCCCCCAGACCGCGCATCATTTTCTGCATACCACCGCCTTTCATTTTCTTCATCATTTTTTGCATTTGCTTGTGCTGTTTCAGCAGTCGATTTAAATCCTGTACCTGAGTGCCCGAGCCTAGGGTTATTCGCCGTTTGCGCCCTCCAGAGATAACCTCAGGCTTGCGGCGCTCTAAAGGTGTCATGGAGTCAATCATCGCTTCCATCCGCGCAAACTGTTTGAGATCAACGTTCTGCTGCGCCATGGCGGCCATGTTGCCGATACCCGGCATTTTTTCCATCATCGCTCCAATGCCGCCCATATTTTTCATTTGCTGCAGCTGCTCACGAAAGTCCTCGAGGTCGAATCGACCACCTTTCTGTACCTTTTTGGCCAGTCGCTGAGCCTTTTTCTGATCAACCTTCCGCTCAGCATCTTCAATAAGGGACAACAAGTCCCCCATACCCAAAATACGAGAGGCCAATCGATCGGGGTGAAACGGATCGAGAGCATCGGTTTTTTCACCGACACCTAAAAATTTAATGGGCTTGCCGGTAACTGACCGCACCGATAATGCCGCACCTCCTCGGGTATCAGCATCGACCTTGGTCAAAATGACCCCTGTCAGCGGCAGCGTCTCACCAAAGGCCCTAGCCGTCATTACAGCGTCTTGCCCCATCATGGCGTCAACGACAAACAGCGTCTCAATGGGGTTGACCGCGGCATGGAGCTCACGGATTTCGGCCATCATGGCGTCATCAACCGCCAGTCGCCCTGCTGTGTCTACCAGCAGGACATCGGTGAAATTAAGCCGAGCATTTTCCAGAGCACGGTTCACAATGGCGACGGGCTTCTCCTCCACCGAGGAGGGTTCAAAACGCGCGCCCACTTCAGACGCCAAAGTTTCCAGTTGCTTTATCGCGGCGGGGCGGTACACATCTGCCGACACCACAGCGACCGACTTTTTCTCACGCTCCATCAAGTAACGCGCTAACTTGGCGATTGAGGTCGTTTTACCCGCCCCTTGCAGACCTGCCACCATGACCACGGCAGGAGGCTGCGCATTCAAAGTCAGCGCCTCATTAGCACTGCCCATAGTTTGAGTGAGCTCTGCCTGAACTATCTTCAAAAACTCCTGACCAGGCGTCAAGCTTTGTGCCACTTCAGCCCCGACAGCACGCGTCTTGACCGCTTCAGTGAAGGACTTTACGACCTCCAACGCCACGTCGGCCTCTAGCAGCGCCATACGTACTTCGCGTAGGGTGTCCCGAATATTGTCCTCAGTCAGCCTAGACTTGCCAGACATGCTCTTCAGACTGGCCGATAGACGATCGCTTAATCCTTCAAACATGGGACCTCAAATAGCGCCCTTAGAGGCGCCTCAAACGGTGATAAAGAGCGTAGTATACGTGCTGAAGCAAATGCACCCAATCACCAAGTCGGTACAAAGCGAGGATTTTTTGACGACCACCCCCGATTTACTCCAGTCTGCACTGGCGGTGACAACCGCGTTGATCTACGTGGGTGCAGCCGCGAGACAACTCTTGACCCTCGATGGTAGACGTCACCGGGCACCTTGGGATGTGACTGCGTTGGCAGTGTTAGCGGTATCTTGTCACCTCGCTATATTTCTATTGGACTTGGAAAAGGGTGTACTAGACCTCGGGTTTTATAAAATATCCTCCCTCATATTTCTCGTCATGGGCATGATTACTGTCGTTAGCCTGCTAGTTAGGCCGCTGCAGATGGTAATTATCGCCACGTTTCCTTTCTCGGCTCTGGCCGTGCTGGTTAGCGCCTTTGCGCCGCCGACAGGCCAACCATTGGCAGGACTTGAGAGCGGCCTTCTTGCACATATTGTCAGCTCACTGCTCGCCTTCGGAGTACTTACCTTAACCTCACTACAAGGTGCCCTACTCTCGGTACAAACCCAGCGTTTACGGAGCCACAATACCCGCGGAATCGTACGGCTGCTCCCCGCCCTGGACACTATGGGACAAATGTTTTTCGAATTGCTCGCCGCAGGTGTACTTTGGTTAACGGTGGCAGTCGTATCGGGCGGATTGTTTGTCGATGACCTTCTCGGCCAACAGCTGGTACACAAAACGGTACTCACAACACTATCCTGGGCCTTACTTACCATGACACTCGTCGTTCATTGGCAACGAGGCCTACGAATCAGCACAGCTTTATCTCTTGTTTTTTTAGGCTACGGTCTGATGGCGATAGGTTTCTTTGGCTCCAAACTGGTTGTTGAATTGTTGCTCTAGGCAATAAAAGCATCAGCCGCGGCTAAATGCTTGTCAGCAGCGCTATTTTTCTCCAACATGGAGAACCTAACCTTTGACTGAATGCCCCCTTTGAACGACGCCCCGCTGGGACTGCTTTTTACGCTACTCGCTGCTTTGATTCTGATCTCGGCTTTTTTCTCGAGCTCAGAGACCAGCATGCTGTCGCTCAACCGCTACCGGTTAAAGCATCTAATTGGCAATGGCCATAAAGGCGCGCGTAGAGCCAGCAAGCTGCTGGAGCGCCCCGATCAACTGATCAGCATCATCCTCATTGGCAACAATCTGGTCAATATACTGGCCTCAGCTATCGCGACGGTGATCGCAATACGCCTGTACGGCGATGCAGGTATCGCAGTGGCAACGGTTGCTCTCACCCTTATCATTCTTATATTTGCAGAGATCACACCAAAAACAGTGGCCGCGTTGCATCCAGAGAAACTGGCATTTCCCTTCAGCCTAATTTTACTGCCTCTGCTCAAGTTATTCATGCCTTTGGTTTGGGCTATCAACAGCGTTACCAACGGTTTACTTAAATTGATGGGGTTCAGACCCGATTTACAAAATGATGAGGCACTATCACAGGAAGAATTAAGAACCATTGTGACTGAGTCGGGCACCAGAATACCCAGCCGGCATCGACGCATGCTGACTAATATTCTTGATCTTGAGCAGGTCACCGTTGACGATATCATGGTGCCGCGCAGCGAGGTCTTCGGCATTGATCTTGATGACAGTGATGAACTTATTCTAGAGCACCTGCAAAACAGCACCCACACATTACTCCCCGTTTGGCATGAAGATATCAACAACTTGCAGGGCGTACTGCATATGCGCGACTTATCTCGCGTGCTGGTATCGGGCGGATTGTGTCGAGACACACTGGAAAAAGAGCTCCAGACACCTTACTTCGTGCCTGAAAACACACCATTACACACTCAGCTCAGGCAGTTTCAACTCAAAAAACTACGTCTAGGTATTGTCGTCGATGAGTACGGTGACCTTTTAGGCTTAGTCACGCTAGAGGATATTCTTGAAGAGATTGTGGGGGAGTTCACGTCAAACCTCATAGAAGACAGCGAAGAGATGCATACCGACCCCGACGGCGGTACCGTCTGCTCTGGAACGGTACACATAAGGGAACTCAATCGACACCGTAATTGGGCTTTGCCGACAGACGGGCCCAAGACCATTAGCGGGCTAGCTCTCGAGGCTTTGGAAGCGTTTCCTGCAGGAGAAGTGGCTGTGCAAATTCCGGGCTATGTTATTCAGGTGCTGGCGATTGAGGGGCGAACACTCAGCAAGGTAAAAATCATCCCTGTTGATTATCCAGAACCCGAACCTGCAGATTGAGCCTAACGTGAACACAAAACAGCTCCTATAACCGCTGCACTAGGGCGTTTCGGGACAGTACCAGAACGCCAGCAGCACCCCTCAGAGCAGCTGGATGTTACTAGACTCGCTTCGTCGCACCTCAGCGTTGCGCAAAATTTCACGCTTGCGGGTATCGTCGGCAATAAACCAGTCCGTGATTTCATCACCTGTCCGATAACAGCCCAGACAGGTTCCGTCTGCGTCTAAGGCGCATATAGACACGCAAGGAGAGGCTGGCGCTGGTATTTCCATGGGCAAATCTAATACCTTAAGTGTTTCGTTCGTGTACGCATTAAGGCTCAGGGTTGGATTGCCGGCGGTAAAAATCGTCTGCAAACTCTGACAAGCGCCCCTGACGGATAGCTTGACGGATATCGGCCATGTGCTTTTGGTAGAAGCGCAGGTTGTGAATGGTGTTTAGCTGCGAGCCCAAAATTTCATTGCACTTATCAAGATGGTGCAAATAAGCCCGGGTGAAATTTTGACAGGTATAACAATCGCATGACCGATCAACGGGCTCAGTGCTGTTTTTATGCCGCGCATTGCGTAATTTAATCGGGCCTTGATGGGTAAATAAGTGACCGTTACGTGCGTTTCGAGTTGGCATCACACAGTCAAACATATCTACGCCACGCATAACCCCCTCGAGAAGATCCGCTGGAGTCCCGACTCCCATCAAATAACGCGGTTTTTCGGCGGGCAACTGATTAGCAACCCCATCGAGCACTCGAAGCATATCTTCTTTGGGCTCTCCCACAGACAAGCCGCCAATAGCGTAACCGTCAAAATCAAGTTCCGCCAAGCCCGCCATCGACTCCAGGCGCAACCCTTCGTACATGCCGCCCTGAACAATACCAAATAGCGCTGCAGGGTTATCACCGTGAGCCGCCTTACTCCTTTCGGCCCAGCGCAAAGACAACTTCATAGATTGCTCAGCTTCTACCTCGGTTGCGGGAAAAGGCGTGCACTCATCGAAGATCATGACGATGTCACTACCCAATTGTCGCTGAATAGCCATGGAAGTCTCAGGGTCTAGAAAAACTCGGTCCCCATTAACAGGAGAGCGGAAGGTAACGCCACGTTCCTCAACCTTGCGCATTTCACCCAAGCTAAACACTTGGAATCCACCAGAGTCTGTCAATATTGGCTTCTGCCAACCCATAAAATCATGCAAATCGCCGTGCTGCTGAATAACCTCTGTTCCTGGCCTCAACCAAAGATGAAACGTATTGCCGAGAATAATATCGGCGCCGATCGCTTCGATATCCCGTGGCAACATGCCCTTAACGGTGCCGTAAGTTCCCACCGGCATAAAGGCGGGAGTCGCAACGCTACCACGGTCAAAAGTCAGCTCACCCGTTCGGGCTTGGCCATCACGGGCTTGAATGTCAAATTTCATCGTTCGCCTACCACTCCAGATTCTCTGTGTTGCCTTGCCGTGACAAACATTGCGTCACCGTAACTAAAAAAACGATAACGCTGATCTACTGCCTCCTGATACGCGGACATAGTTTCTCTGTGCCCTGCGAATGCTGCGACAAGCATAATCAAGGTCGATTCGGGCAGATGGAAATTGGTGACCATGGCATCAACGACGTTAAAAGGCTGACCCGGATATAAAAATATATTGCTGTCACCCGAAAAACGTCGAAGTGCGCCGCCTTGCGCTGCTGTTTCAAGGGACCGAACTGCCGTGGTTCCCACGGCCACAACGCGACCTTTTGCTTCTCGGCACCGCTGAACAGCCGCAACAACCTCGTCATTCACCTCTAGCCATTCACTATGCATGTGATGGTCGGCAATATTTTCAGCCCGCACTGGCTGAAATGTGCCGGCTCCTACATGTAGGGTGACCTCGGTCGTTTTAATTCCACGAGACTCGATATCCGCGATCATGTGAGCGTCAAAATGAAGGCCTGCTGTGGGTGCAGCGACAGCGCCATCGCGTCGAGCAAATACTGTCTGATAGCGCTGGCGGTCTTGAGCATCATCTGAACGCTCGATATACGGCGGCAAGGGCATATGCCCCAATGTTTTCAAAATTTGTGGCCAGGAGCCCGAATCAACAACCAACTCGAATAAAGCACCTCGACGTCCTTCAACTCGAACTGAAAATTCCGTGGCATCCGATTGATCGTCGGGGGTGATCAAAATAGCCGCACCCGGCTTAGGTGACTTGCTAGCCCTTACGTGGGCCAACGCTGAGCCGCCCTCGAGCAGCCGCTCAATTAAAATTTCAACGCGACCGCCAGTCTGCTTGACACCGAATAATCGAGCCGGAATGACTCGCGTATTGTTGAAAACCAACAGGTCATTGGGCTCAAGGAGGTCTATTAAACGACTAAACTGGCTGTGCCGAACGCCCCCAGTGTCTCCGTCTAGAACAAGGAGCCGTGAACCGGTTCGTTGAGCCAGTGGCTCCTGAGCAATCAACTCCTCAGGGAGATCGTAATAAAAGTCCTGTCGCCGCATAGCCCTTACTCCCAAGCGCCCGCAAATTTGGGCACAAAAAAACCGGCCACAGCCGGTTTTCTGTCGCAACCTCGCAATTAGGCGTCTGCAACCTCTTCATCTGCTGGTGCTTCATCTTCCCCGCTTGCCTCAACCGCTGCTTCTTCCTCGGCGGGAGCCTCTTCAACTGGCTCTGGCTCAGCACCGGGCAACGTGACCTTTATCAGCTCTTCTGCCAATAAAATGTTAACTTTTTCTTCACCATTAACGGGCTTGCCAGTCGCGTCTTGCACTGCGAAGCGCTCGTCGCCGCGCTTAAAGATTTTGTACTCACTGGTTTTTTTAATCAGGTTCATCGCCATGCCTTTTCTCCACTTGAGATACTCAGTCGCGGATGCTTTTATAACGCTAGCTGTCCGAATTGCCACGGAGGATAACGTAATAACACAACCTTCGCAGCATTTTATTGCCGTTTGCTCTGGCCTTGCTATACTCCGTCCGCTTGATTTAAGCCGGTGTGGTGGAATTGGTAGACACAGGGGATTCAAAATCCCCCGCCCTTAAAAGCTTGACGGTTCGAGTCCGTCCTCCGGTACCACTATATTCATAGACTCAAACGGCCTTCGGGCCGTTTTTGCGTTATGGGCCATAAAATCTCGGTGCACGCACGGTGCACGCAGGAGAGGCCCAGAACCCGTAAACCATCCCTCCCCAAGTCTCACCCTTTTAAAGTGACAAACTCAGCGCTCAGTTAGTCACCCGTTGCCTGATTTATTGTTGCAATCTTTCCTCCGTCGAAACGAAAACGGAGCTAAAGATGCCTTCTAAGAGCAACACTCGCAGAGCAACAATGAGTCATTCAGAAACGACTGAATACCTCTCTGAGATGCGGGAACACGCCAACCCTGATGTGCGCGAATTCTTTGCCGACAAAGTAAGCGAAGAGGAAGCCTGTCAAATTCTGCACTGCGCTATAAGCACGCTTCGCGGTAATCGCAGTCGCGGCATTTGGAAGCTGAACACCACCTATATCAACAGACAGCCCGTGCTGTTTAGTCACGAGGTTGTGGCTCTGTAAGAACGGGAAGCTTCAACCGGCTTACTTCAGCACCCTGAAAGTGTTCGGGATCAAGGCTCCATTTAACTGGCAGCAACTCCCACCAATGAAGGCGTCACCCGAGGTTATGAGGTGGCGGCAGTACGACCTGATTCGGTGGAAGAAGATGCGTCGAGCCTAACTCGCTCTAAGGAGTGACACAGGTGACCCAGTGGTGCAGCACAGGGTTAGGTGTGTCACTACCCCCTTTAACCAGCATAAACACTGGGCCAAAAACATCAAATTTGGAGGGTAATGCCATCAGCAAAAGGAAATGCAACGAACTCTGGAAGCAACAACGACCAAGGGCGATTAGCACGGAGGCTATGGGAGCGAAAATGAGAGCGATGAAGAAACTGGCACACAGAACGGCAAAGGCCATCAGGGACAAGATCGAGCGAGATGTGAGGATTGCGATAAGGAGCTCAGCCAATGACGACCACTAGCAACGGTAATGTTGTCGAGCGTGACGCGTTCCATCGGTCACGCAGGGAAGCTCAGGTCCTCATTGCACCGAAGTATTTCAATCAACGGATCTGATGGGATACCGGTCGCTTTCTTAACGCAAGCGATCTACCCATTTGATAAACCATCGACGTAAGTTTT
This sequence comes from marine gamma proteobacterium HTCC2080, assembly GCA_000169115.1. Classification (GTDB taxonomy): domain Bacteria; phylum Pseudomonadota; class Gammaproteobacteria; order Pseudomonadales; family Halieaceae; genus Luminiphilus. The sequence goes on from AAVV01000011.1 coordinate 62,561, forward strand.
AGCTGCGGTCACCGATGCGTCGGTTGAATCAACGTTTGCCACTGCTTCAATTGCTTCCGCTTTGACGTAGGTCGTATAATTGTTCGTATAGTAAGCGGCGACGGTGGCTTTGTTAACAAGCGTCTTCGCGTCGGTGCACCCCGCGCCGTTGATCAATGCGAGCACTAATTTATCAATTTTCACGGTCGCACCGCCACCTGACAACCAGTACGCCAGGCCCGTGTCATCTGTGGGCGGCGTTCTACTGAACAAATTCTGGTAGAACCTCGGAACCAAGTTGGCTCTTGTCAGAAGACCTAAATCTTGGAGGTATTCGGGTTGGGAGTTAACGACATTCTCTCTGAGCTTTTCGATCGTGAAGCCAGATTGTATGTCGTTTATCCAATAAGCCAGCCCGTCACGATCCGCACCCCGCTTCAAGAGTCCGACATAGACCAGCTGGATCTGTTGCTCCAGCGTCAGCGTGTTAAGGACAGGCTCGGTTGGGCAACCCGTTTGAGTGAACGTCGCCACGACCGTGCAATCGCTGGTCACCGGATTAGTCCGGTATATCCTATTATCAAGAGTGCCGCCGCAGGTGCCTGCGACGGTTGCGGTATATCCAGCATCCGGCGTCACAACGAAAACCGCTGTCTGATTCTGCGCAACCGATCTCTCCCCATCCTGGATAATGGTGCCGTTGGCGCCACCTGAAGCGGTGACACTGTAGTTCGGGCCGGCCGCTGTCGCTGCACTGGCTAGTGACGCACCTGAGTTGCCTCGGATATTGCCTGCAGTGACCGTCACCGTGTAGTCCGTGCCATTTGTCAGCCCAGTAATGGTGCAGGAGGTTCCGGTAGGCGATGGAGGAGTAATCGTGCACGTCGCGCCACCCGGCGCGGCGGTCGCGGTATAACCGGTGATACTCGAGCCGCCATCTGCGATTGACCCGTCATTCGCAGTGGGCGCACTCCATGAGACCAGTAAACTGGACTCGCCATTAGTGGTGGTCACTGACGTCGGCGGTTGTGGCTCCGCAAGCAAACGAATCAAGTTGTCACGGGTCGGATCACCTCCTACATCCTCGAGCTTGCCACCAACAAGGTAGGTGCCATCGCTGGCCTCGACAAACCAGAAAACGCTCTGTGCATTTCCCCCAACAAGCGTCTCAGGGAGGGTGAAGCGCGTGTCGAGGCTACCACCGGTGTCCAAGCGTATCAGCGAGCCGAGGGTTGCATCACCCCCTACATTGCTGAAGGACCCCCCGATCAGGTACTGGCCATTGCGCAGTTCGCTCACTTTATAAACGGTGCTGCTAAGATCTTCAGGTGGGGTGAAGCTCGTGTCGAGGGTGCCATTGGTGTTCAGGCGTATCAGCTTATCGCGAGTTGCAATCCCATCAACATCTGTGAAGGAGCCGCCAATCAGATACTGGCCATTGCTGAGTTCAGCCACTGACCATACACCGAGGTTAAGATCTTTAGGTGGGGTGAAGCTCTCGTCGAGGGTGCCATTGGTGTTCAGGCGTATCAGCTTATCGCGAGTTGCAATCCCATCAACATCTGTGAAGGAGCCGCCAATCAGATACTGGCCATTGCTGAGTTCAGCCACTGACCATACACTGTCGTTAAGATCTTTAGGTGGGGTGAAGCTCTCGTCGAGGCTGCCATCAATGTTCAGGCGCATCAGACGATCGCGGGTTGTATCACCCCCTACATTGCGGAAGGCCCCCCCGATCAGGTACTTGCCGTTGCTGAGTTCAGCCAAAGAATGAACAGTGCCGTTAAGATCTTTAGGTGGGGTGAAGCTCTCGTCGAGGCTGCCATTGGTGTTCAGGCGTATCAGCTTATCGCGAGTTGCAATCCCATCAACATCTGTGAAGGAGCCGCCAATCAGATACTGGCCATTGCTGAGTTCAGCCACTGACCATACACTGAGGTTAAGATCTTTAGGTGGGGTGAAGCTCTCGTCGAGGGTGCCATTGGTGTTCAGGCGTATCAGCTTATCGCGAGTTGCAATCCCATCAACATCTGTGAAGGTGCCGCCAATCAGATACTGGCCATTGCTGAGTTCAAGGACCGTATCAACCGCGTCGTTGAGTGCGCGAGCAGGGAAGCTCGTGTCTAAATCCCCCGGGGCTTGGGGCACCGATGTAAGAGTAATGGGGTTGGAAAGGAAAGCTTGGGGGCTTACATTGCTACACAACTGATCGCTCAGCTCTGTACACTCACCCACTCCGATCACTCCGATGCGGCTCTCCGTAATCGACCCACCCGCATTAGTCAGGTTTGTCACTTCCACATAGGCTCCCACTGCGCCTACTTGATTTGCGGCCATTAGACGCACATAACCATTACTATTAAGACCACTGGCAGTGAGGGCATAGGCGTCTCCATCAATCGTGATGTTGACATTCACTTCTGAGGTTGTATTGCTATCGGCGTCGTAAACGAACGTTCCAGAAATAGTGCTTGGCCCCGTATTAGTAACTTCTGGCGTCAGTGTTGAGGTTGGGATATTCCATTTGATGGGGTCCGCGAGGGCTGTACCCACCACTCCGAAAATCAAAAACAATCCAGCCAGGAGTCGCATAAGTTTTACCAGGGAAAAAGACTGCGAGGACGATAACAAAGTGACGCGCTCATAGCCACGGTGACGGGCTAGCAATAGGAGCAGCCCCGTGAGCGCACCGAGGGGCAAACGTTGGGAATCGGCAAAGCGTTTGGCTGAACAGGCCAGCGAGGGGATGCCATATTGGCAAGTGAATAGCGAAACGGCCCGCATGTATGGCTTAAGCAAGAGACACACCAGCCGCACGGTTAGATTCTCTCAGGCTGCAGCCCCTTCCAAACGCCCGGTGGAGGGCGCTAGGAGAGCTTGGGGGTTTAGCCTCCAATAATGACCACATTCCAATACCCAGAGAATTTAGGCCCCGCCCCCCAGAATCCTCGCAGTCTCAATGGTTTGGAGCCCATGAGACTTGTGAGGAGCCTGATGAGGGTATGGGGATATGGAGCAGCCGGAGCCAACGGAGTCACGTGAAAAACCGGTGGTTAATCGGAGGTGGTTATTTTTTAACCAGTAGAAATGGGCTGGTAGTGGCACCCAAACCGAGATTTTCTTTTGTGAAATTTGGTATAGACTTATATCAAACCAAAGGGCAGCAGGAAGAGCCCGTGATTTCGGAATCTCTGTACGTGACTCTGTACGTGGCGGCGTACAGAGGGAAACCACCGCAGGAGCGAGAAAAGCCAAAAATGCCCTGAAAGTATTGTAAATGCTTGTCATTATGGGGGATCAGCCATTCCCTCTGGATGGCTCTAAAAAGCCCAAATATTCCGTCCTCCGGTACCACTCCCTCTTCTCTGGGAGCCCACAGAAAGCAAGTTCCCTTCACGAAATAACCCAATTTTACAGCTCCAAACGGCCAATACATCTCTGGCAGCGCTATGTTGTGCCAGCTTGTATTTTGAGCGATTTGTGCCAATTTTTGCCATCCTGTGTGCCATGAAAATAAACCAGACGAATGTGCCGTCAGGTGCCGCCCACTCATAATACGCACAAGCCTACCTCCTACTACCTACCCCAATACCGCCCACAAACTATTGAAATAACTAATGCCAATATTTGGAACACGCCTTCTACCCTTTCCGGACAAGTAACCTCAGCATTTATGCAGCCCGTGGAACATTCCGTGGAACATTCCCGCCCACCTCTAATCAGCCCTCTCAGCGAACGATTCTAGGCACTCTTAGCGCACCATGGATTCCCCGCAGTTTCTATGTGACCATTTCCCAAACACAAGGTGGGGTATCCAATGAAAACAAGAATTACACTCGCACTGGCTTGGTGGGCGTTCGTCCACGCTATTTTGTTGCTGGCAGGCTTCATTGATCAAATGAACAGCTCGCTACCTATTCCGACGAGTGAGTTGGGGCGGTTCGTAAGCGATTATTCCACCATTTATCAGGACGAAATCATACTTTACGCTTTATCACCCGCTATCTGGTTAGGCCTGTGGCTTACGACAGGCAATCCCAAAGTCCTGCCTTGGAAGGGTTAGCCCCGCTAGCGCATCGAGGGGCAGACGGCAGGATTGGCTGCAAGGTAAGCCATAGCGCCCCCCTATGAAGGCGATGTCGGGACTGAGCCAACACATAGTCGTTAATTGCACTACGCTGGATTGTCTCGCTGCTGCACACTGAACTGATTACTCAGGAGCGACGCTCATGGCAAACCTTATGACAAACTCAATGCACTGGGCTTGGAAGATCAGCCTTTTGGCTGCAGTGTTTTGGGCTCTGTTCATACTCCCAGAGATAACCGGCATCGATCGTTTTGGAGCGCCAAGCCTAGGCAACGATGATGTAATTAAGTTCTTCACACCCTTGATGATCTGGGTAGCCACACGGTGGCTTTCGACCAAGGGTTGAGGCACGGAGGTATTGCAAGCGAGATCAGTAACGCACCGTAAGGCGGACGGCAGGACTGGCTACGAGAGGAGCCATGCTCGGTTGTTGGGAACGGCAACTGGAACTAGTGCGCTGACTATCGCGAAAATAGATCCGCCTAAAGACGGAAATATACGTGCTCGACAGGCCCAGCGCGGCGAAATTGGAACTCGCGGTATCAGCGGAGACATCCTCAGTGGCGGTTACTTCACTCTCCGATTTTCAAAAACGTCCAATCATCATAGCTGCCATCGTCTGTATCGCGAGTGGTCAGAGTAAGAACATAACCATTCATTGCGACGAAGCCTTTACCGAGAGTTTCGCCAGAGCTAATGTCTAGTGCGAGTTTGCAACCTGCATCAAGTGAATAAGTGGCGCTATAGGTGAAAACCCCCGTGCCTTAATGTACCTTCAATGGCAGCGGTACCGTCGCGATAAAAAGTGATTAGGACTGTCTGACGTTGCTCAACGTTGTTTGAATTGTAGCCGGAACTTTCCTCTCCCCAAAGGCCAATCAATTGATCTTCACTACAACCACTGCGAGCTTGGCTGCCAATTTCTTCGGCTAAATATTCGAAATTTTCGTTGATCTCTGAGGACCGAATTGGATCGCCCGGAGAAAACGTATTGAGGTCAGCCTTAACAGGTGATGCAAATGAGCAAGCAAGTAAAACAACTGCTAAAAAACGGCTATTGATACGTGGCTTGATCATCCCACTTACTTTGATCATATACACCATCCTCTGCTATGTACTGGGCCTGTTTCACTATCGCGCCTGTTCGGTGAGCCTCTATGGCTTGAAGCAGCTTCATAAAGATGCCTGGTTGAGCTGCGGTAGCACCAATTGAAAATAGCGCAAGTACGATAGCTACCTACAAGATTTGCTTTTTCATTTGTTTAGCACGCTGGAGTCCTTAACCTAAACTTCAGCAAAGCAGTGAACATAATCAACCCTGGCAGTTCACCTTTGATGTATCTGGGCGGCCGGATTGACTGCAAGGGTAGCCATGGCGCGTTTGCAGTATCGCCACAGTCTGACCACATTCCCACGCCATAGATTAGATAATCTATGTCCAGCTATTTCACAGGTTCGAAGTCGCCTGGCATCCAGCTTTTTTCGAACCATGGTTCAAGTGGGCCGTAGAGACGGAGTATCGCGTTGTATCCCTTGCCGGGCAAAGTCTGCACCCAATTACCTTCCTGTCCTTCCGGTGCCTTGGGGCCGAAGTAAACGGTTGCAGACCCATCATCATGCAGTTTCACGCCTTTTGAGTTGCTATCCAGACCACCGGTGACTTGATCGGTCTCGAGGATCGAACGAGTCTGATTGTCGTAGACCATGAAGGACCAGAAGTCCTTGGCCGGGATCGGCGCTGGTAAAGTCACCTTGTAGGTCATTGCTCCATTGAGAGGCACGCCGTTGATATCAGTGGTTGCCATCGTATAGACCGAACCCTTGCCAACCATCGGCTTAACCATCATCGGCGTGCTGCCCGTGGCGTAGTAGTAAAAGGTGAGGCGATCATCCAACACTCGTTCGCCATTATTGAGAAACTCATGGCTCCCTCCAGCGAGAGGTGAATACCATTGACGCTTCCCCGGGTAGAAGTAAACCGCTTCATTGCGAGGTCTGAATACGACGGTCCGGGCATAGGCATTGGCAATGGTGGACGCCTCGTTGAGAATTTTCTTCATCCGATCGTCCGGGTTGAACTCCTGTCCTTTTTTGATGCCAATCGCTCCAGCTTGCCCTACTAGCTCAGGATCCCAAGCGGTCGCGGGCTCATACTGAATCACTTCATTGATCTCGTCATAGAAGCTCGCGTCATTGGCATGAATCGTGTTGTATTGGTTATTTGACAAGTTGATAAACTCGGTCGGCTTCGGATTCTTGGCGTCGGCAAGCGGGTAAATCTTGAAGGTCTGCTTAAAAGCTTCAATGGCCTCCTTGGTTTCACCCGGCTTAGCGGCAATACGCATCAACGCCCAATGACGGTAGCTCGATGTCTTGGAGACGAAATATCCTTCGGGGATCTCCCCTTCGTAATCAGGGCCCACCAAGAGGTATTTGCCTCCTTTGCCCTTGTCGGCACCGACCAATCCAAGGTCCGTGACGTAACGGAAGAAGGCATCATTCACAAAGCCGAGCACCGGTGTGCCGATCTCGAGTACCACGGGTCCGTCTTTCACATCGACTTCCGCATGCACGTAAGGCGTGGTCGTCTGTGGCGTGAGCCACAGGGAGCGGGCATTCATCAACTGCTCAGTGATCCCCACCGAGTGGTTGGGCTCAATACCGATTTCGACGTGCCCGTTAAGCATTCCATACATCGAGGCGGTGGGCGTCCCATTGATGAACAGTTCAACCGCACGGGAGATGTCTACGAAGTTGCTCACTTTGGAGGCAGTTGCCCTCGTTGGAAAACCGTCTTGGAATGTCAGTTCACCGAGGTAGCTGCTCTCCATCTTGTCTGCCGTGAGCAATTTCTCGGGAACCTTCGCTTTGTAGGTTGGATCCTCCTGCGCTTGAAGGGGTGAAACGGCAATTGATCCTGCGAGAAACGTGGCGGTGATAACGCCTATTGGTGATGAGTTCTTCATTGCTCTGCCCTTAAGTTTGGTGGCGTCCTTAGCCGTGAGGTCTTCCGTGACTCTTACAGCGTCAGCCGTGGTCTCTAGTATGGATTAACCGACTGTGCCTAGTCACTGGCTAAAGGTGACAACCCGAAGGAGCAGACCCGTTGGCGCACCAAGGGGCAGACGGCAGGATTGGCTGCAAGGGAAGCCATAGCGCCTTTGTAGCCCCCTACCCGTTAGCGAACCGTGGGGAAGACGGCATTAAGCACTAACGCCAAACCTATGCCGCATCCCACTTATCAGTGCGTTTCGATGCGGCCCCTAGCAATAAGCTCAGCCTCGTTGTAGTCCTGGCCTTGCCGTCTGGACCGACCACATGCCAGATTAAACCAACACCAACCGATTAGCTGTCTGGGAGTTTCTTCATGGCCTCGAACAAGGCATCCATGATGTCAGACACGTCTCCCGCCAGCTCCTCTCGTTCGACGGCAGGCGTGGAGCCAAAATCAATCGAACCTTGGAGCTTTCGCAACATGTTCATTACTTCTCGAAGTTCTGCTTTCATTTTCATTGCCAGATGTCAGTGACTTATCATCCATCCCATCAAGCATCGTCGTAACGTGCTGACGTCTGGCCAGTGGATACTCCGCTGCGACTTGATCTCTCCAGACGTCACCCCGAAGCTGGTTGAAGGCCGCTGCTTAGCGTGTGCCTCTGTAGCTGCAAGAATCTACTGCTGTTGAAAATTGAGCCGCACAGTGCCAACCAGGAAATACCACGCCACCCACGCCGCGAGTCTTAATTTTCTGGCGCTCTCAGCACATGACTCGGCGCCTCCTGCCAATCCCCCGAAGGCCTTGCGCTCAATAATAGACACAGCGAAAGTTTGAGTGTCCTTTGCCCGCCAAGTGCGGTTTTTTTATCTTGCAATTGTCGCCACCTATTTACTATTTGTAGGTTAATGCCAAACGTTGCCCTAGGACGCTCTGTAATATTGCTTATCCCATTGACATTTATTAATGTTTTTAACGATCACTGAGAGGATAGAGACTGAGCGTGTCGGGACTTACGAGGTTATGGCCTATATTTTTTCTGATGTTGACTGCCTCCCTCGCGAAAGCAGAGCCTTCTGTGACCTTCGCTTTGGATGATGGGCGTAATCTCTCGACCGCAGAACTGTATAGCGCGGGTTTCCCCGTAGGTGAGGTGCTTCAGGTTTCAAATGGCCGTGGGCGCACGTACGACGTCACAATTGTGAGGTCTACACTCTCCTCATTAGGCAATCGTTCTCTGTCAGGCACTACGAAAGGCAACGGCACGTTTGTGCTGGTCATCACTGCCCACGGTCAGCTGCAAGGTTCATTAGCCAAAGGCCCTGACTTTTACAGAATTTTTTCTGAGGGCGGATCTCCCGCATTACAACAGCGGGATTATTCTGCATTACCAACTCTTATTGATAAAGCTGCCGTCGCTCCAGAGCTTCGTCGGCCTGATTCCGGCAGGCAATTACTCGAACTTTACCCTATCGACGTTAAAACTCGTTCACTCTACAAGCAGGACAAAATCACAACTTCAGCTGCGGGCACTGGAACGGTTTACCCGGTGTATAACGCTGATACCGAGATTGATGTACTGGTCTATTACGACAGCAAAATGTCGACACCAGAAGCCACTGTCGACTACCTATTTGAATACAGCAACCTAGCCTACGCTAGAACCGGAATTGCATTAACGCTTAACCTTGCTGGGCTAATACCTGTGACGATTAGCAGTGCTCAGGACAATACTGCTGTTCTGGAGTTGCTGCAAAACAGAGAAGCCCCCTTTGTGCTAACCGATGAAGACCGAGTCGCACTCAATGCTGATCTCGTTCATGTCGTAAGAGTTGATAAGGGTGAAGAGGATGAGGTACCAAACTGTGGGCTGGCCTCTTACAGCGTCTACGAAGGCTTAGGGTATCGTGAGGAGACAAATGGCATCACAGAGTGGAAGCCCCAAGAGGGATTTGGAAGTTATTGTAGCGAAGACGCTTTCACCCACGAAATAGGCCACAACTTAGGCGCTGCGCATCACCGTGGTGACGATAATATTTATGCTGGTGGAGCTTACGACTACAGCTTTGGCACGGGGCGGTCCGCAGTGTTCAATACGATCATGGGGGCCTACAGAGATGCCTATGAAGAAACTGTTGCTGTATTCTCTAATCCCGACAGCGACTGCCTTGGTTACCCTTGCGGTGTGTCGCCTGCGTACTCTGATTCAGCAGATAACAAACGAACACTGAGTAACACAAAATTTATTGTTGCAGGTTATGAGGGCCGAGGGTTCGACTATGCTGCAATTCAAGAGCAAGCCAGATATGCCTCTTGTGAGGATGGGACGCCTTACAGAGGGTTAGGTATAAGTAACAGCTCGCAGTACGCTGTTGAGGTAATGTCTCAAACGTTTCTGCGAGTAGACAGATCAACCTACTATACTGGCACGTTTGAAGAGGGTGAATTTGTTTTACCGGCCAGTGGGTACTCGGGCCGGGGTTATTGTGGCGAAGGGGTTGATCAGCCGTTTGGCTCAGAAATTACTGAAGCCTTTTTCACCTATAAAAATCCTGAGACGGGAGAGGAGGTGGAAGGCACCCACATTTTTTTTGACGATGACTACGATGGCGACTACGGCGTAGTCCGAGCTGCGGCCGGAGCCAGTGGCTCAGTAGTAGGCCATCCCTCGATGCTCGCTAGAGTAGACGCTGAGGTAGAGATCACGTTTCAACCAGCCGACGGCTACAAACTGGATGAAGTAACGGGAACATGTCCGGGGTCGCTGCATTACAACGTGTATACAGCAGAGCCTCTTTATGGAGACTGCTGGGCGATAGCCAGCTTCGTAGCGGATGTCAGCTTTACTTCAGAAAAATCCTTAGATGAAATAAGTGAGGCCTATATTGGCTTACATGGCCGCGCGCCTGATCCAAATGGATTGGAGTACTGGGCACAAGAGCTCGACGATGCAGTTGCTGCCGGTAAGAGCTCTGGAGTTGCGCTAAAAAAGCTTACCAATGATATGACGCTTAGCGCTGAGTGGGCGTCGGGCATCGGCGCCAATAATGGTCTTATACAATCGGGGGCCGAAGCGATTGTGAGGGCGATGTATCTAAATTTATTCGCTCGTTCCGCGACTAACTCCGACGTCGCTTATTGGTCATCAGACCTCACCAGCGGTCGCGTTACCGAGTCCGAAATGGTTGTGCTGCTCATTACTGGTGCTAAAGCTAATGGGAATACTGATAGTGTCGTGTTGGACTATAAGCGGCAGGCGGCGCGCTACTATGCCTCAAACGTATCGCAAAGTATTTTCACAAGAAGCAATGCAAAAGATGCGGTTGCTGATGTTACGAATCTGCAATCTTTAACCGCATCTGAGGGTGACACCGATGCACTCGTTGAGGCATCTGGTTAGGCCGCCTAGGGAGGGAGAAGCCAAAACCCTTGTCAGTACCTTTTTATAACTTGCGTGGCTGCCTAAACTGTCGCTAACCATCACTTTTACCACTCGCTCTCGTAAGTTTCTGGCAGGGCCAATCCATCGTTGACGCTTTTTGCTAAAAATCTAATCTTACCCCCCGTATAGACTCGTCAGACCCTTTAGATCGGAAACAGTCAATGAGAAACGCATCGATTTTTGCATTGATCAGCTTGGCATTAGTCGCTCCAGTCAAGGGTGCCGAACCAGGTCACCACTTAAACAGCGTTTCGGCCTTTCTTGGAGTAACAAGCGAAGGCCGGCGTCAGCGGGCAAGCACACTGGGTCTGGAGTACGAGCGGCGACTCAGTGATAGGTGGTTTATTACGCCCGCAATAGAGCATGCGTTCGGTGATTTAGACTTTAGCATCGTAGCCTTGACCCTTGGTTATCGCTTAAATCGATGGGCAGTTTATGCCGGCCCAGGCGTTGAGTGGGCCCAACATGAGGATGGTGCAGAAACTCAGAGCGAATTTTTATTTCGTACAGGAGTTTTATATGAGCTCGAAGTTGGCGATTTGATCGTTTCCCCCCACGCAATGGTGGATTTCGTGGCTGATGACAAAGTCGCCGTAATTGGTGTCACTGTTGGCTTTAATTTTTAAGCTTGGTACCAAAGACACCGTTAGCTCCCAGCAGCAAATTGAACTGCGACGGCGAAAGCAGCGAGCAGGATTACACAAAACGCACTAAATTTAAGCGACTGGCCCAGCTTAAAATTCGTGCCCGCCCAAACCTGCGGGTATTCAGCGGCCAATGCTTTTGCCGCGTCCAGTGAGGGAATATCCCGCTTAAACGGGCGATGCATACCACGACGCTGAAGGCTCCACAGCGTCGATCCACGTTGGCGGATAATATCGCCCACATGCGTGCCGCTTTCGTCGAAGACGGGCCAGTTGGAAGCTCTAGTGCGCGGGTTATTCATGGCTGATCAGAAACGCTTTTCTTTGGCGGGGCGACAAATGCTTGAGTCATTGAGCTCACCTTTTACCGTTAGGCTAAATTGCATCGTTGTATCGAATAACGCTCGTGACGATTGCAGAGCCATCTATCCATGATCACCCAATAAAAGAACCTGTTTACCCTTTGTAGATTGTACAATGGCGGTTGAGACCCCATTCAGTCGCAACTTATTCTCCCTCAAACAAACCCGTTGCCGCGCCTTCGTATCCTGCGCCTTTGCACACTAAAGTCTTCTCTTGTGCTGCCCCACTCTCCGCAGCCAGTAAAAGCATGGCGATAGACGCAATTGCGAAAATAAATGCGTTCAAACGTATTGATTTCATTATGGCTACTCCTAAAGTAATCGCATTATCGGAGAGACAAGCCTTCGGCGCCTTGTCATTAAGCGTCAACCTATTTGCGGGTAGCGCTGAACCGAAGAAAAGGTCGTTGGGGTGTGAGGAATAACGCTTAAACATAAAAGGTTGCAGCGGCGCTATGGCTTCCCTCGCCCTTCTAGTAGTGCTGGTAGACGGCTCAATCCTTTACCAAACTCACCAAGGCTACGAAGGGCCTCCGTAAAGTGACCAGCTGGGTTATTCTGCTCCGCTTAAAGGATAAGCGCTGGACATCAAGCGTCAATAACTGTGCCGAACGCGTCAGGCCTCCTCCTGGGGTTGCGTACTTCCTTTAAATGAGATCTGTCGCAGTTGGCCAACACCTTGGCGGCAACGGCACATCACCACTTTGCCTCTCTCACTCACACTGTCACCACAGCCACAATAAATTCTGAGGGGGAACCACTAGATGAAACCCAATAAGGCGTTAGCAGCAAATTTGAAGGCCTACTTCGGGCTAAACAACCTCACCACTTATGCGACTGGCAAGTTAGACACGGTATCCGAGGAAACCGTTCGGTCCTGCCTTTCAGGCAAAGTGGCCCCGTCTATTAACGCCGTACACGAGTTATGCAGCGTGGTCAGCGTCGATTCCATGATCATTCAGCGTAAAGAGTATCGAGCCCATCAGATACTGCACTCGGTAAGGGTAGGCCGTATTGCCGATGACCTAATGGAGCTTGATATCGATCAGCTAAAAACAATCGCCGAAATGGTTAAGGGCCTCATGCCGAAGCAAATGAGCGAATACGTCCCAGCTGACCTTGACCTCGAGGGCTGCAGTTAGCCGTTTATAAGAAACACTGTTGCTTACAAACTAGCGGGACTCATCCGCCTGCCCTACCGGGCCTAGAGGGACAGTCTGTGGGGTCAATCGCAGCCTAAACTGTCTGTTGACTTGGTCGCTGCAAGATTAGGCATGTGACCGAACTTTTCTTGGCCTACCCTTTTGTAATACAGTCACCCCCAGCAAGGAATCCATTGAAAAGCGTTTAGAAGTTGCAAGTCCCTGAACTGCAATAGCCTAATAAGATCACGAAATTTTCATACCTTGTGTGACGCTAGACAGGCAATTGATTCAACTAATTTTATTTCTATGGCGGGTAGCCCATAAAGGTACCGAGGCTGTTAGTTAACAACGAAAGGAAACCAAGGATGTTTAACGCTTTGATCGCCAGACAAACTGATAGGGAGCAAACCGTGTCCCTTGAGACCCTGGAACTTAAGGATTTACCCGACAACGAAGTCCTTGTCCGCGTCGACTACAGCACGATCAATTACAAAGACGGCTTAGCGCTGACCGGAACCCGACCCATCATACGCAGCTACCCCCTCGTGCCTGGCATTGATCTGGCGGGCGTGATCGAAAGTAGTCAGGACGAGCGTTGGCAGGTGGGCGACCGCGTTGTAGTTAACGGCTGGGGTATGGGCGAAGGCCACTGGGGTGGCTTGACTCAGTATGCGCAGGTCAAGAGTGATTGGCTGGTCAAGTTACCCGATGCCCTGTCAACCCGAGAGGCCATGTGTATTGGCACCGCGGGCTACACCGCGGCACTGTGCGTTGAGGCACTCATGAAACACGGCACCACGCCGGCAGAGGGTGACATTCTAGTCACCGGGGCAAGCGGCGGCGTGGGGAGCGTCGCGATTGCTCTATTGGCAGCTCAGGGCTTTAACGTTGTTGCCTCGACGGGAAAAACCAACGAAGGCGCGTATCTCGAAGCACTGGGTGCCAGTGAGTACATTGATCGCGGCACCATGAGCACCGCGGGAAACCCACTTCAAAAAGAACGCTGGGCTGGTGTTGTTGATGCCGTCGGAGGACAAACCCTTGCCAATGCCTGCGCGCAAACTCGCTATGGTGGAGCGGTTGCCGCTTGCGGCCTTGCCGAAAGCCCCGCGCTACCAGCGACCGTCATGCCATTCATATTACGAGGGATAACGCTCTATGGCATTGACAGTGTTATGGCGCCTTTGTCGGCCCGCGAGGGGGCTTGGCGGCGCTTAGCAGATGATCTCGACAGAACCCGGCTGGCAAGTATGGTCAAGGAAATCAGCTTAGCTGACGCGCTTGATGTCGGGCCAGACGTACTCGCAGGAAAAATTCGTGGGCGACTACTTGTCAACGTTAATCGGTGACCATATGGCCCAGCGGCCTTAAGACCGTCGTTGTTAAAAAAGTACTAGCGTCGAAACGATAACCATGAGCATGGCAGCCAGCTTGTTAAGCCAGCGTAGCTGAGCACCCGTGCTCATACGCTTACGCAACCACTGCCCGCTGAGAGCATAAAGACTCATAGACAGGAACTCGGTCACCATGATGACCGACAAAAATCCGGCCAGCTGATTGGCGATAGGCTCATCAGGCACCATAAATCCGGGCAGTAGCGCCAGCATAAATGCCCAGCCTTTGGGGTTCATTACAGCCGTGGTGCAACCCAGTACCACCAAGGTTGGTACCGAGAGGCTTCCCTCGAGCCCGCCCTCGTTAATTGCCGGTTCAGACAGCCAAAGGGCGCGAGCAACCCATAACAGGTAGAGGGCTCCCACCACCATAATCCCCCGAAACCAAATAGGATCGAACCGCATCATATTCTGCAGCAACCATACGGTGATACTAACCACCACTGCCACACCGAAAAGCTCCCCAATCATCATCCATAGTGTGCGCTGATAGCCTTCTGAGATGCCCAAAGAAAACGCCAGCATCATGCACATGCCGGGGGTAAGCGACACCACGGCAATGGTGGGAATAAACAACATCAACAGTTCTGGTTTCATGTTAAAACATCATCTTGGGTAATTTATAAAAAGCCGGAGGGGCCTTCCACATGGTCAAAATACACGACTTCCTAATGCAGGTTATTGAATTCAGCGCCTTGCTCATGGCCACTTTAATTCTAGTCGGCGTTGTTACTGTCGTCGTGGTCTACATTATAGACGTCACTCAGTCTCAGCAGGCAATTCGTAAAAATTACCCGGTGATTGGGCGCTTCCGCTACCTGTTCGAGCATATGGGCGTCTTTTTTAGACAATATTTTTTCGCGATGGATCGGGAAGAATTGCCATTTAACAGGGCACAGCGCGGCTGGATTGCCAGAGCAGCTAAAGATATTGACCACACCATTGCCTTCGGCTCAACCAAACCCATTCACACGCCAGGCGACATACTATTTCTCAACAGTGCATTTCCTAAGCTTGATGAAGAAACCCAGCAGTCAGCGAAAACCCCCCTGTGCTTTGGACGGGGTTATGCCCGTGCCCCCTACAAAACCCATTCGGTATTTCACGTCTCTGCCATGAGCTATGGCGCATTATCGGCACCCGCCATTCAGGCCCTATCTATGGGTGCCGCCAAAGCCGGCATTTTACTCAACACAGGGGAAGGCGGACTCGCCCCTTTTCATCTCAAAGGGCAATGCGACCTCGTCTTTCAAATTGGCACTGCAAAATATGGGGTACGTGACACTGATGGCACCTTAAGTGATGACAAGCTCGAGGAGGTTGCCGCCCACGCTTCGGTCAAGATGTTCGAAATTAAGCTCTCTCAAGGCGCAAAACCTGGCAAGGGCGGCATTTTACCGGCCGAAAAAGTGACTGAGGTTATTGCAAGCACAAGAGGGATACCCATGGGGCAAGATTCGCTGAGCCCCAATCGACACATTGATATCGGTTCGGTGAACGATCTACTAAGTATGATCCATCGAGTCAGAGAGGTAACCGGAAAACCCGTGGGTATTAAATTTGTCTTGGGTCAACCCGAGTGGCTCGATGACTTCTGTAAGGCTATTCAGACTCAGGGACTAGACTACGCGCCAGATTTCGTGACGGTGGACAGTGCTGATGGTGGCACGGGCGCGGCACCACAAAGCTTAATGGACAATGTAGGCCTGCCCGCTGACAGCAGCCTGCCTTGGGTCGTCGATAAGCTGATTGAGTATGGGCTCAGAGAACGGATCAAAGTTATGGCATCCGGGAAGATGAGTACTCCCTCCGGTGTGGCTGCGGCACTTTGCTTAGGCGCTGACAGTGTCAATACAGCTCGAGGATTTATGTTTGCCCTAGGTTGCATTCAGGCTCTGCAATGCAACAAAAACACCTGCCCAACAGGTATTACAACCCATGACCCAAAACTGCAGAAGGGTCTTGATCCTGAGCTTAAAGCTGTTCGGGTGGCGAACTACGCGAGAAACCTTTTGCATGAAGTCGAGGTCGTTGCCCACAGTTGCGGCGTGCTCAATCCTTACGAGCTAGGTAGAGAGCATGCCTACCTGGTGACTGCTAACGGCCTGCCCCAGCGATTGACCGATCGCTACCCCAATACGGCCACCTAGCGCCTCGATTATCCCGTTGCGCTTGCCTCCAGATTTGCCAAAACTTCTCATCCCTATTGTGGTTACACTGCTTGGCACTGTTGTTTTAACAATAGGGCTTAGTTTTGGCGCACTAGAGCAACGAAAAACACAGCTGGCAGTCTCTGCTCAAGACATGGTGTCGATCAACGCGACGCTTTCCCCGCTTTTACACTTCAGAAACCAATCTGCGATCCGAGAAGCGCTCTTACTAAAATTGCGCCTTGAAACAAAACCCCAAAAAATATGGTTGCGTGTGCTTCATGTTGACGGGGAAATTTTAGCTAAGGCCCCGCGACGTGACAGTGATCGCGGCACAACCCAATTTATCAGAACGTTTAGAAATAGATTGGAGGTGCTGACCGCCGTAGACTTATTTGCGCACAACAGCGAAGCGCACTACCGAGGAGCTTTAGCGGCCATTCCCTTCATGGATGCACAGTTCAAAATGTCTACGCCCGTCTTTTCCCTTATTGATCCACTGCGCACAGATGTACCGCGATCTGCTTATCAACAAACCCTGTTACAGAAGGCTGACCAGCCCCTCCCGTTTGTCGCAGGCTATATTGAGCAGGGAATTTTCCTCGGCGACATTCTCGAAACTATTATTCCTACACTTTGGCAAGCACTCATAATGTCGATGATAATAAGCGCCACAATGCTGCTGGCGTTTTATTATTTCGCGGTTCGATCGCGGGTAAGCATTAGCCAGCGCACAGCACAGACAGAGCGATCTGATCAGAAGAACCTGCCCCAAAAAATGGAATCCGCTCGTAGCGTCCCAACCAACGATGAGACAACATCAGCGCCGGAAGATCGACTCACTGAGCCGTCACTGGATGAGACGCGCTCAAATATTGGTGACCCCGCTACTCTCGACCCAGTGACAAGTTTGCCTGACCGTCATCAGTTGCTGGAGCATATGGCACAGGGTATGCGTGTTGCAGCAGCAGAGCATCGCTGCATGGGTTTAGTTCTAATCGAGGTTTGTAGCATCCGAGACATCCTAAGAACAAGGGGTCGGGAAGTCAGCGATAACGTCCTGAGAGAAATGACATCGCGCATCTTAAATTCAATCCGCCGGTCCGATTTTGCCAGCCGTGGTTACGATGCCCTTGGTGAGGCTATTTTGGACGCGGATCAGTTTTGTATCGTCCTTTGTGATCTAGATAATATTCAGGGTGTTGGCTCCGCGGCAGAGCGACTGCTGGGCCAGCTAAGACTGCCCGTGACCGTGGCTGACGAAGCCCTGTGTCTCAACGTAGTCGCTAGCGCTGCCACGGCACCGCAGCACAGCAAAACCCCCGAGGGACTTATAATTGCTGCCAAATCTGCGCTAATTCAGGCACGTGAATCCAGAGCACCCAATACGATTCTATTTTCTTCCTAGCGAAGTTTTTACGCTGAGTGTGGCTAGCTGCCCAAGTCGCCTTGGGCTCAGAGAAATATCGGCCACAGAGGCTAGGACTGGCAGTGCAGCAACTCGCTTTATGTTATCAACGCAGGCAATCAGCGCAAAAACGCTGGCCACTAGAAGCGTCTAATGGGTTTGGCGATTAAACTTACTATGCCCCAGAAAGAGACCCGACGTAAAAATTGCAGGCATGCAAACGTTTTATGCGTCGCACCACAGAGGTAATACACGATGCCATTTAGGACTGCTCGTTTTCCAGTTCTGCCCCCGCCCCGCTTAATTCAGCTTTGCGAGCTTCCTGCACCTGATTCATGCAATCACGAAAGCTGTCAACAACTTTGTCTACACCTGACGGATTGAGGCCCCCGGTATTTCCTGCCACTGAAAATGTCGAATAAACCGCGCCAGCGGTGAGCATTGACCATGAAATAACATGCACAGGCACACCACTGTCCTTCAATTCATTCGCTACGCTGATGAATCGGTTAGTGGCTTCCATTTGTTGATCTTGATCAGACATTGTTCCAAGTCTCCCGTCGTTTGAATAGAAATTGTACCAGAGCTGGCGTGGCTCCTCATGCACCAAACCCGTTTGTTGTGGTGCCTATGGTCATGCTGTAGCCTCTCCGACGAGGCCTACTTGATCCCAATCCATGCATTCAACCAACTTAATATCATTTAGACAAAAAACGAGGCCGCTGCTTTACCTTGCACTCGCTGCCTTCGTGTCTTTTTGCAGCAAAGTATCCTCAGAAACAGTCGTATCGGGCGAACTCAGCTTGGGGTATGAATACGACAGCAATGTCACTGTCGATGAAGTAGATCGTGACACCAATGTGGGGGACGGTGGCTTACTTTTGAATGGCAGCATCTCGCTAGATCACGACCTCACCGATAAAACATCGGCTTCCGCTTCCTATGGATATTCGCGTGTTGACTATCAAGATTTCGATTTTCTGAGTCGGGAGACGCACACGTTGGGGGTCAACATCAGCTCCAAGTTGAAAAGCGTAACTGCGGGCATAAATTATTTTTATATTAATGCGCGGCTCGACGGCAATGACTTTCTCACCTATCACCGAGCATCACCATCACTTTCCGGGTTCATCAGCAAAAGATGGTTCATGCGTGGAGCTTACGTCTTTGGTGATAAAACAATCGCCAGACGGCCTGGCCGAGACGCTCAGAATCATGGCGCAGAGCTCGACGCTTATTATTTTTGGCGTGGCTTACGCCGCTACATCAACTTTGGTTATGTCTACCGGGAGGAAGATAGTCAGGCTGCTCGCTTTAAATACACCGCTCATCAGCTAAAATTGAGATTTGTGCAGCGATATGAGATTTTCTCCAGGCTATCGAAACTGGAACTTGGGTTGCGTTACGAGAACAGAGACTACCAAGAAGCAACTCCCAGTATAGGCGTACGAAGAAGCGATGACAGAATCAGGGCGGCAATTGAGTTCGAAATTCCCCTGACTGAACGCATTAACTGGCAGATCTACGGCGGCTACAGCGATTACCAGTCCAATCTACCCTCAGCAGACTATGACCAGTCCGTAGTGGGGACCCGAGTAGAAATTACGTTCTAACTCTTCAAAGGGTCAACAAGCCATATCCATATATGTCATCGCGTCCGGGCGGGCCAATATCAGTCGCCTCCGCATACAACCGAGCGATGACATCGATACCCGGCTCCTGATGTTTTAACAACGCCGCAGCCGTTACTGCAAATGGCACTGCAAAGGACGTACCCGAAGAGGAGGCATAACCGCCACCCGC
This sequence comes from marine gamma proteobacterium HTCC2080, assembly GCA_000169115.1. Lineage (GTDB taxonomy): Bacteria > Pseudomonadota > Gammaproteobacteria > Pseudomonadales > Halieaceae > Luminiphilus. The sequence goes on from AAVV01000011.1 coordinate 81,970, forward strand.
CACCGCATGTCGCATATTAACCCCAGGGGCCGCCAGGTCCAGATAATCCCCGCGATTAGCCAATCTGAACGCTCTTCCCCGCTGATCTACTGCGGTTACCGCAACCACGCTAGGATAAGCGGCCGGATACTGAGGCATAGCCATGGGCCCACCATTGCCTGCCGCAGCTAGGACCATAACGTCCTGTTCCGCGATGCGTTTGAGTGCTACCTCAAGTAGACGATTTGGCGGGCCTGCCAAGCTAAGATTGATGGCGTCAACCTTCGAAGACAACAACCAGTCTAGTGCGCGCACAAGACTTACCGTGCTCGCGATCTCGCCCCGCGCTTCATCTTGTTCAAACACAGCAGCCGCAAAGAGCTCTGCTTGGGGCGCCAGCCCACGCAGAGGAGCAACGTTTCCAGCGATGATCGATGCAATTGCTGTACCATGGAAGTTGGGCAAATTTGAAGCCTCAGTGAAGGGGCGCGATGAAATTTTTGCTGACGCAAACACTGGATGAGTTGTGTCGACCGCGCTATCCACGATGCCGATGCGAAGCTCCTGAGTTGCGAGATTCTCAGGAAAAGACATGGCATCAACAGGAGAAATCCCCATCTCATAACTCTGTGGCTCGGGCGCTCCCGCGGTGTAAATGTGATTTAAGTCAACCTCAGCTCGATCTGAACCCACTACGTCCATAATGCCGTCGCGAGTTTTTGAGATATCGAAACTCGCAGGAGCAGCGACCTCAGCCAGCCGAAGCCCCAAGCCGGGAAGCTCTGTAAACTCATCAAAGATATAACCCTCACTGGCTAGCTCTACAAAAACCTTGGGTTCGGCCATTACCAACCATTGGCCCTGCAGAATCCGGCGAGCGTCGACATTTATTCCGACTTCAATGGCATCTATCATCTCATCGACTTCAGCCGTGAGGCGCGCCTCGGCGCCCTGAATCGCTAAGGCTTCTGATGCAATCACCGCTTTGGACTCAATCTGCTGCGCAATAACACCTTCGAGACTGGCCTCCGCTGTCTCGGCAACTTCAGCTTCCACATCAGACACGGCAGCACTTGCTACCACCTCCTCAACGGTGGCCTCTGCAGCCTGTTCCACTACCTCAGCTACCTGCTCTTCGGCAGACGCTTCGACAGCTTCGTCAACCGACTGAGCAACCTGCGATTCAGCCGATGCCTCCGCAGCCTGATCGACCGCGTCAGCCACCTGGCTTTCCGCTGTTTCCACTGCGGCTTGCTCAACGGAGTCAGCCACTTCCTCCTCAACAACGTCCGTTGTCGCATCAGCGACTGATTGCTCGACGGCATCCTCGACCACAACACCAACTTCATCTTCAACGCTCTCAGATACGGAATCTTCGGCGGCGGCAACCACTGACTCTTCAATTTCAGCTTCAACTTCCTCTTCAACAGTCTCCTCAGTGACATCGACAACCTGTTGCTCGGTGGCTTCCTCGATCTCATCCGAAAGTGCCGTTTCAGTCTGCTCGGCAATCGTTTCTTCTACCGACTCTTCAGCGCCCTCGGCGACCTGCTGCTCTAGCTGTTCCTCAACTTGCTCTTCAACCTGCTCCTCAACTTCGTCTTCAACCGGTTCAGGGAGCCCACCAAACGTTAATTCATCCTCAACCGCATCGACCACCTCGTCGACAACCTGCTCTTCTACAGAATCAGCGACCTGTTCTTCTGTTGTTTCAGTAGCCTCCTCGGTCACTGTTTCCTCTATTTGATCCTCAACTTGCTGCTCCACTTCTTGCTCTGCGGCCTCCTCAGCCGCCTCATCTGCTCCACTCTCCCCGCCGAACGTTAACTGCGCACGAGCGGAAGCCGCAGCCACTGAAAGGGCTAGCGTCAATAAAAGCAGTGCGCAAACCCGTGCGGCACTATTACGTTGCGTCATTACCAGCAATGTGGGCATGATTCAGGTCCTTGGCCAAGAAGTAAGGCCTTAATAGTGTAGAGACGTTTCAGCGTTGACCTACATTCCCCAAGTGATTGGGAATAAAAGCAACCTTTGACACGTCTTTATTGTAACAGGCCCTCTATGAGTCAGCTTACCGCAAATCAAAAAGCTGTATTAATGAATGAACTGACCGGTTTAAAGCGGTTCAGTACCTCACTTACGGGTGATCATCATGATGCTGATGATTTACTGCAACTTACGGTAGAACGGGTACTGGAACGTGGTATGCCCGAGGATGCTCACGCGGGTAAATGGGCATACAGGGTGTGTCGTAATCTGTGGTTGGATGAGCTTCGCGCTCGTGAGGTAAGGAGCCGCTTTGCCAAGGCTGAAGCCACTGGCAATAGCGATCTGGGTGTTACCGATGCGGGTGGTCTTGAGCGATTAGAGTTTGAGCGCGTTGAACAGGCCATCAATACCCTGTCAGAGGAGCAGAGAACCGTGCTCCTTTTGGTGGCAGTTGAGGGTAGGTCGTACGCGGAGGTGGCAGAGGTACTCGACATCCCTATAGGGACAGTAATGAGCCGAGTGGCTCGAGCGCGGCGCAGCCTCGCTGAGAAAATCGGCTGAGTGCACCCTGCATTTAAACTCGGGGTACGTCGGAGCTAGAAAGCCCGGCGATGGGTGGGTAAGGTAAGGAGATATTTGGTGGCGGATATTCATACGCTAGACATTGCCAGACAACGTGACGACGAGCTACTCAGTCGACTCATCGATGGAGAATGCTCTGCTGATGAGCGCCTTGATCTGGAAGTACGGCTCGCAACAGATTCGGATCTTCGTGCGCGACTGGAGGAATTTCGAGCTAATGATGCGGCCTTCACAACTGTGATTGGAGCTCAAGATAATACCGTGAACACCGGTGTCGCAGATCGCTTGGCAAACTACGCCGCAAGGGATAACCGAACATCAACGCCGATTTATAAATTTGCGATGGCCGCGACCGTATTGGTTGCCACTGCCATTGTGACGGTTAATAACCTTTGGACGTCTCCTCTCTCTGACACACCGCAGATGGATGCCGTACTCGCAAAGGCTTTAAGTACAGAGCCATCTGCGGCCGATGGTTGGAGCAACGTTGATGATGAGCGCGCGCTGCGGGTGGTCCTGACTTTTCCCGCTGCAGACGGACAGTGGTGTCGTGAGTTTATGCTGGCCTCAGACGCCAGCCATTGGAGGGGCGTCGCGTGTAAGGGCGGAAAGAGCTGGGTAACTCAGGTTATCGGTCGTGAAGTATTTTTGGAGCAGCAAGGTGGCTATCGAACCGCTAGTGCTGAAACCAGCCATCCAATCGAGCAATTTATCGATCAAACGGCAACCGATATTGCATTGTCAGCAGACCAAGAGGCCGCGCTTATCGCCAGCGATTGGTCTGCAACTATGGCGCGTTAGTTATCACCTAACGTTAGCCAAGCACGAAATCCACTGATGTCCTTGAATAGCCTGCCTCATTCAAGGCTTCAATAGGGCCGCCCGCATGTCTTGCCGACTCCCTGTGTAAGGCATTGATCTCCAGCAGGCTGATTTGTCCGAACAGTTTTTTTGTTGCCCGGCATCACCACTGGCCCGGTGCTTGCTAGTGAAAACCAACAGCCTCCAAACAGCACGAATAAAACACCAAATTTAAACTGCCCCTTAAACCATACCGTCAGTAGCTGCGCGGCCATATCGGGCTGAATGTACCGTTGATTGTTTGCGGCGATCAAGCTAAGTGTCGAGCCTCTTTCTGGCATGCTCCATCAACGCCCATAAGATGTTACTGGAACTTACTTGACCAACTAATTTTCCCTGGTGTGTGACGGCATTCCGTCGTTGCTTAGAGTCGATCATTCGCTGAGCCACCTCCACGATCGTCTCATCAGGACTACAGGCGTCAATATGCTCAGTCATCGCTTGTTCCACCTGAATGTTTTCAGGACTGCCGTCATTGTAGATAGCCGTGAGCACTGCACGAATACAATCTAGCTCTGTAATCTTCCCGCAAGGAACAGCATCATGGTCGATAACAGTCAGCCCTGTCAGTCTAAATTCCACCAGCAACTCTATTGCCTTCACCAGGGGCGCAGCTCGATGAATGGTGAGGGGATTGCGATGCATACAATCTCTAATACTGGTTGGGCTTGTCATAGGTCCCTCCTGAGCGGGCTGATACAGCCCACATAAAATACTAAAAACTCAAAACACCTACATGCCACATAGACGCCACGCTCGACCACATAGATGCATTTCCAGTAAAACGCGGCTAACCGCCGATAGCAATTGAAATAGCGTTAAACACCATCTAACGCATGTTTTTTTAATGCCTCCAAAGAAACAATTTGCAAGGTTTTCATATTGGTTCTGCGCAACCAAACATCAGGAGCGCAGCCCGCCATTTCGGCTTCTTGCCAGCGACGGGCACAAAGGCACCACCGATCGCCAGGCTGCAAACCCGGAAAATCATATTCTGGACGCGGAGTACTTAAATCATTTCCAGCCCGAGCGGAAAATGCCAGAAACTCCTCCGTCATATGTGCACAAACCGTATGCGTGCCGGTATCCATAGGACCCGTATTGCAATAACCATCTCGGTAAAAACCCGTCATGGGCTTTTTACAACACACCTCCAACGGCGCACCAAAAACATTCAGCTGTCTATCCCCACCACCATCACCCATCGCTCAAACCCTGTCCGTTAATCACTGTATTATCGTCTTCACGAAAAATACCTATCACCTTTTCACCCTTCCTATTGATACTGGCGCGATACATGCCTTCGGTATTAAAAATCAGGGCAACATTCCCAGCTGGATCAATGGCAATAACGCCACCCTCGCCCCCTACTTCTGCAAGTTCCTCATGAATAACTTCGTTCGCCGCCACCTCTAAATCAAGGCCCTGGTACCTAACACGCGCGCAAATATCGCTGGCCACCTGCCAGCGAATAAAAAACTCGCCATGCCCTGTGGCCGATACTGCGCAACTACGATTATCGGCATAAGTCCCCGATCCGATCAGTGGAGAGTCACCAATCCTTCCCCAACGCTTTCCCGTCATGCCACCGGTAGATGTTCCAGCTGCCAAGTTTCCAGCAGCATCCAAGACGACTACTCCGACAGTACCAAATTTTTCGTCACCACCCTGAGCGCTTTTATCATTATGTTTAAGTCGAAATAATTTTAGAGCCTCTACTCGCCTAGGCGTTGAAAAATAACTGTTCTCGACCATAGTCAGCCCCTGCTGCTCGGCAAATCTGTCGGCGCCAGATCCCGACAATAGAACATGAGGCGAATGTGTCAGCACGGCATAAGCCGCTTCAATAGGGTTTTTTACACGAGTCACGCCTGCAACGGCACCCGCTTCCAGACTTTGTCCCAGCATCATGGATGCGTCGAGCTCGTGGGTACCATCCCATGTTAGAACGGCTCCGTGCCCTGCGTTAAAAAGAGGAGAATTCTCCAATAACCGAATAGTTTCTCGCACAACATCTGATCCATCGGCGCCATCGCGCAATCGCTCATAGCCCTGCTGCACAGCCGTATTGAGTATTGCCAGGTAACTGCTTTCCTGTTCTAAAGTTATTGAGTCGCGAGTTAGCGTACCCGCGCCCCCATGAATTGCGATTGCAATGGGGTCAGCAAGCGTCGCGGGCACGAAACCCAGCAGACACAATAACAATAGCCGTCGCATGCAAAACATTGCCCTTACCTCTCTAACCACTCGTCAACAGAGCATGGCACGATAGCAGTGCGATGCAAAATGTTAACAAGACATTACAGAACCCACACGCTAACCTGCCACTCCGAATTTGAGAGGAGCAGCTCAGGTGCTCGTTAGATCTTTTATCGACCGCAGCGCAGCTATATTATTGCAGCCGCATCTATACTTTACCTGTGACGATGATTTCATGGATTTTGGCGATGGCAGCGTTTACGTCGCAATCATGGCTATATTGGGTGCACTACTCGCCGCCGTTTTGGGCAGTGCAGGCAGCCCCTACCACTCTTTTGGCTTGGTCCCAGCTCTAATCATCAGTCCTTTGGCTGCAGTGGTAACCACTTTCGCCATGGCAGGCATCATCCACGTCTTGTGTAAGGCTCTTGGCAGCCAGGGTGACTTTGGTGACAGCTTCCACATATCTGCCTCTGCTGCGGTTTTCATTCCGATTAGTCAATTACTTAGCGCCTTTTCACTAATGATCGTGAGCATAGGTTGGACGTGGTGGGTTGTCTCAAGGGGCGTCATATGTGTGCACCACGCGGAGCCCAGAAAAGCAGAGATCGTTTTCGCGCTGCTGTACGCGAGCCTTCTGCTTATTGCGACGACAAATGACTAACCAGATCTCAACACCGCCAAGCCAACACATCAATAGATGTCGATATAAACAGGCGTCACTGAGCTCAAATCATGTTGTCAGCAGCTTGAGCGCATTAACCTACAGAATGAGCCCACATTAGAACTTGTGCCCTCCGTGTGCGGCTGCACCCTGATGCCGCACACCCAGCGACACCACAGTAGCGACGTCAGCCCTTAATGTTACGGCATGACCAAGAATCGTCGCTAGAAATGTTCCGTACATAACGGGTTTCTGCGGCCAAAGCTTGCTCTCTTACGATGGCTCAGACAGGTTCGCCTTTGATTCATTCGCGGCAGCGCCAAAAATTCCTTTGGCCATAAGGGATGTCTCGCCCTCTCTCCGTTTCTGGTAAATGTCAGCTCTAATAGCATGTACGCCAACATGATCAGCGTCAGCCAATGCTGCCATCTCAACAAGATGGCAGGCCAGCCGGATATCTGTTTCAACATGATCTAGCGCTCGCTGTGCCAGGGTTAGGGCGCCCCCCGCCATGCTAGCGACCTCAGCGGCTAAACGAGCCTCTTGGGCAGGCTTTAGATGTGCGGGATTGCCGTCATACCAACCTCCGTATAACCGCCATATATTCTGCACAACAAACTCAGGCTCATCGTAGACCGGCGCCATCCAAGGCAAATCCAAAGACGCCCTCGGAATTTTCACACTATGAATAATGTCATTTAACCTCGCGCCTTCATTCATTAATTCGAGGGTCTGTTGTACCAATGACTCCAAAGCCTCTGCAACGCTAGTAAGCACGTGACGGATGCGCTGCTCCCCCGCAATTGGCAAACCATGAGCCGGTAGAAACAGCTCGGGTTTCATAGCAACCATGTCACGGAGCGCCTGAGCCCATTCTCTAGGGTATCGCTGGGCTTTTTGCGGATTGCCCGCATTGGGGAACGCCCAAATAAAAAAGTCACCCGCACAAATGGCTCGCTGAGAGGGCACCCAGGTCCAGGTGTGATCATCAGTTTCTCCTCGAGCATGGTGTAACTGAAAAACCGTTCCACCCACCTCTAAATCCAGCGCCGATTGATACGTTTGCTGCGGAGCTGGAGTGGCTGCCGGTAGAAAATTACGGGCACCGGCTAAATCGTAACCTCGCCGCTTAAACTGCCCAAACTGACGCTCGTTAATAACTTGGTTATAACCATTGGTGAGCCGATAGCGCTCAAACCTAGCAGCAACATTTTCATGAGCAACCACATTGGCAGACTCCGAGTCTGCTACGAAAGCTCCAGCTCCCCCCACGTGGTCAATGTGGCCGTGGGTAAACACCAATGAATTAAACCGGGCGTCGCTCCAACCCCTGACAGCATCGACGCATCGCTGCCCGCCGTGTTCGTTAGATGTATCAAAAGCCACCAAACCATCATCTGTTTTAAACACAATGCAATGAGAGAAGGCCTCGACCACCGCCAAAGACTTATTGATTTCAGACAGCTCGTGATTGATGCGATTCAGCGGGCCGGCACGATCGAGCTCGAGCCTTCCATCAATAACGTCAGCAGACAATTTTAAGAGATCAGCCATAGGTAACCCGCTTATGATTTATTTTGAGTTGCGCGTTTGTGCAACGTCCAAGGATTGCACTAGTTTTTAGCTTTTAATAACAACCTTGGCATATCTTGGCGCTGCTGACGAATCGAAACCGTCAATGACCAAACTCTCCAATTACGATAATGTATCGACAGGCAGCTAGTGGCATATAAGAATGGTTAGATGGCAGTTGGTAGGGTTAGCGTTCGTATTTCTCTGGTTCATGATTGGCGGGATCACCCATTTCACCAACCCTGACTTTTTCGTCAACATTATGCCGCCCTACATAGGTTGGCACCTTGAAATCGTCTACGTCAGTGGTGCTCTGGAAATTTTAGGCGCTTTAGGCATTGTCGTTGCAGCGACACGTAAACTAGCGGGAAACGGCCTCGTTCTTTTGACTGTTGCAGTTACGCCCGCCAATATTCATATGTGGCTGCATCCAGAACGGTTTCCCGAAATCTCAGAAATGGCCCTCAGTATTAGACTTGTGGTGCAAGTATTGTTGCTCCTCTGCATTTGGTGGTCTACGAGACCAAAAAACAACATTTCCTCTATAAGTTGAGTCACTAGGCACCGAAAGGTCAGGCGGCAGAGTCAAACAACCGAGTTTCGCCAGTCTGGGCTTGCTTGATATGAGAACATATCCACAGAACGTGATTAAATTAACCCGAATCACCGATTGAGCAATACAAACGAAAGAGGTTTAAACGGGCTCTTGAAAGTCGAAGACTATCATTCACTGGGACCAACAACAGAACTCACCGACCTACTCTGGCAGGTTATTGCAGCACATCTACCCCGAGATCTAACATGGCCCATCTTGCTTCTGACAGGTCTTCTGGCGACAGGAATTTGGCTGGCACGTAGGGGTCATGGTGCCAAAGATGCCGGCGGGCGGGAACGAAAAATCACCCTTTTGCAGTTCTTGCTACCAAAAGATATTTACACTCACGTATCCGCCCGGGTCGATATTGCACTCTATATATTTGAGCGAACACTCAGGCCTCTATGGGTGGCACCCGTTTTAATAGTGCTGGCCCCTGCAGTCGAGCAGTCTGTCATCGCCACGATGAACACCCTATTAGGAACCAGCCCCAGATTAGCTCCTACCCCAAGTTGGATGCTGATGTACAGCTTAATCACACTGCTCCTCTACGACGCCATCTTCTATCTCATTCATTACTCCGAACATAAGATTCCAGCCCTGTGGGCGATCCACAAAATCCACCACAGCGCCGAGGTACTCACGCCTCTGACCCGTTATCGCGAACATTTTATTGAGGGGCCTATTTATGCCGTAGGGGCCGCACTGGCTTACGGCCTTGCAGGCGGACTGTTCGGTTGGATTTTTGTCGATGGCATTACACAGGCTACGCTTTTCAATATTGGCTTCTTCTCACTTTTGTTTGGATTTAACGGGTCTTTTAGGCATTACCACGTGGCTTTTCACTACCCACCCTGGCTATCAAAGTGGCTACACAGCCCCGTCATGCATCATGTTCATCACAGCTACCTACCACAGCACTGGGACAAAAATTTCGCGGCAGTAACCAGCATTTGGGATCGGCTGTTTGGGACGCTGTATATTCCTGAGAAGGATGAGACAACCCCCTGGGGACTGGGCCCCGAAACTCAGGGCCACTATCGAACATTCTTACAAAATACGCTGGGCCCCTTTAGAGATTGGCACGCAATGGCATTTGGGGCTGGCCAGGCTAAAAAGAAGGCCAAAGACTGAAGCGGGCACCCATCCGGTATTGCACATTCGCCGGGAAACTAAAGCCGCGATCACCCCATGCCCCAGCGCGCTCAGATCACATTTTTTCAAGCAAAGACAGGTGTTTGAATAGCGCACGAATGCGAGCCGACTGCCGGAGATCTTTGTGGTGCAACACCCAAATATACCCCCAATGTGTCGCTGGCACATTGGGTAGGAGTAGAAGTTCCGGGTCTTCGGCTGCCATCATAGAAGGCAACACCGCTACCCCCAGCTGATGTTTAACTGCCATGAGGCGAGGCATGAGACTATGGAAAAGATGCCGGCCCGACAAACCCAAGCTTCCTGCCGTTACAAGCTCACCCTGTGTATGACGCGGGGCGGATCCAATGTAAGTTAACTCTCTGAGCCCTTTTGCCGCTTCAGTGAGCAAGTTTGTATGCACATAATATCCGATGGAAATCGGCATGAGCTTAATGCCCACAATATCTTTGGGCGGGCGCTTCTCTTTGGGCATTCCTCTGATCGCAAGATCGGCCTCACGACGTGCCAAGTCCACGTGATCGTCACTGGCAGAAATATCTAAATCAATACCCGGGTATCGCCGTGAAAACTTAGCTAGGGCATCGTATATAGGGTGCGCCGACCACAGGGGTAGTGAAACTTTGATCCCCCCGGTCAGCTGGGCATCCATGCCCACGAGGCGGCGCTCGGCCTCGTCGAGTGTTTCCTCAACCCCTTGAGCTATCGGAAGCAGTTCAGCAGCGAGTGCCGTTGCTTGAAAACCATCAGGTGTACGATCGAAAAGCTTACCTGCAAGTGCCTCTTCCAAGCCATCAAGCCTGCGCATTACCGTGGTGTTGCTAACCCCGAGTTGCGCAGCCGCTTTTCGAGTAGAGCCATATCGACTCAATGACAATAAGATTTTTAAGTCATCCCAATTCACTTCGACTGCTTATACACCTCACTCTATGCGTTGATTATAGACCCGTCCTTGGCCATCAGCACGATGCCTGGTTCTGGCGCATCGTCACTCACACACTCAACAACCGTCTTCGCCTCACCAGCAGGGTAAACTTTGAGCGTCATCTTGTGCTGGCCTTGATACTGCTTGGCTTTCACCATTTTAATCCGCACATCGTCTCCGTACAGGGCCTTCAATTCTAGCTTGCACATTTTGAGATGATCACTCTGGCTTTCGGCCGAAACCGATGTCGAGAAAAGTGACATGACGCCCATCGTTAACACCACCAAAGCCGCCACAAGAGCCGCCATTGCTGGCTGAGTTACTGCACCTTTTGCTGTCTTCATTTTTGCCTCTCCTTTAAAGAGCACTAAGTGAAGCAAGCGAGACTACATGAGCAAATATCGCAACGATATATATTATATTGAAGTCATTCGGTGCAAATTTGCAACACATACTTCAATATCAAGAAGCTGCCTAACAGAAACGACTAGGGAGGGTTGTTGGGTTTTCCGTTGACGGCATGAATGGCAAGGGCTGCGCGTTCACCTTCCTGCAGTGCCCCCACCACGGTTGCAGGGTTTTCCTCATGAGTAGCCTCCCCAGCGAAAAAAATTCGGCTGTCAGCCACGGGCTCTTGAAGATCGCGCCGCTTATTTGCAGTCGCTGATAAGTACGTATCCTGAGTCGGAAAGGAGTACACCCCCAGCGTGTAGGGTGCGCCGCCCCAATCTTGAACTAATCCCTCCATAAAGTTTGCAGAAGCCCCACCGAGGGCCTGCGGAAAGGTGGCATCTAAATCTTCTAAAATAGCCGCAATGATTGCGTTGGCGGCCGCGGCAGTGCTGCCTTGCTCACTGCCGAGCTCACTGAGAGCGCGGGCATTATCCCCCATGGGGTAACACATTAGGACAAAGGATTCGGTAGCGGTTTTGTAATTGCTGGGCGCCCAACAAGCACCTGCAGCACCTTCAGTCACTAACCATCCTAAAGGCTCATTTTCGGTCTCCCACCAGGCACTGCTAAACAGTAGGGGCACCTTCATACCACTGTCGATACCCATGCCGTTATAAGCCTGAACCGTTGTCTCAGGTAGATCAGGAATGAAGTTAATAGCCTCAGCCTGCAACACCCCCACAGAAACAGTAACAATAATCTGACGAGCCATGTGCCTGCGCCCCTGCAGGTCGGTTGACACCACGTCGTCACCACTCGTATCGATACTCACTACCGGGCTACTGAGTAAAACATCCGCACCTGCCAACACTTCGTCCCACCAGACGGTCTCTAACGCGTCGGCGTACCCCAAATCTTTGTCGCTTAAAACACGAATGCCACTGGAAAGTGCCCACTGACTATCTTGCAACGCCAAACTTCTAGCACCCAAACGCGTTAAATTCGTCGCATAAGAAGCTCCCGCAATGCCCTCGTCGTATAAGTGATAGGCACGATGATCCACTCCCACGCCGTAAGTGGCGAGAACTTCATCAGCAAGGCTGGCGCTGCTATCTTGGTGTAGCTCTGGCCGCCAATACCAATCATAAAATTCCGAAACTCGAGCCACGTCAGGGTCATTAGCGCACGGGTTCAATGCAAGCGGCGTTGTCCAGCAGGTTCCAGCACCTTGATCCATTGAATAAGCTTCAAGACCCTCATAGCCATTGGTATAAACATCGTCACCATATTCCGCCCTTATAGCGGGCCACACCGGGTTGTCCCCTGCCCCTAGGTAGTGCTCTTCTGCTCCCAGTTCAACGCGCATATCTCCAAGGGTTGCGGTTTTCACACGCCCTCCGATGCGGTCTGTCGCTTCAATGAGTAACACGTCGTAGCCCAAAGCCTGCAGCGTGCGAGTCGCGTATAAGCCAGCACTGCCCGCCCCCACCACAATCACGTCATGGGACGTGTCAGGCGGTGTCGCGCCTGTTTGAGTAGCCGCTTGGATTTGCAGCAGTAATTGAAGAAAAAAGCTACTAGGACCTACCAATGCTGCAGAACTCCCTCGGCTAGTATGGCGTCACCACGTGCAACACGGCACGCTTCAGTACGAAGACTGCTCCACATCCGACCCCCCGTCATACGAACCTATAGGCTAAGTATTAAATGGTGAAATCTCACAAGCTGGCTAGAGCCTAAACCATTCATCAAAGTCTGCAGGTTGGCAGTCGATACGCGTCCAGCCTAATTGAAATACGGCTGCCTGCAAGGGTTAGCCCCTTGGCATATCAAGTCAACGGTCATCTACGAGTGAGGGCACGATAACTGCACGGCGATTACCAACGAGCGCCGCTGTCTCGCAGTGTGTCTGCAAAACCCCCACGAGAATTGGCCAAAATTTTTGTGACGCAGCGCACAGCTAGCGTTTGTGTCACCAAATGCTAATAGATCCTCAACCTTTGTCATCAAATGCTAAGGAAGCTTTTACTGAGTACCTCTAGGATCTCGCGATCATCATTACTGTCGTGAGAAATGGAATACTTACGGGGTTTGGCAAAGGAATGTCATGACATTTTGGACAGCAAGACTACATGCCGATCCTGTTCTCCACACGCCGCCATACAGCGAGAACGCACTTTGTGGCGTTTCCACTGGCTATGGGTCTTGGCACCTTCGTTGAGCCTGCTTACGCCCAGCTGAGCACTGGTTGCCAGGATATAAAAGGCACTAGCAATCACTCTTCAAGCCATAGCCGGCCTTTTTTGCTCAATAACCACTACACCTGGAAAGCCGGCAACATAATTGGCGCGGCAATGCCGCGTCGTGCCCTTGTCATAGGCGCCGTTTTGATGATCCTGAGGGTCTTTTCCAGACTGTCATTTGCAGCACCGGATTGGAACACAACGCCACTCGGGGACAGCGTCGCCACCTCGCTGTGGGCGACCGGCATGGCGCTCTCGTCCGATGGTCGCTATGTCTATGGGACGAACACTTCACAGGTCGAAGGATCGATATGAAGGTGTTACGTAAAGCGTTGGCTCGTATCGTCTCTGGGCTTCTGCTGTTATGTGCAGCCCAATCAGCCGTCGGATCTCTGTATGACGGTAAATATGGGCAGTACGCAACTTTTGATGTTCACCGGACACAAGTTAACTGCATCACTCAAGGTGCAACCTGTGGGGTCTATAATTTCACAACGCCTTATATCGCGCCGTTCGGTAACGGGGTTAGGGCCGTTTGGGCGGCGGGGGATTATATGCAGTTTGTCCGTGGGGTAGGGAGTTCTGGCCCCGTCGGCGACCTAAACTATCCTAATGTTCAACTGATTCAGTACTCCAGTGGGGGGGTACAAAAACAAGTCGTGTCGACCGACGGCTATGTGCAGGCTCTGGGCGACGGCATTCTTTACATTGGCGTTCCCGCTGATCGGAGTGGCACGGGTTATTTTATGTCAAATGTGGAGGTGTTCCCGGATCCTGATCAATGGACTCCTGGTAACCCTTACGAATGGGTAGTTGACATTAAAAACCCAACCGACCCGCAGTTGAATGACTATGGGGGATCAACCCTATACCTAGTGTCAGCGACAGCAGGCGCTGGCGGCAGTACATCTTGCTCAGCGACCTCTGTTGCGTCTGGCGGTAACAGTACTTGTACGGCCACGGCCAGTGCTGGATACCAGTTCAACAGTTGGACTGGCGCATGCGCAGGCCAAGGTGCCGTCTGCTCGCTGACCAATATCACCAGCAACAAATCGAGTGCGGCCAGCTTTACTGCAGTGACCTATTCAGTCTCAGCGACAGCAGGCGCTGGCGGCAGTACATCCTGTTCAGCGACCTCTGTTGCGTCTGGCGGTAACAGTACTTGTACGGCCACGGCCGGTGCCGGATACCAGTTTAATAGTTGGACTGGCGCCTGCGCTGGCCAAGGTGCCACCTGCTCGCTGACCAATATCACCAGCAACAAATCGAGTGCGGCCAGCTTTACTGCAGTGACCTATTCAGTCTCAGCGACAGCAGGCGCTGGCGGCAGTACATCCTGTTCAGCGACCTCTGTTGCGTCTGGCGGTAACAGTACTTGTACGGCCACGGCCGGTGCCGGATACCAGTTTAATAGTTGGACTGGCGCCTGCGCTGGCCAAGGTGCCACCTGCTCGCTGACCAATATCACCAGCAACAAATCGAGTGCGGCCAGCTTTACTGCAGTGATCTATTCAGTCTCAGCGACAGCAGGCGCTGGCGGCAGTGCATCCTGTTCAGCAACCACTGTTACATCAGGGGGTAGCAGTACTTGCACGGCCACCGCCGATGCCGAATACCAGTTTGATAGCTGGACTGGCGCCTGCGCTGGCCAAGGTGCCACCTGCTCGCTGACCAATATCACCAGCAACAAATCGAGTGCGGCTAGCTTTACTGCAGTGACCTATTCAGTCTCAGCGACAGCAGGCGCTGGCGGCAGTGCATCCTGTTCAGCAACCACTGTTACATCAGGGGGTAGCAGTACTTGCACGGCCACCGCCGATGCCGAATACCAGTTTGATAGCTGGACTGGCGCCTGCGCTGGCCAAGGTGCCACCTGCTCGCTGACCAATATCACCAGCAACAAATCGAGTGCGGCTAGCTTTACTGCAGTGACCTATTCAGTCTCAGCGACAGCAGGCGCTGGCGGCAGTGCATCCTGTTCAGCAACCACTGTTACATCAGGGGGTAGCAGTACTTGCACGGCCACCGCCGATGCCGAATACCAGTTTGATAGCTGGACTGGCGCATGCGCTGGCCAAGGTGTCGTCTGCTCGCTGACCAATATCACCAGCAACAAATCGAGTGCGGCCAGTTTTGTACCTCGTGACAGCGATGGTGACGGCATCCCGGATAGCAGTGACAACTGTCCGCTGATCAGCAATACCGATCAGCTCGATACAGATAGTGATGGGCTGGGGGACGTCTGTGACGATGACTACGACGCTGACAGCATCATCAATAGCAGTGACAACTGTCCGCTGATGAGCAATACCGATCAGCTCGATACAGATAGTGATGGGCTGGGAGACGTCTGTGACACGGATGATGATGGAGACGGTTTATTCGATGCCAACGACAACTGCCCGTTAGCGCCTAACCCCAGTCAGATGGACTCCATGGAAATCGGATGGGGCGATGCCTGTGGCCCAATTAGTGTGAACACCTTGCCTCCCATTACTTTGTTCAGTCTGATCGGGACGCTAATGATTTATGGGCTTCGCCGGATAGGACAGCAGGGCAATAAGCGTGAATCAGCTAACGGGTGAGGAAAGGACATATTGGTCTCGTAACTCAGATGACCTACCCCGCTCCAAAGCTGAATGGCAAAAGACTCAGGCTTAACGACTTTTGCTTTGCATTGGTAAGAATTGGTCGGGACGGCAGGATTTGAACCTGCGACCACCACACCCCCAGTGTGGTGCGCTACCAGACTGCGCTACGCCCCGAAGCGGCGAGAGTATACATGGGTAAAGACGTGGTGGTAAGTGTCAGAGCGGAGGATTTAGCAGAGCTTGGGCTTTGAGCAAGTCGTTGATGCAGTCGCGAGCCACGTGTTGAATCTCAACGGGTGTAGGCACCTCATCTTCCTGGGTCATACGTTGACGCGCGCCGCCGATGGTATAGCCCTGCTCGTACAGCAAACTGCGTATCGTGCGAATCATCTCAACATCGACACGCTGATAGTAACGACGGTTTCCACGACGCTTCACGGGCTTTAACTGGGGAAACTCCTGCTCCCAGTAGCGCAAGACGTGAGGCTTCACAGCGCATAGTTCGCTCACCTCGCCAATGGTGAAATAGCGTTTGGTGGGAATAGGCGGAAGCTCACTGTTATGCGTCGGTTCAAGCATTATCAAACCCTCCCAGTTCGGTAACCTGTTCCACCTTTGCCTTGAGCTTCTGGCCTGGTCGGAAAGTCACCACTCTTCTGGCCGAAATCGGTATTGCTTCGCCAGTTTTCGGGTTTCTTCCTGGTCGCTGACGCTTATCCCTGAGATCAAAATTTCCAAAGCCCGAAAGCTTGACCTGCTCATTATTCTCAAGGCAAATGCGTATCTCTTCAAAAAACTGTTCTACCAGCTCTTTAGCCTCGCGTTTATTGAGCCCAAGCTCCTCAAAGAGCTTGTCTGCCATTTCGGATTTTGTCAGCGCAGACATAGTTTCTCGTTATGCTCTCAACTCGGCGTCAAAATTTTCTTTCAAAAAATCAATGACTTGATTAACAATTGCAGATACTTCCTCATCATCAAGAGTGCGCGACCTATCCCTGAATGTCAAACCGAGGGCCACACTTTTTTGATCATCACTAACACCACTGCCGGTGTAGATATCGAAAAGATTTAAGTCAGCCAAGCCGGGCCCGGCGACATCACGAACGGCTCTCAGCACTTCGCCCACCTCAAGCTCGCGCCGCACGACAACCGCAATATCTCGACGCGTCTCTGGGAAACGCGATATATCTTCATAACTTGGAACTCTCCCCTGACGCACAGCGTTCAAATCCAATTCAGCAAAAACCGTATTAGCGGGTATATCCAGCAGCTTCGCTGCCTGTGGATGAACAGTCCCCAAATATCCAATCATCGATCCATTAAGTCGAATATCCGCGGTTTGGCCATCGTGCAGTCCAGCATGACAGGAGGTGGTGAAGGTAACCTCAGTTCCCGTCAGTATCTGCTCGATCTCGCCCTTCATGTCAAAAAAGTCGACCCGGCTACTGTCATCCGCCCAGTTTTCTGAGGCTTTAGCACCAGACATGGCAATACCTAGCATGACCTGCTCTGAGTAGGGTTGCCCCTGAGTGAAGCGATTGCCGGTTTCAAAGAGCCGTACTCGCGAGTTTTGGCGCTTAACATTGTGTGCAACGGCGCCAGCCAAGCCCGTAAGCAAGCCTAGCCTCATCTCAGACATCTCACTGGAGATAGGGTTCTTTACCTTAACGGCAGCGGTCTCGGGCCAAAATACAGCCTGCTGCTCGGGCGCAACAAAGCTAAAGGTGATGGCTTCTTGAAAACCGCGCGCTACAAGCCCCTGTCGCAGCGTACGCAATGATCGCCGCGCCTCGCTAACGGGAGTAATCTGAAGCTTCGCCTCAATATGACTACTCGGCAAACGATTGTAGCCATGAACTCGAGCCAACTCCTCAATCAAATCGACCTCTTGACTCATGTCGAAGCGCCAGCTTGGGGCAACACATGACCAGGAACTCGACCCGTCGAAGGTCACAGTGAATCCCAAGCCCTGCAATATGCGCGTCACCTCATCTTCTGGCATTGCCAGGCCTAAAACACGCTCAATTCGCTCTGCTCGCAAAACAAGAGTGGACTGCGAGGGCAAATCTTCAGGACTTACCACCTCGGTAACAGCGCCAGCGCTACCGCCGGTCACCGTCAGCAGCAGCTCTGTTGCCCGCTCAATAGCACGCCGTTGCAACTGCCAATCCACCCCTCGCTCATAGCGATGAGAGGCATCGGTATGCAATCCGTATCCCCGCGCTCGACCGGCGATGAGGGCTGGCGTGAAGAAAGCGCTTTCTAGAAAAATGGATCGCGTCTCAGCGGTAACACCACTGTTAGCACCACCCATAATACCCGCAAGCGCTAGAGGCCGCTGATGATCAGCGATCACCAAAGCGCCTTCTGTAAGCGCGATCTCCGAGCCGTCCAGCAACGTCATGGACTCATCAGGCATTGACTCACGAACTAAAATACCCCCTGACAGCGTATCCAAGTCAAAAGCATGGAGCGGCTGCCCCATCTCCAACATAACGTAGTTAGTCACATCCACCACAGGATCAATAGTACGAAGCCCCGACCGTCGCAGTCGCTCAACCATGTACAAAGGCGTGGTTGCAGTAAGATCTACGTTCTCAATAACGCGCCCTAAGTAGCGAGGGCATTGCGCACTGGCAGTGACTTCAATAGAGAAAGTCGTATCGATAGTCGGCTGAATCGGCTCCACAGCGGGCTCACAGGCCATTAGCTGATTGAGAACCGCCACATCTCTCGCAATACCGGCAATGCCCAAGCAATCGGCGCGGTTAGGTGTCAAACCAAGCTCAAGGGTCACGTCATTCAGAGCGAGATAGTCACGTAGGTCCTGTCCCACCGGCGCATCAGGAGCAAGCTCAAGTAGTCCATCCTTTTCCTCCGACAGTGACAGCTCTGCGGCAGCACACAACATGCCCTGACTATCAAGACCCCGTAACTTGGCTTTCTTAATTTTGAAGTTACCCGGGAGCACTGCGCCCAGACGTGCCAGAGGTGCCTTTAAGCCGACTCGAGCGTTGGGGGCACCACAAACAATTTGTACCGTCTTATCACCAGCGTTTACGGTGCAAACACGGAGCTTGTCGGCGTCGGGGTGCTGCTCTGCAGATACGATCTCTGCAACAACCACCCCCTCGAAAGATCCTGCAACCGGCGTAATCGCATCGACCTCCAAGCCAGCCATCGTTAGCTGCTCGGCCAACATCTCAGACGACAAACTGGGATTAACCCATTCGCGCAACCACTGTTCTGAAAAAATCATGGTTCGCCTCCTCTACTGAAACTGGCTTAAAAAGCGCAGATCGTTATCAAAGTTTAGCCTCAGGTCACCAATGCCATAGCGCAGCATAGCCAAACGCTCCACGCCCAAACCGAAAGCAAAACCAGTAAATCGCTCGGTATCAATACCCGACATTTCAAAAACCCGCGGGTTCACCATGCCGCAGCCCAATACTTCGAGCCAGCCCGTATGGCTGCACACTCGACAACCCTCGCCCCCACACTTAACGCACTGAATATCGACCTCAGCCGAAGGTTCAGTGAAAGGGAAGTAGGAAGGCCTGAATCTAACCGCGAGATCATCACGCTCGAAAAACGCCTGCATGAAAGCTTCCAGCAAACCTTTGAGGTCGGCGAAGCTAGACCGCTCATCAACAAGCAATCCCTCGATTTGATGGAACATGGGCGAATGCGTTAAGTCGGAATCGCATCGATAAACTCGCCCCGGACAGATAATCCTTAACGGCGGCTCGCGGGATTCCATTGTTCGAATCTGCACACCGGACGTGTGAGTGCGCAGCACATGCGTCTCGTCAATGTAGAACGTATCGTGCATAGCCCGCGCAGGGTGGTGGGCAGGAATATTTAGGGCTTCAAAGTTGTGATAATCGTCCTCAATTTCAGGGCCTTCAGCGACGCTAAACCCCATTCCGGTGAAGAAATCCTCTACCCGCTGGATAGTGCGGGTGATGGGGTGCAGACCGCCAACATCAACACCGCGACCGGGCAACGTCACATCGATTTTTTCAGCTTCAATCTTCTGCTGTAATGCAGCCTGCTCAAGCTCGGTTCGCCGCTCATTAAGCACGCCGGAAAGCTCTTGCTTCACTGCATTGATGAGAGCACCGGCCTTGGGTCGTTCCTCGGCGGACAGCCCTCCTAAAGTTTTCAGCAGCCCTGTCAAAGCACCCTTTTTACCCAAATACTCAACGCGAAGCTGCTCTAGCTCCTGTGGTGTTGATGCCTGTGCTACCGCGGCTATGGCTGCTGATTTTATTGCCTCTAGGGATTCCATGCTTTCCATCTCAACCGTGTGCAAACGCTGGCCACTGCTGACCATAAAAAAAGGAAGGAGCAAGTGCGCCTTCCCTCATAAGATACTTCAGTCGGGCCCGCGAGACGCAGGCCGCTGATTAAGCTGCCAGAGCTGAGCGCGCTTGCTCCACAACCGCTGCAAATGCAGCTTTGTCATGCACGGCCAAATCGGCCAGTACACGTCGATCCAGCACTATATCTGCTTTCTTCAGGCCATTGATAAGTCGGCTGTAGGTCAGGCCGTTGGCACGGGACTGCGCATTGATGCGCGTAATCCAGAGTGCGCGGAACTGACGCTTTCGCTGTCTGCGGTCACGATAAGCGTACTGCCCTGCCTTGGTGACTGCCTGCTTGGCTACGCGAAACACACGTGAACGTGCTCCGTAATACCCTTTCGCTTTGCTTAAGATTTTTTTGTGACGACGTCTAGCCGTCACACCACGTTTTACACGAGCCATAGTCTTTTACTCCAAGTGATGAGGACGGTTATTTAGCACGAAGCATACGGTCGATCAGCACTTTATCTGCCTGATCAACCATAGATGTACCGCGCAGCTGACGCTTACGCTTGGTCGTCATCTTGGTAAGAATATGGCTTTTATGAGCGCTTTTACGCTTATAACCGCCGGCCGTTTTTTTAAACCGCTTGGCGGCACCACTGTGAATTTTTGCTTTGGACATGGATACAACTCCGCATTTGGCCCGCTTACGCAGGCGAGTTTTTCATTGATCGGGGCCAGAGGCATTCACTGGCCATTAACCCCGCTTCTTAGGTGCGATAACCATCGTCAATTGTCGGCCTTCCATTTTAGGAAATTGCTCAACGTTGCCGAGTTCGCTCAGGTCGGCTTCTACTCGCTTGAGTAGCTCCATGCCGATTTCCTGATGAGCCATTTCACGCCCGCGATACCGCAGGGTGACTTTGGCCTTATCGCCGTTCTCAAGGAAACGCACCAGGTTGCGTAGTTTTACCTGATAGTCCCCTTCGTCCGTCCCTGGACGAAATTTCATTTCTTTAACTTGGATTCGCTTGGTCTTTTTTCGCTGCGCAGCTTTTTGCTTTTTAGCCTCAAAGACATGCTTTCCGTAGTCCATAACTTTACAGACTGGCGGATCAGACTCTGCCATCAGCACAAGGTCCATGCCCGCTGCTTCTGCAGCTGCTTGGGCCTCGGCGATCGATACAATGCCTACCTGCTCTCCCTCTGCGCTAACTAGGCGCACCTGAGAGGCGGTAATTTGCTCATTCGTAACGGCTTTCTTGCTCTTGCTCTCGCTCTTAATACCCTCGATCTCCAGTTAGTAAAGAGCGCGGATAGTACAGGCAAGCGCGGCCAAGCTCAAGATGCCTCGTTGGTATAAATCACTGCCTCAAAACCTAACTCGAGAGCTGCTTTTGTCAGGTCAGCAATCATTGGTTTCAACGTAGGAGTTAGGGCAAGCCAAGACTCGCCCCTTTATAACCGAACTAGGACGCCGCCGAGGGGTGTAAAGTAGGCGCTACCCCACTTCCTTAATCGTTAAAACATCATAACAAGCCTAAGCTCAATCACGACCGTGTTAGGCAAACTCCTATCTTTTCACGGCAAGTCGTTAATTCTTGAGGAAACCCTACTGACAATTAATTGAGATCTCGATAACGTTTGGTTTCAAGGCTTTTGGGGAGTTAAAAGAATGAACTTGCTCGACATCGATCAATTCCAGTGGCAGCACCACCAAGAATCTGTTGCGGGCGCCCCCCCCATCGATTACTGGAGCTCGATACTTTCCTTGAGCAAGAGCGGACGTCTGGAAATGCTATACCGTTGGGAACCCAATGCGCATTGCCACTTTCACCGTCATCGCGCGGAAACAACGTCGATCATTTTGCAAGGCGAGCTCAATGTAGCCGACTACGTCAATGGCAAAGTCACTAACTCATGGGTGCGGCCCAAGGGGCACCGAGCCTTTGGTGAGGGCGATGAGGTGCATCGAGAATGGGGCGGGCCCCAAGGCGCTTTGGTGTATTTCAGTCTGTACGCCGCAGATGGACTGCTCGCGGATCAGCTGGACTCCAAAGGCAACATTATAAGAACCACGTCATTGAGCGATGTCAAAAGACACTACGATAAAAATACTGTCACCCTTTAACGCGGTATGTTGCCGCTGTGTGCGTGGTGGGTGCCCCTTCTGTCTGCATCAGTGACTAAGGTCTAGGGCCCAACAGCTCCTGCTCCGCACACCAACTCAGCGGGGAACAACCGAAACGCTGTGAAAAATAACGCGAAAAGTTCCCAGTGTTTGAAAACCCAGCGTGATTGGAAATCAAACTGACCGTAAACACGCCGCTACGCAGCATGGGCAACACCACTTCGTCTCGAGATTCGTCAAGCAAACACTGAAATGTAACCCCCAGGTCTCGTGCTAAACGCCGTTGCAACGTACGTTTGTCGCAATGCATTCGCTCCGCTAGACGGGTGAGCTGATACCGCCCCGTGGGTAAGGTTGCCCGAATCCAGCCCTTAATTTCACTCCTGAGCACGGCACTAAGGTCGCCCTGTCGATAGGCATCTAATGCACTGTCGGCCTTTTCTGTAAATGCTGTCTGCCCTTTTCGATAGCTCGGGTTGGCCCTCGCTAATATATCTCGGTGGATCAGCAAACCTGCATCGGGGCTATCTACGTTGATAGGAATGGATTGGAAATGGCTGGGCCACTGCAAGCCCACGCTCGATGGCTTCATATTTATAGAATGAGGTTTAAAAGCGCCCTCTGACATCGACCCTAAACCGGAGACGACTTGCATTAGTGCCATGCCAGTCACTACCTCTGCGGCGTGCTCGTCCGGAGTGCCTTCTCTTTCAACCCACATTGAAAGAAAAATATAATCGCCCTGGGGCCTCACTTGCCAAACAATGGGGGCTGCATGAAGTGGGTTATACCGCAACAACACAGCCAGCATCGCGCCCACGTTGGGAGCGTCTTGAAACAGGGATACTAAAACTCCGCCACAGTGTTCTACCTGATCATCGATCCACCCCGCAATTAACTCGGGGCCTTCCTCCGCCATAGGCAAAACTAACCGACAGACGTCAGAAAGGGCAATCTCCGGGTTCATGGTGTAAGGCCCAACCACGGACGCCTGATGAATGGCCTCCTGACAACTTTGGTCTGGAGACCACTTAGGCATTCCCCACAGAGCTGCTGTTTCAACGGCACCTTGGATCATATAGATAGTCCGAACGCGTTACAGTCGGCTCATGTTGACCATGACACAGTATTTGTCAAGTTATAGGTCATAACGCTGTTAAAGAACGCACTAAGCTGTGTAACGAGTGTCACGAAATGATAAATATCGCTCACCCAGTCGGGCCGACTAATGACCCGAGTTCAGTTACCCATGTGCGATAAACCCGAGCCGCCTTTTAAACATTAAGTGATCAAAGACACCGGCAACGAGTCAACATCGATACATGGCTGGGCTGCTGTGACAAGGGCATTCAGGCCTTACCCCCCCTAAACGCGGGCTCCGAAAAATTGACTCAGAAGCACGAAATCGAAGCCCACGAGGATCATCTTCGTGTGTCGGAAAGAGCCTCGTGCTCCTGAAATCGGAATTTGTTTTCCCCGCCCTAGGCTTCCAGACGGCCTTTTTTAGCTGACATATCGCCCATTAACTGCATGAGTGCTGCCAAATTCAGGCTGCCGAGATCGGCGCCGTGACGCCCTCTTACCGCCACGGTACCTGCGGCCATTTCTTTGTCGCCGACCACCAAAACTAGCGGCACTTTTGCCAGCTCATGTTCTCGAATTTTAAAGCCAATTTTTTCATTGCGAAGGTCAGTACCCACTCTGAAACCTGCCTCCTTGAGATCGGCTGCCACCTGCTGCGCATAAGCCCCCTGTTTATCTGTAATCGGTGCCACGATTGCCTGTTGAGACGCAAGCCACAATGGAAACTCTCCTTCATAGTGCTCTATGAGAATACCGATAAACCGCTCAAAGGATCCCAACACAGCGCGATGCAGCATGACTGGAACCTGTCGACTGCCATCCTCCGCCACATATTGTGCATCAAGGCGGCCCGGCATTGAGAAATCGACCTGAATCGTTCCCAGCTGCCAAACTCGGCCAATACAATCTTTCAGAGAGAACTCTATTTTTGGGCCATAAAATGCACCCTCGCCCGGAAGCATCTCCCAATTGAGATCCTTAGCGTCCAAAGCCTCCGCCAAGGCCGCCTCAGCTCTGTCCCAGTCGGTCTCGGAACCCACTCGCTCAGCGGGGCGTGTCGACAACCTGTAGATGACCTCAGTAAAGCCGAAGTCGGCATAGACTTCGTGCAGCATGTCGATAAAAGTGGCAACCTCAGACTGAATTTGCGCCTCCGTACAAAAAATGTGCGCATCGTCTTGGGTAAACCCCCTTACCCGCATAATGCCGTGCAATGACCCCGAGGGTTCATTACGGTGGCAACTGCCAAACTCTGCCAACCTCAGGGGCAGATCCCGATAAGACTTTAAGCCCTGGTTGAACACCTGAACATGACACGGGCAGTTCATGGGTTTAACCGCAAACTGTCGATCATCAGCATCTAAGGTGAACATTCCTGACGCGAATTTGTCCGCATGTCCTGATCGCTGCCACAGCGAAATATCGACGACTTGCGGTGTCTTTATCTCTTCGTAATCGAAGCGCAGTTGCTGCTTGCGCATGTAACTTTCAATCACCTGATAAATCGTCCAACCAGCAGGATGCCAAAACACCATACCGGGGGCTTCTTCTTGTGTATGAAAAAGGTCAAGCTTTTTGGCGATTTTCCGGTGGTCGCGCTTTTCTGCTTCAGCGATTCTATTGAGGTAGGCCTTCAGTTGTTTTTTATTGCCCCAGGCGGTTCCATAAATACGCTGTAGCATCTGATTGTTAGCATCGCCGCGCCAGTAGGCTCCCGCCACTTTGGTCAACTTAAAAGCCTTTATCTTGCTAGTTGTAGGCACATGGGGGCCGCGACAGAGGTCCATCCACTCCCCCTGCTTATAGATCGAGATCTCTTCGCCCTCCGGGAGATCCTCAATAATCTGAACTTTGAAGTGCTCCCCCATGTTGCGAAACAGATCAATCGCTTGCTCTCTCGAATACACAACCCGTTCCACGGGAAGGTCTGCACTCGCAAGCTCCTCCATGCGCTTCTCAATGCGCTCAAGATCTTCGGGGGTGAAATTGTGGCCTGTGGCAAAGTCATAGTAGAAGCCATTTTCGACCGTGGGGCCAATAGTGACCTGGGTACCGGGAAATAACTGCTGTACCGCCTGAGCTAACAAGTGCGCGGTGGAATGCCGAATAATCTCAACCCCCGCTTCGTCACGCTCAGTAATAATACTCAGAGCACTGTCTGAATCGATAACGAATGAGGTATCTACCTCCCGTCCATCGACTACGCCAGCTAAAGCGGCCTTCGCAAGACCAGGGCCAATATCAAAAGCCACGTCAGCAACGGAAACCGGTTGTTCAAAAGTGCGCTGGGATCCATCGGGAAGATTTATAACGGGCATAGGGACTCTCCTTGTTGTCAGTGGCGACCCTTACCAAGGGCCGCATGAATTGGCTAAACACTATGTATAGCCTCGTTTACGCCCGATTTCCGGCTTGCCGAGTGATACATTGAGTGATACATTTTCCGTTCTGGCAGCAAAACAGGCATCTAAACAATGCTCAAAGCAAAGCATCTGAACTGGAGAAAAGGTATCCCGTACATCCACTGCAGATACCCTTCACGCTTATCAGAAACTCTGACCGAGATGGGACGGTCGACATTGTACAGGAAGGCCCTCGATGTTGGCGACAATCCCAGTGACGCTGAGGTTCTGGCCGCGCTCGAAAAGGCTCGGGAGACGTTTAATGCATTATGCGACGGCTTATTCAGCAGTAACCGCCGGCATCTGACTGAGATGCAGCAACATCGCGCAGCACAAGCCTTCATGTCTGACGTCAATCTAAGGCAGGGAGACGCAAAGACTGAGTTTGCCGCTTACCAAATTATGGCCAAGTCCGATGCAGCAGCCGGTCTAGACACAGACATCGCCGAGCGCGTAGAGGCCCTGCTGGTCGCTGACCCGGACGAGGAGCCCGATGCTCTGCTGATTTCAGATGCCATTGCTATATATAAGCAGCAGCAAACCGATCTCAAGTACCACAGAGTGCTCGACCGTTTCCTGCAGCAGTCTGGCGATAGGCTACTCGACGGCTCTATTAATAGAAGGCTCCACAACTGGACTCAGGATCAGCTGAAGGATCGCAACCCGGCAACCATCACAAAAGACCTCTCAATAATCCTGAGCTGCATGCGCGGAGCGGTTAAGGCTCGAGGCCTGTCGATCATGGTTCACAAGCCAGCGATCAAGCTCAACGAGGCTAAGCAGCGGGTCATTCTGACCAATCAGCAGCTCGAGGAGCTGTTCGCCCAAGACATGCCCGAGTACATAAGATGTGCATTCGTAGCAGCACTGACGCTAGGCGCGATCAACAGCGAAATCTACCGCATTGATCCGGGCACGGCTGGGAACGTTGACGGTTGCCTAGTGGTAAGAATTGATGATGGCAAGACAAAGCACAGACGACGAAGTGGCCCACTGCCATGGCTGGCTCGATGGGTAGCGCCGAACGTAAGCGAGGGCCGACTCAGGGAAAATATGACCGCACGTATCAAGAAGGTTAACCAGATGGCATCGCCTTACTCTCTGAGGCACACGTTTGCCCATGCCCATGCGATCAAACACACGCCCGACGTTGCACAGGCGCAGCTTGCGGGCTGGTCGTCACGAGCACGTCACAGCTACGGTCTGGGAGGCGTCCACTACGATGAGTTATTGCGGCCGCTAATACCAATTCAGCACTCGACGTGGGACTGGCTGCTGAGCCCAAACCCTGCGGATAACGTCGTGAACCTTCGAAGTAAAGCTTGAGCAACACCGTAGCCAAAATTTAAAGCGCAGGAATTAGGCTGCGCACAAGAATTAACAGTAGAGGGTCAACCGCGTGACGACTAATGTTAGAAACGAAACAAATCACAAAATGATTTTGTGGCGAGTAGCTTTACTGTTGATATTGATGGGCCTTCTCGCACTCTCTGTAGATGACCTAACCCATTACGCGAACATACCAACGGTTGCGCTCACGCTCGCGCCTCTTGGACTCATCGCACTGACGGTGAAACTCATGGGTAAACAGTCACCACTCCCAGCCATTGACGCCTTGGCATTGCCCGTTGGGATATTTTTAGCTGGTGCTGGACTGACTCAGGTTTTTCAATCTTTAACTGACCTCGTAGCAATACCGATAGTCACCGCGATACTGGTGATGCCTGCAATTTACGTGGGCGTCATTGCTGGGGTCATACACTGCTGGCGAGGACAAAAGACGGAAACCAACATCAAGATTTCAACCCCTGCTACCGCCGTCTGCCTCGGCGTCTTACTGCTACTGGTTATCATCACCTATGCGGACCATCTTTATCACTTCACCGATCGTAGCGACATCTGGCTGCTGCAGGCGGGGATCATCATCGCACTGACTCTTGGTCGCTCACCGGAAGCTGGGATTGCCAAATCACTTTGCAACGCGAGTCTGGTCAGCATCATGATCATGACTATCTTGGGCATAATCGAGCTCACTCTCGCGGGACAAAAGACAAGCTTTTCCGATCTCACCCAGTATATGTACGCCATAAACACCGCCTACACAGCGATGACAGCAGGCTTGGTCGCCTACATGGCCTCAATCATCATTTCTTTCAAAACGGGTGAGTTGGAAGAGCTACAACTTCCGACAAAGAATTGGCACTTAATAGAGGCTTTCAGTTTTCTGATCTTCATCACGCTTGCACCGCCGAGCATTTATCATTTCTTAGATGTGGCCCCTTAAATATCCTCATGCGCCAACGCACTGCAATCGCGGACCACCCTTTGAGGGGTGACCGCTTCGTATGATGGGTGCTGCTTGTTGGCTTGCCTCTGCCTAAAGAGGGCTCTTCTGCGACACATCTACCAGCTCAACCGCCACAGGCTGTCCGGCAAGCGCCGTCAGGCGCGCTTGCACTGCTTCAAGGCTGTGGTTATCGGTCACGAGGGCCTCGCTCCAGCGGCGTTGTTTGGGAGTCTTGTACCGCAAGCTAAAAACCGCAACCTCGCTAATAAGTATATCTATTAGTGACCTTGCGGCTTTAAATTCTGCCACGCGATTTTCAGCTGTACGCTTCGAATTTAGACTGGTATCCGCTTTGCGTAAATGCTCAGCATTAAGCGGCACAATCCCGTCACAGGCGCGCACTATCCGCTGCGATTCCTTGAGGGAATCCCAGCTCCATAGGTAGTCGATCCGCAGATCAAGCGGCAGTGAGGACAGGATGAATACCCTCCTATCTAACCCGCTTTTTGAGGGTCTCAACAGTCTCAAGCGATCGATAGCTTGCACCGACTCTGCCTCCCTAATCTGCCTGAGCAGCGCGTTTGCGCGCTGATCGGG
Source organism: marine gamma proteobacterium HTCC2080 (assembly GCA_000169115.1). Classification (GTDB taxonomy): domain Bacteria; phylum Pseudomonadota; class Gammaproteobacteria; order Pseudomonadales; family Halieaceae; genus Luminiphilus. The sequence continues at coordinate 110,528 of AAVV01000011.1, forward strand.
ATGCGCGTGTGTCTTTGCTGATTCCGTGCCGTCCTGAACCCAGTAGGTGCCTGACACTGGCTCAAAGGGACTGCTACCCGACTTGTCCTCCAGAAGCTTGAGAGGCTCTTCCGCGTCCCACCAAAGGGCGCGGGCCAGCTGCTCCAGCCCTGTAGTGGAGGGCTGTTCGCGGCCGACTATTACGATGTTTTGGTAGTCAGAGTACCTGTTAACTCCCCGTAACGAGTTGAAGTGTGTGAGGGTCGCACCTGCAAACGGTGTGTCCGCAGGTAACTCTAAGTCCACCTCACCAGACAGAGCCTTTCTAACGCCTTTACTTGCCACGACAAGCGTTGCCCCGCTAGGGCTAACGCGTTCCACGAAAGTCTCAACATCCTTCAACAGGGCTCCGTCATCTGCCTTCAACAGTGATGTCTTGCTGAAGGTACGATCCTTGAACTGATGAATCTCCGCTAGTCGCTCTACTGGGATATCGACAAGGTCAACCTTCCGACCAAAATACAGCTCCAGCAGCGCCGGATCTGCATCTGCATCGATGATTAATACGGGAACATCAGGGATCTGCAGTTCCTTGCGACGTAAGACCAAAACGCCATCGCTGGAGCAAACAATTGCGTGAGATTCATTCCTTGTTGTGAGCCTCATTTCCTCTGCCAGCGTCTCTACCAGAGGTTTCATATTATTAGCCTCCAGACGCCCCACAGAAGCCTCCTGAGAGGCCAGTGGAGCGTTGATATCAAGAACTAGCGTGTGTCGTTGCTTGTCAGCTAGAACCCGCTCAAGCTCGATCAAAAGCTCGTCAGGGGTGCATATTTCTCTGACCTTTTTCAGTAGCTCCTGCTCGCCGTTAGCCATCAGTTGGCAGACGTCAAAAAAGAAACTGTCTGGCCGCGCGAAACGGATGGCTTCTATCAGGGGTATCTGCATCTCGTGGAAAGCCTTTGTGACAAAGCCCTCGTCGATAACGATCAATCCTGGCTGCATGAACCGCGATTGCGTACCTAGAAACATGTGCTCGTGGGTCATTACCTTGACCTCGGTGAGCACCTTGAACATCTCATCCTTGGGCAGTGAATCGTCCTTCAGCTGCTCCAGATACCCACATCCGTTGAAGAGCTCACACTCACCCTGGTCGCTTTTACATAGCGATGAGTACACGTTCTTACCCGCGGCAGCGAGCCTACCAGCGAGCTGGTGCTTTGGACACAGTGGCTGCCCAGCCGAATCCTTCTTCGACCGGCCCGCTATGATTCGGGCGCGCTGAAGAATGACGTCATGCGAGGGAATGGCCAAGGTCAGTTCATTGTTGAGGTCGTCCAGAAGCTGCTGCGACAGCTTGTGGTTAGGCACAAAGTAATGCACATCGCCGTGCTCTAGCAGGTTGTAAGACAGCAGCTGCTTGATGACGCTCTGCGTCTTACCGAGGCCCGCAGTGGCCTTTATGGCCATTAATGGCGCCGGACCTTTCTCAACGTTAGTAGCCGTTAGATGGGCGACTGCGTCGTCACCGAAGGACGCAATGGCCTCCTTAAGCTTAACTTCCGCCTCTGACAGATTGAGTAACTTTTTGACTGGCATAGTCCCACTCCAAATGAACGCTTTAAACGTCATTCATAGTAGTAATTAGCTCTCGATGGTGATCAACATATCGCGCCGATCGATGGGCCATTTGCGCCAAGTGAATCGCGCGGAAATACCTATGCCGGGGGGGGGCTTTTTGAATCTGTTATTGCGGTGGCAGCCAACCCCCCATGCAAAGAGCCCAAACTAGGTGTCCCAAAAAAGACCCCATGAGGGCTGTCCCACTCCGCTCCTTTATGGCTGGGCTCATACTAACTACCCGCCCTTTCGCCTTCAACACGGGACAACACGCATGAACCCTGACCAACCACCCCTCCCCAGCTATCTCGAGTGGGCCAACACCTGGCGCCGGATAGTTGATAAGCACCCCGACACTCACTGCCAGTACCTTGGCACCGAGCTGGCAGATGACGGCTCAACGCTGGTGTCTGTGAGCGTGACCCACAAGGGCCATACAACCACCGTAAAGCACCCTGCGGCCGGCGATGGCCAAAGCGCCCTGCTCAATGCTTACATGCGCGGAGTGATAACAGCCCTCGCAGAGGCGGGCGTCGAAATCTAAAAAAGGGACGAATCTGGGCCCCGCTTTCGCACCGTGGGGCAGACGGTCGGAATGGCTGCAAGGGAAGCTCCATGCGCACTCAATTGGCGTCCAATCATCTTCGGCATACAGCACCTCTGTTTGGCTAACTTTCTAAACAAACAGCATCTAACGACTATGCAAAGTTAGTGTGTGCAGCCTTAACTGGCGCAGAGACTCCATAGAAAGCAGTCACCATTTGAACGGCAGACTGAGTTGAAAGCTCCGTAGTATGGCGGTCGTGGAAAAGCTTGTCGCTTGGTTTTCCTACTGACCTAATCAAGGAAACGTAAATGTTATTTGCATCAAGTCTTAGACCGCCATCTTCGGGTCTCACCACTCCACCGTTAGAAGATCAAAATCGCCAGCTCTCTATTCAGGCAATCCTAATTCTCACTCTCGTCATACTGGGCTTCAATACGAATGTTCTGGCGCAGGAGTCAATCTCGTTAGGAGACTTTCAAAGCACTCTGCGAACATCCTTGATTGGGAGTACTGAGGGAAGAGCCTTTACCCCAAACTCTAACTTGAGAAACTTGGTTCGTGGCTCGGTAATGCAGTTTGTTCCTCCGGGCGGCGCTAATGTGGATTTTGAGGTAGACAGAGTCCAACTCACTACGTCAGGAAATTTAGGTGTCGTTTCAAAAGTGGCCCCTGGAAAGTGGATGAGAATACTGATTCACGAGGATGGCAGCTTCTTTGGCACTATTGTTGTGGGAGGAGTGACCTACCTTGTGGAAGCCGCTTCGGGACAATCAATTTTTTACTCCACAGCTGATGGAACCGTTGCAGAGAGCCCTTTTGCTAATGATATTGTTGAAGGCACTTTGACCTCTGAATCTATTGCAGGCGATGTATCTTCCACTGTCAGTGCTAACCCTCATGTGATAACAGTTGGCATTCTTTATGACTCTGCATTAGCCCTCGCAGACCCGAATCAGCTCCTTTATTGGATTGACAGCCTAATTTTTAGTGCAAACCAAACTTACCAGGCTAGCGGTGCTAATGTGGAATTCAGTGCGGTGGCAATTTCCGAATATGAGCCCGGATCAGCGCTTGAGATATCAGAAAAACTTAGATTCATCACTTGCGGAACCTCGAGCTGCGATCCGAGCACTGTCCTGGAAAATGGAACTGTTTCAAGTTGGCGAGATCAGGTTAAAGCCGATTTAGTCGTGCAGTTAACAAGAACAGGGACTGGCGGCACCTGCGGCGTAGGATGGGTTCCGCAGAGCCTAACGAGCGATAGTGTGAAGGTACTGGGGTATTCTGTATCGGCGTATCAGAACGGTAACGGACAAAATTGTCCATCAGCTGTTGTCGCACACGAAATGGGCCACAATTTAGGACTGGTTCACGATAGGACAACCCAAGCAGGTGGAGGCGCGCCACTTTATTCTTATGGGTATGGCTTCCGTTTGTCCGAGGGTTACGGCACAACAATGTCATATCCTGAAAAAGGCTTCAGCGGATATATTCCGTACTTGTCAAACCCAAACATTGTTATCGACGGCTTGCCTCTTGGAGAGCCTGAGGGCAGCCCTCTTTCTGCTAATTCGGCGCTCGCGGCCACACGTACAATCCCGTATTTCGAGGCCAATTATGAGAACAGGGATGTACAGCTCATTCCACCTGCTCCAGTGCTGGAAAACGTGACTAGCTCAAGCACTGCTGCAACAGTATTTTTCCAATCAAAGCGAAATATAGGTCAACCAACCCCAACATTCTTTACCGCGAATTGCGGTGGCACTCTGATATCCGGATCATCATCGCCGATAACGCTGACAGGCTTAAGTCCTGTATCAAGCTACAGCTGTAGCGTAAGGGCCTCAAATCAGTACGGCGTAAGCCCAGTCTCAAATTCGATAACGGTGGCGGCGCTTTCAGAGAGCGAGGTTCAAATTACCGAGGTCTATATTGGCTTGCAAGGAAGAGCCCCCGACCCTGGAGGTTTAGCCTACTGGGTAAACCAGCTTGACGCTGCAATCGCTGCAGGGCAAACGCGAAGTAGTGCGTTGAAGAAGCTGACGAACGACATTACGCTGAGTGCGGAATGGGATGCGGGCATAGGCGCCAATGACGGGCTCACGCAATCAGGCGCCGAAGCGATAGTCAGGGCTATGTACCTCAACCTCTTTGACCGACCAGCAACGGCCTCCGATGTGGCTTACTGGTCCGCCGATCTTACAACCGGACGCGTCACTGAGTCGGAGATGGTGGTGCTGCTTATTCTGGGAGCGCAATCCAAGGGCAACGCAGATAGCCAGGTGCTTGAGTTTAAGCGCCAAGCCGCCAGCTACTATTCGAGCAACATTACGTCGGCTTCATTCTCGAGAGAAAGCGCCACCGAAGCGGTTGCTGATGTAACTAATGAGCAATCACTGTTGGCATCTCAGAATGCTACTGACGCACTCCTAGCTTCCTCAGGTCGGTCAGCATCTGACATATCAGACTCACAGCGAATCCCGACACTGCCTGCCGGCGCTTTATTGATGCTTGCTGGGCTCATGCTGCTTCTCGCATGGCGTTTTTCGTCATCCAGAGCACTACGAAGTTCTGGTAGAGCTTAGTTCCGCCTAGGCAACTGCATAAAGAAAGTCCATAGGGGCCTCCGCTTGTTCCGAGCAGCCCCGCTTTCGCACCGTGGGGCTACGCGCTAGAGTACGCGCTTCAACCTCACAAGGAACGTGACAATGATTACCTTTCCAAAAGCAGACGTGATTCCATTTGGAGAGCACGGCGACAAACTTGGCATGACGCGGTACGAAATACTGCAGATGATGCACAATAACAATGGTTATTTCGGCGATGCTATGGAGCTATTTCTAACCATGCTATTCGGCTACATCGTTGCCATGTATCTGGCGGCACCGAAGCTGTCCCGGACTCAATACACCATAGCCAACACGGTGTTTCTCGTTCCCATGGCAAACCACGTCCTCTTTATGTATAGGGCCGTGACCGAAAGCTCCCAGTGGGAAATTTGGAACGGACGATACGGACCCGAGGTCGCAAGCTTTTTCTACGAGAATTTCCCTCTGTGGCTTAACGCGGTGAACTTCTACTTGCAATTTTTCATATTAATTGGCTTGCCCTTGCTGGCGGTCTGGTTCGGCTGGCGTATCCGCAAGAACCCACCGCAGGACAGGCTGAATCTGCCATAGGCGATTGAGTAGGCCCGTTAGCGCACCGTGGGGCAGACGGCAGGACTAGGTGACAAGGGACACCTAAGCGCCTAGGTAAGATGCTCTAGCTGAGCATTCGTTGGAACATCAGAAGCGATCACCTTCGTCGGCACTTCCGCATTTGCCAAAGTTTCAGGTTGGGTCCTATGACGTAAAGCGCCTCGCGAGAAGCAGCATGAGCCCAGCAAGCATCAATAAAGCGCCGGCAGGCAGTGTCGGGATTCGCTGTGAGTCTGATATGTCAGATGCTGACCGACCTGAGGAAGCTAGGAGTGCGTCAGTAGCATTCTGAGATGCCAACAGTGATTGCTCATTAGTTACATCAGCGACCGCTTCGGTGGCGCTTTCTCTCGAGAATGAAGCCGACGTAATGTTGCTCGAATAGTAGCTGGCGGCTTGGCGCTTAAACTCAAGCACCTGGCTATCTGCGTTGCCCTTGGATTGCGCTCCCAGAATAAGCAGCACCACCATCTCCGACTCAGTGACGCGTCCGGTTGTAAGATCGGCGGACCAGTAAGCCACATCGGAGGCCGTTGCTGGTCGGTCAAAGAGGTTGAGGTACATAGCCCTGACTATCGCTTCGGCGCCTGATTGCGTGAGCCCGTCATTGGCGCCTATGCCCGCATCCCATTCCGCACTCAGCGTAATATCGTTCGTCAGCTTCTTCAGCGCTAAACTTCGGGCTTGGCCTGCAGCGATTGCAGAGTCAAGCTGGTTTACCCAGTAGGCCAACCCTCCTGGATCAGGCGCTCTTCCTACCAAACCGATATACGCTTCGGTGATCTGAATCTCGGATACGGTCGCCACTGCCTCAGGGGCAGGAATGATTGGGTCAGTCGCCGCAGAGGCTGGGCTGGTTCCTTCTGAGTTGGTGGCAGTTACCGTACAGGTATAGGCAACGTCATTGGTTAAACCCGAAACTGTAATCGGAGATGTGGCGCTGGTGCCTGTGTAGGTGTTGGTGCCATCTGTGCAGGAAGCGTCGTAACGAATGATGTCCACTCCACCGTCATCAGCTAGTCGCACCCTCAATATGATTTCACGGTCGTCGTAATCAGTAGATAGGACGACTGGGCGGCTGGGCTTGGCGACTGATTTACCATAGTAAATGCCCAATTCGAGCACGTTGTGTATATCCCGGACCTGTTTAACTTCGCTCAAATTGAGGATATCGATCACCCCATCATCGTTAAGGTCTGCAAAGTGCTGCCATGTTGTGCCCAAATCAAACGGTATTGCACTAGACTCTAAAGCCACCCTCCTCAAAGAACCTGTTTGGTCATTGACCATCAAGTTTACAAAACGGCACGAAGACTCTTCCCAGTTGGGGCCCCAGCCCGCCTCGATCGCGTCGGGGCATAAATCAGGGCGCAGTCTCCACGAATTGCCCAGCATCGCATCATCAAATTCAATATAGTCCTCGTACCCGTCGCCATTTACGTCCTTGAATGGCTTGGAATAGAGATTTGCGACATGACTGCCTGCCTGCCCTCCACCCTCGACATAATCTGACCTATGCGTTTGGGTGCCCCAATCGAATCTGTCGTCGTAAGTAGGGTTTTGATCAAGAGGCAGCGCCACTAGCGTGCCATCTTCTCTGAGGCTGAATGCCGCGTAGAATCTATCCGCAGCCCAAACATCGTCCCTGCTGAGACACTCTTCCTCCGTATGACCATTCGGGATGCCTAATATCTCGAGATCAAGACCCATACCGCAAAAATTTCGGCCCGGTTGGCCCGGCAACGCGTCCAATTTTTCTTGATCGAAATATTCCAGTCGAAAACCGAAAATGTCAGCCAAGATGACGGGATCCTCGCCCGGCCGGGCACGAAAGAGATGATAATCCTCGTGGTAAATCGGAAGGTAGTGGTTACCGTATACAGTCAGGCCCGCCCAGCCGCCGCCATATCGAAAAGTCGTGAAGTGCTCGTTCTCCTCGGTGGCGCCCGCAAACTCGGGACCCAGATTTCCAAACACGCTTAGTGTGAAATATGGACTGCCATACTGGACACCACCTCCCCTGGTGGACATTGATATCGTTTTGCCAGCGGAATCCGTCAGGTGTCGCTTGGAGCTGTCAAACTCGTGATGATGCTTAAGCTGTTTATTGTGAGTTGAGCCAAGTGGAGTACCAGATTTGAACGACCATCGAGGAACTTCCGGAGATTCCTCACCTGGCTTCAAGAGATAAACCGACGAGAAAACGTCAATCAAATCGTCACCATTGACCTCAAGCGCGGCTGGTGGTTCGCAGCTCCACTCCGAGGCACCAGAGATGACATCGACCAAGTTATCGCAGCTCAATGCGAAATTGACGACTGTCCACTTTCCCCGAGAGTCTCTATAGGCTGAGAAGACTTTATTCCATTCGCCCAAAGACGTAACGTCATAGCTCCCGTCACTCTGGCTGAGCACCAAGAAGTCCGTGGCAAGCCAGCCGCCTTCGAATGGCTGCGGGTAAGGTTCGCTCGTCGCGAGAGCGCTCTGCCATAAACCTTCTGCAACACCGTCATTCGCATTATCTCTATCGGACGCCAACACAAAATCCATGCGGCCATCACCGTTGTAGTCATCTACTTCCTTGAAATGTTGTCCACCAACGAACTTGCCTACCGACACTTCGGCCTGCCCGAATAACTTTCGATTAGCAGGGATGAAACCGCCCGACGCCGTTTGCTCAAGAACGATGAGGTAACCCGTGCTTTCGGTGCCGACGCCAATGTCGTGGTTGAGCGTCCCGCAGGTAGCAAGCATCACGATGTCTTTCCGGCCATCACCAGTCATATCGAAGGCTTCAAGTTTTGTATGATGATTAAGCTCGATGCGACCATTTGTCCATCCGTACTCGCGCTGCTCTTGGTCGTACCAAGTGGTGTCGACGCACGATGGGATATCCATCTCAAAATTGTTGGACCAAAAATCTGGTGCCGACAGAAAACCCACTCGGAAATGCTGGTCCTCGGTGAGCAAAAACTCGGCGTCTTCAAAAAAAGTCCGGAACTCAGTTCCCCTTTCAATATTCAGCCAGTCCTGCCAAATCAACCACGTTCTGAAGGGATACAACTCGTCTTGCGGGGCGCCCGCCTCAAATTCTTGCCAACCCACAAAGTCAAGCTTCCCTGCCTCCAGAGGACTAGCAGTTAACTCCAAAAAGGGGAGCGCCTCGGCGCCTGACGTGACCCATATTGGCTCCCAATAGCATCCATCGGAATTACTGCAACGATAAGACTTGTCTCGCGTTGAAATTTCTGTCCCGGGGTGCGGTTTCAGAAAAACCGCCGTGGCGCTCGGCAATCCAGATGGCTGAGCGTGTGCGCCGGCGACAAACAGTAAGAAAACCACTGATAGAAAAGACTTAACGACGATGCCCTTAAACGAAGTCATAGCCGGATTCCTCGTGATGTTCCATCACTTTCGGCTGAGCATAGATACTGTTCGGCCAGCACTGGATTAGCTACCAGCAGCGCACAGATTATGAGTCGGTTCATTATCTTTCTCCTAAGTTCATGCCCAAGTATGCTCGGGTACGGCCCCTAAAAGATGTGCAAATCGCGTCGCTCATTGTGCAGAGTTCGACCATAAGCGGGCGCCTATAATTTTGGAAATGACGCTAATGGGTAGGAAGTCACAGGGGCGCTGTGGCTACATTGCAGCTCAATACTGCTGCGCAGCGCTAAAAGTTGCGTCTAAAGGGCTGTCACGGTTGCTACCTAGTGATGTAACTAAGGAGTCTGGAGGTACCTTGAGGCCTGCTGTATAGCCATAGCGCCCCTGTAGTGTCGCCACAGCCTGACCATATGCCCACATCATCTGCAGCCGTTTGTAGTCGCACTGGGCACATATGTTGGCGTACTTCGCAAAGAACGCTTTCGTCGAATCTATGAAGCTATCCCCACTGTGAATGCCCCAACAGGGCGACCTAAAAAGGATAGTTCTATGAATAATAATATATTTGCTCCAGCACTGATTACAGCCGGGTTGATGATGATATCCCCACTCTCCGCAAACGCCGTGAGCTATCAGGTCTCCGGAGTGATGTGTGACTCGGTGAACAACAGCGGCACTTACGACAGGAGTCAAGGCATTGAAAATACAAAAGCTTCTGGGGATGTCTGGGTAAGTTGTCCAGTGATTAATTTCGGAGGGGCCGAAGAGATGAGGACTCAGGTTAACTTGCTTAACAACAGTAATTTAGATGCTGAAGTTTCGTGCTACTTCCGAGAGCGAAAACACGGAAATGTCGTGAATTCATCAAAGGGAGTCGTAGATGTAGAGGGTAATGGCTTCTCCGAGGAGATGTTCTGGGAGGGGCAGCTGGACGCTGATACCCATGCAAACATCGATTGTAAGTTGCCACCGGGCATGACTATTGAGTCTCTATCTTTTTCCGCACTAGGAGAGGGCGGCTCTGGCCCGGGCTCAAACGTTGAGGCGCGAGCATGCCTTACTGCACCTAGCGGCACCTTCAGCAGCTCTAGCCAAACAGTCGACTTCCGAAATGGTCTGAGCGCCAATAATTACAATGGGCACTACTGGCATAGCGGAGATGACACCACTGTATTTCAAACCTCAGCTGGGGTGTGGCACGTGATAACTGACACAGATACTAATGCCAGCGAGGTTTTCCAGTTAGATGTTCGATCAGAACCAAGCTCATGTATGGAGCCAAGCTATGGTAGACCTGAAGGTATCGCCACTGACAGATCGGGAAATAAGGTACTTGAGTTTGCCGACGTTGAGATAACCGTTGGAAGTGGCTGTGATATAGACACCGGCTCTAGACTTTTGATCTATCAAGCTGATTACCAATACAACTGGCTGGTTGATATTAATAACGCCGAGACTTGTCGTGTGAAGAGCTTTGAAGAGCTCTAACTTCCAAGAGGGGGTGGTCACCGCCGCCCCATAACATTCTATCTTCCCATTTACAGCAGGCGGCATCGGCACATAGGTTGGCGTCGACTGCACAGCCTCTAGGCGCAATGCCACGCAGACTAGGCACATCAAATAATTAGAAGCGTTCAGGGAGATTTATCATGTCACTTATTCATTGTTCAGTGTGTGCACATCAGGTTTCTGTGTCGGCAAAGCAGTGTGTTGGCTGTGGCCACCCACTCAAGGGGACTAGGAGCTCTAATAGGCTGCTGGGAATCGGCTTAGCTGCTCTGATGACACTCACCCTAGGTGTAGGTGTCTATCGAGTGGCTCCGGCTGCAACAGAGAATTTTGTAGCAGAGCTTTCGTCCGTCTACGAGCGTTCTTCTGCTCCGAGTGAGCAACCGGATTCTTGGGCAAGTACCCACACAATGATCAACCGATTGAGCAGCCAAGACCTACACAAGGAGCTCACGGCTTACTCGATGCGGGTTAATCGGCTAACTCCGTACAAGCCCAATCCGATGGTGACGCTTCATCAGGTCGCTTACCAGAGCAAACCAGTTCACCTTACCTATGAGTACGAGCTGAATGCGATGACGAGTAAGCAGCCCGTGGATTTCGAGGCGATTGCACCAATGCTTCAGCGACGTTACTGCACGAACCCTGAATTCGAGCTGGCAGCTGCTAATGGCGTGCCTGTTACTTGGGAGTACTACGACGATGGGCGCCTGCTGTACAAGAGCACAGTCTCGCACTGCGGAGAATCGGCTTAAGAAGACAGCGAATAGCGCACTGTTCATTCTCCGCCCTGAGGACTAATGAAGATATAACCGAGTCTTTGTTCAACCATGGACTTATTCTAAGTTTGAGCGTCCCTTGCCCGCCTAGTGCGGGCTTTTTTGTACCTAGCAGTTGGCGCTTCCTGCCTAGCGATTGACGCAACCTGCCGATCGAAAGATGCCCGGTTCTCGGATGATAAGCACATCAAGGATGGATCAGCGCAGACATGACCTGACGCGGCCAAGGATGGCGCAACTTATTTAGCGAGGAAAGGACAATGAAAAAGCTATTAGTCATTTGCGCATCAACACTCTCAATACTGCTCATGGGATGTGATCCCAGTGTAGAGACAGACCCAGCCGTTTTGGTCGGCAAGATGCTAGAAGCCCAGAAACGCTGCAACCGCAACGAAGGACAAGCCTACTGTAATGACGTGGAGCAAATACAACACTGTCTAGAGGGCATCAAAGAATTCTGTCCTTTGAAGTAACGACTAGCGCCATGGCGCTTTATTAAGCGAGGAAAGAACCATGAAGCACATACGACTGAACGCAATAATTGCTGCGGTAGGACTTGCCGTGATGCTCCTGCTGTCTGCACAGAGTCAGGCTGGCGCTTACTACGATGGAGGCAAGCTGCTGCAGGGATGCGAGTCAGACTCAGCTGTGGAGTACGGCGCATGCGTCGGCTACATTGTGGGAATAGCTGACTACCAAACTACGCTGCTAAATTGGTCCTATCTTGATGAGCCGTTATTTTGCGCGCCAGACAGCGCGAATGCCGACCAGCTGGTAAAGGTCGTTACTAAGTATTTCAATGAGCATCCAGAGAAGTTGCATCTTTCAGCAGGCAGCGCAGTTGCCAACGCCATAAACGCAGCCTTCCCGTGCTTCTGATAAGCGATGCCGCTGGCTAGTATTGATTGGAGAAATGACCATGAATAACGAAATGAAAGTTCGAACTAGCAACATCTTAATCGCAGTCTTTTGGGTACTTGTTGCTGCTGTGTGGGTTCCAATATTGTTTCATGGGATGGAGGTCGTCACTAACCACGGCTACATGAGGGATCTTGGCCTTGCATCGAGATCTAGAGGCGCAAGTCCAATAGACACGGGCGGCCTTCTGATCTGGGCAGCCATCACTGGAGCCGTGGTCGCAGCGCAGTACCTCATCGCTGGCACTGTGCGGTTCAAGTTCCAGAAGCAGTAACCTGCAGCAGCCACAGGAACGTCACTCATGGTAGTGAGTAGTGAGCTTCGAGCAGCTTCAGGCGATGTCTGGAGAGAGCCAACCGCATCGGGTCTGCCAGTGGCTAAAGGCCAGCAGAATCCCGTATGTGGTCGGCAGCGATGGCAAGCCAAGGACCACGACAGGGCTGCTTGAGCGATGGAATAGCGGTAAGGCCAGAGGGCAATCCTGAGCAGGCCCTCAAAGGCCGTGTAAGGCCCTCTTAGCGACGCCATACATCAGGATATACAAGTGTTTACGCTAGACTAAGTGGCCCTCAGATCGTTCTACAGGGCCTCATTAGGAACAGGCAAAATGTTCCACGGAATGTTCCACAGACCGCATAGATGCCGAGGTTACTTGCTCGGAACAAGGATGTTAAGTGTTCTATATAGCGGCATGGCTTATGCCAATAGTTTGATACCATGCTGTGTGCGGAAAAAGGCTCTGGCGCCACGCGGACGCTCTCTCGCCTCACCTGTTTTGAGTGATACATTGAGTGATACATTTTGCATCTCAAAGGAAATATTCGAGCTGAAGATGCCCTGAAAGCGTTTATCTGCGCCATTCTTGAAGCTCGCAAAAAAGGCTCCGACCCGTACCAAGGGCCGCATGCTAGGTGCGTGATTCTAGCCCCTGAGCAACAGCCTTTCCCAGCCCACTATTGCCAAAGTCAGCAATAAAACGATTTGGGAAGTCGGCTATATTAGCGCTGAAGGCTCACTCCATTGGCATTAGAGGCCAGCGCGGCTCGAACCTGTAACCCTCAATCGCCCTACAATACTCACGTGGCAAACCCTGAAATTGCCCCCGTCAATTATGCTCAATTATGTCAAGCTATTGAGCCCGCCCGAAGGCAATGCAAATATGGGATGGGTAGAGGGGGTCTAACATGATGAAGCAAAGGGTCGTACTAATAGAAGACGAGCTAGCGCTAGCGGCGAGTTACCAAGATTTTTTGCAGCGCGCGGGATATGACGTCACTATTTATAGGACGGCGGAAAGCGCTGTTAAAGGCGTTGAAGATTGTCATCCCGACCTGATCCTCCTAGATATCGGGTTGGGGCACGATCCAGAGGCAGGTTTCGAACTTTGCAGAACCTTGCGAGCTCGTGACGCCTTGGTGCCCATCGTGTTTCTGACCGCAAGGGATGAAGAAGTCGATGTCATTTCGGGCTTACGTCTGGGTGCCGACGATTACCTCACTAAAGACATTTCTCGATCCCACCTTCTTGCAAGAATCAGTGGCCTTCTGCGGCGAGTAGTGGCCCTCAGAAATCCAGAAAATCAAGAACAAGTCCTCAAGCGAGGAGACCTCGAGCTAAACAGCGAGCGCTTGACTACCACCTGGGGGAAATCGCAGATTGCACTCACCTACACCGAATTTTGGATGCTGTATGTCATGGCGAAAAATCCCGGGCATATCAAAAGTAGAGAGCAACTGATGGAAGCGGCACGAGTGGTTTTGGATGACAGCACAGTGACGTCTCATATCCGCCGTATCCGACGGAAATTTGAGACCGCAGACAAGCAGTTTAAACATCTTGAGACGGCCTACGGGTTGGGTTACCGCTGGCGGGGCGATGCATGAAACTGCGCTACCAACTTGCCGCTTTATCTCTAACCTTTCTCGCTATCCCTTGGGCGGGCTGTGAATTTCTCAAGTCCAATGAAAAAACGCTGAGCTTATTACAAGAGCAATCGCTGAAGGCCACCGGAGAGGCTATTGCCCACGGCCTCTATAACGACAAGACCTTACTTTATCCTGAGCCCATGAGGGCCAATGCACCCTTTAACGACCGGTCGCTTCAACTTAAACGCCTCCTATCAGGCCCGATTCTCGATGGCTACTTCGGTGACTGGCCCGAAGGTGCATGGCGGCGATTTGGTACAGAGCGCCGCCCCCTGGACCTACGACTTGGAAAGCATGGAGAACAACTTTTTATCGCCGCAAAAATTGCCGACGACAGCAAGACTTACGACACAACGACCCCCGGAACTGAGCCCAGCGGAGACAGACTGGTTCTCGTGACTTGGCTAGGCAATCAGCGACAACGTTACGTGATTAGCACCGCGGCGCCAGGCAAAGTTGTAGCACGTCTCTTGGGCAGGCAATTAGCCTCGGCGCACTCCAATGCGATTGCAGGCCACTGGGCCGATACCAGCGCAGGCTATCAACTGGAATTGACGCTACCTCTCGCCCTATCAGGCGAGCGTTTGGGCATCTATTACCTAGACGCTGATGAAGGCGGCGTTAGTGTAAGGGGTAATATCGCACCCCTTGATACTGAGGCTCCACCCTGGCTTGTTCACAGCACCGCGGGAATAGACCAGTGGATAAGCCGATACCAAAACCAGGGCATTGGCGTGCAAATTTTAGATCGCTGGGGATGGCCGCTGGCCACCGCTTTAGAAATAGAGCGGCCGCCTCAGGCAACAACTTTTTGGCTAACCCCCTGGCTTTATCGTCAGATACTTGGAACGCCGCCACCCTCGTCGGCGAAAAAAACAACAGCAACAGGACAGATTACTAGCCCCGCCATAGCAACGGCACAGCGCGGGCTTGAAACTCAAGAAACAGTGGCAACTCCTGGGGGCATAAAAACTCGATCTACAACGCCCATTAAAAGCTCAGAGGGTCTTATCGGCATTATCGTCACCGAAAGCACGAGAAACCAGTATTTATCGGTGAGCACACCCGCTTTTGAAGCGTTGCTAGTCGGCGGCACTGGAGCACTCATTTTGTGCTTTGTCGCCGTGTTTATTTTTGCCATTGTGCTGGGCAAAAGAATCAGCCGGCTCTCTAAGGCTACTCAGAATTTAGGCCTTACCGATACGACCCTGCCCCTCGATAGATTTAATGACGAACTAACGCAGCTAACGAAAGCCTTCAATATGCAACTGCATCAGCAACAACAATTGCAGGCCTATTTGAAAGCCCTACCCCAAAGTCTCGCCCACGAAATCAGAACACCCCTCGCCATCATTCGTTCCGCCATGGCCCTGCTCGCAGACGGAGAACAGTCATTACATGAACAGCAGCAAATTATGGCTAGAGCCGAAAGCGGCGTTGACCGGCTCACCCAACTGCTCAATACGATGAATGAGGCCAATCAACTCGAACAGATTATGGAACATGAGCCACTGACCACAACCGATATGACTGCTTTGATTGAGGAGCTTGCTGCGGCTTACAACGTCACCTTCCCAAAATGTACCTTTGCCGTACTGGCTGATGAAACTGCGGTGGTCACCCAAATTTCACCCGACCTTATTGTTCAGGCTCTCGATAAATTGATTGCCAACGCCATATCGTTTGCTCAACCCGGAACCACTATTGCCTTAAAACTCAGTCATCGAGGACTGTGGTGGCGTCTAACCGTCATTAACCTAGGACCACCTCTGCCAAATGATACTGATAGGCTATTTGCGCCCATGGTATCCCTGCGTGATAGGGATCAAAAGACTGAGGGCTCTCTAGGGCTGGGGCTTTACATCGTAAGTTTGGTAGCAAGGCACCATAGCGGCGAACCCTGGGCGCATAATCTCGAAGACGGCACTGGCGTTGAGGTGGGATTCAGCGGTTTACTCGTTTAGAACGCGCCCATCAGCTATTTCTTGCCAGAGCCAGCCATGCTGGCACTTGCGCCTCAATTTTAGCCATGACCTGGTTGAACGCTGCCTCGGCGAGTTCAGGGTCAGATAATTTAGACGGATCTGGTAGTGGCCAGTGCACTTTTTGCGCACCGCTCAACCACAATGGACAAGCCTCCCCTGCCGCACTGTCACAAACGGTCACTACCAAATCAGGTGCGTCTTGCTCCAAATCCGCCCAGCTCGTACTTTTAAGATTATCTACAGAATACCCGCGCTGCCTTAACTGATTGAGCGTCTCGGGATAAATGACGCCGGCAGGGTGGCTGCCGGCGCTACTAACGCGCAAAACACCTTGCGCATTCGTACTTGTAATGGCCTCACACAAAATACTACGACAGCGATTATGAGTGCAGACGAATAAAATATGGAACACGGTACTACTCCGTTTTGAACACAAAAAAAGACCGCCCTTATGGACGGCCTTGTCTCTAGTAAATACAGATCATGCCTACGCTAGCTCACCGGAAAAAACACAGGACATAAAGCTCCAGCCCTTCAGCGGCACCAGCTACGCCGATTTCCCAAGCCCACAAACTTGCGCTAGTTAGTTGCGGAGCGCTGCATGTTCTCTAACACCTGATCGATAGAAAAGCTTGCGGGCTTCTGCCTTGGCGGATACTCGACAAAGGTTCCCAGGAACTCTCCAACGTACGTTTGAGCCGGCACTAATAAAAATACGTGCTGGAACCACCAGTCTTTATAGTGAATAGACTCGTGCTCGGCCTCCTCGAAAGGGTCGCTGTAAAGGTCGAAAATTTTGGGTACGCGTAACTGCACAAAGGGATCGGCCCAGACATCGAAGCTGTGAGCTCGCTGCTCAGCGAAAACCGCTTTCCAGCGTTGGTAGCGCATTCCAACAAGGTTGCCGTCATCGCTGAAGTAGAAGAACTCTGCCCGGGGGCTCTCATCAGTCTCTCCACCCCAGTATGGCAGCATGTTGTAGCCATCTAGATGCACCTTGCTATTACCTTCGCCAAAGGCACTGCCCTTACTAACCTGTTCCTTTAAGTCGGTGTCGCCCAGTGCCGCAGCAATGGTTGGAAACCAATCCATATGACTGACGATGCCGTTAGAGCGCGACCCCGGCTCAATTAAGCCCGGCCACTTCACCAGTAACGGCACGCGATATCCACCTTCCCAGTTCGTATTTTTCTCACCCCTAAAAGGTGCTGTACCGCCGTCGGGCCAAGTAAATTTCTCAGCACCGTTGTCGGTGGTATACATCACTACCGTATTGTCTGTGATGCCTAGTTCGTCAAGCTTATCGAGCATTTGGCCGATCATGCCGTCGTGCTCAACCATTCCGTCTGGAAACACACCCAAACCGGTGACGCCTTCGGACTCGGGCTTTAAGCGGGTGTGCACGTGCATACGCGTCGTGTTGTACCAAAGAAAGAAGGGCTGATCTGCCTTAACTGCCCTTTCGAGAAAGTCCAACGCCGCGGCTGTAACCTCCTCGTCAATCGTCTCCATTCGCTTCTTTGTAAGCGGACCTGTATCTTCTATACGTCCATCTGAGGAAGATTTTATGACACCTCTGGGCCCAAACTTCTCTCTAAATGCTGGGTCCTTCGGATAGTCGGGATGCTCAGGCTCTTCCTCGGCGTTTAAGTGGTAAAGGTTGCCAATAAATTCATCAAAGCCATGGTTAGTCGGCAGGTGTTCGTCGCGATCGCCGAGATGGTTCTTTCCAAACTGCCCCGTCATATAGCCCTTTGACTTCAGGTATTCCGCGATTGTGGGGTCGCGCTGGTCCATACCTTCCTTCGCACCGGGAAGGCCCACTTTTAACAGACCTGTCCTAAACCCTGACTGACCCGTTACGAATGCGGCGCGCCCCGCAGTACAACTCTGCTCACCGTAGGCATGAGTAAACAACATGCCGTCTTTGGCAATGCTATCGATGTTAGGGGTTTCGTAACCCATCATGCCCTGATTGTAGGCACTGACATTCCAATACCCGACGTCGTCGCCCCAAAGCATCAAAAAATTAGGTTTATCCGAGGCAAAAACAGACAGCGGCGTAACGAGCAGTGCTGCAACAAGACAGCGCTTTAGTAACATCATAAAAGTCTCCATAACTTTATTTTTCGTCCGCCTGCAGCTTACCCCATCAAACTGCGATCTTCATCACGATTCTTCGACCAGTTTTACCAAGCCACTCTCGATAGCGCATGGAGTCGCCCCTCACGCGCCAGCTAAAAAAAAGCTATCCCACAAAGGCGACTTGTTTTATTTCTGCCAACTGATCGCGGATTCGCCCGGCCTCTTCAAACTCAAGGTTTTTAGCATGCTCAAGCATTTGTCCTTCCAACTGAGCAATTTTTCGAGCCAGCGCTGCTGGCGTCAAGTTGACCACCTCAGCGGCATAAGCAGCCTTTTCTTCAGCGACGCGACGGTCTTTAGCCGAGCGTGCTTTCGTTGGCATGCGACGAGCACCTTCCAGAATATCTTGTACGCTTTTCTCGATGCCCTTCGGGGTAATACCATTAGCTTCATTAAACTCTATTTGCTTTGTGCGCCTGCGCTGGGTTTCATCCATGGCCCGCTCCATAGACCCGGTTATTTTGTCAGCGTAAAGAATGGCACGCCCACGTATATGCCGTGCTGCTCGGCCCATAGTCTGAATCAAGGACCGATCTGAGCGCAGGAACCCTTCCTTATCGGCATCTAAAATCGCGACCAGTGAGACTTCTGGCATATCCAAGCCCTCTCTCAATAGATTGATGCCAACCAGCACGTCGAATTGACCCAGACGTAAATCTCGGATGATTTCTACCCGCTCAACCGTATCAATATCGGAATGTAGGTAGCGCACCCGAACATCGTGTTCACTCAAAAACTCAGTAAGGTCCTCGGCCATGCGCTTCGTGAGCGTTGTCACTAAGACGCGATCACCGATAGCAACGGTCTCGCGGATCTCTTTGAGCAAATCATCTACCTGAGTTCTAGCCGGGCGCACCTCAACCTCGGGGTCAACTAACCCAGTGGGACGAACAACCTGCTCTACAGTTCGACCCGTGTGCTCAAGCTCATAGGCTCCTGGAGTTGCTGAGACGAAGACACCTTGTGGCCGCAGGTGCTCCCACTCTTCAAAACGCAGGGGGCGATTGTCTAACGCCGATGGCAGACGAAAGCCATACTCAACCAATGTTTCCTTGCGGGAACGATCGCCCTTATACATGCCGCCGATCTGCGGCACGGTCACGTGAGACTCATCAACCATAATCAGTGCATTACTGGGCAAGTACTCAAACAATGTAGGCGGCGGTTCACCCGGCGCCCGTCCCGATAAGTAACGTGAGTAGTTCTCGATCCCCTGACAAAATCCCAGCTCGCGGATCATTTCTATGTCATAGCGAGTGCGTTGCTGAATACGCTGAGCTTCGAGTAGCTTATCCGCTTCCTTAAATTGCTTCACGCGCTGCTCTAGCTCTTCCTCGATGAGATCAATCGCCCCCATCATCGTATCGCGGGATGAAACGTAATGGGTTTTGGGGAATATGGTGACACGAGGCAGTTTGTCGTGAATCTCACCGGTTAACGGATCAAACCTCGAAATATTTTCGATTTCCTCGTCAAAGAGTTCAATTCTGATAGCCAACTCATCGGACTCAGCAGGGAAAATATCAATAATCTCACCCCGAACACGGTAGGTGCCGCGCCGAAAATCAATATCGTTACGGGTGTATTGCAATTCGGCCAATTGCCGCAAAACGCCCCGCTGATCAATAATTTCCCCCCGTGACAGGTGCATGACCATCTTAAAGTAGGCTTCGGGATCACCCAGACCGTAAATTGCCGAGACGGTAGCTACAACAAGACAATCCTCGCGCTCTAGCAGAGCCTTGGTAGCCGACAGTCGCATTTGCTCAATGTGATCGTTGACCTGCGCATCTTTCTCGATAAAGGTGTCTGAGGACGGCACATAGGCTTCAGGCTGAAAGTAATCGTAATACGACACGAAGTATTCAACTGCGTTATTGGGGAAAAACTCCTTGAACTCGCCATAGAGCTGCGCGGCCAGAGTCTTGTTATGCGCCATAACAATGGTGGGGCGCTGCAGCTTTTCAATGACGTGCGCCATTGTGAAAGTCTTACCCGAGCCGGTAACTCCGAGCAAAATTTGCGAGGCTAGCCCTGCCTGAATACCCTCGGTCAGCTGCACTATTGCAGCAGGCTGGTCTCCTGCAGGCTCGAAGCTGGATGAAATTTCAAACAATTTTGACAAAAAAGCACCTCTAAAAACTTCTGCTCCGGGGGTCAAGGCAGAGTATGAATCATTTGAAGTCACCGCAGGGAAACCATTGACGACAGATGCGCGACAGTAGGTTGGGTATTGACACTCCGCGGACTGCTAATTACTATTCGCGCCTTCCCTACGGAAGCCTTTCCGCCTTAGCTCAGTTGGTAGAGCAATTGACTGTTAATCAATGGGTCGCTGGTTCGAGCCCAGCAGGCGGAGCCATATAATACAAAGAGGATCAACGGCTTACGGCGTTGATCCTTTTTTGTGTCTGCAAGAACCCCGCCGCGAGTGTTAACAGGGTGTTAAAAAACAACCGTTTCTCAAACATCTGTATACCTGCTGGACTGTTTGCATCCGTGCCGCTGTATGGATATGGCCTTGGTGTTCGTCCGTAGATTGCCCCCCGCATGCCCCTGAAGAGAGACATTTCGCAGCCCAAGAATTTATGTCAACGACCGATATAAAATTTTGCTGATAAAAAAACAGGCCCTTTAGCGCACCTGCGGCTAGGCAGAATTGGCTACAAGGAGGCCATGGCATTTGTTTAACCCGCGGGGCGTAGCATCATTTCCAACAAAACCTCTCTTTCCTGCTTGGCGCTCCGATCTTTTGAATTGACTTACAATGACAAGCCTACGGGGGTCCTAAAACGAATTTCTGCAAGCACTCACGGAGTATCGAGGGCAATACGTGACCCATTATTTGGCGGCAAACACGTGTAGGTCAGAGCGTTATCTGATGAGCGAGCCTGTGCAAGAAGCGCCTCAGGAAAATATTTCACGCCATTAGCGTCCAAGTATTCTCCAGTCGCAGTCATCAACATAGAAATCCGCTGCGACTCCAGCACCCCTCGCGCCATTAAATCGCATTCTGGCCTAGGCTCTTCAATAACCGCCCGGGCTTCCAGTAACGCTAGCCGTTGAATATCCGCTGCCGAACTCCTCGAGGTTATGGTGACTTGCTGCCCAACAACTGGCGCTAAGTTACTGTCTGCTGCCATAACAAAATTAATGACATCCGACTCTGTTTGGGCACGGGGCTCTGGAAAAACAAAGGTTGGTGAAGCAAAAAAATCAGTCAAAGACGCTGTACTACCGTCATGAAGGTAACCAAAGCCCTTTATTTGATCGCCCGCATGGCCGTGCTGATTTAAGCGACCACTAGTCCCGAACATACCCACCTTTGCGTAGGCATTACGAAAATGGGGAACTTTGAAATTTTCATCCACCCCAGCGCCTTCAAAGGTCATGAGCCCACCTGTACCAAACTTATTGGCTTCGGGCTCAAGGGTATGGCAGTGATTACAGCTGCCTAGGCCCGTTATATCGTTCACTGTAAAGTAAATATTAAGACCATTGGCCTGACTATCGGTGAGACTATTATCGAGACGCCTAATTGGGTTGGGCGGTGGTGTAAGCGCTAAAGCAAAATCTGTAAAGGCTTGCATTTGTGGCCCAGATAACTCCTCTGTCCGACCCAATAACTCGACAAACGCCGGATTAAACTCTTTAAAAGCCGCCGCCTCCAAGGACTCTAGCACCCCATTGACTGTCTCTCGGTTACGCCCCATACGATCACCACGCCAGTGCTGAGGGCCACTATCAGCAATGCCCCTAAGCGTCTGAGTAGTCATAGGACCTTTCATTGGGTGGAACTCTAAGGTGGTTCTCGGAGAATTGCTAACGTATCTATTTCGGTTGGGCAGAAGATCACCGTCGGGGTTGCCAAGATCCCAAGCAAGCTGGTCCATATCCCCGTAGATATGGCAACTAGAACAGGCGCTTGTACCATTTGCTGAGCTCTCTCGACCATCGTAAAGAAACTTTCTTCCCGCGATAATTCCATCGGATTCGGGTGAAAACAAATCCACATTGGCCAACACGCGACCATTTGCTGTGTCGAGTAAAGACAGCGAATTACTAAAACGGCTATAAACAAATAATCTATCACCTGCAGCCGTTAATGCGAGTCCCGAGGGGCCGCCCCCCGGCACCTCGAAGTGATTATTGGCATTAGGCTGATACAGCCCCTGCTCCAGCTGACTTACCGGAATACGCGCGATCTTTTCCGAGCCCAATGCCGCGACATAAAGCCATGTACCGGACGGATCTACTGTGAGTGCTGTTGGCTGGGAAAGAGTACTTGCGACAAGATCCGCACTGTAGGCCGTTTTTTCTGGCACCTCGAAATCAATGTGTGGATTCAGGTGATTTTTAAATACTGCCGCGCCACCGCCATCCAGCACAGAAATACTGCTCTCGGCAATATGCCCCCTAACGGTCGTTGTGGTCTCGCCTGGTCCTTCAAAACGAACGTGATTCAGTGCATCCAGCGCACTGACATAGACGACGCCAGAAATAGGATTGACTGCCATATTGAACAATGTGGTGCCCACACCACTGATCTCAGCAGTTACTGTGGGCAGCGCTGCAGTGGCATCAATGAGAAAAACATCCTTATCCGGCAGATCCAGCATCACGCTGGCAGTCCAGTCTGTCTCGCGCTCATCGACCCATCGGCTCTCACGCTTTTGAACAATCAAGGCAGTCTCTGGCTCAGATTCTCCCTGATGATTTTCTGTTGGCAATGGTTTGATGCCGGCTACAACTTCCGCCGATAACGCTGTCGTCTGATTGCCTGACATAAAGGCAGCTGCATAAACCCTTTCACCATTGGGGCTAACAGCCAATGCTCTTGGCGTATCAGAAAATAGATTCACGATAGTGACTAGCCGATCGGCTCCAGCGGCATCACTCGCAGCATCCATCACCCAAACGTCAGCGCGCCCCAGTCCCGGTTGCAACAAAGTATCGACAGAGAACTCAGGATGGTTTTGTCCACGAAAGGCCGCAGTAATGAATGCCCGCCGCGCGTCTTTACCGGCAAAAACAATATCACGTGGCTCATCACCCACCTGCAATGTTTCCACGACACGCGGTAATCCTGTCAAAGTAACCACACTGACAGAGTCACTGAGATGATTAACCACCCAGATCTCATCATTGTCCTTAAACGCGACTGCTACGGGCTCCATGCCAACCATCACTGTCGCCTCAAGGCTAAACTGATCGTTGTCGACACTGTAAATTTCGAGGCAGTTCGCAGGAATATTCGTCACAGCAAGACGCTGACCATCGGGCGATAACGCTATAGGCCTGACAGGTCCCGATTCAAAAAGTGTATAACTCTCAGGCGCTAAATTTGCCGATAATGTAGCCCCTGCAGAACCGCAGCCGAAAGCCTCCGTAAATATATCGGGATTGGTTGCTGCGGGGAGAGTACGAGATGCCGCTACGGACTCCAGCAGTGAGTGAAAAAACTGCCCCTGACCAAGCACCGGGGGCGCGTAGCTCGATACCAGAACGCTAGCTAGACCAATCACTCCCAGCAATTTTTTGTGTGAATTTAAAGCGCTCAAAATTGTCAATGCCAGCCGGCTACCTATGTCGGCGTAGGTTAGCATTCAACCCTATCAATACAAAGCCGCCGGCTCAGCGACATATTACTGACAAGCTCAGAGAGATACCTTGAGTAGCAATGCAAATTGCCAATACTCCTTAAACAGCGCTGAAGTACCAAAGATTCTTGCAGTTGCTGAGCCACAGGCCGCGAAGCCAACGCCTCCTCAAAAATTAGGGTTCCACGTTACTATATAGGAGTCGCTGGCGCAGGCGTCTGCCAGCAAGAACAAGTAGGTGAATATGCGATAGCACATGACCACGAACGTGAGGCTAAAACCGACGCTATGTTTAACGCATCAGGCCAAAACCCCCAGCGATAGCTAACATGATTCCCCATGATCTACAGCGTGACTGGTGTGAGTTAAGCTTGTGTATTTTAACTAAAAATTGCGTCAGTGACGCCCTGTGATGCTGAGTTGGAGCGGGTGATGGGAATCGAACCCACGTCTAAAGCTTGGGAAGCTTTCGTTCTACCATTGAACTACACCCGCAAAAAAAAGCGCCCTGTTGCGGCCAGATCGCGCCTGTCGAACATCAGGGCCGTGTTATTGATCGAGGCGCAGATTATCCGGCTGAACAGATTCGGCGCGATACCCGCCGTTATCAGAAACCACTACTCCACTCGGCTAATGACCGCCCGATTCGACTCCATGGCGCCACCATTCATAATGGTACTGCTCACCACCACAGAGCCACTGTCGACGTCGGAGAGATTGTAGTTCATGGAAGCCACATAATTATGGTGCTCGGCATGAAGCCCCGTATCTGCAGCTAAGGTGAGATCCACCGACCCGTCTGCAATTGAGGCAGTGAACTCAGGCTCAGTACCCAAAGAACAGTAATGCGTGACTTTCAGTTGGCCGTCTTGCTCCGAGTACGTCGTCAGCATTTCAACGCCGTCTTCAACCAGAGTCTCAACCATGGTGTTGCCGTCAGAGATCAAGCGAAAAGTCGATCGTGTCTCAACAACTTCACCCGTAGAGCGGGTCAACATGCCCTCCCAGGAGCCCTCCATTTGCTTCATTTGTCCAAACGCCGATTGATCGTCAGCAGACGCCAGTGCGGTTATTGAAGCCAAACTCACAATGAGTAATCGAATCATTATCTTCATTACTATTTTCCTTATTGTGTGCATTTTTAAATTTGAGACCTGAGCCTACGCAAGTCACCAAGCAATCACAAACAGCGTCCATCACCAGACCAATGACGCTTAGCCAGTTATGTATTCAAAGTTGAACAACGGGCAGTAAAAGGCATCACTCTGAACGATACGACCGACTCGCTCGCTTAAACCAACAACAGCCAGCCAACCCACCAATCATCCCCGAACTCTCCCCTCCACCCATCCCGCCAATCAAGACCGCATAGATGAGGGTAAGCCAATCGCTTTTATCGATCTATTTTATTTAAAAAAGTTAGTTTTACGATCATGACTTTTTGATCATCATCAGCGCCCTCGAAATTTGTCAATAAAAGGTAGCCCTTCAATGAACCGATCAGTACCCAAAACCTCATTTCAGACCCGCGTGCGGGATGAATCAATAGGCGGAGAAAACCCCTTCCGCTGGGAAACACTGTCGTCCGACGCTATTTTTAAAGGGCGAACAGTTGCTCTATTTTCATTACCCGGCGCTTTCACACCGACCTGCTCCACCAGCCACTTGCCCCGTTATGAGGAACTCTGTGAGGAGTTTTATGCGGCTGGGGTCGACGAGGTTGTTTGCCTATCGGTAAACGATGCTTTCGTTATGTACAAATGGGGGCGTGAACAGGGTGCTGAAAAAGTACGGCTGCTACCCGACGGCAACGGTGAGTTCACCCGAAAGATGGGCATGCTGGTCGACAAATCTAACCTTGGCTTTGGCATGCGCTCGTGGCGCTACTCGATGCTGGTTCGCGATGGTGTTATCGAAAAGTTGTTCGAGGAGCCTGGCTTCGCTGACAATTTTGAAGAGGACCCATTTACGGTGTCTGATGCCGATACACTGCTGGGGTATGTCAAAGCGGGTCAGTAGATGTTTTCGTATAACGGAATTAACGCCGTTAGCGCCCAGAACTGAAACAGGTCTGCGACTCAGCTATGGTTCCTCTGACCAGAACGGCTTCAGCGCTATGCTGGGCAGTACAGTGTTAATGCCAGTCATTGAGTGGGCGAGAGTCCAGAGCTGAACGAACACTGAGCGCAGATCGTTCTGAAATAGATTATTCTGAGACGAGTCGTTAATCTATTGGCTGGACGCAACCTTGGGCAACAGTTATGGCAACAGGAGAATCGCCAGTAAAGGCAGGGAGTTATCAAAACTCCGTAGTCGATGAGCTGTTGCAACGCGACCCAGGTAAAGACCTCAGCCGCATTAATCAGCGCCTCTTAGACTATGTAAACCGCGAGCCGGTCTCAGCCTTGCGCGCCATCGATATCAAGGTGCCTCAAGTGACTTTTCCGGAGGGCCAGGACGTACCCGAAATAAACGCTACCGAGTTTGAGATTAATCATCTTCGATCCGCCATGGCGTCTCACGGTTGCCTGATTATTAGAGGCCTCTTTAATCGCAGGACAATGGCTGACTTCTGCCGAGTGATAGACCTCGCCATGGAGGCCACAAATGGAAAACCCAAGCAAGATGAACATGCAGCACACATTTCAGAAATGTTCTCCAATCCTCCATCTAAATTCTCCTCACTACTCCCAGAACCCAGTTTAAGTTATGCACGAAAGTTTCACCGTGACGGCGGGTCGGCAATGTGTGTCGAGTCTGCCAGTATCAGCGAACACTTGCTGGAACTTTATGCGTCGGTCGGTATTAAAAAAATCGTCGCCGATTATCTGGGCGAGGCACCGTGCCTTTCTGCTTTGAAGTGGGTGCTAAGACGCCCAACACTGCCAATCAATCGCGACGGATGGCATCAGGATGGCGCGTTTATGGGCCAGGGCATCAACAGCCTGAATATGTGGATTGCTGCCAATCACTGTGGGGGGAAGTCCGGTGCGCCAGGCATGGATCTTTTACCTCAACGACTAACTGAAATTCTGGGCGCAGGTGAAGGAGAGGCTGTCTTTGATTGGTCGGTAAGCGACCATGCCATGAAGACTTCGCAATCCAAGCATGCAGTCATTGCGCCTGTATTTGAGGCAGGTGATGCATTATTTTTTGATCATTTTCTGTTGCATCGAACCCAATATGGTAACGACTTCATCAGACCCCGTTATGCCATTGAGACCTGGTTCTTTGGCGAAAAAAACTTTCCTCGCAATCAGGTGCCTCTGAGTTGGTAGCGCTGTACTGAGCTCTAGCGACCTCTAACTAAAAACAACACGCACCTCTACTAAATAGCTAAACGGCGCTTAACATTAAGGCAGGGCAGCTCGATAAATCTGTACGTTAAAAGCGATGCCATCAAACTGAGTAGCAAAGCGGCAAACGTCAGCAAATACGCCAAAACCGACTCCGAAAAACCCACACCAATGCGCTCCTTCGTAGGGTAAATGACGTAAAATAAAATAGGCACGTGCCAAAGATACAACGAGTAAGACAGCTTCCCTACAACGGCTAACACTGAGTTAGCAATTACCCGGTAAAACAGTGGTCGCGTTAATACAAGCACTAGTAGCACAACACTCCATAGGATGGCCTCGTAAATGTGATGTTCGTGCCAATTGGATTCCGACTTCCACTCACCCAGTAACACGGTGTGTCGTAAAACCACACCATTAACATAAAGCGCTAGCAGTATCGCTACAGCACCCAGTACACGCACCCAATTGGCGCTGAAAATTGGCAATGCCCTCGCCTTTAGGAAAATCCATGCCGCCAACATACCCAATAAAAACGCAGGCAACCGACCCAATAAAGACTTAGTGAGCAGGTAAGAACCTATTTTTTCACCCGAAGGGTTGTGCAGGACTTGTGTCATGTAAACGCCCCCCCACAGTATTAGCACCATTAGCAAAATGAGGCGACTCTTCCCTCCGCTTGCCAGAAGCCATATGAGTAGTGGCAGGACCAGATAAAATTGGACCTCGGTAACAAGCGTCCACCAGACAACGCTAAAGGGAAATATTTCGAAACCGATGAACTGAAACGTAAACGCCTTAAAGCCGGCACTCCAATAACCGGACACAACGCAGGCCATAAACACGGCGAGGTAATACAACGGCACAATCCGTAAAACCCGAGCCGCGTAGTAGTTTTTCAAGTTGGGCATAGCAACATTGGGCGATTGCATGGCACGTAACCAAGGAATGCTCAGCAAAAAGCCACTGATCACAAAAAATAGCGTTACACCCGTCCTTCCTGCAGCAACATAGGAAAACCAAAGCGAAGGCTCTGAACCGGCGCTGCCCCCACTGATACCCCAAGCATGGAAAAAGAAGACCAGTAAAATAGCCCATCCCCGGAGAGCGTCTATCTGGCTAAGATAACCCCCGCCCCTAATACCGCTTTGCAGTGAAAACCAGCTAAACATCTAGCGCCTTGCCATTGATTAAAACCATCCAATTTTTAGTTAACCGCGACAACAGATAGACTACCACCTAGCAGTAAAGTCGCGCTCAACTTAGAGGTCTTCCTTTGGAATATAATGTCACCCATCGACCGCTAACACTATCTGTCATCGTAATCGCTTACGACATGGCAAGAGAAATACCAAGAACTCTCCAATCGTTGTCGCGGACCTACCAGCAACAAGCCGAAAATCTCGACTACGAAATCATTGTCGTTGATAACGGATCGCCCATCCCCCTTGATGAAAATAGTTGGCGCCACATTAATGCTCCGGTAACGCTTATTCGTATTGAAAATGCCCACCCCTCACCTGCGATGGCCATTAACACCGCTGCAGAAGTTGCACGGGGAGAATGGCTTTGCCTCATGGTTGACGGAGCACACGTATTAACGCCGGGTGTTTTTCAATTTGCCTTGGCCGCTGGTCGCGCCTTTGCCGAAGCGGTTGTTGCTGTGCGGTACTTTTTTCTGGGCCCTGACGAACAAAATCACTCTATTGCCAACGGCTACTGCCAAGCTGAAGAAGACAGCTTATTAGACTCGATTCAATGGCCAGCCGATGGCTATCGCTTGTTTGAAATTGGAACGCCTTTCAGGGCTGGAGCCACCAGCGCAAACTGGCTGCACAAAATGTTTGAATCTAACTGCCTTTTTATACGACGCTCCAGATTTGAAACGCTGGGGGGCATGGACAAAGACTTTGATTTACCCGGTGGCGGCTTTGTCAACCTTGATTTCTATAAGCGAGCCAGCGATAGCGAGGGCGCAACTCCGGTGCAGTTAATCGGCGAAGGAAGCTTCCATCAAATACATGGAGGGACCACCACCAATGTCACCATGGAACAACGGCAGAACCGTACTAAAACCTACCAAAAGCAGTACGATAAACTCCGCAGCAATGCCTCAGTCACCTCTAACACCCCAGTGATGTACATGGGTCATCTGCCCAGCGAGAGATCTCGAATCCATCGATACTTTAAGGGCTAATCAACGCGCTAAAATAGCACCGGCTGCTGCTTGGCAGGCGCCCGAGACTCAGCAAAAAACCAGGACTCCAAGGCAAATCGTGGCAACGTATCGTTAGGGCCCTCGGCAGTACGATGCAAACAATAATGATCAAAAAAAATTGCATCGCCGGGCTGAAAATGAGGGCACACTAACGGTCGGTCCTGTGCGATTTTTTCAACGAGCTCTGGGCCCACCGTCCAATCTAACCAAGCGCCACACGTTCCAGTCTCGTGTATCTCGCGTCGATTATCGGCGATTAGCTCAAGTCCTGGAGACTGGGTGCCCTCGCCACATTCAGACAACGCGACCCACAGGTTTAGAGTTTTAATATCCTGCCCCATAAATCGACCATCCTGATGCCACCCTTTATTACCGCCCTTCATAGGCGGCACAGATCGGAGAACCCACTTTCTCACCGACAGTACGGCAGCCTCGTTAAAGTAGTCGTGCAACATTTCACGTAGGCCTAATTGGGCGTAAAAGTCGACCAACCTCGCGGCCGTTATCGGCGAGTCTACC
>AAVV01000010.1 GCA_000169115.1 marine gamma proteobacterium HTCC2080
GCATGTTCTGACAGTTCGTCAGTTCTAAAGCGCTCCTGAAGCTGCTGCAAATGCTGCTGAATATCGCTCAGCTCATCGAGGCTCTCATTATTTTCAAACATATTGCCACTCATGATTTTTTCCTGTTAGCGCCCAGCTCTCAGCCTAGCTCTCGTGACAATATGTTGCATTGGAGCCGGTATTTTAGCGACGTTACCAAACTCAAAATACACCCCTGACAGCTCGCTCGCAATTTTGAGTGCTTAGCGCAGAGACACTGTTATCTAGCCAAGCATCAGACGAGCTATCCTCCAACAGCATTTCATTCAAAATAACAGGGCGCCCCAGAAAACCTGAAAAACGCGCCTCACCTAAACGGTTTTGCCCCAGTGTGGTCGCTAACTCATATCCCTCTAAGGGCAATTCGAAGGTGTTTATAACAGCAGAATCGACCCGCTTCTGATCAACATAAAGCGCCAGAGTCGCCTCCTTTTTACCAAAGAATGCTAGTGCATGATCAAAGTATCCCGTCAAAATAATTTTCGAGCACTCGCCAACGTCTGGCGCTACCGCTTCGACTTCAACCCCCAGCACATTTGCCACCAGGCGATTGTTTTCAATATATATCTGCCAATGTCCCTCTTGGCCTGCGATCAATTGACGCCCCAACGCGGTCGCTCGCGCACTTCGCTCAATTGGAATCGCAAAAGTGAACCCATTAAATCCCAGCGACCGCTGGAATAAATCCCCTGTTAAAGTACCCACGCCCTGAGCATTGACCTTCGAATTTAAGGTTTTAAGCTCACGCTGCCCGAGATGCCAATCTGTGAATTGATTCTGTAAGTCACCGATCTCAGCCGAGTCTGTAGCGACCTTCCGTCGAGCATGCCCGTCTGGCGCGGCGGCTAACTCCATCAATTCAGGATCCATGCCAAAGGACCGGGTGATGCGCTGATCCCCCTCTCGATTAAGAAATGACCATGACAGGGCCCGGGGAGGGCCACTCTGCCAATACAAGGCCTTTCTCTGAATGGTGTTATCAACAAATAAGGGCCATAAATTGCGACCCGGAAGCCCGCCACTCGTATTACCAGTTACGAGTGATTCAAGGGTTGGAAAATAATCGAGATAAGACACCGTCTCATCGATCACCATATTCTTTGGAATCACCTCTGGCCATCGCATGAGTAAGGGCGTGCGCAACCCGCCCTCCGTAAACGTATTTTTGACCCCTATAAAGGGCTGATTACTCGGCAATTGCTTCTCCGTTCCCCCATTGTCACTGACAACAATGACAAGCGTCGATCGCGTTAAATCAGACGCATCCAAGGTTTCCAGTACACGACCTACAGCCGCATCGACCTGCATGAGCATGGCGTTGTATTTACCCTCAGGCGTATCGGGAAATTTACTGGCAAAGCGTGTTGCCGGTGTGAGTGGGGTATGGGGAAGGTACGTCCAATAATTAATAAACCAGGGTTGCTTTTGGTCCTTTACCCTAGCCAGCAAATCAATCGCCTCTTCAACTAAAACATCACTCAGATGCCCAGACTTCTTTTCAAAAGCTCCGTTATCTCGCTGCAATAAAGGATTGACGTAGGTGGGTCGCTTTAGGTTGTAGCCGGCACCTGTATGCGGACCGCGCAGTAAAAATTGGTCGAGAAAACCAAAAAAACTGTCAAACCCCTGCTGGATAGGCCAAGCCTGCTCGCTGACGAAACCGAGGTGCCATTTACCGACGTGGTGAGTCGTGTAGCCCGCCCCGCGCAGCATGTCAGGTAGTGTGATGACCTCCGGTGAAATACCCCTGCCTGCGGGACGAAAGCCCAGAGAAGCCGGATAGCGACCCGTTAAAATACCCGCTCTCGTAGCAGAACAAGTGCTATCCACGTAGTTTCTAGTAAAACGAGCGCCCTGAGACGCTAATTGATTAAGATTGGGGGTATGACCCACAGTGGCGCTATTGGCGCCTAAGTCGTTGAAGCCCAAGTCATCCAAAACAATGAACAAAATATTGGGGCGAGGACCTTCGTTCTCACCACTCTCACTGCCCACCGTCGAAGCGCTCAAAGCAGGCGGTGCAAGCAACGCAAAAAATAAAAATACAAAAGAACGAAGTGCCTCCCGAGGCATAGAAATCATCAAGAGGTCGAATCGATAGCCGTGTACCTCAGCCACCACCATCTTTAACCTGCTCGGTGCTTTTCCCCTGCCCGCCCTTCGCTTTTTTATTGGCAGCCATTGCCTTAAATTTTGTCGCCTGCCGTCTCGCCTCAAGAAAGTGGGCAGCATGAACATAGAGCTGCCTTAATTTTTGATGCTCTTCCTCATTTCCAGAAAACAAAAGGTCGAGAAGCTGATTATTTGATCCGGCACCACCCGGTTTTCGCAAAACCCCCAAGCCAAAGCCATGGTTGAATCTAAAAATCTCTGGCTCAGTTTGTAGCAACTCGTCAAAAAACTTCCAAGCCCCAAAGTCTTTTATTCGGGCCATAACATCATGAAATAAAATAACGCCTCCCGGCCTTACCTTGGGGTACCAATTGGTGAAATCTTCCTTCACCGCCTCGTAAGTATGTAGACCGTCGATATGCAGCAGATCTACTGAACCGTCACTAAAGTGCGCAAGGGCATCGTTGAAGTAGGTACGCAATAAATAGGCGATACCGCGATAGTGATCCCGTGCATAAGTTGCCACGTCGTTATAGATCGAGTCGTCGTATCCCTCGGTGTGAGCATCACCCTCCCAACAATCAATGGCGTAAGCCACCCCATCCACATCATGCTCTACCATAGCCTGACAGAATGTAAAAAATGAGAGCCCGTTATAGACGCCTAGCTCAACAACCATCTTAGGAGAGAGCGCTTCAACCAAGTCATAAGCAAAGGGCAGATGATCAACCCAAGTACTAAAGACCATTCGTTTTGGTTCAAACCGTTGTAACGAGGAGGGAAAATACACACGAGGCTCCATAAAACTCAACTTCTCTTTGGCACAGAACGCAGATACTCACCAGCACTGGCCTTAGCAGTTTGTGGCTCCGACTCTTGGCTTGAAGTGCGAATGAAACGCATCAATTGGGGGGGTATTTCCCCCAAAAAAATGGGGTTGGTTTCTGGTGACTGAAAAGACTTACCGCGAAGCGTTCTGTATTGGCTTTGAAATTGCCCAATGAGCGATTCCCTCGCCTGTCGCTCAATACCGCCCGTAGTAACGCCACCGTGAAACTGGTGAAAGGTACCCTCACCAATAAGCACAACATGAGCAACACCCGGCAATTCACAAGCCCGCCGGTAGCAGTCAAGATTCACAAGCCCGCCACCCATATGATCAAATCGTTCATCCATTCCCCCCAGACCTTGCCATAAATATTTCGGCAGACTGATGCAGTTGCTCTCACTATGCTGTCGAAATAGACCCGCGGCACAAGACCCACTAAAACACGCAATATCAAACAGGCTATACCCATTTCGCGGCCACTCAATGGAAGCCAATAATCGAGACTCCTCAACAATACCGTAACCCTGCTCTACCGAACGCTGTTGCAGCTGCCTTCCCAAATGGTAACCGGGAACAGTAACCACGGATTCAGGCTGCAGACGATGGCCACGCAACAAATTCTTAACCACGCCAGGTGTTACCATTCTTGCACCATCGATCAGAAGCGCGATGTGGCTTCGTCGAGAGAGCTTGATACCGTAGTTAGCAGCAAATACCGGCGTAGGTTCTGTCTCTGCACGCAGGTGGTAACTGAAATTGGCCGGCAAAGATTCAATAAAGTCCACGGATAAATTATTAGCCGATTGGTTTTCTATAATAATGACGTCATAGTCCGCTTCCGTGACGCCTTGCTGGTATTGACTGGTTAAGGAATAAAGGGTTTTCTTCGCCTGCTCAGGCATGTTGTAGACGACAACGACTAACGCAACGCCGGGCTTGAAGTGCCGACCAACGAGTGCTTTCCACTTTTTGTGCAGACTGCGAGGCCAACTTCCTTCCATAAGTTTTACTCTGCTATTGTTTTTAGAATTTTATATAACCCTGATATCTGCCAGCCTAGGCGATGTGCAGCATCTCCCTCTGCGGTCCGCAGGTTTGAATCATAAAACTGACTGTCTTTACTATCGTCGTACAAACCCTGCTTTGAGAATACTTTTTTTAATTTTTGCTTAAACAGGCTTTCCTCATCGTCAAAGCACAATATAGGAAAACGATGCAGGCTGTAATGCAAACACAACCTGCGATTGTATTGATACCAAAGGTCTAACCCGTCTTCAATAGGCATGCCACTGCGGTTTTTCAGCGACTGCGCCACGTTCATGGGGTGGCGGAAAATTCCGATATAACTCAGTTCGGGTACGGCGGCAGCCCAACCTTTTAGAGTTAAAAGCGTCCTTGGATCCTTAAAACCAAAGCAAGCTGAAGTTGACCTTGTCACAAGCCGGCGGGCTTCCTGAAGATGCTCAGCAGACCAGCGGATAGCAGGCCGAGGGTTATCCCAAGCCGCATCATTTGAATGAAGCACCGCATCGTTAAGATCAACAATCTCCTGATTTTCCCGGTTACCCTTTCGATTGTGTGGATTCCAAGAATGGCAATCACCTAGGTCGACACCCGCTTCCTGAAGAGATCCGGTCAGGCAACTTGTGCCCGACCGGTGCATACCCAAAATACAGACCACTTTAGGCACGCCCAGCATTGACCTAACAAACGCCGACAATCTTGAGGCACAAAGCGAAAGCGCGTTTAGAACGAATAGCCATTACTCCTGTAGCAACACCGTTTCACCAATCTGACTTGCGGCTATATCCTCTTCACAAAATGGAAAGCGTACCCAACGTTTATCGGCGTAGAGCTTCGTCTGATCAGAAAAATGCGGGGAAGCCGGATCTGTTGACTGAGAGGGAACCAAAATCACGTCCGCAATGGGGCACTCTGATTCATCCCAGGTAACAGCTTGAATGTAACTGTTGCCCGATCCCGGATTGACATAGCCCCCCTCCGACAATCGTGCACTGATAGCGCCATAGACACCCATCGTGCCAGATCCACCGTGAATGGGAACATTGTCATTATTACGCTGGAGATATTGCACCTCTGACCATGGCGCATCGAGGGCAACACCCTTAGAGGTCAAATCGGCCTCTGCTTTGAGCAGCACCTCTGTCAGCAAGGTCTGGTTGGATGCGACCTCCAGATCAATACCTGCAGGTGTATTGAGAGGGTCTGATGGATCGTAGTTGATCCGCCAAAATGTATCGTTGGCTATGACCCCCTGAAATCCACCACCTAATTTGGAGCCGAAGCCTTTCCAAAGCTCAGTAAAAACCTGCGCACCTTGGCTATCAACATCAACCCGGCGATCCCAGCGTGCTAAAACCCCACAGACGATACTCAGCTCTTCATTTTCTGACGCACCACAAAATTTCAATACATCGTCCAAGGTGACTTCGGCACCATAAACACGGTTGGCATACATGAGTCCCTTGATCGTCTCTAAATCGAATAGCGGCGTATCACTCAGCCCATCACTGGCTAATTTCCGTTCTTCAACCATCAGGTGACCAATACGGGTGCGCAAAAACTGCTGCTGCCCCTCATAGCCAACGGGTCCCATAATGGTTGGAAAGCCCTCAATGGGCTGTTGGGCATTGCTCAACCAGTAACTGTTATTGCTGTTACCCACGTAATCTCTAGTCCGCAACTGTGGCAACTGACTTGCGCCATACAAGTTGCTGCCTTCGGGCGCCTCTGGGTCATCTCCCCACTCACACTCTGAGGTCGATCCGTCTAGAGAAATGATGACGTTAGTCGTCGCATCTGCCAGCAGCGGGCCGATAATGCCATTAACACAGGTATCAAGCTGGGCTTGAGTAATATAGGGAATCGCCGACAGCTCACCATAAAACACTTCACCATTACGGTCGGCTGCGATCTCATGAAAAACCGGATTACCAATGCTCGCCAAGGCATCGATGTAACCCTGCAAGTCAGATGCTTTACCTTTGTTGATCCACTGCTCTATGCCGCGAATTCCCGTCAGAATATTGGCATCTCTAAATGCAAGCACCGAGCCATTAAACATGGGCCATCCGTCTAAAAAACTTGAGACTCCCTTTAAATTTGCAATGGGACCAAAATGAGATTCATAAAAGGTGAAACTTTGCTGCTCTAAGGTTCCGTCAGCCAATAGCACATCAATAACAATCTCAACTGGCGTGATATCCCTCATCTCCCCTTCGTACAAATACTCCAGTGGGTTTTCAGGGTTGAGCTTGAGTTCGTAGAGACTAAAGCGGTTGGCCAGTGACACGGTGTGTGTCCAAGCCACATCTTTATTAAAACCGATACCAATAAAAGGGAAGCCATGCAGTGCAGCACCGGCAACGTCGTACTCCCCTGGCAAAGTCAGATGTGCTTGATACCAAGCTCCCGCCCCAAACCACGGCTGATGCGGATTACCCAGCAATACGGCACCACCATTTTGTGTACTTTCACTGCCTACAGCAAGTGCATTGCTACCCCGGCCGAGATTCTGTAGTTCACTGACCGCAGCGGCGGCGCTATCAGCGAGATCTGATAGCTGAGCCTCGTTTAGACTACCAGTCGCGCCGTCCTCAGCAGGTCCCTCTACGGAAAGCAGTGCATTGCGAAAAGTCCCATTATCAGAGCTACCTCGCAACGCCTCACGCCGCATATGCTTGAAGAGATTTATCGCGGTTACGTCAAAAAGCCATTGGGCATCTCTGCAGCCATAGTCGCCCTCAGCCAGATTGGCATCGCCCGTTTCCTCGCGGTATCGATTCATACCACGCGCAAAGCCTTCAGCAAGATCACGGCTGAACTGAGGTAGCTGATTAACAAAACGCTCCTCAAACTCAGCGTCATCTCCGTTTAGATAGCGGAACAAAAAATCAGAGCCCGTATTTCCTTGTGCTTCACCCAGCAACTCAGCCGATCGACCACTGGCATACACCATCTCTTTCATAGTGACGCAGTAGTTATCTTGAGAGTAGGCATAGCCAAAGCCATACCCCAAACTCTTCCAATCTTCAGCGGTAACATGGGGAATGCCGTACTCAGTTCGCTTTATTTCAGCGCTGAGTTCGTAGGTTGGCTCTGGAGGTGGCGCCGGTGGCTCAGGCGCCGGTGGTGCGCTATTGTCAGATGAGTCACTGCAAGCCATGAGCAGCAGTAAAAGCAACGCGGTTATGCTCGTCTTCATATAGCCTCTTTACTAACTTATTTTTTTCTAAACCTAGTCGTCCTTGAGCGCGAAAGCAAGTCATCTTAGATGTAACGTCAACGCACCTGAAATAAACTGACATAATCTATGCTATAAATACTCAATTGATAAGTCTACCACTGCCAGATAGACACGATCATTAATTGCCATACTCTCCAGAATGATTAACCGGAAAATCGAAGGGTGTCTATTAGACGTAGCAATTTTCTACTGTGAGAGCAGGTCAAACATTGCCGGGGCTTTTGTCAATTCAAGAAGGTGCTGTTCGTGATTGTCTTCAAACGCTAGTGAGCCACACAAATTCCAAAGACAGGGCGTGGGCCGATCTGCCACCTTAAAAGCTTCGACGGTGGTTCCCCCGCCCTGCACTAAATCAAGGGCAAGGCTGGGACTTAGCGCCCCCGCTTGGGGACATAGCGGAAATTCGGCTAATGAGTGAAGAGCTTTCAGCAGCTTCGGACCAATCATTTGTGGCGAAATCGCGGTTGGATCTGCACGCTCTATGATCGAGTGCGCCACCTGATGTAAAAAAGGTAAAACGGCATTGCCTTGGGAAAACAGCATAAAGGCATTGTGGGGCTGCTTAAACACTTTGAGTCGCCCTTGGCTGTCGCGATCGAGCCAGTACTCTTCACCAAAGCACACTGAGGCGGCAGCATCGGGTTTCCAAGATCGATTCACAATGAGGGTATCAGCGTCTAACCATAGTACCGTGCCACCCATTGACTCAAGATGCTCCTTGAGCAAACTCAGACGCGCCAGATCGGCGATTATTGGTGTTCGTCCTGCAAGCTTACTTCGCAAAGCCTGAGGGACACGGCCAAAAAGCTCATCGCCTAAGAACTGATAGTTGTACTCGTGCTGGGCGCACCACTGCCGTACAGAGTTCAAGCAGTGTGTTTGCCACAAGGGCTTGTGCACAGGCGCTGACTGAAACACTGTGATCATGGGCTGTGGGTTACTGTTGTCTGCACTCTCAACCCGCATAGCCAAGATTATTCGTCAGACCATTGACTTGGGGTTGTTCAATCAGAAGAGTCCCGACAACCTTCTGGGAGCGCAGCCAACGGCCGACCACATCCCAAATGGGTTCACCTTCAACGCGGTGCACTGAAGCCCAGCCTGCGACTTTGTAGGACTTACCGGCATCAATAGATTGGCCATTTAAGCTTAAATTACCAATACGTTCACCTGCGCCTGCGGTTGGTGTAATGCTGTAACCAAGCCCCCCCACTCGAACCATGTCTCCCCCCTGCTGGTAATAAGGGTCGGGATTAAAGAGATTGTCTGCTACATCCTCCAAGACAGTCTTCAGGGCCGCGCCACTCATTTCATTGACCGTGACTGCAGGATAAGTAATAGCCACCTGCGCCATAAGGTCTTCCATGGTGATATTTGATGCTGGCAGTAATGTTGTTCCCCAGCGAAAGCCCGGGGAGAACGCGATTTCAGCATCGAGTTCATCCCGTAATGCGTTACAGATGAGCTGATCAAAACTGCCGTTAAAGTTGCCGCGCCGATATAAAAGATCGTCGGTTGTCGCTAAAACTTCGCTCAACTGCTCGGCATAGGGGGCGCGGATATCACTAATTAAAGACGACATGTCTGGATCGGGATTTAGCAAATCAGAAAACACGGGCAGCAGTTTATATGACCAATTTTTTATGCGACCCCCGCGGACATCAAAGTCTAGAGCACCCAGAAATTTTCCGTTGGAACCAGCGTTGGTTACCAGCGTTATCCCCTTTGGATTTTTTACTTCCAGAGCACTAGGAATGGCATCGTGGGTGTGCCCTCCGAGAATGGCATCGAGCCCAGACACCCGAGAAGCCAGCTTAATATCGGTATCAGCGCCATTGTGTGACAGTAAAACCACGATTTGGGCGCCGTTACGGCGCACCTCGTCAATTTTTTCCTGTAACTCACGCTCACGAATACCAAAGCTCCACCCCTCCATTAGGTAGGCTGGATTGGCTACTGGAGTATAGGGAAAGGCCTGTCCAATAATAGCGACGGGAACACCATTTAACTCGCGCATGACATGACCAGGGAAGACGGGGTCGCCAAACTCCTTATCGCGAATATTTTGGGCTAAAAATGCAGTGTGCCCCCCCAAGTCATTTTTAATAATCGACTGCACACGCTCAGTGCCAAGGGTGAATTCCCAGTGCCCAGTCATGACGTCAATGCCTAGAAGCTTAGAGGCATCAACCATATCTTGCCCCTGAGTCCATAGCGCCGTAGCCGACCCCTGCCAAAGATCTCCACCGTCGAGGAGGAGTGCACCCGGACGAACAGCTTTCAGCTGTTTTATCAGCGTCGCCAAATGGGCGAACCCACCAACTTGACCAAATTCCAGTGCAGCTGCGGAATAATCTAGGTGCGTGTAGGCGTGGGCTTGTCGGGTATCTACTGCAATATGATAACGCTCTAATAAAGCCTTACCGACAAGATGTGGACTGCGATTGCGCGCGTTATGAACCCCAATATTAGCTTGGGGCTCACGATAGTGAACCGGCATGAGCTGCGCATGAGCGTCGGTCATATGCAGCAGATGGACGTTACCAATCGGTGCGATATCGTAAGGGTTTTGCGTTCTAGCACGAGCCGCCACACCGGGTAGTGCTAATCCCGCCGCCGCACCCAGCGCCAGCAGTTTTCCAAATTCACGGCGTTCGATGACAGTATTCCAGGGCTTCCCTCACCAGCTGCTGCTCCATCATGGCTGAGATCGATTAACAGGCGAATTTGGATCAAAAAGAAAGGCCATAACGTCTTGCAGCTGCTTTTCTGTCAATATACCCGCGGCACCGAAACGTGGCATATGAGAACACACATTATAAGCATGGGTGTTCCAGAGCTTAGTCCAGGTGTACTGCAACATGGCAACGCTCTGTCCCCGTGCGCCATAACCACTCAGCGAAGGCCCTAGGTTGCCATATGCCACCTCGTTGGGATCAAGCTGATGGCAGGCATAGCAATTACCCCCGTTTTCTTGTTCGGGGTCATCGGAATATTGAAGCCCTCTGCCGTTGCTCGCCACCTTTTCACCAAGCTGCCAATCACCCAAATAACGTTCGCCTGTAGGTATAGGAACGCCTTTAAATGCCGCTTCTCGCAGCTTGGCAGCGCGCACTTCATCAAGAGATGCCGAGCGGGGTTGACTGCAAAACTCCTGAAGCTCGTCCTGTTTAAGGCGCTCTAAGGTGACAAAGTTTTTGTCTTTCATCGAATCGAGCAGCACGTTGTACGCCTCATTGGCGTACACAGCGGTTGAAAAAAGGATGAACGCCAGAAGTTGCATGATTGTTTTCATCATCATTTACCGTTTTAGCCCCGGCGCAGCCATGGGAGCCCCAGCGCCATTGACTGCAAGGTAGGTCTGCAGTGCTACGGTGGCCTCAGAGCCCATAACAAGTTCAGGCATTCGCTGCTGACGCATACAATCGCGCATACGCCAGCCCATAGTGCGGACAATACCTTGAGATATTCGATAGGCAGGCCAACTGCTGTAGGCCTCTGCCGCACCCTGATATGTGGTTAAATTTGGCAGTGTCTGTAAACGGATACGACGCCCACCCTGTTCATGACAGGTGGCACAGGAAAAATCATGGGGCCCCGCCCGATAGTAAAAAAGACGCTCGCCCAATTCATAGGTCGCTCGCTCTTTCGCATGAGCCTGCATCGGGGCGATAGCCAAGCCACTAGACTGATCGGCAATCCATGCAACCAGCGCTTCTAGCTCAGTCCCCAAATCACCTCGCAGTGAGTAGGGTTTCCCATGCACCTCGGCGGGAGTGAGGCCTTGTAGTTGGGTCATACAATGTTCAAGGCGTGCCTCCACGTCTTGAACGCGATCGACATCTGCAAAATAACGGGGCAGTTGCGCATAGGCGCCCTCCACAACTCCCGGGCCTAGGCCAAGATCGCATTGTTCTAGTGAAGCAGACTTCGGGCCTGCGGGAGTGAACCAAATTTCCTCGCCATCGAAAATAACAAAGATCGCTGGATTGTCATCACCCAACATCGCGCGATACTCGTCAAAAACACCTTCTGTCTCAGAAAAAAGCATTGCAGACCACAAGCCTATTAAGACAGCGGAAATACCTCTAATAAAACCTTTATGCATAATGACCCGCTCATCCAATCAACGAATAGTGGTCTCACCAGAGCCGCTGTCACCGTGATTATCGCGCCAGACGACTTTAACTACGTCCCCTTGAGCGCCGCCTTTAAAACGCACTCCAAGGAAAGGATTGGCCGATACAGCGGCACCCCAATAGGCCTGCACCACAACGACGTCATTATGGAGTACCTGAATATCTTCAATAAAGTTTGCCGGAATCGCCGCACCACTTTGATCCTTGCGCATTCCTGTTTCCATGGGGTGGCGCATCAATGCCTTGACCTCACAGTAATCGTCTTTAAGTTGTGCCCGAATTCTAATTCGACTGGCCATCGTTTTCTCCTTAGCCGCCGCAGCCACCCAAAGTGACCTTGGTTTCTCTTTGCATCATGTAAAGCTGGCCGTTTGCCTCGGCAACGGCATAGAGATTGCCAGTTTGCGCAACCTTGACTCGTGTTTCTGCATAGGGCTGGGTATTGGGGGGAACTTGAAAGACTGCCGCCAAGGGGTTGGGATTTTTTTCTACAATTACATAGATCTTACTCACATCCGATAACACCGATGTATCAATCTCAATTCTGACTGGAACCACTGCGCCATTTTCAGCAATGTCAGGCGTAGAAAAAACAATCCCATCACTCACTTTTGGCACACCGCCCAGCGCTTCAAACGTAGCCTCAAGGGTCGTAGTTTGAAAGGCTGTTTCTGGTCGCAGTGCTGCCGCCCAAATTTTTTGCGGTAACGCGGCGACGACAAATAGCACGCTAGTCACCGCCACAAAGCTTCTGCGTGTTAACCCCAGAGGGTTTAAATTGCCCATAGATCTCAGCTCCATTATTTAATTCATTGCCCTGAGGCCAACCAAAGTGCCAGTGCCGCCACGACAGTATCATCCAATTGGGCCATCGCCGGCATAGGCACTGAACCCCACACGCCCTGCCCCCCCTGTTTGATTTTTTCAGCTAAATAATCCGAGGCATCCGCCCCTGCATAACGAGCTCGAATGGCTGTAAACGCAGGTCCAATCAACGCTTTATTCATCTGATGACAAGCCTTACAGCCACTCGCCGATAAAAGGTCAGCAGGTCGCTGGTCTAAACTGCCACTCTGCTGCAGCTGCGATACCGGAAGCTGTGGTGCGGGTGCGGTCTGCATACCGGGCAACGGGCCATAATCACGCATCTGATCTTTAAGGTTGCCATGAGCATTCATTGCGTAATCTGGGAGAAATGACGTGATGGCCGTATTGACTGAACAGTTGGTGATGCAGGCTGACCCAACTACATCGGGAACGCCAGCAACCGACCAAAGGCCGTGATCCTCCGTCATACCATTACGATTTGGCATCAAGGCCTGAACGTCTTCCATATTTTTATCAGACAATACAAAGTCCTCGTCCACAATGTAGGCAAGGTTAAGCAAGTAGGCAACCAGTGAGTAAACCTCATCAACTGCCAATGACTTTGGAGCATTCCAGGGCATTGCACGGTTTATGTAATCCCAAATCGTCGACAAGGTTGCCACCTTCATAAAGGTCGTCCGAACAACAGAGGGATCTGTAAGCGCCGCCACACGCCCTGTCTGAATATCGTCTTCGGTAATGTTGCCTAAAACAATAGGCGAAAAAACCTCATTAGAATCACCAAAATCGCCGTGGCAATTTGCGCATTGATCGAACCACAACGCCTCACCTTCCTCCACCGAACCTGAACCCGAGGGTAAGCCGACAAAGTCCGGGCGCACATCAATATCCCAGGCGCTTAGCTCTGCAGCTGTTGCGGTTCTTCCCAGCTCATTTAGGGCCGATGAATAGTCGTCCGCGAAGGCGTTATAACCCAAAATATTCAGG
Source organism: marine gamma proteobacterium HTCC2080 (assembly GCA_000169115.1). Taxonomy (GTDB): domain Bacteria; phylum Pseudomonadota; class Gammaproteobacteria; order Pseudomonadales; family Halieaceae; genus Luminiphilus. Next base: position 13,202 of record AAVV01000010.1, read on the forward strand.
CAGATAATCCATAATCTAGCCCACCTGAACATTATCCACCTCACCTGAGGGACTTACCCGCCACGTCTGAATCGCATTATTGTGATAGATCGAACGCGTGCCTCGCTCAGCCACCAACGCGGCACGCTGTGGTTGTATGTAACCCGTATCGTCAGAGACTCGACTTTGCAGCAAAGCCGGCTCGCCTCGCCAAACCCAGTCAAAATTAAATCGCGTCAGCATTTTTGAGGGCACCTGACCCTCTAGCCTTGCCCCTTGCCAGTTGCGTCCGCCATCAACAGAAACCTCCACCTTGCGCACGGAGCCTCGCCCCGACCAAGCCAAACCCGTAATACAGTAATAACCCTGGCTGAGCAGTTTTTGGCCGCCCGAGGGCGCAGTGATAACAGACTTGGCCTCTTGTATGGCGGTGTACTGTCGCAGTTGGCCATTGGGCATGAGATCTACGTAATGACTTGCCTCATCCTTGGTGGCGTAGGGTTTGTTACCTACCTCCAGACGGCGCAACCACTTCACCCAGGAAACGCCCTGAACACCAGGCACCACCAAGCGCAGTGGGTAGCCCTGCTCAGGTCTCAGCATTTCGCCATTTTGCCCATAGGCAACAATTGCGTCTTCGAGTGCCCCAGCAAGGTTGATTGTTCGTGTCATCCCGGAACCATCGGCGCCCTCTGCCAACAAGTAGCTGGCGTCCCGGTCATAGCCCGCACGCTCTAGTAACAGAGACAGCGGCACCCCCGTCCATTCAGAGCCTGACAACATACCGTGGGTGTATTGCACGGTGGGTACAGCTGAATTGCCCCACTCTAGAGCCGTATTCGCACCACATTCCAAGAAGTGCATACGCGACACACTGGGCATGCGTAATAAATCTGCCACCGTAAACACGAGGGGTTCTTTAACGAGACCGTTAATCATTAAGCGGTGGCGTCGAGGATCAATATCAACCCAACCCTGATGGTGTCGCTCAAAATGAAGACCGCTCGGTGTGATACATCCAAAAAGATTTTGCAGGGGTGTGAAAGCTACGCTCGCTTGATCAGTTTGCGTAAGGCCAGGGCTTTGTCGACGCACGGTGTTCGCTTCGAAGGGCGATGGCTGTCCATAGGGGTTTGTCGCCACGGGCTTGCCGAGGCTGCGGCTCCATTCGGGAACGTTTACGATATTAGGGTCATCGGCAAATGCCAGCCCCGAGGCGCCCGCTAACGCCGCAGCGAAGGAACCCCTTAAAAGATCTCTTCGGCCCTTATCGACTCCACGGTGTGATATCTCAGAGATCAGTTCTTCAGAAAGAAACGACTCGGGCGCTGGCCTCAACCACCCCTCCTGATCACTGACACCTACCGGCATGTGCTCCACCCCATGAATGCACTCCCATTATAATGACTACGATAGTACTGCCGTATGTAACCCCGTAGCGCCCCTGTTATTCTAATATACTATAAATATATAACCAAAATTAAATCCTCATGGACTCACTGCCTTACAGCGCCACTTTTCAACGATAGCCGCCCTGCTGTACAAAGCGGCAAACTCAAGAGCCTACAATAAGCCCAGATGATGCTGATTTCACACTTTAAATCTGACAAGACCCAAAGACATGGGGACGGCCTGCTTTGAAGGGCCGTAACGCTGCTTTGGGGTTGCTGCTGGGGATATTGGCGCTGTCAAAGGTTGATGCCAGTGAGCTGCTTTACATTTATGCACCAGACTGTGCCGCATGTCAGCAATTCGATAGGGAAATTCTGCCTTACTACGAACAGACCGACGAAGCTCGTAAACTCCCGATTATCAAAATTAGCTTGGCCGATTGGCAGACAGGCCGCCACTCAAAAAGCGGCTGCCAAACCCAGCCGGTTAATGTGACGCCGACATTTATTGCACTAGTTAACTGCAAAGAGCAGGATCGTATTACCGGCTACTCCAAAGAGGAACTCTTCTGGATGTCGGTACATCGCATCGACGCCGGCATAACGTCAGCAACGTCAGCAACGTCACTTGGTACGCATGAACCTTGAGCCAGGTGCTGGAGGTGAGTTGGGACCGCCCGCGAAACACTGTGCGTTGTAAAGCCAGCGCTTAGCGTCCTCGCCATCGTAAGAAAGCTGAGTATCCTCAACATGTCGGGTTTGGGTAACGACCTGAGCAAACTCTTCCGCAGCACCTTTGATTGCCGACGCAGAATTTTCCTCGCCAAAAGTCCAAAGCCTACCCGAGGGCGCGGCTAATTCCACGTAAGGCATCTGGTCTGGAGCAGCTTCACCCCGCACCTTAAAGGTCCAACCGAAGGTGTTAATCCCTAGAATAATAATATTCTGGAGGCGGTCTGTATTCTCGCGAACTCTTCCGAGTTCGTCATAAATGGCTTGGCCATGAGCCCAAGTCTCCATCTGCCGGGCTGTAATACAAGAGCGCGCGCTCATACTGGGCCCCACCCAAGGGCAGCGCTGGGAAGGATCAGCCTGGCTATAGGCCTGAGCGAGCTTCTGATAGGTTAAACGCCAATCTGACACAAGCTGACTGCCCTCCGCCGACACCACTTGAGCCTCAACTTCTGTCAGGCTATCTCCGCGCTTTAACCCTTCCATGATCGGAACCAAAGCCGCTTGCAACTGGGGGGTATCCTCAAGGGCCCACAAGGCCATTTGGTTCCAAAAATGCAGATGCCGCAAAATTGTTTCAATGCTCCAAGCTTTGAAACCAGTAGATCTCGAGAGATCCACGCTACCCAGATCACCTAGCAGCGCATTGAGATCTAGCGACTCTTCGAGAAAAGCTTTGGCCTGTTCCATATTTAGTTCCTATTAATATTGCATCGTCGGATCTACAAAATACTGTTTACATCGTAAGGCTTTGCAAACATGCAACAGCAGCAATACAGATTAAAGCGGTTTAGCCGCCAATGCAGTCGCTATTCAGCCAGCTCCAAAACTACAATGACATCGCCTGCCGCAACCTGCCGCTCCGCGACGCCAGGGGCTTCAAGAACAACGCCATCGGCTGGCGCGACAATCTCGTGTTGCATCTTCATGGCCTCCAGCACCGCGAGACGCTGACCTTTGACCACCGTCTCATTCTCTGTCACCTCAACAGCAAGCAGCAAACCATGCATCGGCGCTACGACCGTACCTCCGGCAGCAGCATCGACACCTTCTGGGGACACTCGAGCATAATCCGTAAGGGTCATTGAGTCCGTGGCGCTAGCGAGATGTAAGGTTGCGGGTGATTCATGAAAAAAATTAAAGTTTTCACGCCGACCATTTATCTGCAACTCACAGTGAACGTCAGACATGCCCATGAATTCCACCAAAAACTCCTGAGCTTCCAACAGCACCTGATACTGCCCTGCCCCCAGAGTTTCTATTCTGACACTGACTTCCAGCTCATCAATTCGATAATCGCGGATAGAGACAGCACGGCCTCGAGAAGACCAGTCAAGAAGCTCATGGGAAACCAACGGTGCACGCTCATGGGCCTCACCCATTGCCAACAAGTGCTGTATCACTGCACCACCAACCACAACAGATCCCTGCACCTTCGAAGGGCTAAATTGATCTCCATAGTTTTCTTCAATGAACGCGGTGGTCGCCAAGCCATCCTTAAAAGTTTGCTGCTCCAAAGCATTGATCAGAAAATTTCGGTTATTACCCAGTCCCAGCAACGCGCCGTCTTGCAACGTGGTCAATAAACGGCGACGCGCATCCTCACGAGTTTCTCCGTAGCCAATAATCTTCGCGACCATTGCATCGTAATAAGGGCTCACCTCATCCCCACTGGCAACGCCGCTATCGATGCGAATTCCCTCAGCCTCAGAGAATTCGAACAAATTCACGGGGCCAGTGCTGGGAAGAAACCCCTTCTCAGGCTCCTCGGCATACAGCCGAACTTCAATAGCATGACCTATAAGCTCGATGTCATCTTGCTCTGCAGGCAGTGGCTCTCCTCTGGCTACTCGGATCTGCCATTCGACCAAATCGTAGCCGGTGACCAACTCAGTGACCGGGTGCTCGACCTGCAGACGCGTATTCATTTCTAAAAAGTAAAACCGCCCATCCTCGTCGACCAAAAACTCGACGGTTCCTGCACCCACATAGTCGACAGCCCGTGCTACGTTGACCGCCGCCTCACCCATCGCCCTTCGCAGTTCAGGCGTCATAACAGGACAGGGAGACTCTTCAATTACTTTCTGATGTCGCCGCTGAATCGAGCAATCCCGCTCCCCTAGGTGGATAACATGCCCGAGCTGATCTGCAAATACCTGCACCTCGACGTGTCGAGGACGAAGTACAGCCCGCTCAATAATGAGTTCGCTCGAGCCAAAGGCGTTTTGAGCTTCGGATTGGGCCAACCCAATGGCATCTTCCAACTGGGGTGACTCAGTGACAAGGCGCATACCGCGACCACCACCACCCGCTGCCGCCTTGATCATTACAGGAAGGCCAATGTTCTCAGCGGCGTTTAGCAGGGTCTCCATATCCTGTGCTTCATCTTGGTAACCGGGAATGCATGGCACGCCGGCCTCAAGCATCGCGCGCTTGGCACGAGCTTTATCACCCATGACCTCAATCGCTTTATTAGGAGGGCCTATAAATACGATGTTTGCCTGCTCACAAGCCGCAGCAAAATTCGAGTTTTCTGACAAAAAACCATATCCGGGATGGATGGCATCTGCACCAGCCTCGATTGCAGCAGCCAAAACTTTTTCTTGGTTGAGATAGGAATCACTGACAATGGGGCCACCCAGTCGGATCGCTTGATCAGCCTCGCGCACATGCAAAGCGTCCTCGTCAGCATCGGAGTAAACCGCAACCGTGCGAATACCCAGCGCACGCGCGGTTCGCATAACCCTTACCGCAATCTCACCGCGATTCGCCACTAGTAAAGTCGAGAGGGTCTTCATTGATCAATCTCCACATGCCAACTGGGCTTACGTTTTTCAATAAAAGAGGAGACGCCCTCTTTTCCTTCATCGCTCTGTAAGCATCGGCTAAAGTTTTCAGCGGCGTATATGACTTTTTCGTCATCGGGGGTTTGCGGCATACCGACAATTAATTCTTTGCAAGCGGCTACCGCGCCCGGAGCACAACCGAGGACATCAGAACGAATGGCATGCTCAGCATCTTCTAGCGCCTCAACCGAATCCACTGCAAGGTCTAGCACCCCTAATGTTGCTGCCTCTGCACCCTGAAATCTCGCCGCGGTAAGCATCAGCCGGCGACCCACCGCATAACCGCATTTTTGTAACACATAGCGCGCAATCTGCGCCGGCGTAATTCCAATGCGAGTTTCTGAAAAGGCAAACTTGGCATCGTTCATTCCCACGCTTACGTCACAGCAACAAGCAAGGCCCAGGCCTCCCGCCATGGCCGCGCCCTCAATCATGGCCACAGTCACTTGAGGTAAAGCATTGAGGTCTGCCAGTATGTCTCCAATACGGGTGCTAGTTCTCATCGCTTGCTCACGCGCACCACTAGCGATCGCATTAAAACTCTTGAGATCACCACCGGCGCAGAAAAAACCACCCCGGCCCCTGAAGGTGACACCCCTGACGCTACGATCATCACGCACCGAGGCAAGAATGATCTCTAAATCGTCAACAACATCATCGGTGAGGGGGTTGCGACGTTCAGGCTGATTAAACCAAACGGTTAACCAACCATTTTCAAGACTTAGATCTACTGACTTTGTTTCAGGTAATGCCGTCATAATTACATCCTTGCCACGCCGAAGCTGTTTGATTGCAGGCTGCGGTGTCGACCTTCAATGATTGTTTCCAAACAAAAAGCCAAAACTTTGCGGGTATCTCTAGGATCAATTATCCCGTGATCAAGAACGCGGCCAGAGGTGTAAAAGGCATCCTCTTGAGCATCAAAGTGCTGCTTTATTGTTTGTCCCTGTGCCTCAAGCTGCGACTCGGGTATCGGTTTACCTTTTCGCGCAGCACCCACTTTTGCGACCTCCGTCATCGTTGTCGCGGCGCTCTGGCCTGCCATCACACCGGTACGCGCATTGGGCCATGCAAACAAAAAGTCTGGTTCGTAAGCCCATCCGCACATGCCGTAATTTCCAGCGCCATAGCTAGCGCCCACATAAAGCGACAATTTAGGCACCCGAGCGTTGGCAACCGCCTGAATCATTTTAGAACCGTGCTTAATCATGCCCGCATGTTCATACTGCGTGCCCACCATATACCCCGAGGTATTGTTAAAGAAAATGATGGGCAAGTCAGACTGATCACACAGCTGGATAAATTGCGCCGCTTTCGTCGCGCCATTTGTATCGATAGGGCCGTTGTTACCAATAAAGCCACAGGCCACCCCTGTGATCGTGGCGTGACCACAGACTGTGGACACACCGTAGCGTGACTTGAACTCTTCGATGGAAGAATCATCAACCACCCGAGCTAAAATCTCCCTCACATCGTAGGGCGTACGCGGATCAGTTGGGATCGCACCGGCAAGCTCCTCAGCGGAATATCGGGGCTCGCTGTAGGGTTGCCTAGAAAAATGCGTCAGTCGTTTATTCCAATCAATGCAGTGCATTACCTCGCGAGCTTTTAAAAGGCCGTGTGCATCGTTTTCAACGAGATACTCCACAACGCCGGTAACGCTCGCATGCATCTCCGTGCCCCCCAACTCACGATCATCTGCATCTTCTCCCGTCGCCGCCTTTACCAGGGCAGCGCCACCAAGCGCCGCCATACCGTTTTCTTTGACCCCGATAACATAATCAGACATGCCGGGCATATAAGCGCCCCCGGCAGTAGACCCACCGTGCAATACAACCATCGTTGGCAGCCCCTTCGCAGAAAGGCGTGCTAAATCACGAAAGACACTACCAAACTCAGACCAGAGCTCCACTTTGTATTTAAGGAGGTTAGCTCCTGCACTTTCAACCAGATGCACCAAAGGTAAATTTTGCCGCAGACAAATTTTTAGCAGTGAAGTAGTCACATTAAGTGTGTAATCGGTGGCCGCTCCCGCCGCAATGCCAGAGTCATCGACCCAAACCATGCAGCGCACACCACTGACAAAACCAATGCCAACAATGACCGAAGCACCGGGCACGCTGACTTCACGATCAGATTCCTCGACGCAAAAATTTGCCATGGAATGCAACTGTAAAAACGGCATACCCGGATCTATTAAAGCGTCTAGACGCTCTTTTGGTGTGAGTTGATTTCGGGCACGAAAGGTTTTGAGTCGACGGTTAGAGGTCTCCTCAGTGCGTTGTTCATAGCGCCTCAGCTGATCAACGAAACCCAGCATACGGTCGCGATTTTCACTGAACGCCTCTGAGTCGGTATGCACGGTCGAAACAATAGTAGCCATGTTAGCTGTCCAGAAGATTTTGGGGGATTGAAATGGGGGCATCGAGCAATATTTGCGCGAAGCTTTTTGCTTGAGGGTCATTACGTAAACTTGCCACCCCTCCGCCACCCAATGCGTTGTGCAAAACAAAATTAAACCCTGGGAGGCCGGGCAGGTAGAATCGGTGAATTGCCGGGCTGGTCATGAAGTGCGAAAAACGTGCAGCAACATATTCAGCGGTCAACGCGTCAGCGATCCAAGGCAAGTACGCTTTGTCACGTGCCATGACGCCAATATTTGCCTTGTCCCCCTTGTCTCCCGATCGTCCCCATGCAAGGCGCTCAAGTGGCACCGTCACCAGTTCGCCTTGTACCAGCGTGTCGTGATCTGGGGCGGTTGGGATTTCAAGCGACTCAGCAACCGTGGTCAGCTCAGGGGCCTCAGGCATCTGTGTCAGCTGATTGCTACCCCGAGCATCGATGAGCGTTAACGGCACTGATGATTTCGGTATCCTCATAGAAAACAAGCGGATAACGGGCGAGGGTTTTGCGCGAGTGCCGGCAAAAAAAGCGAGACCCGGGGGAGCGCCCAACCCTGCTCCCGCGACCTCCCGCAGTAGCAGCGCGACCGCACGCTTATCTTGATGTCTGCAGCCAATTTTTACAGCCACCTCACGACTTCGAACATACCGAGCTGATTCACCCCAGTGGCTCTCATCACCGACAATCTCAATGGTGACATCGTCAAATCCAGAAACCCCCATGGCCGCAAGCTTGTGCTCCGCACGCTTTCGAACCTCATCCGCGAAAAGACGCCCTTTTTCAGCTGCTTTCCGACCCAGATACCAAAGAATGGTCCCCGCTCGCCAGCCATCAGCCCACGTCATACTTACTTTGTAATCCGCTGGCACACCTCGACCCTTTGCGCCTGTGACGTGAACTTGATTTTCCCCAATTTGTTGCAATTGCACACAGGAAAAATCACAGATCACATCAGGTAAGACGTAATGTACTGGATCGTCGATTTCATAAAGTAATTGCTCGCCCACCGTGCCTCGATTTACGACTCCACCCGTGTTTTCGGGCTTAGTAATGATTGCCGTTCCATCGATTGATACCTCAGCAATGGGATAACCCACCTCAAAAAGCGACTCGGCAACGGCTTCCCAATCGGTAAAATTGCCACCGGTCACCTGGGGGCCGCACTCTATTAAATGTCCAACCAGTGACCCTGCCGCCAATCGATCGAGCTCGTTGGAGGTCCAGCCAAAAGCATGAATACAGGCGCCTAGGGTCACCGCACTGTCTACACAGCGCCCAGTAATCACAATATCTGCTCCATGAGTGAGCGCTTCAGCGACAGGAAAAGCCCCAATATAAGCGTTAACGCTGGCTATTTTTTTAACGGCAGGCATCGGTTCTGAAGAAAACATCTCCCTAGCGCCCCCCGCCGAGAGTTCTTCCACCCGAGGTAAGAGGTCATCTCCGGTGATTACCGCGACTTTCAGGTCAAGTCCCGCCTGAGCAACACAGTCACGTATAGCTTGGGCACATGCCTCAGGATTAACACCACCAGCATTACTGATGAGCTTCACTCCTGAGCTTGCAATGGCTTGCAGATTTGGCTGCACCATAGCCGAGACAAAGTCAGTCGCGTAGCCCAGAGATTGATCGTTTGAGCGTGCCCGGGCCAAAATCGACATAGTAATTTCAGCCAGATAATCGAAGACGATGTAGTCTAGGTCGCCCTCAGACAGAAATTGAGCCATTGCGAGGTCGGTTTCGCCCCAAAACCCTGTGGCTCCACCAATCTTTATCGATTGCTTCATGCTCATGCAATTTCCTTTTCAAAACCCCGGGACGCTCGATTCCCATGTATACACGGGGAACGCCCTTGCCCAGTGCAACAGGCCTTTAAATATTAACCAGTTAGAAACCGATTGCCCCTCGTGTCGCACCAAGTGAGCACTTATTTTCTATCGACTCACCAATATGATGCTAACTCAGCTATTATGAGGCTTCCTCATATGCTCACTATAGGAGCGTAAGTCAATGAGCGCAAGTTCATCTCACACCAAAAACACCCAGCGCGAACGCCTGGAAGCAAAAGAACAGAGTATTTTGACGGCCGCTACCGACGTCTTTACTGCCTTGGGGGTGGACGGCACCACGATGGCCGAGATCGCTCGCAGAGCACATATTGCAGAGGGAACGCTTTACCTCTACCACAAAAACAAACAGGATTTGCTTGCTGTTGTTGTGGGGAATTTTTGGGCAGATTTGACGAAAGGTGCGCTGATCGCTGTGGATGCCAGCCTCCCGGTCAAACAGCAATTAAAGCAGTTAGCAACCTACCACCTCACGGCGCTTATCCAGCAGTTCGATATGGTGGGCCTAACCTATCGAGCGAGGCTAAGACATGGCGAACCCGAATATCAGTTACCTAAAATTCGTGAATACGTGCGCGTTTTCGATCAAATTATTGAGCGGGGCATCAATCGCAGCCAATTATCTGAGGCATTACCACTGTGGCAATGCAGAGATGTTTTCTACGGCTCCTTGGAATATTCAGCCCGAACATTACTGCTACGAGAAGTACAATTTGATCCCACGGTTGTCGAGCAACTCTTGGTGATGTTCAAGCCTTACGAAGTTACTGAAACTTCTGTAGCAAAAGCGGGCCTAACCAACACATCAGATGACACCAGATTGGCTCGAATAGAAGCACAACTATCCCTACTGCTTAAGGAAAAAGAGCAAAGATAATTCAACCTTAAAAGGCGACTGAAATCAGGGTCACGCGTACTGTTTTTTCAGCACATCAATGAATGTCGACAAATTTTCCTTAGGCAGCTGATTAATACCCGCTGCCGCCGCTCGCCCTCCGCCCGAGGGAAACTGCCTGCAAACTGTATCGGCACCGATGCGATTGTCCAGCGGAGCTCTGACACTGACGAGAAAACCTTCAGGGATTTCCGTAAGCACTGCGTGTGCACGGTACGGGGTATCAAGGGCTAGCTTATTACCAAGAACGCCGCTCACTCGGCGCGCCCAAGGCTCATCAGGAAGCCTAATCACGGCCACTGAAGCCTCATTGATCAGCCGATTAGCCGTTTCACCGAAGCTCATATCCTGACGATAACCCGCCTGTAAAATCTGCATCAATTCAGGATCCTCAGCCAAGCAAATGTCGGGGCTAGCATGAGGTAATAAACGCCGATAAAGGCTTTCAGGGTCGAAATGGAGATCACTAACGTGAGCCCCGTAGGCGTTGTAATTAATAAGAATTCCAAGCTCTCGCCAAAGCTTTAAATTAGGAAGCGCAGGCAACGTTTGCGCGACACGCTCTGCAGTTTGATCCAGATTATCTCCAAAACAACCAACGACGGCCCAACTAGCGCATGCACCGGATAAATGACCATTAACCAACGCAGAAGTACAAATTTCTGGCGCCGTGTTAATCAAGAGTTGCAGACCTGCTGCACTCGGCATCTCTCCGGGATTATGATGATCCACGTAAAAAATTTCGGCCCCTAGTTGCAACAAACGGTCCAAATCAAGTCGATTTTTCTCGACCGCAACATCGAGCACGGTCACAACATCTCCGGAGGACGCAGACACCCGGCTGAGCAGCCCAATATCGCGCTTTACGCCGGTAACTAGTGTTGCAATACGAGGAGTATGCTGACGCAGTTGTAGAAGGGCGCAGATGCCGTCGGCATCTCCGTTAAAAACATCGAAATAAGCCATAAAAACACTGACCCTGAGACTTAACTCTTGGGAACTGACTGACCTGAGTTCACAGGCAGAACAGAGACATTCTCGGCCTGAGCGACCTGACGAGCACGCTTACCCACACGGCCCTGCTTCAGCCAAACAAAATCATGGCGGACTTCATGAGCGTCAAAACCGCTCACATAATTGCGAAGGATTTTGGTGATCGCGTCGCAATCAAGTGTTCCGCAGGCTTCAATCAAAGCGCGTGTCGCCACCTCCAGCACATCAAAATCTAAACTGTCTTCCTCGGCGCGCATGATCATAGGGTGGCCCGTGCCAGCTACCGAGGTGCCCAACAACAATTCTTCATGAAGCTTTTCGCCAGGCCGCAATCCGATAAATTCGATATCGATGTGGTCCGAGGCTAATGCGTCACCCTCAAGCTCGTAACCACTCAAACGAATCATGCGTCTAGCGAGGTCAACAATACGTACAGGCTCGCCCATATCCAGAACAAAGACGTCACCACCCGTTCCCATCGCCCCCGTTTGTAAAACGAGCTGAGCGGCCTCAGTAATGCTCATAAAATATCTGGAGACGTCAGGGTGGGTAACTGTGACCGGCCCTCCGCATTCGATCTGTTCTCTAAACAAAGGAACAACAGATCCTGATGAACCCAGCACATTACCGAAGCGCACGATGCAGAATCGTGTCGGAGTTTCGCGTTGCGCCAATCCCTGCACAATGAGTTCGGCAAAGCGCTTTGAAGCGCCCATGATATTAGCAGGGCGTACCGCCTTATCCGTTGAAACCAGAACGAAAGTTTCAACACCCGCACGCTCAGCGGCGCGCGCTGCTGACCAGGTGCCCTCAACGTTATTAGCCACCCCCTCGGCGACATTATATTCCACTAGGGGAACATGCTTGTAGGCTGCGGCGTGGTAGACCGTCTGCACATTGAATGTTTTATACAAAGCTTCCAATCTACGCTCATCACGAACCGAACCCAGCAACGTTACAACTGGAAAACGGTAATTTGCTTCATGGCAAAGCGCTCTAAGCTCCTGCTCAATGTTGTAGAGCGCAAACTCTGAAATATCGAGCAAAATGAGTTCTCGTGGGGCCGAGGCCATAATCTGTCGACATAATTCTGAACCAATTGACCCCCCAGCACCGGTCACCATGACAACTTTGTCATGCAGGCAGCTATCGATCAGCTCGGGGTGTGGGGGAACAGGATCCCGGCCCAGCAGGTCATCAAGATCGACATCTTGAATTTGGTTGACACTCGCCCTTCCACCCACCAGCTCCGAAATTTTGGGTACCGTACGAACATGAACGGGGATGCCAACTAGAGCATTGATAATTTCGCGCCGGCGCTCAGGAGAGGCAGAAGGTACAGCTAACAATACTTGAGCAATTTTTTGCTCTCTAACTAGCGTTTCTAGTGATTTGGAAGAAAAAACAGGTCGACCATTAATGACCGTGTTTCGCAACGATGTGTCATCGTCTACGAACGCGTAAACCTCATAATTAGCTCCGTGATTTAAGGCGTGCAATAACTGACGCCCCGATTCACCTGCGCCATAGATCAACACCTTTCTCGAGCCACGCTCGGAAGATGCCTGATAGTACGCCCGGGTCAACAGGCGAACTCCCCCTGTTCCAAAAAACAACAGCAGCCAGAATATACCCGGCGCCGCAGGTGCAACATTGAGTTGCCAGTAAAAATTCAAAAGTGCAAAACCCAGTGCCACAATCGTCACCGCGCCCACTAAGTCCCAAACCGCATGAGGACCCATGTGACGAATAAGCGATCGATACAAGCGACGACCAACAAAAACAGTGGCAGCAAAGGAAACCATGCCAAAAAGTACCAACAGCTCAAAGGTATTTGCTGGAAAGAGTGGGCGATCGTATCCGAGACTTGACGATCCCATTAGGGCAAGGCAGACCAGGCACAAATCTGCCATCAGCAGCACCGTAAAACGCACATTGTGCGCTGACATCATTGGGGTACCAACACGCTTTGATCCCTCAACGTTGACTGCTTCGGAACGGGGTCGACTCAACTGCTTCGCAAGGTGCTTTACCATTTCGACTGTTTATTCCTATATGCAGCTCGCCGACCTGCAAGAAACGGCCGTAACACGGACACCCAGTTTACGATTAGCGCCGGCTGTATGCCACTAGTACCAGTGAAGGAATCGTCGCGAAAATTACCGCAAAAACAGGGGAATAAGAACCAAATATAGCCCATATAGCCATCGGAATCTGCCATAAAACCTGCAGCCCAAGGAGACCGACATTGATCACAAGCACCGAATCAGAGGCCCTTTTGAGACGCTGATAGGTGTGGTCGCTATGCCCCTGTACGGGGGATTTACCCTGCGCTAATCGTATGAGTAATGTACATGTGGCATCCACAATAAATGGCATCATCAGAATCAACCATACGGCGCCCAATCGGTTGTCTTGACCTGCGGCATATAAACCCACGCAACCCAAATAAAAACCTATAAATACTGCACCGCTGTCCCCCATAAAAAAACGCGCAGGGGGCCAGTTTCGCCATAAAAACGGTATTAAAGCCCCTGCAAGCACAAGAGCAACGTGACTTACTCCTAAGGCCCCGGGTACAAAAAAACTGATACCGCCCAGACCGAGACAGACACTGAGAGCTTGAGTGCCAACGAAACCATCAAGGCCATCCATGAAATTAACCAAGTTAATGGTCCACCCCAAAGCCAATATAGCCAGTCCAATAATGAGCACAGGCGTGGCGTTCAGCAGTGCCACTACAGCGACTGAGGAGCTCGCCAGGTAAACAAATAGGCGTAGCCAGACCGGTAGTGCATAGCGGTCGTCAATTAAACCCACCAAAGCAACCAACAAGCCCCCGCCTTGTAAAACCCAAAGCACCAAGGGTGCCTCAAAGGTGGCAGTATTAGGTACAAAGAGGGCCAAAATCACAGCTAACGCGAAACAGATACCTGCCCCAACAGGTGTAGGACTCAGGTGCGCGCTTCGTGCATAGGGCCTATCAACAAAACCCCACCGTATTGCCGCTTGTGGAAAACAAAGCAGTAAAAACCAGGAGGTACAAAAAGCTAGAACAACAGCCATCAGGCTGTGCCCTCCTCTTTAGATGAACGAAGCAAGCGCTCCAATGACCAGACAGCACTATCGAAGGGCTGTGCGACCTCGCCACACCAGTAAGTCCCGCCTAAAGAAGCCGCTAGAGCCCGTGTTTTATGCGACGGCAAGCCAGCCAAACCCACTAAAACAAAACGCCATAGCAGCCTTGGCAAGCTTAGGGTTGCCTTTACTCCCAGAGCTTTACCGATTCGAGATGCCGAATAGCACTGACCATCAGTAACCGCTAGGGGGTGGTTTCTAACAACATATTCCGAACCCGAATCCCACAGCAAAAAAATAATAAGCGCAACAAGATCAGGTCGTGCCACCAAACTACGATGGCCTTCGGTCGGCAGCGACACCGGCAATAGGCGCTGCCATTTTTTCAATGCAGCAAGATTTGCGGTGAGTGTACGATCGTAGACCAAAGCGGGCCTTAATATCACGAGTTCGCAGCTGCTAGAACTCAACTCCCTTGAAACCGCGATTTCCGCCTGCCACTTAGATGCCGCGTAAGGAGACAGCGGCTCTGGTATCTCAGACGCGAGGGTCCCAGGATCAATTATCGTCGCAGGCACTACGTTCAAAGAACTCATAAAAATAAATTGCTTAACACCAGCGACCTCTGCAGCTGATGCGAGTGCACGGCAAGCCTCAACGTTAACCTGCTGGTATGCAGAAAAATCGCCTTTACTATGAGCGATCCCTGCACAGTGAATAACGACGGTGATTTCTGCAAACAGACCATAGGAGTGACTGCGCTGACTCAGATCTAAAAAGCGGTCACAGGCATTTCTACCCGCGGTAATAACGGGAACTCCTTGTTCCTCTAGGCCAGCGTAAACTGCGCTGCCAACATAACCCGAGGCACCAGTAAGTAAAATCACCTTGGAGCCTCAGGATGTCGAAAATCGTCACTTGAGAACAATGCGATCTCTGTTGCTTGCAATAATTGATTCGCCAATGCCTTTGACTTCGACGAGTTCATCAATGGACTCAAAAGGCCCGTAAGACTCCCGGTGCTCCACAATCCGATAGGCCTTTGCCAAGCCAATCCCCAAGAGACTATCCGATAAGAGCTCTGGCGAAGCAGTATTGATATTGACCTGCGAGGACTGACTAAAAACCGGCGGGCTCGAAAAAGCCAGGGCGAAACACAGAACTGCAGTGCCCACGACTTGGTGTAGAGGGAATAACCCATGTAGATTACCCCAGAGACTAGGGCTTGATTTGCTGGAACCACTGGTGAAGAAAGACATGGCAACATACTCCTGTTATTTAAGTAGAAGAACCTTAGATGGCTCAAAAACAGGTTATGAAATAAAGCTAAGAACGGGGACATCAGCGGCCTCCATCGCCCTCAAACGGGCGCTAGAGATAATAGGATCCGCTTGACCACTCCCAGGGGATCAGCTGCCGCGGTAATAGACCGCCCCATCACCAAATAATCAGCCCCTGCAGAAACCGCTGCGGCAGGCTCAACAACACGCTTCTGATCACCAGCTGCATCTCCTTTGAGACGAATCCCGGGGGTCACCAAGGCAAACTCAGGGCGGACAATTTTTCTAAGCTCAGACGCCTCTTGAGCCGAACATACAACACCATCAAGCCCAGCATTTTCGGCAAGCTTTGCCAGATCCAAAACACGCCCCAGAGCAGCGCCGTGAAAACCCACCTCTGCAAGATCTGACTCCGCCATGCTTGTCAGCACGGTGACGGCCGTTAGGAGTGGCTTATTTTCTCGACCCGCAAGTGCGTCACAGGCAGCTCTCATCATTGAGGCCCCTCCGCTCGCGTGGACGTTGACCATCCATACGCCAAGATCAGCGGCGGCGGTAACGGCCTTCGCCACCGTGTTTGGAATGTCGTGAAACTTAAGATCCAAAAACACATCAAAGCCACGGTTAACAAGCTGCTCGACCGCTTGAGGACCAACCCGGGTAAATAACTGCTTTCCCACCTTTACCCGACACATTGAAGGGTCTAGCTGGTCGATAAGCTGCAACACATGATCCATCTCGTCGAAATCGAGCGCCACAATCAAAGCTCTATGATCAACCATTTAATGCCTCACCTGTCGTCCCTAAATCCCGAATAGTGCCCCAATGCTTACAGCCTGGACAATACCAGTGCAGCTGCTGGTTACGAAATCCGCAGTGAGTACAGCGATAAGAAAACCGTTGATCAATGATCTTTTCAATAGTTTCAAGCTCTAGAGACTCATCATCCCCCGCCTCTGTCGAATCGTGAAGACTCATAAGCAACGCCACACCGCGTAGCGAGGGTTTGTCTTTCAGACTTAGGCGTAAAAACTTTTTTGCCGCGTCATTGCCAATCGTGCCGTGTAACTCGTGAGCAATAGCGAGCGCAAGCGGCGTTGTTGGCGTTCGCTCAAAACACCCCTCAAGGTAGGAACGTAAATTTTTTCTTATCCCCAATGAATCCATCGCCTCTCTCATGAGCGGCGTGACCTCTGCCAAGTACTCTGGTCCTTGATCAAAAACCGTCTTGAGAATTTTAATACTCTGCTCCGGTTGTCCCGCGGATAACTCAAGAGCACCCAAGGATAGCGTGGCGCGGACACAAACCTTGTCGTAGCGCAGCGCTTTAGCCAGCAGCTCTCGGCCCTCTCCATAGTCTCCACGGACCCTGGCCAACTCCGCCTGCTCGCAATAGTAATGCGCTAACAGTACACCAACCGGCTGACCAACTTCGTCAGCAGCGTTATCGGCTGATTTAATCAAGCTTCGCTTAGGAAGTAATTCTTCAGCAACATCGCAGGCAGCTGACCAATCCCTCTGAGCCTCATAAATTTCCAGCAGATGGCGACGCGCTACTCTCCGGTGGTTGCCTGACTCGGCCACAAGATCAATCAATAATTTTTCAGCTCGATCAAGCAGGCCCGCGGAAATATAGTCCCTGGCAAGCTCAAGGTGCGCTAGGTGCAATTGCGTCTGAGGCAAACTCGGCCGTGCCAGTAAATTTTGATGAACTCTTATGGCGCGCTCCACCTCACCACGACGACGCAGCACATTGCCCAATGCAATATGTGTATCAAACGTCTCGGCATTAACTTCCAATGCCTGGGTAAACGCATCGATAGCATTATCTTGACTACCATCAAGAAGAAAATTTAAACCACGATAATATTCAGAAGGAGGTTGCGCTGAACTGCCCCAAATTAAGGGTCGATTACCCCGTCGCCCCAGCCACCAGCCGGCGGCGATAGCCGCAGTTAGGGTGAGTAGTAAGAGAAGATCAATCACTCTCACTGAGCCCAAAACGACGCAGTCGGTCTACCTCAAGCTCGAGTTTGGTGTGCTGCCGGCGCAGACGTGAATAGCGAGCCCGCTGCCGAAGGGACACAACCAAGCCACCTAACAACCCCGTCACACAGCCAGTTGCGAAAAATAACAGGAACCAGAGCGCAGCCGCACGTTCAGAAAACTGCACGATTAACAAATCGAGGGGAACAGGGCTAGTATTTTGAATTGTAAACAACGCCCCCATCACAATCGCCGTACCAACAATGAGGAGACTCAGTAGAGCTCGCAGAAGCGCCACAATCAAAAGCCAGCTTTTAACGAACGGTTAACGCGTTCCCGCAGTTCCTTACCCGGCTTAAAGTGAGGGACGTGCTTTCCCTCTAACGCAACGCTATCGCCGGTTTTTGGGTTGCGCCCTTGGCGAGGTTCCCGGTAATGCAAAGAGAAGCTACCGAATCCACGAATCTCAATACGCTCGCCACTCGACAGCGTTTCAGCCATATGATCAATCATCAACTTCACCGCCAGCTCAACATCTTTGGTACTAAGCTGCGACTGTTGAGAGGCTATTTTTTCAATGAGCTCGCTTCGGGTCATGTACTTTTATTCAGCGCTTGGGATCGTTCATTTTCTAACGTCAGCAAAATCTTTTCAAGTTCCTAATTTACATGACTTTTTTAAGCAAAAAATACAAGGCGGTTAAAAATAACCAGCCCGATGCAGCCAAGTCCACTGATTAAGCTCCAAAGAACAACTGGGATGAAGCTTTTAGTAGTCACGAACGAGGCACAGGGTATTTTCTGCTGAGCAAAAACTGCCGCTGACACCGATTGAGATAAAGCCAACATAAAGCCGTTTTATTTCTGATAATGCAGCGCCAGTTTCAACCGAACAAACATAAAAAAGGCCGGCTTAAAGCCGGCCATTAGTGAACCACTCTAAGTGATTACTGACTATCCATTTTCGCCTTAATTAGATCGCCAATAGTACCGGGTGAAGCAGCTTCGTCTTGTTGCTTGAGAGTCTCGACGGCCTCTTTCTCATCGGCCATATCCTTGGCCTTAATTGACAGCCCCAAGGTGCGATTTTTGCGGTCGACATTGGTGATTTTAGCTTCCACCGAGTCGCCAACATTGATTACCGATCGCGCATCCTCAATGCGTTCAACACTGATATCGCCAACCTTCAGATACCCTGATACCTCGTCTGAAAGCTTGATCAAAGCGCCTTTGGCATCAACTTCCAAAGCTTTACCAGTAACGATAGTGCCTCGGTCGTTATCGCTGACATAGAGCGTAAAGGCGTCTTCTTCCATCTGCTTGACACCCAGAGAAATCCGCTCGCGCTCAGGATCGATCGATAAAATAACTGTCTCTATCTCGTCTCCCTTTTTGTAGTTACGAACAGCTTCCTCACCTGTTTCATTCCAGCTGATGTCGCTCAAATGCACCAGACCATCGATAGCTCCGTCGAGGCCAATAAAGATGCCAAAGTCAGTGATTGACTTAATGGTGCCTGAAATTCGATCACCCTTAGCATGGTCAGAAGCAAAAGCATCCCATGGGTTCTGAGTGCACTGTTTGATTCCCAAAGAGATGCGACGACGGTCTTCGTCAATATCAAGAACCATCACTTCGACTTCATCACCTAGCTGCACAATCTTTGAGGGATGAACGTTTTTGTTGGTCCAATCCATCTCCGATACGTGAACCAGGCCTTCAACGCCCTCTTCGATCTCAGCAAAGCAACCGTAGTCAGTGAGGTTGGTTACCTTAGCGTTAACCCGAGCACCCTCAGGGTAACGGTTGGTGATCTCTACCCATGGATCTTCACCCAATTGCTTTAAGCCTAGTGAAACGCGATTGCGCTCGCGATCAAACTTGAGGATTTTGACATCCATCTCTTGACCAACTTCTACAATCTCACTGGGGTGCTTAATACGCTTCCAAGCCATATCTGTGATATGCAGTAAGCCATCAACCCCGCCAAGATCCACGAAGGCGCCATAATCTGTGAGGTTCTTGACCACGCCTTTGACAGACATGCCCTCTTGCAGATTTTCAAGCAGCTCTTCCCGCTCTTGGCTGTTTGCAGCCTCCATAACAGCACGGCGAGAAACAACAACGTTGTTACGCTTCTGGTCGAGTTTAATGACCTTAAACTCGAGTTCCTTACCTTCAAGGTGCGTAGTCTCGCGAACCGGACGCACATCGATCAATGAACCCGGCAGGAAGGCTCTAATAGATTCGATATCAACAGTGAATCCGCCTTTAACCTTGCCGTTTATGATGCCGGTTACGACTTCGTCTGCCACATGCGCTGCCTCTAAGCGCTTCCACGCCTCAGCACGCTTGGCCTTTTCACGAGAAAGCTTGGTCTCGCCAAAACCGTCTTCAACAGTTTCAAGGGCTACCTGCACTTCATCGCCGATATTGAGTGTGCACTCACCGTTAGCATTGGTGAACTGGTCGAGTGGGATCACACCCTCTGACTTGAGGCCTGCGTGAACAGTAACCCACTCGTTATCAATATCGATGACAACGCCGGTTACGATAGATCCGGGCTCCATATCGACGGTTTTTAAGCTTTCTTCAAATAATTCTGCGAACGATTCGCTCATGGGGCGTTCCTGTTGTTGCGGCATAAAATGCCTAGCCAATCCCCAGATAGGATTGGGTCTGCTCAAATTAGCGGTTGCCGAGGTATCTGGCCTTCAGTTCGGCGACCGCGCTATTAACCCTTTGCCTGCTGCGAGCTCAACTACGCGATCACAGACCGCGTCCACAGACAGCGCGGAGCTATCTATATGAACCGCATCTTCGGCAGCTACCAGCGGCGACGCGGAGCGGTTGATATCACGCTCGTCACGCTCGTTGATGGAATCCAAAAGGCGCCGCAGGCTAACACTTTCACCTTTCTCGAGCAACTGCGCCTGACGCCGGCTTGCCCTAGCTTCCGGAGACGCGGTCAGGAAAATTTTGAGCGCTGCACTTGGAAAGACCACGGTACCCATATCTCGTCCGTCAGCCACCAACCCGGGGAATGTCGCAAGCTCGCGCTGACGTTCCAACAACGCTCCCCTCACTTTAGCCAATACTGCAACGGCGGAAGCACCACGACTACCATCTTGTGAGCGAATTTGCGTTGTTACGTCTTGATCTGCAAGCCAGACTGAAACACCCGATGGAGAGGGTGCGAACCGCACATCTAGCGTTTCAGCGACTTCCACAACCCGCGCTTCATCCTGCCAGCTGATATCCCGCAATACACATGCATAACCTACGATGCGATAAAGAGCGCCACTATCCAACAAGTGCCAACCCAAAGCTTCGGCCAATTTTGTACTCAAAGTACCCTTACCAGCACCGCTGGGGCCATCAACACATATCACCGGAGCATTAGTCATTAGCGTGTCTCAAGGCTAAGCCCGGCACTCGATATCAGTTCAGCAAAACCGGGAAACGAGGTGGCGACGTGGTCACAATCAAGTACCTCAATCGCAGCCGAGGCGCGTAACCCTGCAATAGCAAAGGCCATAGCAATACGGTGATCGTGAAACGTGTTGACTGAGCCTCCCCCCAATTTTCCGCCCTCAATAACAATGCCATCTGGGGTGGGCTCATTTTTTATCCCAAGGGTGTCCAAGCCCTCGGCCATCGCAGCGATCCGGTCGCTTTCTTTGACCCGAAGCTCGCTGGCACCGCGCAGTGTCGTCGTGCCAGAAGCACAAGCAGCTGCTATGAAAAGCGCTGGGAACTCATCAATAGCTAAGGGGACTTCATCTTCCGGAATATCAATTCCGTGAAGCGGCGCATAGCGAACCTGCAAATCAGCTACGGGTTCACCGCCTATTTCCCGTGGGTTAAGGACAGAAATATCGGCCCCCATCAGAGTCAAAATATTGAGAACTCCCACGCGGGTCGGATTCATCCCGACGTGCTTAAGGAGAACATCTGACCCCGGGGCGATACTAGCTCCAACAAGTAAAAATGCTGCAGAAGAAACATCCGCCGGTATGTCGATGGAGGTTCCCATCAACCGACCACCACCATCAAGGCCAATTACCCCATTCGTAGAATCTACGTCGTAACCAAAACCAATTAACATTCTCTCAGTATGATCTCTCGTTGGTGCTGGCTCGGTAACCGAAGTTCTACCTTTTGCGTACAAACCTGCTAGCAACACACAAGATTTAACCTGTGCACTGGCTATCGGTAAATCATAGTGAATTCCCTGCAGCGACTGCCCACCCGAGATAAGTAACGGCGGGCGCCCTTGGGATAGCGAATCAATGCGAGCGCCCATTCTGGACAGCGGGTTAATCACCCTTCCCATGGGCCTTTGCATCAAAGAAGCGTCACCGATCAGCTCAGAATCAAAATTTTGGCCGGCTAAGATACCTGCAAAAAGCCGCATGCCAGTGCCCGCATTCCCCAAATCTATCGCTTCCTGCGGGGCCATAAGGCCGTGTAATCCCACCCCACTAATCTTGAGGCTTCCCGCTTCGGGGCCTTCTATAGTCACTCCCATTTGCCGAAAAGCAGCAATAGTCCTCAGGGCATCCTCCCCTTCAAGGAAACCCGCTACCTCGGTTACTCCTTCTGCCAAAGAGCCTAGCATCACCGATCGGTGAGACATTGACTTATCACCGGGAACACGGTGTTCACCCGTCAGCTGGCCTCCAGGCTGCACAACAAACCTCATTCAGCATCCCGTCCTTTATCGGTCTCTTCAGATTCAGATAACTGCTTACCCGCACTTACGTTGAAAGGGTTCAAAACTGCGTCATGATCACGTCGAACCGTGCGGCAGATCGAAAAATAACGCTCTAGTTGCTCACCCTCACCGCTTGCGATCAGTTCTTTGAGCACTGCCAGCTGATCCTCGACAGCCGTCAGGGCATGGATAAGCGATTTTTTATTGGTAAGAGCCACATCACGCCACATTACAGGGTCAGAGGCGGCTATCCGGGTCATATCACGAAGTGCACCGCCGCCGTGCCGCATGGGGTTTAAACCATCATCGGCCAAAGCCATCGTTAATGCATAAGCGAGCATATGAGGTGAATGGCTACTCGCGGCAAGCGCAGCGTCATGATCTGCTGCAGACATAATTGTGACACGCGAACCAACGCTCTCCCACATCGCAGTCACCCAATTGAGAGCCTCAAGGTCTGTGCCAGCGTCTGGGGTCAGAATGGCCTCACGGCCTTCAAAAAGATCGGCTCTGGCAGCCGTCACGCCGCTGTTTTCTGAACCAGCTATAGGATGCCCTGGAACAAAGCGTGGATAGCTCTCGGCCATCTGATCAATAACCCAGCCCTTCATACTGGCTAAGTCTGTGACAATAGGGGTCTCTCCTAGGGCTCGTAATCGGCTTGGTAAGTCAGCTAACAGCTCTCCCGTGGAAATAGGCGGCGCACCAATGATAAGGACATCAGCCCCAGCAACTGCGCGGCTCAGATCGAGGTCATAATCGTCGATCACGCCCAGCGCCAAGCCTCGCTCAAGACTGGGAGCTCGCGGGCCCCAAGCACCGATACGGCCCATCCAACCAGCACGCTTGAGGGCAAGCGCCAAGGATCCCGAGATTAAACCCAGTCCTAAAAAGACAACCCTCGCAGTATTTATAGGCGCCATGGAATCAGGGCGCTAGATCGGTGCGCAAGGGTAAGAGCCTAGCCGTTTAAGCATAATCGACTGCTCTTCGAGCTCGTTCATTATTTGATCAACGATTTGATCCTCGAGATGGCCCTCAAATTCGATATAAAAAACATAAGTCCACTTTTCGGTTTTTGAAGGTCTAGAGTCGATACGTGTCAAGCTGATACCGGCATCTTCAAAAGGTCGCAGCAAATTGAGCAAGGCTCCCGGCCTATTGCGACTTGCAATAATGACTGACGTTTTATCCTTGCCACTCTCGGGTACAAAGTCCCGACCCAAAACCAAAAATCGGGTTGTATTACTCGCGTAATCTTGAATGGATACCTCGCGCTTTTCTAAGGTATACATTTCAGCAGCGATATCCCCAGCTATTGCCGCAACACCCATCTCAAACTGTGCGCGCCGAGCCGCTTCACCATTGCTGGCGACCGGTTCCAGTGGCACTTGCGGTAGATGGGTTTCTAACCAAGTTCGGCATTGAGCAAGCGCTTGTGGATGGCCACAGATTTTGCCAATTTCAGCGTTGCCCGTAGCTTGACCCACAAATAAATGGTGGACGACAGGCAACTCGACTTCCCCCACGATATGTAGGGGTGACTCTAGGAAGCAATCTAGAGTTTGGCCAATCATTCCCTCAGTAGAATTCTCTACGGGAACCACTCCAAAATCGCAGCGGCGCTCTTCAACCTCTCTAAACACCGCTTGAATTGAAGACTGAGCGTGGGGCAACGCAGATTGACCAAAGTGTTTTCGGGCTGCGGCCTGAGTATAAGTCCCTACTGGGCCCAAAAAGGCTACTGAAAGGGGCTTCTCAAGGGCCAAACAGCTGGACATGATTTCACGAAAAATGCGGGCCATATAGTCACCTGGCAAGGGCCCTGGGTTCCTATCTTGAATAGCGCGAAGCACCTGCGCTTCACGTTCAGGACGATAAAACATGGGTGACGCTTGGGTATCTGACTGCACAGCAGCAAGCTTTATCTCAGCTACTTCCTGGGCACAGCGCGCACGGTCACTAATCAGCGCCAGTAACTGCCCATCGATAGCATCGATACGAGCCCGGATGGTTTCAAGTTGCTCGTCAGTCGCCATAGTTCAACCGTAACGTTGCTCAAACTCAGACATGAAATTGCACAGTGCCTCGACCGCCGTCTCAGGAACGGCGTTGTAAATACTTGCGCGCATACCGCCCACCGAACGATGCCCTTTAAGATTAGTGAGCCCTGCCTGTTCGGCTTCCTCAAGAAAAACCTTATCTAGAGCAGAGTCTGCGAGTGTAAAGGGCACGTTCATCCAAGACCGCGCCGATTCGCTGACTGGATTACTAAAGAAACCTGAGTTATCAATTTGGCCATAGAGGCGCGCCGCTTTTCGCGCATTGATGTCACCCATAACCTCCAGACCGCCCATTGACTCGAGCCATTCAAAAACCAGCCCCGTCAAATAAACCGCAAAAGTTGGCGGCGTGTTGTACATCGAGCCATTTGCAGCAGCAGTATCCCAATTGAGCATCGCGGGGCAACTGGGTCTCGCCTGGCCGAGTAGATCCTTCCGAACCATGACTAACGCCAATCCAGCAGGGCCAATATTTTTTTGGGCACCCGCATAAATAACACCGAATTGAGTGACATCTATGGGACGCGACAATAATGTCGATGACATGTCGGCAACAAGGGGAGATTCAACCGCAGGAATAGCCGAAAACTCTAGCCCACCAATAGTTTCATTAGGGCAGTAATGAACGTAGCGCCCTTCCGAGAACGACCAATCATCGCGACTGGGAATAGACATAAAGTTGTCTACGCTGCCATCTGCGACGCAGTGGGCATTGACGAAGCGCTTGCCTTCGGCAAACGCTTTTTTCGACCACTGCCCCGTAACGAGGTAATCGGCACTGTCGGCTTCTGAGCTCAAGTTGAGTGGTACCGCGGCAAACTGCTGGCTCGCACCGCCCTGCTGAAACAAAACCGCGTACTCATCGGGCACCTCCAGCAAACGCCTTAACCGGCTTTCTGCCTGCTCCATGACGTCGACAAAAGCTTTGCTGCGATGACTGAGCTCCATGACCGAGGCGCCTTGCCCCTGCCACTCAAGCATTTCTTCTTGGGCTCTTTTTAAGACCGCTTCAGGTAGGGCGGCGGGACCAGCGCAAAAATTATGTACTCGAGACACGATTCAAGACTCTCCGATATCTCCGTTGGCCTCTGGCACCCCTGATTCTGGGGAACCAACAGTTTCGGCCGATTCTGCCTCTGGCACCGCATCGTCGTCTTCAACAATTCGGCTCAAACGCACTAGCTTTTCATCTTCACGAGTTTTTATAACGCGAACACCCTGAGTATTTCGGCCTAGGGTTGAAATTTCTTCAACCCGCGTTCTAACAGCGGTCCCTTGATCCGAGATCAACATAATCTCATCGCCCGTGGAAACTTGAACGGCACCCACCAGAGGACCATTTTTAGCGGTCGTCGCCATCGCAATGACGCCCTTAGTTCCTCGACCCTTACAGGGAAACTCCTCTGTGTCTGTACGTTTGCCGTAACCTTTTTCGCTGACCGTCAAAATCGTGCTGTCTGCTTGGGGAACGATAAGTGATATCAGGCGGTGTTCATCGCCTAACTTAATGCCCCTGACACCCCTTGCTGTACGCCCCATCGCGCGAACAGCCTGCTCTTGGAATCTGACAGCCTTACCTTCACTAGACAGCAACATGACATCGCAACTGCCGTCGGTAACGGCAGTACCCACCAGCCAATCATCGGCCTCAAGCTCCAAAGCCCGCAAACCTACGCTGCGCTGCCGAGCAAATTGCTGCATGTCAGTTTTCTTAACAATGCCCCGTGCTGTGGCCATGAAAATGAAATGCCCCTCCTCATAGCCCTCAACTGGCAAGATCGAAGTAATGCGCTCACCTTCATCAAGGGGTAACAAGTTGACCATAGGCCGGCCCCGGGCATTGCGGCTTGCCAGAGGGATATGGAAGACCTTTAGCCAATACACTTTGCCAAGATCTGAGAAGCACAAAATAGTCGCGTGCGTGCTTGCGATAAGTAAATGCTCTACAAAGTCCTCATCTTTAACCGCCGTTGCTGATCGCCCTGTGCCGCCCCGGCGTTGCGCTTGATAATCTGACAGCGATTGGGTTTTTGCATAGCCGCCGTGGGATATCGTCACCACGCGGTCTTCCTCCGTAATCAAATCCTCAACGCTTAGGTCGTGGGTGGAATCCGTGATCTCAGTAAGTCGATCGTCACCGAACTCCTCAACCAGCTCCTTGAGCTCATCTCGGATCACCTGACGCAAACGATCTGGGTCTTGCAGAATTTCGAGGTACCCTGCAATTTCCACCAGTTTGTCCGAGTATTCCTGCAATAGCTTTTCATGCTCTAAACCAGTCAAGCGGTGCAGTCGCAGCTCCAAAATAGCCTGAGCTTGCGCAGGGGACAAAAAGTATTCGCTTCCGTGCAACCCAAATTCTTTCGGCAGGTCGTCGGGGCGACAAGCGTCTTCACCCGCACGCTCAAGCATGCCGGTGACTTCTCCAGACTGCCAGGGCTTAGCGACCAAACCTGCTTTAGCATCGGCCGGCGTGGGCGACGTTTTAATAAGCTCGATAATTTCGTCAATATTAACCAGCGCTATGGCAAGTCCCTCGAGCACATGACCGCGCTCGCGGGCTTTGCGTAACAAATACACCGTTCTCCGCGTTACGACCTCGCGCCGATGGCGAACAAACGCCTCAATCATCTCAAGCAAATTCAGAGTACGTGGCTGCCCGTCTACCAGGGCCACCATGTTGATCCCGACGACCGATTGCAGCTGTGTTTGAGCATACAAGTTGTTCAGGACGACATCGCCCATTTCACCCCGACGCAACTCAATAACGACCCGCAGACCATCTTTGTCTGATTCGTCTCGCAGCTCGGTAATACCTTCTAGCTTCTTCTCTTTGACCAGCTCTGCGATGCGCTCGATTAAGCGCGCCTTATTCAGCTGGTATGGAATTTCGTGGATAATAATCGTGTCTTTACCGCGACTCTCATCGGTAATAACTTCAGCACGCGCCCGAACATAAATGCGTCCGCGCCCTGTGCGATAAGCCTGAACAATACCGGCGCGCCCATTAATAATGGCTCCGGTGGGAAAGTCGGGTCCCGGGATATATTCCATCAACCCATCGACGTCTATCTCAGGGTTATCGATAAACGCCAAACAGCCCGCTACGACTTCCCTAAGGTTATGAGGCGGGATGTTTGTTGCCATTCCCACGGCAATGCCTGAGGAGCCATTGATAAGCAGGTTTGGAGCTCTAGTGGGTAATACCACCGGAATTTGCTCAGAACCGTCGTAATTATCGACAAAGTCGACCGTTTCTTTGTCAAGATCTGCAAGCAGGGCGTGGGCTAACTTGCTCATGCGGATCTCGGTGTAACGCATAGCGGCGGCAGAGTCACCGTCTATCGAGCCAAAATTTCCTTGTCCGTCCACCAGGGTGTAACGCAGTGAAAAGTCCTGCGCCATACGCACAATGGTGTCGTACACGGCGGAATCTCCGTGCGGGTGGTACTTACCGATCACGTCGCCAACGATTCTGGCCGACTTCTTATAAGCCTTATTCCAGTCGTTATTGAGCTCATTCATCGCGAAGAGCACCCGCCTGTGCACGGGTTTCAAGCCATCACGCACGTCCGGCAATGCTCGCCCGACAATGACGCTCATGGCGTACTCCATGTACGACTGCTTGAGCTCGTCTTCGATATTTACGGGAAGCACTTCCCGTGCGATTTCCTTGGGTGTCTCTGCCATTAGAACTGCTTTGTCTGATCGGGGGAGTTATCAGCACCGCTGATGCACCACAGCATATCAAATTCAGGCCTCTGGGGCCATCTTCCCCATCCATACCGGGCACGGCGACAAGCCACCGGTTATACTCCGGTCATGAACGCTACAAACCCATCCTCTGTCGCTGATCTCATTATCCATCCTGAATGGATTGTTCCCGTGGTGCCTAGGGGACAAGTTCTCACCAACCATAGCGTTGTCGTCACGGATGGCTGCATTACCGGCATTGTTCCCAGCAACGAAGGACAGCGAATTCAGGCTATCGAGCATCTAAATTTGCCCTCCCAAGCCCTCTTACCGGGGCTCGTCAATGCTCACGGTCACAGTGCCATGACTTTGTTGCGAGGAATTGCAGACGACGCCCCGTTGCGCACCTGGTTACAGGACCATATCTGGCCTTTGGAGGCTGCTTTCGTTTCTGAGACCTTCGTTCGCGATGGAACTGATCTCGCACTCCTTGAATTAGTCATGGGCGGAACTACAACATTCAGTGACATGTATTTTTTCCCTGATGTAACCGCGCAGCGAATAGACCTGGCAGGACTAAGAGCGCAATTGGTCTTCCCAGTCCTTGACGTCGCCACCGCGTGGGCTACTGATGGCGAGGCTTGCCTAAAAAAAGGGCTTGCACTGCGCGATGAATATCGAGACCACGCCTTGATTCAGATAGGTATCGGTGCACATTCCACCTATAGCGTGCCAGAAACCACTCTGCGTAAAATCGCGACATTGCTCAATGAACTGGATGCTCCGCTGCAAATTCACCTGCACGAAACCCAAGCAGAGATCACTGGGGCACTCGACACCCATGGCGAACGTCCCATCAGCTTTTTAAATCGCCTCGGTTTGCTGGGACCACGAACACAATGTGTTCACATGACAGCGCTGACCGATGAGGATATTGACCTATTACGCAGTAGCAACAGCCATGTCATTCACTGTCCGCGATCTAATATGAAGCTGGCCTCAGGCGTTAGTCCGGTAGACCGACTTTTAAAAGCAGGGGTAAACGTCGCTTTGGGCACGGACGGCGCCGCCAGCAACAACCGCCTGAGCATGCTGGGAGAGCTGCAAATGGCCGCCTTATTGGCCAAACTTGAATCCCTAGAGGCAACCGCCCTTTCAGCGACTGCGGCGTTGGAAGTCGCTACTTTAGGTGGAGCACGGGCACTGGGAATTGAAGCGACTGTTGGCTCAATAGAGACCGGCAAAGCCGCTGATTTGATTGCGCTTGATTTGAGCCAACCCCATACCCAACCACTCAACAACATAGTTTCACAGATCGTTTATGCCAGTAATGGCACGGAATTAACGCACAGCTGGGTAGCGGGACAGCCGTTGGTCCGTGATGGCAAGCCCCTTACACTGGCGCCAGCTGAGATCTCAGCACGTGCCGCTCGCTGGCCCGAAAAATTCAAGGCCCATAAGGCCTCTATTGATCCAACTGGAAATCACCTTTCATGACCACACCACCCAATGTTGATCCGGCAGAAATCGCGAAATTTGAAGCCCTAGCAGCGCGCTGGTGGGATCCCAACTCTGAGTTCAAGCCTCTTCACGAGATTAACCCCCTAAGAGCTGGCTGGATTGATGAGCACTCTAATGTCGCCGGAAAGAACTTGCTCGACGTGGGTTGCGGTGGCGGCTTGCTAACAGAGGCCATGGCGTGGCGTGGCGCCAAAGCAGTCAAAGGCGTTGATATGGGGGAGGCGCCCTTGAGTGTAGCGCGCCTCCATCAACTCGAGAGCGGCTTAAACATCGACTACGAAAAGATCACCGCTGAGCAGCTGGCAGAACGTGGAGGCGCAGCTTATGACGTTGTGACATGTCTTGAAATGTTGGAGCATGTGCCCGATCCTAGCGCCGTTATTCAGGCCTGCGCAGATTTAGCGCAACCCGGCGCCGATCTATACTTTTCCACAATCAATCGAAACCCTAAGGCGTTTGCCTTTGCCATCGTTGGGGCAGAATACATTCTGAATCTGCTGCCCAAAGGCACCCACGATTACAGCAAATTTATTAAACCTTCAGAATTAGCCAACTGGGTTCGCCAAGCGGGCCTCACTCTCACTAACATGTGCGGGCTTACCTACAACCCTCTCACCCAGCATTATCGCCTGCACCCACGCGATGTGTCGGTCAACTATATGGTTAGGGCGACCAAGCCAAAGGCACCCTAAACAAATGCCTTCACACAACAAACCTGAGGCAGTGCTTTTTGACCTCGATGGCACTCTGGTTGACACCGCCAGTGAATTTGTCACAGTAGTTCAGCAGATGCGACGAGCTCGAAACCTAGAAGAACTCGCGGACCAAAGCATCCAGTCTGTGGTCTCTGACGGCGCCGCAGGCTTGATTGAATTAGCCTTTAATTGCACCCCCGAGATGCCCGGTTTTGACGAGCTTCGCGATGAATTTCTAAACGCTTATGAGGATCAACTTGGCAGCTCGGCGCAGCCCTACGAGGGTTTGAGAGTGTTCTTGCAAGAACTCAGTCTTCAACATATTCCATGGGGTGTGGTAACCAACAAAATGCGTCGTTTTGCAGAACCACTGATGACGGCCATGGCGTTTGCCCCACCCGCCGACGCCTTGGTAACACCTTGCGAAGTAACACAACCCAAACCCCATCCTGAGGCTATCTTACGCTGTTGCTCCCTACTTAAATGTGAGGCTCATCGTGCTATTTACGTCGGCGATCACAAAAGAGATATTGAAGCGGGTCAGCGCGCGGGCTGCTACACCATTGCAGCTGCCTACGGTTATTTAGGCGCCGGAGAAGACCCTCGGTCCTGGGAGGCAGACAAAACCGTCTCGTCTAGTCTTGAACTCACCACCTTTATCAGGCAATTAATTCAATGACGTTTTTACCGGAACAGTGGCTCCCCCAACCCAATGCGTTGGCGGGAAAGACAATATTAGTTACCGGGGCTGGCGATGGAATTGGGAAAGCCGCCGCTCTAACATTCGCACGGCATGGTGCCGAGGTCCTGTTGTTGGGCAGGACAGAAGCCAAGCTTGAGGCCGTTTATGACACTATCGTTACCGAGGGTGGTGCCCTACCTGGGATTATACCGACAGACCTGGCAAAGGCTGGCCACGATGATTTAGTTGCCCTCGCAGCAGAGCTAGCAACGTCAATCCCCAAACTCGACGGCCTGCTGCACAATGCCAGCCTGCTCGGGGATCGTAAGCCCTTAGCTCAAACCAGTGCAGCGCTTTGGCACCAGGTGATGCAAGTCAACGTCAATTCAGCATTTATGCTGACTCAAGCCCTGCTGCCGATGCTAGAGCTGGCACCATTGGCATCTGTCGTATTTACCAGTTCGGGGGTCGGGCGCAAGGGCCGGGCCTTCTGGGGTGGCTATGCGGTGTCAAAGTTTGCCACCGAAGGCCTGATGCAAGTACTTGCAGACGAATTAGGCGGAATCAGCAACATTCGGGTCAACAGTCTTAATCCCGGCGCCGTCAACACCGCGATGCGGCGCACGGCCTACCCTGCCGAGCCTCCAAACACCAACCCTGACCCTGACGCCTTAATGCCCCATTGGTTGTATCTAATGAGTGATGACAGCAAGGCTATCAACGGTAGTGCACTCAGCGCGCAGAGTTAGTTTACTTGCGACGCCGCTGAAATCCGCCTTTGCCACTGGCCAAGCGCCGCACAGTCTCTCTGCCCGACTTTTTAGCAAGGCGTTCAAGCTTCGCTCGTGATTTATCACCTAGCGGCATAATCGGCTTGGCAGGCAACTTCGCCATACCGTAAAGCACCTCCACATCACGATCTGGCAACTCGGTCCACTCTCCCTTCTTCAACTTTGAGGGGATGAAAACCTCGCCGTAACGCACACGTTTCAAACGCGATACCGTAAGGCCTTGGGACTCCCAAAGACGACGTACCTCGCGATTGCGGCCTTCCATTAAGACCACATAAAACCAGCGGTTAATGCCATCGCCACCGCCGTCAACGATATCGGTAAATCTTGCCGGCCCGTCGTCAAGAATAACCCCCGCGCGGAGGGTATCGAGAATTTCGTCGGTGGCATTGCCCATGACCCTCACCAAGTACTCACGCTCGATAGTGCTGCTGGGATGCATCATTTTATGTGCGAGCTCGCCATCAGTAGTAAAAAGTAGCAGTCCTGATGTATTAAAATCTAATCGACCCACAACGATCCAGCGACCACCCTGTAACTCAGGTAGCGAGTCAAAAACTGTACGCCGACCCTCGGGATCTTTACGCGAGCAAACTTCTCCAACGGGTTTGTGATAAAGAAGACATCGAACTCTCTCAGTTTCATCGAGTTCCACTGGCTTGCCGTCTAAAGTGACCCGCTCTCCTAACATCACGCGATCGCCGAGCTTCGCCTTGCGTCCACCAATCGTGAGGCGACCCTGCTCAATCCAGCGCTCAATCTCACGGCGTGACCCAAGACCAGTTTTTGCCAAGGCTTTTTGTAATTTATCGCCTTTCCCAGGCTCGGGCGGCGGCTCTACCGCCCTCTTATTTGGCGGGCGCGGGGCTTTGCTCATTTAGCAGCTCTCCATCTACACCGATCTCATCGGAGGCGTGCTCTGTTGCGACATTCCCGTCAGTCATTTTTTGTTCTGAGGGCGCTTCAACTGACGCTTCATCTTCTGCGACATCGTCCTCTAAAACACCCTCTGCCAAGGTTTCTTCCGAGGCGAGGCTTTGCTGGGCAGGCTCTTCTGCATTACTCTCGCCGAGCGCCGCCTCCTCTGCTGCACTCTCATCTGATGGGGTGTCTACTGAAGGGTCAGTACCCGCCTCAGTACTTTTAACCGGCATTTCCGTATCTGTTTCCACTTCAGGTTCTGAAATCTCTGCGCTCAATACTTCGAGGGGAAGATCACCCGAGAGATTTTCTAAATCCTTAATCTCCGCCAATGGCGGCAAGTCTTCGAGGGATTTAAGATTAAAATAGTCAAGGAACTGTCTTGTCGTCGCATACATCGCTGGCCGGCCTGGCACGTCGCGATGGCCTACGATACGAACCCAGTCGCGCTCCTGTAGCGTTTTAACAATATTTGTGCTGACCGCAACACCTCTAATTTCCTCAATTTCACCGCGCGTAATCGGCTGGCGATAGGCAATAAGTGATAGCGTTTCTAACAGTGCTCGGGAATAGCGCGGCGGGCGCTCCTGCCAGAGCCGCCCAACCCACGTAGACAAGTTTTGCCGCACCTGAAACCGATAGCCGGTAGCCACCTGTACTAACTCATAACCCCTACCCTCACAGCGCCGCCCGACTTCATCGAGGGCCTCCCGTAAGTCTGTGTTAGCAGGACGATCAAACTCATCAAAAAGCTGACTGAGCCGCTGAATAGACAGCGCCTCTCCAGCCACCATTAATGCGCCCTCGAGAATTTGGACCAATCCCGTTTCCGCCATCAATCGATCCTCGCCTTGACATGGATAGGCCCAAAGCCCTCGGTTTGTACAATTTCCACCAGTGACTCCTTTATTAACTCCATTATGGCTAAGAAAGTAACGACTACTCCTAATCGTCCTTCCTCAGCCTTAAACAGAGAGACGAAAGGCACAAAATTGCTGGACCGAAGTACCTCAAGCACATCCGACATGCGCTCCCGGGTCGACAGAGACTCTCGCTGTATCTGATGGCTTTCGTACATGTCTGCCCGTTTGAGCACTTCACCTAAAGCAACCAAGAGCTCACGCATATCAAGGTCTGGAAGGGGCCTGTCGCGGTTGAGATCTGGCGGTTCAATCTTTGCAACCCACGTGTCACGCTCTACCCGAGGAAGCCCGTCTATCTCCTCTGCTGCCTGCTTGAAGCGCTCGTATTCCTGAAGCCTGCGAATTAAATTCGCTCTTGGATCTTCCTCGTCTTCCTCAATATCGGCAGCACGCGGCAGTAACATGCGTGATTTAATTTCTGCCAGCATTGCCGCCATTAGCAAATACTCGGCGGCCAACTCGAACTGCATAGCGTCCATGAGCTCGACATATTCCATGTACTGAGTCGTAATTTGAGACACGCCAATATCTAAAATATCGAGATTCTGGCGACGTATAAGATAAAGCAGCAAATCAAGGGGCCCCTCAAAGGCCTCAAGAAAAACTTCCAGAGCCTGAGGTGGTATGTAGAGATCCTTGGGGAGCTCAGTCATCTCATGCCCCATAACGATCGCAAAAGGCATCTCACCTTGCTGGGGATTACTTAAACGACGCTCTACACCATCGGCAGGACGAAGTGTTGGAGACTCATCCACAGGTTCAGGCACATCAGGGGGGCTTGTAATATTCACGTAGCGATCATACCGCAGTACCCTCGCGGCGTCTGCCATAGAGTGGGAAATTCAGCCCAAAGCGAGTCGACTAATGTCACCCAAGCCTTCGCGCAATACCTCGTAGCTATCAGCCGACAAATCGATCACGGTGGTGGGCTCAAGACCGCAAAAGCCACCATCTATGACCAGCGCCACGTCATGCTCTAGTGTTGTCCGAATGTCATAGGGGTCAGTCAGGGGATAATCATCCCCGGGCAGTTGCAAAGTCACACTCATGATGGGTTCTGCAAATTCAGCCAACAGCGCCTGTGTGATGGCATTGTCTGGAACGCGAACTCCCACGGTTTTCCTGCGAGGATGCAGCAGGCGCCGCGGCACCTCTCCCGTTGCTTCGAGAATAAACGTGTAGGGCCCCGGCGTGGCATTCTTAATCAGTCGATAAGCACTATTATCAACCTTGGCATAAGCCCCCAACACGGATAGGTCCGGGCATACCAACGTGAAATTGTGATTATCATCAAGCTTTCGAATCCGCCGAATGCACTCTAGCGCGCGCTTATCTCCCAAACGACATCCCAACGCGTAGGCAGAATCTGTCGGATAGGCGATAACCCCGCCCGATCGCAAAATTTCCACCGCCTGGCGAACCAAGCGAAGTTGGGGCGTCTCTGGGTGAATTGCAAAAAATTGGCTCAAAGGATCATCTCCCAAACACCCGCCACGTCTCCTGCGATGCTTGTATCAACACCGAGATCAGCGCCATGCGCCCATTCCCGATGAAAGTCGCTTCCCAGTGACACCATTAGGTCTTTATCCTTCGCAAGCCGCTTGAGAGCGACAATTTCCGAATCCGACTGACGACCGTTGACTATCTCAATGGCCGCGCCCCCTGCGCTTGAAAACGCGTCACACATTGCTCGTAATTTTGTTCGCGTGAAACGATATTTTAACGGGTGCGCAAGCACCGGCACCCCGCCCGCGGCTGCGATCACTGCAACGGTTTCAGCAAGACTTGGCCATAAGGTTTTGATGTCTCCCGGTTTGCCATTACCCAACCATTTATCGAACGCGCGGCTTACCGTTGGCATGTATCCCTCAGAAACTAGCCAGTGCGCAAAGTGAGGACGGCAAATCGCCGCCTCCCCAGCCAACGCCTGAGCCCCAGCTAACGCGCCTGGGGCACCCAACTGCTCAAGTTTAGCCCCAATTTTCGCTGCTCGATCGTGACGTAACTGCTGCAGGTGCTCAAGCATGCCAACCAACGCCTCAGAATTTGCATTGACATTCAGGCCCACAACATGAATCGTTGCACCACCCCACTGGCAAGACAACTCTGCGCCACAAACAATGGCTATACCGTCAGCCTCTAGGGCTTGAGCCGCTTGCCAGCCCGAGAGCGTATCGTGATCAGTCAGTGCAAGCGCCTGGACACCCCGCTCAGCCGCCCTCAAAAGCAGCTGCGAAGGTGATAGCGCGCCATCGGATGCAGTCGTGTGTGTGTGGAAGTCAATCAGCAAGGGTTTTAAACTCTGCACAAATTAAGGCGTAAGGTTACCAGAGATCATGATTGAGACGACGCAGCAAAAGTTTTACCCAGCAGCACCGCGACCTAGCCTATGAAACAGCTGGCCGAATTCGTTCCCATTGTTCTATTTTTTGTCATTTACCAAATGGATGGGAGCACGATTAACCTTCTGGGCTGGTCGCATACAGTTGATGGGATATACAGCGCGACCAAGGCCTTGCTTATGGCGACGCTTCTCATACTGCCGCTGCAATGGTGGTTAACAGGGTATCTGGAAAAGCGCCTGCTATGGACGAGTGCTGCCGTGTTCGTTTTTGGCGGCGCTACGTTGTTTTTTAAAAACGAGCTTTTCATTCAGTGGAAGCCGACCGTCTTTAATTGGGGCATGGCAATCGCTTTCGCCATTTCACAATTTTGGGGCGACAAAAATCTAATTGAGCGGCTTATGGGCGCGCAAATTCAGATACCTCAGGCTATTTGGCAACGAATTTGCTGGGTATGGGTGGGACATTTTTCTATGGTTGGCGCACTCAACTTATTTGTGGCTTACCAATTTTCAGAGTCGACCTGGGTATCCTACAAGTTGTGGTCGGGTATAGGCTTTACGTTATTTATAATGGTCATCACAATGATCATGATCGGGCCTTGGGTCAAAGCTGAGAGTGTCCGTCAAGACCGCGGTGAATCATGAGACATGCGAATGGCCTTTATTTTG
This sequence comes from marine gamma proteobacterium HTCC2080, assembly GCA_000169115.1. Taxonomy (GTDB): domain Bacteria; phylum Pseudomonadota; class Gammaproteobacteria; order Pseudomonadales; family Halieaceae; genus Luminiphilus. The sequence goes on from AAVV01000010.1 coordinate 49,650, forward strand.
CCGGTAGCAGGGCAATAAAAGACAAGGAGAACCATCAATGACCCCGAATAAAAGCCGGATTTGGCCGTCAATTACAACGATCGGGCTGCTATTGCTACAAGGCGCAATTCCAGCACTATCTTTCGGCGAAGAGCAGCGCTACATCACTGATGAAATTCTAGTGCCAGTGCGCAGTGGCGCCGGAGGTGAGTACCGCATCGTCAATAAAGGGCTGTCGTCAGGCACACCCATCACCCAATTCAGCCTCTCTGAAGACGGCATTTGGGCAGAGGTTGAAACCCGGGGCGGTACTCGAGGCTGGCTGCGAGCACAGTACATTCAGGTAGAAAAACCTAGCCAGTTGCTTCTTCAAGAGGCTGAGCGGCAATATGCCGAGCTAGAAGCAGACAGAAACAAAATACGTAGCATGTTGGACGACTCGCAATCGGTTGCCTATGAAGCCGATGGCGAGCTCGCAGAGCTCAAGAAAAAGCTCGCCACCAATGAGGCTGAGCTGAGTCAAATAAAGCAAATCTCCGGAGCGGCTATTGAATTAGATTCGCGAAACCAGTCACTGGCCAAAAGCCTGGAAACAAAACGCTCTGAAGCCGAACTTTTAAAATTGGAAAATGTTAGGCTGCAGGAGCGTATAGAAAGTAACCAAATCATCGATGGCGCTCTCGCTGTGCTACTAGGCGTTATTATTATGGCACTTGCCCCTAAGCTGGTACCTAAACGACGCCGAAATGATGGCTGGTCCTAAGCAATTGTTATTTTTCTACAGGAAGCTCCCTCTATGAAACACTTTTGCAGAATTTTTGTTTTGCTTGCGCTATTTATAAGTTCAGGCGCGCTGTTCGCGCAAGAAAATGCGAGTACCGTGCGCGTAAAGCTCGTCACATCAGCCGGGGATATAACCCTCAAACTCTATCCGCAAAAATCTCCGGTTACGGTGAAAAATTTCCTCGCCTACGTCGACAGCGGGTTTTATAACGAAACCATATTTCATCGCGTCATCCGCAATTTCATGGTGCAAGGTGGCGGCTTTACCACGGCGATGACGGAAAAAGAATCCGGCGAGCCCATTGTCAACGAGAGTCGCAATAAACTGCACAACATACGTGGCACGATCGCTATGGCAAGAACCAGTGAACCCGATTCAGCAACGGCACAGTTTTTCATAAACCAGCGCAGCAACCTCCAGCTTGACTGGGCTCCGGGGAAAGAGGGGTATACCGTCTTCGGCGAAGTCGAAAAGGGAATGGGTGTGGTCGACTTCATCGCGACCGCAGACACCGACACGGGACTAATGGTTACCAATGCAGGGCAACGCCCCTTTCAAGATGTCCCAGTAGAGGCGATCGTGATCAAAAAAGTGGTACGCATTCCGGGAAAATGACAGCACTCAGCATAAATCTTAATAAAATTGCGCTAGTTCGCAATTCACGGGTCACGACGGTTCCCAATATTGTGTCCCATGCCGAAATGTGTATCTCTGCAGGTGCTGACGGGATAACAGTTCATCCACGCCCTGATCAACGACATATTCGCGCGCAAGATTGCTTTGACCTTCAGTCAGCCCTTGACGTCGAGCTTAACATTGAGGGCAACCCCTTCACTGAGCCCCGTGCCAGCGATCAACCACATGTGGGGGACTACCCTGGATTTATAGCGCTGGTGCAAGCCATAAGTCCCGCACAAGTGACTTTAGTCCCTGATAGCGACCAACAACTGACCTCTGACCATGGCTTTGATGTTGCAAGAGATGGCAAGCGACTCGAACCACTCATCAAAATTTTTAAGGATTTAGGCTGCCGCGTCAGCTTATTCATGGATCCAGATCCCAGCGCAATGGCAACTGTCGCCAGTTTAGGCGCTGACCGTATCGAGCTCTACACCGAGAGCTATGCTCGCGCTCACGAGGTCGGCGACTTTGAGGTAAGCCTCGCTGCTTTTCAAGAAACTGCAGAAGCAGCATTCGCTGCGCGACTCGGCGTTAACGCAGGACATGATCTAAACTTGAGCAACTTACCTGACTTCAAAGTGCCCCACCTTGAAGAGGTTTCTATTGGCCATTCCTTTACAGTGGATGCTCTTCGCTGGGGAATCGCTAACACCATACCGCGCTATCAGCAGGCCCTCGGCAAGAACTGTTAAAAAGCCATGACCTCTGAGCCTGAAACTGGCATGGAACTCCCTCCGTATCTTGTGCCCCATAGCCGTGAAAGCATTCGCATCCTCTATGCCGATGATTCCCTGCTAATCATCGACAAGCCCCACCTTCTCCTCAGCGTTCCGGGGCGTCACCCTCTCAACCGCGACAGTCTTATCACTCGACTAGAACGCCTCTTTCCGGGCGTTGCCGCGGCGCATCGACTCGACCTTGATACGAGTGGCATCTTGGTGGTTCCAAGAAATAAAGCAACGCTAGTAGCCATCAATAAGCAATTTCAGGATCGCACCGTTCTAAAAACTTATCGCGCATTGGTCTATGGTGAGGTGAAAGATGATCAAGGACAAATAGACCTGCCGCTCATCCGTGACTGGCACAACCGACCTCGGCAGAAGATTTGCACAGAAACCGGCAAGCCATCCGTCACCCACTATCGTGTGCTTGACCGGCAGCCCAGCGCCACTTTACTAGAACTTAAGCCCATTACCGGGCGCTCACATCAACTGCGCATACACCTTATGGCATTGGGTCACCCGATATTGGGTTGCGATCTTTACGCCCATCAAAAAGCACTGGCTGCAGCGCCACGTCTGCTATTGCACGCCTGCCAGCTCACGTTCAAGCACCCGCTCACCCAAGGAAATTTGCGCGCGTACTCCCCCCCGCCCTTTGATATAACCGGACTCTTCACCTTGCGACCCGGCTAGTCCACTTGTACCGGTATCTGCGTAATAGCCTAGCAACCTTTGAGGAACGTCATCGTGGTGAGTAGCTCTCAGAAAAACGGTGTTTGTACAATTTTTGCGAGGCCCGATCACTCCTCCACTTGGCGGAATAATCTCTGGCTGCTTGCGGCAATCGCGGTCCCGTCTCTCGGTGCCGCAATAGGCTTTGCTTTACTCGGAGCCTGGCCCATTTTGCCCTTTGCAGGGGCAGAACTTATTTCTCTGGGTGCCGCGCTTTACTATGTTAATTGGAAGCTTCAATACAGGCATGTCATTACTCTCGATGAAAACAGCGTGAAGATCGATATTGGGCATTACGCCCCCCGAAGAAGCTGGCAGTTCAGCCGAGAAGAATCATCCTTGGCTGTTACTCCCGAACAGCACCCCTGGGAGGGGCCGAAGCTCGCCATACATAATCGGGAACAAACTGTCGAAATCGGCACTTTTCTCAACCGTGAGGACCGCTTGCTTTTACTTTCTCTTGTGAGGAAAGAGCTGAAAGTCGGTACGCACAGCGCACCCGGATCTAGGCAACTTTGAGGTTGTAAGGACTTCACAGGTACACTGCGTCCCTTTTCGTCACTTCAACTTGCCTCAAGCGACCTTTAACGTTATGACCACGAATCCTGAAAAAGTTGGCTTTATCTCCCTCGGCTGCCCCAAAGCACTCGTTGACTCAGAGCGTATTCTTACCCAGCTCCGCTCCGACGGTTACGAGGTCACCCCTAACTACGAGGATGCGGGGGTTGTTATCGTCAACACCTGCGGCTTTATTGATAGCGCTAAAGCTGAGTCGCTTGAGGCTATTAGTGAAGCTGTGCAGGAAAACGGTCGCGTTCTGGTCACTGGCTGTATGGGCAAGGGCGACGATGCTCGACGCATCCAAGATCTTCACCCCAATATTTTAGGTATTTCCGGACCGGCGGCCTACGAAGAGGTTGTTGGTGCGGTGCATGAGGTCATACCAATGACCCGCCAACCAGATCCCTTAAGGGACTTAATTCCAGCTCAGGGAGTAAAGCTAACCCCTAGACACTATGCCTATTTGAAGATTTCAGAGGGCTGCAATCATCGCTGCAAATTTTGCATTATTCCTAGCATGAGGGGTGATCTTGTCAGTCGACCCATCGGGGATATCATGCGTGAAGCTGAAGCTCTGGTGAGAGCGGGTGTTAGAGAGTTATTAGTCATTTCACAAGATACCAGTGCCTATGGTGTTGACCTCAAGTACCGCACGGACTTCTGGGAGGGCAGGCCCCTGAAATCTGATTTGTTAACACTTGCCAAGACTCTAGGGGAGTTCGGCATCTGGGTTCGTCTGCATTACGTTTATCCCTATCCAAACGTGGACGCTCTCATTCCACTCATGGCTGAGAAAAAAATCCTACCCTATCTCGATGTCCCCCTGCAGCACGGAAGCCCTTCGGTGCTACAGCGTATGAAACGACCTGCTGCCGCCGAAAAAACCCTAGAGCGCATCAAGCGTTGGCGAGATATATGCCCCGACATTACCTTGCGCTCCACCTTCATTGTTGGCTACCCCGGTGAAACTGAGGCTGAATTTCAAGAATTACTCGACTTTATTGACGAGGCTCAAATTGACCGGGCAGGTTGTTTTCAATACTCCCCCGTAAAAGGAGCCACCGCCAATGAACTGCCCAACCACGTTTCCGAAACAGTCAAACAAGAGCGCTGGGATGCCTTTATGGCAAGGCAGCAAACGATTAGTGCAAACAAGCTCGCCAAAAAGGTGGGCACCACCCAAGCCGTTCTTATCGACGAAGTTGAGGGTGATCGCGCTATAGGCCGGAGCATCGCTGATGCTCCAGAGATCGATGGCGTGGTGCATCTCACAGCACCTCCCGGATTAAAACCCGGCGATCTCGTTGAGGGTGAAGTGTCTTCCGCAGATGACTATGACCTCTGGATGACCTAAGGATCTTTGGGTGAATATTATTCTTCTCGAGGCCACTGAAGTTTCCTCGGATCAGATTGTTAGCTTGAGTGGTCGGCGGCATAAACATGTCCGCGACGTTCTCCATAGCACTGAGGGCGACAGTCTGCGTGTGGGCGTGATTAACGGCGCCACAGGAACCGGGCTGATATTATCAATGAATGAGGTGACACTGGAACTGCGTGTCGAACTCATGGATGCTCCGCTACCCTACCACTCTACAACCCTAGTTTTAGCGCTTCCTCGCCCAAAAATGTTACGGAGAACCCTGCGCAGCTGCGCTGAATTCGGCGTGCGAGACATCCACATTATTCAGAGTTATCGCGTCGAAAAAAGCTACTGGCAAAGTCCTCTGCTAAAACCTGAGAAAATACGTGAGGCATTATTGGCAGGGCTTGAGCGCAGTGGCGACACCCGACTGCCCGTTGTAACCCTGCATCGCCGCTTTAAACCCTTCGTTGAGGACCAGCTCGCAGGAATTGCCGGCAAAAACCCCATATTTTTACTCCACCCCGGGGACTTCCCACCCCTAGAGACCTCGCTGTTGGGGCCTCATGTGATCATGATTGGCCCTGAGGGAGGCTTCATACCTTATGAAGTTGACTTGGCTTGCCGGTCTGGCGCGCAACCTAGAAGCTTAGGGTCACGTATTTTGAGCGTAGACACCACTGTCCCAGCGGTACTGGGTAGAACTTTGACCCAATGAACTGAATCAGTTTGAACGCCTACCCCAGCCCAAAATTACCATCGCTTTTGTCGGCTTAACCCGATTGAGGCAGTGACTCATTTACACCTGTACCTACTGGACACACGACACCAGTGCCACCCAAACCGCAGTAGCCAGCAGGATTTTTGTGTAGGTACTGCTGGTGATAGTCTTCCGCGTAATAAAAGATGGGCGCATCGCAAATTTCGGTGGTGATTTCACCGAACCCAGATGCGGTTAAGCCCTGCTGGTAACGATCTCTGGAGCCTATGGCCGCGACACGCTGGTCTTGGTCAAAGCAATAAATACCACTGCGATACTGCGTCCCTAAGTCATTCCCTTGCCGCATTCCTTGGGTGGGATTATGACCCTCCCAAAATAAGCTCAAAAGCGCGTGGTAGCTTACCTGCTCTGGATCAAAGACCACCAAAACCACCTCGTTATGTCCCGTTTGCCCCGAGCAGACCTCTTTGTAGTTGGGGTTTGGGGTGACGCCTGCCGCGTAACCTACTGCGGTGGTAAAAACACCGTGAGCTTGCCAAAATTTCTTCTCAACACCCCAAAAACACCCCATACCGAACATGGCAACGGCGAGATGATCGGGAAACGGAGGGCATATAGGATGGCCAGAGACAACATGGTTGTTAGTCACCGACATAGCGGCAGTCCGGCCGCCCAAGGCGGTCTCTGCAGTCGGTAATGCCCGTTTACGGCGTATATCAAAAAGGCTCATGTGACCACTCAGCAATGACTGTTTGAGGTGGAAGTTTAGCGAACCTCCACCCATTGCCACAAATACAGTTATACATTTTTGATAGCACTCGATCGAGACCTACTGATACCCCTCTAAATTTAACGCCTCTGAGATAACCCATTGACACCAAAAACGAACCCAACTAATCCTATCTGGGCAATAATTAACACCGAGCGCCGCACAACTCATTTGGTGACTTGACCAACGGCGCTCATCAAGGTCTCATCACTGCTGTTTCCACAGTTAGAGATGAAAGCTCATCAGTAAAGATCTCCCCACTAAAGCCATCCAATCAGATGTTGCTGCATTCGTCGGCAAGGCTAAAGCTATTCGTACGATTAGCAGCAGGCAATCGCGGCTGTTGTTTGCCCTCGACGCCACGGCTAGTAGAGAGGCTACATGGCAATCAGCAAAGCGACACCATCGTGAACTCTACGATGCCACCGCTGGAACTTCAGGTCTTGCTATTCAGCTTTGTTATTACAGAGGTTTGAATGAATTTAATACTAGCCACTGGTTAAGCTCGGGGTCAGACCTGCGAGCTCGCATGGATGACGTGACCTGCCAGGGTGGTCCTACGCAAATTGCTCGCTTACTCACCCATTACCTCGAAGTGGGAACTCCGGCAACGCCCATACGCGCTTTAATTTTTATAGGCGACGCAGTGGAGGAGCAGCCCGCTCTTTTGTTGGGTCTTGCCGGCCAATGCCGAATTAAAGGACAGCCGATTTTCACTTTCCAGGAGGGCTCCGATCCCACAGCCGCACGTATTTTTTCGGAAATTGCGCGGATAAGCGGCGGCGCCTATGCTGCTCTTGGGGGTGAAAGTGCCGGGGTTTTGCGGCTGCTACTCGGTGCCGTAGCGCGTTACGCGACCGGAGGGCGTTACGCACTCACTCAATCTGGCACTGAGAGTGATAAACTCTTACTTGCCCAGTTGCCGAAGTAAACTCAGAGCAGCTTCACCAAAACGGAAACCTCTGAACCGTGCCAAGAATTATCCTGCTACTTGCCATCGTTATCGCACTGATGCTTCTGGTGCGTCGCATACAATCCATGCCACCGCATAAGCGCCGTAGTGGGTATATTCAGCTCATACTGGGTGCCGCTGCTCTGGCTGCAATCGTGCTCACCGCGATGGGGAAAATGCATTGGGTTGGCGCTGCTCTCACGGGCTTATTAGTCGCGGCACGTCAAACATTGCCAATATTAATTCGCGCCTTTCCCTTACTCCAGCAGTGGACACGTCAAACTTCCAAGCCAACCGGTCAGCACTCGGAAGTAAAAACCGAATTACTTCGAATGAGCCTAGATCACAGCAGTGGCGAGCTTCAAGGCGAGGTGTTGGCAGGGCCTTTTGTCGACTGGACTCTCGCCGAGATGAGTCGAGAGCAACTTGGGACGTTACTAAACTATTGCCGGGAGCATGATGCCGATTCCGAACAACTTCTAACAAGCTATTTGGAGCAGCGATTTCCTAATGGCTGGCAGCAGGACGACACCAGCGAACAAGCCCAGCAATCCTCTACAGCGTCTATAAGCCGCAGCGAGGCTCTCGCGGTCCTGGGCTTAAGCGAAGATGCCACACGGGACGATATCGTAGCCGCGCATCGAAGCCTTATCCAAAAAATCCATCCTGACCGCGGAGGAAATGACTACCTAGCCGCAAAAATCAACGAAGCCAAAGACTTTTTGGTCAAAGACACCGCAACCCAATAACCCTCCGCAACACAATACAACATCCAAGGTATCTCATGAGCACGGTTTTTATTGTAAGTAACCACGATGGCCATTATTGGGGCCGGGGCAAACGATGGGTTGACGGTCAGGACAGCAGTCGTGTCCTCGCCCTGACCCATCGAGATGAAGCCGTAAACAGCGTCTTCGAATTGAGCTCTAAAGACGTTCTTCTACGGTGTGACATTCTCACATTGAACCTTGTTGACGGAAAACTACCCAAGCTAGAGGTTTCGACAATTCCCTTACCGGATGCCGAAGACGAGGCCAAGTTAAACGGTCAAGAGAGCCTAGAGATAGCCCCCCTTGAAAAAGGGCCGCCTACCCCTATCTCTAAGACTGATGAGAGTCACACTGGAGACATTTGAAATTGCGTATTCTTTTATTTTTAGGGACTAACCTAGCAGTTTTAGTTTTAGTCAGCTTGATCTTCAATCTGCTCGGGTTCAGTGGCGTACTCGATGCTAATGGCGTCGACCTCAACTTATCTGCACTTTTGGTATTTTGTGCCCTCTTTGGTTTTGGCGGGGCATTTATTTCGCTGCTGTTATCCAAATGGCTGGCCAAGCGAGGCACTGGCACTGTCCTGATCAAAGAGCCCCAAAACAAAGATGAACAATGGCTGCTAGACACGGTGAATAGTCTTGCGACCGAAGCCGGTATAAAAATGCCAGAAGTTGGTATTTTTCCTTCCAACTCGGCAAACGCTTTCGCTACCGGCTGGAATCGCAATGATGCATTAGTGGCTGTCAGTAGCGGATTAGTTCAACGGTTCGCACCTAATGAGGTCCGCGCGGTGCTTGCCCATGAACTTGGGCATGTGGCCAACGGTGACATGGTAACGCTCACCCTGATTCAGGGCGTGGTAAACACTTTTGTCATGTTTGCTGCGAGAATTATCGGTCACACCATAGACCGCGTTGTATTTAAGAATGACCGCGGCTACGGCATCAGCTACTTTGTCGTGACCATCGTGGCGGAGATTGCGCTCGGATTTTTGGCCAGCATGTTAGTGATGAAATTTTCACGATGGCGGGAATATCGAGCCGATGCCGCAGGCGCCAGTCTGACGACACCGCAAGACATGATTGCAGCACTGCAACGGCTGCGCACTGATCAAGGACAGCCTAGTGAACTCCCCGGTGAGCTCACCGCGTTTGGTATTCGCCCGGGCAAGGCGGGCATTGCTGACTTATTTCGCTCGCACCCTTCACTTGAAGATCGCATCATAGCGTTGCAAAACCAATGAAAACGTTCCTCGACACCCTACGACGCTGGCCTCTAGTTGTTCTGCTGTGCTGCGTTGGTATTTACAGTGCAGTCATGCGAGCGAGTCCCGAAGTTGATTATTTGACCTTTGCAACAAATGACGAAAAAAACACGACCGACATCTTTAGCCAGGCCAGACCTGCAGTCGTTTCAGTGACTAGCAGCGCCTTACGAAGAACCATGTTTTCACCCAATGTACTTGAGGTTCCCAAGGGAGCTGGGTCAGGGTTTATCTGGAGTGAAGATGGCTTAATTGTCACCAATTTTCATGTCATTTCCGGTGCAGACAAGCTGACGGTAACCATCGCTGAAGAGGACTTTGCCGCCGAGGTTGTAGGGGTTGCTCCTGAGCGCGATCTTGCGGTACTGCGACTTTCAGAGCGACCCAAAGATCTTACAGTACTACCCTTAGGTGACTCCGCTGAACTATCAGTTGGTCGGAAAGTTCTGGCAATTGGCAACCCCTTTGGTTTGGATACCAGCCTAACCGTTGGCATCGTGAGCGCATTAGACCGGGAAATTCGCTCCCCCAGTAACCGTACAATCAGCGGTGTAATCCAAACAGATGCCGCCATAAACCCTGGCAACTCAGGCGGGCCGCTCTTGAATTCATTGGGTCAACTGGTGGGCGTCAATACCGCCATTTACTCACCCAGCGGTGGAAGTGCTGGGATTGGATTTGCCATCCCTGTAAATTTAGTTCGAGAGGTCATCCCCCAACTCATCGCCTATGGCAAAATTTTACGCCCAGTGCTGGGCGTTGAGCTGGCTAGCGATCGCTGGACTCAGCGCTACGGGGTTGGCGGGGTTGCCATTATACGGGTTCTCCGCGGGCTCCCAGCGGCAGAAGCTGGTATACAAGGTGCTACCCGAAACAGACGGGGTGAAATTGTTCTAGGCGACATCATCACCCACATCGAAGATCAATCTATCCGCAGCCAAGACGATTACCTGTCGGCCCTGGAAAAATACAAGGTAGGCGATACGATTTATCTCACGGCAAAGCGGGGTGATACGACCAAGCGCTTCAAAGTCACACTCTCAGAGACGCGATGATGACACCGTCGAAGTGGCTTTTATTAGCAGCAGCAATGATTACTATCGCGGTTATTCAGTTTTGGCCGGCGCCTCCACCTCAGGCCAGCTTGCAAGATCTAAATCCTGTTCAGGCATCTGAGAATGATCGAATACCGGGGTAGACCCGCTGTATGTCGCTTCAAAATTTCGCAGCAGCGACATACCAACGGGAAATAGCGCCCACAAGGCCACTAGGTTTACCACGGCTAACAAGCCCATCGTAAGGTCGGAGAAACTAAAAATTGTGGTCATATCCTGCAAAGATGCCCATGCGATCAGGATCAAAACCGCCACCCGAAAAAAGTTAATCGTAAGTTTTGGCGATATATTGAAATAGGCAATGCTGTTTTCGCCAAGATAACAGTTATACGCGATGCTACTTGTTGCAAATAAAACCAAAGCAATACTCACCAAGGGCTCACCAATAGGCCCGATATGAGTAGCAAGCGCTCGCTGGGTTAGTGCAATGCCCTCAATACCTTCTGCCCCGGGTTGATACAATGGCGACAGCAGAATAATCATCGCCGTGCAAGTACACAGAACGATGGTATCGATAAAGACGCTCAGACCTTGAATAAGCCCCTGGGACACAGGGTGGGCGACATCGGCGACGGCGGCGACATTCGGCGCGGTGCCCAAACCCGCCTCGTTAGAGAATAAACCGCGTCTGGCACCCTGCATAACGGCTGCGGCCACTCCACCTCCAATCACTTCGTCAAAACCAAAGGCTGAGGTCATGATGAGTGAAAACGCTGCGGGTACCTGACCGATATTCATGATGAGGACAACGACAGCCAGCCCGAAATAGCCCAAAACCATGACGGGTACGACCACCTCTGAAAAAACCGCTATTCGACGTATGCCACCAAAAATTACGATGCTCATCAATGCGGTAAGTGCGATGCCGGTCTGCCAAGCAGGAATGCCAAACGCTGACTCTACCGATTGCGTGATGGTGTAGGCCTGCACGGCATTAAAGCCCAGACCGAGAGTGAGTAATAGCAATAGCGAGTAAACCACGGGCATCACGCGCCAACCCAACCCGTATCGCATATAAAATGCGGGCCCGCCACGAAAGTCGCCATTATCCAGACGCCGTTTAAACAACTGTGCCAGAGCACACTCAAATACGCTTGTCGCCATTCCAAGTAGCGCAATGAGCCACATCCAGAACAAAGCGCCTGGGCCGCCAAGGGTAATTGCAACGGCGACACCGGCAATGTTGCCACCACCCACGCGACCGGCGACGCTCACCAGCAAAGCCTGAAACCCAGAAATACCTCGGACTGCATCAGCCGAGCGACTCACGCGAAGTTGCGCAAACATTGCCGTAAACAGGCGGATTTGCACAAATCTAGAGGCGAGAGTAAATCTTAATCCGACCAACAAAAGTATCGCTATGAGGACATAGGTCCATAACCAATCTGTTAATGTCGCCAACATCAGCGGAACCTCAGACCAGACCTGAAATGAGAATAAACGCAATGGCAGGAACCGCCACGTACCGCACGAGCTGGCGCCATATCGAATAAATAACAGGCGTAGTGCTTAGCTCATCTTCACTGTGGACCCTGAGCATGAACCACCCTGCGAAGGTGGCAATGAGCAGGCCCCCCGCAGGCAACAAAATTTTATCGGGGATCGCAAAAGCCACGTCATTAAAGTTAAAACCTGCGATTCTGTAGTCAGCCCAAACACCATAGGACAGCACGCTGGCAATGCTGCACGACGTGACCGCTGCAACAACTACAGCTGAGCCAAAGTGCCGATGTATCGCAAAACGCTCACTTACCCATGCGGTCACCGACTCCAGTAATCCCACCATGCTAGTAATGCCAGCAACCGCGAGCATGATAAAGAATAAAATTGCAAAAACATGGCCCCCGGGCATTTGCGCAAAAGCTACCGGCAAAGTCTTAAAAATAAGACCAGCACCACTAGCAATATCTAACCCGTAGTGGAAAACCGCTGGAAAGACGACAAAGCCTGCGAGCAGCGCCACAAAGGTATCAGCAAGGACAACAATAATAGCCGCACGAGTAATCGAAAAACCTTTGGGCAAGTAGGCGCCATAAGTCATCATGCCGCCCATAGCGACCCCGAGTGAAAAGAAAGCCTGACCTATCGCTGCCAATAATGTATCAGGCCCAACCTTGCTGAAGTCAGGTGTGAACAGCCACTCCAACGTTTCCACAAAGCCACCCGCAAAGATGTTGTAAATGCTCAACCCAATAAGCAGCGCAAACATAAGAGGCATCATGACCGTCACCGCACGCTCAATACCCCCTTTCACCCCGGAGAAGATAATCGTGCCCACAATAAGATTCCCTAACAGGGTCCAGAACAGCATGCCACCACTGTTCGCAAGCAGGACGTCAAAAGCCTCAGATGAGCTTTCAGCATCGATACCAACAAAGCCGGTCATAGCGGCCTTCGAAAGATAAGACAAAACCCAACCGACCACGACTGCATAGGTAACCGCAATCGCAAATGCGGTGAGAACGCCCATTCCCCCTACCAAGCCCCAGTACCTAGAGCGACCCGACTCCTCTGCAACCCGCGTCATAGACTCAGGAGGACTACTCTGCCCACGACGGCCAATAACAAGCTCGGCGACAAGACAGGGAACGCCAATACAAAAAGCACAAAATAAGTAAATTAAAACGAAGGCGGAGCCACCATTTTCACCTGTGACGTAGGGAAATCTCCATATATTTCCCAGACCCACCGCAAAGCCAACGGAGGCCATGATGAAGGCGAAACGACTCGACCAATGTGCGTTACCGGCAGCAGCTGTCATAGCTAGACATCCCCTTCTCTAAAGTTGTGCGCCCGTTTTACGCCGAGCCGTTTTTCCTGAAAATCAACGCACTGACCTAGCAATGCCAGCATGAATACTCATACCGCCAACCTGTCAGACTGTGCACATTACATAGCGACCGACCTGGCATCACTACTGATCAGTGGCCTAGCTAGCAAACGCGCTGAATCCTTGGTCCCGCTAAGAGCCTAGTAGCGTTATTGTTTAAAAGCTGCCCTTAATAACCATATCAAATCCAGTAGGCTTTGGGGCTGCCAATAGCTGAAGCGCGCCAGCTAATTCTGGGTCTGTCGTTGCAGGACCCGACAGGTCAAGATCAATTTCGTAGTCGCTTTCAGCGACTACAACATCCCCCGCCACCACCAGCGTACCCGATAGGGTCGTGACTTGCCCCTGCACCCTATTGTTATCGCTCGATAAGCTCAATTGGTAATCGCCCAAGGGCACATCACCGGCTGCGGCTGCCCAGACAGCATTTTGCCAAAGCAGCTTTCCATCAAGTGCTAGAATTTGATCCGAAGCTATAGCAATTTCAGAAAAATCCGCAATGACGCGGCCACCAATATAGAGCGGTAAAAACTGACGTATCAGGCCGCTCTCGAAGCGCGCGTGAAAATTTTTAATGGCTACAATGCCCGATAGGTCCCGCGTAAACACCCCGGTGAGCTGCTGCCCACTCCACTCAACGCTTAGGGTGACCGTGGGTCGTAAAAGCAAGAGAGACAGCGGCGAAAAATGCCAACTTGCCCTGCCGAGAACCAAGGCTCCATCGTCTAACTGCAACGCGCTACGGCCTGCTTCACCTGACCAAAATGAACCTGAAACAGCCGTAAGCACCAGTCTCTCTGGAAGTAGTATTTCCACCAGCCTTGCCGGCGCCTGCCACACCGAAAAGCAAATCAGCAAGCACACCAGCATTAACCTGAGACGCACAGAAAACAGCTTCACCCGGGATCAGCAACACGTATTGTTGCGTTGACACCGCCCGCGCCACTACTGCGTACGATCGCTACGTCGATAACTAAAAGGCCTTCCGTAACTTCTAATCTATACAGCCACTTAACAAGCGCATCATAGTTAATTGCCTCGAAACGCACTTGCACCTCACCACGGCTGTTCGGTTGAAGGCGCCTAACCACAAGCCCCTCGAGCTTACTTATTCGACTGATTGCAGCCGTGAGGCTGCTTCGATCCGAGGACTGCGCCGCAGAGCGCAGAGCTACAAGGCGCGTTGCCTTCGCATCAACGCGAGTCAGCACCTCAGAAGCCCGTTGATTATTGATTTCCATCTGCTGTCTTGCCGCAGAAGCAGGCAATATTATGACCTGCACTACGACCCACACACCCACAGCGAGGATCATCGATAATAAATAAAGTTGCTCGCGCCGAGGGCGCGCGTTGAACCAGTCCCCCAACATCACAAGGTCACCTTCAGACGCGCTCTGACCTGAGTATCTCGTTGTGAGGATGTCTCCAAAGTTGCGTTCAAGCCGGAAGTGGTGAATCGCTCTCGAAGTGCTTCGATCTCATCATAGTTCGGGGCAAGCAAGTCCAATCTGACCTCGCCGGCGCTATCACTGTAGTTAATGCTGCTCAGCGTAAGTTCACTGCTTACGGCAATTACTCGACCAACTCGATCGAGAATTTCGGTGAAGATCAGACCTTTGACCCCCACGGCATATTCAGCAATCTGACGATCTAATTGCTTTTCAGCATCAACCAGAGAGCCCCTAGGATTTGCTTGTCGATAACTCTCTTCGATGGCTGCACGCAGTGCAATATTGTCGTCCTTCAACCGCCAGTATTGAGCCAAATCACTGGCAACCTGCAAAACAGCCCCGATAATCAGTGCAATCGCCAATGGTTTCCAGCTTTGCCACCAGCGCTTAAAGGGCAAACTGGGCGCAAAGGCGCCCTGGCGCATGTCGATAAACTTCTGCCCACGATCGACCAGCATCAAAGCGGTACCAAAATGACCCTGACGCCATTGCGCAAGCTCCCGCAAAACGTCTGGTAACAGCGCCAAATTCTGG
Source organism: marine gamma proteobacterium HTCC2080 (assembly GCA_000169115.1). GTDB lineage: Bacteria > Pseudomonadota > Gammaproteobacteria > Pseudomonadales > Halieaceae > Luminiphilus. Next base: position 64,878 of record AAVV01000010.1, read on the forward strand.
ACCTGGTCCCTGCCATACACGATCACTGCGTCAGCTGCTGTGGGCAAGGCATTCAGCAAGGGTGCCAGTAAATCATGCTCTACCCGAGCTCCCTGATGCTGACCCCACCGAAGAAGGACAGAGCGCGTCTCTACCACCAAACAGACCTCACCCGGCTGCCACGGCAAAAATAGCGCCTCATGGACAAATGCCCCCTCAAAGTCATCACCTAACGACTCCAGCCAAGAACCCATATCAGCCTGAGACGCCAATGCCACCAAATAACGATCTCCATCAATGGGGGTAAAGGCGAAATGCATCAACTCAATCGGATCAATTACCTCATCTTCCAAAATGAAAGGGAGCGCCTGCTTCAGATGCCGATGTTCATCCGAACGGACTGATATTTCCGTTAATCTGGCCCGATCTGCAGGCACAGCGAAGGCACAATCTGCCGCTATATTTTCTGCGCTAGTATCTAAACTCACAGCCTCTTGGCCAGCACGCCATAGCCGCAAGCCTTGTGCATCGAGTCTAAGGACACCTAGATTTTCAGACGCCGTCATTCTGGTCGAGCCCTTTCACAATCGACGTGGATTTATCGTAACGTTCACGGGAAATAGCCTTTGAGACTTTGAGTTAATCAAAGCTCCCCCTGACTTCGGTAGCGCGTTAACACTGACCCGCGACTCCGTTCCAAAACACTGTACAAGTGTAGCTCTCTCTCGGCAATCTCTACTGAGGCAGACAGCAAGAACCAATCACTGCGCTCACCGAGTAACGCTGTGAAATCGCCGACTTCTGCCCCTGAAAAAAGCGCATCTTCCAGAAATGTTTCTATGGAGAAAATGACGCCTGCAGCCCTAGCTTCCACAAGACGCAGCCCCTCTTCCTTGGACAAAGGCTCAAGCAGATCGTTAAGTGGCAAGCTACGTAAAACCGTGGCCGATGCGGTCAAAATATTGAGAACACCCCCGGTTTTCGGCCACACCGTTACAAAGGGCGCTAATGCTCTGTAAATTTCGGGAGTAACACCTGCAACACTTCGAAGCTCACTGACACTTGCGAGGGGTCGCCCAGAGGTTCGATAGGGAGGAGTGAGGCGTTCATAAGCACCATCTTCAGCGCCATTGACTGAGCGCCGCGTGTCACTGTCGCTGAAATCTACGACTGACTGCATAATACCAATCGCTTGCTGACGATCGACCTGCACATTCTCAAGAGCCCCTAAAAGACGTATAAATTGCCGTTGAGCCGCGCTGAACTTCGTTTCCCCCAAAGGATCCTTAGAGCCACCGTCCCCAAGAGCCTCATTTTCTGTAGGTGATGGATCACTCGCAGCCCCGTCATTCGCAGCAGATCCGACCAACCCGTTTAAATTAAATCGCCCCTGTAAATCCTCCAAACTACCGAGTAACCAACCACCTTCAGTCAATGGGAAGGGCTTCGCTTCTTCTGCCCATAGTTCCGTCAGATCATCTACCGGCCTATCTTTACCCGCATCTGATCCTGCATCTAATTGAAGTGCTACCACCCCTAACGATTCAGCACCGCGAAGATAGGCCCAACCTTGCTCTGCAACAAAACTATTCGTTCCACGTTGTAGGTGCAGGGCAAACTCTCGCTGTAGACCGACAATGAGTGCCGAGGCGAGGGCAAACACCAACAGCGCAACAATAAGCGCAGCCCCGCCCTGCTGCTTTTTAAAGTGGAGGCAATACATAAAGACGCTCTATTTCACCCCAATCGCTTATTTCCAATCGAATAATCAAGGCCGCAGGCAGTTTAATCGTGGCATTTGGTTGAGAAACATCGGCAAGCCAATTTTCTAGCCACAGGCGTCGATCTAAATCTATGCCCCTGTTGATGCGCAAAGCACTGATTTCATCGAGAAACAGCAGATCAAAACTCTCTACACCTTCTAGCAATGTCACTTCTCTGGGCTCTGAAGAGCCCGATCGATCGAGTACTGACCAACTTGCCCGAATCAACCGATCCTCCTCCAGATAATAGGCGACACGCTGTAAAGTCGAACGCGGTAAATCAACAGAGTTGTGCCAGCCCGCACGGGTCAGCGCCAACATCTGCCTAGCCAACGGGCCTCCCTCTAAGCCAGACTCCATGCCGCCAAACTCATCCAAGATCGGACGGTCGACGACCTGGCGGATATCTCTGGAGAAAATTTGAAAGGCACGATTCATTGTGTTTATTTTTTCAGCTTCAGCACGAACCGAATCGACGCCAACAATGACTGTAGACAAACTCACATACGCTAGAACTGCGATAACCGCGGTAATCGCCATTGCAACCAGCACTTCAATCAGCGTGAATCCGCCTCCAAACTTTCTCACGGGCGAACACCCGGCGTTACGAATGCGGTCAAAGTATGCAGCGGCTGTGTTCTCTCCACTTCGAGAGACACCTTAACGTCGACACGAATAAAGCCCGGAATTTCGGTCGCCTGCTGCTCAATCCACCAGTACCAATCCCGCTCGGCTAAGCGTGTCTCGCCTAGCAACTCACCCTTAGGAACAGCGCCTTGCTTGGCCACCACTAGTCGCAGCTCACTCATTCGATCGGTGGCAATCCAACTCGCAATACTTCGATCCCGCAGATACTCTGTGCCATCGAGTTGTTGAAATAGTGCAAACAACAGCGCGGGAACTGCAGTGGCGACTATTGCTAAGGCCACCATGACCTCGACTAAGGTGAACCCGCTACTTTCAGCTGATTTACCGTTGATCAGCATCTAGCCTCTCGTCCGATGTTTGTAAATTAAAATCACCAAAGAAATTCCAATGAACACTAAAAAGTAGCTCGCCCGTATCCCGGGTCATCCACTCGAGCTGTCCTTCAGTGACCTCACCACTCGCAAAAAATATCACCTGCGGAGCAGGTCGTAATTCGGGATCGCGCTCACCAATCTCGACATTTGGAGACTCTGACAAAGTCAACAATAGCTCAGCATTTTCATCAAAAACAAAGGGGGCCAAAAGTTCACGGCTGCCTCTGGGCTCGGCCCAACCCTGATCGTAGCGGCGTAGCCAGTAGCCCGTTGTTTTATCCGCCCCTTGAACAGACTTTTCCTCAAGATATAAACCATGATCTACCCCTGACATCTCCGCCTCTGCTTGAACATAATTCATGAGTGCAGCCAGATGTTTGACATCCTCCTTCAGCGCTACGGTTCCGTCACCGCGGCCGACATTAAGGCTCACTACAGACGTCAATAAAACAATGACTAATACAGCAATTAGCAGCTCAATTAAGCTGAATCCTTCTACAGCGAGGGGGTTACGGCCATGGAGAATCGACGGAGATATTTTCAATCTAGCGCTGCTCCGAGCTCCAGTTACCCAAATCGGCACTCTGGGCCTCTCCTCCGGGCAAGCCATCGGCGCCGTAGCTAAAAATATCAACCTCGCCATTTTCCCCAGGGAAAAGATAGAGGTAGTTGCGGCCCCAGGGATCTACAGGAACCTCCTGTAAATACCCGCCTGCTTTGAAATTGCGAGGCTCAGGCGTCAAGGTAGAGGGCTCTACTAGGGCTATCAGACCCTGCTCAGTCGTGGGGTAGACGTAATTATCCAAGCGATAGATTTTTAAAGCTGTCTCTATCGCTTTAAAGTCGGCCTGAACTTTTTGAATACGAGCGTCATCTGCACTGTTGAGTACTGTCGGTGCGACAACACTAATAAGCAATCCCATAATCACCAGCACCACCAAAATCTCTATCAGGGAAAACCCGTCCTGATGTTTCATCAAATCACCTCACCATTGTGTTCAGATCGAATATCGGCAGCAATATGGCTAGAACAATAAGCAATACTACGCCACCCATCACTATCACCATCATTGGTTCAAACAGACCCATAACAGTACCCAAAGTCATCTCCAGCTCGCGCTCTTGATTAGTTGCGGAACGCTCTAACATGACCTCCAACTCGCCAGAAACCTCCCCAGAAGCCACCATGTGAACCATCATTGGGGGAAAAAAAACTCCTTGAGATAGCGCTTTGTTTAAGCTTGAGCCTTCTTGTACGTTATCAGCCACCTTCGCGGCAGCTTTTTGTAGCTCTCGATTGCTCATAACGGAACCGGCGATATGCAAGGCATCCAACAAAGGTACGCCACTCGCCATAAGAATGCTGAGAGTCGACGAAAAACGAGCTGTATCAATACCGACCAACACAGTGCCAATGCCGGGTATTCGCAGCAAAAACTGATGCCACTGCAGCTGCCGCCTCGGCTCCAATAACAAGCGCCGAATACCCACGACACTTAATAACAGCCCAGCCAATAAATATACGCCCCAATTTCGCAGAAAGTCGCTAGTGGCAATCAGACCAACGGTTAATGGTGGAAGCTCTTTCTTCGTATGAGTAAAGATACCGACTAATTCGGGCACTACAAAAACCATTAGTGCCGCGACCACACTCACCGCCACACCCATCAATACAAAGGGGTAAATTAGAGCTAACTTAAGTTTCTGCGCCGTGAGCTGCCGATTTTCTGTGTACTCCGCAAGCTGCTCCAAAACCGGAGCCAACTGCCCCGCCTGTTCACCCGCGTGCACCATAGCGCGATACATTTCGCCGAAGGCTTGGGGATACTGGGCCATACCGCTCGCCAAGGTATAACCCTCAGAAACCCGGGAACGCACTTCCAAGAGGATCGATTTTATACTGGGTTTGCGAGTTTGCTCCGCAGCAGCCTGCAGGCATTCATCCAAGGGCAGCGCTGACGCGACCAATGTTGCAAGTTGACGTGTTATGAGCGCCAGTTCGCTTGCGGATAGACCTGACTTAAAAAGACTAAAACGTGAGCGCGGGCCCTTAGCGTCCTTGACCGCCACGCCTCGAACTTCAACCGGACGCAATTTTTGCGCCCGCAACTGGGCACGCAAATGCCGCTCTGAGTCGGCCTCGAGAACCCCCTTGACCAAACGGCCTTCAGTATTTAGCGCTTTATAGCGAAAGGCACTCATATCAGCCGTCCAGTTTCACTGAACTGTGGTAACGCGCAGAACTTCCTCGAGGCAGGTCTCGCCGGCAATGATACGACGACGGCCATCAGCATCAATTCCCTGATAATTCTTTCGCGCCTGCGCCAGCATGGCTTGTTCGCTGGCGCCATCATGAATCATCTCTCGCAGCGCCTCATCAATTTCGATCAACTCATAGATCCCGGTGCGCCCGCGATATCCTGTTTCATTACAACTAGGGCAACCCGCCGCGCGATACAGTATGGGATCGCTGGTATCAAAGAGGTTAAGCAGCTCACACTCGAGGGAGCTCGGCGCATAAGCTTCACGACAGTCCATACACAGCAAACGAATTAGGCGCTGAGCCATAACGCCCAGCAACGATGAGGACAACAAAAACGGCTCTACACCCATATCCTGAAGGCGTGTTACCGCGCCAATAGCGGTATTGGTGTGCAGCGTTGATAGTACGAGGTGTCCCGTCAAAGAAGCCTGCACTGCTATTTCAGCCGTCTCGACATCACGAATTTCGCCAACCATCACCACATCGGGGTCTTGACGTAAAATTGCCCGCAAGCCCCTGGCGAAGGTCATGTCGACCTTTGTATTGACCTGTGTTTGGCCCACACCAGGCAACATATATTCGATGGGGTCTTCGATGGTCAGTATGTTTCTTGAACTTTGGTTTATCGAAGACAAACCCGCGTACAGCGTTGTCGTTTTACCCGAACCTGTCGGCCCTGTGACTAAAATAATGCCATGGGGCCGCGACAGACTCTTGCGGTAAGCGTCGTGAACCTGTTCATTCATATTAAGTTGGGTAAGCTCCAGCTGTCCTGCTTGCTTATCAAGCAAACGCAACACCACCCGCTCCCCGTGAGCTGATGGCATCGTTGACATGCGAATATCAACTGCATGGCCAGCAATACGGATTGAAATTCTACCGTCTTGTGGAATGCGTTTTTCGGCGATATCAAGCTTTGCCATGACCTTTAAGCGAGAAACTAGTAACGGCGCCAACATGCGCTTGGGGGATAAAATTTCTTTCAGAACGCCATCGATCCGATATCTCACACTCAGCCTGTCCTCAAAGGTCTCAATATGAATATCGGATGCCTGATCCTTCACCGCCTGAGATAACACTGCATTAATTAAGCGAATAATTGGGGCATCGTCCTCGGCATCCATAAGATCCCCGAGATCTGGAATTTCATCGACGAGACGAGCTAAATCAACGTCGGCACCAATGTCCTCGGCCATCTGCGCTGCTTCGCTTTGTGTCCGTTGATAGGCCAGCGTCAGTTTGCGTTGAAACGTTTCAATATCGATGGCCTTAAGCTTGAACCCAACGCCTAAAAACCGACGAACTTCCAACAACACTTCAAGCCTCATGGGTTCGGCGTGCAAAAGAAAGCACGCATCATCAATCCATTCGACAAGGACTTCATTGGCCTTGGCAAAACTGAAGGGCAAAACGCTTGTGCTCATCGGCTCACCTGCCGAAACATCATCTTCAGCCAATTCGGCGATATTCAAATCACTCATCGGCAGCGCCTGACTGTCAGTCACTGCTCTTCCACCACGTTTGTCGTTGGGAGCGAGTCCCCGGCTGGCACTTCCGTTAATTGCTTTACCTGTTCCTCCCATTCAGGCAGTACTGGAAGATTGCCGTCGTCCAGAAACATGATGCCCCGTGCCCGCCTTTCCGCTTGTTGATCACGGATGTAACGATATTTTTCGGCGGTGGCACCCCGCAAAGACTCATCGTCGCGAACAATGGTCGGACGGATAAAAACCAGCAAATTAGACTTAGTAACAGACACAACGTCGTTTCTAAACAGGCGGCCTAACAGCGGGATGTCTTGGAGAAACGGCACGCCTTGTTGGCTGTCTTGAACATCGTCTTTAACCAACCCGCCCAACACCACAACATCACCATCTTGCGCCATTACCTTGGTTTCAATTTTACGTTCATTGGTAATCACATCTGCTGCTGCTAACAGCTGCTGGCTAATACTTGAGACTTCCTGAACAATATCGAGGACCACTGAGTCTCCCTCGTTGACTTGTGGCGTCACTTTCAAGGTGATGCCTACATTCTCGCGTTCTATCGTCTGAAACGGATTCTGCACATTACTGGCGCCCCCCGTATTGCTGTAAGAGCCCGTCACAAAGGGAACGTTCTGACCCACCGTGATATACGCCTCCTGATTATCCAGGGTTAGCAAGCTGGGCGTTGACAAAATATTGGCATTACCTTGAGTCTCTAATGCGTTCAAAATGACGGACATTGAAAGATCGTCACCCACCACTCCCCAGCCCAGCGTCGTTCCTGGAACCTGCGACAAAGCCCCCGCTAAATCTCGGACACCAATATCAGCATTACTGTTCTCATCGCCAAGAAGCGCATTACCAATCGCCGCATTGCGCTGTTGCTGAGCGCTGCTCGTGCTGACATTGCTGCCAAATGCCCCGCTGTCATCAGCAAAAATCCACTGTAGACCCAGCTCTTGACCTTCAGTGATTTCCATCTCAACAATAATGGCTTCAACCAACACTTGGGCTCGGCGGATGTCGAGCCTTGCAATAACGGCCTCAAGCGAGGCCATTTCATCTGCGTCAGCAGTGATGATGAGCGCGTTGGTGCCCTCATCAGCTTCTATGGTGGAATTAGTATTCGTGCTGGGTTTACGGTCCCCCCCAGTATCGAGTCGGCTCATGTTTTGCATGACGCGCGTCAGAACCTCTGCAACCTCGACGGCGTCGGCATACTCTAGGTACACGACCTTGACGTTACCGCTTTGTTCTAAAGGCGTATCGAGGTAGGTAACCAAATCTAGAATACGCTGGGAATTGAGCTCATCTGCCGTGACCACGACGCTGTTGGTGCGCTTATCAGCCACCAGGGTGACCTCATCATTGCTCTCTGCACCGTCGCCACGGGATTGCTTTTCAAGTGTCTGCAGCATTTGCACCACGTCTTCGGCCACAGCATATCGAAGCTTTATCACTTGGGTGCCCTGGATCGCAGAGCGATCCATTCGATCAATAATTTCTACAATCCGACGGATGTTAGAGGCAATATCGGAAATAATGATGGCGTTGCTTGGTGCGTACGCCGCCATATGTGCCTGCTGCGGCACAAGTGGCCGCAATACGGGAATCAGCTTTGCCGCAGATATATTTTCAAGACGAATAACCTGAGTAACGTACTCATCGTTGGAACTCATCGCACCGGAGGAAGGAACCTCTACAGGTGATGACCGCGCATCTTTATTTGGAATCACACGAATGACATTACCTGTTCTTACCGCGGTGTAGCCCTGCACATCTAAAATCGAGAGAAATAAGTCGTACAGCTCACTCTTATTAACCGGACGTGAGGACACGACCTTTATTTTTCCTTTCACACTCGGGTCCACAACGATCGTGGCACCGGTGACATCGGCGACGAATTTAATCAACTCTTGTATGTCAGTATCTTGAAGGTTGACCGTATATTCTTGCGCCGAGACTGTTTGGATACTCGATAGTGACGTCGCAACCAGCAACATAATCAGCCAAAAAGCGAATCGCCGGACCAACCTTTGTATCCGTTTTACTTGCTCGCAAAAGGATGTAAGCGGCGCCGCCACTGCTCGTTCAATGTCACTCATTACTGCTGAGTCCCCGTCTGCAAGCTGGCCGTGAGCGTGATAGGCACACCGTCGCGCTCAATATCAAAAGTAATTTCCTGAGCATCACGCATCAACCCATACAAACGAGCTCCGTTTGAAGCGTCAAGTAACGAAAGCCCATTTACCCCGGTGATCAGATCATTAGGCTCAAAGCCTATCGCTTTAAAATCATCGGCATTTTTGGCGGGTGTTACGCGATAACCACGTAGACCATCAGCACCGCGCACAGGTTGAACGGTGAGTAGATCTGACACCGATTGGGGCTTGTCGTAAAACCTCATTCGATAATCCGCGGCAATTTGAGCTCCCTGCTCCGACACTGTTGACGCTCTAGCCGGCTCGATCTCCGAAGTGGGCAGTTTTGATCCCTGGCTCGGGGCTACTGTCGCGGGCTTCTCGATTAGCCCAAAAGACGCTGTGGGATCGTCAAACAACTTTAGCAGTTCATAGGCCCCATTGTTATCCAACACCACTCTAGTCGGTAATACCTTGGCAAGGCTTACCCGTGTGGCAATAGGGAGCTCGTCTCCAACGGCGAAAGTTATCTGCTTTCCTTTGACTTCAATAACCGCTGTGCCAGCATCGGGCTCGCTACCCGCAAGGGTACCTACCAACTTTAAGTCCAATTGTGTGTCTCGCGCTCCTTCTTCTATACCATCAGGCACGGCCTCTGGCTCCAACTCAAGCGCATCTATGTCACCCATACCGATTGCGGCGCCAAACAACCCCAAATTGAGCATGCCGTCTAGCGCCACATCATCGGCACCCGAGCGCGTCATCGCAGCAATAGGTGGATTAACGACTACAGACGGCATCGGGGCAATTTGCGAGGACGGCCAAAACGTCCAAACGAGGGTCGAAGTGCTAAACGCGGCCCAAATCAAAACCAAGACAATCATCATTTTTTGAAATTGCCGCGACAAACCCATTGAATCCACACGCAGGCCAAATTCCGCCACCCTGGCCTTTAATCCATTAATCTGTTCGTACGATTTACTCACGGTACCCTGCACCACTCCAATTAACAGTATTAGCCCATAAAGGTAATAGCTCACGAGCCGTAATTTTCGAGGCCGCGAAACCAAAGTTTGCTACAAAAAAAAGCCGTAAATGATGCTTTTCGACCATACCAATACCCTCACTGGGGCCGCACTATCGCGTGATAAACAAAGCCTAAGTGCCTATTGAAGCTGTGCTGCCTTGGTAATCTCCACTTCTCCCGAGATATTACAAGTACTTGCCTGTAACACCGACTCCAGCATCATTCCCGACAACTCAGAGATCGCGCGTCCTGGGTATTCCCTAGGATTAACTGAGGCCCAGCTTACATTAGGCCTAATTTCAATGGACCCACCAGCTCCATCATCGAGTAAATCTCGGCTCAGCTCCTCTTGATATCGGGCGCCAATAGCCTCAATAGAATTGGGGTGCGCCTCCGTGACAACTACACCGAAACACATCGCATCTACGCGACCCACGGCATCAGTTGCACGCAGCCCGCCTGCGATTTTGTGGGCCACTTCACTCAACAACCGTCCTTGAATATGCTGTTGAGACAGATTCGCCATTCCTTCGAGTCCACAAAGCCTAATAGACACCAAAGCGACATGGCGTCCTGCCCTGCTTGCACGACCGATCTCGCGGTCAAGATCCCGGGTAAAACCCTCCCGATTAGCAACACGGGTTAAAGGGTCGACCAACATTAACTCTGACGTCAGTTGAGCGCCTGTTGATAGCCGCAAAGCAACCGGCACCAAACTCATGAAATCAAAAAGTAACTCGAGATCTCCTGCATGGTTAATCAGATCAAGTCGGGGGGAGTTAAAATGCAAGCTTCCCACGATATGACCTTGCTCAACTGCAGGAATAACAAAAACCTCCTTTAGAGCAGCGCCGTGCTCCATAAGCCCCAAGTCAGCAATTTCCTGATCAGTTGTAAAGCGCGGCGCAACTTGATCTCGATATATGGAAATAATTTTAGTTGAATCAGGCGTCAGGACTAAGCGGCCGCTCAAACCTGAGAACTCGCCCAAACTGCTTCCCAACATCCCTACGGGATCATGCAACCAAAACTCAATTGGCTCACAACCTAATATTCGGCTGAGGCCCGAGAAAAAAACCTCGAGCAAGACGAGGGGGCGATTGGCCTCCAGCATGTCACCGTGTAAGGCCGTGAGTGCGCGAGCAAGGTAGCGACTGACTTCAGTCCGCTCTTCCAGCGCCACTGGGACGGGGGCCTGTACCGGAAGGCCTGGGGTGATTTCTTCCACAGAATACCCCGAGTTACTTCGCTCGCCGATGTTCCCATTCCCCCGCTCGCTCATAACCTGCCTCTACTTTCGATCGTTTTGGTTAAAAATCTTCGCATGCTCTATACTGCCACTGTACCTGCGGGGTGGCTAGCGCCTGAGATACCGAAAATTATTCGGTGAACCCGTTGAACCTGAACCGGATAACGCCGGCGTAGGGACAGGCCTATGAGCTCAACAGCTGTGCTGTGGACCTGTTCTATCCCGGATAAGTGAGCAAAAGGGATGTCAACAACGTCAGCGGCAAACGCAGTAACCAACCCAGTAAAAAGCCTAGTAATCAGCGCCCAGCGCTATTCCCCGGTCGTAGCCCTAGCATTTTCAGTGCTTTTTCCTAGCGGAGCGGCGTTTGGGAATCTGGAGGAGGTCGTAGTGTCAGCGACCCTCAGACCCGCACACGCTGAACAACGCTCGATCACCATTTTTGATGAGGCATTAATTGCTGCGCGATCAGCTCAACACCTAGAAGACCTGCTCTCTGCCGCACCCAATGTAAACAGTGCCAGCGGCGCCTCTCGCGCCCGCTTTATTCAAATTCGAGGCGTTGGCGAGCGAAGTCAATTCGTCGAGCCGGTCAACGCCTCTGTCGCTATGCTGCTTGACGGTATTGACCTCACAGGGCTAGGCGCAGCTGCTACCACTTGGGACATTCAAAAAATCGAAGTTCTGCGTGGACCTCAGGGTACTCTGCTGGGGGCCAATGCGCTCGCTGGACTCATCAGCCTGAGCAGCACCCCTATTGACAGCAAGGGCCTAAAGTTCGCCATAGGTGCCGAAAACCGGGGTGGCCGACGATTCGCAGCAGCCGGCGGAGGTGAACTCACTAGCTCTACCTCGGGAAGATTAGCGATAGAGCAATATCGCAGTGATGGTGTAATAACTAATACCTACCTGAATCGATCTGACACTCAAGATAAAGATGAGTTGACCGTTCGAGGTGGGCTGGCTTGGGAGGGCGGCGATCAGAGCATTGAAGCTAACTGGCATTTTTTTGATGTCGATAATGGTTACGATGCCTTTTCCCTCGACAACACTCGTCAGACCCTGTCGGACGAACCGGGGCGAGATACCTTAAAGACCCATGCAGGTAGATTGAAATGGCGCTCACAGGGAAGCATTAATCTGTCAGCACAACTGAGCGTCGCCAAGACGGATACCGAATACGCTTATGACGAGGATTGGGCCTATGTCGGCATTGCACCCGCTCTCGAATACAGCTCCTTCGACAACTACCTACGTGATCGCGACATGCAGAGCGTGGAAATTCGAGCTGACAGAGACCAGCAAAACTGGCGCTGGACTTTGGGTGGCTATCTAAAGCATGAACAGGAAACGCTAACTCGTCGATATACTTACCTCGAAAATGACTTTAACAGTGAGCTGACCGTCGACACCGGTGCCATCTTTGGACAGGTTGATTTTACTCTCACCAACACTTTGACGGCGTATGTGGGAGGGCGATTAGAGCAGCGCAAAGCCGACTATGCCGATAGCGTTGAGGTAAAAAGCGCCTTTACAGATCATCTTTGGAGTGGGCGCCTCGGTGTTGACTGGGCTCCATCCAACCAACAAAACCTTTACCTCAGTATCAGCCGGGGGGTTCGTGCCGGCGGGCCCAACAGCATTTTGCTGTCCAGCCTGCTGACAATAACGCCCGAGAACGGCCGATCAGAACCAGATCTTGGCCGCTTTGACGAAGAGTTTCTGATAAACACGGAACTGGGCTGGCGGTGGCAAGATGCCAGCGGAACATTACAGAGTGCACTGACTTTGTTTTCAATGGCGCGTAAAGACCAGCAAGTCAAACAATCACTCAATCTAGTCAGAGACGATGGCAGCACGCAGTTCATAGAATACACAGACAACGCCGCAAAAGGGCATAATCGAGGTGTCGAGTGGCAAGGCGTTTGGGCCCCAAGTCCCGCATTACAGTTGAGGGCATCCGTGGGTTACCTCAGAGCAAAGTTTGACACGTATCGTACAGCCACAGGGCAAGATCTTTCCGGGCGAACCCAGCCTCAGGCACCTGAATGGATGGGCAGTGTTGGGGCTAAGTGGGCCATCAAACATAACTGGTTAGCGGGGGTGGAACTTACCGCCATGGACAGTTATTTATTTTCTGACCGCCATTTAGCTCGATCCCCTGCACGGCAAATCGTCAATGCACACCTCGACTGGCACTGGGATAGCTGGCGAATCTCACTGTGGGGACGTAATCTATCGAACGAAACGTACTACACCCGAGGTTTTGGCAGTTTCGGCAATGATCCTCGTAAGGGTTATATTTTGGAGCCCTACTACCAATACGGCGAGCCTCGGACCTATGGCATTACCCTCAACTATGAGCGCTAAAACTCTAAAGGATATCTCTTGGTATGGAACTTTCCGCTGAACTGAGCTTATACCCACTCACCGGTGACGTAGACACATCGGTGCTTGCATTTATCGACGACTTGCACTCATCGGGCCAAATCTCAGTGGTCACTAACACCATGAGCACACAAATATCTGGGGAATGGGATGCGGTCATGAGCGCGATTAATGTTGCTCTAAAACAGAGCAGTCAGCGCACAAATCGACAAGTTCTTGTGGTGAAATACTTACCTAATCACAGAATTGAGGTTGGAGCAGAAAGCTAAATGACGGGTTGGGACGAGCCTCTTGCAGTTACTTTGGCCCTAGCCTACGTTGTTTTTGCCATCAAGGAAAAACGTACAGCTTGGATACTGGCCGCCGCAAGCGCAGCCTTATATCTTCGAATATTTTTCATGGTGGGCCTTTTTATGGAGGCTAGTCTGCAGCTGTTTTACATAGTCATGGCCGTCGTTGGGTGGATCTCATGGGGACGCGATGGCAGTACTTCCCAGCTTCCCATACGACGCTGGCCAGCTAGCCGACACATTTTACTCTTGGCGATGGTGCTCGTCTGTGGAACCAGTATGGGGCTGCTCATGAGCCAATTTACTGATGCCAGCTTGCCCATCCCCGACAGTATTACGACACTCGCAGCATTGCTGGCAACCTGGATGGTTACCCGAAAAGTTCTAGAAAATTGGCTCTGGTGGATTGGCATTGATTTGGTATCAGTTGTACTTTTTTTAAATCGTGGTTTGGATCTGACGGCCTGGTTGTTTGCCGGGTATGTCATATTAGCCATTGCTGGGTGGCTGAGCTGGAGACGGCAGTATCAGGACCAAATACAGTGTTAGAGAGCTCATTAGATAGCCTTCAAAACCATGCACTAGAGCAATTCAGCGCGTGGGCTACAGAACCGCAGCTGACGACAAGACCTCAGATTACTCAGACTTTGAATCAGGGCTCCAGCCATACAGCGATGCTAGTAGTCGCTGACGACGAGGCAAGTACTCGCTCTTACATTTTACGCTACTGCAACCGGCCATCGACGCCACTTGGCCTTTCGTTTGGGCAGGAAATTGCGTGCATGAAACTAGCGAACGAGCGGGGCCTAGCGCCAAAAATTCTATGGCTGGACATAGACTGGCAGTCGATGGTGATAGAGTTTCTTGACGAGTCAGGCCCGGTTTCTTACGAGGAACTTGTGGCACTTGTCAGGTCAATCCATAGCTTGCCTCCTGAGCTGCCACCCTTAAACCTACAAGAGCAATTTGAGCATTATTGGCAGGTTGCTATCGAGCGAGGGCACAGCACCTCAGCATTGATCAACCCTGCAGAGCCCGCGCTACTATCGGCTATTAAGGCGCTCGAGTCCGAGTCGCCGGTTACCTGCCACAACGACTTAACCCCACCCAATATTCGGCGTAGAAATCAAGACCTGGTGGCTATTGACTGGGAATATGCCGCCACAGGAAGCCCGCATTTTGACATGGCCACGCTATGCTGTGGGTGGCCTGGCATAGACGCTGGCACCTTTGCTTTGGAAGCTCTAGGCAGCCGATTTTCTGCACAGTTACTGCATATTGCGATCCATCTCTACGCAACCCTTAATTGGAACTGGCACCAGGCGGCAGGCGAATCACCTACTTGTCAGCAGTCACCAAAAACACTCCTCCAACGCCTAGAGGCGTGCCTGTGAAAACCCGGTGTCACATTGTAGGCCCCGGGGCCATGGGGGGGCTATTTGCTTTTAGGCTAAAAGCTGCAGGATTTGACGTTTCTTTGATTGGCCGCTGCAGGGGGATCCGGCAACAAGAACTCACACTACTGGCCGAGGCAGGCGGACAGACCGCTGTTTTCACCATTGAAGGCCCAGACGCTAAAGGGCCCATTCACCTGTTGTGGATAACCACTAAATCCTATTCGGCTCTAGAGGCGGCAACAACGCTTAGTCACCGATTTACGCCGGAAACTGTCATTGTCACTTTAGGAAATGGCATGGGATATCACGAGCGGCTGTCAGAGCTTGTTTCAGGAAAACTCATTGGGGGATCAACCACCGCCGGTTGCAGTTCGCCCAGCGAGAACATCCGCAAACTGGCCGGTGAGGGCCAAACACGACTAGGCTGGTGGGATGGAACAAAGGCGCCCCCTGAGTGGCTTGCCGAACTCAGAAAAGCTCCATGGTTCGGTGACTGGGAGCTCAATATTGAAAAATCCCTGCTCGAAAAATTAGCGATAAACAGCATTATTAATCCGATGACTGCATTAATGAACATCACCAATGGCGAGCTCGTCGACGACCCCTATAAAACCACCTTGCATTGCGCCATCAATGAAGTGGCCAGCATCCTCCATTGGTCAGGGCACAATGAGATTGCCGAAAACCTCCCTCAAAGGGTCTTCAATGTTATTGGTGATACCGCTTCTAACTCATCCTCAATGCGTATCGACCGGCAGCGCCATACCCAAACGGAGCATGAAGAAATATTGGGCCATCTACTCGAAAGTTTTGGTGAAACCACTACACTAGAAAAACCTGCAACACCGCTATTGTCTGAGTGGCTCAATGCGCTGCGACAGCCCTACCCAAATCAATAATGACAGACTCCCAAACCTGAGGTTGTGGCGACGCAGTGAAAGTCTGTTGATGAGCATGATACCGACCATGAGTTCGATGATCTAACGACAGCACACAGGTGTAATGGTCGCAATCGAGTCCTGCGATAAAAGTGTGTCGCTCCAATTTAGAAATGCTTTTTTGGTTGAGAGCGCGCTCCAATCGCTCAAAAAGCCAGTCGTGGCTGAAACCCAAAGGCAGCGCCGTATTAGCGGCAACGCGCACAGAACCTAATGTCAAGTAAGGCGCTGGGGATGTGCTCAAAAACACACCAAAACTACAAAGCGCCACCAGGCATACCGACGCTAGTGTCTTGGTAAAACCATGACCCCTACTTGTGGACCGGGCAAACAAGGGCGTCATTTTTTTTGCAATGTGCTGTAGATCGAGACGAGCTGATTGATCACTTAGGGCCTTACTTACACTCAGCTGCTCAGCACTCAACCGAGCCTTGATTGGGCATTCCCTTCCCACTACACGGGCGGCCAGTGAAGTGCGATTCGCCGAAGGCAATAAGCGGATCTGCTGTCGATAACTGTTAGATAAACTGCTTAAAAGCCCTGTCCTAATTTCGTCACGACTCGTCAGTATTGCTGCAGAGTCCCAAAGTAAGTTTGCGCACCCTGTGCAGCCTTCAGGCTTCTCTGCCCTACTCACCACCCTCTGACCACGTTGATCACGAGTAGTTACAGGTAGATTTGCATCCAGCAGCCAATAAATCAGACAACCCAAGGCATATTGATCATCTGCAAACTCTGCAATAGCCCCGCTGTCTCGCTGGAATCCAGGGGCACCTGCGGTCGGTCGTGGTGCGCCCCTAAGCACACTGCTACTGAAATCAATCAACCGAATATGACCCTGTGCGTTTACCAAAATATTGCCCGGCGCCACATCTCCATGCACCAGACCTGCCCTCTCCAGAGCCACAAAAGTTTTGAGTAAATCCATTACGACAAAAAGTATCTGACTATCTCCCATCGTAATTTTTTGCTCCGCTTTCAGGCTTTGCAGGGACACACCCTCGACAAATTCGAGCAACAGCCAAACCGCGCCCTCAAAATTTTGCACTTGGTAAATCTGCGGCACTACCGATGTCATCGCAGCCACTTTCGCCTGTGCTGCGAAGGTTGCCTCCAGCCTACACAGAGCCTTCTCAAACATTGATCGCCCTGTTTGAAATCGCTTACTCACCAGCATTCGATTAAGCGTGGGATCCAGAGCCAACCACGCGAGGCCCTGTCCACCACCACCCAGAAAACCGCGATTTTCCAAGGGCGGAGGTAGCCTCATGCTCTCAACGCTATACCTATCGGGGCTTGTTCGTAACATATTAGGTCACCCCC
Source organism: marine gamma proteobacterium HTCC2080 (assembly GCA_000169115.1). Taxonomy (GTDB): domain Bacteria; phylum Pseudomonadota; class Gammaproteobacteria; order Pseudomonadales; family Halieaceae; genus Luminiphilus. The sequence goes on from AAVV01000010.1 coordinate 82,145, forward strand.
AAGCGGCGAAGTCGAGGCCGCAGCGCATGATGAGAAATTTTCAACTCAAGGGCGGCCGCCTTGATCGATTTAACGCGCTTCATGACCGCTAAAATATCGGTGTCAGCCAGATCATCTACCCGCACAAAAGTCGGGTGCGCCTCCAATCGACGGTAGAGAGCCTGCCGAGACACCCCTAGGACGGCAGCGGTTGCTGCAATCTCATAGTGCTGCGCCTGATACACCTGCTCCAAATGTTGATCCGAGAGCTCTTCCGGAGACCCACTTGTTTCACGCTCCTGTAGCCCCTTAATTAAAGGCAACATTGCGCTCTTATCCTGGGCAACCAACATAACTGCGTGCCGCAGCTCTCGGCTGTTTCCTGGCCATCGATGGCTCAGCGCATCGAAAAAAAATCGGGCCCAATGTGCGGCAACCTCAGGTGTTTCCATAGCATGACGGGGGTTTAGTAATTCAGAAACGTCGACATCTTTACCCAACATCATCAAAGCTTGAGGGACAATATCCTCCGGCCGTTCTCGTAACGGAGGTATTTCTAGGGTAAAGCCGGCAACACGATGATGAAGTGCCGCTCGAAAACCATCCTGCTCAGATGTTGATTGGTCTGTCGCGGCGACGATACGAACATTCACTGTTTGCGATACTCCACCAAGGATTTGCACCTCACCTTGCTCAAGAGCACGCAGCAATTGAACCTGAACCGCAGTGGGTGCATCTGCAATTTCGTCTAGAAACAAAGTACCTTTGTGGGCGCGCTGAAAGGCACCTAAGCGATCAATTGCTCCGGTGTAGGCGCCCCGGACACTTCCAAACAATTCGGCGGCGGCAAGATCTTGCGGGACTGCTCCTAAATTAATAACCACCAAATGTTGTGAAGAACGGGCGCTTAAATCATGAACTGCCTGAGCGACCCTTTCTTTGCCAACACCCGATTCACCTTGAATTAAAATGGGTAAATTCGTTGGCGCAACCAGCGCGATCTGGTGCCATAAGCGCGCCATTTCAACCGAAGCTCCAGGCAGAATTGACTTCAATAAATGCTGAGGGCCAGCCTCATCATTGTTACCACAAGCAATCAAGCGCAGTACTAAAACCACACCATGGGACACCCTAAGTGGAACCCCTTTTATAAGAGCATCGTGATCTGCAACGAAGCCCTTATGCCCGGCGGCACCAATGCGCACGTCAGCGTGACTTACAGCCTCTATACGTAAACTAAAGTGACCATCCGGGAACCCCGATCGCTTGGGCGTCAACACACAGGCCAAGCGGCTCACATAGTTATCTTCTAAAGTTCGCCGATCGCTAAATTCGGGGAAGTAGCGTCCTATCGACAGTTCACCCGGTATCGTTTCAGGGCTTTCAGTTTCCCAAGGACATAAGTTGGCCCAATGTCCGATACGCTGCAAATCCGGATGAAAGACTATCGTGAGACGGAGTGTAGGACGGAAGCGCCCTTGATCGCAGCCTCCCGTGCGCAGTGCAGGTCTCGTTACCAGTTCCTGAGGCACAGCCATGACCACCTCCACACCAGCCAAATGACGACTGGTTATGCAATGTCATAGCGACTTTAGCGCTATTTTAAAATTGCCTACTCGTCATAAAGCTGATCAGGAGACAATCACCAAAACAGAAGCCACCACAACCCAAACCGCAAGCGCTCGTTTCAATAACTCCCGAACGCGTTCTATCTGTTGATCTAGCGCTGTTTCTGTAACCGGGGAGGCCAGCTCAAACCCCTGCATCAACAGCTCATTTGTCTGAATATCGGCATCTAATACTTTGTTCATGAATAGCGGCCGAATACTTTCAAAGTTGCCAATAGCACCGAAAGTTAACAGTAAAATCCGTGCAGGAAGCCAGTCTAGAAAGTACAACAAACGACTTATCGGACCGTTTCGATCGCCGGCCCCCAAAACCACCAATCGGTATCCTACGGCGAAGAAAGGACCAAAAAATAAAAAATAAAAAACAGGGGAAAACCAACGCTGAAAGCCTTCATACAAAAGAAATCGAGCACCATCGCGCTCTGCTGAAATAGCGTCATCTACCTGTAACATGCGATAGCCCGCAGCGTCTAAAGCTAGCAACGCCCCTTCGACGTCACCCGCTGCGACCCGGGATTTAAACCGGTTAACAAGCTCTGGCCACTGCAATCTTCCAAAACTGAAAAATAATGCCGGGGTGCCCAACAGCAATACGGCCGCCGCACCAAACATTTCCTCAAAAATGGCGTATACCAAAGTAAAGCCGGCACACGGCACCACCACTAGGAGTACAAACCCCAACCAAAAGTCTGGCTCTAGAGCCGCGACCCGCCCTTGGAGGGCCTCATACCATCGATCGTTATGCAGCGGCCCACCGGATCCAATCGCGAGATAGAGTCCCGTGGCGACAAGAAATGCCAGATATGTCATTGCTTGAGGCTCTCCTTATAAACGGTTTAGCAGTAACACTGCTGATTTAGATATTTTTGCCTAAATTGCTCCAGCTTAATTAGAGCTTCACATTATCATTTGATACATCCGCCAACCGGTGCCAATCGAAGCACGCGCCCGGATCTGTTTTCCTACCCGGAGCAATATCACTGTGGCCTACAATATCACTTTGCTCGAGAGACGGATGGTAGCGCCGAAGGGCTTTGATCAATTGCCGCAGATGCACATATTGAACGTCAGTGTAGGCTTGGTCATCTGTGCCCTCAAGCTCTATACCTATGGAAAAATCGTTGCAGTTGGTTTGACCACACCAGTGAGACTCGCCGGCGTGCCAGGCTCTATCTCCGCTGGCAACAAACTGTACAATTTCTCCCAATCTGGTGACCAAAAAATGGGCTGACACGCGCAGATGCGCAATACTCTCAAAATAAGGGTGCAGTGATGGATTTAGTGTATTCGTAAAAAGTGCTTCAATGTGTCCTCCCCCAAACTTTCCCGGGGGCAAAGATATGTTGTGCAGCACAATGAGCTGGAGAGGGGCTTCTTCGGGGCGGCAATTATAGTTGGGCGAAGCCACTTTTCGCGCTCCGGCAAGCCAGCCTTTAGAGATTGTCCAATAGTCAGGATCTGTCATCACGCTCGTATCTTATCTCATGCGGGCAGATCACCCAAAAGACCAAGCAGTAGGAGTCATGATGTTAACCCAGCAGTATATTCAGCAACTCGCAGACCTTGCGCTCAAGGAGGACATTGGCAGCGGTGATATCACCGCAGAGCTTGTTCGATCCGATACTAACGCACGAGCGGTAGTGGTGAGTCGAGAGACCGGCGTACTTTGTGGAAGCACATTTGTTGATGCGGTTTTTTCGATGCTTGATGCCGAGATAAACATTGATTGGTTTAAGTCTGATGGTGACCTGCTTGAGCCCAATGACACTTTGTTTACTGTTAGCGGTAACGCTCGAAAGATTTTGACAGGAGAGCGCACGGCCCTCAATTTTTTGCAGCTACTCTCGGGCACGGCCACCCTAGCCTATCGCTTCGCGAACTCCGTTGAGGGAACGAGTGTGCGGCTTTTAGATACGCGCAAAACGATACCTGGGCTGCGTTTAGCGCAAAAATACGCAGTCACCTGCGGAGGATGTCACAATCATCGCATAGGGCTGTATGACGCTTTCCTAATCAAAGAAAATCATATTGAAGCCTGCGGTGGAATTGCCGATGCCATAAGCGCAGCTCGAAAATCCGCACCTGGAAAAACTGTCGAGATCGAGGTCGAAACCCTCAATGAACTGCAGTTAGCCCTAGCTGCAAACCCTGACCGCATCATGCTCGATAATTTTAGCGAAGCTATGCTCAGAGAAGCCGTTGCTGCTAACTCGGGTCAGTGTGAGTTGGAAGCATCGGGCAACATTACCGAACTTAATTTGCGTTCCATAGCCGAAACAGGCATCGATTTTATCTCAATCGGCGCGCTGACTAAACGCGTGGAGCCCCTAGATCTTTCGATGCGATTGGAACGCTGATAACATGCCAAAGTCCCGCAGGTTGCTTGATTAGCCTCATTTAACTAACCAGTACGGATCGGTTTGCACCGAGCCCCCACACCTGTCGCTACAGATGTATAGGACGCGATGCCACCAAAACTCCGTTTCTGTCGGCGTAGAGCCAGTAGCCCGGCAAGACGCTGACACCATCCAAACTTAAATCTACGTCACGCTGTCCTAGCCCACGCTTATCTGTTTTGACAGGGACGACGCCTAAGGCGAGCACTCCCAAAGAAAGCGTGTCGATAATTTCGACATCACGAATCGCACCCAGGATAACGATGCCGGCCCATTGATTGTGAATCGCTTTTTTGGCCAGGTTGTCCCCTAGCAGCGACCGCCGCAGTGACTGCTGGCCATCGACGATAAGAACCCGACCACCCCCCGGAGAAGAAACCGCTTCGGCAACGCAAGAGTTGTCTTCTTGGCAAGAGATGGTTGCCGCCGGCCCCGCGAAGCACTCTACAGTTCCAAAATGCAAAAACTGATAGGGCAGCACCTCAGTCTCAGGATAACTGTCGGACAAATCGGGCGTCGTAAAGCTTATCGCGCTCATCGAGAGACTCAGAACCAATCGAGGGAAAAGCTGGAGAGTGTTTCAGCACCCTCTAAAATCATGCCCGCATGAGCCTTGCACCGCGGAAGAATACGCGCGCCATAAAACGCTGCAGTCGCTATTTTGCTGCGGCAAAAATCGACATTATCGTCTGCTGCCAGCTTAGCCTCCGCGACAAGGGCTGAGCGGGCCAACTGCCAGCCGCCAAAGAGGTAGCCCGTTTGCATAAGATAATCAAAGGCGCCGCCAAAGGCATTGAATCGATCAGAGCTCATTTGCCCCAGTAGGTGCTCAGTAGTAACTCGATGATCGGCTAGAGCGCTCGCCAGAGATTTTCCCAAAGCGCCTAACTCTGGGTGCGATGACTGCAATAGCTGCTGCGTTAGCTCGGCTATCTGAGTTTGCATGGCTTCCATCCCAGAGCCTCCATCGCGAGCGAGCTTGCGATTCACCAAGTCCGCGGCCTGAATGCCGTTGGTACCCTCGTAAATGGGGGTGATACGAACATCACGCAAATACTGGGCTGCGCCGGTCTCCTCAATAAAGCCCATACCTCCATGAACCTGAACGCCCAGTGAGGTTAGCTCAACGCCTATTTCTGTACACCAGCCCTTAATGACCGGAATCATAAGATCAATACGCTGACGCTGCTCGCTCTTTACATCGGCTTCTGCGTAATGCGCTAAATCCATAGTTACTGCTTCGTTGTAAGCTAGCGCTCGCATCGCCTCGATTAAAGCCCGCATCGTCATGAGCATTCGCTTAACGTCTGCATGTTCAATAATGGCAACGCCACCCTGAACGCGCTCACGGGCATAGGCCACAGCTTTTTGATAAGCACCCTCGGAAGCTCCCACTCCCTGCAAGCCCACCTTTAACCGGGCTTCATTCATCATCGTAAACATGCAAGCCAGGCCGTTGTTCTCTTCTCCAACGAGGTACCCTATGGCGCCGTCCTTATCACCGTAAGCCATAACGCAGGTGGGACTGCCATGAATACCCAATTTATGTTCGGTAGAAACGGGAAATGCATCGTTGCGTTCACCCAAACTACCATCGGCATTAACCAAGTACTTTGGAACAATAAACAGCGAAATACCTTTGCTTCCAGCTGGAGCATCGGGCAACCGTGCCAACACGAGGTGGACAATATTGTCCGTTGCATCGTGATCACCCCAGGTGATGTATATTTTTTGACCGAAAATACGGTAGCGGTCGCCATCACGTTCGGCCCGGGTTTTTACTGGCCCCAAGTCAGACCCTGCACCGGACTCAGTCAGATTCATGGTGCCAGACCACTCACCACTATTAATTTTCGCGAGGTAAATAGCTTTAAGTGCGTCGCTGGCATGCGCGCTAATTGCTAAAGCGGCCCCCGAACTGAGAAACGGTTCCAGGGCAAACGCCATGTCGGCACCGTTCCAAATTTCTGAAGCGGCAGTACCGTAGATCTCGGGCAGGCCCTGCCCTCCAGCATCGGCGTCGGCGGAAATACCGACCCAGCCCCCAGCACCCAGCTCTCGTATAGCCTCGCCATAACCCGGTGGTATGTTGACCTTGCCGTCGACGCAGGTCACCGGGTGGGTGTCACCCACTCGACGTAAGGGCGCAACAACGTCACTACCAAGCTTGCCAGCCTCATCTAACAACGCAGTTGTTAAATCGGGACCGACACCCATCTCGCGAAAACGCTCCAGTGAACCCAGCTTTTCAGCGACATCGATAACGTCGTCAATAAGGAACTGCATATCGGCAAGTGGTGCGGTGTACATAAATTCTCCGTTCGTTTGTAATAGCGCCAAGGTCAGGAGCAATAAGAAACAGCGCCCTGCAAAGCGACTTGCTATGATTGTGACCCCGGGTAGTGCTGTAGTGCCTTATTTGCACGAGAAAGAGCCGTGAAAGATCTTAATCGAATTGACCTTAATTTGCTGGTTTACCTTGACGTTTTGCTGCGCGAGCGCAATGTGACTCAGGCTGCCAATCATTTAGGGCTGTCGCAACCCGCAATGAGCAATGGCCTGCGTCGGCTACGGGATTTGTTTAACGATCCACTCCTGGTGCGTACTTCTGATGGCATGTCACCCACCGCCAGAGCTCTGGAGCTCGAACCCCTGATTAGAGACGTACTCGGAGGCGTAGAGCGGGCTATTCAACCGACTTCAGATTTTGATCCCAGCGATGCGAGCCAAGTGATTCGGGTCATGGCATCAGATTATGCAGAATCCACCCTATTTCCCTCCGTTATTGGAGAGCTGCGAGATCAGGCTCCGGGCCTGACCCTCGACGTCATGACACCCTCTGACGTCAGCTTTCTCGATGTTGAGCGTGGCAAAATCGACCTAGTAATAAATCGCTTCGACCAAATGCCGCAGTCTTTTCACCAAATAACATTATGGTCCGATCCATTCACCTGCCTGATGAGTCGGGACAACCCTATTCTCAGCCAATTTGATCTCCAGGCTTATTTGAACGCAGATCACATCTGGGTCAGTAAGACGGGCATGGGTGTTGGCGTTGGGGTTGACCCCGATGATGTTCAACGACTGGGCTGGGTGGATACAGCACTTGCACAAATGAATGAGCAGCGACGGATCCGAGTTTTCACCCGTCACTACCAAGCAGCCATGACTCTGGCAGAGGAAAATGACCTTATCGTGACCCTGCCGAGCCGAGCCACATGGCTGAAGCGCGATAATCCTAGGGTGGTCGTCAGGCCCGTGCCATTTGAGGTGCCTCCCCTAGAATTAAAAATGGCTTGGAGTCCCTTACTTCAGCACAATCCAGCCCACCGCTGGGTGCGCCAGACAATCACTCGAATCGCAAGAGAGTTGAATGCCTAACGCTTGTTTATGCCTCGAAGATTCCGCGCCGAAAATGGCTTAACCCGCCCGCATAGATATTCACAAAATCAATACCACTTATAAAATGCATTTCTGACATTTATGCGCTTAAATTACAAAAAATTGTTCATCGAAAACGCGCTGCCACTGCAAAGAGTGACTGCAGCGGGATTCATTTGGAGAGAAAACCATGGCTGAACGTATCGATTGTGCAGGCTTGCAAGTCGACGCCGGACTGCACGCCCTTTTAGAAAACGACATTTTACCGGGCACCGCCGTCAGCTCCGATCAGTTTTGGTCGGGCTTGGCCGCTATTTTGACGGAGATGATGCCGCGCAATGTCGAGCTGCTCGAAATAAGGGCCGACATGCAGTCTAAGCTCGATGATTGGCACCGGGAACATCCTAAAAACGTGTTCAATGCTGACGAATACAAGACCTTCTTGGAGGACATAGGGTACCTGCTGCCTCAACCCAAACATGTGCAAGTCACGACCACGCATGTGGACGAAGAAGTTGCGCAGGTTGCCGGGCCGCAACTGGTGGTACCCGTTATGAATGCGCGCTTTGCATTGAACGCTGCCAATGCGCGCTGGGGTAGTCTCTATGATGCGCTTTACGGTACCGACGTTATTCCTGAAGATAACGGTGCCGAACGCGCTGGCGGCTACAATCCCGTTCGTGGCGATCGCGTTATCGCTTGGGCGAGAGCGTTCTTAAATCAAAACTTCCCATTAGAAACAGGAAGCCACAGCGACGCGACGAGCTACACCGTTGAGGCAGGCGCCTTACAGGTAAAACAGAAAGACGGCAGTTGTGCGACGCTGCGGGCCAGCGAGCAATGGGTAGGCTACACGGGCGAGGCCGCTCAACCGACCTCCATTTTGCTGAGAAACAATGGACTGCATGCCGAGATACAGATTGACAGCAACCACCCCGTGGGACAAACCGATCCTGCGGGTGTCAAAGATGTGTGCCTCGAGTCAGCTCTCACCACAATTCAAGACTGTGAAGACTCGGTAGCCGCGGTAGATGCCGAAGATAAGATTGTGGTCTATCAAAATTGGTTAGGGCTGATGCGAGGCGATCTGTCAGAAAGCTTTCAAAAAGGTGGCGCCCTGCAAACACGCACCTTGCAGCCCGATCGCCAATTCACAGCACCTGATGGCAGCGCTTTCGTGCTGCCTGGTCGCAGCTTACTTTTTGTGCGCAATGTGGGCCACCTGATGACCAACGACGCCATCCTCACAGGAGATGGTTCAGAGGTTCCCGAAGGTATTCTTGACGCGCTGTTTACCTCAGCTTGCGCGCTGCATGACATCCAGCGCACCCAAGGCCCCCGTAACTCGCGTGAAGGCAGCGTTTACATTGTAAAGCCAAAGATGCATGGGCCCGATGAGGTGAGTTTTGCCGTCGACCTGTTTAGCAAGGTTGAAGACGTTCTGGGACTGCCGGCAAACACGCTCAAAATCGGCATCATGGATGAGGAACGGCGCACCACCTTGAATTTAGCCGAGTGCATCAACCGCGCCAGTGAGCGTGTGGTGTTTATTAATACTGGGTTTCTCGATCGCACAGGGGATGAGATTCATACCAGCATGGAAGCCGGCGCTTTTACCGCAAAGAGCGCCATGAAGGGTGAAACGTGGATCAGCGCATACGAAGACTGGAATGTGGACGTGGGGCTTAGCTGTGGCCTGCAAGGTCACGCGCAGATCGGTAAGGGCATGTGGGCCATGCCAGACCGCATGACCGACATGTTGACCACTAAAATTGGCCATCCTAAAAGCGGCGCCAATTGTGCCTGGGTGCCCTCACCCACAGCAGCCACCCTGCACGCGACGCATTACCACGAAGTGGATGTCATGGCGGTTCAGGCTCGACTGAAAGGCGGCCCTAGGCGCAATATTGATGAGATTTTGGAGATACCGTTAAAAGGCGCAGAAGGGATGGGTGCCGACGCCATACAGCGCGAGCTCGATAATAACGCCCAAGGTATATTGGGTTACGTGGTGCGCTGGATCGACCAAGGCGTGGGGTGCTCCAAGGTTCCCGACATAGACAATATCGGTCTAATGGAAGATCGAGCGACTTTGCGAATTTCCAGCCAGCACCTTGCCAACTGGATTCGCCATGGGGTTGTCACCGAGCAGCAGGTTCAGTCCACCCTAGAACGCATGTCGGCGATTGTAGATCAGCAAAATGCCAACGACCCCACATACCAACCCATGGCTGTCGATCTCGCCAACAACGTGGCCTTTCAAGCAGCTTGCGATTTGGTATTTATGGGAACTGAGCAACCTAGCGGCTACACCGAACCGCTGCTGCATCAGCGCCGCAAGGAATTTAAAGCCAAGCAGTAACCCGGTGAGCCCTCCTGAAAGTTATCGAGGTAGGGCTTAACAAATAATAGCTACGGGTCAAGCACTCAGCATGAGCGGGTTAAGCGCCTTGTCTGCGGGCAGGTAGTCGGCGTTAAGCGCTGCAGCCACCGCCTCGTGGGTGATGTGACCGGCGTGCACATTGAGGCCCTGACGCAGGTGATCATCATCTTGAAGTGCGGCCAAACCCTTATCAGCGAGCTTAAGGGCAAAAGGCAGTGTCGCATTGGTCAATGCCATCGTCGCAGTGCGCGCCACGCCCCCCGGCATATTCGCAACACAGTAATGAACGACGTCATCAACCACATACGTTGGCGACTGATGGGTGGTCGCTTGTGACGTTTCAAAGCAACCTCCCTGATCAATGGCCACATCGACCAACACCGCACCGGGGCGCATGGCCGCCACATCGTCTCTAGTCACTAGCTTAGGAGCTGATGCTCCGGGAATGAGGACCGCACCAATAACGAGATCGGCCGCTCGAACGTATTGCTCCACGGCATTTTGGGTAGAGTAAAGACCCACAGCCCGTCCCTGAAACAGGTCGTCGAGCTGTTGTAAGCGCTCAATCGAACGATCAAATATAGTCACCTGAGCGCCCAAACCAGCGGCCATTTTCGCGGCTTGGGTACCAACAACGCCGCCACCCAACACGACAACCCTCGCGGGCTCAACCCCAGGCACTCCTCCCAGCAGCATGCCGTTGCCTCCCTGAGCTTTTTCAAGGTGGTGTGCGCCGGCTTGAATCGACATACGGCCTGCCACCTCACTCATTGGCGCCAACAAGGGCAATCCACCCTTAGCGTTGGTCACCGTTTCATAGGCAATGGCTGAAACCCCCGAGTCCAGTAACAGTTGAGCTTGGTCGGGGTCTGGGGCGAGGTGCAAGTAGGTGAACAAAACCTGCCCCGAACGCAGCATTCGGCACTCATTGGCCTGAGGTTCCTTAACCTTAATGATCATGTCAGCAGCGGCTAAAATATCTTCAGGACTTGCGACTATTTGGGCCCCAACCGCCCCATAGCTGGCGTTGTCGAAACCCACGCCGACACCACCCTCGGTTTCGACCAATACCTGATGACCACGATTGACCAACTCACGAACGCCAGCGGGCGTCATGCCAATGCGGTATTCGTGGTTTTTAATTTCTTTAGGGATGCCAACAATCATGCCTATATCTCCTAGTTTACGCAGTGGCTGCCAATGATTCTCGTGGCCAAATAAGCCGTGAATTGCGCGTTCTGTATTGGCGTAGCATAAGAGAAAATATTTGATATATTCACTGCTTTAAATGCTATTTTTAAGTCAATTCAACTTATAAAGATTCAATTATTAGGTATAATAATGTCTTATTATTTTTTATTTATTAGCCACCTCTGCCATATAACTTGGAGTGCTAACGATGCCTGACAACGCGCTGAGCCGAATTGACATCAATATTCTGAAAAACCTGAAACAAGATGGGCGCGTGAGCTCTGTGGAGTTAGCACGGCGAGTAGGGCTGACCACAACACCCTGCAAAGAGCGCGTAAAACGCCTAGAAAGAGACGGCTATATTCTTGGCTATCACGCCCAGCTCAACCCCGAAAAACTCGGCCGAGGTCTGGTGGTATTTGTACAGATCACACTGCAGCGGACGGCAGGTAATGCTTTTGAAGAGTTCACCGACGCGCTACGTGCGATACCTGAGGTTGAAGAGTGCCACTTAATCGCAGGTAACTTCGATTACCTGATAAAGGCGAGAGTTCGCGATATGAACGACTACCGAGCTTTTCTGGGCGGCAGTCTGATGCAATTACCCGGGGTGCAGGAAAGCACCAGCTACCCCGTGATGGAGGCTCTGCCCACCGCGAGCACTGAGTTGTAAGGCCAGCCCGAAAAAACTGGAAGGATTAAAGTCCAAAACTCGAATGTGACCAGAAATGTCACATTTGAACTTAATTTCTTATTTAAAGTCCGGGGGCGTCAGCTAAACCAAACCTGTTATCTGCAAGCGCCCGTACGACAAGATACTTCCGCACTAAGAATTTTTCTTAATGTCGCTTATTTTCAGGTATTTACGAGGGATACCCAGAATTTACTAAATATTTGGCATGCTTGATGCTTAAAAAAGAAAGAAGCGGAGGGAATTGATACCTGCCCGCGAGTACCTATGACCCCATGGAATATAAATTCTCAGGAGAGAGCAAATGAACAAAAACACCCAAAAGGGTTTCACTCTAATCGAACTGATGATCGTGATTGCAATTATTGGCATTCTCGCAGCAGTCGCGTTGCCCGCATATCAAGACTACTCTAACAAGGCTAAGTTTTCAGAGACGTTGTCAGTGTCAGATGGATACAAGACTGCTGTGGGCATTTGCATAGCCACATTAGGCACTAAGGCTGGTTGTAACCTTAACACTAATGGCATCCAAGCTACTACCACTGCACCCACCGTAGCTAGCGTGGCTGTATTAAACGGTGCCGTGACGGTAACGTCAACAATCGCTACTTGTGGCAATGATGGCTCAACTACCTGCACATCTGTGATAACGCCAAACGTCACCGCCGGCGCAGTTACTTGGGCACAATCTGGGACCTGCGACGCTGTTAGCTACTGCTAGACTATAGCCCCAAAAAAACGGAATCATTAAACGAGATTAGGGGCTAACGCCCCTTTTGTTACCTCTATCAGGCTCACATCCCTACCCACAGTCAGGCCATTGATTTCCCCCCAAAAAAAACCAATCAATTTTAGCTACCCACGTTTAACGAACCTTTCATAGATTATTCGCCCTATATATTAGTTACGGAACCTAACATTTGAGTAACTGCAGAGCACGCAAGGCATGGTGGAGCACGACCATTTTCGCTGTATACTTTCGGCTGTCATACAGATTCGCGCCATCGAGGCAGCATGATGAACGTCGAGGCCACTAGAAAACCGGCTCTACTAACAGGTATTTCCGCTCGCCTAGTGGCCGATGGTGTTATTACGGGTGAGCAGGCCCAAACAGCCATCCGTGAAGCCAGCAAAAAGAAAATATCTCTCATTAGCTACCTCTCTCAGGCACTCGATATTGATAGCTATGAACTCGCCGAAATAGCCTCTGCTGAATTTGGCGTTCCCTTACTAGATTTATCTGCAATAGATCGGAGTACATTCCCGGATAAGCTTGTCTCCGCTGCGCTGATGAGCAAGCACCAAACAATACCAATTTTTAGACGTGGCAATCGCTTATTCATCGCCCTAGCAGACCCTACAAACATTGCGGCACTCGATGAAATTAAGTTCGCGACGGGCATAAGCACAGAAGCAGTAGTTGTTGACGAGCGAGTCCTTGCTAGGCTTCTCACCGAGCTGTTGGATCAGCAAAATTCGTTAAACTCTGAAATGGATCAGCTCGGAGATAGTACAGAGTTTGATCTAGATATCGTTGACGAAACTGCGAGTGATATTGAGGATACCGATACTAGCGCCGTAGACGATGCGCCAATTGTTCGCTTCGTGAATAAAGTTCTTCTGGATGCCATCAAGCAAGGCGCTTCTGACATTCATTTTGAACCCTACGAAAAAGATTATCGCGTACGATTTCGGACCGACGGTATACTTCGAGAGGTGGTAAAACCGCCCCGGGCCCTCGCTCCTCGCTTGTCGGCCCGAATAAAGGTTATGTCCCAGATGGACATTTCTGAACGCCGTGTACCCCAAGACGGCCGCATTCAAATGAAACTGTCTAAAAACCGATCAATTGACTTTCGTGTTAACACTTTGCCCACCATGTTCGGCGAAAAAATTGTCCTGCGTATCCTCGACCCTGCCTCAGCGCAAATGGGTATTGATGCCCTTGGCTATGACGACGATCAAAAAGCACTCTTTCTTGAAGCTTTAGCAAAACCTCAAGGCATGATTCTCGTTACAGGCCCAACAGGCTCAGGGAAAACTGTCTCGTTATATACAGGCCTGAGTATCCTTAATACGGAAGAGCGAAATATCTCCACTGCAGAGGACCCCGTAGAGATAAATATGGAAGGCGTGAATCAGGTCTTAGTGAACAATAAGGTAGGGCTAGACTTCGCCGAAGCGCTGCGCTCATTTCTACGTCAAGACCCCGACATTATTATGGTCGGCGAAATACGCGATATAGAAACGGCTGAAATTGCCATCAAGGCAGCCCAAACGGGACACCTAGTGTTGTCTACATTGCATACGAACAGTGCTGCGGAAACCATCACACGCATGATGAATATGGGTGTACCTGCCTATAACATAGCGTCCTCAGTCTCTTTGATTATTGCGCAGCGGCTTGCTCGCCGATTGTGCAATCAGTGCAGTATCCCTGAGACTGAAGTGCCGCACGAAGCATTAATGGAGCTTGGCTTCAACGATGAGATGCTCGAAACCGCAACAATTAAACGTGCCGTTGGCTGCAACGCTTGCAAAGATGGATACCGAGGCCGCGTTGGTATTTACGAAGTAGTCAAAGTCACCAAAACTCTTGCCAACCTGATTATGGATGGAGACAGCTCCCTCGATTTAGACAAGCAGGCTCGCCTCGAAGGTTTCGCAGACCTCCGCCTCTCGGCACTGCGGAAGGCCGCACAGGGGCTGATAAGCCTTGAAGAAGTTAATCGCGTCACAACAGATTAATAGCTGGAGACCAAGGACGGTATGGCGACAAATATAACGTTTGTATGGAATGGACTAGACCGACATGGCCGGAAGGGCCAAGGCGAGATTGTTTCCACTAGTCAGGCCCTAGCGAAGGCTCAGCTCCGCAAGCAGGGCATAACAGCAAAGTCGGTTAGGAAAAAGGCTAAGCCGCTTTTCTCGAGCGTGGGTAAAGGCATAAAAGCCGCAGACATTGCAATATTTTCACGACAGATGGCCACAATGATGAAAGCTGGTGTGCCATTGGTGCAAAGTTTTGAGATTGTGCAGGAAGGTCTTGAAAATGCTGCCATGAGCAAGTTAGTAGGCGAAATCAAAAGTGAGGTTTCCTCGGGAGGCGGCCTGGCACCCGCTTTGGCCAAACACCCGAAACATTTTGACGAGCTTTTTTGCAGCCTAGTCGCCTCCGGCGAGAACTCAGGGACGCTTGAGGTCATGCTTGACCGCGTTGCAACCTACAAAGAAAAGACCGAAGCGCTCAAAGCAAAAATTCGTAAAGCCATGACCTACCCCATCGCGGTAATTATTGTAGCCATTGTGGTGACGGGTATTTTATTAGTGAAAGTCGTGCCCACATTTGCTGAAACATTTAAGGGCTTCGGAGCTGACCTGCCCGGATTCACACTGTTTGTCTTGGGCATTTCTGAATTCGTGCAGCAGTGGTGGCTGTTTATAACAGTTGCACTAGTTTTGGCAATCTGGGGTTACTTCCAAGCCATTTCGCGCTCTTCTAACTTTCGGAGCAGAATAGACTCACTTGCATTGAAGCTCCCTGTCGTTGGCTCCATCGTTCACGACGCTGTTGTAGCTCGCTTTAGTCGTACCCTATCCACAACCTTTGCCGCAGGGGTGCCTCTTGTAGAAGCCTTGGATTCAACAGCGGGCGCTGCAGGTAATGCGGTTTACGCCAGGGGAATACGACAAATTAGAGACGATGTCATGTCGGGAACCTCTTTGCATCTCGCAACCCGGGGCACAGGTTTATTTCCAGCCATGCTCCTGCAAATGACCGCTATCGGTGAGGAATCTGGATCGCTAGATGAAATGCTCAGCAAAGTGGCGGATCAATACGAGGCACAAGTCGATAACGCCGTCGATAGCCTAAGCTCACTCATGGAGCCTATTATTATGTCCATTCTGGGTGTCTTAGTGGGCGGGCTTATGATCGCTATGTACTTACCCATCTTCATGCTCGGCACAGTAGTCTAGGTTTAGGGCGCTTGGATAACTTAAGCATTGCGCTGCAAACTTCCTGGTTTTTAACTACCGCCAGCACGCTACTAGGGCTAATCGTTGGAAGCTTTCTAAATGTCGTAATCTTTCGCCTGCCCAAAATAATGGAACAGGCTTGGCAGCGCGACTGCTGCGAATTACTTGAACAAACGCCACCTGACACTCCTCCAATTTCGTTAAGCTCACCAAACTCCCAGTGCAGAAACTGCGGGATAGCCATAAAACCTTGGCACAATATTCCTGTGTTGAGTTACGTTTTTCTGCAAGGGTGCTGCGCCGGATGCGGCGCCTCAATTTCTCGCCGATACCCCATCATAGAACTCTGTACCGCTTTGCTGTCTTTTACCGCGGCGATAGCATTTGGGCCGACCCTGCAGCTGGCAGGTGCGCTACTGCTTATTTGGTCATTGATCGCCCTGACCGGCATCGACATAGACACACAGCTGCTACCCGACAGCATTACATTACCGCTGCTTTGGTTGGGGCTGCTGCTCAATATTAACTCAACATTTACCTCACTCAATGATGCGGTGATTGGTGCTGCGGCGGGCTACTTAACGCTGTGGAGTGTGTATTGGATTTTTAAACTCACTACGGGAAAAGACGGCATGGGGTTCGGTGACTTTAAATTGCTAGCCGCACTGGGAGCCTGGTTTGGCTGGCAAGCCATACCCCTCATTATTATTTTGTCGTCCTTTGTCGGAGCGTTCATTGGCATTTTACTCATTCTTTTAAAAAAACAGGGGCGCGAAGTCCCTATGCCCTTTGGCCCCTATCTAGCCGGAGCCGGTTTGCTCACCCTGTTCTATGGTGATCAACTAACCGCCACCTACTTCAGCTTGATTGGTTTCTAGACAGCGACATCGTATGAATTTTGTAGTCGGCGTAACGGGTGGCATTGGCAGTGGTAAATCTGCCGTCACTGCACACTTGGAAAATCTTGGCATCGACGTCGTTGACGCTGATTTAGTTGCCCGGGTTGTAGTTGAACCTGGTCAACCTGCACTAGCAGCAATTGCAGCGCACTTTGGCTCTGACATTTTACAACACGACGGAACTCTAGATCGTGCCGAACTGCGCAAAATCGTCTTTGAAGACTCGGCGGCACGGGCCTGGCTGGAAAGCGTCACTCATCCCGCGATACGACAGGAAATTGAAAGCCAGTTGCGCGGAGCGACATCAGCCTATGTGGTACTGAGTTCCCCCCTACTACTCGAAGCCAAACAACACAGTTTTGTAAATCATGTCGTGGTAGTCGACGTTACAGAAGATCTTCAAATTGAACGTACGACGGTCCGTGACAACAACAATGCCGAGCTCGTTCGCAAGATTATGTCAGCGCAACTGCCCAGAGCAGAGCGGGTAAATCGGGCAGATGAAGTAATCGACAATAGCGGCAGTCTCTCTGACTTAAAGTTTCAAACCAACGCACTCCATAAGCGCCTGCTAGATCTTGCCCAAAAGCATAAGAGCAGTTCTTAGCGAGCAATATTAATCAGCGGTTTAGTGCGGTAAGAAAACCTCCGCTCCTATGTCAGTACGTCTAAACACTCTGATTCAAGGCCTTGAAGCGTTGTAAATAAGGTTACTAATAGCCTCCACACAATAGGCCGAAAATTAGCATGGACACAGTGCCTGTGGATAAAGCAGTACGGGGAAATTGCGCGGTGCGTTTAAGTCGAAATCAAGTTCTCGACAATCGCAGCATTACCCTTTGGAAGATCAAAATCCCTCAACGACGATGGTAATGTCCAGGCCAGTGGCTGCCCTTCCACTCCCCGAGGTTCCCCCCGCCAAGCGGTGACGCGATGAACATCCAAAAAAACCTGTCGATCGCCGTAATCATGGCGAACCTCAAGAAGGGGTGAACTGGCCTCTACGGAAATACCCAGTTCCTCTTTGAGCTCGCGAGCCAAAGCCTCAGCAACCGTCTCTCCCGGCTCGACTTTCCCCCCGGGAAACTCCCACAAGCCCCCTTGATGGAGTTCAGCGGGGCGGCGAGCAAGTAAAATACGCCCTGCGGCATCAGTCAGTACGCCGACTGCGACATGCAGCTCGGTCAAGGCCTTCAGGTCCTGTATTCCGCGTTAATGCGCACGTAATCGTAAGAAAAGTCTGTCGTCCAAACACGGCTGCTGCTCGCACCGCGCTTGAGATCGACACGAATAGTCAGTTCAGGGGGCGCCATCGCTATTTGACCTTGAGCCTCCGTGTACTCGGGTGCCCTCGCCCCGTTAACTGCAATCAACACATCATTTAAGTACAAGGATACGTCTTCGACACACAGATTTTTCAGGCCCGCCCTGCCAATAGCCGCAAGCAAACGACCCCAGTTAGGGTCACTGGCAAACAATGCGGTTTTTACCAAGGGTGAATGCGCAATGGTGTAAGCAACGGCATCGCATTCATCAGCATCTGCGCCGCCGTCAACTTGTACCTCTACAAATTTAGTAGCCCCTTCTCCATCGCGAATAATTGCCTGCGCAAGCTCCAGGCAAAGGCTTTCCAGCGCTTGGGTAAACGCCGCTAGAGCCTCGGCCCCCTCGGCCTCTATAGCGATGCCCGAGCAGCCTGTCGCCGCCATCATCGCCGCGTCGTTGGTGGAAGTATCGCCATCAACGGTAATTCGATTGAAGCTGGTCGAAACGGCCTGCCTGAACAAGCTATCAAGGAACACTGACGATATTTCAGCATCGGTGGCAACGAAGGCTAACATCGTGGCCATATCGGGTCGGATCATACCCGCTCCTTTAGCCATGCCCGTAAGAGTCACCTCGCTGCCCGAGACTGAGACCACCCGGGACGCCAATTTAGCGTGTGTATCTGTAGTGAGTATCGCCTGTGAGGCTCGCTGCCAATGAATTTCATCGAGGTCCGCGCAAGCATGAGGAAGCGCATTAATCACGGGCTCGGCGAACAAAGGTTCACCGATAACACCCGTGGAAAATGGCAGTACCTCAGTAACCTGGCAATCCTGCATTTCTGCCACTGCCAAGCAGGTATTCTCTGCGGTTTTATAACCGGCCAAACCCGTACCCGCATTGGCATTACCGGTATTGATCAGCCAGTAGCGAGCGTTGCCAGAGCTGTCCTTCAAATGTTTCTGAGCCAGCTGCACTGGAGCTGCTCGAAACGCATTTTGAGTAAAGAGACCCACGTTGGTACTGCCGGGAGCCAACTCAATGAGCACCAAGTCATCGTGGTCAGCCTGTTTAATTCCAGCTTGGGCCACCCCAAGGCGTACCCCCCGAACAGATAGTGACATTAGCTGAGTCTTCCATGGCACTGCTTGTACTTTTTCCCACTGCCACAAGGACACGGGTCATTGCGTCCAACTTTAGGCGCTTCTCTGACTATCGTCTGCGGCTTAGCCTGCGGTGACGCTTCCCCCGAGATTGCGTCGTTGGGTACCGCTGATGCTTGGGCATGCTCAAAAGCCACCTGTTGGCGTGCCGCGTCTTCTCGGCGACGGCGCTCAATTTCCGCTGCCTCATCAGGACGTTGCACTTGCACATGGCTTAAAAAGCGCACCACCTCATGCTTCAAGCGATCGAGTAACGACTCAAATAATGCAAAAGACTCACGCTTGTACTCTTGCTTGGGATTCTTGTTTGCGTAAGCCCTCAAATGAATGCCCTGACGCAGCTGATCCATCGTCGCGAGGTGCTCTTTCCACAGGGTATCAAGTACCTGAAGCATGATTTGCTTCTCAAGCTGACGCATGCCGTCCCCGACAACGCTGGCCTTGGTGTCGTAGGCCGCTTGAACCTCCTCTACAATTCTGTCGCGCAATGACTCTTCATGTAGTCCTTTGTTTTCTTCTAACCAGGCCTGCAGCGGCAGTGTCACTGCAAACTCTGCCTCAAGCTGCCGCTCAAGCCCGGGAACATCCCACTGCTCCTCTACGCTCATGGGAGGAATAAAGCTATCAACAGACCCGTTGACCACATCCGCTCGGATTTGAGTAATCGTCTCAGTCACCTCCTCTTCACCGAGCAACGAATCCCGCTGACGATAAATGATGCGTCGCTGGTCGTTGGCGACGTCATCGTACTCGAGCAGTTGTTTTCGAATATCAAAGTTGCGGCCTTCAACTTTGCGTTGGGCCTTTTCGATGGCGTTGGTGACCATGCGATGCTCGATAGCCTCCCCATCTTCCATACCTAAGGCTTGCATGAAACTTTTGACACGGTCAGAGGCAAAAATACGCATCAAGCTATCTTCTAGAGATAGGTAAAAACGTGAAACACCCGCATCACCCTGGCGCCCTGATCGGCCTCGAAGTTGATTATCAATTCGTCGCGACTCATGGCGCTCAGTCCCTAAAATATGCAGACCTCCAGCCTCCAGCACAGCGTCGTGGCGCTGCAACCAAGTTTCCCGGAGCTTGGCTTCAGCTTCAGCATCTAGGTCCCCTGCGGCTTCTAACTCAGATTCTAGATTTCCACCAAGAACAATATCAGTGCCTCTTCCTGCCATGTTAGTAGCAATCGTGACCACCCCAGGACGCCCTGCCTGAGCAATGATTTCCGCCTCTTGAGCGTGGTACTTGGCGTTAAGTACTTTGTGTTCAATATCTCCCTGTTTAAACCGCGCAGAAAGCTCCTCTGATGTCTCAACCGACGCTGTACCGACAAGGACCGGAGCGCCATTTTCAATACAGGACTTTACGTCCTCGACGATGGCGTCGAACTTCTCTTCCCGGGTCATATAAACCAGGTCGTTCATGTCTTTACGAAGCATGGGTTTATTTGTAGGTATAACAATGACCTCTAACCCATAGATCTGACGAAATTCGAAAGCCTCGGTGTCAGCGGTACCGGTCATACCCGACAATGTGTCGTATAGACGGAAGTAATTCTGAAAGGTAGTGGATGCTAAGGTTTGGCTTTCATTTTGGATGTTGACGCCTTCTTTCGCCTCAATCGCCTGATGTAATCCTTCAGAGAGTCGTCGTCCAGCCATCGTTCGACCTGTGTGCTCATCAATCAGCACCACCTGCCCCTCTTGAACGATATATTCCACATCTCGCTGATACAGGACATGTGCACGCAGACCTGAGTGAACATGATGCAATAGACCTAGGTTAGTGGCGGCATAAAGACTGTCGTCGTCCTCTAATAAGCCCTGAGCCATTAGCAGGCCTTCGATTTTCTCATGGCCTGATTCGGTAAGCTCAATCTGACGCTGCTTTTCATCTACGGTAAAATCGCCTTCATCCAACTCCGTCTCGGGCACCAGTTGGGGAATAAGCTTGTTGATGCTCCGATACATGTCCGATGAATCGTCAGCTGCCCCTGAAATAATAAGGGGCGTTCTTGCCTCGTCGATTAGAATAGAATCAACCTCGTCGACAATGGCGAAGGCTAGGCTCGCTTGGGCCTTGTCTGCCATGCTGAAAGCCATATTGTCGCGCAAGTAGTCAAAACCGAATTCATTGTTGGTGCCATAAACAATGTCGCAAGCATAAGCGTCACGCTTCTCTGCGGGTCCTTGCCCAGACCTGATAACGCCCACAGTCATTCCTAGAAACGCATAAAGTGGCTCCATCCAGGCAGCATCTCGGCTAGCGAGATAGTCATTGACAGTCACAAGGTGTACCGCATTACCGGCTAGGGCGTTTAAATAAGCAGGCAATGTCGCCACCAGCGTCTTACCCTCACCAGTGCGCATTTCTGCAATTTTGCCCTCATGCAGAACGATACCGCCAATGAGCTGCACATCGAAGTGCCGCATACCCAATGCTCGACGCCCCGCTTCGCGGACGGTGGCAAAAGCTTCAGGAAGCAGTTCGTCGAGGGAGGCCCCGCCGGTCAAACGGCCTCGGAACTCCTCGGTCTTTGCCAAAAGCGCCGAATCGTCCAGCGCTTCGTACTCTTCCTCGAGCCGGTTAATACGGAGCACCGTTTTGCGAATGCGTTTGAGCTCTCGATCATTTCGAGTGCCAAAGAGTTTTTTTAGCGAATTAGCAATCATTTTTAAGTCTTCAAGAAGAGTTGACGAAGGAATGTGGCTCGTTAGGGAGCCAGCCTAAATCAGAGGGTAAACGTGGCTCTTAGCGCAGAGTGCGTCTCACGTAACTAGACGGATCGACCGCTCTACCGTGCTTGAAGATCTCGAAATGTACATGGGGCCCCGTTGAACGCCCCGAGTTTCCCATAAGAGCAATAACGTCGCCCTGACGCACGAGATCACCGATCTCAACGCGATTTTCCCGGTTGTGTCCGTAGCGGGTTACCAGCCCGTCACCATGGGCAATTTCGACCAGCGTACCGTAACCCGTACGCTCGCCACTCCAACTGACCACTCCGCTCGCAACGGCAACAATGTCGTCGCCTTCAGAACCCGCAAAATCGATACCCTGGTGCCAAGCTCGCTTACCCGTGAAGGGATCGGTGCGGTTGCCATAACGAGAGGACAGCCAGCCTGCGAGAACAGGGCGACCAGCGGGGATCGCCTCAGCTTGCGCCTCAGCATCAAACAAAAGTCCAGCCAATATCTCGAGTTGGATCTCTCGATCGCTCAGTGTTGCTGACATTAAATCAAAGGACCCTTCGAGAGGGCCCGGCAACGAATCTTGCGGTTGTGATTGAAGCGGTAACATGGGCCCGCCAATAGCTGGCTCCGCGGCGAAATTGAATTCGCCCCCCTCTAAACCTGCCAAAGCCGTGAGGTGGGTACCCAAAGCGTCCAGTCTTGTCACTCTCACTTGGAGCTCGGCCAGCCTGCGGGTCATGGCCTCGAGCTTTCTACGTGCGTCAGCAGATAGCTGCGCCAACTCGCCAGCCCTGCGGCTTGCGGTAATTTCTGCCCCAGAAAGCCTTGCCTCCTGCGCGCTTGAGGTGCCCTGGCGCTGTCCAAGCTCGTAACCCATGGCCATTAAACCCAGGGGCAGGCCGATGCAGATAACAGATAGAGCGGCCCACGACCAACGACCAATCTCCAGCGTTCGCGATGCGGCAGTCTTTTGGACGAAGATCAGTTTCAAATCAGGGGCTCAGTTTCTTGGGGGACGTACTATGCCACGCAGCGGGGCTGCGGGAAAGCCAGCAAATTCGATCAATTCTGCACAAATGACCCCGATAAAGGCTTAGGCAGTGACCAATGCCGGTGCGGGACCGTAGGATATTGGGGCCTTTTCAGCGTCCTCGAAGGTCACCATTTCCCAAGCATCTTCCTGCGCTAACAGCGCACGCAGCACCGCGTTGTTGAGTGCATGTCCTGACTTGTGGGCGCGAAACTCACCGATCAAACTGTGTCCCAATAGATACAGGTCACCGATAGCATCGAGAACCTTATGTTTTACGAACTCATCTTCGTAACGCAGTCCGTCCTGATTCAAAATCCGAAATTCATCGACCACAATCGCGTTATCAACACTACCGCCACGTGCCAAGCCTTGGGCTCGCAGATACTCAATTTCGTGCATAAAACCGAAGGTTCTTGCCCGACTCACCTCTCTCACAAAAGACGTGGTTGAGAAATCGATCTCTGCAAACGCTGAACGGTCATTAAAAACCGGGTGGTCAAAATCGATCGAGAATGCGACTTTGAAACCCTCAAATGGCAGCAAACTAGCCTGTTTGTCACCGTCTCGTACGGTAACGGGCCGCTTAATGCGAATAAATTTCTTTGCCGCCGCCTGTTCTTCAATACCAGCAGACTGAAGCAAAAACACGAATGGGCCCGCACTACCATCCATAATTGGAACTTCGGGAGCGGTGACATCGACGAAAGCGTTGTCGATGCCTAAACCCGCCATAGCTGAAAGCAAATGTTCAACTGTAGACACTCGCGCATCGCCTAGCCCTAAGCTGGTAGAGAGCGTTGTGTCACCGACACTTTGGGCGCAGGCGGGGATTTCCTGCACCGGGGAGAGGTCAGTGCGCCGAAATACAATACCGTTGTCGATAGGTGCGGGGCTTAAGGTCAAAAAGACCTTCTCACCCGTATGTAAACCCACACCCGTCGCCTTGATTGGATTCCGCAACGTTCTCTGTCTAATCATGGTCGCACCCTCTTCTTTAGCTGGGCGGACCACTAACCATGGTTAGTCCGCCTGACGCCGCAAAAATGCAGGAATATCAAAATACTCCTCTGCGCCGCTCTCCGCAGGCGCCACCGCCTGCTGTGCTCCACCCGACTGCGCAACACGTGCTCGCTTGCCGGGCGGCAAATCGTAAGTTTCACCATAACTTGGCGAAGTGACACCCAAAGTTTCCGAGGGCTTCCGGTCTACCACCGCTAGGGGCACTCTGGCTTCTGCACCACCTAGACCCGTTGCGACCACCGTCACTTTTAAGGTATCTGCCAAGTCCGGGTCTATCACCGTACCCACCACTACCGTTGCGTCTTCAGACGCATATTCTTCAATCGTGTCGCCAACTTCGGCAAACTCGCCCAAAGATAAATCCATTCCCGCCGTTATATTGACCAGCACTCCCTTAGCACCGCTTACGTCAATATCATCAAGCAGCGGACTGTTAATGGCGCGTTCCGCGGCCTCTCGCGCCCGGTTCTCACCTGAGGCCTGGCCAGTGCCCATCATCGCCGCGCCCATTTCTGACATCACCGTACGAACGTCAGCAAAGTCCACGTTTATCATGCCTGGGCGAATAATCAGCTCAGCGATACCTTGGACGGCCCCCAAAAGTACATCATTGGCCTCTCTGAAGGCATCTAAGAGACTGGTATTTTTGCCCAACACCTCCAGTAATTTTTCGTTGGGTATCGTGATTAGACTGTCACAGTGCTGCTCAAGTTCCCCAAGTCCTGATTCAGCAATTTTGAGGCGAGATTTACCCTCAAAAGAAAATGGACGGGTCACCACAGCAACCGTCAATATACCCATCTCTCGAGCTACCTCAGCCACGATAGGCGCCCCACCGGTACCGGTGCCGCCGCCCATACCTGCGGTCACGAACACCATATCAGCGCCATGCAGTGCATCGGCAATCCGATCACGATCTTCCATCGCAGCCGCCCGACCAATGTCCGGGTTCGCACCCGCTCCAAGGCCTTTGGTAATTCCGGTTCCCAATTGCAGAACGGTCTTGGCCGCTATATCTGACAAAGCCTGCGCATCCGTATTGGCACAAATAAAATCAACACCGTCTACGTTGTTTTCGATCATGTGTCGAACGGCATTACCGCCACCGCCGCCAACACCGACCACCTTTATAACCGCGCTCTGCGGTGCGTTATCGACTAATTCAAACATGGACACTCTCCCCTTTTTTTACAAAACCCAGTGTCACCTGGGCACTCCCCTTGTCAGACATTCTGAAAATTCTCAGAAGTGCCTTCCAAACCAGTCACGAACTCGTGTAGCGAAGCCACTACCCAGCTGACTACCGTTAGAGCCACCCGAGGACTCATCATCTCGGGCGCCATAAATCAGCAATCCAACTGCTGTGGCATAAATTGGATTTTTTATAATGTCGCTGAGGCCTTTGGCGTACTGAGGTGCACCCAGCCGCACAGGCATATGAAAAATTTCTTCCGCCAGCTCTACCGCGCCTTCCATTTTGGAAGTTCCACCGGTTAACAAAACCCCTGCCGGTATCAATTCTTCAAAACCTGAACGGCGAATTTCGGCCAAAATCAGCGTAAATAATTCGTCATAGCGAGGCTCAACCACCTCCGCTAATGACTGGCGTGATAAATCTCGTGGTGGTCGATCACCAACACTGGGCACTTTGATCGTCTCTTCGGCACCAGCAAGTTGCGCTAGGGCACAGGCGTATCGAATCTTTATCTCTTCCGCATGCTGGGTTGGTGTTCGTAAAGCCATAGCGATATCGCTGGTGACCTGATCACCCGCGATGGGAATAACTCCTGTATGACGAATGGCACCATCTGTGAAGATGGCGATATCGGAGGTTCCACCACCGATATCAACAAGACAAACCCCTAGATCACGTTCGTCAGGGTAACTACTGAAAGCTCGAGCCAGCTGCTCCAGAATGATTCCATCCACCTCAAGACCACAGCGATGGATACACTTTTCAATATCTGAGCAGCATTACCGCACAGGTAACAAGGTGAACCTTAGCCTCTAGTCGCACACCCGACATTCCAAGAGGCTCTTTAATACCACCTTGGTTATCAATGACATACTCTTGCGGCAACACATGCAGCACTTTCTGATCTGCAGGGATGGCCACCGCCTGAGCAGCGTCGAGAACCCTCTCGACATCAGCTGGGACCACTTCACCCTCTCGAATCGCAACGATTCCGTGGGAGTTCATCGAACGGATATGACTGCCCGCAATCCCCACATAAACCGAGTGAATCTGGCAGCCCGCCATGAGCTCGGCTTCTTCCACCGCCCGTTGAATGGCATTAACAGTTGACTCAATATCGACCACTACGCCTTTTTTCATGCCCCGAGACGGGTGGGAACCGATTCCAACAACCTCAATCGTGCCCTCGCCATCAACTTCACCTACTACAGCGACAACCTTCGATGTTCCTATGTCCAACCCAACGATCATGCGTTTCTCAGGTGTATTAACCATTATGGTTTCTCCTGCCAGTTAGCCGCCGAAAAATCTCCCACGGCCCATTGCGATGTTGGCAGCAAAGCCACTGCTGCTCCGTGCTCGTAACGCATATCTACCCGCATGACAGGCTGCTGCGAAAGCTGCTCCCGCCATAGCGCGACAAATCGTCCAATTCGCTCTCGGTGGTGGTCTGCACCAAGTGCTAGCTGTACGCCGTTGTGAAGCTCAGCACTGACTTGTCCCAAGGAATCTTCATGCAATGCCACAACCTGCAGCCCAGTTGGCTCAAGCAGTGCCTCAAGGCTCTTGTAGCGACGAGTCATATCGTGCTCAGACCCTTCGGGCCCTTCTAAACGCGCCAATTCAGACCATCGATCGGCAAAAGCAGCTGGAAAGTACTCGCCCTCGTGATTCAAGAAGCCATCCAGCCCCCAGCGAGCAATAGGCCGTTGCTCTTCAATTTCAATCACTACAACATTTGGCCATCGTCTCCGGACCCCGGCACGATAGACCCAGGGCATACTTTCTAACTGCTCACGCACCTCATCAAGATCAAGGGTCAAAAATCCCGCCCGCAGGGTGGGAGCAAGCTGCGTCTCCAGCTCGCCTACGGCAACGTGTTCCACCGCACCTTCTAAAACCAATTGCTCAACGCGCAGATCTAAGAGGCGAGATCCTGTGATAAAAACACCTACAAGCACCGCCAAACACCCGAGTGTCACAACGATTTTTAACAGCAATCGCTGTAAGCGTTGCTGCCAAGACACGCTTTCCAAGACCGCTTTATTACGAACCGCCTGCCGCCCTTGTTTACGAGGCATAACGAGCCTCCATGCTGAGCCGATAAATTTCACTTAGAAAATCGATCAAGGTCATCGAATCGGCTCGGGCTGCCATCGGAACCAGACTGTGGCTAGTCATTCCGGGAATGGTATTGACCTCCAATAACTGCCAGGCACCAGAAATGTCTCGCATAACATCAACGCGACCCCAAACCGCCGCATCGACCGCATAAAAAGCCCTCAAAGCTAATGCTGAAAGCTCAGCCTCATCGCTCGCGGTCAATCCAGATGGGCAGAAAAAACCCGTGTTATCAGACACATATTTTGCGTCAAAATCGTAAAATTCAGATGCAGGTTCGATGCGTATTGCCGGCAGTGCTCGGTCACCCAATATTGAAACCGTATACTCCTCGCCCGCCACAAAGCACTCAGCAATAATCCCGCCTTTGTAAGCCCGCGCACGCTTCCAGGCAGCCTCAAGTTGCTCAGGAGTACTCGCTTTACTCATACCTATCGAGGAACCCTCAAGAGCAGGCTTCACAAACAACGTCCCGTGCCGCTCTATAAGGTCAGACCAATCGGTATCTGCCGTCAGCAGGGTGAAATCGGGAGTCGGCAAACCCATACCCGACCAAAGTTGTTTGGTGCGAGCCTTATCCATAGTGAGTGCCGAGCCAAGCACGCCTGAACCGCTATACGGCAAGTTCATTACATCAAAAAGGCCCTGCAATACGCCGTCCTCTCCTCCAGGTCCGTGGAGTAAATTGAACACAAAATCGATATCCGAGAGCTGATCCGCCCATTGCTCTACCGCGGGGTCAATCCGAGTAACGGGGCAACCTGCCGCCTCTAATACCGAGGCAACGTTCTCGCCACTCTGTAAGGAAATTTCTCGCTCGGCAGCGGCGCCACCCATAAGCACGGCAAATCGAACACCTGATAACAACGCCGAACTCACAACAACACCTCAAGGCAATCTGCCTCTGCCAACTGCCGGGCTAGCTGACCAATATTACCCGCGCCCTGGGTAAGCAAAAGATCACCCGGTTCCAGAACGTCGCACAAGACCGCAGGCACACTTTTAATATCGGGTGCAAATACAGGATCAATAGCTCCACGCTGCCGAATACTGCGAGCCAAAGACCGTGCATCAGCCCCAGCAATGTGGTCTTCACCTGCGGAATAAACATCCAGCAGAACCAGCAAGTCGCAATCGGACAGCACTGCCACAAAATCCTCATAAAAATCTCTTGTCCTTGAGAAGCGGTGCGGCTGAAAAACCATCACGATACGTTGGCCAGGAAATGCTGCTCGAGCAGCATTGAGAGTCGCGCGCACCTCTGAGGGATGATGACCATAGTCATCAATCATTTGCACAACACCTCCACGCCAAGCCACTTCTCCTAAAGGACTGAACCGGCGTCCGACACCAGAAAACTGTGAGAGACCATTTTCAATCGCGTCATCTGCCAAGCCAAGCTCGGTGGCCACCGCCGCCGCCGCTGCGGCATTTAAGGCGTTGTGTTCTCCCGGCATGTTGAGATTGATACTGAGTGACGACCGGCCCCGCGGCCTGTTGAGCAGAAAGCGCGTTTGCAAGCCGCTGACTGCGACGGATGACACACAATAATCTGCTTCGCTGTCTCGGCCATAGGTCACAACCCTGCGGGTAATTTGCGGCAGCAATCGCTGCACACCCGGGTCATCTAGACACAAAATAGCTAAACCGTAGAACGGCAAGTTATGTAAGAAATCAAGAAATGCCTGTTCGTAATTTCCAATATCCCCGGCATAGTGATCCATATGATCAGCCTCGACATTCGTTACAACACTGACCATGGGTAACAAATGGAGAAAGGATGCGTCGCTCTCGTCAGCTTCGACTATGAGGTATTGGCCAGCACCAAGGCGTGCATTACTGCCCGCATTGTTGAGCAATCCGCCAATCACGAAAGTCGGGTCTTCCCCTGCCTCACCAAAAACCGATGCCAAAAGGCTAGTCGTCGTTGTTTTACCGTGTGTCCCCGCAACAGCAATGCCCTGCCGATAACGCATAAGTTCTGCCAACATTTCAGCCCGGGGCACCACGGGGATTCGCGCCTGACGCGCGGCGATTAACTCTGGAGTATTACTCGGGATAGCACTTGATGTGACTAAAACATCTGCACCTACAATGTTTTGCGCAGCATGACCGATATGCACTTCAATACCTATATTGCGAAGGCGGCCCACAACAGGCCCGTCCTCGATATCAGATCCCGATACTTGATAGCCAAGCTGCGCCAATACTTCAGCAATACCGCTCATGCCGGAACCGCCAATACCCAACATAAAGACATGCTGGGTACCGCCCATTTGTTGGGTCACGATTTTGGAGGATTCAATGGACAAGAGAGACCCCCTCTATGACTTCGGCAACTGAGGCGGCGGCATTAGGCATAGCGAGCCGACGGGCATTACCTGCCATTATTTCTAGGCGTTGAGGGGACGCTATAAAGGCTTTTAGAAGATCGCTCAACTGCGGCCCTAAACTAGAGTTTTGAGGCAGTAAACAACCAGCACCCGACTCGCTAAGAATGCGAGCATTTTCAGTCTGATGATCGTCAATAGCGTGGGGAAGCGGCACTAGAATGCTGGCCGTTCCGGTTACCATAAGCTCACTTACAGTTAACGCCCCCGACCGGCACACCACTAAATCTGCCCACTGGTAGGCAGCAGCCATATCATCAATGAAAGGAAATACTTGAGCCGATGCAGCGGCCACAGATCCATACTGTTTTTGTGTTGCTTCGACGTGCTGGCCACCACATTGATGGCGTATTTGTAAGCGCACCGAATCTTCTTCGGAAAGCATTGCCAGCGCATTGGGAACTCCAGAATTCAACGGGCTACTTCCCAAACTTCCGCCGACAACCAGCAATCGCATTGGGCGTTCATGAGTGAACACATTGGGAGTTTCGCTTTCTAGATCGTAAAGTGCCGAAATCTGGGCGCGCACGGGATTGCCAATTAACCGATGACTAGCACCAGTTTTAAAAGCGCCGGGAAGACCTAATAAAACTTGCTTTGACACAGGCGCAAGCCAGCGGTTGGTGGTACCGGCAACGGCATTTTGTTCGTGGATAACCAGCGGCCGACGCAAAAGAAATGCAGCCACACCCGCAGGTCCTGAGGCATAACCTCCGAAGCCTAAAACAGCCCGCGGTTTAATTTTAAATAGCAAGCCAAGAGAGGCTACGAAAGAGGCTAGCAGCGCGACAAGGGACTTGACCCTAAACAACAAGCCTTTTCCCCGCAGGCCCTGCACAGGCAGGGTATGCAGCGTAAATCCGTGAGCTGGGACAACCCGACTCTCCAATCCTCGTGCGGTGCCAACCCAGTCGACCAGCCAACCTCGAGCTTCCAGCACTTGTGCTACGGCCAACGCCGGAAAAACATGACCGCCGGTCCCCCCAGCCATAATTAAAATACGAGGTGCAGCCATCATGTCTGCCCCCCCTCGTAAGATCGCGAACTGCGCTCAATACGCAGCACGACGGCCAGCATGATGCAGCTCATAATCAAACTTGAGCCGCCATAGCTGATAAAAGGCAGCGTAAGTCCCTTTGTGGGTAGCAAACCCGAGCTCACGCCCATATTGACAAAAGCTTGCCCAGAAAAAATTAAAGCAACGCCGTAGCAAATATAAGCAGGGAACCCATCGTCATCCCGTTCGGCACGACGCCCCACCCAAAGTATTCTTCCAATAAGAGCGCCGTATAAAACAATCACTAACAAAGCGCCAAAAAAGCCAGTCTCTTCAGCCCAAATGGAAAAAACAAAATCGGTATGAGCCTCTGGAAGATAAAATAACTTTTGAATACTGTTGCCCAGACCCACTCCCCACCAATCGCCTCTTCCATAGGCAATCAGTGACTGAATGAGCTGAAAACCAGATCCAAAAGGATCCTGCCAAGGGTCGGTATATGCGGTTAGCCGCTGCAACCGGTAAGGCGCGCTCACAATCATTACAACCAACGCGCCAATTGCAGTGCCGACAAGCAACAAGACGTAGGAAAGGCGAGCGCCCCCTAAAAACAACATACCGAAGACCGTGCCAGTGCAAATTACCGTGGCTCCAAAATCTGGCTCCATTAGCAGCAGCAATCCGGTAACACCCAAAATCGCAACGGGCTTGGCCATACCTTGCCAATGACGCTGCACCGTTTCTGCATGCCGAACTAAGAAACTCGACATGTAGATAACCAAAGCAAATTTTACGACTTCAGAAGGCTGAACGGTTAAGGGCCCCAAGGGAAGCCATCGCTGGCTACCATTAACATTGCGCCCCACCCCGGGAACCAATACGAGCATCAACAGTGCTAGCGCGAGTAGCAGCCAGAGCCCCGATGTTTTTTGCCAAACCTCCACAGGTACACGGTAAGCCACCGCCCCCATACAAATAGCTAACGCTAAATAAATGCCGTGCCTGACGGTGTGGTGCCAAGGGTTATTAAAATGCCATTCACCATAGCCAACGGAAGCTGACGCTATGGCAACTAAACCAACCAAAACAAGCGCCGCGCTGATACCTGACAGCATCGGATCAAGTCGAGTATGACTTTGAGTAGGTGCAGCAATCATGATCGATGCTCCACGTGACTCATTACGGCATCACGAAACGCATCGCCACGGGCTTTAAACCCCGAGTAAAGATCGAAGCTAGCGCAGGCCGGTGACAATAGGACTACGTCGCCAGCCTGAGCCAAAGCCGCTGCCTTCGCAACGGCATCCTCCAATGAATCGACGCGCTGTACAGGGGTGTGGGCCCCTAAAGCCAACTCAATTTCTCGAGCTGATTCACCCAAAGTTAAAACTCGTCGACAGTGATTCCTAACTTCCGGTAACAAGGCAGTAAAATCCTGCCCCTTCCCTACGCCACCCGCAATGAGTACAACGTTTTCCTGAGCGCCAAGCCCAGCAAGTGCCGCGCGAGTGGCACCGACATTCGTACCTTTACTATCGTTAATCCAACTAACGCCTGCGTCATCAAGAACTAGTTCGCAGCGGTGCGGCAATCCTGAAAAATCTTTCAATCCCGCTATTAAACGCTCTAAGGGCAGATCGAGGGCCACGCCAAGCGCCAGCGCGGCCAGTACATTATTAAGGTTATGCATCCCCTTAAGCTTGAGTTCCGAAACTGGAAATAGTGGCGTAAAGCCACAGCAAACATAGGGAACACCATCCAGCTGCCGAACTCCAAACTCATCAAGATCAGGATCGGTTGGCCGCCAAAGGACCTGCCGGGTGCCACCGTCTAACAAGGGCAGTGTCAGCGAGTCAGCTCTGTTGGCCACCACAGCATGCGCACCCTGAAAAATCTTATGTTTAGCGTGATGGTACCGAGGCATACTGCCGTGGCGGTCAAGATGATCAGCCGATACATTAAGGACTGTTGCCACCGCAAGCTTAAGCGGCTGCGCACGCTCCAGCTGAAAGCTAGAAAGCTCCAACACATAAAAATCTACGGCTTGATCAAGCAAATCAAGAGCCGGCGTGCCAAAATTTCCGCCCACGGCCACACGTTTGCCGCATGCACTCAGCATTGAGGCAACCATTGCAGTAACTGTGGATTTTCCATTAGAACCGGTAATCCCGATGACCGGCGCTGACGCAGCCGCTACAAACAAATCGATATCGCCCATAACGCGGACTTTATTATTAAGGGCGAACTGCACAAGAGGGTGCTCCAGAGCAACGCCGGGAGAAACGATCAGCTCGGTAATTCCCTCTAATACCGACGGATCAATATCGCCAAAATGTAGTGGTGTTTCAGCTCCAACCGCCTGTCGCGCCGAAAGTGAATCAGACATTTCAGGGCGAGTATCCAGAGCCAAAAACGGGCACCCCTGACGTCGCCACCAGCGCGCCACTGACTGACCCGTTACACCTAGCCCTATGATGGCTCGACGCTCTTCCGATGCGATAAGACGTGCTGTCATTGGCAGGCCCTCATCGCAGTTTAAGGGTCGCTAGACCGAGTAGAACGAGCATCACTGTGATAATCCAAAATCGGACAATGACACGGGGCTCGGGCCATCCTTTTAGCTCAAAATGGTGGTGTATGGGGGCCATGCGAAATACCCGCTTGCCCCTGAGCTTAAAAGATGCAACCTGAATAATGACCGAAACTGTTTCCATAACGAAAATGCCTCCCATAATGAAGAGGACAATTTCATGTCGAATAATGACGGCAACCACACCGAGCGCTGCTCCTAATGCAAGCGCGCCCACGTCACCCATAAACACCATCGCTGGGTAGGTGTTAAACCACAGAAAACCAAGGCCCGCTCCAGCTATGGCACCACAGAAAATAACCAACTCACCCGCTCCGGGCAGATATGCGATATTCAAATACTCTGCAAAAAAGGTGTGCCCCGACAGGTAGGCAATAGTGCCCAGCCCCGTGGCCACCATAACTGTTGGCAGAATCGCCAACCCATCGAGACCATCAGTGAGGTTCACTGCATTACTTGTGCCTACGATGACCAAGTAGGAAAACGGAATAAAGAGTAAGCCCAGAGGCAATGCCACATCTTTAAAAAATGGCACATAGAGAATTGTCTCTTCGGGATTTATTGCGCTGCTGTAGAGAAATATTGCGGCGGAAAAGCCCACGACTGACTGCCAAAAATACTTCCACCTAGCCGGCAGCCCTCGGGAATCTTTTTCAACCACTTTTCGGTAATCATCAACCCAACCAATAGCTCCAAATGCCAATGTTGTTAACACTGCCACCCACAGAT
The DNA here is from genome assembly GCA_000169115.1 of marine gamma proteobacterium HTCC2080. GTDB lineage: Bacteria > Pseudomonadota > Gammaproteobacteria > Pseudomonadales > Halieaceae > Luminiphilus. The sequence continues at coordinate 115,868 of AAVV01000010.1, forward strand.
ACCGGCTTTGAAGGTCTCCCCAAATCAGGCTTCCAGCGACGATCGCAACAATGATTAGCGCTCCACCCATTGTCGGCGTACCCGACTTAACAAGGTGACTCTCGGGACCGTCGTCACGAACAGACTGACCAATTTGCAGCTGATCGAGTCGAGCGATCATCCAGGGCCCCACCCACAGGGAAATCAACAGCGCTGTCGCTGCGGCCAAAATTCCTCGCAAAGTGATGTATTGAAAGACGGCGAATCCTGCATCTACTGCGATTAACTCGCCCATTAGCCAAGTCAACATATGCCCTCACCCCCAGTCAGCCAATGATTGACCGCAACTTCCAACTGAGCGCCTCGAGAGGCCTTTACCAAAGTCGTATTCGCGCCCCAGAGTGTCGGCGCGTACGTGATGAGCTCGCTTGTGTCAGTAAAACAAAGCGCACCCTCACCAAATGCAACTGCCGCTGGAGCAGCCTCAGACCCAACAGCCCACAGCTCGTCTAGTCCCGCTTCTCGAGCATAAACCCCCAGTTCTGCATGCAACTTTTCTTCATCTAGCCCCAGCTCCAGCATAGCCCCCAATACCAAGCGCCGGCGGCCGGGCTCAGAAGCAAGCACGTCTATAGCAGCCCGTACAGCCACGGGATTGGCGTTATACGTATCGTCAATCAGCGAAGCGTCTGGAGATAAAACTGCAACACCGCCTCGACCCGGGGCAGGCTTCACCGCCGCGAGTCCCTCTCGAATCGTAATAGCACTAATACCCAAAGCATCGGCGACGGCAGCCGCAGCTAAGGCGTTGTAAATGCCTTGCCGCCCGGGCACATTCAACGTCACCTCAACGTCCTGCTCAGGGGTTTGCAAAACAAAATCCGAACCTGAAAAGCCTTTCAGCTGCAAATCTATCGCCTGATAATCAGCCTTGCAGTTCATTCCAAATGTTAGACACCGGGTGGGGCTGGCCCGGACGTGCCAATCGAAAACACGGGGATCATCAGCATTGATGACCGCCAGTCCATCGGCGGGCAAATCATCTAGTAATGCGCCCTTAGTCTTGGAGATGGCGTCAAGGCTGCCAAAGTTTGCAAGATGTGCCGGAGCAACATTGAGCAAGATCGCAATGTTTGGGCGTGCCATTTCACAAAGCCTAGCAATGTCGCCAGGCTTTCCAGCACCCAACTCGAGAACCGCGTATTCCGTATCGTTATTAAGATCTGCAAGTGTCAGCGGGACACCCAGCTCATTATTTTGATTGCCTTTTGTAGCAACCACGCTACCCGCCCGAGAGAGAATTTCAGCCAACATATTCTTAGCAGTTGTCTTGCCCGCACTGCCTGTAATTCCAACCAAAATGCCGTCATAGGCTGCACGAGTCATCGCGCCAAAAGTCTGTAAAGCAGCTTCCGAATCGCTCACGATCAATTGGGGCAAAGCGCTGCTCACTTGTTGCTGCACCAGAGCCGCCCCAGCACCTCGCTCCAGGGCCGCCTCCAAGTAGTCGTGTCCATCGACCTTAACTCCCGGGATGGCCACAAACAGATCGCCGGGCTTTACCTGCCGGCTATCGATGGCCAAACCAGAAACTTCCAATAACTTGTCGATCTCACAATGCAACTCTGCGCCGCAGCGGGCCGCAAAATCAGTGACTGATAGCGGCGCAATCATGATCGCGCCCCATCAGAACTCTGAAGTTCAGATAAAACACGCTGATCGGAAAACGGAAGGCGAACACCGGCGATGTCTTGGTAGTCCTCATGTCCCTTTCCAGCAACCAAAACCGTATCGCCCGACTCAGCTAGCGCTAACGCGTGGCGAATAGCTTCAGCACGATCAACCACTACCTCGGCCTGGTTACCACACCCGGAAATTACATCTTCGATAATTTTCTCAGGCATCTCACCACGGGGGTTATCCGACGTGACGACGATGTGGTCAGCCCATCGAGCGGCTGATCGACCCATCAGAGAGCGCTTGCCGGAATCACGATCTCCGCCGCAACCAAATACCACCCAAAGCCGCCCCTTGGTCTCACCACGTAACGTCTGCAAAGCACTTTCAAGAGCGTCCGGCGTGTGCGCATAGTCGACAACTGCCAGGCGATTACCTGACATTAAAATTCGCTCCATGCGACCAGGCACAGGCTTCAAACTTTCTGCCGCAGCGCAAACCCGGTGAAAATCATGGCCTAGCCCAGTCACGGCAACAATCGCAGCAACAACATTGAAAGCATTAAAGCGACCACTAAGCGCAAGGTTGATTTCGGCGGCGCCCCAGGGGCTTTGAATCTCCAACAACATGGGGCGCATCGACCGAATAGCAACCTGCACATGAGCTTCAGCACCCTCCAGAGTGATACCGATTGCCGACGCTCCCGCCACTGCCAGAACCTGGCTTGCAACCGGATCATCGGCATTGAATATTGCTCGCTTGAGGTTAAAAGTATTGAACAGCGACAGTTTTGCCGCTGCGTAATCCGCCGCATTACCATGGTAATCAAGGTGGTCCCGAGTGAGATTGGTAAACACCCCGGTATGTAGTGACAAGGACGCCAATCGGCCCTGATGCAGTGCATGTGATGATGCCTCAAGAGCGACGTGCTTAATGCCCTGGTGCTGCCAGTCCGCAAGCTGATGGTTAATCGTCAGCACATCTGGCGTCGTATTCATCGCATCCGCTGGGGCCGCCTCCAACCGGGAACCTAGAGTTCCCACGCAACCCGCCTCAACCCCCAAAGCTCTCAGCAACTGCCCAACAAACTCTACGACTGATGTTTTACCGTTAGTGCCAGTAACAGCAACTAATGCCATTTCCTGACTGGGGTCCCCATAGAAATCTTTAGCCAGACTTGGCAATTCAGCACTGAGGTCAGGCACACGCATAATGCGGCTACTGGAATCGGCGTCAGTGGAAATATTGAAATCATTGGCCTCTGCCAGTACCAAGGCTGCTCCCTGCGCCAGAGCCTGCTTTATATAGTCTCTTCCATCACGCTGGACGCCAGGGAGGGCTACAAAAATATCGCCCTCACCAACTTTCCGACTGTCTAGGGTCATATGACCATTCATATTTGGCCATGCGGTTTCGGGCAGAGCCGCATTAATGCGGTCCAGTATGTGTTGGTGGCTCGCCGAGGCAGTCACTGACCGCCACCAAAACCAGCGAGCTGCGCCGGTGTTTCTGCCCCAGTCTCAGGCCGCTGATTGCGCAACCTTAAAACGCCATCAGTTATCCGAGCATAAACCGGGGCCGCCGCCGCACCACCGCCATAACTGTCACCCTGAGGCTGATCAATAACAACCGCGGTGACATAGCGAGGATTATCGATAGGGGCCACACCTACAAATAGCGCCAGATATTGATCGGGTAAATAGCCACTGGGACCTACTTTATGAACCGTCCCGGTTTTACCGCCGACGGAGAAGCCCGGCACCCGCGCCTTTTTCGCCGTACCCTCATTTCCGGTAACACGATGAAGAACCGTCAGCACCTGCTGGGCAACTTCCTTGCTAATCACACGCTCGACGGGGGGCTGCTCATCGTCCGCGCGCTTTAACAGCGTCAACGGCACTCGCCGCCCCTCATTCGCAAAAATGGCATAGGCTTGCGCCAACTGAAGGGGGGTAGCGGTGAGTCCATAACCAAAGGCGAGGGTCACCTTTTCTATCTCACTCCAGCGCTCGCGATTCGGCAAACTTCCTGACCGCTCACCGGGAAAACCAATACTGGAAGGCTCGCCCAAACCGAATCTACGATAGACCGATAACACGGGCTCGTGACCAATAGCTTGCGCCATCTTTGTCACCCCAACCTGACTCGACTTTTCTATTACTCGCGATACCGTAATCGCTCCGTAATTTAGGGGGTCTGGTAACACTTTCCGGCCGACTCGTATTCTTCCAGGAGACGTGTCGATAACGGAATCCAGCGTAAATGCCCCCGTCTCCAGTGCCGCCACCAATGTCAAAGGCTTCATTGTCGAACCAGGCTCGAAGGCATCAGTCACCACCCGATTTCGGGTTGCCGCATAATCGAACGCAGCGCGACTATTTGGATTGAAGACAGGATGGTTAGTCATGGCTAAAATTTCGCCCGTCCATGCATCTACAGTAACCGCCGCACCAGCCTCCGCACCCGTCTCAACCATGGCCCGCTGCAGCTCACGGTGCTGCAGATACTGAAGCCGCAAGTCGATGGCCAATTCCACAGCCTGGCCTGGCCGTGCTTCACGCACGACACCCACATCTCGAATTGCGTCTCCGTGCAAATCTTTGATATAGCGCTTTTTCCCAACACGACCGTGCAGAACCTCTTCATAGGCTTTTTCAAGTCCAGCGATTCCTTTACCGTCAACATTTGTCAGGCCAATAATCTGCGACGCCACCTCACCCGCGGGATAGAAGCGGCGATATTCCCGCTTGCCACCCACACCGGAAATTTTCAAGCCAAGCACACGACGTGCTAAGTCAGGAGTTTGATGACGCGCAAGATACATAAACCGCTTGTCAGAATAGAGATCAAGGCGCTGCTGTAACTGCTCCTCAGATTGGTTTAGGGCGCTCGCCAAAACTCCCAATCTGTTGGAGTCACGCAGTATTAGAGGATCTGCCCATAATGTAATAACAGGCGTACTGATCGCCAGCGGTTCACCGCGGCGGTCTGTAACCATGCCACGATACGCAGGAATTTCGGCGGAACGAACCGCCCGCATGGCCCCCTGCTCCCGTAAAAATGCAGCTCCTCGCTCTTGATCAATAACCTGAATCAACACCAGCCGCCCCACCACCAAGGCCGCCAAAACCATCAGTAGAGCGACCACAGTAACGAGCCGCCAGGGCATCCCGGGGACCGGTACAACCCGATTCCTAGCCACTAATATGCCCCCTCAACTATCGTGCGATACGTCGCGAGGTCAGGGGCTCGCATAATTAACTCATCCTGCGCCATCTTGGCGATGCGGTGCGGGCTTGCAAGCGTGCTTCGCTCAAGCATGAGACGGCTGTAGTCCTCTTGAAGATACCAATGCGTACCCTCAAGTCGCTGCAAATTAGCGTAATAGGCTCGACTCGCGTGGGTGCTATGGATGATTGCAAAACTAGACATCAGCACCGCCGCTATTAATAGGGGCATCGTCCATCGCACAGACATCATGCGATTCGCTCCGCCACACGCATAATTGCCGAGCGCGCCCGCGGATTGGCTGCCAACTCATCATCACTGGCCCGCCGCGGCTTACCTAATAGACGCAACCGCTCTCCTCGCTCATCATCTCGAATAGGCACACCTCGAGGCAGCTCTCTGCCTCGGGCCTCCCGCCGCATAAAAGTCTTAACGCGCCGATCCTCAAGGGAATGGAAACTAATAACCACAAGCCGTCCCCCAACTGCCAAGAGGTCAATAACCTTACCCAGCAGGATATCGAGATCAGCCAATTCACGATTTACGTGAATGCGCAACGCCTGAAACGTACGAGTGGCCGGATGCTTGTGCTTTTCCCAAGCCGGGTTCGCTGCAGCGACCACGGCCGCCAAGTCTTCAGTTCTCTCAAAGGGCTCTACCATTCTGCGCTTGACCAGAGCAGAGACAATGCGTCGAGCAAATTTCTCTTCGCCGAAATCCCAAAGCACGCGACGAAGGTCCGCCTCAGATGCCGAATTAATAAATTCAGCAGCCGTCTCGCCCTTTGAATTATCCATCCTCATATCTAAGGGGCCTTGTTGCTGAAAGCTAAAGCCGCGACTACCGTCATCGAGCTGAGGGCTAGACACCCCCAAATCTAAAAGCACCCCGGCCAAGCCTGACCCCGCTCTCTCGAGGTTGCCAAAACTGTCATGCAAAAAGCTAAAAGCAGGATTCTCACTGCTAAGTAGACGGGCGCTTTCCATTGCCTCCGGGTCTTTATCAAATGCCACCAAACGCTGCCCATCTGAAAGCACCCTCAGAATTGCAGCGGAATGACCCCCTCGACCGAAGGTTCCGTCGACGTAAACCTCACTGCCTGTGCCACCTGCACCTGCCATCAAGGCCTCCACTGCCTCCTCAAGCAAAACAGCCTGATGCATACCACTCATCAGAGCTTTAACGACAACAATTCGACCGGAAGCTCCTCAGGCGCCTCAATAGACAAAGCAGCATCGCGCTCTTCAAGCCAACGATCCTCTGACCACAGCTCCAACTTGTTGCCCTGCCCAACCAACACAATCTTTTTTTCCAGATGCGCATAATCTCTGAGGGACTGAGGCAGCAACACCCGCCCGTTACCATCAAGTTCAATATCTGCGGCATAACCGAGCATGAGTCGCTGAAAACGCTTAACCGCGGGATTCAAGGCAGGAAGTGACTGAATTTCTGCCTCTATGCGCTCCCACTCAGGCAGCGGGTATAGAGTCAGACAATGGCTCTGAGTATCAATAGTGATAACAACCTGCCCAGCACATTGCTCCAATAGACTTTCGCGCTGACGCGCGGGCACGGCCAAGCGCCCCTTGGTGTCCATATTAATGTGCTGTACGCCACGAAACATTCAGCCTAACCCACTCTTCACCCGTATTTCCCACTTAAGCACAGTGAAACCCACTTTGCCCCACTTTTACCCACTATAATCCCGAAAAACAGAAAGGTCAATGCCGTGGCAGGCAATTTTCCTTTTCATTTCAGTCGCTTAGAGAAAATTTCTTAGGTGAAAGAAGCCCTGTTGCAGGGCTTTTTTGGAAGCCCGAAAAGCATTTCCAAACAGCAGATTAGCTGCAATTGACGGATCTAACTTTAATATTAAACCCATTTAGATATATTAAATAAACTTTATATAACCAAAATAACTCTATTAGGAAGGCGCACCCCCACTGGGTGGGGGTGCATAGAATGAGCCGATCGATAAGCCGGGTTCTGTCTTGGACGATCATTCATCTGCGACGAACGTCACCGTTCGCCTGTAGCGACCTACCCGGATCCGCCGGAGGTCACGGCTAATGGATCCCTATTTGGTCTTGCTCCGAGTGGGGTTTACCATCGCCACGCCTGTTACCAGCCGCGCGGTGCGCTCTTACCGCACCTTTTCACCCTTACCTGGCAAGCCAGGCGGTTTCCTTTCTGCTGCACTTTCCGTGGGCTCACACCCCCCAGGCGTTACCTGGCACTCTGACCTCAGGAGCCCGGACTTTCCTCCATCACCTAAGGCGACAGCGATCGTCTAATCAGCTCTCCGTTAATTTAAGGCTACGAGAGTCTGCACTCAAGGAAGAAATATCACTTTTTTTCACGGTTTATTAAATGGTCATACAAAATTCGAGCTTTAACGCCCGTCACCTCCGAGACTATGGATGCGGCTTTGCGAGGAGGTAGCTCCTCAGCAATACGAAACAGAAGTTGTCGGTCTTTCTCAAGCAGCGCATTATCCGACGGTTCGTCGGCCGGACCAATAAGCAAAACCTGCTCACCACGCTGCTGATTAACATCGGCCTCCACCCAAGCCAATAGGCCCGACAGCGAGTCGCGCCTCAAAGTTTCAAACGTCTTACTGAGCTCTCTAGCGAGCACAGCCTCACGTTCTGAACCCATGATCTCGGTAGCATCGGCAAGGGTCGCTTTAATTCGGTGTGGAGCCTCATAAAAAATCAAAGTGCCTGCTTGCCGCTGCAAGGACTCCAATCGTTTTCGCCTCTGCTGCGACTTTGCTGGCAAAAAGCCCTCAAAGAAAAATCGGTCAGTCGGCAACCCCGCACCACTCAGCGCAGTAATTGCTGCGCAGGGGCCTGGCAGTGGAATGATAGGAATATTTTTAGCCTGAGCTGCTCGCACGAGTCGAAATCCAGGGTCCGAAACTAACGGAGTTCCGGCATCGCTGATAAGCGCTATCGCCTCTCCGCCTATCATGCGAGCCAGCAACTGCTCGGTCACTTCTTCGGACACATGGTCATGGTAGGCGCACAGCGGCGTCTCAATCCCGTAGTGAGCTAGAAGCTTTCGACTGTGACGCGTATCCTCCGCAGCGACCAAGGCAACATGCGTCAAGGTGTCGAGAGCACGCTGGGTGATATCGGCTAAATTACCAATTGGCGTCGGTACAATGTACAAACCACGTTCCAAGAAGGCGTCTCCGTTCTATACTGCTGCTTATGATCTCAAAACTTCACACTGCTCGTCTCGATATTCGGACTATTATCTTGGTCCTGCTATCAGTTTGTTGGATCGCCGGCTGTCAAACAACAGATGCCCCGGATAAATCCTTACCCAAAATCTCCTTGGAAGCTCTTGGCCAACAGGCAATTCCAGAGCCTTTACCCGCCACCCCCGATCAGCAGTTAGATCTCGCGGCGATCAACGCCGTGCGCGACAGCGTACTCACTCAGGGGGTGGTGGCGGGACGCATCTTAAGAGATGCCTTTCTTATTAAAGGAATTGATGCGACAACAGCAGGGATCATCGATGCTGACCTCGCTTGGTACAACGGTGACATTGAAGCAGCTCAGCGACTGATGAAAGGCACCAACACCTCGAGCATAGAAGGGCAAATTTTTGTACTAGCCACCGTTGAAGAAAGAGCCCGCATACAAGGTCAATGGCTAGATGCAGCGAGGCTGGCACATTTTAGAATTAAACTCGAACTCAGGTCAGCGCAACTCACAACAAATGATACTCGCTCAAAATCCCTTACAACAGCGCCCGGCGATCGATTATGGACGTTGCTAATGCACCTTGATGACAGGCAATTAGAACGTGCAGCAGCAATAGCCGATGACCCAGATTGGCGTGGCTGGCTAACGTTACTGCAGGCTTATCGATCAGGTCGCGACGCCATGTACAACTGGCTTTCACTACATCCGGATCATATCGCTACCGCTCACCTACCAGCAGCGCTGGCAACTTGGTTAGATGCAGAGCCCCCAACTAACATTGGCGTACTGCTGCCACTATCAGGACGACTCAAATCTGCGGGAAGTGCGGTATTAGACGGCATAACAGAAGGCCTTTATCGGAAATTCCCAGACCCTGATAAACGCCCAAGGCTGTTTACCGTCGATACAGAGTTGCGCACTAGCGCTGTGTCCGCTTATGCAGATGCACTCAGTGAAGGCGCAGACCTTGTCATTGGCCCGCTGATTAAGTCGGAGGCTCAGAGTCTCGAAAGCCTTAAGGAGCGCCCCACTCCTGTCATTGCGCTGAACCGACCCGAGGTTTTTGCCAGCACAGAGGTATCGAACTGGAGCGCTATGAGCCTGGCCCCAGAGGACGAAGCCCGCCAAATAGCCCAACTAGCGTTTGGCCGAGGCCAAAGAAAAGCACTTCTTATTCGTCCAGACAGTGAATGGGGGCGACGAATGGAGGTGGCTTTAAACGAAATTTGGAGAGGCTTGGGAGGTGTCACTGCAGACACCCTTACACTGGCGGACAACACAGCCGTCTCCGAACAAATTGGTAACAGCGCTGGGTCGGCAGCATCGGAACAAAGAATTAAAATGCTGGAAGTCGCCTTTGAAGCGCCAGTAGCCTCACGACCGCGAAGACGGCAGGACTTTGATGTCATTTTTTTATTGGCGCCAGATCCTGCCGAGGCGCGTAGGCTGCGTCCCTTACTCATATATCACTATAGTGGTGACGTGCCTGTTTATAGTTCATCAGCCGTCTATAGCGGACATGACCACGGCCAAAACCAAGACCTAAACGACCTTATTTTGGTCGAGACTCCCGCGGTACTGCAGGCCTTAAAAATAGACCGATACACTCGATTACAAGCTCTAGGGTTTGACGCAATATCCATGATCGATCACTGGCAACAGGCGGAAGCCACTCAGGCCACCTTATTCCAAGGGCGGACTGGACTTCTAAAGCGTCTCTCCAATGGAGAAATCGAAAGAGAACTGAATTCAGTCGCTTTTGATGGCGGCAAACTTAAAGCCCTACCGGTACGCTAACTGTGTCAAACCCAATGAATAATGACCAACGTGAATACGCAAACCGGCAAAGACGCAGAGGATTACGCCCAGAATTTTTTAATAACCCAAGGGCTACGAACTGTTGCACGTAATGTATGCTGCCGCTATGGCGAGATCGATATTATTATGGAGCAGGGCATAACAGTGGTTTTCGTCGAGGTCCGGCTGCGCGCCCAGAAAGGGCTTCAAACAGGCGCAAGCTCAGTCAGTTATCGCAAGCAGCAGCGCCTCATCAAGACCGCCAGTTTAGTTATACAACGCATGCCCGAACTTCAGGGACGACCTGTGAGGTTCGATGTCATCGCATACGACACGCTGCAAAAGAACCGAGTACCGCACTGGATTCAACAGGCATTCGATGCGTCAAACTAAACGGGTAAAGATCTGATCATGATTCCATACGATGACATCTCCACCTTTTTTCATGGCTATATCGAGCAGCTGAGTCTGTCAGTGGATGACATTGCAGATGTCACTGGAAGTGCAGCCAGCCTAGCAACGCAAACCATTATCAACGAGAAAAAACTTATCGTTTGTGGCGTCGGCCCCGATGCTGCAGGTGCAGGACTGCTGACCGAATTGCTACAACAGGGCCTCTATCGAGAGCGACCGGCCATACCTGCGATCGAGCTGACAAGCCGTCATATCACTAGCCTCGATCCCGGCGTGGGTTGGCTAACTCAACAACTAACGGCCCTCGGTCAACCAGGCGATCTCGTAATTCTTTACGCAACATCGCTCACTCAAGTAGACCTAGAGTTTCTGTCCTCTGCCATCGCCAAACGCAATCTGACGTCGATTTGGGTGGGAGCACAAGGCATAGGGCCTAGCCTGGCATTTCCCGGAGCAGACCGCGCGACCGCGCTAGCTCTTTCTCAATGTTGCTCTATCTGTCTTGCTAGATTGATCGACATATCCCTGTTTGGAACCCTGGAGAACAATACGTGAGCTCTGTATATAAAAGAATTTTCATGATCTTATCTCTTACTTATTTAACTGGCTGCGGCTCAATACTCGCGACTTTTGAGAGTAACAGCATTGAAGATGAACCCGGTGAGCGCAGCCTCGCAGAGCAGGTTTTAGACGAGAGCATAGAGACGAAGGCGATCGTCAATATCAGAGCAGCAAACGCCGCTTTCGACGATTTAGGATTCCTCGTGGTGTCCTACAACGGTTACGTATTAATAGCTGGTGAAGTTCCAAACCAGGGCCTCAAAGATGAAGCATCGGCTGTCGTTCGTGAAATAGAGGGCGTCCGACGAATTTATAACGAGTTAGTGATTGGACCAAAGTCTACAAGCGGCACAGAAGCCAACGATGTTTGGCTAACCACAAAAATCAAGACGGCCCTATTGACTGATTCAGAAGTGCCATCATTGCGGGTCAAGGTGGTAACCGAGAACAGTGTCGTTTATCTGATGGGTTTGCTATCGACCGAAGAGGCCAACCGAACCGCTGCCGCAGCGGCCGACGTCGATGGCGTAACGCGTGTGGTACGCCTGTTTGAACTCATTTAAAAGGCCTTAGCCTAAGGTCGTAAGACACAGTGCCAAAGGCACTGCTGGCAACAAGGGCAAAACTTTATTTAACGATTTTGAGTGCCGGGCGACTGCTGCGCTCGCTAGAGCCAGGATCCCCGATGAAAGGTGGGTCAGGATCTGGATCCGGCTCCATTGGGCCATCGAACACCATTCCTTGACCGTTCTCACGAGCATAAATGCCCAGTATTGCTGCGATGGGAACCGCCACATCTTGTGGCTGGCCTCCAAAACGGCCGTTAAACACAACCGTATCGTTCCCCATCTGCAAAGACACCACCGCAGACGGCGCAATATTTAAAACAATCTGACCATCGCTAACATAACTCTCAGGAACCAGCACTCCAGCAAAGGTAGCATCAACCAACAAGTGTGGGGTGCATTCGTTATCTACGATCCATTCGTAAATCGCTCGAATGATGTAAGGCCTACTGGAGTTCACAGGTGCGGCGCTCGATTACAGGCGCATTTCTCGCTCATGAACCGTGAGGCTTTCCTGGAAGGATTCTCTACGGAACAGGCTGTCCATATAAGCCAGTAGAGGCTTAGACTGTTTTCCTGGGCGGATATCGACACCCAAAGAAGGCAGACGCCATAAGATAGGCGCAATACAACAGTCTACCAAGGTGAACTCTTCGCTCATGAAGTAGGGCTTTTCTGCAAAAATAGGAGCGATGGCCATCAGCCCGTCCCGCAACTCTTTGGCAGATTTTGTGACCACATTTTCAGATCGAGAGTTTTGAATGGCGTCAACCAAACTGCACCAATCCCGCTCAATTCGATACATCAACAGTCTACTCTCCGCTCTTGCAACCGGGTAAACGGGCAAAAGAGGTGGGTGTGGAAAACGCTCGTCGAGGTACTCCATCATCACCTTAGATTCATAGAGCACTAAATCACGGTCAACTAAGGTGGGCATTGTGTTGTAAGGGTTAACATCTGCCAGCTCGGCCGGCGCAATGCCAGAATCCGATTCGATCAGATCGACAGTCACACCCTTCTCGGCAAGTACAATTCGTACCCGGTGGCTGTAATGATTAGTACTATCCGAAAACAGCGTCATAGAAGAGCGCTTGGACACTACCGCAGAGGCGTCGTCAGACAGTTTCATTTATAAACTCCGGGGTTTAAGCGACAGAAGCGGGTCAGCCACCCTGTGGCTACCGCTTCTTGTCGGGTGGGACGTTAGTGGACGTCCTTCCAATATTCGCGACTCAAGAGCCAAGCGAACACAAAGAAAATAGCAAGGAACAGTAAAACCTTAACACCCATTTGCTGCCGCTGCAGCTTAATGGGCTCTGCGGTATACGCCAAGAAGTTTACTAGGTCGTAAATCGCCGAATCGTACTCTTCCCCACTCATGATTCCAGCAGCGGAAATTTCAAGTCGACCACATGGAGCGGCCATCATAGCATCTCCCGTCAGCGGGTCCATCTGCCCGCCTGCCAAGCTCGGTCCAGCTGCACATTCGGGCATGCCCTGCAGCTCCATTAGCACATGGGGCATACCGACTTTGGGAAAGACCTTATTATTAACCCCATAGGGTCGAGTCTCGTCCTTATAAAATGTGCGCAGATAGGTATAGAGCCACTCAGGCTGGCGCGCCCTAGACACCAAAGTGAGGTCTGGAGGCGTTGCGCCAAACCATTTCTTGGCATTTGCCTTATCCATGGAATTGTCCATGAGAGCGCCTATTTTGGTTTCCGGATCGAACATCAAATTGGCTTTGTATAAATCCTCAGGAATTCCAAGATCCCTTGCTACACGGTTATGCCGTGAATACTGCAAAGAGTGGCACCCCATGCAGTAATTGGTGTAAAGCGCGGCCCCCCGTTGTAGAGAGGGCTGGTCCGATGCGTCCGTAGCAATGGGGTCGCAGGGAATCGTCCCGCAGTCAAAGCCTGACTCGGCACCCACCACCTTTAATGGAATGAATGTGAGGGCACCCATCAGGGCGAGAATGCCCAGACTCTTGAACACGCCAACGCCACCATCCATCGTCACCCTGTCAGGAACAGGTTTGACTTTGTCCATCTTCGACCAAATCGGCATCGCCAGGAAAAAAGCGAAGTAGAAAATGGTACAAATCTGCGCCAAGAACGTGCGCTCAGGCGTCGGTGCTTTAACACCTAATACACCCAAGATTAAGAAGCAGACTACGAAAAGCAGCAGCATCACGCGGTTGATCATGCCACGATAGCGCCATGACTTAACCTCGCAGCGATCTAACCAAGGCAATGCGAAGGGAATTGCCACAGATGCCGCGAAGAATACAAAACCCCAAAACTTATCGGGCACTGCACGTAACACCGAGTAGAAAGGCGTGAAGTACCACACAGGCGCGATGTGCTCGGGGGTTTTAAGCCCGTTGGCCTGCTCAAAGTTGGCGAACTCAAGGAAGAAACCACCCATCTCAGGCGCAAAGAACAAAATAGCGCAGAAGAAAAACAAGAACACGGCAATGCCCTGAATGTCGTGCACCGAGTAATAGGGATGGAAACGGATTCCGTCTAAGGGGATACCATTTGCGTCCTTCTTCTTCTTGATTTCTACGCCGTCTGGGTTGTTAGAGCCTACCTCGTGCAGCGCAAGTATGTGCAACACCACCAAGGCTAATAAAACGATAGGGAGGGCCACCACGTGCAAGGCAAAAAAGCGGTTTAGCGTAATGCCCGACAGCAGATAATCTCCTCGAATCCAGGTGACGATATCCTCGCCCACTACAGGAATAGCACCAAACAGTGAAATAATGACCTGTGCACCCCAGTAGGACATCTGTCCCCAAGGCAATACGTAACCTACAAATGCCTCAGCCATCAAGACAATGAAAATCATCATTCCAAAAACCCACAGCAGTTCTCGTGGCTTTTTGTAAGACCCGTAGATCAGGGCCCTGAACATGTGGAGATACACAACGATAAAAAACGCTGATGCGCCCGTGGAATGCATGTAACGCAGCAGCCACCCGTAATCTACATCACGCATGATGTACTCAACCGAGGAGAACGCCTCTTCAGCGGAGGGTGTGTAATTCATTGTTAGCCAGATTCCAGTCAATAACTGGTTGACCAAAACTAGCAGCGAGAAAACCCCAAAGAAATACCAGAGGTTGAAGTTTTTAGGGGCGTAGTACTCGCCCATGTGAGTATTCCACGCTCTAGTAACTGGCAGGCGTGCATCAATCCATCCAACAAAAGAATTCAACGCTTTTTCCATTAGGCAGCCTCCGCATCCACACCGATTACAAGGACGTTGTCGCCCTCAAAGCTATAGGGAGGTACAACCAAGTTTGCTGAGGCGGGCACTCCCTGAAATACGCGCCCCGCCAAATCAAATTTTGAACCATGACAGGGACAGAAAAACCCGCCTAACCACTCGTCACCGCCGAGATCAGCCGAGCCAACTTCGGGCCGGAACTTGGGCGCACAACCTAGGTGAGTGCACAACCCCACCGCAACAAAGAGCTCTGGACGTATCGAGCGCCCTTCTCCTGCAACGTATCCAGGCTGATCGGACACTGCTGAACTCGGGTCCTTCAAAATACCATCGAGCTTAGGGAGATCTTCGAGCTGGGCATCAGTGCGGTGCAAGACATACACGGGTTTCCCGCGCCACTCTACGACTACCATCTGTCCAGGCTCAAGCTTGCCAATGTCAGCCTTCACCGGCGCACCGGCGGCCTTAGCTTTTTCTGAGGGGTTCCAAGACCCCATGAAAGGCGTAGCTACGCCGACTACACCAGCAACGCCGACAACAGACGTCGCTGCGGTCAAAAACCTACGTCGCGTTTGACTTTTGGCGTCCAGCTGGGCCGTATCGTTTTGGCTAGATTGCACTTCGCTCATGAGAACCCTCTCCGACATTGAGGCAGCTTTCCCAACACCTGTTGTGTCAGGAAAACATGGAATTTCTTGCGCGGGAATGTTAGTGCTCTGCTACGTGCGCGGCAAGCGACGACACCGCATTACAGCATTCCATTTGTATTTACGTAGACAAATAGGCGACAGATTCATACCCGACCGATGTCTGGGTTGGCCCGTCGCTGAATTTGTACCGGCTTTAACGCTTGGAGAACTGAGGACGACGACGAGCTTTTCGCAAACCCACTTTTTTCCGCTCAACTTCCCGTGCATCCCGGGTCACAAACCCCTCGGCACGAAGTGCGCCACGAAGCGATTCGTCATAATCCATAAGCGCACGGGTCAACCCGTGCCTGATCGCGCCGGCCTGACCGAAACTACCGCCTCCGCTAACGGTGACGTAAGCATCGAAACTGCCATTTAGCTGAGTCAGCTCCAATGGTTGACGCACAATCATCCGCGCCACTTCCCGACCAAAATACTCATCGATAGTGCGGCCATTGATTTGGATGTTGCCAGTGCCCGAGCGAAGGAATACCCGCGCGGTTGATGTTTTTCGTCGGCCTGTGCCGTAGTACTGTGCCGTAGACATATCGGTTTCCTCTAAAGCGCCAGGGCTTGTGGTTGCTGAGCGACGTGTGGGTGCTCAGCGCCCGAGTAGACTTTGAGTTTTCGGAACATTGCTCGACCCAGGGGATTTTTGGGCAGCATGCCCTTAACAGCGCGCTGCAAAACACGCTCAGGCGCCCGATCGATAAGCTTTTCAAAACTGTAAGACTTGATGCCGCCCGGATAGCCCGAGTGGTGGTGATACATTTTATCGGTCTGCTTTTTACCCGTTACTTTAATTTTTTCGCAATTAACAACCACAATGTAGTCGCCCATATCCATATGGGGAGTAAATTCAGGCTTATGCTTTCCGCGTAAACGGTGTGCAATTTCTGTGGCAAGACGTCCAAGCGTCTTGTCTTCTGCGTCGACAACAAACCAATCGTGTTGTACATCGCCAGCTTTAGCGCTGTATGTTTTCATTTGTGACGCCTCAAGGGGCAAATTCAAGGGAGCGCGGATGGTACTGGATGGTGGCCGAGCTTTCAAGCAGTTTAAGTGGATCTCGATCGACCATACCGCACAAACAATCCTTGAGGGAGGGCAACCACCTCCATTATGGCCGGTGTTCCCGCGCTAAATACTCCTTAGACTGCATTTCCTGCAATCTTGATAGGGTCCTCCGGAACTCAAAAGCCAGCAAATTTCCCCCATAAAGCGCCTCAGGTGCTGCCTCGGCAGTGACGATCAGCTTGACACCACGGTCGTAAAATTCATCCACCATATTCACGAAACGTCTTGCGACGTCTTCTTGATGACTTGCCATTACCGTGATTCCAGGGACCAATACGGTATGGAAAATGCGCGCGAGCTCTATAAAGTCACTGGAGCTTCGAGGCTCCTCGCACAACACCTGAAATGTAATAACTGCCATACCCTCGACCCTGGTTTGGGTCGGAATGATGCGATTGTTAATCTCAATAGACTCCGATGTTGGCGCCATGCCTACCGATAACGCCTCAAAATCACCTGTTAGCGCGGTTTCAGACTCAATATTTAGAGGTGTGTGCCACAATTCAACCTGCTCTAACGTGCGCAGTCGATAGTCGACCCCCGAATCGACATTAACAATATCAGTGTAATTTTCGATCAATGCAATTGCGGGTAAGAATCGCGCCCTCTGCAGACCATCCCTGTATAAGTCGCAAGGCTCAATATTTGAAGTCGCGACCAAGGTCACTCCGCGCCGAAATAAGGCCGTCATCAGCCCCGCTAAAATCATGGCGTCGGCGATATCGCTAACAAAAAACTCGTCGAAACAAATAACTCGGGCCTCAGCTGCGATTCCCGCCGCCACTTTTTCTAGCGGGTTCTTTTCACCGGCAAGAACCGTAAGCTCCTGATGGACACGCTGCATAAACCGATGAAAGTGCACCCTTAGCTTGGCTTCGAAGGGTAAACTTTCGAAAAAGACATCGACCAGATAAGTTTTTCCTCGTCCTACACCACCCCAAAAGTACAAACCCTGCTCTGGCTTTTTGGTTTCGCTGAAGATTCGACGTAACCGAGCTGTCGCGCTCAGCTGCCCGATCTCTCGCTCCACCAAACGGTCATATAGGTCTTGCAGCTTGGCAACGGCATGCGCCTGAGCCAGATCTGGCTGAAAACCTGGCTTAGATAGGTCCTCCTCGTAGCGCTGCTTAGGTGAAATTTGTTGCATAATGCTGTGAAAGCTCCATGAAATTATGTGTCGTGGCAGAAGCGTTGTACACTACATTACACTTACGTATCGACTGGCGAACTGGAGTCATTTATGCCGTCCGGAGCAATACTCATCGCGACTGCCCTCATAGGGGTCGGTATCGGCCTAGGATGCGGCTGGTTACTGGGCATAAGTAAGAAGAGTAAGCGTGATGTCATTATAGACCTAGAGTCTCGGCTGGAGCGTGCGCAAGAGAGTCGCGCGGATTATGAAGCGGATGTCGCAGAGCATTTCACCAAGACCGCCCGTCTGCTCAGTCGGATGACCGAAGACTACCGCGAGGTTTATACCCACTTAGCCGCGGGGGCAGACAGTTTGTGCGATGGCGAAATCGAGATTCCAAACGCAAAGACGCTGCTTGACACAAACTCCAGCAATCAGGATATACCCGGCAGTCTCGTCGATGTGATACCGCCCCTTGATTATGCGCCACGGAAAAGTCCTGATGAGAAAGGCCAGCTATCAGAGACCTTTGGGCTCGATAGGCCCGCCAGTGAAGACATCGATCGCCTGATGGAGCCTGATCGACTCGATCGCTCTGCCTGAATTCAAGCCGGGTTATCGTCATCGATAAAATGGTGCTCTATCCCGAGCTCCCGGCTTAACCACGCACCAACACTCTGCACGCCAAAACGCTCAGTGGCATGATGGCCGGCAGCAATAAAGCTGATACCTCGCTCCCTCGCAACATGGATGGTCTGCTCCGATACTTCACCGGTCACAAAAAGATCAGCCCCCGCGTCGGCTGCTTTATCAATGTACCCCTGCCCACCACCAGTGCACCAAGCGATACGACTCACCTCACAATCTCCCTCAGACAGCACCGAGCGCCCCAGCTGCTTTGACAGACGTTCAGCGACCGCCATAAGCGGTGTCACCTCGGATAACTCACCCACAAAGACAGGTACAGTCGGCTCTTGGGGCATCAATGGTTCAAATGCGGTAACGCCTAACGCTCGCCCTAAACCCGCGTTATTTCCCAGCTCAATGTGGCAGTCCAGAGGCAGATGAAAGGCGAACAAATTGATGTTCGATTGCATTAATGTTCGTACTCTGCGTCCTTTCATGCCGACTAAGCAAGGGTCTTCGGACCGCCAAAAATAGCCATGATGCACCAGCACCGCATCGGCTCTGAGTGCTACCGCCGCATCTAAAAGAGCCTGACTCGCCGTTACCCCAGATACCAGAATATCAATATTCTCTCGACCTTCTACCTGAAGCCCATTGGGGGCAAAATCTTGGAAGCGCTGGGGCTCAAGCAATTCGTTCAGCACTGTTTGCATTTTTAGCCTTGAGGTTCCCATTAAAACTCCTTTGAAATCATTCCTTAGCAAACAAGATTAACCGGCCCAGTCTGTTTTACAATCGTCCCAACGCGAGGATCTAAACAGTGAAAGAGTTTTTATCGAGCCTTTTTTGGCCAACCCTAACAGGGATACTGGCTGCAGCCATTATTTTGGACCAGTGGGTCTTGCCGGAACCCCTGGGGAGAGATCGCAGCCAGATCAGAACGAGTTACAGTGATGCTGTCGCACTGGCGACACCCTCAGTTGTTAATATTTATACCGCAAAGTTGGTTGATTCAGGTCGAAACCAACGCTTAAACGACCCATTACTGCGCCGCTTTCTTGGAAATTCAGGACGTCGTCAGCGCGTTGAGCGCTCTCTTGGCTCAGGGGTTATCCTCACTGCAGAAGGGCACATAATCACCAATAACCATGTTATCGCTGATGCGGACGCCATTCAGGTCTTGCTTCATGATGGTCGATCAGCAACGGCAACAGCAATAGGCACCGATCCCGCAACAGATCTGGCAGTACTTCAGATTCAACTGCCCGGGCTGACCCCCATCACACTCGCTAACTCTGATGATGCACAGGTTGGTGATGTTGTGCTCGCCATCGGCAACCCTTACGGCTTTGGACACTCTGTCAGTCAGGGAATTATTTCCGGCTTGAGTCGATACGGGCTGCAGGCATCAGACTACGAGGACTATATCCAAACTGATGCAAGCGTTCTTTTAGGCAGCTCTGGTGGCGCCTTAATCGATGCATCCGGGAAACTGCTGGGTATAAACACGCTGATCTACACCGCTAACGGCGAAGGTGCCGACAATACCGCCATTGGCATCAATCTAGCGACGCCCGTGAATTTGGCGCACTTTGTCATGCAAGACCTCGTTAACTACGGCACGGTGGTACGCGGTTGGCTAGGCGTTAGCGTCGAGCTATTACTGAGCCCTGAAACGATGGCTCAGCAAAAGCAGGTCCTGCTGGTTTCTGCATTAACTGAAGATGGACCGGCTGCAAGGGCGGGGTTACAACTGGGCGATGTGATCAGTGCAATTAATGGCAACACGGTTAATGATGGGCGAATAACCATGCACCAAATCGCTCGTTTCAGACCGGGAGAAATTGTTGATATCGAAGTCGCGCGGGGGCGCGAGCAAGAGATGATTCAGCTTCAGGCGGTGGTGGGTACTAGGCCAGGTGGTTAATCATCAAGGATAGATAACCGCAGCTCAGCGCTACGCGCATGGGCTTCCAGTGATTCACCCCTTGCTAATACGGACGCAACACGGCCCAAAACCATTGCTCCCTCGGTCGAGCAATGAATAATTGAACTTCTTTTTTGAAAATCATAGACGCCCAAAGGCGATGAGAATCGCGCAGTACTGGACGTCGGCAGCACGTGGTTGGGTCCAGCACAATAATCACCTAGAGACTCGCAGCTCATTGCGCCAACAAAGATAGCGCCGGCAACAGTAAGCTCTGAAACCCGCGTCTCTGCGTCGTTAAAGGCGAGTTGTAAATGCTCGGGCGCTAACCTGTTGCTCAACGCAATCGCATCATCGAGGTCATGCACCTTGATAAGCGCGCCTCTATTCGCCAGTGCGGCACGGATAATGCCCTCACGAGACATGGTGCTTAGCAGCGTCTCCATCGCCGCCTCTACAGCATCGAGATAAGCGTCGTCAGGGGAGATTAAAATAGCTTGGGCCTGCTCATCATGTTCAGCCTGAGAGAAAAGGTCCATCGCCATCCATGATGCCGGGGCACTATCGTCGGCGATAATCAAAACTTCCGATGGACCCGCCACCATATCTATACCAACGACGCCAAAAACCTGTCGCTTGGCTTCCGCGACGTAACGATTACCGGGTCCCACAATTTTATCGACGCCCGTTAGTGTTTCTGTACCGAAAGCCAGGGCCGCAACCGCTTGGGCACCACCCGCGGTAACAATTCGATCGACGCCCGCAAGAGCCGCTGCCGCCAGTACCAGTGGATTTATCTCACCCCCAGGCGCGGGTACCACCATGACGACCTCAGGTACACCGGCTACTTTTGCGGGGATAGCATTCATCAAAACAGATGACGGATAACTTGCTTTACCGCCAGGGACATAGATCCCCACCCGAGTCATTGGGGTGACCTGTTGTCCTAAACGATTGCCCAGCTCATCTTCAAATGACCAACTTTGGGCCACTTGGTACTGGTGATAATCACGAATTCTATTCGCCGCGGTCTCCAGTGCAGCCCGGGTATCGGGTTCAAGGGCATTTAGGGCCGCCAGCATCTGTGGTGGCTCAACTATCAAATCCTTGATGGATACCGCAGGGTGCTGATCAAGCTCTTGCGTCAGTTTCAGCAGGGCAGCGTCTCCCCCATTGCGGACAGACGCAATGATCGTGGCGACACGATTTACCAGCTCACCGTCGCGCTCATCGTGGCGAGCTGTCAATGCTGCCAAATCTGCCTCAAAAGTGTCTGAGGCTGCATTAAGCCGTCGCAGGAGGTTGTTCAAAAGGCACTTTCCTTGTCAGCGGCTTGTTCAACAGCCCGCGAAAGTGCCTCAATAACTTCCTGAATAACGCCATGACGTGTTCGCATGGCAGCCTTATTTACCACTAAGCGGGTGCTGATATCGGCAATATGTTCAAGAGGCGACATACCATTGGCTTTCAGGGTGTTTCCCGTATCGACGATGTCGACAATTTCATCGGCAAGATCCATGAGTGGCGCTAACTCCATAGCTCCGTATAGTTTAATAATATCTGCCTGAATACCCTTGCCTGCATAATAGCGCCGAGCAATGTTCACGAATTTACTCGCCACACGAACCCGCGTTTTGACGCTCTCTCGCTCCGAAAATCCCGCCGTCATCAAGCGACAACTTGCAATACCAAGATCTAAAGGCTCGTACAGGCCGTCAGCCCCAAACTCAAGGAGCATGTCTTTTCCAACAACACCGATATCTGCAGCACCATGGCGAACGTAGGTCGGGACATCGGAGCCTCGCAAAATAACGAGGCGCACATCTGAATGTTCAGTATCGAAAATAAGCTTGCGGCTGCTTGCAATGTCCTCAACGGGTGAAAGCCCAGCGGCCGTCAGCAGAGGAAGTGTCTGCTGCAGAATGCGCCCCTTAGTGAGTGCGATGGTTAATTGTTGTGTCATAATTTTTCCACGACGTCGTGAATTTAACCGGGCTGACGACGTATATCTGCGCCCAAGGATTGTAGCTTTTCCTCAATACACTCGTAGCCACGGTCAATGTGATAGATGCGATCAACTCGGGTTTGCCCATCAGCCACGAGCCCGGCGATGACTAGACTTGCTGACGCTCGAAGGTCTGAGGCCATAACCGGAGCACCCTTGAGACATTGCTGACCCACGATGAGCGCTGTGTTCCCCTCGATGCTGATTTGAGCGCCCATCCGGTTCATTTCATGGGTCTGTATTAAGCGATTTTCAAAAACGGTCTCCGTCACTCGCCCTACGCCCTCTGCCACAGTATTGAGCGCTGTAAACTGCGCCTGCATATCAGTAGGAAATCCAGGGTAAGGTGCCGTGGTGATAGCGATGGCCTTGGGCCTGCGCCCCTGCATATCAAGTTCGATCCAATCATCACCGGTTTTAATATGGGCCGATGCCTCACGGAGCTTGTCCAAAACAATATCAAGGTGATGGGGTATTGCCCCCTCCAGACGAATCTTGCCTCCCGTCGCCGCCACAGCTACTAAATAGGTACCCGCTTCGATTCGGTCCGGCATTACGGTGTAGTCAGCTCCATGCAGTGCTGTCACGCCCTCGATTTCGAGTGTTGATGATCCAATACCGGATATTTTGGCACCCATCGCACACAAGCACTGCGCTAAATCGACAACCTCAGGCTCACGGGCAGCGTTTCGCAGGAAGGTTTTGCCCTCTGCCAAAGTTGCCGCCATCAGGAGATTTTCAGTGCCACCAACAGTAACTGTTTCCAACGTGATATCTGCTCCCGTCAGACGTCCCGCGCATCGGGCCTTGATGTAACCCGCCTCAACAGAAATTTCAGCACCCATTGCCTCGAGCCCCTTCAGGTGCAGATCAACGGGGCGAGATCCAATCGCACAACCTCCAGGAAACGAAACCTCTGCTTCGCCAAACCGTGCCAGCAAAGGCCCCAGAACTAAAATTGAGGCCCTCATGGTTTTCACCAATTCATAAGGCGCCTGCAACGTATTGATAGTGCTGCCGTCCACCTCAATACCCAGCTTTTCATCAATCATAAGATCAGCGCCGAGGCTGCCTAGCAACTCAACCATGGTGGTAATGTCATGCAAATGGGGCAAATTTCTGATGGTTGTCTTTGCATCCGTCAACAACGTTGCAGCGAGTATGGGTAGCGCCGCATTTTTTGCGCCAGAAACCCTCAGCTGACCAGACAATGCGTGGCCGCCCTTGATGAGTAAATTGTCCACGCCGCTAAATCAACCCGTCGCTTCAGCGGGGGTCAAAGCTCGAATGTTAACCGCGTGCATATGGCCGGCAGCGATAGCCGATGCCAGCGGTGCATAGACACGTTGTTGCCTGGCGACAGAGCGGACCCCGCCAAAGATTTCTGAAATTACTGTCACGGTGTAATGTCCACCGGCCAATTCAACATCCACTTCGCCCTCAGGGAATGCCGCCAATACTAGGTCTCGCACTTCATTGACGTCCACGTTATTCCTCCGTTGAAAGGGATTTCACTCGATTGTCATCCCAGTTTGCAATTACAGTATTTAAGTCACCGCCAGCCTCAAGGGCTGCTGCCTCGAATTGACCCCGGTAGATTTCACCCAAATTAATATTTTCAATGATCAAGTTGCGTAACTTCCAACGTCCATCACGGTACTGCCCCATTTGGTACTTCACCGTGTAAATTTTTCCGTCATCACCAAAGACCCGCTGCGTCACTGAAGCCACTCGCGTGCTGCCGGGTGCCATATCCACTTCACCCAACTCTACCTGTGATCCACCAAAAGCCAGCAAGCCTCTGCTGTAAGTATTGACCATGCCCGAGCGCAGCACCTCGGTAAACTTCATCAGGTGCTCTCGCAGCTGGTTTCTCCCAGCTTCGTCCAAGCCCTGATAAAGCTCCTTACTTGCAAAGCGACCCATAACACCGCGCGCAAAACCTCGAAAGTCCACCACACGGTCGAGTTCCTCACCCACTGCAACGGTGTAACGATCTGGGTCAGTATCAAAATACGCTGGCGCTTCCCTTGCTAGCGCCATAATGTTGTCGGTTGCCGCAGCAACGACTTCACGAGGGCCAGGCGAAGAAGCGTCTTCCTCAGCACTCGCGAGGCTCGCGCAAGCAAAATGAAGACACACCACAAGGGCGGCTGCTAACCCCTTGATCGCGCCATCACTAAATGTAGTGTTACCCATCAAAGCCTCCGTCATTGTCGATCAGTAGGATACAATACGCTCTGACCCCCGAGTAAAAACGGGATGCATCGCAATGCGCAGCATCATAACCGATCTGCGTGCAGCGCGTGCGATATACCAGCATGCAGGGCGCGCCGCGCGAAACCGCCTAGAGGAACACTATGCTTTTGGATTTTGCTGTCGTCGTCCTGGGGATTGCCGCCTTAGTTTGGAGCGCCGACCTGTTTATTAAGGGCGCCGCCGCTGTCGCAAGCCGTTTTGGAATGTCACCGCTGATCATTGGTATGACTGTCGTATCTCTAGGCACCTCAGCCCCAGAGATTTTAGTATCTCTCTCAGCAGCAGCATCAGGAGCTGGCGCGTTGGCCGTGGGCAATGCCTTCGGATCCAATATTGCAAATATTGGTCTAGTGCTGGGTCTGACACTAATCATCTCGCCCATTTTAGTGGGCAGAACGACAGCGTTTACGGATTTGCCAATCTTACTCGCAATCGTTGTTCTCTGTGGTTGGTTACTCCGCGACGGAACCTTGAGTGCTACTGATGCCTTTATCCTGTTAGGTGCCCTACTCTTGTATCTCACTCGAATGGCACGCCACTTGCGCATGCCTAGTATTAATGACGACATTTCACCCGTAGAAGACCTACCCATTGCACAGGCAATAGGCGCCTTTACCGTAGGCCTTGGCGTACTTATTGGAAGCTCCAAGGCTTTAGTATGGGCTGCCGTAAATATCGCTGAGAGCTACGGAGTTTCCGAGTTAGTCATTGGTCTAACGATCATCGCCTTAGGCACTAGCCTCCCGGAACTCGCTGCTTCAATGGTTAGCGCGATTAAAGGACATGCCGATATCGCAATTGGCGCAGTTGTAGGCTCCAATATGTTTAACTTGCTTATTGTCCTTGCGATACCGGGGTTGTTCTCACCACTCGAACTATCTACCACTGATTTGCAACGGGACTTGGGTACGGTTTTTGTGACAACGGCTGCACTCGCCGTCTTCGTAGGTTTCGGTTGGCGTAAGGAGAAGAGCCATGCGCGCTTGGGCCGCATGGCGGGCTGCTTATTCCTGAGCTCTTATGTGGTTTACTGCCTGTGGCTCTACTATGACATTTCAAAGGTTTAGAAACGATGCTGAATGATGAAGCGCTCCTCACTTCTGGCCGACGCACGCTTACGTTGGAAGGGCAAGCCGTTACAAAGTTAGCCGAGTCGCTAAGCCCTTCCTTTGCGGCTGCCTGCCAGCTCATATTAAAAACTCAGGGCCGAGTTATTGTAACTGGCATGGGAAAATCAGGACACATTGCTCATAAAATCGCAGCAACTCTGGCTAGCACGGGCACTCCCGCGTTTTTTGTGCACCCCGGAGAAGCTTCCCACGGCGACATGGGCATGATCACCCAGCGCGATACCGTACTAGCTTTGTCCAATAGTGGCACAACACCAGAAATTTTAACGTTATTGCCCCTACTGAAGCGGCTTGGCGTAAAGCTAGTGAGTCTGACTGGCCATGCCGAATCAGCACTCGCCTGCGCATCAGACGTTCACGTTGATGCAGGCGTCGACACTGAAGCCTGTCCCCTAGATCTAGCTCCCACTTCAAGCACTACCGCTGCTTTGGCTATGGGAGACGCCTTGGCCATTGCGCTGCTAGAGAGTCGCGGCTTTACCGAAGAAGATTTTGCATTTTCCCATCCCGGAGGCGCTTTAGGAAAACGGCTGCTGCTACGAGTAGAAGATCTCATGATTAAAGGTACAGACATCCCCTTGGTTGAGCCCACCGCAACCTTGGCTGAAGCTCTGATGGAAATAACAGCTAAGGGCTTGGGAATGACCATCGTTGGCGAAAATGGTCAATTAAAGGGCATTTTTACTGACGGCGACTTGAGAAGAGCATTGGAAGAGCAACCCGATATAAATTCTGTTGCCATTACCGCACTTATGTCAGCTAGCGTCAAAACGCTGCCTGCCGGACACCTCGCCGCTGAGGCTATGCACATTATGGAAAAAAATCGCATCTCATCACTGGTTGTTACCGACGCACAAGAGCAGATAGCAGGTGTTATTCATTTGATGGCTCTGCTGAAAGCAGGGATCAACTAATGACTGAACTCAATACAATCGCTGCAAAACTGAAGTTGATCGCAATGGATGTTGATGGCGTCCTGACTACCGGTTCCGTGACCTACGATAGCAACGGCGTAGAGTACAAATCATTTTCTATTAAAGATGGCTTAGGCATAAAACTTCTGCAACAAGCCGGCCTTAGGGTGGCAATCATCACAGGCCGCTCATCACCTATGGTTGAACGACGAGCCGCTGAACTGGGTATAACGGATGTGATTCAGGGTCGTGAAGATAAACTAGCAGCGCTGCTAGAAATGGCAGCACTGGCAGGCTGCACCCTTGATGAGGCGGCTTATATGGGTGACGATTTGCCCGATTTGGCGGCGATCAAGTGCGCTGCACATGGTGCTTGTCCGGCTGATGCAGTTGACCTTGTGCGCGATGCGGCAGATTACGTAACCAAAACTTCCGGAGGCCAGGGCGCTGTTCGTGAATGGGCCGAAACTTTACTGCGAGCCCGCGGCGAATGGCAAAATCTAGTAGCGGCTTACGACCGGTGAAGCTTACTTTTTCATCACTGCTACTGATGGCAGCCGCGATTTTTTTCTGGATAACTTTGGGGCGAGGTGATGAAGTTGTGCCCTCAGCCCCACTAACTGCAGCCTCAGTTGCTGATAGTTATCTCGAACATGCGGAGCGCTGGAGTTATGACCCGTCGGGGATGCGTATTCAGTACCTAACGATTGGATCAGGGACAACATACATCAACGACCCCGTAACTTATGCTGAGGATCTGACATTTTGGAGCCCGGATAATAGCGGCAACCACTGGCAAATGACGGCCACGGAGGGCCAGTTATACACCGAGATAAAGGAACTTCTTTTGCTCAGAGGCGTTGAAATAAAACAGCTTGAGCGCAATGCCAGCATGCAGACAGCCCACATTCGCCTCTTATTGAATAAAAATCGAGCAATTACCGATGCTAAGGTGCAGTTATTCACAGCGAATAGCACCACAACCGCAACGGGACTGGACCTCGATTTGACATCTAGCAAGGCGACATTGCTCAAGGAGGTAGAGACTCTCTATGCGAAGTAGAAACGACTTATGGGCGCGGTTACTAGTGCTCTTATCAATGACTTTGATCGCGAGTCTCAGTCAGGCTCTACCCTCCGACCGCGACCAGCCGATCAAAATTACCGCCGATTCCGCGGTGCGCAACGAACAAACAGGCGAAACACGCTACGAGGGATCGGTAGAACTGACGCAAGGCTCACTGCATATTGAGGCAGATCTACTGACACTCTATCAAAACGATGGTGCTGCTGACGGCCTCATTACTGCAACGGGCACACCTGCCACCTTGCAGCAAACCCCTCAGGAAGGTAAAGCGCCGATCAAGGCAGCCGCCCACCGCATCGCCTATGACCAAAAGGGGGACAAGGTAACGCTGACAGAAAACGCCAGAATCGAGCAAGATGGTGCGATTGTCACTGGAGCCACAATAGATTACGTATTAAGTCAGCAGCGTGTGACAGCCAATAGTGATCAGACAACCGGTCAGGGCACAGGGCAACGTGTCGAAATGATCATTCCCCCCAGCGCCATGGAGCGCCCCAAAAACCCGGACTCCTAGGCATGCAAAAAACATTATTTGCTCAAAACCTTGCTAAAGCCTACAAGGGCAGAAAGGTCGTCAAAGACGTCTCTGTGGAGGTTAGCTCTGGAGAAATCGTTGGCTTACTAGGACCTAATGGTGCGGGCAAGACAACCTGCTTTTACATGATTTTAGGTCTAGTTAAGGCAGACCATGGGCGCATACTCCTCGACCAACAGGATCTAACACCGCTGCCCATCCACCAACGAGCACGAGCTGGCATTGGCTATCTGCCACAAGAAGCCTCTATCTTTAGACGTTTGTCAGTGCGAGACAACCTGCTGTCCATTCTCGAAATGCGCAAAGATATTAATCGCGCGGAGCAAAACAAACTTTGTGATGATTTGCTGGCGGAATTCAGTATTGGCCACATTGAAACCTCGTTGGGGCAAGCACTCTCCGGGGGCGAACGACGGCGGGTCGAAATAGCTCGTGCGCTTGCGCTAGATCCCGCCTTTGTGTTGTTGGATGAACCTTTCGCAGGCGTCGATCCCATTTCAATTAATGAGATAAAGGGAATCGTTAACCAGCTCAAAGATCGCGGTATTGGTGTACTCATAACAGACCACAACGTTAGAGAGACCCTAGATATTTGCGAGCGAGCCTATATTGTTGGCGAAGGTTACGTAATCGCCTCGGGTGAACCCGAAAAAGTACTTGCCGATGAAAAGGTCAAAGCCGTGTATTTAGGTGACGATTTCACGCTTTAATACATCAAGCACCGAATCGGAAATAAACACACAGATAGGTTATTAATCAGGCCGTTTTCGGGCAGAGCAATGCAAGTAGTGCGCCAATCGTTGCGAGGAGCCACAAGGCAGCGCTACACTAGGGATGAATGTAGGGTTAATCACCGCTTCCAAGAGGTATAATGAAGCAGTCACTGCAATTAAAAATGGGCCAATCTCTGGCGTTGACGCCCCAGCTTCAGCAGGCCATTAAGTTATTGCAGCTCAGCACCCTTGACTTACAGCAGGCGATAGAAGAAACCCTCGAATCTAACCCACTCCTCGAGCGCGAAGAGGATGGCGATAGCCACGAGGAGACACAAAGCTCCCAGAGTGACGTCGACTTCACCACGCCGGTGGCAGAGCCTAATAGCGCGGATGAGCTCCCAGTGGATACGCGCTGGGAGGACCTGATGCCCTCCTCCGCACCGCCCCCCTCATCCCCCGACGGTGAAATGGGACAGTTCGCAGATCGGGACGCCGAACCTGAAACGCTGCACGACCAATTGCATTGGCAATTGAATCTCACCCGTTTTTCCGTCACAGACCATATGATTGCAACTGCATTTATCGATGCTGTGGATGCCAATGGCCGCCTCACCCAGACTCCCGAAGAAATTTTGGACGCTTTGCGAGATCCGGAAATTGAACTCGACGAAGTATTGGCGGTATTGCATCGTCTCCAGCATTTTGAACCGACCGGTATTTTTGCTTCGGACTTGCGCGAATGCCTTCTGCTTCAACTTCGCCAGATGGACGAAGAAGTGCCCCACCGCAATACAGCGGGCGCTATTGCCAATCGTCATCTTGAAAGTATTGCCACCGCAGATCCTCGGCAGCTGTCTCGACGTCTGCGCACTACCCCTGAGGATGTTATTGGTGCACTCAATTTAATACGCTCACTAGACCCGACACCTGGGACATCAGTCGGCGAAAGCACCACGGAATACATTATTCCTGATGTTTTTGTTCTACGTAAAAACGGACATTGGCGTGTTGAACTCAATCCTGACATTGCCCCTAAACTGCGCATTAATGCACTTTATTCCGAACTCGTTGGACAAACCGGATCAGCGAGCGACAAAAGCTATGTGCGGGAAAACCTGCAAGAAGCCAAATTTTTTATGACCAGTTTACACAACAGAAATGAAACGTTGTTAAAAGTCGCCAGTAAAATTGTCGAGCATCAAAGAGAGTTTTTGGAGCTCGGAGAGGAGGCGATGAAACCACTAATTCTGGCCGATATTGCACAGCAGATAGGCATGCATGAATCGACAGTTTCTCGAGCCACAACGCGAAAATATATGCATACCCCCCGCGGCATCTACGAACTTAAATTTTTCTTTTCCAGCCATGTAGCGACCATTGAAGGCGGTGAACGCTCATCTACAGCCATCAAAGCGTTGATTAAAAAACTGGTACAAGGAGAAAACACTAAAAAACCACTAAGTGACAACAAGCTTGGTGTGTTGTTGGAGGAGCAAGGCATTATTGTTGCCAGAAGAACCGTGGCTAAATATCGGGAGCAACTCAATATACCGCCTTCAAACGAGCGACGGCGGTTGCTTTAGTCTTTTGTATTAAGGTAGTTCTAAGCAAGGAGTCGAGAATATGCAATTAGTTGTCAGTGGACATCACATTGAAGTAACCGAGGGTCTGCGCGACCATGTCGCCGCTAAATTTGAAAAATTGCAGCGGCACATAGACCACATTACTAATGTGGAGGTGACTCTAGTGGTCGAAAAAGCTAGCCACAAAGCCGAGGCGAATTTACATATTGCTGGAGCAGATCTGTTTGCGTCAGCAGAAAATGAAGACATGTACTCAGCCATTGATGCCCTTGCTGATAAACTTGATCGGCAAATCATCAAGCACAAGGAAAAGCAGCGAGGCCGCTAGGCGATGAGTTCTCTCGACAGTTTATTAAATAGGCAACGCGTAGTGTGCCAACTCCATGCGGTCAGTAAAAAGCGGGTGCTAGAACTGATTGCACAACACATTGCTGAGGCTGAGGGTTCCCTCGAAGTAGGACAGGTCTATACAGGTCTTCTAGAACGCGAGCGATTAGGGTCTACGGCTCTCGGCACCGGCGTTGCTGTACCCCACTGTCGTGTGCCGGGATTGGACAAGCCGCTAGGCTGCTTGATTACTTTGGCGTCACCCATTGACTACGACGCCCCCGACGGCGAACCCGTAGACCTACTTTTTGTATTGCTCGTACCACCCGACGCAGCCCAGGAACATTTAGACCTCTTAGCGGAAGTCGCAGGTCGATTTTCCGATGCTGGTTATTGCAAAGGCCTGAGGCAAGCCGCCAGCGTAACAAGTCTGCTCGAATCTGCGGTAGCAGCAAAGGCGGCCTGACAATGGAACTGATCATTATTAGCGGTCGGTCGGGTTCGGGCAAAAGTACCGCACTGCATCAGTTAGAGGATTTAGGGTTTTATTGCGTAGACAATCTACCGGCAGCACTTCTCCCAACCCTAACATTGCAACTCGAAAGAGAGCAGTACCACGCTTTTAGGGGCATTGCCGTTTGCATAGACGTTCGCAACAGCCCGGCGGATTTAGAGCAGATCATAACGGTCATAGCGACGCTCCCGGAATCTATAAATTGCCAGATTATATTTCTTGATGCCAAGCCAGCCGTGCTGACCAAGCGATTCAGCGAAACGCGCCGAAGGCATCCACTTAGCAGTGAAAAATATTCGCTGCCAGAGGCGATCGCACAGGAGCATGAACTTTTAAGTGCTCTATCTCAGGCTGCTGACTTAGTTATCGATACTAGTGACCTAACGCTCTATGACTTACGCGCCATGGTTTCGGCGCGACTGGGATCTCCAAATAAACAGGAGCTGTCGCTGCTTGTAGAATCCTTTGGATTCAAACGTGGAGTACCTTCTGATGCCGATCTTGTCTTTGATGCCAGATTGCTGCCCAATCCACATTGGGAGAGCCATTTGCGCCCCCTGACGGGTCAAGACATTGCGGTGGCACAGTTTCTCGAGGGACATCCACAGACTGAAGAGTTCATTGGCGACATCAAAAGCCTGTTACTGCGCTGGCTGCCTACCTACGCAGAATCCCAGCGCACCTATATGACGATCGCGATTGGCTGTACGGGGGGGCAACATCGGTCGGTCTACATAGCGGAAACACTCTTTCGCGCCCTGCGTCAGGAACATCCGCGAATACAGATACGTCACCGAGAGCTCGCGACTATGGTGACCGCATGATTGAGGAACCGGTTACCATTATAAATCGTCTGGGACTGCACGCCCGAGCCGCGGCAAAGCTTATCGATTGTGCAGCAGGCTTCAGCAGTCAGATTACATTGAGAAAAAACGACCAAACGGTTGACGCTAAAAGTATAATGTCAGTCATGATGTTGGCAGCAGGTCAGGGTACAACATTGCACCTTACGATCGAGGGGCACGATGAAATGGCTGCCCGAGAGGCCATCTTAGCTTTGATCAATAATCGCTTTGGTGAATCCGAATAAAACGCTTCTTCGGTGAGGTCATATTCACCGTCTCTTTGGGTGCACCGCGCCGCATAGTCACTGATAATCGTGGGCTTGAAACGGAGGGCTGATCGTGAACTCCTCGGGTACAACAAAAAAACAGCTCGCGCAGCTTGATCGCGCGCTCGACGCGGGAACCCTCGGCGACGTTGCCGGTATTGTCGGCGATTTGTCTCCCGGTGACGTCGCTTATCTGATCACCTCATACCCACCTAGAATTCGACAAGTTATCTGGAGCCTATTGGAGCCGGAACAAGAAGCCGATGTTCTCAACGAGTTACCCGAAGAGTTACGTAATCAATTCCTTGTAGAAATGGAACCCAAGGCCCTCGCTTTAATCGTGGGCCAGCTTGATGACGACGATGTCGCCGACATCCTTCACGACCTTCCCGATTCCATAACCGAACAGGTTCTTGGAATCATGGATGAGGCCGACCGAACGCGACTGGCCACCGTACTGGCCTTTCCAGATGATGTTGCGGGTGGTCTGATGAGCACCGACACTATTTCGATTCGAGCCGATCTAACCCTCGATGTCGTCATGCGCTACCTACGGAGACATGCAGAGATACCACAGAACACCGACAGCATCATTGTGGTTAATCGGGAGGACCATTTTGTAGGCATTCTTCCAATAAGAATTCTTCTCGTTGCAGACCTAAGTCAGTCGGTCAGAGAGATGATGCTCACGAATCGTGATGCGATTCCTGCCCAACTGCCAGCTACAGAAGTCGCTAGGCTGTTTGAAAGAAATGACTGGATTTCCGCTCCGGTCGTCGACGAAGAAAATAGATTATTGGGCCGAATCACCATTGACGACGTCGTCGACGTGATTAGGGAAGAAGCCGATCACTCCCTTACCTCTCTGGGAGGAATAGGAGAAGACGAAGATACCTTCGCTACCGTAATGCAGACCGCGCCCCGCCGCGCCGTTTGGCTAGGTATTAATCTCATCACAGCTTTAATCGCGTCGTCAGTGATCAATATGTTTCAGGACACTATTGAAAAAGTTGTCGCTCTGGCGGTGCTCATGCCAATCGTGGCATCAATGGGTGGGGTTGCAGGGACCCAAACCCTAACTGTCTTGATTCGCGGCCTCGCAATGGGTCAATTAAATAATCGCAGTCAACGCTGGTTGGTGGCCCGGGAAGCCTTGGTTGGACTAGCTAATGGTATTCTGTGGGCCCTTGTTGTTGCCGCTGCAGCCTCTGCTTGGTTTGAAGACTGGACATTGGGACTGGTTATTGCCGCAGCGATGATGATCAACCTTATGACCGCTGGAATAGCTGGTGCGGTTATTCCTCTGACATTAAAACGGCTGGGAATAGACCCCGCACTAGCAGGGGGTGTCGTACTCACTACGGTCACTGACGTAGTGGGCTTTTTATCCTTTCTTGGATTGGCAGCAATTTTTTATGGCTAAGACAGATATTGAAGACAGCGAGTGGAATCCTGAGGACGCTCCACCGAGTAAAAGCTCCAAGAAGCGCGCCATGACCGCCCTTCAGGTGCTGGGAACACGATTAGTTAATTTAACACCCAGCCAACTCGAGCAGATTCCAATCGAGGATGCGCGTCTGCAAGAGGCGGTACTTCAAGCGCGGAAAATCACTCAGCGTGGTGGACTACGTCGGCAACTGCAATACATTGGTAAGCTAATGCGAGTTATAGACTCCGAACCTATTGAGACGGCCCTCGCTAAACTCGATGGCGTTCACCAAACAGAGCGTGCACAGCTACACCAACTTGAACAGCTTAGAGACGCTTTGATAGCTCAAGGAGACGCGGCCTTGCCTGCAGCTCTAGCGGCCTTCCCCCACGCCGATCGTCAGCAGCTACGTCACCTCACGCGGCAGAGCGATGTCAGTGGCCCTAGAGCGAAAGAGCAAGC
Source organism: marine gamma proteobacterium HTCC2080 (assembly GCA_000169115.1). Classification (GTDB taxonomy): domain Bacteria; phylum Pseudomonadota; class Gammaproteobacteria; order Pseudomonadales; family Halieaceae; genus Luminiphilus. The sequence goes on from AAVV01000010.1 coordinate 150,063, forward strand.
GAGAAAATTGTTTAGGTATTTACGAGAACTTCAGGAGTCCTCAGACGCAGATTTTTGAGTGTTTTCTTGAGAACTTTCTTCTGCACTTTCGGAGATTGGGCTCTGAGAATCGGCGCCCGATCCAGCGTCAAATATCCGGATAAATTTCACTTCTGGAGCACCGAGATTGCCTTTAACGGAATAGACTCCACTGCTCAAACTTAAGAACTGGTCTTCAAAAACCTTGCTGACCAGATAAGCACCGGCTGCTACAGGAATACCTCCGACCAAAGCGGCGACCCATGGGATATTTTCTACTAACGGAAGCGTCACAACTAACTCCCCGTCAATCATCTCGGTAATCAGGTCAATATCACTGGTGAAGTTGAACCCACCACCAGTGCCAATAATATTGAACTCAGCAATCTCCACGTTCCCCGGACTAAACTCAAACTGCCCGGCAGCGGAGCGAAACGTAACACCTGGATCAAAAATTCGAGTCACGTCTGCGCGACCAAACAGTCCCGCCAAATTTAATAAACTGAATAAACGGACAGCCCCGGTTGCCCCCGATGAAACTGGCAAGAAAGACCCTTCTGTTAAATCCATCCTCGAAGAGCCAGTTAAAGCCAGAAGGTTCAAATCGGTAGGCCCACCCGGCCAAGTAAGGTCCGCCTGAATAACCCCCGACTCTGTGGTTACGAGGGGCTCCAACGATAAATCGGAAAAGGTTCGCTGAAAGTCAGCCATTTCCGCCTGAACACTGAGATCGGTGACCCAGCGACCCTGACTACTCTCTGACCAAGTCAGACCTGTTCCCGGCAACAGTTTCAAACCTGCAAGCTGGCCCTGTATGTTGTCAATGACCAAAGCATCAGCTGCACTGTCTAGGCGAAACTTAGCCGCACCCAATGCCTGCTTTTTAAACGTAAGGTTGGCCACGGTGACATCCAGAGCAACCGGCAACTCAGGTGGACGACGGGCCTTCATTTGACGATCAGAAGGATATAAATCAGTTGTGACAGTGCTCAATCCATTGAGCTGATCGTAATCAAGGTGATTAATGATTAGGGCAATATTCCTGTCATCCTCGGGAATGGTGAGCTCTGCATCTAGCCATGATGTGTTAATACCGAGTTGGTACCATGTTGCATAAGGTGTGACATCCAAAGTCACGTCATCGACGGCGATGGTGCCGACAATAACTTCATCAATTCCCAGGGCGTTGATGCTCAGAGGCCATTGAAACGAGTCGCCGCCACTTGTCAGCGTCACATTTCGCATAGCCGCAAGCCAAGGATCGAGTTCAATACGAGACAACTGGCCGAAAACATTGATACCCGAAGTCGCAGGGTTACTTGAAAACGGGATAGGAGAGGACCTAGGCGTAAGATCTAGAGCAAGACCTGAGATGCCAGCTTCTTCTTGCAACACCTGCCCCTGCAGGCGTTCAAACCAAAACGCTTCTATAGGTATGGAGGTGTTGGGCTGAAAAATTACGCTCACGGGCGTTTCTGAGTCCGCAGTTTTACCGAGGGGTTTAGGTAAGTCCACCGCGAGACCTTCCAGCGTGCTGCTAACGCTAAACTGCATGTCATCGCCAACAGCAACATCGACAACCACCGGAGCCTTTCCTGACAAGAGCTGTATTTGCTCCTCCCCCACCACGGAATACCCTGCGAGACCTTGACTCCAATCTAACAAATCTGCGCCAGATACATGCGCAGAGAACCGAGCATCGACCATCGCGGCATCATCGAGCTCGGAGCTACCGGCTCCCACTTCAGTGAGAACAGGCTCCCCAAATAATGTCGACCGCAGATTCCGGCTAGAAAAGCCTACCTCTGAGTTGAAATCCAACCCACCCTCGACATTATCCAATGTGAGGGCCAAGAGGCGGGACTTGACCCTGGCCTCAGTGAGTTCAGTCGTGACCGCGATCTTGGGAGCCGTAGACCCTGATCGAATATCCATAGCCAACGCTAGTTCACCCGAAACAGCTCCCTCCACCTCTAAATCATCCAACAACTTGCCCGCATGGCGATAGATAGGACTACGCTGCAACAACTCCAACCCCGCTGGCACACGCCCTCGAAACTGGCCAGCCGCCAACAGCCCGCCAGCGGTGCTCGCCGCATCAACCTCTACCGAAACACCCTCGACAGTTGCATTACTGATGCGCCCTGTGCGTGCCCAGACACTTACTCGATCGGTGTCCACCAATAATGTTCCTTCAAAACCATTAATCTCAGGCCAGTCTGGCTGGAATTGAATATCGCCATCCGTAACCGAGGCAGCAATTTGCATACTTTGCAGCCCCGAGCCAAACGCTTTAAATCCACCGCGCCAGGAAAAGCCCGTTTGGGACAAATTTCCCGCTAAAATACTGCTATCCAGCCATTTCTGAAGTACTTGAGGTATTCGATATGGAACGTAGTTTCGACGAACATCAACCGATGCATCCGGAACACCCACATCCAAATACATAGCTAGCGGCGGTCCCTGCAGCGTTTTTGGAAACAGAGGAATAGTCATGCCAAAAAGTGCGTTGGCATGGTGCTCCTCATGTTCACCGTCAAAAACTCCATTGTGAAGATACAGCGTGTTCGCATTCCAACTCGCCGATAGCTGCCCCAAAATTTTCTTGAATTCAATTGGCTCGAGGTAAACCTTAGGTAAATCTAACCTAAAGTTATCGGTGTCTAACCAGGCTACGGCACCGTTATGAGTGGCCTCCACCGTCCCATCTATTCCTAATAAGCCAGGTAATTTTTTGCGAGCCTTAACCGATAGATTTTCAACTTGCGCCTCGACCGACCAATCCACCAGAGGCTCGCGCCAATCCGCAAGGCCTACATCAAGAGCCACTAAAGACCCGCTGGGGTCTAGCTCCGAAAGAATTTCAGAGGTTTTAGGAGGTAGAATGCCGGTAGCCACCACGGTTCTAAGCAACTCACCCACGTCTAGCCCTTCAGTCTTTAATCGCAGACCATCACCGCGATTATCAACCTCGAGACGATCCAAGGAAAAAGCCCTATCGTTGGCACTCATGACAAGTGACTGCAGCCGACTTATCCAACCACCAGATTGAAAATCGACACCCGCATCAAAAACCAATGTATCGAGCTTTACAGTGCGTCCGTCTTGATGAGGCAAAGCCAAATCGGCTAGATCCACTGACAAATCAATGTTCGGCTCTTGGCTATTGCTTCGGTACCAAAAATCAAGCTCACCGTTGACGTTAAAACCGTCACCAAAAAAGGTCGACAGCCATTCGGCATTGGGAATACTCAAACGACCGTAAAGCTCACCTGCAAAGCGATCCAGCTGGAGAATATCACCAACACTAGAACCCGAAATACTGAGCTGCGAGCTTTGTGGGCCAGACACTTCCATCACAACTTGACGCTCGCTTCCGGAGCGGTGCAGGTCGAGCATTACATTCAGTTGCTGACGACCGCCTTCTGAACCCACCAACCAAATTTCCGCTCGCTCAATGGTTACTTTACGAAACGCCACCAGCAAGCTGGCCGCTAGACGGGCCGCACTTCCATCGCCTGAAGAGGGATATATTGCGTCTACAGGTAATTCGACCGCCAGACCATTTAAGCGAAGTGTATCGAGTCGAACTTGTCCGGCTATTAATGAAGCCCAGGGGTCAACGGTGATCTCGGCTGATTCAAAAACCACCGGCCGACCATCAGGTAGCGCCATATGCAAACCGGTGACTTGAATACTGGGCTGAAATTTCTCAATATCGCCGCGAAGGCTAGAAATACTATAGTCAAGTCCGGTCTTTTCGCTAAGCCAGTCATCAACGTTGTTCTGGTAAACCGGTAAAGCACTTAAAAGTGCTCGGGTACCCGCGACGTACACCGCCAAAAGCACAACGAGCACCAGCATAGATCGCCAAAGTGTCCGGCCGAGAACGTGGTAGATCCGCTCAATCGACATACTGAATCACCGATCTAAACCAACACCGAAGTTAGCGATTAAGGCCTTGGTTTCGGCAAGAGGTAATCCCACGACAGAAGAAAAGCTACCCTCAATACTCTGAACAAAAACACCCCCTCGACCCTGAATCGCATAGGCCCCAGCCTTATCCCAAGGTTCCGTGGTATCGAGGTAGCAAGCTATAGCTCGCGCTGATAGTTGGACGAAGGTGACCTTGGTAGACACCATACATATCTCTATGACGTCACCGCAGCGAGCAGCGACACTGGTTAACACATAATGGGAACGTCCCGAAAGCAGGGACAGCATGCGCGTTGCGTCCTCACGATCATCTGGCTTTCCTAGGACTGTATCGCCAATGGTCACAGTAGTATCAGCCCCAAGAATTAGTGCACCTTTAACATCTACTGCAGATGCCTTCATAACCGCCAAACGCATCACATAATCTTTTGGGGTCTCCCCAACGGTTCGACTCTCGTCAATGTTAGGTTCAATGCAGGTAAAGTTAGATTCGAGAAATTCCAACAAAGTTCGACGTCTAGGGCTGCTCGAGGCGAGAATAATTTGCATTACTGTACCTCGTAATATCGTCTGAAAAACCTGAGGCAATTACGAACTGGCACCCAAAATAAAAAGGAGACAGCCGCCGGCATAAGAAACGCAGTGCTCGAATGCTGCCACCCTAGGAACGTTTCCAGCCGTTGCTCGACAAGATGTACCAGTGAAATTAAAAGCGCCATCACGAGGCCTTGTTTGAGACCATCAAATTGGCGGATCCGCTGGTAACTCACAAGAATGACAAGCACTGCCATTACAGCCCCAATAGCTGTAGCACCAGCGGGTGACCCATCGAGCAGATCAGTGAGTATGCCCACCACACAAGCGGAAAGAACTCCGACTCGATTCGGTAGCGCCAAAACCCAATAAAACAAAAATAGAAGCGGCCAGTCCGGAGTATATTCACGCCACGATACAGGCACCGGTATCGCGACGAGCAGAAGGGCGATCAGGATTGAGCCAACAATTACCCAAGAGCCTCTTTCAGCTATCACAATTATTGACTGCCAGCAGGCATAAGGTCGATTGCCAACATCACATGTCGCCCACGATCCAGGCTAGCAGTAGGCACCGCGATTACTTGGGAAAAAGAAGATCCTGGCTGCTTTATGATCGTCGTTATCGTGGCTACAGGGTACCCCGCGGGAAAGAGCCCTCCCAGACCAGACGTCACCAAGGTATCGCCCTCCTTGATATCAGTCGTTGCTGCAATGTGTCTCACGACCAAACGATTCAGTGCCCCAGTACCCTCGGCGAGCCCTCGGACGCCACTGCGCAGTACCTGAACGGGCACCGCGTGAGTGGCGTCGGTAATCAGTAAAGCCTGACTACTGTACTGTCCTACTCGAATAACTTGCCCCATCAGTCCATCAGCACCGAGCAGCGGTTGTCCCACATAAACAGCGTCAGCGCTCCCTTTATCGATGACCAACTCATGTCGGGATGGGGCTGCTGTCATAGCAATAATTTCGGCGACCATCACCTCACGTCCAAGGGTCTCTGCCGAGCGCAATAATGCGCGGTAGCGCCCATTTTCAGCCAGCACAGCAGCCAGCTTTTGAGTTTGCCCCTTCAGCACAAGGTTTTCTTGCTCGAGACGCGCTTTGTCTGCTCGCAAAGCACTGTGAGTCTGGAAAAAATCTCCTAACCCGATAAAGGCTGATTTGGGGGCCGCTGCAACGCGGTAAATAACTGCCGCCGTATCAACTGCAAATTGCCGGGGAGCTTCGAGTGCAGGGTGATCTCGTACGTAAAACAGGAGGAGCAGGCAGCAACCAATCCCTAAAGCGGCACGCCAACCCACATGCTTTTCTTTCAGAAATAGGGGTTTGATCGCTCACCTCACCTCAGTGTAGAAAAAGGAGAATTTACTCGGTAGAGAGTAAATCTAGAGCATGTCGATCTACCAGCTCCAATGCCTTACCACCACCACGTGCCACGCAGGTCAACGGCTCTTCTGCAACAATAACCGGCAAGCCAGTCTCGTCCATAATACGCTTATCAAGGTCGCGCAGTAACGCTCCTCCGCCGGTCAACACAATACCGGATTCTGCAATATCGGCGGCTAGTTCCGGGGGCGACTGCTCAAGTGCAACCTTAATGGCCCGTAAGATAGAGACCAGTGGATCCGCTAGGGCATCCCGAATTTCGTCGCTATTTAAGGTAAAGCTTTTAGGAACACCTTCGGCAAGGTGTCGACCTCTGACGTCGATTTCACGCAGCTCGCTCGAGTCGTAGGCACAGCCAACCTCCTGTTTAATTCGCTCGGCTGACGAGTCTCCAATAAGACTTCCGTAACGTCGCCGCACAAAAGCAACAATAGATTCGTCAAAACGATCACCGCCCACGCGTATGGAATCTCTGTAAACGACTCCATTTAAAGAGATGATGGCAATTTCTGTCGTACCGCCACCGATATCTACCACCATGCATCCAGTGGCCTCGTCGACCTGAAGACCAGCCCCAATAGCCGCGGCCATAGGCTCCTCAATCAACCTCACTTCACGAGCCCCGGCACTTAATGCTGACTCGCGAATAGCCCGCCGCTCGACCTGAGTGGACATACATGGAACACAAATAAGCACTCGAGGACTGGGGCGAATAAACTGGGTTTCGTGCACCTTGGCGATAAAATGCTGAAGCATTTTCTCTGTAACCTGAAAATCGGCGATGACACCGTCCTTCAGCGGCCTAATTGCTCTTATGTTGCCGGGCGTCCTTCCCAGCATACGCTTGGCCTCTCGCCCCACCGCTTCAATAGTCTTTTGACCATTGTGCATGCGGATTGCCACCACCGATGGCTCATCGAGAATGATGCCCTTATCTTTTACATAAATCAGCGTATTTGCTGTGCCGAGATCAATCGACAAATCGTTTGAAAACATGCCGCGTAGGCGCTTGAACATACTTTGGTCCCATAGAATTTACGCCTGCACCCCCATCACACCTCGCCAATGCGAGTGCAGTGAGCGTGCGGGAATTTCTTGTGGCAAAGCTCTGTTCTGCAAAATACGGCAAAAATACCGGTAAATCAGTCAGTTCAAGCTTCGTCTTAATGTGCGAATGTATCAACGTGGGGGTTTTTGGGCAAGGTGAATCTGTGGTAGCTTCGCCCCTCTTCTTTTCACAGCGGATACCCCGCCATGCCCACCATTCCCGCAGATGTGCTGTCGGTGGCACAGCTCGCTCGATTACGCATCGACGAGACCGCACTCGACGATGTGACCGACCGCTTTAATCGAACCTTGAAACTAGTCGCTCAGCTAGAGGAAGTCGATACCGAGGGTGTCGTCCCAATGTCAAATCCGCACGACATGTATCAGAGACTGCGGGCCGACAAGGTTACCGAAAGCAATCAGCGGGAGGCTCTTCAAAAGACTGCGCCTGCCGTTGCAGATGGGTTTTTCCTGGTCCCTAAGGTCATTGACTAATGGCACAGGAAGCCCTCACTTACGCCTCAGCAACCGAGCTATCAGTTTCGTTGAAAACCGCAGAGATCTCAGCGGTAGAACTCACCGAAGCCTGCATTGATGCCATTGCTGCACACAACGGTACCGTCAATGCTGTCGTCACGCTCTGTGAAGAGTCAGCCTTAGCTGAAGCGAAAGCCGCCGATTTAAAATTGCGAGACGGCTCGGCGGGCCCGCTCACAGGGATACCCCTACTGCATAAAGATATTTTCTGTACACGAAACGTAGCCACTACATGTGCGTCAAAGATGCTGGCGAATTTTGTCCCACCCTACGACGCCACCGTCGTGAGTCGGCTTCGCACAGCTGGAACGGTCATGTTGGGTAAAACCAATATGGATGAATTTGCTATGGGCTCGTCCACGGAAACATCGGTGTTTGGGGTAACGCGCAATCCCTGGGACCTTAATTGTGTCCCCGGAGGAAGCTCTGGGGGCGCTGCTGCTGCCGTTGCTGCTGGTTTCGCACCCCTAAGCACAGGCACAGATACCGGCGGGTCTATTCGTCAGCCCGCCTCGCTATGCGGCATCACAGGGTTGAAACCTACCTACGGTCGCGTTTCTAGACTCGGTATTATTGCTTTCGCCTCATCGTTAGATCAGGCAGGTCCTATGACGCGCACCGTCGAGGACGCCGCACTGATGCTGCAAGCGATGAGTGGTGTCGATGCGGGAGATTCAACCTCCGCTGACCTTGATGTCCCTGACTTTACCGCAGGACTGAATCAACCCATTGCCGGCCTTAAAATTGGTATTCCTAGGGAATATTTCAATCATAATCTCGATCAAAGGGTTGCCAATAAAATACATGAAGCTTTAAACGAATTAGTCAAAGAAGGCGCTGAACTCGTTGATATTGACTTACCTCACACGGAGCAAGGGATAGCGACTTACTACATCATTGCCCCTGCAGAAGCGTCTACAAACCTGTCTCGCTACGACGGCGTGCGGTTCGGCCACCGCTGTGACAGTCCTCAGAATCTGACTGACCTCTATGAAAGGTCTCGCAGCGAGGGATTTGGTGAGGAGGTTCAGAGACGTATTCTTGTTGGAACTTATGCCCTGTCAGCGGGTTTTTACGATGCTTACTTCAAAAAAGCCCAACAGGTGAGACGACTGATTAGCGAGGATTTTCAAAAAGCCTTCGATCGCTGCGACGTCATTGCAGGGCCCGCTGCTCCCGGCACAGCCTTTCCTCTCGGTGCCAAGTCTGACGACCCGCTGGCGATGTACTTGGAAGATATTTACACCTTGTCGGTCAATCTTGCCGGCCTCCCCGGGCTATCTATTCCCGCAGGGTTTATTGATGGCATGCCGGTAGGACTCCAATTAATCGGGCGCTCCTTTGATGAAGCCACTTTATTGAAAATGGGACATCGCTTCCAACTGTGCACCAATCACCATCGCGCCACACCCACCATGGCAGGAGTAAACCAATGAGCTGGGAAGTGGTCATGGGGCTGGAGGTGCACCTTCAACTTGCAACCAAGAGTAAAATATTTTCAGGTGCTGCCAATCAATTTGGTGCAGAGCCCAACGTTCAAGCCTGTGCTGTCGACCTTGGCATGCCTGGAATGCTGCCGGTACTCAATAGTGAGGCCGTGCGGTATGCCGTCATGTTTGGTTTAGCTATTGACGCCCGTTTGGGCAAGCGCTCTGTGTTTGATCGAAAAAATTACTTCTATCCAGACCTTCCAAAGGGTTATCAGGTCAGTCAATTTTTTGAGCCTATCGTTTGCGAAGGCCAATTCGATATTCCCATGGAGGATGGCTCACTATTTCCCGTTCGAATTACCCGTGCTCACCTCGAGGAAGATGCTGGAAAATCTGTCCACGATGCCTATACCGGACAAACGGGTGTTGATCTGAATCGTGCGGGTACTCCGCTACTGGAGATTGTGACTGAGCCCGACTTTCGAAATGCAGCTCAGGCTGTCGCCTACTTGAAAGCTCTGCACTCCCTGGCTATTTATTTAGGCATTTCAGATGGAAATATGGCAGAGGGCTCTATGCGCTGCGACATTAATGT
>AAVV01000009.1 GCA_000169115.1 marine gamma proteobacterium HTCC2080
ACGTCGAGATGTGGCGGTCATAGCCGTCAGCTTTAGTACCTCATTAACCGCAAAAATATTCGCTGAGGGGGCCAGTTGGCGGAGTCTTTCCTGGGCCTCTCTACGATAGCGATTGCGTAACCATGATCTGAAAAGTCGCCAAAATCGGCGCAGCAATCCAATAGCCAATAGTAGACCTAAAATCTGCCAGCCCAGAGTTTGTGGCATCCAATTTATCGGCTCAGGCGATACGATCTCATGGAGTTCACCGCGAAGGAGAGGGTTGCCGAACAGTGGGGGTAACGGAGGCAAGGTCTCTTCAAGCATAGTCGCTGCAACTCATTGTCATCTTGTTGTTGCCACGGGGGCCCCACCCAGTTGGCGCAGCAGTTGGCTTGAAATATCAGATTCGGTTGTCAGTGATATCAGCGGAATCTCATGACGTTTTAAGGTCTCACCTAAGCGCTCGATTTGCGCATCAAATTTGGCGCTAAAGCGGGCGTCTGCCGCTTTCTGTTTACTCTCGACCTGAATTTGAAAGGCGCCGTCACTGACGACTAATTGATCAGCCCTCGCTAAGCTTCGCTCAAGAGGGTCAGTAATAAGAGCGGCTATTAAGTCATTGCTTTGCCGGATTGCTTTGACCGTTGATAGGCACTGGTCATCCCAGCCGTCGAAATCTGAAATAACAATGACCAAGCTGTCGTGGGTAAGGTAGCGACTTAGTGTTTGAAGTGCTTCAGGTAAGGCACTGGATCTTGAGGGCTCCTTGCTGCCTGCTACAAGTTGGTTGTTCATATTTACCAGCTCTGCGAGCCAGTTCATTAATGCGCCAGGCGAGCGGCTAGGGCGATAGACCTTTGAGGATGAATCGTTGAATAGTAAAGCACCAACTCGATCGCCCACGCCAATCACACGCCAAGCACTGAGTGCGGCGGTTTGGGCTGCTCCTACCGATTTCATTTGGTGGCGACTACCGAAGAACATCGCGAGTCGCTGATCGACAACCACCCAGACTGGGCGATCTCGCTCTTCTGTATAGACCCTTACAAAAGGAGTGCGGGTTCGATGGGTGACACGCCAATCCATGTTTCGTACATCGTCACCGGGTCTGTAGTGACGGAGCTCATCAAAGTCCAGCCCCCGCCCTCGCAGTCGAGATCGTTTACGCCCGGTGAGTACTGAGTTAACAGGTTGAGCAGGTCGGTAGCTAAAGCCTTGAGCTCGGTATCGAAGTCGTACCAAGTCTTTGAGCGCGACATAGGCAGCGGCACTCATGATTGGATTAGCCTGCCGCAACGAGGTCGAGAATGTCTGTCACGACCCTGTCTGTATCAACCCCGTCAGCAAGGGCATCGTAGCTTAAAATCAAACGATGGCGCAGAACAGCTGGGGCGACAGCTCGTACATCCTCGGGCAGCACGTGATCACGTTCTTGCAACCACGCTTCTGCTCGCGCCGCTCTGTGCAGTGCAATACTGGCCCGTGGGCTAGATCCTACCGCGATCCAACTGGCGAGTTCGCTGGAAAGCCCCTCAGGCTGGCGCGTCGCCATCACTAAATCTACGAGGTAGCGTTCCACGGGTTCGCTAAGGGTCATTTTTTGAATGGCTTGCCTTGCTGCAAAAATAGCGTCTGTTCCTATGGCAGCGTGTTCAGCCACGGGACCTCCTTCTTCCTGTTGTAATATACGAACGATGGTGCGCTCAGCTTCAGCGTCGGGATAGTCGACCCTTACCTTGAACAGAAAGCGATCCATCTGCGCCTCGGGCAAGGGGTAGGTGCCCTCTTGCTCAATTGGGTTTTGAGTGGCCATCACAAGAAACAGCGGCGGCAGCGGATAGCTTTTCCCCGCAACGGTCACCTGCCGCTCTTCCATGGCCTCCAGTAAAGCGGATTGCACCTTGGCGGGAGCTCGGTTGATTTCATCGGCTAGCACTAACTCGTTAAAAATTGGGCCGGGTTCAAAGACCAATTCATTGCTGCCTTTGTTGCTGTGATACGTCTCGCTCCCGGTTACATCGGCCGGGAGAAGATCCGGGGTAAATTGAATTCTTCCAAGATTCACGCCCATGGCGTGCCCCAGTGTTTTAATCGACCGAGTTTTAGCGGTGCCGGGTAACCCTTCCAGTAAAACGTTGCCGTTACAGAGCAAAGCCAATATCAAGCTATGCACTACAGCCTCTTGACCAATCACCGCTGCATTGACTCGAGCGGTTAGGGCGGCAATGTCGGCGCGTGTGCGGTCAGTCATAACTTCATTCCTGGTTACGGATTCCTGAGTCTGCAGCAAACTTGTAGTTAGAAAAATACGCTCGCTGAGGGATATCAAGCCTATCAGCTGCGATGAGCTATCGTGAATAAATTATCCCGCATAAGTTTCAGTGGGCCCAGTCTCGGTCAGCTTTGAACCGCTTCGACAGGTACTCCATTTGATCAGTTAGAACTCGGTCTTTCGCGAGGAAATGCCACTCGAAGGGATTGGGTCGAAATGGTACTGCAAGCAATGGCATGCCGGCTTCTTCAGGCGTTTTATTATCTTTTTGCCAATTGCAGCGTTTGCAGGCTGCGACAACATTTTCCCATTTGTTGGTACCGCCTCGGCTGGCGGGTAACACATGATCACGGGTCAGTTGATGCCTTGAGGCTTGGTTGCCGCAGTAAAGACAACGATGGTCATCTCGTTTGAACAGGGTTCGATTACACAGTGGCGGAATAAAGGCATCGTAGATTTTACCCTCGGTCGCAATAATTGGCTGCACTACAAGGGTTGAGCGATGACCAGTGAGGCGTTGAATACCGCCATAAACTGGTGGGAGGGGGTCTCCGATGCCATAAATGACATCGCCACGGGCATAGGCAGTAATTGTTTCCTGCAAGGTCAACCAACCCCTAGGTTGTCCCGCTAGATCTAGTCTGAGGATCGCTTGCATGGCTTTTTCTCTCAGGTTTTTGAAAACCTACTGAAAAAAAACCCCAGTTACAATTAAAGTTTTTCTGCTCCGCAATTTCATGTCGCCATTTTCTGCAAGATGAGAGCGGTCAAAGTTATTTATCGAGGAAAAATATCATCCAAGCGGCTAGTGAAGCCCATTTTTGGATTGTTTGCTGCTCGTGTTATCAGTGGTTTGCGGAAGTGGTCATTTAATGGCTTTAGACGGCTATCCAGTTGGCATCGACAAGTGCTGATTCTCCACTCAAAAGTCTCGCCTCAAAGTGTTCTCCTGCAACAACTGGACCAACCCCAGCGGGAGTGCCCGTCATAATGACGTCGAAGTCGTCCAGCGTTAAAAAGGTAGCCAGCTCATCGATAATGGCCTCGGGTGGATATAGCATGGCATCTACGCCGCCACTTTGCCTCAGCGTCCCATCGACCCAAAGCTCAAGGCGCAGCTCACGAAGGTTTGCTGGTGCCGGTGTGAAATGGCTGAACAGGGCGGCGCCGTCGAAAGCTTTGGACCTCTCCCAAGGAAGACCTGCTTGTTTCATTTTTCCTTGCAGCTCACGCTTGGTGAGGTCCAGTCCAACACCAACTCCTGAAATAGTGCCCTTGTGAATCAATAAACAAATCTCACATTCATAGTGAATGGGTTCACCGGCAAAGGCTTTTAGCGTTGTACCTATGGCAGCGTTTGGCTTCATAAACACCACCATCTGCTCGGGAACCGCGCTGTGCATCTCTTTGATATGTGCGGTGTAGTTCTTGCCAATGCACACAATTTTAGCGGGAGTAACGCTTTGGTCTCTAAATTGAATCGATTTCACTATGGGTTCCCAATGGCCTTTACTGGCACTATAGAACAGGATGAAGCCATGCAGCATGGCAGTAGTATGGGCCGCTGAGAATGTTTTTGAGTGTAGTAACGGCGCGTTGCTAAACGAAGGGGGGTTGTTTATGAGGCTGCGTATTGGTCCAGGAGCGATGGTTGCTGCGGCATTTATAGGCCCTGGCACCATCACTACGGCCAGTGTTGCCGGAGCCACAACCGGCATAACGCTGATTTGGGCGATTGCTTTCTCGGTCTTTGCAACGGTGTTGCTACAAGAACTCGCGGTACGAAGTGCCCTAGCCACTGATCGTGATCTGGCGACTCTCATTAGAGATTTTGGTGCGGGTTATTGGTGGGGAGCGCCTTTACTTTTGCTGATCATATTGGCGGTTGGTGTGGGCAACGCTGCCTACCAATCTGGTAATTTGTCAGGCGCTGGAATCGGTCTAAACACCGCCTTGGGAACCAACTTCACGTCAGTCGTCTTACTAAGCGCCACTGCCTCCGCAATTCTGATTGTTATTAATCGGTATCGGTTATTGGAGCGCATTTTGGTGGTCTTAGTGGCCGCAATGGGCTTGCTGTTTACTGGGTTAGCGATAATGTTGGCGCCATTGCTATGGGTTCAGCCAGAGGTGCGACTGTTGCCTGACTTCTCCTATGCCAACCTCACCTTGGTGCTGGCCTTAATTGGAACGACGGTCGTACCTTACAACTTATTTCTTCATGCGACCGCGGCCAGACAGCATTGGCAGGGCAGCTCAATTGGCGAAGCGCTAAAAGGCGCTCGTTGGGAGTCTTGTGTGGCAATTCTTTTCGGTGGTGTGACTACCACTGCAATAGTAGTCGTTGCCGCTGCGCTAGTACCTAACGCTGTCGATCAACCCGCGATAAATGCGGTAATAGAAGCAATTGAGGTTCAAATGCCTGGGTGGGGCGTCATGATTTTGGGTATGGGCTTATTCGCAGCGGGTCTTACATCAGCCATTGCCGCGCCCGTTGCGGCGGGCTGGACTATCTGCGGTGCTCTAGGGTGGTCCGTTGATCCTCAGAGCCTCCGTTTTAAACTCGTTGCGCTCACTGTGGTATTGATTGGCGGTCTTTTTGCGGTGGTTACCTCCCGACCGTCTGCACTCATCCTCACTGCACAGGTAACAAACGCTCTGTTACTTCCGCTAATTGCCCTAGTTTTAATAATGGTCGCTAATAGCAGTTTATTACCAAGTTCCTATCGCAATAATGTTGTGCTCAATGCGACGGGCATAGCGGTTTTGGTGGCCATGACCCTGTTGGCCGGTGGCAAGCTCTTTAAAATTTTGGGGTGACGTTGCTACGAAAAATACTTTGGCGCAGCGCAGTGAGGGCACCTTGATCTGAATAAAATGGAGAGACGGGGTGGCTCGGTCGCGATACAAGTCAAGACTAAGGTCTATACTGACCTGAGGTTATAAACTGGCCAAAGGTTTCACACCACACTACCGCTGTCGTGTATTGAGCAGCATTGATTGCAGGTGAGTGACTTAGCACGAAACCGTCAAAATTTCTTACAGCACCAATCTCTACAGATTGTTCTTTAACGGCCAAAAAATCAGCCTCTGTCTCAACAAATTTGGGCGCCAGATAAAGTCGATAGTCGGGCCCCGGAGCCAAGTTTCCTTCAAAAATGATCGCGTCGGCATATATCCGCAGTTGACCTTCACCCCAGTGTAGGGCGTCGCTATCTTTACGTTGGCGGTTAAACTCGGTGGTAAATAATGGGTGCGTTAGCGTCGCTTCAGCCTTTGCGAGGTCTGGCGCAGGCGGTTCAATCAAAATTGGTAGTAGGTAAATGCCCAGCGCAAAACCCAAGAGGGCGGTGCCGCCATGGCTCAGGATCAGTAGAAGTTTGGTCATCGGTATTGCCACGCTGATGACAACAATTGCGGAGTAAAGCCCGAGCATGTCATGGATAGATTTCTTCCAACGTTTGTTTTGACCCAAATTGAGCCAAAAGTTTTATTAACGCAACTGCCATGGCATCAGCCTAGTTGAAAAATGCTACTGTTTCGTAACAAAAATTCCTGAGGAGACTGGCAGTGTTAAATAAGCTCATGCATGATAGCTGGCTCCGTGAAACCAATAATAAGCTAGGAAATTGCAATATGCTGCGTATTTTTAGTCTATGCCTGTTACTCGCCTCGTCTGCGCTTCACGCCGCGGATAAGCCCAATATTTTAGTGATTTGGGGGGACGATATCGGATTTTGGAACCTCTCAACCAATAATATGGGAATGATGGGCTACCCCACTCCTAATATTGATCGCATTGCCAACGAAGGCGCTAAGTTCACTGATTACTACGGCCAACAGAGTTGTACTGCTGGGCGCTCGGCCTTCATTATTGGACAGTCGCCCATTCGTACTGGCCTTACTAAGGTAGGTTCTCCAGGTGCGGAACAGGGGATTAGTGAAAAGGACGTGACCCTTGCCGGCTTGTTAAAAGGGGAGGGTTATGTCACGGGCCAATATGGGAAAAATCACTTAGGTGATCGCGACGAATTTTTACCAACACAGCATGGATTCGACGAATTTTTTGGCAATCTTTATCACCTCAATGCGGAAGAAGAACCCGAGGATGTTGACTACCCTACTGATCCGGCTTTTATCGCGCGCTTCGGGCCTCGAGGCGTAATTCGGTCCTTTGCAGATGGTCGAGTTGAGGACAGTGGCCCGCTCACAAAAAAGCGGATGGAGACGATCGACCGGGAGTTCGTTGCATCTGCACAAGATTTTATGAGTCGTGCTGTCGCCGATGACAAACCCTTTTTTGTTTGGGTAAATACCACACGCATGCATTTCTGGACTCATACAGCCGATGAAGAACTAGGGCTTTCAGGTCAGGGGTTTTATAACGACGCGATGGTCGCTCACGACCGTATGGTGGGCGAATTACTCGATCAGCTGGATGAGTTGGGCGTCTCAGACAACACGATTGTTCTGTACTCAACCGATAATGGACCGCATTTCAATACTTGGCCCGACGCCGGTATTACGCCCTTTCGCAGCGAAAAGAATACCAACTGGGAGGGTGGGTTTCGAGTCCCCGCCATGGTCCGCTGGCCTGGAAAAATTCCAGAGGGCACAATCTTAAATGACATTATGTCGCATACCGATTGGACGCCCACTTTTATGGCGGCGGCGGGACGGGCGACGATTACCGAAGAGCTGAAAGCTGGCACGATCGTTAATGGTAAGCCTTATAAAAACCATTTAGATGGCTATAATTTTTTACCATACCTCACTGGGGAAGCCGAACATGGACCCCGTGATACGTTTCTTTATTGGAGCGATGACGGGTTGCTGACCGCCATGCGCATTGGCGATTGGAAGGTCGTATTTGCTGAGCAGCGAGCGCAGGAGTTTGATGTTTGGCGTGAACAGTTTGATATGTTGCGTATTCCTAAACTATTCCACTTACGTCGTGATCCTTTCGAACGTGCCGATCAAAACTCGAATACCTACAACGATTGGTGGGTTAAGAAAATTCCGCGGATTTATATGGCTAGGGCCGAGCTAGAAAAGTTCATAGGAACCCTAATGGCCTTTCCACCCCGGCAACGTCCTGCGAGTTTTACCATTGACCAAATGATGGAGCCCTTTTATCGGTTTGAAGGGCATGATAAGTAAGCCTGGTCGCCTCGCTGCACAAGTCTAGATTCGGCTGAGTGCTTGGGCGGGACAGCACTGCGCCAGCAAAAAATCCCTGACAGGCTGCCCGGCATCTCTGAGCAGCCTCGCAAATTGCTTGGGGCATACTGCTCTAATCCACGAGTGCCTGTTGAGATATTTCCTATTGGTCACATGTTGTATTGACTGAGAGCGTTTAAATGGGGCTACACCTACCAAGTTTTAGCGACGTTGAGCGGGCCGCCGAGCGTTTACGAGGGCATGTCGTGCGCACCCCGCTGCTATCTTCTTCCCAATTAAATGCCTTAGCCGGACGGCGAGTAGTATTAAAGCCAGAGTGCTTGCAACACACCGGCAGTTTCAAGTTCAGGGGCGCCTTCAACCGCTTATGCCAACTGACCGCCAAAGAGCGTGCCGCCGGAGTGGTGGCCTGGTCATCGGGTAATCATGCTCAGGGGGTGGCCCTTGCAGCGCAATTGCTGAACATACCTGCGCGTATTGTGATGCCAGCAGACGCACCGCAAATCAAAACACGTAATACACTGGCTCTGGGTGCTGAGGTCGTGGCTTATGATCGTTACAGCGAAGATCGAGAAGTCATTGCTCGAGACCTTGTGATGCGAAATGGCGGGACCATTGTTCCGTCTTATGATGACGCAGACATCATTGCCGGCCAGGGAACCGTAGGTCTTGAGTTATTGCAGGACACAGAACCACCTGAGGCCTTGTTGGTGTGTTGCAGTGGTGGTGGCTTAGTGGCGGGCTGCGCGTTAGCGGTGGAGGGGCTGAACGCCAGCACCGCGGTGTTTTCGGTAGAACCAGCAGAATTTAATGACCATGAGCGCTCGCTACGTAACGGTATTAGGGAGCGTGTAGAGCCGGGATCTACCTCAATCTGTGATGCACTGCTCGCGCCAACACCGGGGGAGCTAACTTTTGCTATAAATCAACAAATTCTGGCGGGCGGCTTGTCGGTCAGCGATGAGGAAGTTCTGCTGGCCATGAGTTTTGCGTTTGAGCATCTCAAACTTGTGCTGGAACCCGGGGGCGCTGTTGCCCTAGCCGCGCTGTTGTCCGGTAAAGTCCCTGAGCATTATCGATCGGTGGGTATTATTTTGTCTGGCGGTAATGTTGACCCTGCTGTATTCGCGGCAGCGATTAAGGCTGTTAGCAACTCTCAGAGCAACCCGTAAGATAACCTCCAAAGGCAGGGTAATGAATCTCTTGCACCGTTCAAGGAGCCGTTGCCTCCGCAACAAGCTACAGGCACAGTGGTAAGGGTGGAAAAATTCGGGGCCAGTGCGATGGAGCCAGTTCTAGATTGGGAGGCGCGGTATCAAGAATCTTCAGTACCTTGGGAACGCACCGGTTTAAATCCTGCCTTTGTGGCGTGGCAGTCATGGTTGCGAGACCACCAGGGGGGGACCGTTGTTGTCCCCGGTTGTGGGCGATCGCCCGAGCTGCAAGCTTTTGCCGATATGGGATTTAATGTTATCGGCGTTGATCTTTCCCCCAGTGCAGCGCAATTTCAGGAAACCGTTTTGGCCGCGAAAGGTCTTGATGGCAAGCTGGTTGTCAGCAATTTGTTCGATTGGTCCCCCGATACCCCCGTTGATTTTGTTTACGAGCAAACCTGTCTGTGCGCCCTGAAACCAGACCACTGGCGTGCCTACGAAAATCTGCTTACCCGCTGGTTGCGACCCGGTGGCACGCTATTGGCTCTGTTTATGCAAACCGGGGAATCAGGAGGACCGCCTTTTCACTGTGGAAAAGCGGCCATGGAGCAGTTATTTTCTGAGCAGCGCTGGATCTGGGATGAAACCTCGGTGCGGTCTGAGCATCCCTTGGGAGTTCATGAGTTGGGTTTTCGACTAACGCTTCGTTGAGTGCTCAGTGACTCAGTACGTGCTTAAGTGCCGTGAGGCATCGCTCAACATTGACCGGATTGCTGGCATGTCCCATTAAACCAATTCGCCACTGCTTGCCGGCCAGAGCACCAAGGCCAGCACCGATCTCAAGATTAAACTCTTGTAATAGGCGACCTCTAACCTCAGCGTCGTTGACGCCATCGGGTATGCACACAGCGTTGAGCTGTGGCAATCGCCATTCAGGTGCAACGGCCATTTCAAGCCCCATTGCTTCTAGGCCAGCAACCAGCTGCTCGTGATTGGCATGATGTCGGGAAAAACTTGCTTCAAGACCCTCATCTTCAAGAATTAGCAGAGCTTCGTGGAGGGCGTATAGGGCATTAACTGGAGCGGTATGGTGATAGGCGCGTTTACTGTCTCCACCCCAGTAGCCCATGACCAACTGCATGTCTAAAAACCAGCTTTGTACTTTTGTTTGCCGAGTTTGAATGCGTTCAACCGCTGCGGGGCTAAAGGTCATTGGCGATAGGCCTGGGACGCAAGAGAGGCACTTTTGGGTTCCCGAATACACCGCATCGGCACCCCATTCATCGACGCGAAGATCAATGCCACCCAAAGTGGTAACGGTATCGACAACAACTAAAGCATCGTTAGCTTTAGCAATACCGCAAAGGATTTTAGCATCGCTGCGAACTCCTGTTGAGGTTTCTGAGTGCACAAACGCTAGAAGATTAGCTTGAGGATTAGCGGCAAAGGCTTCTGCAACTTTCTCCGGGTCAACCGGATCTCCCCAACGATCTTGAACCATAACGGCGGTCGCGCCACAGCGCTCAACATTTTCTTTCATACGTCCACCAAACACGCCGTTTTGGCAAACGATCACGGTATCACCCGGTGACACCAAATTTACGAACGCGGCTTCCATACCGGCAGAACCGGGTGCCGACAGCGGGATCGTTAGTTCATTAGAGGTTTTAAACGCGTATTGCAGAAGACGCTTGGTGTCATCCATGAGTTCAATAAACAGCGGATCGAGGTGGCCAATAGTGGGACGGCCCAAAGCGCCCAGTACTCGAGGTGATACGTCTGAGGGGCCTGGACCCATAAGGGTGCGCTGGGGAGGATGAAAACTCTGGCTCATGACAAATTGATTCCGTTAGTGTGACAAAAAATTTCGACGCAATGATGCCAAGTCTAGCTAGAGATAGCTAACGGCTAGCACTCTCTATGGTCTCTTGTTGTTGCATCCAGGTCTCTTCGATTTCGGATAGCTGTGATTTCAGTAAACCCTCTGCTTCAACCAACTTAGCGAGCTGCGCTTGCTGACCGGGTTCGTAAAGGTCTGAGTTGGCCAACTGAGCTTGCAGCTCATTAAGCTTTTGTTGCAACCCTTCAAGTGTACGTTCAGTTTTCTCTAACGCCTTTTGCAGTGGACGCAAGCGGGCACGTTGCTCTGCGGCACCCTGACGGTTTTGTTTGCCTTTTCCACTGCTGTCTTGTGTTAGCGCAGTTTTGTTTGCGGTTTTTCCTGAGGGCACGGTGGCGGATCTGTCTCCCGAGAGCACCCATTGTTCATAAGCCGTCAAATCGTCGGGGTACTCCGTGACTGCGCCGCTATCAACTAGCCATAGTGATTCCACCGCGTGACGCATCAAATGCCGATCGTGGCTGACCAATACAATGGCGCCAGTGTAGCCTTGTAATGCCACTGCTAGCGCATGCCGCATTTCTAGATCGAGGTGGTTAGTAGGCTCGTCCAGAATAAGCACGTTGGGGTCCTGCCAGACCACCATAGCTAGGGCGAGACGCGCTTTTTCGCCGCCAGAGAAGGGCGCAATTTCTTGTCGAGCCCGATCGCCCTTAAAATTGAAGCCCCCAAGGAAATCGAGAATCGCCTGCTCACGAACTTTCGGGCTGAGTCGCTGCAGGTGCAACAGCGCGCTAGCCTGTAGGTCCAAAACCTCAAGTTGTTGCTGATCAAAATAGCCAATTCTTAGGTGCGCACCGGTAATCCGATCCCCTGATAACGCTGGCAAAGCGCCTGTTAAACCTTTTAGGAACGTAGATTTACCCGCGCCATTTTTCCCTAATAAGCCAATACGGTCTCCTGGGTGCAAAGACAGCGACACGCCATCTAGAACAATATCGTCACCATAACCAAGGACAAGATTATCGATAGTCAAAAGGGGGTCGCTACTTTTTCCAGGTTCCGGAAATTGAAAAGAGAACGGTGAATCGACGTGTGCGGGTGCCACTGTTTCCATGCGCTCCAATGCTTTCAACCGGCTTTGAGCCTGGCGCGCTTTGGTAGCTTTGGCGCGAAACCGACGGACAAAGTCTTCCATTTGCCCAATCTCTCGCTGTTGTTTGGCGTATTGAGCACGCTGTTGTGCCATACGCTCCGCGCGCTGCTGCTCATAGGCTGAGTAGCCTCCGCGATAGGGTATCAACTGCTCTTGCTCAAGGCTCAAAGTGCGTTCACAAATGGCATCGATGAAATCCCGATCGTGGGAAATCATCAGCAAGGTTCCTGAGTATCGCAGTAGCCACCCCTGCAGCCATAACATGGTATCGAGATCGAGGTGGTTGGTAGGCTCATCGAGCAGCAGAACATCTGATGGGGTCATGAGGGCACGGGCCAAATTTAGCCTGACGCGCCATCCCCCTGAAAATTCTGTTACGGACATCTGTAAATCAGTTTGGGTAAACCCCAAGCCAAGCAAGAGCTGCTCGGCGCGCCTTGGCGCACTGTAACCGTCCAAGACTTCCATTTCCTGATACAGGTAGGCGGCGCGTTCATAGTCTTCAGTTTGTTCTGCCTTGCCAATATCTTGTGTCAGTTGATACACAGCGGCGTCGCCCGCCATGACAAAATTCAGCGTGGTGTCGTCACTGACTTCGAGTTCTTGGGCCATATGGGCGACACGTAATCCTGTCATGCCTCTAATCTGCCCTTGATCAGCTGAAAGCTCACCGAGCAGCATGGCAAATAAACTGGACTTGCCGGTTCCGTTGGCACCAATGAGTGCCAATTTTTGGCCGGGTTGCAAGGTGGTCGAGGCTCCCTGCATCAACAGCTTGGGTCCCCGTCGCAGGGCGATGTCTTCTAATATAATCACACCTGCTGCTCCGTCTCTCGTTGCTGTGCCTGCCACAACGCCGTATAGCGACCGCCACTGGCGAGCAGGGCTTCGTGCTTGCCCTGTTCCACGAGTTGACCGTCCTCCAGTACCAGTATTCTATCTGCGTCGACAATGGTAGAAAGGCGATGTGCTATTACCAATGCGGTGTGGTGCCCGGCAAGGGCGCGAAACGCTTGCATAACGGCGCGTTCTGATTCGCTGTCCAGGCTTGAAGTGGCTTCATCAAATACCAAAATAGGCGCTGACTTTAAAACAGCTCTAGCGATAGCCACCCGTTGGCGCTCCCCTCCCGACAGCTTAAGCCCCCGTTCGCCAACTCGAGTATTGAGCCCCTCGGGTAGGCGGGTGACAAAGTCGCCTAGGTAAGCCGCACCTACGGCAGCTTCAACCTCTTCATCTGTCGCCGAAGGACGTCCATAGCGAATGTTTTCCAACAAAGAGTCGTTAAACAGCACGCAGTCTTGGGGAACGATCGCGACCGCACTACGCAGCGAGTCCTGAGTGACTTCACGGATATTTTGGCCATCGAGGAAAATACTGCCACTGGTGGGATCATAGAAACGAAAGAGTAGTTTAACTACGGTCGACTTGCCTGCACCACTTGCTCCGACCAGAGCAACGGTTTCGCCGCCGCCAATACTAAAATCCAGACCAGCAAGCACCTGACGATCGTCACCATAGCCGAAGTGAACCTGACGAAATTCAACGCCCCCCGATGCCATTTTGAGGAGGCCGGCCTCGGGCGCATCGGTAACCGCAGGCTCGTGATCAAGAACTCTAAATAGCCGTTCGATACTGGCTAAAGAGGCTTTGATCTCTCGGTATACAAACCCTAGAAAGCTCAGAGGTATAAAGAGCTGCAACATAAATTGGTTGATCAACACAAAGTCACCCAGCGTCATGTCACCGTCTTGCACCGACAAGGCGGCTAAGCCAAGCATTAAGGTTTGACTCAGGGCAATGATGATCGCTTGTCCGCCATTGAGTGCTAGCAGTGACAGCCTGTTTTTACGTCGTGCCTGCTCCCACTGTTCTAAGGATTCGTCATAGCGCTGGGATTCAAATTCCTCATTATTGAAATACTTAACGGTTTCATAATTGATCAAGCTGTCGACAGCTCGGGTATTACTGTCGGAGTCAGCCGCGTTGACCTCGCGAATATAACGTGTCCGCCACCGGGTGGCGCGGAAAGAAAAAGCACCATAAAGCCCTACGGAAAATAAAACGATAAGACTGTATTCCGCGCCGTAATTGATCAGCAGGATCGTAGCGACCATGGCAATCTCAAATAGTGTAGGGGCGATATTAAAAATGAAAAATCGCATAAGAAAACTTATGCCATTAGTGCCGCGTTCGATATCTCTAGCGAGGCCACCGGTGCGCCGATTCAGGTGATAGCCAAGGTCCAGGCTGTGTATGTGCTTGAAGACATCAAGGCCAATGCGGTGCATGGCGCGTTCTGTGACCCTGCCAAACAACGTATCCCTAAGCTCAGCAAACATAGTGTTGGCAAATCGCGCAGTACCATAAGCTGCAACCATAAATAAAATGACAGAGGTTGTGACCTGCACTGGATTTTGGTCTAAGCCGTCGACTAATGCTTTGAGTAAAAAAGGAATTAGCAGTAGGGCTGATTTTGCCAGCAATAGACAAGCCAGGGCGATGCCGACTCTGCCTCGGTTGTCCGATAAGATGGGAGAAATGCGAGCCCACAGTTTCGGCAACAGCACTCGCGTATCTTCAATTTCGTTATCTTCAGTTTGTAAGTTGTGCATGGTGATGGGGTCAATCCCTTTGGTGGAGGATCGACTGAGGTGTCCGGATAGCTGCAGGTGGCGTACTCTACCCTACCGGGCGCGCTGTACCCAGTCGCGCCGTAAAATCTTCAACATAGAAAACTAAGGACGCCAAGGCATGGGTTTTATCAGCGACAACGTCACACTCGACAATCCGGCATTTATTCACGAGAGCGCATGGCTCTATGGCAAGGTTTATATTGGCCCCGACGTCTCAGTTTGGCCCAATGTCGTGACGCGCGCGGAATTTCTCGAGATAAGAATTGGTGCCCGTACCAATATTCAGGATTTTGTCATGATTCACGTGGGAGCCATGACGCCTACGATTGTGGGAGAGGACTGTTCTATTACGCACCACGCGACCTTACATGGCTGCGAAATCGGTGATCGCTGCCTGATTGGGATTAACTCAACCATTATGGACGGCGCGAAAATCGGCGCCAATTCTATCGTTGCCGGTAACAGTATTGTCAGAGAGAACAGTGTTTTCCCTGAAAACTCCATTATTGCCGGTGTTCCGGCTAAGGTTGTGGGAACTCGGGATAATGGTGCGGCCAACGCGCTTAATGCTGCGATGTATCAACGATTCGCAGGAAGCTTTGCCGATGGCCGCGATCGTCTCGATGAGGGGGAAGTTGCTGACATCATGGCGTTGTACAAAGGCGAGCAGCCCGAAGAAAGCTGAGCGGGCTCAGATACTCTAGGCGGCTTGACGGTGGGATCTTTGATACCACTGCTGCAGCGATAGCAGCCATACGGTGGCGCTAAGGCTCATAGTGAGGCCTACGATCCCTGTCCAGGCGAAGCGATCGTAGGCGAGCGTTCCTGCCCAGCTCCCCAAGCCGCCGCCGGTAAACATCATACAAACGTACAGGCTCATCAACCGCGTTCGAACCGCAGGGGTTTCTTGCAAACCTGTCATGCGGCCTGTTACGTCGACTAGGGGGCCAACGACGGCCATCAAAGCTAATGGTGGCAGTAAAAACACCCAGTTAGATTCAGCCGTCATCAGTAGAGTTATTCCCAGAAATTGAAAAGTAGCCATGATGAGTCGCGCCTTTTCAGCTCCCTGAGTGTCTGCCCATTTTCCCAATCGCGCTGTGGTCAGAAGGCCTATTGCCGAAAATGCGGTGAGATAACCCACTAGGTCAGAGCCGTGTCCTTGTGCGTCACTGGTGAGATGCAGTCCAATGCCTAACCAGACGGCAATAAACGCAGCAAAATTCAGGCCCTGAATAACCCCGGAGACCATTAGTCGTGGGTGTTCTTTGCCAAGAATGAACAGCGATCGAATCAGCGACCAATAGCTAGAGCCGTGGGTTTTTACGGGTTCAGGCACCATGATCCGGGGCACGATGATGGCGGCGGCGGCCATTAGAGCTGCGGCAATCCAATAAACCCAGCGCCAATCGGTATAGGCTCCAATAACGCCGGCAGACAGTCTTGAAACCTGAACACCCGCAATGACTCCAGTTGTCAGCAGGGCAGTAGCGTAACCCAGTTGCTGAGGAGTGACGCGACGCGAGGCATAGGCGGGGAGCAGATACGGGGTGATGGTAAAGAAACCCAGTGCGGTCGATGCGGTGATAAAAACCACGAAACTGGTGGTTACGGCCATAGCCACTAGGGTTAGCACTTGAACCGAAAGGCACAGCGTGACCAATTTTCGATTATCGACGCGATCACCTAAAGGCAGAAGCAGCAGCACACCTAGTGCAAGAGCAATTTGGTTGACGGCAGGAACAATGCCAATACCTGCGTTGCTAACACCAAAGTCTCGCGCAACGGCGGCAATGATCGGATGAATATAGTAGGCATTGGCCGTAACAATCGCCGAGGCACAGGCCAACCAAAATATTTCCCTACTCCCAGTCAAACTAAAGAAACTCTTTGGCGGCTAAACATAATTGACTGCTCATTCGTTGGGTGGTGTTGGCTGGGAACAGAACGTGGGCGGCAGCGGCTATCAGGCAGCCCCACGGCAGGTCGGGCAGTATATCGGTTGTCATTGGCCGTGGTGGTTTCATTAATACCGTAAGTTCTAGTATTGACCTTAAAAATGCGGCAATTGCTCTTACATGCGGTATTCCAAGCGACAGAGAATGGGCCTCGAGTGATCTGCTTTTATTGGCGACTGTGCCGGGTCAGCAATTTATCGAGTTGGTCGGCGAAGGTTTTCCGATCGGTTTGCGACATTGGCGGCGGGCCTCCGATATTTTGGCCAGAGGCGCGCATTGTCTCCATGAAGTCGCGCATTTGCAGCCGCTGTTTGATATTGGCAGCGGTATAGCGTTCACCGCGAGGGGTGAGCACCTGACCACCTTTTTCTAGGACGTCAGCAGCCAATGGAATATCGGCTGTTATCACAAGGTCGTCGGTTGCCACTCGCGTAACGATTTCATCGTCGGCCTTATCGAATCCCTGTGCGACTTGATAGCTCTGTAGCCACGGGGAAGGGGGTAAGTTAATTGATTGGTTGGCAATAAAAACCACGTTGATTTCGCGTTTCACGGCCGCGCGGCATAATATGTCCCTAATTACTCCGGGGCAGGCATCGGCGTCGACAAAAATGTTCACGCAATAGTTTCCTCAAACATGAAGCGCTTAGCGAGCTTCGGATGCGCTACAGCACCCTAATAGCAACGGTACGTAGGAGAGCAGCACAATGGCAATGGTTAATTATCAAGAGCAAGACGCTTTTAGCCTGATTACCCTTGATGATGGTAAAGCCAATGCGTTGTCCTTTGCTATGGCTGACGGCATCGATAGCGCTCTCGATCAAGGTTTTAAGTCTGGCAAGGTGATTGTGTTGGCGGGCCGCCCCGGTAAATTTTGCGCCGGTTTTGATTTGAATGTCATGGGGAAAATGGATGCTGATAGTCAGCGGTTATTGCGAAGAGGTGCTGATATTGCTGGCCGACTGGCGCACAGTAAAACCCCTGTAATTGCTGCGGTAACCGGACACGCCTTGGCGATGGGTGCATTAATTTGTCTCTCAGCTGATTACCGTTTGGGTTGCCGAGGGTCTTTTAAGCTGGGTCTGAATGAGGTGGCCATTGGTATGACACTGCCATGGTTTGGTATTGAGCTGGCACAGGAGCGCGTAATTGAAGCCCATGCACATCAGGTGGTCACTCTGGCGCGTATTTACGATCCTGAAGGCGCGGCTGAGGCAGGCATTCTCGATGCTTGCTGTGAGCCGGAAAATCTACTGGCAGAGGCTGCGAGTACTGCCGAGCGATTTGCCGCCTTAGATATGCCTTCGTTTGCGGCAACTAAGGCACGATTGAGGGAGGGCTTTGCCGCTCGTTGGCATGCGGCAATTGCACGAGACTTTGATTAACCGCGCTCGTTAAGCAAACCCAAGACTGTTTAACAAGCTCGCAGTCAGAGGATCTAACACAGACCCACTAATGGCTATCGTGCCGCGGCCAAATCGTTAGCCAATTTCATTTGGCGCCTTGTGGCAGCGAAAACTGAAAGGTCGTCAGAGGTTTTTCCTTGTTCCCCAAGTAACAAAATTTGCTCGTAATACCAGTACTGCACGGCAAAGGTTCCTAAGGTCTTAAATAACGATATTTTTTCGAGAATTTTCAGCCACCGAGGCAGTAGCGAAAGTGCATCCTCGTATCGGGGAAGCTGCTCCATGCCGGCGAGCAGCCGTTTAGGCGCATCGGTCATGACGCACATAGGGCGTCCAATACCCACAACATCCGCAGACCCGCTTTCAAGGGCGCTCTCCATGGCGTCCAATCGTCTCAGGCCGCCGGTTACCATCAGCGGCATCGTTAGCTCTTTGCGCATCGCCTGCGCAAAATCTACGAAGTAGGCCTCCCGGGCTCGGGTTGATTGCGCTATTGCTTGGTTTTCAATGGGTTCGATGCCCTCTACATTCAGCAGTCGTGGTTGCTCGTAGGTACCCCCTGAGATTTCCAGTAGGTCGACTCCTGCAGCCTCCAGCCATTTGGCGACTTGCAGGCTCTCGGTGAAATCGAAACCACCCCGTTGAAAGTCGGCGCTATTGAGCTTTACGCCTACGGGAAATTCAGGGCCAACCGCGGCACGAACCGCATTGACTGACTCCAGTAAAGCACGTGCACGATTCTCAAGGCTGCCGCCCCAGCGGTCGGTACGTTGATTGCTTCGGGGACTTAGGAATTGAGACAGTAAGTAGCCGTGCGCGCTATGGAGCTGAACGCCAGTGAAGCCGGCCTCCTTCAGCACTTTGGCGCAGCGTGCGAAGCCTGCGATAACGGCGTCAATATCTGCCTCAGTCATAGCGATGGGCTCACCAAATTGTCCCCCGGGCAGGCCCAGCTTTATGGGCGAGGGGGCCTTGGGCGTGGGGTTAATTATTTTTTGACACTGCCGTCCTGCGTGGCTGATCTGCGCCCAAAAATGGTTGCCGCTTCGTGTTCCTGCCGTTGCCCATGCCTTTAAGGCCTCTTTTGTGGCGGCATCCGGTTCTTCGTCTACAACCACATTGCCAGGTCGTTCCAGGTGGTCTCGATCAATTTGCACGTTACCCGAGAGTAATAACCCTGCGCCGCCATCGCTCCAGATCCCATAGAGTTGATTCAGCGCAGCCCCGGGGACCCCAGTTGATCCGGCTAGCCCCTCGGTCATAGCAGCTTTGCAGATGCGATTGCTCAACGTCGCGCCACAGGGCAGGGTAAGTGATTGCTCTATCATTTTATTTTCCTTGGTGGCCAGCAAGCGCTGTTTTGAGTTACTCGACGGCTGCAGTTTTTTCTAGGGGTGTAGATGTGATGTGGAAAAAGGCGCCTTCATCAGTCAAAACCGCAATACTGCCATCACTTAAAACCCGCACATCCCGAACTCGCCCCGTCACTTCGGGAAAGGGCTCGCTCTGCACAAACCCGTTGCCCTCCGGTGCAAGACGATAGAGCTTTTGGTCAACTAAGGCTCCAGTAAGTAGCGATCCACCCCATCCTGAAAACGCTGTGGCGCGATAAATCGCAAGCCCCGATGTGGCAATACTGGGTACCCAATACATTACCGGCTGGGCCATGCCCTCGGCTTCGGTATAGGGAGAAATAATGGCGCCAGAATAATCTAAGCCGTAGGTAATTGCCGGCCAGCCGTAATTAGTGCCGGGGACAATGCGATTCAACTCATCGCCTCCTTTGGGCCCATGCTCCGCCATCCAGATGGTGCCCTCTACCGGATCGACCACTAAACCTTGAGGGTTTCTATGCCCATAACTGTAAACCCGTGGTGCAACATCTGGAAAAGGGTTGTCGGTGGGTGCGGTGCCATCACTATTGATCCTCAGCAGCTTGCCTAGCTCGCTGTTTAAGCTTTGTGCCTGTTCTCGATATTCAAAACCTTCCCCAACGCTGAGAAGCAGGGTGCCATCGGGCAAAAAAGCCAATTTACCGCCAAAATGTGCTGCCTTCTTCTTGCTGGGTTGAACTTCTAAAATGACTTCTGAATCAGACAGGAGATCTGCAGAAAGCTTGGCGCGCACAACGGTGGTGCGATTGGTGTCAGCATCACCGCCAGAATAAGAGAGATAAAGCCGCTGATTATTGGCAAACTCAGGATCAAGAATAACGTCTAACAACCCGCCTTGGCTCTTAAAAAACACCTTGGGAGTGCCGGATATTGTGGTGGTATTGCCTTTGTTATCTATGTGCAGAAGGCGGCCAGTTTTTTCAGTGACCAAGAAGCCATTATTGTCAGGCAGCTCTGCAATCGACCAAGGCTGTTCTAGCTCATCAGTAATGGTGGTAACTTGATAGTTGGCAGCTTCCAGCGAGAATGTTGCCAGAATCATTGCACCCAGTAATACGGTTTTGACGAAGTGTAAATTGGAAGGCATGGTGCATCCTTTAAGCTTATTTTTGATTCGTAGGGCCTAACTATAACCCCTTCGCAGTGCTGAATTAGCATTGCGACAAATAAGGAGCCGCTTGTGCGTGCTATCGCTGCTTACTTTCCAGCCACTTTAATGGCGTATTTATTAGCCAGCACCTTTTCGACGCTCATGATTATGGCAGGGCTAATGGAGATGGCTATGCCGGTTTCTGCCACTGATGTTGTGGCGGCGGTGTGGTTTGATTGGCTTGGGCTGCTGGGCTCGTATTTGCCGTTAGTGGCGATCGCATTTCTTATTGCGCTGCCGGTCGCGGGCCAATTACACGGTCGACTGGGCTTTCCTCGCCGTTTTATCTACGCCCTTGCGGGCTTTGTGGCTTTGATCGCTATTCATTTGATCTTGGAAGCAACCCTAGGACTGATTGGCTTTGCTGCCGTGAGGACCACCTTTGGTTTAATGGCACAGGGTGCCGCCGGGGGTTTGGCAGGGTGGCTTTATGCAAATTTATCTGGAGTAAAAGCATGACGGAGGCTCAATATTTTCAGCAGGGAGTCGCTGAACTCCAGGCTGGACGGACCGCTGAAGCCTTGGCGATATTTCAGCAGGCTGTCGCTAGTAATGTGGCGACGCCCCGGTGCTGGCTAGGTTTGTCACTGGCAGCACTGACTCAGGGAAATGTACCCGAGGCCGAAAAAGCGGTAGATGCGGTCTTGGCAGCAGAGCCCCACAACATGCGCGCGTTGATTATCAAGGGCGATATTTTATTGGGTAAAGACGATTTTCAAAATGCGTCCTCCTATTACAATCTCATCCTTCGTCTTGCCACAAACCTGACGGATATCCCGCCACAGCTAGCCTCAGATTTAGATCGAGTAGAAACTCGACTGCAGCAGCTGGGACAGATGTTTCAGCAGCATTTGTTTGATCGTCTGTCATCAGCGGGCTACCGCCGCAATCAGGCATCGGCGCGTTTCAATAACTCTCTCGATATGCTCTTGGGGCGTAAACAGCGACAAGATCCTGGATTGAAATTCCCTCAATCTCCCCACGCGTTTTATCTGGATGACGTTCCTTATTGCACATATTTCCCTACTGAACAGCTCCCTTGGATGGCGGATCTTGAGGCACATACAGATCTGATCGAAAGCGAGCTGAACGCTTTACTCGGTCAGTCATCCGACCAATTTTCGCCCTACGTACACAGCGGGTTAGAACAGCCACAAAATAGCGGAACGACGTTACTTGATAGCGACGATTGGACTTCGGCGTTTCTTTGGCAGGATGGGATACAGCAGTCTGAGGTTCTTGCCTCCTGCCCGGAAACGGCGGCGCTCATGGCTGATCTACCTCTAACTATGATTGGCGGCTTGGCGCCTTCGGTGTTGTTTTCGAAGCTTGACGCTGGCGCCAAGATCGATCCCCATACGGGGCTATTGAACTGTCGATTAATTTGTCATTTGCCTCTGACTGTCCCTAAGGGCTGTGGGCTGCGCGTTGGCGAGGATTCCCGAGAAACCCAGCGGGGCCGCAGCTGGGCATTCGACGATAGCGTAAGTCATGAAGCTTGGAACAATGGGGATGAGCCTCGAACCATTTTGCTGTTCGACGTTTGGCGCCCAGAGCTCGATAGCGATGAACGGCATTTGATAACCAGCGTACTTGAAGCGGTCTCTGGATTCGGTAAGGTAAGCCAGTCCGCGGGTTGAGACTTAGACATCAAATTTTGATACCTGTGGTTGGTGTAAGCAAATTGTAAAGCGGGTTTCATTAGGTCAGTGAGGATCCTATGTTTTTAATTCGGAACGGTAATTTTTCCTGGCGGCCCTTTGTAAGCATAGGAATTTTATTTTTTTGGCTTTGCAGTGCACCCGCGACCCGAGCTGACTGGGTCGTTGGCGTGACTACCGATACCGAAACCGATGGAATTGGCGGCGTGGGCGAATATCATTGGCAGGAATTTGCCGCCGCTGGAGGATTTTCAGGCAACATTGCCGTTGCTGGACGCATTGATGACGATGGAGACGCTTGGGCCGGTGCTGGGGTGGCAGGTAGGTACCGAATCGGACGTCGATTTTTCATAGAGGGCAGCTTCATGCCCGGCTTCTATCATGCTGGAGATACCGAGCTAGGCGGATCTTTGCACTTTCGCTCCC
The DNA here is from genome assembly GCA_000169115.1 of marine gamma proteobacterium HTCC2080. GTDB lineage: Bacteria > Pseudomonadota > Gammaproteobacteria > Pseudomonadales > Halieaceae > Luminiphilus. The sequence goes on from AAVV01000009.1 coordinate 22,217, forward strand.
TCATTGGTGCTGGCTTTGACATCAACGAAAATGCCGCCATTTCACTAACGATTGATCACATGTCAAACGGTAGTACGCAGACCCTGAATCCTGGGTCAGACGCGATTACTCTTCGCTTCTCTTTTCGTTGAGTCTTCAAGTAATGCCTAAGACTCCTTCGGCTGAGCAGCCTCTGGCTGGGGTGAAAATTGTTGAACTGTCCACAATGGTTACCTGCTCACTGGCTGCCATGACCTTGCGCTCTCAGGGCGCTCAGGTGATTAAAGTGGAGCCGGTACGGGGCGGCGATCCCATGCGCAAACTGGGAAGCCAGAAGAATGGAACCTCGGCGCTGTTTCATAACTGCAACCGCGGTAAGCGCTCACTCGCCATTAATATCAAGCATGAGATGGGCGTTGAAGCGGTAAAGCGATTGGCAGCCGGCGCAGACGTTGTTCTCAATAATTACCGGCCGGGTGTCATGACGCAGCTGGGCTTGGGTAGCGATACATTAAGGACCCTCAACTCACGTCTGATAAATGTTGCTGTGACGGGTTTTGGCACACGGGGGCCCCTGCGCGATCGGCCCGCTTATGATCATGTTATCCAGGGTATAGCGGGTATCACGGGTTTGCAGGGCGGCGATGATGAATTCGCATTCGTGCGCATGCTGATGTGCGACAAGGTTACGGCGTACACAACGGCCCAAGCGGTGACCGCGGCATTACTGGCGCGACATTCGACGGGGGAGGGTCAGCATATTGATATTTCAATGCTGCATGCCTGTCTGGCTTTCATGTGGCCCGATGGCATGATGCATCGAACCTTGCACGATAGTGACGCGCTTCAGATGCCGCCTATATCTGAAAGCTACCAGACAATTCAGGGATCAGATGGCGCTGTCGCAGCGTCTATATTGATGGATCCCCATTGGGAGGCGGTGCTCACACTGGTGGGCCGTGAAGAGCTTAGATCTGATCCGCGATTTGCCACCGTCGCGTCACGTTTTATGCATCTGGGGGAGTTTTCAAGCGTCTTAAAGGATGGCATGCGCCATCTTAAGGTCGATGAAATTATGGCAGCCTTTGAGGCCGCCGATATCCCCAGCGCACCTTGTGAATCGAGGGATAGTCTTCCTAGAAACGCTCAAATTGAGGCACTGGGCCTCCTTGAAACATATGTAACCGAGAACTTGGGCCGCGTCACAAGTCCGGCGCCGCCGATCCAGTTTTCGGGTATTGACAGTTCGTTAGCTGAACCCTCGCCGTCTCTTGGGGAGCACAGTATTGAAGTGATGACAGAACTGGGTTTTGCAGAGAGTCAGATAGGCGAGTTACTTGAGTCTGGAAAATTGGCCACGGCATAATTTTTCCAAGGGGCGACACGAGAGAAGAGGTTACCGATGCCAAACTATTGTGACTTGGGGGCACTAGAGGGCTTTACCTGTGGTCAAGTCAGTGACCCCGTGGGTAAAACTGGAGTAACCGTGCTGCGCTTTGACGCGGGCGCGGTAGCGGCGGTGGACGTACGCGGTGCAGCGCCAGGGACTCGAGAAACCGATTTGTTGAAGCCGGAAAATTTGATCGATAAGGTTCATGCCATTGTCTTATCAGGAGGCAGTGTCTGGGGGCTAGATGCAATGAGCGGTGTTGTTCAAGTCCTTGAAGAGAGTGGCGTCGGCTTTGATACCGGTGTTGTGAGGGTGCCTATCGTCACCGGGGCCGTACTATTTGACCTCGGTGTGGGGAGTGCGAGCGCTCGCCCCGACATGCTGATGGGACGCAAAGCGGCCGAGGCGGCTACCGGGCGGCGCATCGAAACCGGTGCTGTTGGTGCCGGATGCGGCGCTACCCTAGGCAAGATATATGGCCGTGAATACGCATCAGCATCGGGTCTAGGGGTTCATTGTATTTCTTTAGCCGATGGATTCTGTGTGGCAGCGATTGTGGCAGTGAACCCTTATGGTGAAGTGTTTGGTCATGATGGCAGGTTGGTGGGAGCGAGTACCGCGCCTACTGCGCTGCGGGAGGAACAACATTACAGCGCTGCGGGTAATTTTCCTGGGACAAATACAACCATTGGCGCCATCGTCACAAATGCCACGCTGACCAAAACTGAAGCACTAAAGGTGGCGCAAATGGCCCATGACGGAGTCGCAAGGGCGATTCGCCCGGCTCACACTCTTTACGATGGCGATACGCTGTTTGCTGCGGCTACAGGTGCCCATGGATCTATGAATTTAAATCGACTGGGTATGCTCGCGGCAGATGCTGTTGAGGGTGCAATTCATAACGGTGTGCTCAGTTGCCAGGGTGAGTTATGACCTTTGATTTGGGACCAGTCTCCATGGCGGTGTGCTGCGTACAAAAGTCGTCTGATACCGAATATTCACCTGTGAACAGGTCTAAATACCACGGCGGCGTCTGACGAAATTAATGAGGAGGTTTGAATGCGGTTTAGCTATCAAGTTGGAATGAGCGATGCCAACCATTATTTACCCTTGGCCAAGGCAGCCGAGGCTGCAGGTTATGACGGTATTACGATTCCTGACAGCATCTGTTATCCCCAAGAGTGCAGCTCGAAGTATCCGTACAACAAAGATGGCAGTCGGGAGTTTCTTGAGAGTGTGCCGTTTCTAGAAAGTTTGATAGCGGTCTCTGCGATGGCGGCGGTTACCGATACGATTCGTTTCGCAACTTTTGTGTACAAACTGGCGGTGCGACAGGCACCTGTGGTGGCCAAGCAGGTGCAAAGTATTCAGCAGCTGTCCGATAATCGGTTTGATTTCGGTGTGGGTATTAGTCCATGGGAAGAAGATTTTGCGGTTTGTGATGTTCCCTGGGAGCGCCGGGGAAAACGCTTTGACGAACAGCTGGCGATCTTGAAAGGTCTAGAAAGCGGTGATTTCTTTAGCTTTGAAGGTGAGCTGCACAATATGCCAGCCAATAAAATGTGCCCCGCACCTACTGCGCCAACACCGATCTTGATGGGTGGGCACTCGGATCCGGCGCTGAAACGGGCCGCTCGCATCGGCGATGGTTGGATGTGTGCAGGGGCCGATATGGCGCAGTTAACCGATTACATTACAAAGCTTAATCACTGGCGAAAAGAGTACGGAACCGCTGAAAAGCCCTTCAAGATTTTCACTACGGGTCAAAATGCGTTTACCCCAGAGGGTATTGCTGAATTGGAAGCCCTAGGCGTGACCGATGTTGTTATTGCCTTTCGCAACGTTTACGAATTAGAGCCTGATCACTCTCTGGAGAAAAAAATTCAAATGCTTAACTGGTATGCGACCGAGTTCATTGGGCCCCACCGCGCCTGAGGTTTTTGTTGGCGCCGTGATCGGTAGAAGCGCCAGATTACTGGCTGATTTTTAGTGCGGTTTTTTTGTTCACGGCAACCATACCTCGTAGGCGTTTTCCTGAGATAAACTCAGTGACCTAACAATTACTCTGAGAGCGAATACTGCGATGGATATCCTGACTGAACAGGACGGCGCAATTTTGACGCTGACTTTGAATCGTCCCGAGCGACGTAACCCCATTACTGATTTGGTTATGGTCGACGCACTGGTCGATGCCCTTGAGGCGGCAGATGCGGATCCAGCGGTACGCGTGGTGATTTTAACGGGTGCAGGGAAAGCTTTTTGCTCTGGGGGTGACCTTAGACAAATGCAAGCCGGGCCCGAAAGCTTGATTGGTGACACACCAGAAGCAACAGCCGATAATTATCGTAAGGGCATTCAACGCATTCCCTTAGCCATTGAAGCTCTGAGGGTTCCAGTAATTGCGGCCGTGAATGGAGCTGCGATTGGTGCGGGCTGTGATTTAACCTGTATGTGTGATCTCCGTGTTGCCTCTACATCGGCGGTTTTTGCCGAGAGTTTCGTGAAACTAGGTTTAATTCCCGGTGACGGGGGCGCTTGGTTGTTACCCCGTATTGTCGGCTTCTCTCGCGCCGCCGAAATGGCACTGACGGGTGACAAGATCGACGCCGAAACTGCGTTGGCATGGGGGTTGGTTTCACGAGTCGTAACACCTGAAGAGCTTTTGCCTACCTGTCATGCCCTGGCGCAACGGATTGCTGCAAACCCTCCGGGTGCAGTGGGCCTGGCACGAAAAATGTTACGCCAAGCCTGTGATCAAACCCTGGTTGAAGCTCTGAATACAGCGGCTAATAACCAAGGTGGTGCGCACCAGTCACGGGATCACAGGGAAGCGGTTGAGGCCTTTCTTGAAAAGCGAACACCTCACTTCACCGGCGATTGATTTATGACGTTTTACGATATCCGTTAGTCAGCCAGTGCGGTTTCAACAATCGCATATTGAGCATCGAGAGCGCCACGGTGCTGATCGACAAAACGGGGCCCTTCTATGGCATAGCGTTCGCGATGTTGTAATTTTAAAGATTGGCTCAGCGCCTCTGCTAAGGCATCTCCGTCGCTGATTACGGTGACTAAATCTTCAGCTTCTAGGGCTTGATAGACGTTGGCGAAATTGGTGGTGAAGTGCCCGGAAATAACGGGCTTTCCAAAGATCAGTGCCTCCAGCGGGTTGTGCCCGCCATGTTCAACCAGGCTGCCTCCCACAAATACCGCAGATGCAAGCCCCATAAAGGCGGGTAATTCCCCGAGTGTATCGATCAATAAAATCTCGGTGGCGTCACCCATGGTTTGCCCAGAGGATCGCGTAATCGCAGTGAGCTTGGCCGCCGCTATTAGCGTTAAAATAGCATCGCTTCGTTTTGGGTGTCTTGGTGCCAGCCAGAGTAAAGCATTGGGGTATTCTTCCCGAACTTTAAGAAACGCATTGAGCACCAATAGGTCTTCTCCTGAATGTGTACTGGCTGCTAGTAGAATGGGGCGCCCGGACCCACGAGTGCCCAGGCCTAGGGCGAGCTCATCCCGCTGTTGTTCTAGCCCCAGTTTTGGCATGTCAAATTTGAGAGAACCCACAACCGTTAGTTGATCTGCTGAGGCACCTAGGGCCTGGAAATGTTCGGCGTCGGAGTCATGCTGACAGGCAATATGATCGAGATTTTTTACGGCATCGCTGACCAAGGGCCCCAACCGGCCATAGCGCCGGCAGGAGCGTTCCGATAAACGGGCATTGAGTAACAGCGTTTTAATGCCGCGTGAACTGCACTGGTGAATGAGCTCGGGCCACAGCTCTGTCTCTACCAGTATTAATGCGCGAGGCTGCCAGTGATCAAGGGATCGGGTGATGGCTGTCCTGCTATCGAACGGAAACCAGGTATTGCGCACACGATCACCAAAGAGACGCTGTACTTGTTCAGCGCCGGTTGGTGTTGTCGAGGTGATCAGCAGATCGAGATCAGGGCGTTTGTTGAGTAGCCTCTCTACCAAGGGAGCAATCGCGAGGGTTTCACCGACACTCACCGCGTGTATCCACAGACATTGTTTATTGCTGGGCTCTGGGCTGGGCAGATTACGGCCTAGCCTGCGGGATATATTCTTGCGATACCCCGGCTGCTTAAGTGATAAACATAGGAGTCCTACCCAGAACACGGGTATTAAAACTAACGTTAGCAGACCGTACAGTTGGCGCATCTAAGTGTCACAATTAAACCACTGTCAGCGCTCAGTATACGCAACCCGACCCTTGGATCGCTCCTTGTCTTAGCAACAATTTCAAAGTGTTTTTGATGCGTTCTGTGGGCCGTCACCTCTCAGCGAAGTGCCTTAGCTGTTGTGATCGCTGGGATTAGGGGCTTCACTCAATACCTCATCGGCCTTGGCGATCACCTCAGACAATGCAATGTCCTCCATTAAGTGTGCGCCCTTGAGTCGAACACCCCATTTGTTGGACTTTGCTGAATTTGAAAAAAGATGCTGTAAATTTTTTTGGTACGCGTCAATGGTCAGAAACTGAAACCGATAAGGCCCTGTGCGGTTTGGGTTGCTGTGTGCATATAAACCTATTACGGGCGTATTTTGTGTGACCGCCATGTGGGCGGTGCCGCTGTCAGGTGCCACGACGAGAGTGGCGTCAGCCACCACCGCTAACAACTGTTTTAGAGTGGTTTGACCGGCTAGATTTATAATATTAGAGCCGGCTAGCGCTGTAATTTGTTGTGCTAAGGCGACCTCGGACGGTGCTGGTGATGCCGTTAAGACCACATTGTAGCCGCGGTACTGGAGGTGATTAGCGAGTGCAGCGTACCGATCGACAAGCCAGTTGCGTTCTGCATTACTGGCAGAAGGTGCGATGACCACATAGGGCTTTTGCGCGGTTAGTCGTTCTCTGACCCAGGCTTGGTCTGCTTCAGAAATTGGAATCGACCATGTTGGTGCAAAGGTTGGAACATCCAAGGCGTAGGCAAAGTGTTGAAAGCCCTCAAGTACATGGGGTGTTTCTGGCATCGGCACCCGTCGGTTCACTACCATCCCATGCAGCTCTTTCGACAGGTGCTTTGGAAACCCCAACTTAGCTTTTGCGGGAACGACCGCGGCCAATATATTGGCTCTTAAAGAGACCTGCATATGTAGCAGTACATCGAAGGGTTCGGCGATCTCATTGAGTACATTTCTAAAAGCGGTAAGTCCCTGCTTTTTGTCGAATACAATGAAGGTTATTCCTGGTAAATCAGAAACCAAAGCGGCTTCTGTTCGGCCTATTATCCAGGTGATGTCATCTTCAGGGGCGTGCCGTTGTAAAGCCTGTACCGTTGCAACGGCATGGCAAACATCGCCTATCGCAGAGAGGCGAATTAGGCCTATTCGACGACCCCTGGGTTTTATCATGTCCTTGCACTGCCTCTTGCTATACCTTTATTTTTTGCCCCGACATCCGCAGATCTTCGGCGTTTATATATCAAGTTCCTGAAAAAAATGGCCAAGCAGCTCGCCATTAAATGTAAAGGCCTTCGATATCCCGGGGTGCCTAGTGTACGCTCAGTTTGGGAATGAGCGGAAAGTGGTGTTTCAAAAGCGCCTGTAATGTAATGCCGTTGATAACGAGTGGCAATGTGAGTGTTTGTGACATGAAGGCCGAGGTAATCGATACCGGTTCTGGAAAGATTTTGTGCGATCCGACATGCGTCGCACAACCGTCGTCCGCGTTATTTGATATTTCACACTACGCACAGCATGACGTTGTTTCCGATGGCCGCGGGGCTGCTCATTTCGTTGAAAGCGAGAATCAAAAGTGGCTATTGAAGCCCTACTACCGCGGTGGGTTTATTCGAAAGCTGTCTGAAAAATCCTACGTCTTTACGGGATACGAGCGCACTCGAATGTTTCGCGAGTTCCGGCTGCTGCAGGTATTGCGCTCTCGAGGGCTGCCAGTCCCCAAGCCTGTCGCTGTTTTGGTAGAGCGTTCAGGGTGGTGCTACGAAGGGACCATTATTCTCGAGCGCCTTGAAAATGTTACCTCGCTCCAACGCCTAGTTGAAAATGAAGCGGTAGGGGTGTCTCAGTGGCAATCTGTGGGCAAAACGATAGCGTTATTTCACCAAAACGGTGTTAACCACAGCGATTTGAATGCCAGTAATATTTTATTGCGCGATGACGAAGTGTTCATAATCGACTTTGATGGTTGCGGTCTAGAGCACAACAACCAAGGTACGTTCCGACGCAAAAATCTTGAGCGACTGCATCGCTCACTTCTCAAGCAGCGGCATTTTTCTCACGGTCTGTTATCTGAGGGCTGGCCACTGCTTACAGCCGCCTACCAAAGCTAAACCGCCGCGTACTCGTGTCCGTTTTAGTGAGCTCTCGCAAAGGTCATGGGGCATAGAGCGTTCGGCAGTTAAACGTTGTTTGGCCTGCTATAGCTGCAAGTCAAGTTTACGACACGCGATTTAACGTTAGCTGATGGGGCGGCTAGCCTGCTGCTGGACTTACTGAAGCCTGCGCTAAAAAAGCTTGCACGCGCTGTGCGCTATCAACCCCTGAAGTGACAGCACCTTCCATCCATCCATACCATTGCCTGGAAACGTCACCTCCGGCAAAGATGACGGGAGGCGGGTTGTCAGCCAGTTGGTGCAAACCTCCGTGTTGCTTGGGGGCGGCCGATAGCCAGGTGCCTTGCGCCAAGGGGTCACTGAGCCAATCATGAGATAAGAATTCGTTATGCCACTGAACCTCCGGGTGACGTGAGCGCACCGATCGCCAGGATTTTTCCAGAGCTGCTTCGTGAGAGGGTTTGGCGACTGCAAAAGTGGCAATCGCCGACATCCCCGTGCCTTGTCGACTATAGACCTCAACAGCATCGGGCCAACCTGATGAATGAATAGGTTCAGGACAGCTGACCGAGGCCCAACCTTTTGCCGCGGCGCCGGGGTGTTTTTCTTGAATGACCTGGCGGGCGCCATTTTGCAGGTCAAAATCAAATTTTAGTGATGACATGACGTTAACAGGGAGGGCAACAATGGCTGCTTGAGCTAAAAAGGTTCCATTGGGGCCGGAGATCTCAACCCCTTCTGAAGTCTGGGTGATGCGATGTGCGAGCCAATCTAAATATATTTCCTTCGATAGGGGTTTTGCGATCGCATGACTTAAGCTCTGTGCGCCGCCACCAATGCGTTGTTCATTGGCCTGAAACGCTTCCTTGGCCCCTCCAAAGGCCGCCACATCGTGCAGCAGGTTGATCGTGCTATAGCGACTGGGGTCAGCACCGTGCAGGGCAAAACCGTCCGCTAGTAATAGGTCCTTGGCGGCACCACATTCAGAGCGTGCATTGAGATACTTTGAAAATGGCTGATCTAAATGTGCAACCGATCGATACCAATCGGGTTTGTTAGGATTAATCTGCGCAGCATCTTTGTTAACGCATTCCAACAGTCGTTCATAGTCGGCACGGATATCTTGGGGCAGCATATCCACTAGGTCTTTGCTGGCATCTGGAGGCACAAGGGGTAATTTATATCGTTTGAGCTCCTCGACCATAGCGCTATGAGCTATTGGTATGACCCACTCAGCGCCTAGGTCGACACTGAGACCGCCATTGGAAAAAGGCACTGTCCAGGTTCTTCCACCCACACGGTCTCGTGCTTCCAGCAGTGCGACCCGCTTTCCAGCTGCTACCAGCTCTCGGGCTGCGACAAGCCCTGCAAGCCCCGCCCCGATCACGGCGACTTCCGTTTTTATTTGCATGCTTAGATTCCTTTCTTTGCCACATTACGACGATATTTTAGTCGTATCCATTGCGCAGCCCGACAACGACTACTGCTATTGTGATCCATAAGGGTAAGTTACGGCACTATCTTGAGTCCCGCCCCAAAACTGCGCATCTAAAGCGTATTGAGAGGGTGCCGGTAAAATTTGGGGCGTTATGAGTATCAAGGTGTTCGGATACCTGCGGGAGTGAATCTTAACTCCATTGAAAGCCAGCAAGAACACTCGCAGATTTGGTTCGTAATAGTTCGATCGATACGTTTTCGCCCGAGGGAGGCGAGGCGGTTTAGTCAGGGCTGGGGCGCATTGTAGGGTTCAAAGCTCGCCGATCAAGCGAGTTTCAACATTCAATCAGGCTAACCGGCATTTCGAGCACGTTGATCGCGAGGCCACCCCTTGCGGTTTCCTTGTACTTATCCTGCATGTCGCGTCCTGTATCACGCATGGTGCGAATGACTTGGTCAAGGGACACGAAGTGCTGTCCGTCACCTCTAAGTGCCATTCTGGCCGCACTAATCGCCTTAATGGCACCCATTGCATTGCGTTCAATGCAGGGCACCTGAACCAAGCCGCCAATGGGGTCACAAGTGAGACCGAGATTGTGTTCCATGGCAATTTCTGCCGCATTTTCGACTTGCTGTGGCGTTCCCCCCAAAGCATCGGCGAGGGCGCCCGCCGCCATGGAGCAGGCCGAGCCCACTTCTCCCTGACAACCTACTTCGGCTCCCGATATCGATGCATTAATTTTATAAAGTGTGCCGATAGCGCCTGCCGTCAGCAGGAATCGACAAATATCTTCTTCGCGGGCGCCTTGGCAGTGTGTCAGGTAGTACTTAAGTACCGCTGGCAGTATGCCTGCGGCGCCGTTAGTGGGTGCAGTGACGATACGCCCCCCCCCGGCATTCTCCTCATTAACGGCCAGTGCATAGAGCGTCACCCAGTCCATTGTTGTTAGGGACTCGTCGCCTAAAGAATCTCCCTGGCGTTTGAGTTGGCGGTGCAGTTGGGCTGCTCTGCGCTTGACTTTGAGCCCCCCTGGCATCACACCTTCAGTACTGCAGCCTCGGGTGATACAGGCGTCCATGACTTTCCAGAGCTGCAGTAGTTCTCGGCGAATTTCAGCTTCACTACGCCAAGCACATTCATTACTCATCATCAGGGCTGGGATCGAGAGGCCGTGTTCAACGCACAGAGCCAACAATTGATCTGCGGTCGTAAAGGGGTAGGGCGTGGGTGTCGGATCATTGACAATCATGTCGGTTCGATCGGCCGTCTCATCAACGACAAAGCCACCACCCACAGAAAAATAAACCCGCCGCTCTAAAGCGTCACCATCCGCGTTGAGGGCCGTAAAACGCATGCCATTGGGATGGAAAGGCAGCGTTTCCGTACGATGCATGATGAGGTCATCACGGTAGTTAAAGTCGATCTCGTGGTAACCCAGTAAACGCAGCTTTCCCGTCTCGCGAACCCCTTCTACGTGCGCAGGAATAGCCTCAATACTGACCGTTTCGGGGGCTTCGCCTGACAACCCCAAGATAATAGCTTTAGGCGATCCGTGACCCGCACCGGTTGCGCCCAGTGAGCCAAACAGTTCGGCGGTGACACGGCCACATTGGGAGATCTGTCCGTTATCTTCGAGGGCTTTGGCAAATAATCGCGCGGCATTCATGGGTCCCACCGTATGGGAACTGGAGGGTCCGATGCCGACTTTAAATAAATCAAATACACTTATCGACACGGCCGTTTTCCTATGCCTTCACATCCGTGGAGCTTACCGCCGCAGCAAAGGCCGCGCTACCGTCAAAAGCGCCGCTGAGTGACGTTTTTAAGCACGATTTTTCCTCGCATTAGTGGATTAAACGGCGGCTCTTTTACGCTGTGAGCGAGCTCAGAAGGTAAGCCGTTAAAACATGCCAACAAAAAGTGATGCGTTTCACTGTCTGTAAAGTAGCGGGTAGACTTTCGAGGGTCAGCCGGTTGTTATGCACCATTCTGTGAATGCTTGATGGGTGATAAACCTCGGGGTGCTGTGATGTCCGCAGCTTTATTTTTGGCAAACGCTTGGTGCTCTCGCGCCGCTTACCCCCGCTTCGTGCGAAAGCATGGGCATGGGTGGAGAGTGCTGTGCGCATTGGTTTTAGCAGGAATACTGGGTTGTGAGAGCTCAACCAGTGAGCCGAGTGTTGAGCTCAAGCCCACTGATCGCGCATATTTAAAAGCACTTGTGGCCGAGCTGATTCCCACGCTGCCCTCAAAAATTGACAAATATACTGAGATCACTGGCGTGAGTGTCATGCCCTCAGGGCTTCGATACGAACTTCGCATGATTCACATGCCTGCGCATACGGTAGATCACGCCACGCTTAAGACCGCCCGGGTCAACATTACTGAAAAGAGCTGTAGTGATGATAAAGAGAGATTCGAACTTGAGGCAGGAGTCGATCGCCATTATGTCGTGCATGGCATGGAATACTTGCCGGCTGGCAGGTTCTTTGTCTCAGACGCGTCCTGTCGCTCTCAGTAGCTGTCACGCGGGGCCGCGGCTCTTGTTGCGCTTAATTCCCCTGATAGCTGGGGTGATTCCTCGCCTAAAGTAGCAATCCAATTGCCTCTGTTATTTAACAGGGTGCTCTATAAGCAACGTCGGTACGTTTAGTGCGTGAGACTTTACAGTGCAGACTCGGGTGTCCTTTTTTCGGCCATCTCGAACTTCCGACACTTCGACGCCAGCCTCATTAAGCCGCTGGTGTGTGGCGTCGATGTCGGCAGTCTTTAGGGCCAGTCCCCAAAGGCTATCCGCGGCTTCAGCCTTCTCTGAAGCAATGACCTCGACACTCATTGAACTGGCGCGAAAAAAGAGCTGCGTCCCTCCCCATTGCGGTACCTCCTGTTCCAGCGCGAGGCGAATACCCAATTGCTCGCCATAAAATTGTTTTGCAGCATCTGCGTCTCGAGTCTGTACCACCACGTGATCGACAGCGTTAATTGGAGCCAGCGCAATGATCGGTGACGGAGGAAGGTAGGATTCTGCGTCGTGGCATATACAGAAAGAAAAAATCCTCTGGCGGCCGCCGCATCCCAAAACATGTTGCTCCAGCGACGCGTATTTCCGCTTAAATCATCAATGCCGTGACTAGGCGCCGGATCGCTCACTGCCAGCCCCGCGTTCCTTGCATTCGCTAAAAATTCACTGGTATTTTCGGTGCCAAATACCAAGCCTCCCAAGGCGTGCTGTCGAGATTGGAGCATTGCCGCAACCGCATCTGCACCGATTCCAGAGCCTTGAATAGCTAGTAATTCGATATAGGTATTGTCCAGCTTAAACAGGGTGTTGGCAGTACCATAATCAGGATGGCTTCCTTGCCAGCTTGGACTACGCCCCAATAAAAGTCCCAAGTCTGCGCTTGCTTTAGCCAGATCAGAAACCGCAATGACGAGATGATCAATAGTGGTGGTGTGTGTGTTCAAAGTTGTGGTATCCAAAAGGTTTAAAAAATCAGATGGCGAGTCTTAATTGCATGGAGAGAGACACTACCGATAAAAATATTTTCGGGCCAGTTTACAACCGTTGACGCAACAACACGTTGCAACAGTTAACAGGTCAATGCTGTTTCCGGGGCAGGGGAAAAATGGCGGGACCTACCTGAGGCTTGTGTGGTGCTGATCTGTCTCCGTCTCGCTGTGGAAAGAGTTAGGGGGCCAAGGGCGGCTGGCACAATATCAAACTTCTTGAATTTTTCTGGAAGGTGAGACGCCATGACGATCTCGCCACATAGCGGTCAATAGCGACAGCATCATCAAAAACATGACGCCAGAGAAGGGCAGCGCGCCAATTATCATTACTGAGCGCAGCGCATCTAGGCCCCCAGCTAGTAACAATGTGATGATGATTAGCCCCAAAAGCAAACTCCAGAGCACAATATGTGGGGAGGCGTGCTCCTGCTCGACACCCCCAGATACGATGGTATTTACCACCAATACTGCAGAATCTGCTGATGTAATAAGGTAGGTCAGTAAGAGCACCACGCACAAACAGGCCACTGGGAATACCCAGGCTGATTGGAACAGTACATCGACCGTTGCGAACAATTGCGCCGACAAATCGGCATTTATAATGGCGCCTTGGGCAACCCCTGACAGCTCCAAATCTAGTGCGGTACCGCCGATAATACATAGCCAGGCAAAACACATAAGCGACGGCATGATAATAGCGCCCACGGCATACTCACGCAGGGTTCGCCCTCGGGAAACTCTGGCGAGAAACAGGCCAACAAATGGGGTGAAGGCGATCCACCACGCCCAATAAAATATGGTCCAATTTGATTGCCATTGTGCCAGTGCCAGATCTTTTTGAGTCGAGCTATCAGACCAGATTGTTGATGACATTGCGGGCAATGCGGCGAGATAGTCTAAGATGCCTTGCACGAAAACTTCACCTGCAAATAAAGTCGCTCCGAATACTAAAAATATCAGTAGGAGAACCCACGAGAGCACCATATTAAGATTGGAAAGCCACTTAATACCGCGACCTAAGCCTGATAGGGCTGACATCATAGCGGCCAAGACAATAATGCCAACGGCCGCAGCTAAGGCCAGTTTAGTTGGCTGATTCTCCTCAATGAGCCAGGCCCAATGGGTAATGTGATGGGCCCCAAAGGCCAGTTGCGTTACCCCGTAGCCGATAGTGACGGCAATACCAATCAGGGTCGCAAGGATGGCTGCGGTATCAACAAAAGCGCCGACAACAGTGCTGCTGCGTTGACCTAACATTGCGCTAAAGGGTGAGCGTATCGTTAGAGGCATACCTCGACGATAGGAAAAATAGGCTAGTGACAGCCCGACAACGGCGTAACAGGCCCAAGGTGTTAGGCCGTAGTGCAACAATGTCCATTTATAAGCGGGGCCGACGTTGCTTGCTGTATACGCCTCGGCGTGACCCATGATGACGTCGGGGTTGTTACCAAAGTGATAAAGGGGTTCTGCCGTTGAGTAAGTAAGCATGCCTACGCCAATTCCTGCCCCAAACATCATTGAGAACCAGGCGAATCGACTAAACTCCGGCCGGGTGTCTGGCATTCCCAAGCGCTGGGATCCAGTTCCGGGCAACACGGCTAAAACAAGACAGAGGATCGTAAATAGGGCGGTTGCACCGATATACCACCCCCCGAAATATTCCACGGTGGCAGCCTGAACAACAAGTAGCATGTCAGCTGCATTGGGGGTTGTCGCTGTCCACAGCACTAAAAGCACAATAATCAATTTCACCGAGATGGCTATGCCGCGGTTGTAGCCTCGATAAAATCCAGCTACTTCGACCTGGGTTACTGGCTCAGACATTTCTTTTAGTCTCCTTTAACCATACATAACGCGTTGATGGGCACATCGTCAGTGTATGCATTGCGATAGTCCCTAACCCTTTTTATCGTTATACAGCTGGGTCTTTGAGGTTTTCTGCCGTGATGTAAGCTATCAGACCCTTCCCAGATTGACAGTAGTGAAGTAAAAAAATTGGCTTTCATTATCCGCGATACGATTCGAAAGCTCGCCTGATCGTTTCAAAAACGCTTTGCTTACGTCCTGTCGGAGGTTAATTTAAGGTGTCGTTTTACTGCACGTATCGCCGTCGTATCGGTGACTTGTAATCGGGATAGGATGAACTGGGAGTGTTGGGCGTGTTGCGAGTATTGATTGCTATCTTTTTCACCGCCGCATGTCTGCCTAGTGTTTATGCGCAACCGGCGGTAGCACCCTTTGCCCAGCGACCTGCTATTGAAAACAGTTTACTGGCTGAACGACTCGATGAACTGCTTCCTGAGTTAATGCGAGAGCAAAATATTGACCTTTGGATTGTCGTCGCCAGAGAGTACAACGATGACCCTACATTTTTGTCTCTCGTACCCAAGCCACGATTTACAGCACGTAGAACGACAATGCTGCTATTTCATGATCGAGGAATCGAGCAAGGCGTCGAGCGTCTCACGATTAGCCGGTATCCGCTGGGTGAGCTCTATGAGCCGGCTTGGCAAGGCGGGGATCTGGATGCCCAATGGCGGCGCCTAGCGGAGTTGGTTGAGGCTCGAAACCCTAAAAAAATTGCCGTCAACGTGAGCGACACTTGGCCCGTTGCTGATGGTTTGAGTCACGGGTTGTTCTTAAAACTTGAGAAAGCGCTGGGAGAGGACCTATCACAGCGTTTGGTTTCCTCTGAAAACCTCGTTGTGCGCTGGCTGGAGACACGAACCGCTGCTGAAGTTGAGGTATGGCAGCGGGCTGTGGCCATTGCACGAAGTACAATTGCCGAGGCCTTCAGCGAGCGGGTTATTACCCCCGGGGTGACCACGCTCGGAGAGGTAGCTTGGTTCATTCGCGAGCGCTTTGAGACGGCTGGCCTTGCGCCATGGTTTCATCCAGATGTTAATCGGCAATGGCAGGGGGCAGACTACGGCAGTGTCGAATTTTTAGGTGGGGGTTACGCTCAAACTATAATTCGCCGCGGCGATTTGCTGCATACAGATGTTGGGCTTTGTTACCTTGGTTTGTGCACTGACACTCAGGAAATGGGCTACGTTTTGAGGCTCGATGAAACAGCACCTCCGAGAGGACTCACTCGGGCCATGGCGATCGGCAACGAGTGGCAAGATGTTCTCACATCACAGTTTAAAGCTGGGCGCAGTGGTAACGAGATTTTAGCTGAGGCACAAGGGCTACTCGAGGATAAAAAAATCGCCCATGCCATCTATACCCATCCATTAGGAGTCTTCGGACACGCCCCTGGGCCAACCATTGGTATGTGGGATAACCAAGGACCAACTCCCGGGCGAGGCGATTGGCTTCTCTATCCCATGACCGGCTACGCTATTGAGGGTCGTGTCACGGTAAACATTCCAGAATGGAACAATGAATCCGTGCAGATGAAGCTGGAGCAAAGTGCTATTTATGACGGCGAGGTGGTGCGCTATTTATCGGGTCGACAGACGCATTTACATGTAGTCAGATAAATTTCTCGTCTGGCTTCCGTATAGGTTGTCCCGGTTTACGCAGCCCTGCATGAAAAAGGCGGGTTAATGGCCGATGATTTGGCGAGGGGGCGAATGCCAAACTTCGGGAAAATTTCAGCAGAAAAATAACTGGCCCTGTCCGACAGCACCGTTGAATGCGCTTCGTTTCGCTGAGTCTCTTACTGGAGTCACGGGAGATCTGTTTTTTGGCGTTATACTCGAAAACGATTGCGTACTTGTGACCAAGGGTTTGTTCAAGACACAACATCCCACAAAGCAAAGCTGCACAGGTCAAAGAAGAAATAGGAGCTAAAGCCATGTCCATACGATTCTTCAAGGCGTTTTTTCTGATCGCTTTCATTCCCTTCAGTGTGTCTATTTCGGCAGAAAAACCAGCTAATGTCGTTCTAGTGCTGATGGATAATTTTGGCTACGGAGAAATTGGCGTGTACGGCGGTGGTGTGATGCGAGGAGCTCCAACTCCGCGCATCGACAGCATTGCGAAGGAAGGGTTGCAGCTGACCAATTTCAACGTAGAGGCAGAGTGTACGCCTTCTCGTTCGGCGCTAATGACGGGTCGATATGGCATTAGAACTCGGCAGCGAGCCAACCAGCCACCTAGAGGAGTTTGGTATGGCATTACTAAATGGGAAGTCACCCTTGCTGAGCTGCTGTCGGATGCGGGTTATGCGACGGGAATTTTTGGTAAATGGCATCTTGGTGATACCGAAGGCCGTTATCCCACCGATCAAGGGTTTGATGAGTGGATAGGTCTACCCCGTTCGTCTGATCGGGCGTTTTGGCCTGACAGCAACAGCTTTCAACCCAACAGCCATCCAAGCGCTAAATTTACCCATGTGATGTCCGCCTCCAAAGGTGAGCAACCCGTGGAGGGTGCTGTTTACGACCGAGCAAAAAGGGCCATTATTGATCGTGAGATTACGGATCAAGCGATAGATTTCATGACGCGAATGTCGGGTAAAGGCAAGCCATTCTTCGCTTACCTACCCTATACACAGACCCACGAACCTGTAGACCCCCATCCTGACTTTTATGGCAGTACCGGTAATGGCAGCTTTGCCGATGTATTGGCGCAGACCGATGTCTACGTGGGTGAATTGCTCGACACGGTTGAAAGCTTGGGAATTCGGGAGGACACCATCTTCATTTTCACCTCGGATAACGGTCGCGAGGGGGTTCCACGCTCTTTTGGTTTTACCGGCCCATGGCGTAGCGGCATGTTTTCTCCCTATGAGGGTTCATTGCGTGTGCCATTTTTAGTGCGTTGGCCCGGCAAGATTCCCCCTGGACGAGTCAGTAATGAAATCGTGCATCAAATGGATGTGTTCTCAACGGTGGCAAGTTTTACCGGTGTGGATATACCCACAGATCGAGTTATCGACGGCGTTGATCAATCCAATTTCTTTAGGGGAAAAACCGAGAAATCTGCGCGAGATTCTTTGGTGATTTATATCGGAAACACCCTGTTTGGTGCGAAGTGGCGTAACTGGAAAATTTTGTTGCGGGAAATGGATGAAGATGGGTATGGCATAAAAGAAATGGCGTATCCGTCGGTTTACAACCTTATTGTGGACCCCAAAGAAGAAGTTCCTGAGCTCAACTATCTCAACGATACCTGGGTGGATTTCCCGCTGTATCAGGTCATTGAAGATCACGAACTTTCACTAGAAAATGATCCCGGCGCCCCAGGCCCTTAACAGCTTGCGGCGACTACAATTAAAGAATGAAAACTTGGTGAGTGTGACAAAAGTGGGAGCTGAATGATGACGCAGGGTCGTGTTGTTAGTGTGCATGTCGGTGCGACAGGTACCTTGGATAAGGAAGCCGATCAGGCTTTAGAAATGGCCCTTGATGGTATTGTCGGCGACCGCCACCGAGGAGCAACGCGCAAGGCGTGGGCGACCGGCGATAAGCAGGTCGGCGGCACGGTGCGGCGTAATGAGCGGCAGTGGTCGGCGATTGCCCATGAAGACGTCGAGAAAATTTCAGCGGCGATGTCCCTCGCCCAGCCCCTTACTGCAGGTGCTATTGCGGTAAATCTGTGTATTGAAGGTATTCCCGACTTTTCACGCTTGCCCCGGGGAACAACGCTTAGTTTTGAGTCCGGGGTGGTACTGATGGTCGAGGAGTACAACCCTCCCTGCGGAGATATGGCTCTCCACGTTTCAGAAAACAACGTAACGACGTCGGGAGAATCGCCCGCGCCACCCGCTTTCTCTGAGGCGGCAAAATTTTGCCGAGGACTTGTGGGAGTTGTCGAAGTACCCGGTCTTATTCGCCCGGGTGATCAGGTGACGGTCGAATCAGAGCCGTTACCCAAATGGCTTCGGACCCAGGCCGAATGACCGCATACGATACGATCATTATTGGTGGTGGCCACAACGGGTTAACAACGGCGGCCTATCTGGCAAGGGCTGGGCAGCGAGTGTGTGTTTTAGAGCGGCGGCCAGTTGTTGGTGGTGCCGCCGTCACTGAAGAGTTTCACCCGGGCTACCGAAATTCTGTATTTTCTTATGTGGTGAGTTTACTCCGGCCGGAGGTGGTGAAGGATTTAGAGCTTGAGCGCTATGGCTATCAACCTATACCCCTCGATAATTCACTCTACCTCGATTCAATAGGCGAATATCTGCTATTAACAGGTGATGAAGCGCATGATCGTGCCCAGTTTGCGAAGTTCTCCTCGACTGACTATGAGGCCTACTTGGCATTTGAGGAGGTTGTTGACCAAGTAGGTGGGTTGCTAGCAAAGCAATGGCTTAAAGAACCGCCGCGATTGGGTGATCAGGGCGTCAGCGACCTTATTAGCATGCTTAAATTAGGGGTCGATGTTTTTCGCCTCGATGCGGAGTCGCGCTGGCGACTGATGCAGTTTTTTATTGGTGCCCCTGAAACGATTATTGATCGATGGTTTGAAAGCCCAAAAGTGAAAGCAATGGTCGCCGCGCATATTATGCCGGCTAACTATGCACCCCTTAGCCAACCCGGGGCGAGTCTCGCCATGTTGCACCATGCTGTGGGGGAAATTGCGGGGCGCAAGGGTGCTTGGGGTTTGGTCAAAGGCGGCATGGGTAGCATTACTCAAGCGATGGCGCAGTCGGGTCAGGCTCATGGCGTGGAAATTAGAACCGACGCTTCGGTTGCTCGCATTAACGTCGATGGAGGGCGTGTTTGCGGGGTGACGCTGGAGAGTGGTGAGGTTATTCGTGCACCGACGGTTGCCGCCAACACTGACCCTAAGCGAACTTTTCTCAAGCTGCTAGGCGCGGAACATTTACCGGCCTCATTCGCCAGGGATATCGGCGCTTTTCGGCAGGAGTCCGCGTCCTTAAGGATGAATCTGGCGCTTTCTGAGCTCCCCCATTTTGCTGCTTTACCCGGGGGTGGACAGCTAGGTCCCCATCACAGGGCAAGCATTACCCTGATTGAAAGTGCGGCGCATCTTAACGAAGCATTTCATAGTGCCCGCAGTGGAGTACCCGCCAATCCGCCAATCATTGAGGCGATTATTCCCAGTACGATTGATCCTGACCTCGTGGATAAACCGGGCCACCACGTCATGAGCTTGCTGTGCAAATACATGCCTTACACCCTGAGTGACGGGCAATCATGGGACGATCGTAAGCCCGCAGTTGTTGCACAAATTCTGGATTATCTTGAAAGGTTTATACCTGATGTCACGCGCATTCTAGTGGGTCATCAGTGCATGACGCCTTTAGATTTGGAGCGCGTACTAGGACTGACTGGGGGCGATATTTGTCACGGTCGATTAGAACCTGATCAACTGTTCAATATGCGGCCCCACCCCGATGCGGCCCAGTATGCAACGCCGGTTCCGGGACTTTACCTTTGTGGTTCTGGGGCGCATCCGGGGGGCGGTGTGACTGGCGCTCCGGGGCATAACGCCGCGCAGCGCATTCTTCGGGACCTCTAATGTTGTGACGTCTAAATTTTCACGACCTTGGTTAAAACACCGATATAGGTAGTAGAGCCAGGCAAGCGCAGCGACACAAAAATATCCTCGCAACACCCTATTTGAGTTGGTTGCTCAGGGATGGATGTGACTTTACTGTGGCGCGCTGACTCTTGGTGTGTAGCGGTGGCGTATGACATGCCATGCCAGTATCCCCAAGGGTATATGCAGCACCGCAGGACCCAAGGCGAACCAGGGCTCCAGCCGCTCCCAATTTAAGGCGCCACCAGAGTGTAAAAACCCCGCCGCAGTTTGATAAGGCCTGACGTAGTAATGCAATAACAGCCAAGGCATTGTTAATCCATAACCAACGAGTAGCACAGGGGCCAGAAGGGTTATCCGTGTCTCTTGCACACTAAGATCTTCGATGGGCGTTGTGTGCAATTTGGTGCGGTATGCGACTTCTGATACCGAAGGGGACTGTCCTCGTGAGCCCATCCAGACCCCTATTAGCGCCGCAACAATACCCAGCAAGGCCGGCTCAAAATAGCTGGGGAGACTGATCAACCCTAAGTAGTTAAGTCCCGCGGGGATAATATTTCCTGCGAGGCCCGACAGCATGCCCCAGCGGGCGCCCCGCGCCGTTATAGATCGATTCCAGATACTGAGCAGTCCAACGGGGCCCCAGCTTGAGGCGAATACCGTGCCAATGAAAATAGTTATCCAAAATACGTTGGGTGGTATCAAGATACTGAACACTAAAACGATGACACTAACCGCACCCATTGCCATGCGGGTGACGCCTAGGCTTGTGGTCTGTCGAGCGGGCATGAGGTCACGACTGACACTAAAACCTACTAGCGAGAGAAACGTGGAGGCTGAGGAGAGCGCTGCGGCGACGATACCTGCAACCAGTAATGCACCGAGAAAAGAGGGCACGAGATGCGTTGCAGCCCAAATCAATACGGTTTCCACAGGATCTATATTTGGGTTGGCCAGATTGATAAATCCGCCAATCCCATAAATAAGAATTTGCAGAAAAATCACTACAACGCATGTGTAAATCGAGGCGCGTAACACCACATGCTCGCTTTTCGCCATAAGGTGGCGACTGGACTGCCACGGACTAACGGCATAGACCAAGCTCCAAGAAAGATCGATAACCACAAACCAAATTAAGAAGTCGATGGGAGTGAGCCAGCTGGTTCCTTCACCAATAATTCCATGCCAACTTGTCAGACCGGGTTTTACATCTTGTCGAGTTAAGTCTTCTATAGCCTGCTGAATGCCGCCAAATTCATCGAGAAGGTATCCCGCAAAAAAAAGCGTGGCACCGGTGAACAGTAAAAACATTAGGGTGTCGGAAAGGATCACGCCCCGTGATCCGGCATAAAGGGTAAAGATTGAGTAGCTCAACCAGGCAATAGCGACCGCAGCGACGTAACTGATGTCGGTTAATTCAGCAATTAGCAGTGCCGCCCCCTGTGTAACGACTAGCAGATAGCCGCCTAAACCTATAATTACAGTTAGGCCCGCAATTCGCTGTACACCCGGATCGGCAAAGCGCTCGCCGAAGAAAGCTGCGACCGTGGTGGTTTTACTGCGTCGTAGATAGGTACCGAAAAAAAGCGCACCGTAGATATAACCGGTCACCGTGATACCTGGCAGCAACAAATAGGGTCCTAGTTGCCCCTCATAGGTGAAGCCGGCTTCACCCATAAAGACCGTGGTACTCATGAGGCTCGCGACCAATGTTCCAACGATAAGCAGCGTCGGAGCCTGACGTCCCGCAACAAAGTAATCATCGAGGTTTTTAACTTTACGACCTGCGTAATTACCAACAGCAATAAAGATCAGAACGCTGATGGCAATGGTGATCGTAAAAAGATTCACAGGGCTAGATTCCCGGCTTGTGGACATAGGTGAATGACAAGTGAGTCTTCAGCTAAGATCGTCAACAATATGTCGGCTCCTTGTTTTGACGGGCTTTGAGGCGCCTTGTGCGAGAGTGCCGTCATAGGCAGCCCGCAACAATGCACATCAAGGTCTATCCTGATTGCCCTATCAGGCTGTCTGCCAGATCTTTTACAGCTGCACTTGAAGCAATACGTCCTTCTGAGAAAAAGGCCTCATGCCGATTCTCAATCTCTTCGGGTTCGTAGACGTAGTTCACCATGACACCGTAGGAGAGCTCTTTGCCACGCTCTGATTCATCTCCTCGCCAGTGGATTTTGTCGAGGAGTGCGCCGTTGCCCAAATGAAACTTCGCCACCGGATCTATCGGCAGTTGGTGCTTTTTTTCGTGCGTTAGGTAATGGGCGCACAGAGGCAGCAGCGTGTCTCGGGCGAGCGGGTTGGCGTCAAAATCGTCATCTATATCTTCAAGGTAGGTTTCTAATCGATCCCAAACGGGGGTCGGTAACGTGTGTGTTGTGACTCCTTTAAGGGAAGCGGTTACCCAGGCTCTGAAGCCGGGTATGGGAGATAGGGTTTCGAATCGCGTAAGGTGGGGGAATTCGCTACGCAGTTCTGAAGCGACCTGTTTGATGAGGAAGTTACCGAAGGAAATGCCGCGAAGGCCTTTATGACAATTACTAATCGAATAAAAGGTTGCCGTATTCGTCTTGGCGGTGTCTTCTAATATTCTATCCTCTTGAACCAGCGGGCCTACGGCACTGCTGCCGCCATCTCTCAGTGCCACCTGTACAAAGATAATGGGGTCGTCTGGCATGGCAGGGTGGAAGTAGGCAAATAGGCGTCTATCTTCTTTAAGGCGACTACGAAGGTCGCCCCAGCCTCTAATCTCATGAACGGCTTCATATTCGATGAGTTTTTCCAATGTGCTCGCCGGTGAGTCCCAGCTGATACGTCGCAAACTCAAAAAGCCAAGGTTGAACCAAATGAGCAGTAGGCGCTTAAGGTCGTCATCGACCTGCTTGAGCTCGGGATAGGTACTTTCATGTTGAAGGAGGTCACCCCTGAGTTTCACTAGACGGCCGGTGGCGTCAGGCACTTGATTCAGGCGCCGGAATAAACGATTGCAACGAGGTTCTAGTGCTTTGCGCAGCGTGTTCATGCTGGCCGGGTTGGGTTGCTCTTGGTATTGCTCGGCGGCAGCGGCTACACCGGCTTGATCTACCAGAAAACTTTGGGAAAGGCCGCTGAAGAATACAGCTTTTTCTTCAAAGTTGAGTGCCTCATAGGCCGACAAAATTTGTTCTGCTAGGGCGAGCCCTGAGGCTTCACCCTGGTGCTCGACCAAACTGCCGCAGGCCTTTAAGAGCGCGCTGGGCCCTACCAGGGTCTCATCATCGAGGCCTGATTTTTGCCGTAAAATTACTCGGCCTACGGAAAGAGCAGAGGCAAGCATTTTGGATATGGGTATCCCGATATGCCATTTGCTTGAGGGCTTTGATTGCTCCATGTTCGAGTCCATTTTTTAGAAAAATGCCTTGAGTTTGGGTTTAACGACCTTACCCATTGCGTTGCGTGGTAACTCTGGGGTAATCACAAGTGTCTTTGGAAGTTTATAGGACGACAGCTTACCTTCGCACCATGTTTTAAGCGTGTCGATATTTAATGTTTGGCCTTCCCGAAGCACAACGACGGCGGCAACTGATTCGCCCCAAGTCCGGTCTTCAATTCCTAGCACGGCCACCTCGGCAATTGCCGGGTGAGCGAGAAGCTTTCCTTCAATTTCCAATGCTGAAAGTTTGTAGCCACCCGATTTGATGATATCGATGGAGGAGCGTCCCATGATGCGGAAGTAGCCTTCTTCAATAACGGCAATATCGCCGGTGCAGAACCAACCATCTCTAAAGCTGTCAGTAGTGGCTTTTGGGTTGTTCCAGTACTCAAGAAATACGGTATCGCTTTTGACACGAATCTCACCAGACTCAGATGCTGTTGTGACTGGCTGGTGGTCTTCATTGAAAAGTTGCACGGTAACGCCAGGGAATGGTTGCCCAACATAACCCGCTCGTCGTTCCCCCGTGTAGGGGTTTGACAGGGCCATGCCGATTTCTGTCATGCCGTAGCGCTCTAACAAAGTCTGTCCGGTCAATCGCTGCCAGGTTTCAAAAATTGCTACGGGGCAGGCCGCTGACCCCGATACGTTCAGCCGCATAGCCCCAAACGCCGCCTGGATAGACCGTGCTGTTTCAGTATCAAGACTTTCTAGATGGTCAATTAGCTTCACGTAAATGGTGGGCACTGCCATGAAGAGATTGTAGGTGCCTTGCACAGCCTCTGCGCACAGCTTTTCTATATTGAGCTTCGGCATGAGATGGACGGTTGCACCTGCCCACAAGGCGCAGCTGAGAACATTGATAATACCGTGAACATGATGCAGCGGCAGAAAAAGAGGAATAACGTCATGTTCCGACCAGGCCCAGGCGTCAATGAGTGTTGTGATCTGAGCTTTTATATTTTTGTGGGTCGTCACAACGCCTTTGGGCAGACTTGTGGTGCCGCTGGTAAAGATGATTAAAGCCCTTCGATCAGCTAATAATTCCGGCATGGGCTGAAGATCGTCACTCAAATGCTCAGCAACGGAGCTGACTGCGATGGCCAGTTTGTCGCACAGGGGTCTAATACGCTCAAGAAAAGGCTCTACTGCGATAAGGCGTTTGACGCCTGTGCTGCTCAGGCAATGTTCAAGCTCGACTTCTGCCGAGGCCGTGTTGAGTGGAATAGCAATACCACCGGCACGCCATATTCCGTGCATAACAGTGACGTATTCCAGGCTGGCTGGAATTAGGAATGCAATTCGCTCCTCGTTGAGGTCCTCGGCACCCGCGAGAATGCCACTGGCAAAGCGCTGTACCTGCACATCCACTTGCGAATACGTGAATTGATCCTGCCCGGCGATAAGAGCGGGTTTGTTGGGGTTGGTGTGACTAAGGGCACTGTGCATGGCGTTTTTACCCCGATATTTAAAGCAGCTACTGTAAGGTCTGAATAGCCGTTAGGTCCAATGTTTAGCAGATGCCGGCCTGAATCCTGAGGGGATCAAACTAGGAGTTTTCACGGCTGAATAGGTGGGTCGATGTGTAATCCCACCTCAAAGAAGGTCAAGGGCCTTGTAGTAGGTCATGCCTACAGCGAGGATTGCCCGGCCCAGCAGCGGTCCGCCGGGAAATGCCATATGAGGTATGTTTGCCATTGCCTCAAAACGGATAGATTCCCCAGCAATTTTTTCTGCGGTTACCCTGGCCATCATGTGCGTAGGCGCGACGCCATGCCCTGAATACGCCTGAATGTAATGAATATTGTCAGAAAGCTGTCCCAGTTGCGGCATGCGATTGATGCCAATGCCAATCCAACCGCTCCACGCATAATCGATGGCCGTATTTTCCAGTTCTGGAAAGACCTGAGTCATTTTTTTGTGCATAACGCCTTTTAAATTTTTCGGTTCCATGCCCGTGTAATTCGAGAGCCCTCCAAACAGAAGTCTTTGGTCAGCCGAGAGGCGGAAGTAGTCGAGGGCGGTTCTTGGGTCACAGACCGCCACATCCCCGGGTAAAATGCGCTGTGCAAGCTCTCGAGTCAGTGGTGCCGTTGCAATGACTGAGCTCGCCGAGGGTAGGACGCGTTTGCTGAGCTTGGGAACCAAACCACCCATATAGGCATTGCCTGCCAAGACAATAGTTTTCGCAGTAATGCTGCCGGCCTCGGTACGGACCACCGGCAAAGCTCCGGGCTCTATCGCTATAACCCGCGACTGTTCGTAAATGGCGCCACCTAGAGCACTTAGCGCCTGCGCTTCCCCGATACACAGGTTAAGGGGATGTAAATGGCCATTGGCCGTGTTGTGCAAACCGCCCAAATAACGATCTGAGTTGACGTAGGTTTTGATTTCTTCACGGTCGAGCAGTGTGTAGGGGTGGGGGTTGCCGATTTCTTTTTCAAAAGCCTGCCATTCGGCAAACTGCTTCATGTGACGTGGCTTCAGCGCAACGTCACAATAGCCCCACTTGAGATCACACTGAATGTTATAGCGCTCCACGCGTTCGCGAATGACATCTCGCGCTTCGATACCCATCTGATAAATGTCACGAATTCCTGCTTCCCCGATCGCTTTTTTAAAGCGCTCGGGCGTGTGACCAATGCCTCCAATCACCTGCCCCCCATTGCGGCCTGTGGCGCCCCAGCCTATTCGGTTGGCTTCAACCAAAGCTACATCAAATCCACGCTCGGCAAGTTCAAGGGCGGTATTTACGCCTGAAAACCCACCTCCAACCACCACCACATCGGCACGTTGGTCACCGGTTAATGACGGATAAGCGGTGGTCGTATTGACCGAGGCGGCGTAAAACGAGTGGGTGTGTTCTTGGGTTTCTTGAAGTGCGCGTAAACCAAACATGATGACCCTCGGTAAAGTGTCCTGAGTAACGTATTCATAGTGTATCGAATGCAGAAAATAATTGGCGGGCACCCTATACGGCAGGTAGACAAACCGCACAGGATTTTCTACCTTTTTATGTTAATCCACGAACGGCCATAATCATGGAATATGCGGATCAAGCTGAACTCGATCGCTTTATGCAGATGCACCCGAATATTGAGGTGATCGAGCTCATCATGCCTGATTTCTCAGGTATTCCTCGGTGTAAACGTATACAGCGATCTGAGTTCAAGCGGCTCTTTAGCGGCACATTTTTGTCACCCCAGTCAGCACCGCTTTTGGGGGTGCGCGGCAACTTCTATGAAACTACGCCCTACCCGGAACTGGGAGGCGATCCCGATCAAATCATACGTCCCGTTGCTGGAACACTGGCAGTTGTGCCGTGGTACGAGTCACCGGTGGCTCAAGTCCTGGTGGCTTACACCGATGAAAGCGGTGAGCTTGATTGGGTTGATACCCGCTGCCCGCTGGTGTCGGTACTTAACAAATTTGCGGCCTCAGGGCTTCACCCTACCGTGGCCACCGAGCTTGAGTTCTACTTACTAGGCCATTCTGAGGGCGAGCGCCCGGCACCGCTCAAAGGAAATATTCCGGGCACCCAATGGGTTCAGGAGGGAATTCAGTACTGCATGTCTGACGATCTCTTTGATTGTGATGCTTTTTTAAATGACGTACGTATTGCCAGTGAGCTTCAGGATGTTCCCCTAACGGCTATTCATAGCGAGTTTTCACCAGGTCAGTGGGAAATAAATACGCACCACCAAACCGATGTGCTGTTGGCAGCGCAGCATGGGTTGCTGCTGCGGCGCATTGTAAAGGGGGTTGCACGGAAACACGGGTTTGGCGCGACATTCATGGCTAAGCCTTTTGCGGACATTCCTGGCAGTGGCATGCACATTCATGCCAGCGTCTATGACGCGGCTGGTGCCAATATTTTTGCTGCTCCTGAGGCAACCGACCCTCCACACCTGATGCCACGATTGCGTCATGCCGTGGCGGGCTTAGGGACCCTGCTCGATGCCTCGATGTTGTGCTTTGCGCCGAATCCCAACTCTTATCGGCGTGTGCAGGCGGGTGCACTGGCGCCTTCAGGAAAGAATTGGGGCTATGATCACCGTGACGTGGCACTTCGCATCCCGCGCTCCAACGAACAGAGTCGTCGTATTGAGCACCGTGTAGCCGGTGCCGATGCTAATCCCTATTTAGTGCTGGCAGCGGTTTTAGCCGGTATTCATTGGGGGCTCGGTCAGCAGGGCGATCCGGGTGCACCAGTGCCCCGAGAGGCAGATCTTTCAGAAGATGAAACGTCTTTACCGATTCGCCTAGATGAAGCGATACGATTTTTTTCGGACAGTCAGATCATGCAAGATTATTTAGGCGAAAAGTTTACCCGGGTTTATGGCGCTATTCGTCGGGGCGAGAGCAATGACTACTACAGTCAGATCCCGGACTTAGACTATCAGTGGTATCTGAGAGCGTTGTAATTCGTCGAATTACTGCGACTGGCTTTGGGCCCTTCGGAATTTAGCCGGCGAGTGGCCATTGATTTTTTTAAACGCGGTATAAAAAGTAGAGGTTGAATTAAATCCCACTGATAGTGCGACATCGAGAATGGCGGGGAAGCGCTGGTTGCCGTTACGTAAAATGTCCATTGCCTCGCTGACGCGATATTGATTGATATAGTCAAAAAACGTCATCTCTAAACCCGAATTGATCGCTTGAGACAGGTGGTTTACCGACGTTCCTAGGTGTTCGGCAAGCTTAGGTAACGACAGGTCTGGATCTAGATAGAGCTTTTCATCGGCCATTAACTGCTTCAAGTTGGTCAGCAATGCCTTCAAGGCCTCCCTGTGTAATCCAGACTTTGCGTACCGCCGCACGGCGTGTGTTGATTTGATGATTTCGTCAGGTGTTAACGCTTGATAGTAGTCGCTAATTTCCTGTGCCATAGAGCCTTTGAGCGTTATGAATTCTGCGCCACGCCAAATAATGCTTTTATCAGAATGTTCTATAGGTGATGCCTGATATTGAAAGGCTATGGTTTGTGCGTTGTGCAGCACAGCACCCAGTACTTCGAAGTGATAAACCGCCCCCTGAAAGTATTCAACCAGCTCGGTTTCAAGTGTCGTGTGTGTCAGTTGCTGTTGGGTTGCTGCATCAATGTAGCGACCATTTTCGTGGAGGTGTTCAACCACCCCATTGGGGTCCCGCCTGTTCCAAGCGTTGACGTAGCTGTCGACGAATGAAACAGCGAAGCCTTTGCGCATCAGGATATTGCCCCATAAGCGGGTCGCGCTATAACATTTAGCAGTATCGCACTGTGCTGTCCCATAGTATTCCGGAGCCTGTCGCCAGACTGCTATCTTACTCTTGGCGATCCTGAAATCCAGCGACGCAGTAATTCTGACTTTTGGGTGTCTCCGGCGCCGCCCATTGCGGGCCTTTTGTATAAATTATTTGCGAACGTATCGGCACAGTGGCTGAGAGTGCTTTGAGGGGTTAGCCTGAAGTCACACAAGTACACTGGATCGAAGGGTAGTGAGGGGGGATGCGGCGTCGCATACACTGAGCGTCAAGCGTTAAGTCAAAAGTCGGTTAAATACGGAGTTACTTTGCGATGACATCATCGTCTTCACCGACAACCGGTCACTTTATGGGGATAGGCTACCCCCAGTGGATAAAGCTCGTCGTTTATTCGCTGCTATTGGTTAATTTCGGGAACTATGTTCTGCTCGATATTAATCAGGTGAGTCACACTTACCACGAAGGCTGGCGCTGGTTCGATTGGACCTCTGCCTTTGCCACTACCCTCGATGAGTTGGGCTGGTTCGTCTTACTTTTTTTGCTCGAGTTAGAGACTTACGTACTTTCAGATGCCGCGTTCACGCCTTTTTGGGTGAGGTTTATGAAGGTCGTCAGAGTCCTTTGCTACCTTGTTATCGGTCATGCGGTCGTTGCTTACGCAGAGTATTTGCATGACTTGTTGAATAGTATCGAGCATGTGGGGGTTTCACTCTGCAGTTTTGTTGATCAGGGGCTATCAGCAGCGCGCAATTTGGCCTACCAAGAACTCGACGCCACCAACTGTAAGAGCTTCTCGACCGATACTACGTTTTATATTTTCTCCCAGGGCCAAGTTATTACCGATACGGCCGGTATGGGTGTTGAATTTGAATTGGCTTGGGCGGACATTGCGGAGGTTCTGCTTTGGCTGCTGATCCTTGCGCTTATTGAGGTTCGCTTGCAGCTACAGGATCGAGGAGTGAGTCAGGGTCGTTTGCTGAGCTTTGCCGAAAACGCAAAGTATTTTCTTTATAGCGGCCTCTGGCTAATCGCCGGGTATTGGGCGTTTCGAGGTCACTGGTTGTTTGCTTGGGATGAGGCGCTTTGGATATTGGGGTTTATGGCAATTGGCATGAATTTATCGCAATGGCGCGACGAAATTGAGGCCGAAAAGCAGCCGGCGTAGCCGCTGCATTATCCGCGTGATTAGGTCAGGCTGGGCGGCGTCACTTTAGCGCGCTCGGGTCCCCAAAAGGCTTTTTTCTGTACGGTACATCGCGCCACTTTACGGTGATGCCTCAGTTCCTTTTGGTAGTAAATTTCAGTCCAGATGTCGCCAGACAACGCTTCGACATTGATCATTGCTAAGGCGATATTTGCTTTAACCGAGGGGGACCACATAGCTGATGTGACGTACCCTATTTCGTCGCCACAGTCGTGATCGCTGTACAGAAGCGCCTCTTCTGCCGGTTTATTACCCTCGATGTTGAGCTTGGTGAGCAGGGTTTTTGGTCCTGTTTTGTGTTGTTCAAGCAGTGCGCGGCGACCGTTAAAGTGTGGCTTTTTAAAATCTACCAGCCAGGCAAGATCGAGTTCTAAGGGAGTCTGGTCGTACTCAAAGTTGACGGTTTTAAGCGCCTCGTTGAATTCCATGTAAGGCATGATGAATCCGGCTTCGAGGCGGGCCATATTAGTGGCGGCTTCGCCGTAGGGCTGGATACCATAGTTGGCCCCCGCCTCATACAAACAGTCCCATAACGTGAGTGCTAGGTTGGGTTCAATCCAGAGCTCGTAGCCTAAGTCACCCGTGAAGCCGGTACGGGAGATCATTATCTCACCCTCAGCGAAGGGGTAATGGCCTATGTCAAAGGGCTTCAATGCACTCGTGGCCTCCAGCCCCATGGCCTTCAGTACGGCAAAACTGGTGGGCCCTTGGAGGGACAATGCGGCCAACGCCTCGGTGTGTTCGACAATCGATAACCGATTAAACCCCAAGGCGCTTTTACGCAGCCAAGCAAGGCAGGGACTGCCGCAGGTCAGCAGAAATTTTGATTCACCCAAGCGAAAGATCGTTCCGTCATCGATCATGCGCCCCGAATCATTACACCAGGCGACATAGGTGACGCGGTTGATTCGTAGCTTGTTGAGATCACGAGTGACCATGCGATCGAGCATGGCGAGGGCATCTGCGCCCTCGATCAAATATTTTTGCATGGGGCAGATGTCGTAAGTGCCGCAAGTGTTGCGGATGCAAAAGTACTCGTAGTCGACGTCATAATAATAATCGGCAAACTTAAACCCGTTCCATGACGACCAGGCATCTCGCAGGTTGAGTGCTGCTTGCCGCTCATGAAAATGAGAGAGCTTTAACCGCTCTCCGGCGTAGGGGTCGGCGACATTTTCTCGAAGAATATCCGGATTACTCATCGTAGAAATCATCCTCCGGTACGGTGTTGGGTTTACGCAGGTCTCTTAAAATCTCTCGGGCAGCGTTGGCACCACAGGCTGAGGAGACACCGCCGCCGGGGTGGGTTGACGAGCCACACATGTACATATTCTTTAGCGGCATACGGTACTGCCCGTAACCGGGGAAGGGGCGGTTAAACAGCAGCTGATCAATCGTTAATTCACCTTGAAATATATTGCCCTCAGTAAGACCAATCTCATTTTCTATTTCATGGGGAGTCCGCACCTCGGCGTGAACCACCAAGTCTTTAAAGCCCGGGGAATAGCGCTCGATTTTATCGATAACAGTAGCCCCAAAGGCATCGCGTTTTTCAGGAGTCCAGTCGCCGTCGGCTAGTGTGGGTGGACAATATTGGATAAAAGTCGACATCCAATGACACCCGGGTGGCGCCACCGTGGGATCCCAAGCGGAGGGAATGACGGCTTCAATAAAGGGGTCATCGGACCAACGGCCACGCTTCCAGCAGTCGTAGGCCCGTTCCATGGTTTCAAGGGAACCGGAAAAACCTTGTCCCCCGCGATTGACGTAGCGGTTGTCTGGCACGTGGGTAAACTTGGGCATACCCGACAGAGCGATATTTACTTTTCCTGATGAACCTCGAATTTTGAAATTGCTTGCCCGCTCAAAGATGCCTGGGGGTAGGTCATTTTTGTCCATAACTTTAGTGAACGTGCGCTTGGCATCGAGGTTGGAGACGACAATTTTGCCGTAAATTTCGTCACCATTTTCTAGAGCCACACCAACCGTAGCGCCGTCTTTTACGAGAATTTGTGCAACAGGAGCTTCAGTCTGAATGCTACCGCCATGTTCTTTGAGGGCCCCTGCGAGAGCATGGGAAATAGCGCCCATACCTCCCCTCGCTAGGCCCCAAGCGCCCACGTTGCCGTCGACATCACCCATAACGTGGTGCAGTAAAATGTAGGCGGAACCGGGGGAGTAGACCCCCAGAGCTGTGCCAATAATGCCAGGGCTAGCCATGGCTGACTTAATGAGATCGTTTTCGAAATAGTCTTCGAGAAAGTCAGCGGCACTCATGGTGAAAAAACGAATGTATTCGTACAGCTCGCGCTCACCTAGACCCCAAAACTGTTTCCCCAGCCACAGTAATTCCTTGATATCCCTAGGCTTGAATGAGCTCGGGTCGGGGGGAGTGCGCAGCAGTGTTTTACGAATAAGCTGGGCATATCGGCCTAGGTCCGCCTGAAACCGTGACATGGCATCGGCGTCATGGGGTGAATGGCGCCGAAGTTCCAAATACGCAGCCTCTTCATCGGCGTAGTCAATAAGCACGCGATCGCCCCGGTCGCTAAAATTCACCGTGCCCAGATAGGGCACTAGCAGAAGCCCGTGACGCGTTAAATCAAGATCGCGATGGATAGATTGGCGCATCATGGAGCACACGTAAGAGCAGCTGGAGTAGAACCAACCCTCGTGCATTTCTCGGGTGACGGCGGCTCCACCGATATAATCATTTTTTTCTAAGACAACAACATCAAGGCCCGCTTTAGCGAGGTAGGCTGCTGCGGTGAGACCGTTATGACCGGCGCCCACAATAATCGCATCATATTGCTTCACGATAGAATCTCCCGCGCCGCATTGCGTCCAGGATTGCCACTTATGTCGCCAGCGGGATGGCTCCCCGAACCACAAATATAGAGACCTTCTATGGGTGTTGCATACTGCGCCGCTTCGTAGGTGGGGCGCATCATGAGAAGTTGATCAATAGCAGGTTCTACATGGTGCCAATGTCCCCCCGCAACCCGAAACTGCTGTTCCAAGTCATGCGGGGTCAGCAGTTCGCTACCCAACACAAGGTTCTTGATACCCGGTGCATAGCTGTCGAGCTGTGAAATCAGCTGCGTGGTCAGATTGTCGCGAGCAGCGTCCGTCCAGCCGCCTTTCAGCTCACCCGGTATATACATGACGTTTGCGGAGAGAATGTGCTGACCGGTTGGGGCATTATCAGGCGCCGTAAGGGTGGGTAGGCAGACATCCATAACAGGCTGGTCGGGGAGTTCGCCATATTTGGCTGCGTCCCAGGCAAACTCTATGGTATCCATCGACGGCGCCAGTATCAGCCGCCCTGATGGAGAATCAAGACCGGTGAATTTTGGTAACGCAGACAGTGCCAAATGTAACTTGGCGACATAGCCCTTGCTGCGCAGCCGGCGAATGCGGTTGCTGAATTCAATTTCCAGATGCCGAGGGCCCACTAAATCAAGAAATGTCGTTTTGGGATCTGCACTGGAAACAACCCGTTCGCTGGTGAGTACCTCGCCATTCTCAAGTTGCACACCGCTGCAATGTTGGCCCTGTTCGCTGGGTGTTATGACGATCTGCGCTACCGGAGTTCCTGTTTTAATAGTGACCCCGGCGGCAGTCGCGGCGCTGGTCAATGCGCTTAAAAAGTTTTTCATGCCACCGGTGGGTACGCTGTGCTCGCCTTGCCAATGTCCCGCCATTCGATTCAGAAGCGTCAAAACGCCCTGGTTAGGGGACCGCGGCGCGAGTTGAGAGCCTAATAGGCCGTCCCAGCACAGTGCGGCCTTAAGTGATTCCCCTGAGAAGTGTTCATCGACCAAGTCGCGCATGGGTAAGGTGGCGACTCGAAAGAACTCGAGCATATCGGCTTTGCCCATAGTTCGAATGTTGAACCCCATTTGTCCAAAGGTCAGCACATCTTTAAGGCCTGCCGCGCCAATGCGCGGCATGGTTTTTGACCAAAAGGGTGCGAGTGCTTTGCTAAAAGTGACGAGTTGTTTCTTATAGTCGGCAAAGGCCGCCGTATCGGTTTCACACGCACCAGAAATATGGGAGCTTGTCAGCCGTACCGGCGGTTCGGAAAGGGACAGTGCCGTCGTGGCTATAGCATCGACACTGGGCACAAATCCATGCCTAGGCAGATCAAGGGCATCGATTATTGCCTTTGGTAAGGCGTACAGGGTTTGGGCAACAGATGCGTTAAACCCTGTATAAAACTCGCGCTGACCGGCCAGACCTCCTAGGGTTTCTGAGGCCTCGACGAGCACAACCTGCTGCCCCGCTTTCGCTAACAGCGTGGCGCAGATGAGGCCGTTGTGGCCGCCTCCAATTACGATTGTGTCAGTTGTGCTCATACAAACATCCCAATGTCTGCTGACAGACTAGTTTTCATCAGTTTTATTAGCCACTTCGCCTATACGTTACTAAGTGCAGCGGTAGATGATTTAAGCCGCGACCTGAGCCTTTGGGGGCTCGGATTCTTTGTTCAAGGTGAGCAGCCAAGTGCCTAGCCCTAATAATAGAAGAGGCAGGAAGGGTTGAAACGGCCAAAAGGGCAACCAAAGCTCTAGGGTTTGGGATGAAGTTGGTGCCAACAGAAATGCTGAAACTGATTTTTGCCACAGGGAACCTGTAATCGCCAGTAACAGTCCGCCTGCGACCAGCAGCGTACCGCCAATCGCATACCCGCTGATGTTTTGTTGAGGTTGCCGTTGGTTCTTACCCCAGGCCGCGATCCGCAGGGCAAAGGCGGTGAAGCCCAGACCATAAAAGAGGTAGTCGAGCCAAAGATCACTCCCGTAATAGGCTGTATTCCACCAATAAACACTGAAAGGGTAGGCCCATAGAAAATAGACCCCCGAACGGTGCAATACGCGCCAATGGGCAGCGCTAAGGTAGCGCCGTCCAAAGGGAAATGAGGTCACAATCATGGCCACTAGAAACAAATAGCCGCTGCTACCCTCCAGCTCGTCCCGTAAGAAATAGATATTGGTGTAGTAATGATCGGGGTGCCCTACCGAAATCCAAAAAATAAACGCACCCTGCCAGGCCATGGCTGTGGCGAAGGCAAGACCGACGTAGCGCCGATTGCGCAGCAGCCAACGAGTCACAGTGCTTGGGAACAAACGGGCCACAGCCGATGTGGCTGTGATCAGAAAAATAAGCGGTACGGCCCAGCGCACAGAATATTGGATCATGGCCGAAATGCCGTCAGGGCTGCTTAAGTCAGTGAGCAGGCTGGCCCTGACCATAAAACTTGCGGGCACCAAAGCGAGCCACCAAAAGAGCGGCCAGCCGTTGATCAGGGGTGACTTATCTATAAAACGTTGCCCGCTCACTTTTTAACCCCCCTCTACGCCGGTATTCATCATTAGCAATGGAACATAACGAGGCATCGACCCTATTGGCAAGCTATTAGGGCCGGATAGGAAAAACAGACCTAGGGGCCATCAGTATTAACAGCACAAGCCCGGCAGTATATGGTTGGGTATCGAGGTTTGCGGGTTGCCAGCTAATGACACGAAAAATTATTGTATTTTTATTGGCACTGAGTCCCTGGGCGCTGTCGCTCTATGCCCATTATTGGTTGCAGCAAGGAGAGCTATGGAGCCCTGAAACTCCGTATCGCGCGGTAATTTCTGTTGTTCTCATCGCCTTGGGTATGGTGTCTAGTTTCTTGCTCTACATAAGGCTGACCCGTAACAGAGCGAACCCATGATTCCTCTGAAAAATTAACGCCACAGATCCCTAGCCTGTTGATGATTTGGTGCGCTTCATTTCGCCGCTACAAGCTTTTAACCCACAGGTTTAAAGCTCGTCATAGGCGCTACTGTTTGAATTTAGGCGTGCACAAGTGCCTGAGCAGCCTTAATTTAGGCGGGCAGAACCTTTCGCCAGGGCCTAATCTGAACGCGCTCAAATAAGCCTGCGAGTGCATAGGGGTCAGCGGCACAGAAACTATCGGCCTCTGCATGGTCAGTAAATGCCATGATCAGCATCGAGCCGATCATCTGATTGTCAGCATCCATAAAGGGTCCGGCCATGATAAGTTGCTGCTCAAAGTCCTTGAGGTAGTTAAGATGTGCGTCTCGATTTTCAAGCCGTACAGCGAGATGGCCGGGCTTGTCCTGGCAGTCAATGACAAAAAACATGTGAAATTCCTTTTTAGCCGAAACTTGATTATGGCGTATTCGTTTTCTCAAATCTCATTATTGACGGGCCGTCTGTGAGCGCGTTTCCGCTACACATTGTGCTGTATGAGCCGGAGATTCCCGGGAATACGGGTAGCATTATCCGCCTGTGTGCCAATACTGGGGCAGCGTTGCATGTCATCAAGCCGCTAGGGTTTGAAATGGATGACAAGCGGCTGCGCCGCGCGGGTTTGGACTATCATGAATTCGCCAGCGTTATGCAGTGGGAGTCTCTGGCACATTATCGAGAGCAAAATTCTGATCGTAGACTTGTGGCGGTGGAGACCTGCGGCGTTGCACGACATTCAAATTTTTCTTTCTCGAACTCAGATGCCCTGTTGTTTGGCTCGGAAACGAAAGGTCTGCCGGAGGCAATTTTGGTGACGCTATCCCGCGATCATATTGTCAAATTACCCATGTTACCCAACAGTCGAAGTCTGAACTTAGCCAATGCCGTATCGGTTGTTGTTTATGAAGCATGGCGTCAAGGTGACTATCCGGGTGCCAACTAGGTGCTGCGTTGATGCCTGGGAACTAACAAACCTCAAGAGTATTTAAGGTCAGTCGCCTATTCGTGTAAATCGGGAGGGATATTGAGAACTTGGGCAACAGCGAAAGGCGTTAAGCGGTATTGCTATTCATAGCAGAGGTAATTTGACCAGACGGCCTAGGGCGTCGTTGCGGGGTATCAGCGAGGATAGAGCTATCTGTTGTTCAAAAAATCAGGCGAACAAGGGCGCTAAGATCTCGTTGAGCTCCCGATATTCACAATGCGTTAGACAGAAAAAGGTGTGAAGGGTGGCAGCAGAAGCAGCTAATGGTCAGTCCAAGGGCGATGTTGAGTATCGCGACGAGCAAGCTCAGGCAGTGCGGCCCAAAGAAGCTGCCACGCTGGTAATTGTGCGCCAAGGCAGTGAGCCTAAAGTTCTCATGGGTAAGCGCGCTGCCAGTCATGTGTTCATGCCCAATAAGTTTGTCTTTCCCGGTGGGCGCCTCGATTTTATTGATCAACGTTTGAGGGTTCCCTCTGATCTCAGCGGTCCCGTCGCTGGACGACTACAAAAAGAAACCCGAAAAGACGTCTCTAATCATAAGCTACGAGGTCTAGCACTGGCGGCGATTCGTGAAACCTACGAAGAAACAGGGCTCATTATTGGGCGCAAGACGACCCAAAAATTAACCACCAATAACGCTGTTTGGCAGCGCTATTTTGATCACGGCGTTGAGCCTCCATTAGATAAGATTGATTTTATTGCGCGGGCTGTGACCCCTACCTACCGAAGTCGTCGCTTCGATACGCGGTTCTTTATGATCTTTGATGACTTTATACAAACAGATCCCGACGACATGATTAAAGCTTCTGGTGAGCTGCTAGACCTCCATTGGTTAACCCTCGCTGAGACGCAAAAGCTAGATTTGCCTACGATCACCCGTTGGATTATTGACATGGTCCAACAACGTCTAAAACTAAGCCGTGACGCGCAGCTGCATGCCCCCGCGACCTACGTTCGATTTATAAACGGCAAGCCACGCATCACAACGCTTTAATAAGGGCTTATTCGCTATTTTTAATGGTTATGAGGTGTAGCAGCTTGTGCGTTCATTCTGAGAGTGCAGTAAAAGTTGCCGGGGAGAAAAACGTAGGGCTAGCATCCCAAGACTGATGGTCGCTGCGATGATGGCATTTCGTCTCGTAAGCTTTTAGCATGGTCGCCGCACCTGAGGGCTGAAATGGATGGCCCGCCGCCTTAATGTGCCGCCAACTGCCGTTAACACTATGGCCAGCGATCCCACTTTAATCATTTCGGAGTAACGTTTTGACTTCAACCGATATTTTATTCAAGCCTTTTGAAACACCTAATCTCACATTAAAGAATCGTGTGGTCATGGCACCCATGACGCGCAACATGTGTCCCGATAACGTGCCGGGAGAGCACGTTGTCGATTACTACCGTAAGCGCGCGGAAGGCGGGGTCGGTCTTATCATTACCGAAGGCACCCATCCCGAGGTTAACGCCGTTGAGGGTTATCTGAATGTCCCATTTTTTCATGGTGCGGCGCTCGATGGTTGGGCACGGGTTGTCGAGGCCGTACACCAAGCGGGAGGGAAAATTGCACCCCAGCTTTGGCATTGCGGCGGGATGCGAGGGTCTGGCGATCTTAAGGTTGGCGAAGGTGAGTCACTGGGGCACACACCTTCAGGTATGAACGTACCCGGCAAGAAAAATCGACATGCTATGACCGACTCAGAGGTTCAGGATGCTATTGATGCTTTTGTTCAGGGCGTAGCAGCGGCCAAGGCAATTGGTTTCGACGCGGTAGAGTTACACGGCGCACACGGCTATTTGCTGGATCAATTTTTCTGGGATGGTACGAATATCAGAGAGGACCAGTGGGGCGGTAACATGGCTCATCGTGGTCAGTTTGTTGCGGAGATTGTTCGGGCGAGCCGAAAAGCAGTAGGCGCTGATTTTCCTATTATTCTTCGTTATTCACAGTGGAAGCAGCAGGACTTTACCGCCAGATTGGCAGAGAGTCCTGATGAGCTAGAAGCATTTCTTACACCGCTGGTAGACGCGGGAGTTGACCTCTTTCACTGTTCACAACGAAGGTTCTGGGAGTCAGAATTTGAGGGTAGCGATCTGAATCTCGCAGGTTGGACAAAAAAGTTAACCGGTGTCCCTACGATCACAGTGGGAAGTATCAGCCTGGACAAAGATTTTATTCCCGAACCCGGTGAAGGGTTTTTCAGCGGTGGCGATATTGCGAGTATTGATAAGCTGCTGGAGTCACTAGAGCGGGGTGAGTTTGATCTTGCAGCGGTAGGTAGAGCGTTGATTGCCAACCCAGATTGGGCAAACAAAGTTCAGAAGGGTGGGGTTAGCACCTTGGCACCCTACGAAAAAGAAATGCTCATGAAGTTAGTGTAATCGCTGATTAGATAACCTAAGCGGAGCCCGCAACGCGCTGCATTGCGTCTTTATGCAAAGATCAGCAGTTGTTTAGCCGGCACCTTAGTTTGCCCCAGAACTTGGCACAGCCCATTGGCGATACGTCATCGAAAAGCTAGCGCCCGGCTTTTGCGTCGCGGCGGCCACGCTTTGTTAGTGGCACGCCGTTTTCGTCGACGGTGCTTTTGGGTTTTTCTCCCTTTGCGGTTTTAGAGGCGCGGCTTTGAATGATCAAGCTTAAGGTTTCTTGATCGCGTAATTTCGTCGCATTCTTCTCGAGGGTATCTAATTCCTCAAAGCTGTATACGTCTTTCTTCAGCTTTTCTAGTCTGTTCATAGTGTGCTCGTTTAGGGGGTGGTGGCTGTCTTGTCACAATAGACAAGTCTAGGGCCGGTTTGCCAATAACCTCGAAGCTGTTGCTAGTCTAACATGGCGCTAGACCACGCTTTGGCTGGGGAATTTTCCCGCGCTTGTAAGCCACTGGGAGTATGACCTAGCGTAATCTATGGGTTCAAATACTGATTATTGGCACAGGGATAAACTGATAGGGCAATGGCTTCGGTCATGAATTACTGCGATTGCTAGGCCTTAAGTAGAAGCGCCGCTGAAAAATGAGAGAAGGTATCGCTGCCATGGAACAGTGCGCTATGAAAGTCAGCTTTAACGGTGCTCCAGAAGGCATCACCTTTTGAGTGAAGAAGTGGTGTCGCTGTGCAGTTGGCGCGCAAAAATATGAGAGGTTTGGAATATCATGATGGATCGGGAAAAGATTGACGCTCTGGGTGATGAACTTTACGAGGCTTTGAGGGGAGGGCTGGCCCTTACCCCACTAACCGATCGTGAACCCGATATTCAAATTGATGATGCCTACCAGATTAGTCTGCGTGTGTTGGATCGTAGAATGGAAGATGATGGTGAGAAAATCGTCGGTAAGAAAATTGGTGTGACCAGTAAGCCGGTACAAGAAATGTTGGGTGTATTTCAGCCAGACTTTGGTTTTCTGATGGATACCATGGAGTACCGTAATGAGTCAGAAATTCCTATTGAAGGTCATCTAATCGCCCCTATGGCTGAGGGTGAGATTGCTTTTCGTTTAAAGAAAGATTTAATCGGCCCGGGTGTCACCGAGGCAGACGTTTTGGACGCTACAGAAACAATTATTCCTTGTTTTGAAATTGTGGACTCGCGTATTGCCGATTGGAAAATAAAGATTCAAGACACTGTGGCAGATAACGCTTCTTGCGGTGTTTACGTTCTCAGTGAAAGTGAAGTCGATCCTAAAGACGTCGATTTGCCTAACCTGCATATGAAGATTTATAAAAACGGTGAATTTCAATCGGAAGGTTTGGGTAGCGCGGTACAGGGCAACCCATTAACCGCAGTGGCCTGGCTAGCCAATACGCTGGGGGAGCGCGGAATACCGTTTAAAGCTGGGGAGGTCATTTTGTCGGGCTCTTTAGCGCCCCTCATCCCGGTGGTGGCTGGTGATCACATGACCCTTGAGGTTGAGGGTATCGGCGGTTGCAGCTGCCGATTTGTTTGACGACGTGGCTGTGACAATTTTGACGCGGCGGGTGAGCCCGTTTTTTTACCGATGACAAGGATTGAGGCATGAGTAACAAGATAAAAGCAGCCATTATCGGTCCCGGCAACATTGGTACTGACTTGCTAATGAAAGCTCAGCGCAGCGATGTGATTGAGCCGGTTTGGATGGTGGGGGTGGATGCTGAATCCCCTGGCTTGGCACGGGCAGCAGAGCTGGGTTTGAAAACGACGGCCGAGGGTGTCGAGGGCATGCTGCCCACTATGAGGGGCGATGGCGTGCAAATTTGTTTCGATGCCACCTCCGCCTATGTCCATGCTGAGAACAGTCGCAAGGTCAATGAGCAAGGGGCGGTTATGATCGACCTGACCCCAGCGGCTATAGGCCCGTTTTGTGTGCCTCCGGTAAACTTAGTGGACGCCGTCGCGAAGAAAGCGATGAATGTAAACATGGTGACCTGCGGTGGTCAGGCAACGATTCCCCTGGTTGCGGCGGTTAGCCGTGTTCAAGACGTTGTTTATGGTGAAATTGTCGCGACGGTGAGCTCTAAGTCTGCGGGACCTGGAACGCGAAAGAATATTGACGAATTCACCCGTACTACAGCCAAGGGCATTGAGGTTTGTGGCGGTGCCCACTCAGGCAAGGCAATCATTGTGATAAACCCGGCTGAGCCACCCCTGATCATGCGTGACACGGTGCATTGCCTGACACAAGAAACCCCCAATCAAGAGGCCATCACCGAATCTGTGCACACTATGATTAAAGAGGTACAGAAATATGTGCCGGGGTACACCCTCAAGAATGGACCGGTATTCGATGGAAAGCGTGTGTCCATTTATATGGAGGTTGAGGGCCTTGGGGACTTC
This sequence comes from marine gamma proteobacterium HTCC2080, assembly GCA_000169115.1. Taxonomy (GTDB): domain Bacteria; phylum Pseudomonadota; class Gammaproteobacteria; order Pseudomonadales; family Halieaceae; genus Luminiphilus. The sequence continues at coordinate 63,736 of AAVV01000009.1, forward strand.
CTGCCCAAGTATGCCGGAAACCTCGACATCATGACTGCGGCGGGACTGCGCACTGCGGAAATGTACGCCGAGGAAATATTGGCGGGCAGATTCGTGCCAGCTGTCGCATAGGGTACGAGTTAATCAATCCAAGCAAATTATCAGATAAAAGATAGCCGGCCACATCTGATCCGGCCCCAAGACACAAGAGAGCAGCTAATGGACTTAAAAGGAAAGAAAATCACTGTCCACGACATGTGCCTGCGCGATGGCATGCACCCCAAGCGCCATCAAATCACCGTCGATGAAATGGTTACGATCTCCAAAGCCATGGATGATGCCGGTGTGCCGATGATTGAAGTGACACATGGCGACGGTCTTGGTGGCTCATCGGTGAACTACGGGTTCCCTGCGGCTAGCGACGAGGAATACCTCACCGCGGTCTGTAAAGAAATGAAAAATGCGAAAGTCTCAGCGCTATTGCTTCCCGGTATCGGTACCGTTGACCATCTTAAAATGGCGGTCGATTGCGGTATCTCAACGATTCGAGTGGCGACACATTGCACGGAGGCTGATGTCTCTGAGCAGCATCTCAGCATGGCGAAGAGCATCGACAACTTGGATACGGTGGGCTTTCTGATGATGGCTCACATGATTGAGGCCGAGGAATTAGTTGTGCAGCTGAAGATGATGGAAGACTTCGGTGCTAACTGCGTTTACATCACCGACTCTGCCGGCTACATGCTTCCCGATGATGTGACTTCACGCATTGCCCTTGCCCGGGCCGAACTTAAACCCGAGACAGAGCTGGGTTTTCACGGGCACCACAATATGGCGATGGGCGTTGCCAACTCGATTGCTGCTGTCGCAGCGGGTGCAAATCGCATCGACGGATCCCTTGCCGGTCTGGGTGCTGGTGCAGGTAACACGCCCCTGGAGGTTTTCGTTGCGGTTTGTGATCGCATGGGCATTGAGACTGGCATCGATACTTTTAAGGCCATGGATATTGCCGAGGATTTGATCGTACCCATGATGGATCATATGGTTCGCGTTGACCGCGATGCGCTGACACTGGGCTACGCAGGTGTTTACTCATCGTTTTTGTTGTTCGCCAAGCGCAGCGCCGAAAAGTACAACCTGTCTACCCGAGATATCTTAGTGGAGCTTGGTCGGCGTCGCACTGTGGGTGGCCAAGAAGATATGATTGAAGACCTCGCGCTGGATATGGCAAAAGCACAGGGCACACTCTAGATTTGAGCCAGCAATGGGCTTGTTCGCGCTCTTTAAGGCGCTAGCCCGCAGCAGGTTATGGGTATCGAACTTTAGTGCTGAGCACTGTAGCTCAATTTCGGGGATCCTCACTCAGGCAACGGCTATATTGGCCTGCTTGAGTTCCCATAGCGCGTTAAAAAATTCTTCACGTCCTGCCTTCAGCCGTTTACGAGCCTGTTGCATCTCGGCACGTAAGCTCTCCCGTCTGGCACGTAAATCCCGCATCAAATCTTCCTGAGTCACGCCCATACGCTCCCGGGCAGCGGCCATGCTGTCGGCTCCTGACTGACGAATCTGATGGGTAAGTTTCTTCTTTTCTAATTTAAATTGGTCCCAGGCTTTAGCGGCAGCAAGCCACTCATCTCCCAATGTGGCCAATTTTTCTTCCCATTGTAGCCACAGTATGGACGGTGATTTTGCTTTCGTGTCTCGAACCTTACGACGGGCAATAATTTGAGCCTCTTGCCAGCGACTCGCTCGGTTGAGCCCCTGAACTAACCCCAGAGCCCTTAGCGCCAGAATGGCATACCGGGTGGGATCCAGCAGCCAGCCACTCCAGCCAAATCCGTTGCGAAAATCTCTCGGGTAGTCATGGTGATCGGCATGGTGATTGCCCTCTCCCAGCGGACCCAACCAGACGTAGTTGTTACGAGCAGAGCTGATTAAGCCCTTTTTGAAGCCCCACATGTGCGTCACGCTGTTCACGGTCCACGTGTTGTGTTGCGCGAGCACGAAACCTGCGCTGCCCGCCAATAACATGCAGAAACCTCCTAGCCAGCCCGCTAGTGCAATGCCTAGTCCAATCGGCAATACAAAGTTGGCCACAATGATGAGTGGAAGGTAGTGCTTGTCCTGCCAAACAACAGCTGGGTGTGCTTTGGCTTTGAGGGCCCCATCAAACTCGCGCGAATACGGGTGGTTGAATAAATAGGTGAGCATGTGTGACCACAAAAAATTCCGCCAGCTGGTGCTAAACCACGTGGCAGAGTAGGGGTCGAGGTGGTGTTGGCCGGTTTTATCGACCGCGTGATGAATGACGTGCTGCGCAGACCATCGGCGCACGCTCCCCTGTACAGCAAAGAGCTGGAGTCCTAAGAAGACAATGTGCGTTGGTAATCGAACGTCCTTCGCGGCGCCGTGGGCAATAAGCCTGTGGGAATATACGGTTGTTGATAGTGCACCAATGAAGGCGTGTACCAGCGTCCAAACCAACATTACTTGCCAAAGGCCTGCAGGGGCATAGATATAGGCAACAGGTGTTAGCAGCAATACAAGTACATGGCTAACCACCAGAAAAGACCCTATACCCCAGTCGATACTGAAGCCGGCCTTAAAAATATCTGAAAAACGGTGATAAAGAGGTTGTTGAGTGGCCGTGATGGTAGGGGGCTGACTCGTTGACATGCTTGTGGATTCCATTTCTAGGTAGCAAACAATAAATAAAAGGGTGGGCTTTAACTGTTATACGGTGCCAATGGCTAACCTGTCTTAGGCGTGATCTCTCAATGGCGCCGCCCGGTCAATTAGGGATCTATTCTTACCTAATATCACCGCTTCGGCGTTAAATCGAAAATAGCGTGTCTCGCTGATTGACGTGTGATCGACAACATCGGGAGACTAGCGTTTGTTGCGTGTTGGCTGATCTTAATCAATTTTAGCCGAGTCTGTGACGGGGTGAAAAGCGCCAAGTGATACAAAGTACGGGAATTTAGTGCTTGTCATGTCCTTCACCATGCGAGGGTAGGGACTACGGTGTCACCATGTGCCTCACTTCATTTTGCCCAAGGTCCTTAGGCATTGGTAAATGCCGGAAATCAGCTCGAAGCGACCTTATATGCGATAAGCGGTTCTCCTCGGTCTATACACGAAATACGCCAGTCGTTAGGGTTATTGGGGATGGCATATGGCGTTTCAGCGACACAGAGGACCCTTTCAATGAACGTAAAGTCAGCAGTTTTTTCATTCACGGCAGTTGTTTTAGCTGCGTGTGGCGCCGAACCTACCCCGGAGGTAAATGTGAATATCACCTCAGAACCAACGGCTGTTTCAGCACTAGATGCGAGTGTCGCGCTACCCGATGGCGCCTACCTCATTGAGGGCGTTACGGTTACCGAAGAGGGTGAGGTCAGTTACTACGCCCGGGACCAGATAAAAATCTATTCGAGGGGGCGGTTTATGTATGCCTTTGAGAATGCTCTGACAGACAATATTGATGTGGGTGCGGGTAATGCCAGTTGGAACAACGGTGTCATGGTTGAGGTGCCCAGAGTCAATCACGATGGCCCAGTGTCTGGTTATAGCTTCGATGTTGCCATTGAGCGGACTGCAGCAGGCTTTAAACAATCGATTATCGGCATGCCTTATGAAGGAGGGCGTCTGCTGGATATGGTTGAAGTATGGAACACGGCATCAACAGAAACTTCACCTTTTGACGGATTGTGGACCCTTGAAGCTCGTGACACTGCTGATTCGGAGATAACCGCTTTTGCGGAGACAAAGATGATTGGCGGCGGTCATTTTATCTGGTTGCAGAACGTTTCTTACCAGGGCGAGACAGCTCAGGACTTTGGTTATGGTTCTTTTATAGTGGATGCCACGGGAAATGCCATTGAAACCGCAATGGTGAGTTCGATGGAGGAATATGAGGGCACCGTTAATGAAGTGAAAATGGTGTTGATTGATGAGAACCATTTTACGCAGTCATTTACTTATGACGACAAAGTCATTACACAGTCTTACGTGAGAATGTGAGTTTGTTCTATAACAGCAATTGGTGAGACAAAATTTTGTGCTTAAAAGTACAAAGTGGGTTTTGGAACTGGAGCACCGCTCACTACTCAGCGTCAACGGCTAGCTAGGTTGGTGGGCAGCATCATGCCTTTTAAGTATCAGCCACAGCTGCCCAATAATAATAAACAGCGACCCGCTAGATAGAAGAAAAGGGTCGATATACAGTAATTCATTAAACGCGAACTCCCCTTTTGAAATTTTCACCCAGCCCATAAAATTTTGGTTGACGGCAACGACTGCGCCCAAAAAACCGATCACAGAAGCGAAGTATTGCACTATCCAATGACGGGCCATGGGCAGGACCATGATTAACCCGAGCAGTAATATGACGGTGCGCTGCACCCTGCAGTAAGGGCAAATATATACGGTGCCGGCAAATTCCATCCCCCAGGCACCCAGCCCTATGAGAATGGCAATCAGGCCAAGCGTCCGCTGTCGGCGTTGCCAAAAATTCAGATCCAGTAGATTGATGTGTAGTTCCTCCTAGTGGGGTTGCGAGACAGAAGCGCTGAAAAGAGTTTAGAGGCGATTCCCCATTTTGCAACCAGCATTACTATCCTATCCACTAGCAACCAACCTTGCCGTGACTTCGCCTACTTATTTAAGCAATTAGCTATCGCTGCATCGACGAGTAAAGCTCGAATCTTGCTGGAGTCTCCTTTTACAAGAACTCAGTCGTGATGATTTCCTTGCTTACTAATTTTGCCTTCAGATGAGTCGGGGTTAGGTGACCATCCAGTAAGTGCGTAACGGAATGCATTAAATTGGCGTTTATTTTCAAGGTGACTCTGCTTGGGGTCCTGCTGAAGTGACCTTTGGTTTACCGCAGGAGCAGCAACCGCAGGGGCCTGCTGAATTAAACAAGTCCAAGAGCAAACAGCCAGCGCCGCAGGGCAGTGCAACAAAGCGATGCTAACTAACAGCCCTATGCTTTTGCGGAAAGTCGCAGGGGCCTACTTTACAAAAGAGTCTGCTGATCATACTTTCTTGACGAATTGTGACTTTAGCTTCATCGCGCCTACACCGGTGATTTTGCAATCGATGTTGTGGTCACCTTCCACGAGTCGAATATTTTTTACTTTGGTTCCTACTTTTACTACCAACGATGACCCTTTGACTTTCAGATCTTTAATTACCGCTACGGCGTCGCCGTCTTGCAAAGCATTGCCGTTGGCATCGAGTATCGCTGGGCTGTAGGCGGTGTCAGTGGTTGAAGTATCGGGGTGCCATTCGAAGCCACACTCGGGGCATACCAAAAGATCTCCATCTGGGTAGGTGTAGGCTGAATGACACTTCAAGCACGCAGGGTGTTCACTCATGACACTGTACTCCGAGCTGGTGGCAGATCTATGAGTGATCTACCGTGATTGAATTTTGGCGTAATTGAATTTTGGTGTAGTTGAATGCTGGAGTGATAGGACGTGGTGAAGACCAGGAAAGGGGAAGCGTCTGTGCTTTGTGGTTGCTACCGTGGCGTAGGATCCGCGTTCCCTTAGTTTTTGATGGGCCATCTACACTAGATGTTACAAACCGAACTTATGCCTCTTGCTGAAGAGATAATCGGCAAGAGGTTTTCAGCAAAAGCTTTCGGTTTGAGATCGGTATGCGTTCGCATCATCAAAATGGTATCTGCCAGCCCTTCTTTAAAATGGCGAGGCCATTGGAGAAGGGCCTCAAAATGCCTCGCTTATTATTGCGAGGCTTAGGCATTAGGCTGCCGCTTGGCTGCCTTCTTCGGCCTGATCTTCGTTCTCAGAGTTCGTTTCGGCTAACTGTGCTTCGAGGTCTTTGACTTTCTGCTCCAGCTCCGTGTTCTCTGCACGGGCCTGCGTCACAGACTTTTGCAGCTTGTCCGCGGCAGCTGTTTTCTCTGCCAGCTTCTTTTTGGTGGCATCTAAATTCTTACGCAGCCGCTGTGGATCGTATTTTTTGAGTTCTGCTAATTCAGCACGTTCTGCGGCAAGGTCCTTTTGAAGCGCTTTCACACGGCCTTTTGCCGCGGTGATCTCATCTTTCATATTCTCCGAACGGTTGTGCAGCTCCCGGTTGCGTTGCTCTAATGCTTGGGCGTCTTTGGACTTTCCTGAGAGCTCTGTAATGGTCGTCAACTGGGTGGCAATGGTCTTCTCGAGTTCACTAATTCGGGTTTCTAGCGCGGTTTTATTGTCAGCTAGCTTGGAGATGGCAGCGTCTTTTTCATCGAGCTTGGGTTGGTACTCGCCTCGAAGCTGGGTTTCCATTTCCATGAGTTTTTCTAGGTTGTTTAGCGTCAATTTGTCGTTCATTAATGTTCCTACTCATCTTGATGATGGCTACAGGTTTTCGTTTTGAATCTGGCTACCTTTGTAGGTTTCTACGACTGCGTCGTTGGCCAGAAATCTTCGATTTTACTCACGGCTGCACCCATTGCGGTACCCAGTCTTAACGATGACTGTTGATGGGTTATGTATCGAATCGACTCGTGTCAGGTTCCGTAGGACTTTGACCTATGCCTGCTCAATATTGAGCAGCAGGCGCACAGGGTGTGGGTCGCAGAAAGTAATAGATTCGAAAAGCCGGCGCGAAGGATAACAGATTCGCGCAGATTCCACGAACCTACGGGTGAATTGAAGGGGTGAACTAGTGCCAACTATTGCCAGACCCAAAGTTATTGATTCTAACCTTAAGCTAGAGGTCACGACCTAGTACTTAAAAAAAGAAAGGAAAAGGAAAAAAGAGTTCTGCGGGTTGCTTATCATTGGCGTGCCAAGGTGGCGTGCCAAGGTGGCGTGCCAAGGTGGCGTGCCAAGGTGGCGTGTCAAGGTGGCGGGGCGTCAACAGCGTCATAATGAATTTTTGCCACAGTAAAGTTCCGGTTTGAGTTTGTAGATCGCCATTCAAAATAACGCCCACCTTATCTCAGATTGCCCATTTATTAACCACTGAAATACGGTCAACGTTAAAGACGCCCCGAGCCTCTTTGAGTAAGGAAATGGCAAGCAGACGCCCTCCCATCCGGCGGCTCATTCGGATAACTAGCTTGGGTAACTGGTGTGCTTGGTGGAGCGGCACAGGGCGATTGTGTAAACGGTGATGTAGACTAGGGTATTTGCTACCGAAGCGTACCGTACCGCATTACGGGGTGATTGATTCGGCAGTTAAAGATCGGGTGAATTATTGACAAACCACATCAGCCAGGACCACCTATGCAGCGATTTGAAGTGAACAGACAAGCATTTACCGAGTGGCGGGGGCAGGAGCAAGCGAAACCGTCGCTGATAGAAGGCGAGGTACGACTGGCCATCGATTTTTTTGCCTTTACTGCCAATAATCTGACCTATGCCGTTGCCGGTGACATGCTGGGCTACTGGAATTTTTTCCCAGTTGTCCCCGATGATGGTTACGGGGTGATTCCCGTTTGGGGGTTTGCTGATGTTACAGAGTCTCGCTGCGATGAGGTGTTGGTGGGCGAGCGGCTCTATGGCTATTTTCAGCCCTCGGGTGAATTGGTGATCGCACCGACCAACGTCAGTTCTAGCCTGTTGATTGATGGTACGGCGCACCGACAGTCATTACCTGTTCTCTATAACCAGTACCAACGCATTGCCAAAGGTCAGGGTGAAGGTTTGGCTGGTCGCCTTCAGGCATTGCTTGGACCCTTGTATATGACGGGCTACGCTATCGCTGACCAGCTCGCAGTGAATCAGTGTTACGGCGCCCAGCAGGTAGTCATTGTGAGTGCCTCGAGTAAAACCAGCATAGGTTTGGCCGAGGCACTGGCTGAAAGTGATCAACCTTCAAAGGTTGTGGGATTAACCTCACCGCAAAACGTTGCTTTTGTGGAGGGGCTTGGTATCTACGATCAGGTTGTCGCTTATGAGGCCATCGACTCGTTGTCGAATTCATCGGCAGTGGTTATCGACATGGCTGGCAGTGGTGAGACTGCAGAAAAATTGCGCGAGCACTTTGCGGATAAACTGAATTATTACATCAGCGTGGGTTTGACCCATTGGGACAAACCCCGCGGTAGCGGTGGGGCGCCACCGGAACGGCACGAGATGTTCTTTGCGCCTACCTACATCATCGAGCGCACGAAAGCCTTGGGCCCTGGTGAGTTTAATCGACGACTGCAGGGTTTTCTCGAGCGCGCATCGGCGAAGGCTGTGACCTGGCTTCAACTCAACGAGGTCGATAGTGTTGAAGCTTTGGGAGCGTTGTATACCGACGTCTGCGCTGGAATTATGGATCCATCAGAAGGCATCATTTGTAAGCTCTCGCCACACTGAGTCATAGGCTGCGGTCAGGTCTATACGCGGAGTGGGGTGACCACGTCGCGGTTGTACGAGTTCGTCTCTCTCTGGCAGACCGCGGTGCTAGCCTGGGAGTGACTGTGCGGCTATATCCCCCATTTTTTAAAGGGTGTGTCGTTACTGTATTGGCCAAATTGTGTGGTAAATCCTGCGGCAGCTGCTAGAAGCACGTTTAACTATTGTCATAAAGACAATAAAGTAATGCTTTGTTCCCCCTGTATGCGGAACAATAAATGCGATGTAATCCCGCCACCTGCTTCCGGCGTGCCTGCTTTTTTGAAAACTTTTCGCGGCTGTTATCAACCGGCAGTTCAGTGTCACCACGGAGCAACAAGCATTTGAACCCAACCGAAAAAATGAACGCGAGCCGTAACAACCCTGTTTACAAGCTGCTCCGAATCGTCTCAAACGTAGAGGCGAATGAAGTTAAAGCTTTGATGGGCTCGTTTTTATTTGTAGTTGTTCTTATGTCTGCCTACTACATTTTGCGGCCCGTGCGAGATGCGATGGCCAGCGACTGGACAGACGCCGAGGTGAGCTGGTTGTGGACCCTCAATTTTTTTATCAGCACTGCGGTGGTCGCACTGTATGGTGCGCTTGTTTCGCATTTTCGGCTGCGGCTTTTGGTCCCCGCTATTTACGGCATCTTTGCGCTCACGTTTTTATCCTTCTTCGTTTTAGCCTCCACAATGGCCGATCGAACACTGGTCGATAAATCGTTTTATGTGTGGGTTAGTGTATTTAGCCTTTTTCATATTTCGGTGTTTTGGAGCTTTATGTCAGACCTGTTCAACAAAGAGCAGGCTGGCAGGCTTTTCGGCATTATCGCCGCCGGGGCGAGTGTGGGCGGCTTAATCGGGCCATCAATACCCTCGTTCTTTTCGGCGTCCCTTGGCACGGATAATTTGCTGTTACTGGCCAGTGGCATGCTGCTTGTACCTATTCCTATTATTTTTTATTTGCAGTCCCTCAAGTCAACAGACCTGCAAAACGGAGGTTTGGCGGAGGCAACGTCTGAGGTAAAAATTGGTGGCAACCCACTAGCTGGCTTCAAGCTGTTTTTTTCCAATCCGTACTTAATGGCGATTGGGCTCTTCATTTTTTTGTACACGGGTATTAGTTCATTCGTTTACTTCGAGTTAAAAAATTTGCTGAGTGAACTGAGCCGCGCCGAGCGAACGGCGGTCTGGGCTCAAATGGACTTGGCCGTCAATGTACTTTCCATTGCGATGGGTTTGTTTGCCACGGGTCGACTTATTGGGAAGTTTGGTATGCCTGCGACCATTGCATTTATTCCGGTGCTCATTTGTGCGGGCCTTATTATTGTGGCGGTATCCCCATTTCTTGGCGCGGTTGTGGCCTTGCAGGTTATTCGGCGTGCGGGCAACTACGGAGTCACCAAACCGGCGCGTGAAGTATTGTTTACAAGGGTCGACAGAGAAGCCCGCTTTAAGGCTAAGCCCGTTATTGACATCGTTGCTTATCGTGGCGGGGATATGCTGATGGCTTGGTTATTTACCGGTCTCACCCAGGGTCTGGGCTTGGGTCTAGCTGCCGTTGCGGCGGTTGGGGCCGGGATCGCGGCTCTTTGGTCCCTCGTGGGCGTTTATTTGGGACGATGGTTTGAGCAAGAAGAGGGTCAACCAGTTGACGAAACTCTATGAGAGAAAAGATTCACTGCACTGTGAGTTAGCGATGAGTCACAAATTTAAAAACACAAAACGGACTGCAACTATGAAGCACTTTTTAATAATCATGACCTTGGCGATGAGTTTGGGTGTCGCGACCACATCTTATGCAGATGGGCATGGTAACCATGCGAGCGCCACACCGAAGATGTTGAAATACACCGAGTTCAATCAAATCGGTAATCCGGCTGATGTGATCGACGTTAAAGAGGAGGCGCCTAAAGAGCTTCAACCGGGCGACGTCAGAGTCAGGGTTTTAGCAGCGCCCATTAACCCTTCAAACTTGCTGCAAATAGCGGGTCAGTACGGTGTCGATGCCGTATTACCGGCTAAGCCCGGTAGTGAGGGGGTGGGCCGCGTTATCGAAGTCACTCCCGAGGCGGGTTATTTGAAGGTGGGGCAGCTTGTATTAATCGTCGGTGGCGGCACCTGGAGAGACGAGGTTGTTGCTCCTGAAGCCGGCTTTCTGCCGCTACCTAATATGGGCGAGCTTCCCTCAGCGGTCATCGAACAGCTGGGCATGTCGGCGGTAAATCCGATTACCGCACTGTTAATGCTGACTTCCTTCGTTGATCTCAACGAGGGCCAATGGATTGTGCAAAGTGCAGCAAACTCAGCTGTCGGCGGTTACGTGATTCAACTCGCGAAGCAACGCGGTATCAAAACGATCAATGTGGTTCGTCGTGAGGGGCTCGCAGAGGAGCTCATGGCTAAGGGCGCAGATGTGGTGTTGATTGACGGGCCAGATCTCGCCGATCAGATCGCTAGTGCCACGGGTGGCGAGCCGGTCGCTTTGGCACTTGATGCTGTGGGAGGAGATACCTACACCCGATTGACCAACAGCCTCGGTTACAGTGGCACTATCGTGGCTTACGGCATGCTGTCAGGAAAGCCTGCAAGCCTCAATACGGGTATGACCATTTTCAAAGATATCCGCAATCGAGGTTTTTGGCTCCAAAAGTGGTACGAGACGGCTTCCATGGAAGACAAGCAGGCAGCCTTTGGAAAAATTATTCCCTTAATTGCCACGGGTGTTCTCAAGGCTGATGTTGACTCACGTTTTGCGGTCAGTGATATCAAAGCGGCAGTGACTCGCGCCGCGCAAGATGGCAGAAATGGCAAGGTATTGATTGTGCCAAACGTTGAGTAAGTAAAGTTCCCGAGTAAAAGTACAATACGCAGTGAGCATCGTCCTTAATCCGGCGATGCTCACTGCCAATAAAAGCATCAGTCACTATGTGGTAAGCGGGCTGAGTCTCAAGGCGATTGAATACGGCTGACCAGAAAGTCGACGGCAACCTTTACTTTGGGCACGGCATACTGCTGCTTCTGGTACAGCAGGTAGATGGCCAAATTTTTATTTTGGGTGACCCGTACTTTGGGCTTAATCGTGAGCTCCTGCACTTTGCCGTTATCTAGATCTTCTTGTACTGACCATCGCGGCGTCATGCAGATACCTCGCCCCGCAACAGCTTCCCTGCGCAGCCAGGTGCTGTTGTTCGAGATAGTTAGGGCCTTTCCTGATACGTCTAGCCACTGGCCTTTTTCCTCACACACCCAGGGGTGGGGACCATTAGGTGTACGAAAAAAAAGGCCTTGGTGATCCCGCAAATCTGTCGCATGTTTGGGTGTTCCGTTTGACGCAAGATAATCTGGAGAGGCGACTGGGATGAATTCGTTGTCCATGAGGCGCACGGCTTGGACTCTTTCATTGGGTGCGTAGCCGCCCCGAATGGCAATATCCACCTCGTCGCGCGAAAGCGTAGAAAGCTCATCACTGAAGCTCAGGTCTAAAATGATCTCTGGATAGAGAGCTTTAAACTCATCGAGAAGAGGTATTAGGATTCTCTCACCGAACGTCACCATGGTGCTGATCCGCAGAAACCCTTTGGGCGACGCTTGATAGCTTCTAACCGATTCATCACTGCGTTCTAAATGAGCCAATACATCTTGTACTTGCTGGTAATACTGCTGACCAATCTCAGTGACCTGAACAACACGGGTGGTGCGTTTTAAAAGGTTCGCCCCAAGGCTCTTTTCAAGATCTGCGATACGTCTAGAGAGTGAAGAGGCTGGAACTGAAAATGTCGCGGCTGCCTTTGTAAAACTGCCGGTCTCGACCACTTTGCTGAAGTAACGCAAGGCCCTTAATTGATCCATTGTGGTGCCCTACATAACGGCATTATTATTGCCTTAAGAACAATAGACTAACCCAATTACTACTCACTTTAGTGCGAGGAGCCCCAAATTAAACGCAAACAGGCGACAGACTTAGTGCGAGCAAAGGCGGTACAGTGTTTTCTATCTGTGTTCGCAACAACTAAGCGCCTCAACTGCCGGGTAGCGGTTGCCTAAAATTCTTGGGAGGGCGTTCTCCCTCCTAGGATTGAGGGTGTACGCCTAAAGAGAAGCTTAAAGCAGCAGTGGACGGGGCTTTAGTAATATGTGACAAATCTCCCAGCAAAGCTTTGAGAAAATTGGCAGTTAGGGTAGTGTCTTGCACTCTTTGAACTGCAGCGCATAGCGCGCTGACAATATTAAAAATTCATTACGAGGATATGAACCATGAAATTTGCACGATTGTTCCCTGTTTCACTCATCGCATCGCTTGCGCTGCTGCCGCTTACTGCCTTTGCTGGCCATCATGAAGCTGGCGAGACTGTTGTGCACGGTAACGAGGCTGGAACAGTTTGGGCTTCAGGTGGTCGAGCCATGGTGGCGGAGATCGAGGGCGAGGTTGTTGCTGTCAACATGGACACACGAGAAGTCGTCGTCGTTGGCCCAGCAGGCAATTTCCTGACCTTGGCAGCCCGTGAAGACGGGGTGAACCTGGCCAAGATTGCTGTCGGCGATACGATTGTGGCGGATTACGTAGTATCTATTGAAGCTGAAGTCAGAGTGCCTACAGCTGAAGAGCAAGCTAACCCCTGGGTTGTGATGGGGGACATGGGCAACACAACTGACGATTCGGCAGTAACCGCGGCTGGTGCTGCACGTATGATTCGCGCGGTCTGCACCATTGAGGCAATGGACAGTAGAGGTAATGTCACCATTAAAGACTCCCGCGGCCACATGCATACCGTTGGCGGTGTCGAATTGGATAAGCTTGCTGATGTGCGCCTTGGAGACTCGGTAGTGATGCTCTTCACTGAGGCACTGGTGCTGTCATTGAAAGAAATCTAATTTGAGCGCATTTAAAGAAAACCCGGCTTTGCCGGGTTTTTTTATGGATAGATTTAGCTGTTACCTAGATGGCTGAATGCGAGAAGGTCGGTCTTGAGATCAGCGGTTTAATACGTTCCAGCTTCGCCGTGTGGTTTGTTGGCGTGGTAAGCAGCCGCTTTTTTGGGGAAAGGCGCCTTTTGTCTCCATAGATCGCACCGCCACAGAAAGGTCGAATGGGCCAGGTGGGGCTGGTTAGATTCTCAGCAGTCGATGCACTAGTGCTCTCTTGTTAACGAGAACTGACACGCATGGCAGGGCCACCCTCATTCGATAGAACTGCGAATTATTTGCAGGTCTTCAGTAATCACCGAGCCGATTGCCGCATGAGATATGTGAGATCTGGGAAGGCCAAGCTGTGAGGCTATGGTCTCGGCGGCAGCAATACCTGTGCAGTGCCCTCCCATCATGAGTTCTAAGCCGGCTTTTTCCAGCCAATCTGCCGTTTGGTTTAAAACCTGATCGCTCGCGCGCCAGAGGTGGAAGCCGCCAACGATCGAATAAATTGGAGCGTCCTTGATTTCCTGTAAAACTTCTCCGGTGTTAATAAGACCCGCATGGCCACAGCCAGAGGTCATCAGCCATCCTTTTGGCGTCAGGTACCCTAGTGACTGATCATCCATGATGATATCCGGTGTCGCATCCCCATCGACCTCAATAAAAAGGCCCTTTGGTCCATTGTAGGCTTCGATTTTTCTGGGAACGGGCCCTGTGAGCCACAGTGCAGAGGCTATTTCAGTGGGGCTTTCGATTTCGATGAAGTTGATGCCGCGCTTTTCCGCTTCTTTTCTGAATGTCATGGCAGAGGTAAATGCACCGGGTCCTACACCCACGCCGGTAGCGGTTAAGCGCTGACTGAAGAAGCCCTTGGCCACATAAACGGTACTGAGTGCCTTTGGGTTTGCGTCAGAAAAATAGTCGCGAAGCACCAATAAGCCACCAGTATGATCGCTGTGGAAATGGCTTAAAACGACCTTCTCGACGCTAGAAAGATCGACCCCTAAGTGAAGCACGTTGTGTAATACGGTGTCGCTCTTAAAGCCGGTGTCAAACAAAACCGATTCTTCCGCACCCTCAAACACCGCCGAAAAACTCCATTCGCCTAGGCCACCATAATCGGAAATATTAGTAGCTAGAACGGTAATTTTATAGGGGTTTGCGAGGGCGATACTGGAGGCAACGAGGCTAAAAATCAGGCAGATGCAACGCTGAATGGCATGGCTATAGCGGTATTTTCTGGTGCAATCCTTCATATTTGTGCCTCGAATATTTTTCGGGTTTTCTAGATTATGGAGCCCTTACGATGTTCAGTGTAAACAGACCTTTTAATTGTTGTGGCTCACCGTTAGCACTCTTTGGGCGGTGATCAGCCAACCTTAGAACGCCTTTGCCTTCGAAAACGGCGCTACCTGCGGTTAAGCAACTTCGACGTCACAAGGTCAAGTAGCGCTAGCCGTTTATCTCCACCCTCGAGTAAATCATCCCGGTTACAAAATGCGATAACTGAAACACTCTCCGCTGGAAATCTCGCGTAAGCAGCGCGAAAACCAACCCATGATCCGGTGTGCAGGTGAGCTGTCCGCCCTCTGAATTTGCCAATCTCAATACCAAAGCCATAACCCGCACCGTCATCAAGCAGGTGACTCTTCATTGTTTTGCTGGTGAGGGGGTGGGGCTCGAGTAACAAGTCTCTAACTGCCTTACCCCCCGGTATATTACCGCTGCTTAGCGCCTGGTCCCATTTGATGAAGTCATTTAGGGTCGTGTAAACGCCCCCATCCCCCACCCAATCTAGATTGGTCATCAGAATTTGAAAGCTGCCAGTATTCGTTGGCGTGTACCCGTCTGCACGATGAGGCACAACGTCATCAACGTTGTCGTTGAAGAATGTGGCAGTCATGTTCAGGGGCCCGAATAGCTCTTTGTTGGCAAATTCTCTGAGTGTTAAGCCGCTGACCCGCTCGACCACCTGACTGAGCAAAAAATACGCGATATTTGAATATTCAAAACGCTGCATAGGTGCCAAGGCGAGTGGTTGATTGCGGGCGCGCTGATAAAACTCATCAATCGTCCAGTAGTCTTCGTTGCCGAAACGGAAAGCTTTGCCCGGCGCTATTTCATAGGCTCCGGTCATTTCATAGTCACCCATGCCTGAAAGGTGATGAATCATTTGTCGGACGGTAACTTTAGCGGTGTACTCCCTAAGGTCAGGCAAATATTGATGGATGTCTGCATCCAAGCTTAGGTCTCCACGATCTGCCAGAATGGCCACTGCTGTCGCTGTAAATTGCTTCGACACCGATCCGATGCGAAAAACCGAGTTGCTGCCAATGGGAATGCCATGCTCCAGGTTTGCTGACCCATAGCCTTTGGCATGAATATAAGCGCCGTTTTGAATCACGCCGATGGCGCAGCCCGGGACATCGGCAGCATCGTAATCCGCGAAAATGGCATCAATATCTGTTGAGAGGCTGGGCATCTCAGCGCTCCAAATGAGGGCCGAGAAATTTAGCGCAATCAATAACCCGAGTAGCTGTTTAAGCATCTTCATTCCTAAAGCATGATTGTTTGCAAAAAAGGACATCCCTCTCTGGTGCTTTCTCTGGTGCTTTTCAGTGATTAACGAGACTCCAACGCAATGTGAGTGTTGACTCATAACAGTATGCGCGAGGTGGGGCAGGTGGTGTGGCAGAAAATAATAAAAACCGGCTGGCGTCGCTAAAGAAAAGGGGGCCAAGGCCCCCTTTATGAAAACGCCCTCAACGCACGCTTTACTATTTATCCCACCGCGCAAACAAAAATACATAGACGGTCAGGCAAAGGTTAATCACTATTTGCACCATTGATAACGCCATCATCCAACTCGGTGGGTCAATCGTTTCACCAATGGGTAAATTTGCTGATGTCAGCATTCTTGTTGCTGATTCAGAGCCCTCTGCAGCCATACCACTGAGCGTGGTCAGCATCATGAAAAATGAATTTTGCGCCGCCATTGTGAAGAATGTGAGCATGATTACGCCGATTAATGCAGAGACCATTGCAGCGCCACGGATAGCACTGGAAAAGTTTCTGAATAAATAAGCGACAACGACCACACATAACGGCATTAACACGCCGCATAAAAACATCGTGGAGAAAATTGACCGATTCGTGCCCATCAGGCCAAACAGTTCTACTTCAGACATTCTGAACCCCCTATCATTATTATTAACTTACTCAGGCACCCTATGCCTCTGAATTGGCCTTTGCAATGCACGGTCTGAGACACGGCTAGCGTTTTACTAAGAAAAATCTTAATACACCTTAGTTTCGTCATTCCTCGTTAATACACTATCGGCGCCGGTGCGAAAAATGGTTTTAAGTAAGGCCTATTTTTTTAGATAGGCCCCTATCACTGTCATTTTTACACGCAATGCTTAGCTCACCACTTGGGGTTGAGCCGCCGGCTTGATATCATGGGCATCGTTCGGAAAGGAAGAAGTCGGCTGCATGCCGGTGCCGAAGGAGCAACCGCCCCGGTAAACTCTCAGGCAAAAGGACCTTCTGAACTTCAAACTCTGGAGAGAGGCGCACTAGCGCACGCCGACGGGATAACGATCTCAGGCAGCAGGACAGAGGGGGCATCGAACGCCGTGCAATGGGCAGGCGTTATCGGTGCCGGGTTGACCCCGGTTCACGGGGGGATCCATGAGCAATCTCAAGCAGTTGCCGCTTCACGCTGTGCACCAAACCGCGGGCGGGAAATTTTCGCCTTTTGCAGGCTATAACATGCCTGTGCAATACACGGCAGGTGTGATGGCAGAACATTTGCACACTCGTACAAAGGCGGGTTTGTTTGATGTCAGTCATATGGGTCAGCTTAAACTCCCGTTGTCGGCTGTCGATGCTCTAGAAATTTTGTTACCTACAGATATTCGTGCGTTGCCGATTGGGCGCCAGTGTTACAGCTTGCTCACCACAGAGTCTGGGGGTGTCTTGGACGATCTGATGATTGCCAGGCGGCAGGAGGACTACCTGCTAGTCGTTAACGCCTCACGACGCGACGCGGACCTTGAGCATTTAGGCCGTCACATTAAGGATGTTGTCACCATTGATGATCGAGCGCTGCTGGCACTACAGGGGCCGTGCGCAGAAGCAGTACTGATGCCACTTATTCCTGACGTTACACATATGCGTTTTATGGATGTTGCCGTGGTGTACTGGCAGGCCCATGAAATTTGGATCTCGCGTTCGGGCTATACCGGGGAAGATGGCTTCGAGATTTCCATACTTGTTAGTGCTGCAGAAGATTTTACCCATGCCTTGCTCGAAAACGAAGATGTCGCACTGTGCGGCCTTGGCGCACGTGACAGCTTGCGCATGGAGGCAGGCATGCCGCTCTATGGTCACGAGTTGAAAGAAGATATATCGCCTATTGAGGCAGGCCTCTCCTGGGCCATTCATCGTTCAAGACGCGCCACTGGAAAATTTCCCGGGGAATTTCTCGGTGCGGACCGAATTTTACGCGAGCTCGATCACGGGGCTGCAAGGCGTCGTATCGGCCTTAAGCCGCAAGGTCGGGCACCTATGCGCGACGGTGTTTTACTGTATGACTCCCCTGAGGGCAGCGAGCCTATTGGCGTGATCACCTCAGGCGGTTTTAGCCCCTCCCTTCGTGCACCTATTGCCATGGCGCTTATTAAGTCTGAGGTAGACAGCCGGGCAACGGTTTTTGGCGAGGTCCGCGGCAGACGGCTCGAAGCACAACAGGTCAAACCCTTATTTCACCAACCCAATTACAAGCGTTAATACAAGGAATCAATGACTAATGGCTTTCACGCCCGAAGACTACAATCCCTATGATTTTGCCAATCGACGCCACATCGGCCCGTCCCCAAGTGAAATGACCGCCATGCTTGACGTGCTTGGTGTTTCTGATCTTGACGAACTGATTGAGCAAACGATCCCTGCTGCGTTAAGGCAGGCTCAGCCCCTCAACTTTGAGGAGCCGCTTTCCGAGCGTGAACTGATCTTTAAAATGCGCCAGGTGGCGGCTAAGAATAAGGTCTTCACCACCATGATTGGACAGGGGTTTTATGGCACTGTCTGTCCACCTGCGATTCAACGCAATATTTTGGAAAACCCGGCTTGGTATACGGCCTATACGCCGTACCAACCCGAAATTTCCCAAGGCAGGTTGGAGGCCCTACTCAATTTTCAGACTGTCGTGTCAGATCTGACCGGGCTAGAGGTCGCTAATGCCTCTTTGCTCGACGAAGCAACCGCGGCGGCCGAAGCGATGGTCATGGCACAACGGGTAGCCAAGTCTAAAGCTCGTGGCTTTTTTATTGACGAGAACAGTCACCCACAGAATATAGCGGTCATGCAAACACGTGCTGAGCCACTCGATATCGATATCATTATTGGAGCTCCGGAGGAGCTTGATGCCAGCACGGTTTTTGGGGGTATCTTCCAGTACCCTGGGACTTACGGGCACATTCGCGATTTCTCTCCACAAGCCGAGCAGCTGCAGGCGGCTAAAGCGATTACCGTTATCGTTGCTGACCCCCTTGCACTGGCCTTGTTGAAGGAGCCCGCTGCCATGGGTGCCGATATTGCCGTGGGGTCTACTCAGCGATTTGGTGTGCCCATGGGATGCGGTGGCCCGTCTGCGGCCTACATGGCATGCAAAGCGGCTTACAAGCGCAGCATGCCCGGAAGGATTGTCGGTGTATCAATCGATGTCGAGGGAAACACTGCCTACCGCCTCTCCCTGCAAACTCGCGAGCAGCATATTAGGCGCGAAAAGGCGACCTCTAATGTCTGCACTGCTCAGGCACTGTTGGCCAATATCGCGAGCTTTTATGCTGTATTTCACGGTCCAGAAGGGCTTAAAGCCATTGCTCAAACCGTGCATTGCAAAACTGTTTGTGTGGCTAGAGGGCTAGAGGCGCACGGTTTTTCCGTAGAGCCCGCAACGTTCTTTGACACGATCACGGTTGAAGTTGGCGCGTTTCAGGGCACGATTATTGATGCAGCCCGCCGCGAGCGTATAAACCTGCGTAAGGTCGGCGATACGCGTGTGGGTATCTCTCTCGACGAGAGCACGTTGACCCATGTGATTGAGCGTTTGTGGCGCGCGTTTGGTATTCATGACAGAGACGCCGAACTGACCAGCGATTACCGGTTCGATGATGCTCTTATTCGACAGACTCAGTATCTAACCCACCCGATATTCCACCTAAATCGGGCTGAGACAGAAATGATGCGTTACATGCGACGGCTAGCCGATCGTGACCTCGCTTTAGATAGGGCCATGATTCCGCTCGGCTCCTGCACGATGAAGCTCAACGCTGCTGCGGAAATGCTGCCTATAACCTGGCCTGAATTTGCCAACATACATCCGTTTGCACCTGCAGATCAGACCCAAGGGTACGCTGAACTCACTCAAGACTTAAGCAACAAGCTGTGTGAAATTACTGGCTACGACGCCATGAGCCTGCAACCCAACTCAGGTGCTCAAGGTGAGTACGCGGGCTTGTTAACGATCCGAGCTTACCATCGTGCCAGAGGTGAAACTGAACGTAATATTTGCCTCATCCCCGTATCAGCCCACGGTACCAATCCGGCTTCAGCACAAATGGTGGGTCTGGACGTTGTTGTTGTCAGGTCTGCTACCAATGGCGATGTTGATGTAGCCGATTTCCGCGCTAAGGCTCGGGCCGCTGGCAACCGTCTTGCCGCCTGCATGATTACCTACCCATCCACTCATGGAGTCTTTGAAGAGACAGTGACGGAAATCTGCAACATCACCCACGAGTTCGGTGGGCAGGTGTATATCGATGGCGCCAACATGAACGCCATGGTGGGTCTTGTTCGCCCGGGTGATATTGGCGGGGACGTAAGTCACTTGAACTTGCATAAGACCTTTTGCATTCCTCACGGGGGTGGAGGGCCAGGCATGGGACCTATTGGTGTAAAAGCGCATTTAGCGCCGCACTTACCCGGTCATGCAGAGGCCGACGGCGACGGAGCCGTCAGTGCTGCTCCCCTTGGGTCGGCGTCAATACTCCCCATCTCCTGGGCTTACTTATTGATGATGGGCGGGGAGGGGCTGACCCAGGCAACTCGGGTCGCTATTCTCAATGCCAATTACATTGCCAAACAGCTCGAGGGTGGCTACGACATCCTTTTTAAGGGCTCTAGAGGGCGGATAGCTCACGAGTGCATTGTCGATACGCGCTCTTTCGTTGAGTCCGCAAATGTCACGGTGGACGATATTGCCAAGCGCCTG
Source organism: marine gamma proteobacterium HTCC2080 (assembly GCA_000169115.1). Taxonomy (GTDB): domain Bacteria; phylum Pseudomonadota; class Gammaproteobacteria; order Pseudomonadales; family Halieaceae; genus Luminiphilus. Next base: position 84,249 of record AAVV01000009.1, read on the forward strand.
ATTGATAACGGATTCCACGCACCTACAATGAGTTGGCCGGTGTCAGGGACCCTCATGATTGAGCCCACTGAGAGTGAAACTAAGGCTGAACTTGATCGCTTTATCACCGCGATGAAGTCCATCAGAGAAGAAATCGCCACAATTGAAAGGGGTGAGATGGCGATTGATAACAACCCGCTTAAACACGCGCCCCACACTGTTAATTCGTTGATGGGAGATTGGGATCGTCCTTACACCCGTGAAGAGGGTTGTTTTCCGCCGGGAAGTTTTCGCATCGATAAATATTGGTCCCCCGTCAGTCGAGTAGACAATGCTTATGGAGATCGACATTTCATCTGTACCTGCCCGTCGCTAGACGAATACGAGTAGACGCTTGAAAATCCTTCGGACTACAGGGTGGTAGTCGCAAGGGAGTAACCTCCGGGGCTCTGGGAACCCCCTTGCGAGTAGTCTACTGCCCCCGACCTCAGGTCTAAGCGAATGCTGCAATATTCGCTTAGACTTAAGGCGTTTAATGTGGTGCGAATATAGGCAAAAAAGTTGGCGGCTCACTAGGGAGGCGAAGGTTTTATGAAAAGCTGGAGACGTTATTTCCGTTGTCGTTTGTTGCCAGTGCTGTTGGGCGTGACGATCCTGAGTGGCGTCACTTCAGGTCAAATAGTTATGGCCGCCGAACTCGATGAAGGACAAACGTCCGGTGAGCTGCAGTCTACGGTGTTAATTACAGGTGCTAATCGCGGCATTGGTTTGGCGTTAGCTCGTCATTTTCACCAACAGGGCTTTGCTGTTATTCCCACCGCGCGCAAACCGGACGAAGCCCTCGAACTCAAAAAAATTGGCGTCGAGATTCTTCAGTTAGATATCACCGACCCGGCGAGCGTTGAATTTTTAAAGTCCCAACTCAAGAATCGATCGTTAGACATTTTAGTCAATAACGCCGGAATCGGAGGGCACAGTACCTCTAAACTGGAGGATCTCGATATTGAAAGGTTAAAGCATACTTTCAACGTAAATAGCCTAGGGGCACTGAGAGTTACCCAAGCACTAATTCCCAATATGAAGATGGGCTCGCGAAAAATTGTTGCGAATATGAGTAGCCGCATGGGGAGCATTCAACAAAATGCGGGCGGGGCGATTGGTTATCGTGCCAGTAAGAGCGCCTTAAATAGCATTAATAAGTCCCTGTCGAATGAGTTTGCAGAACAGGGTTTTATATTTGTCGTGTTGCATCCTGGCTGGGTAAGAACCGACATGACAAATGACAGGGCCACGTATTCAACGCAGGAAAGCGCGAGGGCGCTTGTCAAAGTAATCACGGGATTATCAAAAACTGATAACGGCCAGTTTTATGATCTACATGGCCAATCGATTGCTTGGTAGCGGATATTCACCAGTGCGGTCGACTGATTTACGCGCTGCCCTGAGACTTTGCCACCTGATTTTCAAGCTGCTTCCAAAGGGGAGACCCCCTCAATTGCAGGACCCAGACCAGCACTGGGGCTACGGTTGGCATTAGCAAAACACTAAACTGATAGCTCACGGCTAGTACCGCCGGAGGCGGAACCCAGGCCATTGTGAGAAAGGGCTCTCCAACGACTAGCATCAGGTCTTTCGCAGTCATGGCAGCTAAGCCCAGCGCCATGGCTGCCCAGAGCACAAACAAGCCACAGGCAAAAGCGTTGATAGGGTTGTTGATACGAGAGCCCCAAAGCAGTGCTGCGTAGAAAGGCAGGCCATAGGACACAAGTCGGGTGTTTAGGCGAAGGGCGAGGCTATCTTCATTGGGTACGGCTTGCCTAACAATACCGTTAATGTCCGCAAAGTTTGTGACCACGAGTAAGGCTTCCGGCTCAAAGATTGTTGTCTCAATGGCATCGGGTAGCCAGAGGGTGAGCAGCGCATGTGCCAGCCATTTTGCAGGTGTCGCCAAGAGGGGCTCAGCGATTGCCCATAAACCAAACGTTATTAATAGCAGCAGTAGGGTAGTCAGTATCTGCTGTCGGAGGGCGATATCACGCATGTTTTGGTGATGGGTCGGGGCGAGATAGCCAGCGAAGATACAGTGCAAAAACCAGCAATACATCGAGCATAATAAGAACCGGCCAGAGATACAGGTGAGTCCATTCAAAAATATCGAAATTCCACTGACCTAAGTAAAAAAGGCTGATGATGCGTAAGATATTAAGCAGCTGAATGGCGATAAAGCCGAGTAATATCGCAGCGGCCCTTTGGCGCCACGTCGCTGGAAAAGCGATAACTCCGGCGATGAGTACAATTGACGCCTCCACACCATTGCAACCGGCCTCAATAGAAACGGCGAAGCCTGAAACGGAGTCGCGCAAAATCCGCCCACTGCTGATAACGGTATCGTCAAAGGGCAGTACAACAGACGCCGCCACCCAAGCGAGGGCAGCGGTAAAGGGTTGGATGACCGCTGCTTGTACAGGATTCAGTAACTCAACAGTAAAGAGCACCATCAGGCAGGTCAAAAAAGTCAGTAAAAATTTAAACATAAAAAATCTGCGTTTGCTGGCCGACGAGTTTAGCAACTAGAGCAACCTTGGCAACACTCGGTGAGTCTGTCCGACAAACGCTTGGCGACGAGCTGTGTCATGGGTCGCCGCAGTACCGCCGGCTCCCATATGAGAGCCGCTTGACTGAGGTCTCTGATGTTGGCCGCCTTCTAATGCTTTTTGAGTTTTAGTGGGTTGCTGGAAAGGACGCCTGCTAATGCGAAATCTAGGTCGATAGTTTGGTAAGCGTTAGCGCCCTTCAATGGGTCTTCGCTGACGGTATCGGCGTTTGATTGTGGGCTAGCCCGACCTTACACCTATGTGCTGAGAATGCGTTTGCCCATTGGGCTCAACTTAACTGAGCTAAGTTTCTCGAATCAAAGGCGCTCCCACTAATTTGTAGGGTGTGCTTGTCCTTCGGCGGGTGCAATTACGGCCCGATCGTGATATCGATGCATAATCGAACTGTAAAGGTGTCTCAGCTGCGCCCAGTTTGTGGTGGCTCAAAGAACTAAGGATTTCAATGAATGCGTCGACGCTACAACGACAATTCGATCGTGACGGGTATATCGTTCTCGATGGTTTTTTTGACGACAAGCAGATGGAGCCTATTGATCGTCTGATTCACGCACACTTTGGTGAAACTCCCGCGTTTCAACACAACGATGAGTTTTTAAGCAAGTCTCAGACAGACGTCATACCGTGGTTTCCCCAGCAGCAAGGTGTGCTTGATTTTGATGCGATTGAGAGCGACGGAAATTTTCGGGGGTTGAGCGAAGCGATCCTTGGTGTGGGATGGTATGAACAATCATGCATGGTCATGTTCTCTGGACGAGGTTCCTCTGGGCAGGCTTGGCATCAGGATTGCCCTCCGGAAGACCCACAGCAATTTAATTTGAACCGCTTGGTGTATACCAGTGACATGAAAGCCGAAAGCGGTGGTCAGGTTGTTGTGGTGCCCGGCTCTCATAAGATGGGTCTGCTTCCCGCTGGGGACCCCTTAGGACAACTGCAAGATCAGGTCGTGCTCCAACCCAAAAAGGGTATGCTTTTACTTCTGCATGGCCATGCCTGGCATAGGGTGTTACCCGTAAATGCGGCGGCTCGAGTCTCTACAAATTTCAGAGCGGCATCGGCTACCACCCCTCAAGACATCACCGATATTTGTGTTTATCGCAATATGCGCTACCAGTTTTCGACAGCGAACGTTATTGAAGAGAGAACCGCTTAGGTATGCATAATTGCATTTTTCCTCGGTTGCTCAGGAAGTCCTTGGTGAGTGCTACAAATTGAATGACCTAGCGATGCGTCCTAAATCAGAACGCTTTTGGTCCGTTATTCCCGGGGCGCTCGCAGTAGCTGCGGCCTACAACGTCGGGTTATGGGGCTTGTACCTACAGCCGCAAATGCTCTCTCCTTTGATGGCAAAATTTGGTGCCGCGGAAACTGAAATAGGTATGGTCTACGGCGCAGAAAATTTCGCCTACTTCATTGCTTTGTTGTTGACCGCGATTCCAGTCACTCAATGCTCCAGAACAAAAATGGCGATACTCGGCGCCGCCATCGCGGTAGTAGGCAGTGTAGCTTGCGCTTTTACCGACAACCTCGGCACTTTTATGCTGTATCGGTGCGTCGTGTCTGTAGGTGGTGGCATTGTCTCTGGTGCCGCGACCGCATCAGGGGCTGGATCTAAAGACCCAGTAAGAGTTTTTGCTTTAGCGGGCATGCTTTATCTTTTTGTTTTTTCAGTGGGCAGAAAGCTTGTTCCTGTAGGGCTTGAAAACTTCGGTGAAACGGGAATTTTTCTTGGCTCTGCTGTGTTTTGTGCAGTGACCATTCCGATCTATGGGTTTCTTAATCCTCCTATCAAAGCGGCATCCTCCAGCGTGCATTTCTGGACATTAATCCGTAATGCCCCCTACAGGCTGTATGCAGTTCTGGCCATGTTGGGCTTATTTATTTATGAACTTGGCCAAAACGCAGTGTTCACTTACATGGATAAGTTAGGTGAAAAAACAGGGCTAGCGGGTGATGACAGGGGCTCGGTGTACTTACTGTCTTTTTCCCTAGAATTGCTAGGCGGTGGTTTAGCCGCATGGATGGGATCACGGTTCGGGAAATTTAGGCCCTTGGTATTCGGCTTAGGGCTGAACATTACCAGCGCAGCAATGTTTACGGTCGTGCAAGATCCGATCTATTACATTTATCTGCTGTTTTTATGGAATTTCTCCTATGCCTTCTCAATGCCCTACATTACGGGAACGCTGTCGGCCCTCGATAAAGAGGGTAGGTGGGCTGTGGCTGGTGATGCTATTTGGAATTTCTCCTCAACGCCTGGCCCTATTATCGCAACGGTGATCGTCACTAACTTTGGCTACAACCCTCTGGCGTTGTGGGTCTTTACTTCAGGTGCTCTAGGCATAACCTTGTTTTGCTACACGGGTAGAAAAGCTGACAAGCTGGGTTTGGACGGATAATCTGGCCGGAGCATTGTGAGTTTTTATAGCGCCCGATCAACCTAATTTTTTAGAAGTGAACGAGAGTGTCTCTGCCCATGTCTGATCGAAATGACGCCGTTGAAGTGAAACCCCTGCCTAGCTATGAAAGCCTGGGCGATGCGCTACCGCTTTGGACCTACGGTAGCGAGGAGCTGCTGGAGCTAGAGTATCAGGAGTTCTTCCTGAACAGCTGGCAAATGGTTGGCCACGTCTGTGACTTGCAGCAGCCCGGCGACTTCATCACTTTAGATATGTGGCGCGATAGTGTGATTGTGGTGTGTGGTAAAGATCACGTGATTCGTGCTTTTCTCAACGTGTGTCGTCATCGCGCGATGCGGCTATTGGATGGTCAAGGCAACTGTGGCAATGCCATCCAGTGCCCCTATCATGGTTGGACCTACCGCAATGACGGGTCGTTGCGTGGGGTGACACAGGCTGAAAATTTCCCGGATCTGGATAAATCCACCCTTGGGCTCCAAGAGGTTCGATTAAAAATTTACCGAGGTCATATCTTCGTCAACTTGTGTGGGGGAGGGGCTAGTATTGACGACACTCTCGGGGCGCTTAGCGAAGGTATAGATCTCTACGCGCCTGAGACCTACGAGTCACATCGGCAACCTACCTTTGAAGTTTGGGATTGCAACTGGAAGCTGGCCTGGGACAACTACCAAGAAAATTATCACATTCCCATTGGACACCCTTGTTTGCATCGCATGGTGGAGAGCACCGAGGAGGGCGTTGAGTTCAGTGGCGGTTTTAATTACGGCTACTTTGCCATGCGTGACAAGCTCTCGAAGGTACCTCAGGAGCGCCGGTATCAGGAACTGATTGCCTGCACCGATCACCGCTTCCCTGAAGGCAAGGGGCGCAAATGGCTGCAATTGGCTCTGGACCCCAATATGGGCATTGAGTACTACCCAGACCTCTTTGCTCTCTTTCAGATTTTTCCTCTGGCCGTTGACAAAACGTTGGTCAAACTCGCTACCTATTCGCCACCGAATTTATCGGCTGAAGAAAGAGAGCTGCAGGCCATTAATTTGGCGCTGCTTGACGAGGTGAACGATCAAGACAAGATGCTGGTGGAGCGCATACAGCGCGGAGTTAACACTACAGGTTATCAACCGGGACCCCTCGCCCTAGAAGAGTCTTCGGTCTATAGCTTTCACGAGAGGGTGCGCGAACTTATCCCGGTCACGCGGCTCCCTGAGGCACCATTGCGGGGAACGCTTCATCAAACAAACGCAGGTCTGAAGTAGCGCAGTCTATCGACTGAGGCTCTTTATCGTCAGTTCCCATGAGCGGTAGGGTGGGGTGCTCAGCAAGTCGGGCGTTAGCGACAAAAGCGGATATTTGCTTTTGTGTTCATGACATGTCTGTCCTTGTTTGCAGCACTTTAATTGCCGTCTGCGCTATCTGAGTACTTGGAAGTTTTTTTGACGTAGTAACGCCGTGGGTGACATGACGACAGGCCATAGCAGCTTGTCTGAAGCACGAATGCCGCGTTTTAGGAGTAGCGCCGCCTTCTCTGGGCCGCCTTGCCGGTCGAGTTGGGCCATCGCGACCTCAAAGACGGCTTCTTTTCCCGCTGAAAGTAGGGGTGCGCCAGCAGCCCATTTTCCCGCCAACATGATACAGCCAAGACCTCCAAATGAAATCAATTGAGGTTTTGGCGACGGCCGATAGCGCTTCATTTTACTGCCCTCGGTGATGGCTTTGAGATTTTGCGCGACGTTCTCACCCATATCGATGGCATGGTAGGCCTGCTTAGCGAGAGAGCTAGGCAAATCGGCAGAGTCACCTGCAATGAATACATCATCTGCGTGCAGACTGTGCAGATAATCGTCAACCGGTGCCCAGCTTGCAGGTTTGGCAAGTCCCGACTGACTCAGCAGCGGCGCCGGCGCGGGTCCTCCGGTCCATATAGTGAGGTCACTACTCAGCGACTTCCCCGAGCCCAGCAGCACTGATTTTTGCCGGATACGTTGTGCGGTTTCATTGCAGCGAAATTCCACTGGATAGGGCTCACACAAGCTCCTTATGTAGTTATCAAGGCCCTTGGGGCTGTTTGGAAGCAGTTGTGTCTGAGCCTCCAGTACGGTGATTTTGAGGTTGCCCGGTGTGCCTTGACGCAATATTTCTCCCAGTGCCTCCACGCCGGTTATGCCAGCACCAATAATGGTCACGCGGGATGCTTCGGCTGTTGCTTGTAATGTACGCAGTCGGTCGCTAATGGCATCGCATTGCGCCGCAGATTTGAAGGAAAAAGCATGGGCGTCAACGCCTGTGACGCCGTAATTGGCGTCGACTGCGCCAAGGGCCACTACAAGAAAGTCATATCGCAAGGTTGTGCCATCGTCGAGGGTTACCTGTTTGCTCTCTGGAGCAATGGACTGGACCGAAGCCTGCTTGAAACGATGTCCCATCGCGGTCATCTGATCAGCCAGATTTAAGCGAACATCCTTAGGCCGTTTGACGCCCGAAAGGATCTCGTGAATGTTGGGCAAAAATTCAAAGTGCGGTTTTTGATCCACCAGACAAACATCAAAACTATGGTCAGACAGCTGGCCTGCGCAACTGATGCCTGCAAAGCCGCCACCGAGAATCAGTACGTTTGGGCGAGATTTGGATTTCTGCACGGGTTTGAGTCTCATGGGGCTGCTGATAGGGAGTGGGCTGTTTTGTCGCTGGGTCGTAAGCCCGCTAACGCCAAAGCAACAGTTTAGCAGCCTTCATTGAGCCGTTGTGAGTGCTTACGGTAAGGGGAGGTTTCAGTACATTACCCTCGAACCCTCGAACCCTCGAACCCTCGAACCCTCGAACCCTCGAACCCTCGAACCCTCGAACCCTCGAACCCTCGAGAAATTTTGAGTAGCAAAAACTCCTTTTGCATCTTTCTCTCCTCGGATACTATTTAAAGACACGATAAATTTATGTTGTACCGTTTAAAATGACGCATCAGCCTCAAGACAAGCCGCTTTTAGGCATTCTCCAAGGCAGGTTGATTCCCAGAAAAGCCTTGCTAGAACTGGCGGATGCACAGGGAGTTCTTGCGGTAGCGATCACGCCAGACTCTGAAATAGATCCTCAAACCAAGACCATTAAGAATGTTGTCGCCGTTCAAGGAGGCAATACTGTCCCTTTGCCGTCTGTGCCATTCCCCCATGTCGTGTACGACATGCAATTTAGTAAGGGCAAAGGGCAAAAGCGTAGACAGCACTTCAGGGGAATAGCCAAGGCACTGAACGCGGCGGGCAGCCACTTTATTAACCCCTACAACAGCCTAGGCCTCGTTAATGACAAGGTTGCCTTTGGTGAACTTATGTCTAGAAATGGGATAAGTTCTCCCAGCTGCTACCCCTACAGCAAGGAATCCTTTGAAAAAATGCTTTCGAAGCACGAATCGGTGTTTGTAAAACCGGTAAGCGGAAATCAGGGCTTTGGGATTATCACAGCCACACGCTCGGAATTGGGTATCGAGCTGATGTACATCATTGTGGCGAGTTGCGGTACCGAAATAGAGCGCAGGCAGCGCTGGTATAAGCCCGAAAACGTTTTTGCGGCTATCGAAGATATTCGATCGGACGAGGGCTGGAGTCAGTCAGAGTACTTTCTTCAACCCTCGGTTGATTATTTCCCTTGGGATGGTCGATGGACGTGGCTTAGAGCCAGTGTTCAGCGTGCTGAGGAGGGGCGTCTGGGCGTTGTGGGCATTGTTTTCAATTATCTACACTGCTCAGAATACGGTGGCCGACATGATGATCCGCAGATTTTATACGCGAAGATTGCCGAGAACTGCGATAAACCTGCAAAGGATATTGAACATGCCTGTGCCCGTATTGCGCTGGCAACGCATCAGGTACTTGAGGACGCGATAGGACAAAAAATTGGTGAGCTGGGGATGGATATTCTTCTCGACAACAACGGGAACCCGCACATTCTTGAAGCGAACAATAAGCAGGGCAACTTGATTTACTGGGACCCGCAATACGCCGGAACACAAAATCCCGGTGGCTTTATGAATCCAGAGTTTAATGAGCGCGCAAAGGCTATGGATGTTAATCGCAATAACGCCATTCTCCAGTATGCAGAGTTTTTGGCAGCTAAGGCGTTGGACTCCGGCGGCGTCTAAAAGATGCCCACAAAGCAGGCCCCCAGCTTACTACCCGTGCTAGGCGCTTTGGTGTCCGAGGCCATGCCAGTAAAGCGATGAGCGCGCACGCTGGGGCGGTTTGAAGTATTCACATATTTAGCGTTACCTACGTGACATTGCTAACAAGCATTTAATCGTCACCAAAGCAAAAGATGGCATGAGTTTTTGTATGGGCCTTTATGGGCGCTGGCTTTGCCAAAAAAAACGTAAGGCGTTCTGATTAAACCTCAACCGATAGCTAAAATTTCATCTATCGAATGGCCTGATTGCTCGCCGCTTTGAAGACTAAAAACCAAAAACCCGAGCCGGCTGTTATTCCGACTCGGGTTTTTTTAGGTTTCTTCAAAACCCCGACTGGGACAGCCGGGATTCACTGAAGATTTACAGAGCAGTCTTTCGTTTAGAAAGCGTATCGGCCCTGTAGGTACCAAGTGCCACCGTTGAAGCCAAAAGGGCTGTCTTCGGGGTAGAGCTGGCCCAAACCACCTGGGTTAGGTGTCTTGTCTGGGTATTCGTCGAACAGGTTATCTACACCAGCCGTTAACTCAAGGCTGTCGGTGAGCTGATAAGACACCTGTGCATCCACCAAGGTTGCTGCATCGACGTTATAGCCATTACTGGTCGATTTCCAACCACCGTAATAGTTGGCTCGCAGCAGTGTACGCCACTTACCTTGAGTGTGTGACCAAGCCACGTTGCCCTTCACATTGGGCAGTAACTCTTCCAAGGCTTCGACACGACCCTCACTGATTGGGTTAATGCTACCCCGATCTGTGACTTCAGTGTCGTTGTAGTTAAACGCAACCGTAATGGTTGAGAAACCACTCATTAGGTCGAAGTTCATGTTACCAACGAGATCAACACCTTTGGTGCGGGTATCGAAGCTGTTTGAGAAGAACCGGAACTCAGCCAAATCGTCGAGGCCAATAAAGTCCTGTCGGTTGATGACACCAGCGGCGTCCAAACCTGTTAAAGCCTCTCCCACAGTACCGTAGCTGGTACCGCCGCCCGTGTAGTTCAAGGCAGCCAGGAAGTCGACGTTGGCACCCAAAGCAATGCGATCTTCAACATCAATGTCGTAGTAATCGATTGTCCAAGTAGACGCGCCGATATCAAAGCCAACGCCAAAGGAGAAGTTCTCAGCTTCTTCTGGCCCTAACTCTGGCCGACCTGCGCCGCCGTTTGTTGCCGCGATGTAATCAGCACCCAGCTGACCGGCGGCAGAAAACAAGGGAAGTGTTCCCTGATCTACCAAGGTGCCGTTAACGTTCTGGGTTGTCACGTTAGTGATGTTAGCCTGACCTGCGGTCGGTGCGTGGAAGCCTGTGGAGAAAGCAGCACGCAGACGAAGGGAGTCGGTAACATGAAACAGACCTGCAAGCTTGTAGTTGGTCGTGTTGTCAAAGTTACTGAATTCCTCGTATCGCACGGCAGCCTGAAGAGTCAGCCTGTCGGTGACGTCCGTTTCAACGTCGACGTAGAAAGCGGTGTTATCCTGCTCTGCTGAGGTATCGTTGGGGAAGCCGCCAAATCCGTTCGAGCTTGAAGAGAAGCCCTGGGAAGCTAGTGGGCCAAGTGCGTAAGACGCTGGATCACCGGCAAACAAGTCAAATTCTTCCTCGCGATATTCCGCACCAACAGCAACGTTGAGTTCAGATGCCAGACCAACTTCAAAGCCGTATGATAAATCGAGGTTGTAAACCGTTTCTGTTTGCTCTTGTCCACCAGGCACAAAGTCTCTTGGGGTATTAGGTCCCAGCGAGCCATTGATGGTGTTACGAATGTAGAACTCGGTCTTGTTCGAGCCGCGTTGTGCGCTCAGGTCATAGTTGAGGCCTGTGCCCACATCAAACGAACCTCGAGCACCAATCGCAAATGCAGTGTCTTCGTTGGTACCACCGAAACGAGGCACAAAGCCCGCAGGAATGGTTTCAATGAAGGAGAAGCAGTTGTCATCGGCTGATACTGAAGCTAACAGACCCGGATCAGGAATGACGCCGCCAGATCCACCCAGAGGAATACCGTCAATACAGCTGCTGCCACCGTCCAAATCACCCACTAGGACAGACGGCACGCCTGAATCGCTTGCTAATCCTGTCGTTGGATCGACCGTTGGTCCCTTGTAGACGCCGCCACGCTGGCCGCTTGGGCCGCCTACGACGTTTCGGTAGAAGAAGCCACCAGTGACTGCACGCTCGGCGTAGTTGCCGAAGGCGTAAACTTCTAGGTTGTCATTAATCTCAAAGGCCGCGTTGAGAAACAGTTTGGCATCGTCGTCAACATCGGGCTGACCCCAATACTGAGGTGCTTCACCTGTGTAGGTGTTGATCGCCTGAAAATCGGAAACTGGCGAATAACCATTGGCCGCAGCGAAAGCCACGTCATTTCTGACTACTGATCGTACGGTGCCCTCGACATCCCGCATTTCGCCGGTGATGTTGACAAAGCCTCGGTCGCCCAGGGGCAAGCCCAAATTAGCAGCGACCATATAGTTATCGCCATCGCCCTCAAAGGTAGAGCCATAGCGAGCAACAACTTCAAAGCCTTCTGCGTCATCTCTGAGGATGAAGTTCAAAACACCGGCAATAGCGTCTGAACCATATTGTGACGAGGCGCCGTCACGAAGAACTTCGACCTGCTTCAGTGCCAATGAGGGAATTGACGCGATGTCTACACCCTGAGCACCATCAGAAATACCGCCGCCCAAAAAGGAGATGATGGAGCCGCGATGCCGACGCTTACCGTTAACCAGAACCAAAACGTTGTCTGGAGACAGGCCACGAAGGTTGGGTGGTCGTGTGATCGTGGCTGCATCACTAATGGGTTGCGCGTTAATATCAAACGAAGGAACTTGCGTGCGCAGCATGTCTTGCAAGTCGGTAGAGCCGTTGGTGCGCATCTCAGAGCCGCTAATAACGTCGACCGGTACCGGCGAGTCTTGGGCAGAACGATCAGAAAGTCGGGTGCCTGTGATGATTACCTCTTCCAGCCCGGCATCTTGGGCAATGGCGGTCTGCGCCAAAGTTACCGCCAAAGCAACCCCTGAAACGCGCCATAAAGGGCGTTTGTTCATTGATCTCATGTGTAGCTCCTACATCGGGAAATGAGTGTTATGTGTATAAAAATGTCGCTGATATGTGACATAGCGTGACTTTTCGAAGGGAAATACGAGAGTCACCCACCGCCGGATCATTACTCCAAATGGCTTACTTCGCTACACAAAAAGTACCAATCACCAGTTTTCACATGAGTAAATTGAAGTCTCGACCGGTCATTTAACTGAGGTCAATTAAGTGCTGTCGCAGTGTCTGCGAAAATTTGCCCGCCCTCAGATCGAGCAGCCCCGCCGTCAAATCACCTTATTTGATAAGAATAAGGGCTGGGACCTACAGCTCGGTGATAGCGCGATACCCCATTTCCATGGCTGCAATCGCATCTGCCTCTGGCGCTGAATCAGAATTGGCAATTGTGATTCGCCTATGGGGCTGCCTGCCTATGGTAACCGAGCCCCCGGGGCCTGCGGCGGGATCTTCGCGGCCTGCCACGGTATAGCCATGGGCCCAACGGTTTACGGTCAGACTGGCGACATCTCGGTCAAAATTGAAATACTTTGAGGAAAGCATGCCGCTCAGGTGTTCTCTTACTTCTGCTTCATATACCGAGAAAGGCGTTCCCAGCATGCGGTAACGAGCCTCTCGATACTGTTCTTTTGCAGGTACTCCTGATTGTTCACTGTAGGGGCAGCTAATCATTTGAAGAACGCAGGGCGCATCGGGCCCTTCGGTATGTTGGTAACCTCCCAAGCTCACTGGAAAATCTATAAAAACTGTTTGGTGCATATTGCCGGGAGACATCGCAAGCCCGATGCCTTGTTCTTTAAATGCGCGCCAATTGCGTAAGCCCACCGAGGTATAAACTAGCGGACTTTTTAACTGCTCACTTAATGCGGTCGCTTGCTTCTCGGGTAGGTCGCTCACAATATGCGGAACCATCGCGTTGTGGCAGGCCATCACCACATGACCCGCTGAGACTTTGTGAGCTTTCTCGCCTCGTATGTAGTGAACGGAGACGCGTTCTGTTCCCGCCTTATCAGGAGAGTGGTGGACGTCTACTACAGTGCTGTTCAGCCTGATCCGCGATGGGTGGTTTGAGCCATCGAGTTGGCCGTAGTCAAATTTTGCGCCAACCAAAGATTCTGCCGTGGCCCCTTCAGCGATCGACGGTATCAGGTATTTCACTATTGCCCGGGCAACACCCGCGTTGCCATCGGGAAAATGATGGATGTAGGGGTGGTCTGCGTCGTAGACCTTCACGGGCGCAAAGCCCAATGCGCCGGCCTCTTTCGCTTTTTTTATGGTGAGTAACTCAGCACTGGCGTCTGACCAGTCGATCGCTGAATGCCTCGCCATGTGCAGAACTTGCGGATCATCGACGCCCAGTGTTTGAGTTAAATAGTCAAAGTAATTGTGGGTTTTGATGTATTCGGGCAAGTCGTCTTCGGAGACGTCGAGGGAGTGAAGGCCACTTTTTAATATATGCAACAACTGACGTTGGCCGCGTTTGGACAGCGGGGTTTGTGCTACCGCCTCCTCGTCAGAAATAGCGGCCCCATGAAGGCCTTCAATGTAGTTATAGTAATTACCAAAGGGATGCCTAACTACCGTATCGCGCCCAAACTGCTTTGCATTGAAATAGGTCGTGGCCCCTAAGCCATGGTCGCTGTAAAACTCTTGATTAAATGCAGTGTCGAAGCGATTAAGGTCGATTCCGACGCCCTTGAACAAGGATTTTACTGCCTCTGGGGCTTCTCGAGGTTCAACGAGTGTCTGTGACCCACCATAGGTGATTAATTGATGGTCATCGATGGTGTGCTCGTTACGTTTGGCGTGGCCCCCAAAGTCATCGTGATTATCAAGAATGAGGATCGTTTTGTCGGGCCCGAACTTTTGGCGATAAAAAAATGCAGCTGCAAGGCCGCTCAGACCCGCGCCTACCACCACAAGATCATAAGATTCTTGCGTATCAACAATTTGATCGAGGTCGAAGTCGGCGTTCCATGCGCGGGCATGAGCCATTGTGTTCGATCCGGGGTGGTTGCCGCGCAGACCTGTTAGTGCCGGGGGATATGCCTCGCCTTCTGCAGCCAATGCCCATGCCAGAGGCGAGGGCAGGGTTGTTGCGCCCAGAGCAACGGCTGATCCGTTAATGAAGTCGCGTCGTGTCATCTTTTTCATATTCGAATATTCCTGCTACCGCTCGAAAATAAAGTTGCCCTAGCATTTAACGGCACAGCCCAGCTATCCGTTAAACGATGTGCCACAGACTAAATAAAAGGGTTGTTTTAAGCGAGCCTCTTTGGAACACGGCTTGCGGCCAAGATTGAGGTCGTGACTGCACTTTCTTCGTAACCCAACACCAATAGTGGCGCTGATGTTAAAAGCTTTACATTTTATATCAGTGCGGTTTTGGGCCTTTGCTCAGGGGAATTTGTGTTTCGACGTTCCAGTGGCGCCCTAATTGACTACCCTATAGACATCGACATGATTAGCGCCCTTGAAAATCAGGGCCTCTTGCAGCGTCAACAATGGCGACTGTAATAGCGCTAGTGCAGATGCTAGCGGTGGCTCGTTGCCAGATGGCGCTACTCGTAAAGGGGACATTTGAAGGTTTAGTAATATGCCAGAAGGACCAGAGATACGCCGTGCCGCCGATAAAATTGAAGCGGTATTGAAAGACAGAGTCGCCGAAAAAGTTGAATTTGGGCTGCAACCCCTAAAAAAATATGTGAAGCCGCTCAAGGGTAGCAACATACTCGCCTTGGAAACTCGCGGTAAGGCACTACTAACGCACTTTGATTCGGGCTTTACCATTTATTCGCACAACCAACTCTATGGTGTTTGGCGGGTCGTAAAACGCGACAAGCTACCCAAGACTAACCGCCAGCTGCGGCTAGCGATACACACCGATAACCATAGCGCGTTGCTCTATAGCGCCTCGGATATTAGCGTTTGGAAAACTCAAAATATTGAAGAGCACCCATTTTTACAGCGCATTGGCCCTGACATTCTCAACCCCGATTTAAGCTGGCGCACGGTTGCTGAGCGACTGCAGAGCAAGGCTTTTTCGGGAAGGGCCCTCAACTCGGTGTATCTCGATCAGGCCTTCCTGGCCGGGCTGGGCAACTATCTGCGAAGTGAAATTTTATTTATTGCGGGTATTAATCCTGCGCAAAAGGCGCGCGATCTCAGTAAAGGCCAGGTTGGAAAGCTTGCCCGAACTACCCTGGAGGTTAGTCAGCGTAGCTATGCCCTAGAAGGGGTGACTCTTCCCGAGCGCCAATATCGGACCTTAAAAAATCAAGGTGTGACCTATGGCAAGGCGCGATTTTTTGTTTTCGGTCGGGCAAGACAGCCTTGCCGTGTGTGTAAAACAAAAATCCAGCGTTCTACAGCCAACTCACGAAGAATTTATACTTGCGCTACTTGTCAGCCCACTGAGTCAAGTCTTGGCAATTGAAGCCTTGAGATTATTTTTATACGGCGCCCGCCGTCAAATAAGCGTTGTAAGTTGGTTAGGGCAGGGTAATGGTGGCGCGATAAGCCAATGTTTTATGGCGCTGAACTGTCTCATTCAGACGGTTACAGTGGATTAACCTCTACGCAGATTTGCCATGCAGCCCACAACAATTAACCCGGTGCCGAGCAGAGTTTGTAACGTCAGCCCCTCCGCAAAAAACCACCAGCCCAACAGGGCGGCCCAAATAAATGCGGTGTACTCGATGGATATGAGTTTCTGCGCTTCGGCTCGTCGGTACGCCATAGACATCAGTGCCAGTGACCCCATGGCAAAAACTGCCGCAAAGGCTGCACCGCCCAACTGCATCGCATTAGTGGGTAGAGTGACAAAGAAAGGCGCGCCCATAAGCAGTAGCGCGAATACCATAATATTTTGGTAGAAGACGATCTCAATAGGCCTGGCCATCAGCGAATGTTTTCTTTGCACGATCAAGTAAAAAGCGTAGAGCAAGGCAAATAGCAGAACCGCCGACAAGCCCAATAGATCGCTGTCTGCATCGAGGCTTAGTAGTTCACCCCCAACGACCACAGTGACTCCCATGAATCCAAGCCCTGCTGCTATTTTGGCGTTGCTGTGAATACGTTCCCCTAGCAGCGGCGCTGCGAGGAAGAGGGTGATAATGGGCGCAATGAACGAGAGGCCGATCGCTTGAGCCAAAGGGATACGTGTGAGGCTGAAAAAGAACAGGTAGGTCATTAGGGTCGTGATCACCGCCCGCAGGATATGAATTCGCAGGACTTCGCCTGAGATCGGCCTAACCCTGCTAGGGGAATAGAGCATTAGCGCGAACAACACGCCGAAGGCCATCCGCCAGAACATGGCGCTGTAGGTTCCCATCGCTAATGCCTGCGCTTTCATAACGGCATCGAGTAGTGAAAACAGCAGCACGCCAAGCGAGGCCAGAAAAACTGGGAAATGTGTGCTTTGCTTCATGTTGAAGCATTCTCCAAACTTAGTGTGCTGGCGCACCGCGCAATAGCTTGGATTTGAGCAGATATGTTCTCTTCTACCAACCCCCATTTAAGACTTTCTGTCGAGGGTCAGGTGTACTCAATACGCCTTTATTGGCGGAGATCTGTGAAATTGGTGGGCTTAAGAGAGCTTGAGCCTGAGTTAAGCTGCTAGTGAAACCTTGGAGCAGTGATCTTCTGAAACGTCTTGATCGCTACCTCGCATGTTGCCTTTTGGCACACTCCAGCGCCACTGCCTGAAAGAGCTTTCCTCGCTCATTAAAAAAATCCAGTAAATGCAATGATGTGGGTACGAAAGCAAAGCCTATCTCAGCTTCCGGGTGCCATTGAAAAACGGAGCCGCCAAGCCCCATCCAACCATAAAAGCCCTCACGCCCATCGTTCAATGCTTTGGTGAAGGCCGAACTAGAGCTTTTACTTGGCAGAAACTGGTCTACACCGCCTTGGGTAAAGCGCGTCGGTAGCACGCCCCCCATAGTTGCAGGTTGCGGGTCATTGTGTAGCTCCTGCCAGGCAGCTGTGCTCAGGCAGTTGACTGAGTCGAGGCTGCCGCCAGCGGCCATCATAGCGGCTATGCGTGCCAGCCCCCGAGCGGAGGCGTGGGTATTGGCCGAGGGGGTTTCTCCGCGACGCATGCGGTTGTCGTTGAAGAAACTGATACCTCGCATTTCCCGAACCGGAGGTGTTCTCATAGAGGACCCTTTACGTGCGGGCAGAAGAATTTTCAAGAGCCGCGCCATCAGTTGCATAACGTTGTGTAGCACCCTACGACCAAGGGCTTTCGGTCGGAAGCTCGCCAGAATATGACGCCCAATGCCCAGTGGCGTTATTTTACTGACCCGTTGAAGCTGCTCTTCGTTCAAGCCCACCACAACGTCAGCATTAAGTGGCCCACTAATCTCCTCAGCAAGGTACTCACCGATCGTGCGCCCTGCGGGGTCTACCCTACGAAACACCTCGTTTACGATCCAGCCTCGGGTCATGGCGTGATACTCACGCCGTCCTTTTTCGGGGGATCGAAAGTGCTGTTCCTGCTTTTCGATAATACTGCCAAGCCGGTTCGTCTTGATGTTTTCCGGCAGTAAGTCGTCGACGTCGATGGCGGTGTCAAAGTTGGCAAGTCCGGCTTCGTGACGCATCACATCGGCAACCCGGGTGTGTTCTTTGCCACCCCCGCGGTATTCAGGCCATACGTCGTTTACTCGGGTCTCATAACTGAGCAGACCCCTGCCAACCAGTGATGCAATGGCGATGGCCTCAAGGCTTTTGCCACTGCTAAAGACATTGACCAGCGAGTCGGGTTTAAAAATGGAGTCGTAAGCTCTTGAGTACCAGAGGTCTACGACCTTTTGACCGCTGTGATAGATACAAAGCTGCGCATTTTCTTCCGCGAGGGTGTGCATCTGCTTCTCGAAGAGTCGCTGCACAGGCTCGAAGCCCGCTGCCGTAGTGCCGTTGATCACGTGTCTGAAAACTCCTGTCGGTTCGATATTTTTGTGATGGCAAAGTGTAGTCAGCTATTACCAGAGGAGCACCATAGCCTGAAGTGCAGTTTCAGGCGAGCTGCTCCCAGGTTCACGCCGCAGGAGGGTGCAAGTTGGATACTTGCCGGAACCTGCTGAAACTGGCGTGGCCGTGACTTGCCTGAGCGCACTGCCCCTTATAATCTAAAGGGCTACCTCAAGGGCCATCTCAAAGGCTAACGCCATCGAATGTCTGGCATACTATAGAAAACAACCCAAAGCTCTGTCTTATGACACACCACAGTATTCTCGATTTAGTTCCGATTACCCTTGGTAGCGACGCGGGGTGCGCTCTTGAGCGCAGTAAACAGCTCGCTATTAAGGCGGAAGCCTGGGGTTATAAGCGGTATTGGGTCGCCGAGCATCACAATATGCCGGGCATTGCCAGCTCGGCCACCGCGGTTGTAATCGGTCATCTTGCTTCGGCGACTCAGACCATTCGCGTGGGCTCGGGGGGCATCATGCTGCCCAACCATGCACCACTGATGGTGGCGGAACAGTTCGGAACGCTGGCTACGTTGTACCCCAACCGAATTGATTTAGGCATAGGCCGCGCACCGGGCACCGATGGCCTTACAATGCAGGCTCTGCGACGTAATCTCGCCGCAAGTGTCGAAGACTTTCCCAGAGACGTGGTGGAACTGCAGCAATACCTAAAGCCTACCCAACCCGGACAACGCGTGAGCGCAACGCCAGGGGCGGGCACTGAGGTTCCAATCTGGATTTTGGGTTCGAGTTTGTTTGGCGCGCAGCTTGCGGCCACTTTGGGTATGCCCTTTGCGTTTGCCTCACATTTTGCGCCTACTTACTTAGGCGCTGCGATCGAAACCTATCGCGCACAGTTTACGCCCTCAGCAACCTTGAAAGAGCCATACGTTATGTTGGGTTTCAACCTTTGCGCCGCAGAGACAGATGCCCACGCTCATTTTCTACGCTCGTCCTCGCTACAGTCCTTTGTCAATCTGAGGCGAGGAGCGCCCGGGCCCTTACCTGAACCTATTGAAGGTTTTGAAGCCAGCCTTTCGCCCGCGGAGCGACAGGTGGTTCAGGCTATTGGTCAATGCTCAGCCGTTGGCAATTTGGAAACTGTTCAAGCACAAATCGGTGCCTTCCTCGATCAGACGGGGGCAGATGAGCTGATGCTGGTATCCTCGATTTTTGACCCAGAGCAGCGTCTGAAGAGTTACGAGCTTGGCTCCGTTGCGATGCAGAATCTAGCCGAGACCAACACACCACGTCGAGCCGCTTGTTGATTTAGCCCAACATTCGAGTCTATGACGCGATCTCCCGTTAGGGTTCAGGGCTGACAAAGTCACATTCCGAGCCCTAAATCTGGGCGAGGCATTCGAAAAATTGTGCTGTATGTTCTCTCGCTAAAGTCCTGCCCACAACGGCTAAATTCATCTTAGGGGCGGTTTTTACTATCCTGTTCTGTTTTTATTTTGTTAACAGCCATCACTGCCAAATACCAAAGGAAAAGCATTGAAGTTAATTATTCAGAAATGGAAAAAACGCACATTTCCAAAAAAACTGTTTTTAATTTTTGATTGTGTGGCTGTCGGAATATTAAGTATCCACTTTAGTTTTGCCGCATATGCTCACACTTTTTCTGAGAGTTATACAGATCGTGTTTTTGTAATTGAGCATGATTGGCAATTTAGCATCTTATATCCTATATCAACGACTCAATTAGGTTTTACTCCGCCTTTCTTAGGAGTGGCTTATGTTAATAAAAGTGCAATTGATGAGGCAGGAGTAACCATAGAAGAGGTTAGCGCACATGAAGCTAAGCATATCGAGCAGTTTTGGGAGTTGGGGTTTAGTCACTTTGGGGTTGAAACATGGAAGTTGGAGGGGGTAGCTGAATATGTTCGAGGTAAACCAACAGCAGATTTGTGTCAGCCCAAAGAGGATGAAAGCATTAATCGACTTAATTATAGAGATTACTTTATTGTCGTAACCTATCTAATAGAGAAGCAGGGTTTAACTGAAGAACAGATATATGAAACAAGTGAGTACCCCATTGAAACTGCAAAAAAATGGGTTCTGAATAATAGGTGCAAAAAAATATAATAAGTCACTCAAAACAAAAAATAATAGTTGGTGATTGCCCGTGCTCTACGCCTTTAATCAACGATCATTTTCCGCATAAAGAGGCGTTATTGGTCGCTCTGGGTGTTGTTTAGCGGCCTAGAGGCCGTAAAGTCCCAATTGTGTCGCCTAGCTGTCCGGCCATGCCGGGTCATGTAGCCAACCTGCCACACCTTCTTAAGAATTTTCCCGCTGCAGGTCAACCACGGGTAGTTGGTGAGCCTTCTTGTCAAAATTTAGGGTGCTTAGCCGTTCGAACTTGAAGGCCATAGCCAACAGATTATCGGGAAAGCTCTGCAATCGTATATTGAAGTTCATGACGGAATCGTTGCTTGTGACGACACAGGCTCTTGGTTTTTGCTCCCTCAATATCCCGCTCGGATGGTTTTTCTGAAGCCGTGGTCACATATGAGCAGGTCGCGTTTTAGCTTGGTCTAAGCAACTAGGGTGCCGCAAGTAATCAAGCGCAAATATCGCGATCCAAAAAGGCACGCATCTGTCAGAGTTTTAGGGTGAAAAAAAAGAGCCATTCTAAGAAAGGGCCCTTTTTTAACGTAACGCACTGTCAAGCTTGCAGCATCCCTAGCGCGGAACGTCCGACGCTAGGAGCGGCTAGCCATTGGTTTATTCATTCCACGGCAATAACCACCTTGTTAATGGTGCCTGTGAAGCGGGTTTCCGCTGGCCCAACACCGATGTCGTCTGCGACTGGCGTCTGATTGTCGAGACCCACGTCAGCCGTTTCGTCGGCAGAGAATATCAGTGGCTGGGTTCTGCCAATTCTGCCAGACGCCACTTTTTTGCCGTCCACAGAAATTGTTGCGTTACCGCCTTTGCCCAAGCCGCCACCATCGTAGTCAAAGTTCATGACAATGGTTGCCGGGCCTGGAGGGATCGGCTTCTTCGCCGCAACCGTAAATCGCTCAAGGCCGAGGAAGTTATAGGTGTAAATCGGTCGGCCGTCTTTCATGTAAAGCGACCAGCCACCAAAGCGGCCACCCTGAGTCAGGATCACGCCGGTTGTGCCTTTGTCGACTTCTACTTCTGCGGTAATGCTCTTCGACTTGTTCTTGGAGTTCATGAAAACGTTCTCCAACATGCCGTTCATACCGTCGTAAAGCGTGAGTGACTTACGGTCGCCCAACAAATCAGGACGTCCTGCGATCGCGGGATTCATGCGTTCTACCGTACGATCGTCAATTGGCAACACATTGTACTTTTCAGCTTCCTCCATGAAGGTCGCTTCCATGGCCGCTACCCGCTCGGGGTATTCGTCTGCAAGGTTATTCACCAGGCTGAAGTCCTCTTTGGTGTTGTAAAGCTCCCATACGTCATCTTCGAGGGGCTTCTGTTTACCCGTCTGCCAGGGTGCTCGATGCAACACGCGGGCAAACCAACCATCTTGATACAACGCTCGGTTACCGAACATCTCAAAGTACTGAAGCGTGTGCTGCTCAGGGGCATCAGCGTCGTTCAAGCTGAACATAAGGCTAGTGCCGGCCATGGGTTCCTGAACCGTTCCATTGACGCTAGTGGGCTCAGGCAGGCTGGCAGCCTCAAGAATGGTCGGCGCGATATCGATCACATGAGAAAACTGGTTGCGAATCTCGCCCTGACTATCGATGCCGTCAGGCCAGTGAACAATCATGCCGTTACGGGTGCCGCCAAAGTCCGAAGCAACTTGCTTGGTCCATTTAAAAGGCGCATCAAAGGCCACCGCCCAGCCTGCTGACATGTGCGGAAAGGTATATTCTCCGCCCCACTCGTCAAGACGGGGTAGTAGGTCTTCAACTTTTTCAGTCACCTGGTTGAAGTAGGTCATCTCGTTATACATGCCGATGAAACCACCTTCAGCGCTAGTGCCGTTGTCACCCGCAATGTAAATGATGATGGTGTTGTCTAGCTCGCCAATATCCTCAACTGCATCAACCAGCCGGCCGATATTCACGTCTGTGTGCTCCATGAATCCGGCAAAGACCTCGGCCTGGCGCGCAAAGAGCTTACGATGATCTTCAGGTAGATCTTCCCAAGCACTCAAATCCTCTGGGCGACCCGCTAGCTCGGTAGACTCTGGAATGATGCCCATCTCTTTTTGCTGGGCGACGGTCTCGGTGCGGACCTGATCCCAGCCCTTATCAAACTTACCTTTGTACTTGTCGGCCCACTCTTTAGGCACATGGTGCGGCGCATGCACTGCGCCCGTCGCAAAGTACATATAAAAGGGCTTGTCGGGCGTCATAGACTGCTGCGCTTTCATCCAGCCAATCGCCTGATCCGTCATGTCGTCTGTAAAGTGATAACCCGGGACGTGGGGCGGATTCACGCGGGTCACACCATCGTAAACCAGCGGGTACCACTGATCGGTCTCACCCCCAATAAAGCCATAAAACTTGTCGAAGCCTGAGTGCGTTGGCCAACGGTCAAACGGACCAGAGACACTGGTTTCCCAGGCGGCAGTCTCGTGCCATTTACCAAAGGCGCCGGTGCTGTAACCATTGAGGCGCATCATTTCAGCTACCGGCGCAACTCGGTTAGGAATTTTTCCGGTGTTCCCTGGAAACCCTGTGGCGCTCTCCATAATAGAGCCGGTGTTGGTCTGGTGGTGGTTGCGACCTGTTTTCAGGGCATTCCGCGTGGGTGAGCATAGGGCCGTCGTGTGAAAGTTGTTATAGCGCAAGCCGCCCGCGGCCAAGCGATCCATCGTCGGCGTATTAATGGGACCACCAAACGGGGTGGTCGCACCAAAGCCTACGTCATCAATCAACACAATAATCACGTTTGGCGCACCCTCTGGCGCCTCAACGCTGAACAGTGGCGGTGCCTCGACATTGCGAACGTCAAGCTCCTTAAACTTGGGCGGATCAGGTTCTGCAATGGGAAGATGCGTGCGATCCACCTCGAAGGCTTGCGCACTGACCACCGCCATCACAAACGAAATGCCTACCAATAACCGTCTGGCAATGTTCATATTTGTTCTCCCCAACCTTTTCCTATTCGTAAAGCGTTCATCAAACTTAACGGCCGCTAACCTAGCCTGTGAGCGCTTGTCCCCCTGAAAGGGCCGCTACCCGTGTCGGCTTATTAATAACAAACAAATGTTAGCTTAAGATAACGTTTAGATAACTTCAAAGGAAAGGGGAAATCGAGGATTTGAGAGCAAGTTGTCACCTTTTGCACCGCTGGCTACTTGCGCCATGTCGGTAGTACCCGGCGAAAAGGTGCTGCAATTGCCTTCGTATCAGTCTGCGAGCACCGATTCGAGG
Organism: marine gamma proteobacterium HTCC2080; assembly: GCA_000169115.1. Classification (GTDB taxonomy): domain Bacteria; phylum Pseudomonadota; class Gammaproteobacteria; order Pseudomonadales; family Halieaceae; genus Luminiphilus. Next base: position 107,834 of record AAVV01000009.1, read on the forward strand.
TACGCAAGCACAACGCGTTGTGCTTCCTTATGGTAAGTCGGGGTGAGGGTTCCCTTTTCAATAAGGGATTTCCGCCAGACAAGATCTGCAAGTTCTGAGCATATTTCGCAGGCCCTTGCAGCTTGGCGGGTATTGGGCACCAAACCCTGCTGGTGAAGCAATGTAAACAGCGCTCCCCCAAAATCACGGCTCACTGTGTTGGCCGTTACAAGCGATACCGGGAGTAGAGCGAGAATCATCTCCACACGGTTCTTAAGATAGAAATCACGCACGCTGTCGATATATAGCACCATCACTTCACGCCAATCAGGGGCCCTTGGCGATTGAGGCAGTTCGGCAACCATTTTCTGCACACCCCGCTGATAAAGCGCATCCAGAAGCGACTCAATCGACGCAAAAAAATAGTAGAGCGATGCTCTTGGTACAGCGGCTTGCTTGGCGACCGCATCGAGCGTGATGGTCTCTAGCGACCCCGCTTCCAGAATCAAATATTCGGCCGCTGCAATAATGCGGTTGTAGCGCTCCACCCCGGGTTTTCGCGTCGGTTGGCGAGCGGGTATGCTCGTTCTCTTGACCATGGCTTCTTCACCTACATGTACGATGAGTACAACATAAACCTAGCTTGTGAAGACACATGCTCTTAGTTTTTGCTCCCTGAGTATTCCGTATCGCACTATTGATGAATTACGGCAAGCGAAATATTTGCTGAGCATTAAGCCGCCGCCTCCAGAGAGCTTGCCTCTAAATGTGCAATTGATACAGCTACAAAAATTTCTCAGTCGAGCGCGGAACCCACACCAAAAAGTGGACGCGCACTGAAATTACAAAGCTGTGCGCTCAACCTGATCGTAAGGTCGGTAAGCCCAAGTTTACTAACAGAACCCTAGGGAATCTGTCGCTTATAGAGATTTATCTGACGTGACGTTAGCTCTAACCTATTGATCTGGCATTTGGCTGCGATTGCCCATTTGGAAGATAGCGCAGTTGCGTAGGCAGGATGTCGGCATAAGTACCAACGAAAATTGCGGCGTCAATGTGTCTGGTTTGGTGAGTTAGCATCGATCTGTTTCGCAGGCGGCATTGCGGCGCAAAAATGCTGTCTGACAGGGTCAGTATAATTTTCTGGAGTTTCCCTATGAGCGATAAATCACTGTCCTTGATTCTCGGCAGCGGCGGTGCGCGAGGCATGGCACATATAGGCGTGATCCGCTGGTTGGAGGAACATGATTATAAGATTGAATCAATCAGCGGGTGCTCAATGGGCGCGCTGGTGGGTGGAATATATGCCTGTGGCAAATTGTCGGAGTTTACCGACTGGCTGCGAGCCCTCGACAAGCTCGATATTGTTAAGTTACTCGACCTCACCCTGAGTGATGGCGGTTTTGTAAAAGGTGATCGGATTATCGAAACCTTGAAAGAGCTGGTCGGTAATCATTGCATCGAAGACTTGCCGATTACCTTCACAGCCGTTGCCGCAAATATCGAAGATGAAAAGGAAGTCTGGCTAAATCGCGGTCCAGTATTTGATGCCATCCGGGCATCTATTTCACTGCCACTGTTTTTTACCCCGGCCCAGCTGGGTGAGCAGCGCCTGCTTGATGGTGGCATTTTGAATCCAGTGCCTATTGCACCGACCTTCAATGACGCTACCAGCGTGAAGCTGGCGGTGAACCTCAACGGCAAGCCCCTCGCCTATGCCCAGCCCGCAAAGCAAATAACGGCGGAAGGTCAAAGTGGTCTTCGTGAAAAGGTGCAAACTTACATTGAAGACCTCGCCCGGCGTTCAGTGAGTAAAGTCGATATTGATATGGATATGTTCGACGTTGCTAACCAAACGTTCGATGCTATGCAGGGTGCGATTGCGCGTCACAAGCTTGCCATCTATCCGCCAGACGTTGTGGTCGAAATTCCCCGTAACGCCTGCGGCACCCTAGAGTTCGACCGTGCGGAAGAGATGATCGAGCTGGGTTACGAGAGTGCGGAGAGCGCGCTAGGCTCGCTTAGTTGAGTTCTATTCCCGGGCACTGTGCCCGTTTGGGCAGCATCACTATTTGAGAAGCGGCGATAAGCGTCAGTGGGCCAGCCGATTCCCTGGTGATCGCCTCAGAGGGTGGGGCGCCAGTACAGTGTGTCACTTATTGCACATTTGTTCGGTTCCTGTTGATATACCATAGTGAGTTGGCATGTCGTGGTGGTATGTCGGAAGACCATTCCTAGAAGGGAGAGATTTATGCAAATTGTGAGAGCCATAGTGCTGAGTTTTTGTGCGTTTATGATCCAGCCGGCGCTGGCTGATGAGGTCGAGACGACACTGGAGAATTTCCGCACGGCGGGTGCTGGCGATTTTATTGAGGACGCTTATGGCTACGCAGTGTTCCCCAGTATCGGAAAAGGCGGCATTGGCATTGGTGGTGCGCACGGTAAGGGTTTTGTCTATCAGGATGGCGAGCGGACGGGCAAGGTAAAAATGAGTCAAATCACCTATGGCCTGCAGTTAGGCGGACAGGTGTATAGCCAAATGATTTTCTTCCGAGATGAGCGCTCCTATAACGACTTCACGTCGGGCAATTTTGAGTTTGGTGCACAGGCGACTGCGGTGGCGCTCACCGCGAGCGCAACGGCTTCGACTTCAACTGGTGGCGGTGGCACTGCGTCTGCCGGGACCGACGCCGACTCTAACGACGTAACCGCTGAAAATAAGCAGTACGATGGTCGCAGTGGTATGGCGATCTTCACGATTGCCAAAGGCGGTCTGATGTACGAAGCCACGCTGGGCGGCCAAAAGTTCAAATTCGAAGCATTGGACGATTAGCCCACAGAGTTAGATGAGGCCGCTTGATAGCGGCCTTTTTTTTTGGCGTAGAAAATGGTGGGCCCAGTAGGGTGATGTGGGGTTTCGAGAAGCACCGCTTCCAGCCAGCGAACGCCCAAGCGTCTCGCGCGGGCTGGAATAGTCCGCTGAGGTTCAGCACGAATGCAATGAAGTGGTGGGCCCAGTAGGGTGAACCGGGGTTTCGAGAAGCATCGCTTCGAGCCGGTGAACGACCGAGCGCTTTGCGCGCGGGCTGGAATAGTCCCACAGGTTCAGCACGAACGCAGTGAAGTGGTGGGCCCAGTAGGACTTGAACCTACGACCAATCGATTATGAGTCGACTGCTCTAACCAACTGAGCTATGGGCCCGAAAGCGGAAAGTTTATCAGATGTTTGGCCTCACCAAGCAGCTGAAATTACTCAATCTGCTGCTTGGTCTGGAATGCAGCGAACATTGATGACGCCCTCAATACCACGCAGCTGCTCTAGCAGGTCTGCCGGTGGTGTGGTGTTGAGGTCAATCAAGTTATACGCAATTTCATCTCGGCTTTTGTTTAACAGATCCACGACATTGATTTGACTGTCACCGATGGCCGTCAAAATGTGGCTCAGTGTGCCGGGTAAGTTGGTATTGGTAATCGCAATGCGCGAACCGGTTGTGCGCTCAAGTTCCAATCTGGGAAAGTTTACGGAGTTGCGAATATTGCCGTGCTCCAAGAAAGCGCGAAGTTGATCGGCGCCCATAATGGCGCAATTTTCCTCGGCCTCCGCGGTGCTGGCTCCAATGTGGGGCATAAGAATGCAGTCTTTGCGTCCACGTAGCAGAGGGTGGGGAAAGTCAGTGATGTAGCGTCCTAAACCCTGTTTATCAAGGGCAGCAGCAACCGCCTCGGTGTCTACAATCTGCTCTCTTGCAAAGTTCAGTAGACATGCGTCAGATCTAAAGTATTTCAAAGTCTCCTGATTAATCAGGTGATGGGTGCTTTCAATGGCAGGCACGTGAATTGAAATGTAATCGGCACGCGAAAATAGCGCCTGCATATTTTCCATGCGCTTGACGCTGCTCGGCAGCTGCCATGCCGCCTCTATAGAAATAGCGGGGTCGAAGCCAACAACATCCATCCCTAATTCGAGGCCTAACTGAGCGACCAGGCTGCCAATAGCGCCCAAGCCTAAAACCCCTAGGGTCTTACCTTTGAGCTCAGCGCCGGCAAAGCGCTTTTTTTCCGCCTCAAGCAGCGGGCCCATCGCTTGTTCATCAAGGTCCTCTGAAAGGCTATTGACGAAGTCTATACCGCCCAAAATATCCCGAGAGGCCAACAGCAAACCTGCAGCGACAAGCTCCTTTACGGCATTAGCATTGGCTCCAGGGGTGTTAAAAACGGGAATGCCAAGTTCTGTGCAATGGCTCAAGGGGATGTTGTTAACGCCAGCACCTGCTCGGGCAATGGCGGTCACCGATGCAGATATTTCGTCAGCCTGAAGCTTATGGCTGCGCAACAGCATGGCATCGGCGCTGCCAATTTCACCGCCTACCTCATAGGATTGTCTGGGAAATCTCTCAAGCCCTTTGACCGAGATGGCATTAAATGTACGAATTTTAAACATGATTTTTTTCGCTGTATCGCTCGCGATGAAGGGGTTTGGGGCGGGAATGGATAGAAATATCCACGCGCGGGGCGCAGATTAACAGAAATCAGTGGTATTTATTGGATCTGACGGGATTTCGTCTCGACTTTCGTTACTGTAGAGGCTGTTAACGCGGAGAATTCATGTCCAACCCTGCCCCCAAACCAGCTCAATCGGTGCCCAATGCCGCCAATGCCTCTAGGCATAGCTTGCCCGAGTGGCTGATAGCAGATCTCAGGTCTGACCATGCGGGTGAGATGGGTGCGGTCATGATTTACCAGGGTATTTTGGCGGTAAGCCGGGATGCTGGTGTCAGGGAATTTGCGCAGCATCACCTGGCGACCGAAGAAACACACTTACAGCGCATCAGTGCACTGCTTCAAGAGAGCCAACACACGCGGTTGTTGCCTTTGTGGCGTGTCATGGGCTGGTTGACCGGGGCTTTGCCGGCAATGCTGGGAGCAAATAGTGTGTTTGTGACCATCGAGGCCGTGGAAACTTTCGTCGATCATCATTATCAGGAGCAGCTGAATCGAATAGATCCCGAAGGCAAGTATGCCGATATTCGGTTGATCTTGGAGGAGTGCCAAGCCGATGAGATCGCCCATCGTGATGAAGCCCGAGGTCTTGCGACGCAAGCGCGAGGGCCATTGCTGAGTTTATGGGCACTTGTGGTGAAAAGTGGTTCGGCGGCGGCTGTGTGGGCCGCCCGCCGAGTTTAGGTTAGATCAGGCAGGTTCCCAGGCGTCTGGCAGTGAGGCGTTAACCACGCCACCATCGACAGCTACCGTTTCCCCGACGACATAATCGCCAGACCTTGCAGCGAGATAGATAGCGGCCGCGGCCATATCCTCATCGGCACCGATACGCCCACTGGGAATTCCAGGAGCAATGGCATCGCCATAGTCACGGGCTGCTTTGTTCATTTCAGAGGCAAAAGCGCCGGGAGCAATAGCCGTCACGTTTATGTGATCAGTGATCAATCGTGCCGATAGGCGCTTGGTGAGGTTAATCACCGCCGCTTTAGAGGCCTGATAGCTGTAGGTTTCCCAAGGGTTAAGGCGCAAGCCGTCAATCGAGGCAATGTTGATCACTTTGCCCGGGCGCGCTGCCGTGGCGGCAGCTTTTAAGGTAGGGAAGAGCGCCTGCGTCAAAAAGAACAGTGACTTTACGTTAAGGTCCATGACCTTATCCCAGCCTTTTTCTGGAAAAGCTTCGAAATCTTGACCCCAAGCGGCGCCGGCATTGTTGACCAAAATATCGAGTTTAGGCTCCTTCGCGGTCATAGCCTCGGCGAGAGCGCGGCAGCCATCAACGGTGGAGATGTCGGCGGGCAGTGAGTGACAGTTGTCGCCGAGCTCAGCGGCGACTTCGTCACAAACTTCGGCTTTGCGCGATGAAATATAAACTTTGGCGCCTTGTGCAATGAAGCCTTTGGCAATCATGAGACCAATGCCTCTTGAGCCACCTGTCACAAGGGCAGTCTTACCCTCCAGAGAAAAAAGGCTGTTTGTATCCATAAATCCGTCCTGTCGCGTTGTGCATTAATGATGAGGAGGGCAAACCCTACCGAACACCGACGAGGTATGCCAGCCCAGTGGACTCTGGCATGATCAAAACATTACCTATGTACAAAGAGGAGATCTGCTTTTGTCTGCAGACGATGATCGCCCGGCCGCTGAGGAGCTCGCCGCGCGCTTAAAACACAGTGCGCGTTTGGCCTCGGTAGGAAAATTGGCCTCTAGTGCGGCTCATGAAATTAACCAGCCGCTCAATGTTATTCGTATGGCGGCATTTAACCTTCGGCGCGTTATTGAGAAAGGGACATTAGACGCCGAGTCAGCCCTAAAGAAACTCGAGCGCATTGACACGCAAATAGCGCGGGCAGCGCGACTTGTGGGGGGCATGAAGGCGTTTTCGCCGACCGGTGCCGATACGACTACCAATATCAATCCCACCGAGGCATTGGTAACGGCCCTTGAATTGATGGCCAAGCGGTTCACCGGCGCAGATATCGAGCTTATTTATAGCGCTGACGAAACTACTGATAACAGCACTGAAGACAGCTCAAAAGGCACTTCTGAAGAGGCTAACAAGACAATAGAAGCCTCACCCAGTGCGTTTCAGGAGTTAATAGTTAACCTACTAGACAACGCGATTGAAGCCTACGGTGAGGCTCCTCAACGCAATCCCCTTCTTGAAGATGAGGGTCTGCCACCGCGCTGGATCAAAGTTGTCGAGACTGCACAAGCGCGAGAACTGACGATCACCATTGAAGACGCCGCCGGGGGTGTGACACCAAAGATTGCACACCAGGCATTTCAACCTTTTATCACGACAGCCGAAGACGGCAGTCATGCAGGCCTTGGCTTGACGGTTTGTGCAAGCATTGCGGCATCAATGGGTGGCGCTGTAACCCTAGCTCGCACCGAGTTAGGGTCAAAGGCAACAGTGAGTCTGCCATTGACAGAGAGTTTCTAACGGCCGGTTACTGGCTGGCAAAGTACCGCCTCCAGTTAAGGACCGAGAGCAACCCATCGAAAGTGCTAGTGCAAAAGATGCCGGCCGAAGGTGATGCTAACCATTACTTGTTCAGGGTTAGCATGTACTTGGCGACCTCCAGTCGCATTTCTTCAGACAGGTGGTTCTGCGGTGGCATGGAGGGAAAGTCGGGTCGCTTTTTTTCGGGCGCTGCAATGTACTGCGCAATGGCACTCGCATCCTCGCCATACTGGGCCTTAATCGCCATGACGGGCGGGCCAATCATGCGTACGTTGTAGGTGTGACAGCCGGCACAGATGCCTTGGTAAACCAACTTGGCGCCGTCCGCATCGACCGTAATCACGCGGGGTGCGGCGGGCTCAGCCAGCATTTTGCTGCTTACTCCTCGTGTCGTGCCGGCTAGAGCGGGAGCGGAGCTTACGGCGTCAGCAGCGCGCACGGTTGGGCTGTTGCAGTCGCCCCAATCGCCAAGGCCAAAGGTGCGGTAGGCCGACTTTCGGCTCACACAGCTCTCCCTATCGGCATGGGCCGCGCCTTTAAAAGCCAGTATGTCAGGCCCAGTGGTTGAAAATTGCGTCAGCATTAGGGCTTTTACTTCGGTGGCAGGGTCATTGCCGTTATCAAACATCACGTTATCCAAAATTTGGACGCGATCTGGATTGGGATCAGAATCGGGATCACCGGCAACGTCGGTGGCAAAGTCCTGGCTGGTTACAATAATGCCCGCGGTGTTGTTGCCCGTAATTATGTTGTCTTCAATAATTACGTCATCACCGGCCAAAATCAGCATACCGGTGCCCGAGGGTATGCCCGCAACCAGTGATCCGGGAATCGCAAAATTTGGCGTGTTGTTATTGATTACGGTGTTGCGTCGAACGATGGCATCGTATGAGGTTTTAATCGGCAGTCCCGGTGTAATAAACACTAAAATACCGCCGGTGTTGTTGTGGGCAATGTTGCCCTCAACCAGCGCATGACGGCTATTTTCTATTTCAATGCCGGCGACGTTATCGAATACCCGGTTATTGCGGACGTCAATGTAATCACTCATGCCCACATAAATGGCGGCGTCTTCGATGCCGCTAAGCACGTTGTTTTCAATCAATCCGTTTTCACCGAATTCAGGGAAAATGCCGTATACCCCCGTATCAATGACCCAGTTGTTGCGTATCGAAAAGTTGTTACCGGCCTGCCCCATAATGGCATTGCCTTTGTAATTGGTTATTTTGAACCACTCCACAGTAAAGCCATTACCCGAATACAAGATGGCGTCGTTAAGTTGCTTATCGCCCTCAAGATTGGGCCACTCGCCGTCTTCCACTACGCCACGCAGGGTAATGTCGTCTTTGTCCACGTAAACGGTTTCTCGGTACAAGCCAGGGTGCACCTGAATAATGTCTCCGGGGCTTGCTGCTTCGACGGCCGCTTGAATCGAATCGCCCTCACGGACATCGTGAATGGCGGCATGACTGTTGCTCACAGCGCACGCAAAGAGAATACATAGCGTCTTGAAGCTGCGATGGGAGAACATCGACTGCGAACTGGTTGATTGTGAGGGTGTCATGGCAGTGCCTTTGGTTGAGCTGTTAGTGGGGCAGCTATTGATGTCGCGATTGGTGCCGCTGGTTGAGCCGCTAGTTTAATATTGTTATTAGACTGACGGTGTAACGCAGTCTTACCCTCTGGGGCAAGTCTTGCAGCCCGCGCAGGGGGCAGCCCCGAGGGTAAATATTTGGGTATTTCGGGCAAGAACGCCTGATCCGTAAGGGTCTGCAGAAAGTCAACGAGGCGATCGAGCTCCTTGTCGGTGAGCTCGGGATTCCAAATGTGCCAATGCAGTCTTAAGTCTTCTCCCTTGGGCACTGCGTGGCCTCGTCCGCCGGTGTAAAACGCCGCGGCTTCTCGCAGCGAGTCAAAGTTACCGGCATGCATATACGGCGCGGTCAATGCCACATTGCGTAAGCTGGGTACTTTAAAGCCGCCTCGTTGCGTGGCATCTCCCGATGCGCCGGCGGCACCCGGGTCTAAGGGGCGGTCGTCACGTTCGGGTACTCCCAGCACGGCAATTTGCTGGTTGGTAAACAAAGGCGGGGTATGGCACTCCGCACAGCGCGCCACGAATGAGCGGAAAACGTTTAGCCCCTCCTTCTCCTGAGATGAGAGGGCGTCGTGAACGCCATGGGCGTAAAGGTCATAGCGGCTGTTTAGGGAGATGAGGGAACTTTCAAAGGCGACCAGTGCTGCATAGACTTGGTCGAGAGTGAGCACGTCTTCTTCAAACGCCACTTTAAAAAGATCTGAATACACCGCGTTGTTTTGCAGTGATGCCAACAGCGTAGCCGGGTCGTTGCCCATTTCGTTATCGGCATAGAGCGGTCCTTGCAGCTGCGCCTCTAGCGACGACTTACTGCCGTCCCACAGTAACTTCTGGAGAAAAGCGACATTCCAGAGCGAGGGTGCAGACCGCGCAATTTCTGTGCCTTGCACGCCAATGCTAAGACGTCGGCCATCACTTAAGCCCAGCGCAGGGTCGTGACAGGTCGAGCAGGCCACCTCACCGTTTTTGGACAATAGCGGATCGAAGAACAGGTAGCGGCCCAGATCAATCTGCTGCGGTGTGAAGCCATCTCTAACGGGGGGCAAGCCCGTTTTCGGTCCGCCAACCCCTTTGCCATACAGTGAGTCGTAAGCCAAATATTGGCTGTGCAGTTTGCAGTGCCCTGTCTCATCAAGCCGCAAGGCAGGTGGACAGAAGTTTGATAACTTTGGGGCTTCGCCAGCAGCGGCAAAGCCTGCCGCTGTCAGGGACAGCCAAATGTAGAGCACTGCGCGCATTTAAGCTTCCGGTGGCAGGGTGGCCAGGTAAGCCGCAATCGATTCTAGGATGTCGGTATCTGTGATTGCTGGGGCTAAGCGCACCATTTGAACACCCCAGCGGTCCTCTGAATGAGCGCCCCGCAGACCGCCGCGAAATTTTTCATACTGGGACAACACATACCAGTCGTTAAGCCCTGCTAGGGCGGGTGCTTCTAGGGCCACATTGCCCAAAGCATTGGAGCCGTGACAAGCGGAGCACAAGTTAAGGTGGTAATCCTTGCCCTGGGCAATGTCGCCTTTAATGGTGGCGACAGGCAAAGCATTCGGCAGTGCGTCGATATAGCCGGCCAGATCAGCAATGCTGGAATCACTGAGCCCGACACTGCTGGCGGCCATTATCGACCCGTGGGTGTCTTCTGGGTGTGCACCGCGTACCCCATCTCTAAAGTGACGGAGTTGGCGCCCAATATAAACGGGATCAAGGGAGGTTAGGGCAGGCGCTTGCAGCGCCTCCTGTCCAAGACCCCGGGCACCATGGCAAGAGAGGCACTGTGATCCGTAGTCACTTGCACCGACTTGCTTAGGGTTGATAAGTGCTTGGGATGACTCGACACGGTCGCTTAGGTTATTGGTTGAGTTCCCGGTTTCACCGCAACCCCATAACGTGAGTGTCACAAAGATTAAAGCTAGCCAGCGACTCGTACCGATGTCCATAGGTCCTCCCCCCGGGGTCCTGTTTGCACCAACAGTGTAAGCCACTTAGGCGTAAATGGCAGCGCCCTTTAAAAACGGTAAATGGCTTCGATACCCCACGTTCGCGGGTCTAAAATACGAATGATCGGTGTTCCAAACACCGCTACGGTCGTTTGGCTGATACCGCTCAGGCGATCTTCATCGGTAAGGTTGCGCCCCCATAGGGCGACCTCCCAGCGGTCCTTTGGGTCACTCCAGGCAACGCGACCATTCACCAAGCGGCTATCGTCGGTATATCCACTAATCGATTCAAAATCGGGATTGTAGTTGGCGTCGCCTGCGTCGCGTGTGTTTTCAGCGTAAATGTACTCACCGCGCACCAGCAAATTACCTGCAGCCAATTTGGGCCGCCAGTTCATGGTGAGCGTGTAGTTGCCCGCCGTGTCTGAGCTACTGTCAAAACGCGTAAGCTCGCCTTTGGCATCGTAAAACTCGCCCGATTTATTCTCTTCTTCACGATAGGTGGTTAGTGCCGTAAACAAGAGATCCTCAGTAATTAACCAGTTTAAGTTTAGCTCTACCCCTTGAACAGACGAATCGACGTTAATGACGGTAGGAATCGCATTGTCTTGACCGGGGGGACGAGTTTCCACTGACCGTTGTCGACCATCCACTGACAAATCAAAGAGCGCCAATTGAATTTGTAGTTTTTGGTTAAACAAGTCTCCCTTGAGACCGAGCTCATATTGCTCTGAATTCTCTGGCTGCAGCGGTTCCTGCGACGTTTTTATAGCAAGGGAGTCGAAGCCTCCAGCTTTATAGCCGGTGGACGCAGAGCCATAGGCGATCAGTTGCTCACTCAAGCGAAAAGTGGCCACTAGCCGCCCAGTCGTCTTGCTCCAGCTGTCCTTTGCGATGGTGGGGCGCGTGGTGGCCCCAGCGTATTCCCCTGAGGCGTCGACGAAAATTTGGTTACTGACACCTGGGCGAAGGTCAGCAAAAGTTGTGGGTGGAATTAACCAGCTAAACTCCTTGGTATCTTCGCTATAGCGCAAGCCCGCAGTAAGAGATAAACGATCATTCAGCGCGTACTCGACATCGGCGTAAAAACCGTAGTTCTCAAATTCGCCCTCGTTGATAATAGATTCACTCCAGACTTCGCCAGCGAAAGAGGGCCCAAACAACATGGGCTCTCCTAAAGCGCCAGAAATAAATTCGTACCAAAAATCACCGGATTCACTAATTTCACCGCTGGTAACAGGTATGCCTACTGCACTCAGGGCGATGGCATAGTCGTCTGGTTTCCAAATATGATCCATATTGAAGCCGAAGCCGGCATTGAAATCTTGGGTGACCAATCTTGCGATTGAATCTGCCAATGCGTTGGCCTCAGTCCGTTGATAGGTGTTTTCGTGGCTATAGGTGGCGCCCATCACCGCGTTAATACGATCGGTGTTGTAGTTAAATCGCCACTCCCCGTAAGCAATATCAGAATCTTCAACGTTATTCGTATCGAAGTAGCGCGTGGCATCGGCCGTACCGTCTTCGTCTTGTCTGTTAGAGGTATCAAAATCGCGATAGTTGGCAATGGCGGTCATAGTCCATTGCGCATTTAAATCTTGAAACCATTTGCCCGTAACGCCCCACATATCGCGGGTTTCTTCGCCATTGATGACATCGTTTGCATACCGCCCACTGAAGGGGTTGGTGTTGAGTGAATAAGGGCTGACACCGAGTGCCATACTGGGAGCCTGGTCGAAGCGATCGACATCGACGGCCAATTGAAGTGTTGTTGTCTCAGAGGGCACCCACCGCATGGCAAGCCGCCCAGCCCAGTTGCCTTTTTCGGCGGCATCAAATTCGGCGAGTTCGACATTTTCCGAAATACCATCCCGCTGATTTATCAAGGCATTCGCTCTCAGGGAAAATGTATCACTGACGGGGATGTTCACCATGCCCTCTAAACGCATGAGGTTATAGTTGCCTGCTCGCAGGCGTGCAAAACCCTCAAAGGTATCACTGGGAGCATTGGGGATCATATTGACGACGCCCGCGGCTGCGTTTCGCCCAAATAGCGTTCCTTGGGGACCACGAAGGACTTCAACTCGCTCTATATCGGCGAAGGCGACGGTTGTTGCAGCTCGGGGCAGGTAGGTATCATCGTAAAAAGTAGCGACCGACGGGTCTCCGCCCGTTGAAATATTCGGGCTTGAAATGCCGCGAATCTGGTAGCCCTGCTGGGTAAAGCTTTCTCCACCTGCATCAAATCCCACAATATAGGCGCCGATATCCTGTAAATTGAGTGCGCCCGTATTGATGATATCTCGCTGGGAAAATGTGCTGATCGCAATGGGTACGTCAATCGCTTGCTGCTGCCGCTTTTGCGCGGTGACGAGAATCTCCTCTAGAAAACTAGAATCAGATTGCGCGTGAACGTTCGCAGACAAAGCCAACGCGGCTACAATGATCAAGGTCGCTCGTAGCATGGGTTAATCCTTCAGCGTGTGCACTGATATTTTTATTGAGTAACAACATAAGGCGAATTGGCCCTAGGCTCAACCGAAGCGAGTAGGCAGTATTGCGGGCAATTAAGCGCATGCTAAACCGTGAAGAGTCAATTTTTCTGGTTATTTATTGCCCTGGAAACGCCAAGGAGAACCCCTTTGCCGCGGGTATCCAGCTGCTTGTGTTCGCATATTTCGATTGCGATGGACCGAGGTGCTTCCTAGTCTGAGCAAAAAAAAAGCGGGCTATTGAAGCCCGCTCTGATGCTTTTTATTACTGACACCTGTAGTCAGGATTACTCGTCTAAGAAGCTGCGAAGGTAATCAGATCGCGTGGGATGACGCAATTTACGCAAAGCTTTGGCTTCGATCTGACGGATACGTTCCCGTGTTACATCGAACTGTTTACCAACTTCCTCTAGGGTGTGGTCGGTGTTCATGCCAATCCCAAAGCGCATGCGTAGTACCTTGGCTTCCCTAGCGGTCAGTCCTGCTAGGACATCTTGGGTCGCTTCAGTCAGGCCCTCTTCAGTGGCCGAATCGACGGGACTGGATATGGTGACGTCTTCAATGAAGTCGCCCAGGTGCGAATCTTCGTCGTCGCCAATGGGTGTTTCCATAGAAATGGGTTCTTTCGCAATTTTCAACACCTTGCGGACTTTGTCCTCAGGCATTTCCATGCGCTCACCCAGTTCCTCTGGCGTGGGTTCACGCCCCATTTCTTGCAGCATCTGCCGTGAAATACGATTGAGCTTGTTAATGGTCTCGATCATATGTACTGGAATACGGATAGTGCGGGCCTGATCAGCAATCGATCGGGTAATGGCCTGTCTAATCCACCAAGTGGCGTAGGTCGAAAACTTATAACCGCGTCGATACTCAAATTTATCGACCGCCTTCATCAAGCCAATGTTGCCTTCCTGAATAAGATCGAGGAACTGCAATCCGCGGTTGGTGTACTTCTTCGCGATGGAGATAACCAGACGAAGGTTGGCTTCCACCATTTCTTTCTTGGCACGGCGAGCTCTGGCTTCACCCATGCTCATGCGGCGATTAATTTCCTTAATCTCGGCCACGCTTAGCCCGGTTGCTTGCTCGACTTCGCTAATGCGTCGCTGCATCCGTTGAATATCATCTTTGTGCAGTGCCAGGCGCGCACCAATGTCCTTCTTTCTAGCGACACGAGAAATCCAGCGGCTGTCGCTTTCAGAACCCGAGAAACTCTTAATGAACTCTTTGCGATCCATACGACACTCGCGAACGGCAATGCGCATGATGGCTCGTTCCTGCTTGCGAATGATGTACAGCGATTCACGCGGCTCATCAATGAGTGGGTCAAATACGCGGGGGGTAAGCTTGAAGAACTTAAACAGCTCGCCCAACTTGTCCATTTCCGCGGTCGCGGTTTTGTGACCGTAGCCGTGGGTAGCAATGGCTTTTTCAGTTTTGGTGCACTGTCGCTTTAATGCGGTAAATCGTTTCTTTGCTTCAACCGGGTCTGGTCCCGTCTCGACTTCAGTGTCGTCGTCGTCATCGGTAGCGGTTGCAGCGGCGGCTTCGGCGGCTTCCGCCATTTCTTGCGCTGAAGGGACGTGCTCTGCCGGATCGAGGTAGCCAATTAAAATGTCTGAAAGTTTGCGCTCTTCCTTGGCCACCATGTCATAGGCGTTGCTAAGTTTCCGGGCTACACCCGGGTAGTGCGCCATCGCGGCCATTAGCTCACGAATACCTTCCTCAATGCGCTTGGCGATAACGATCTCGCCTTCGCGGGTCAGCAGTTCAACCGTACCCATTTCCCGCATGTACATGCGAACAGGGTCGGTAGTGCGTCCGGCTTCGTTTTCAACAGCGGCAAGAGCGGCAGCGGCTTCAGCGGCCGCGATCTCGTCAGCAGACCGGTCACCTTCAGTCAGGATCAATTCGTCAGCATCGGGGGCTTGCTCAAAGACCTGAATACCCATGTCGTTGATCATTTGAATGATGTCTTCAACCTGATCGGGTTCAGAAATATCTTGAGGTAGGTGATCGTTGACTTCGGCGTAGGTGAGGTAGCCCTGCTCCTTACCCTTAGCAATTAGCGCTTTGAGGCGCGATTGCTGATGCACTTTTTCGGACATGCGTGGAACCTGTAATTATGAGAAAAAAATAAGAGCGGGATTGTAGCGTGCTAAGGCTAGTCCGACCATTAAAAAACACCGATTTACGGTTTATTACCAGCGCAGGCACCAAGTCTAGCGCTATTGCGGGGGTTTTTGGCGCCAATAGTGCGTTTCAGCTAAATTCAGTTACGTCCCGATAGGGTTCGAATGTCTCGCATTAGACGCATTAATTCCTGTTTTTCAGAATCGCCGAGGGTTTCGTAGGGTTTGGCCTTTAGCAGCGCAGCTTCTTGTTTAAGTTGGCTCAAAGGGCCCTCTCGAAGCAGCTGTTGGAACAAGGCGTCAGCGAGTTCGGAAAGCTGGTCGGGGTCCTCAATTGGCTCCCTGCCTGCAAGTTCTGTCAGCAGCTGGCCTTCGGGTGTGCCATGCCAAAACCCCAGGAGTGATGCGGTAGAAATGTCAGGCTGGCTGTTGATGTTCTCAATCACATCTTTCAAAAGGGCAATATCCCGCCGCTGTTCTTTGGGCATTAACGTCGCATCCAGCGTGCTGGACAGTTGTGGATTGAGCACCAAGAGTCCAAGGAGCCTCTGGGTCGCGCTGCCGCTGGTGGGCGTTAAGCTGTCGTGATGAGGCTCCGAGCTTGCTCCCTCAGAATCCGGATATGGCTCAATGTCCAGCCCGGGCGGCGGCGCGTCATCGCTATCGGAGGAATAGCCTTGATCTGTGTCGTGATAGGCCCCGGCCTCACCGGAAAATCCCGACTGTGCGCTGTTTGTCTCATCGGCCTGCAGGTCGGGCAGCGGGGCCTGCAGTCGCTTCAGGCTGTCAATGTCGATACCGGTGCGATCTGCAAGTGACTGATACATAAGTGTTTTAAAGACGCCCTCAGGGATGAGGTGCACGAAGGGCGCGGCTTGTTTGGAGAACCGAGCCCGGCCATCCAGCGTGCTAACGTCTAAGTCTTTAGCTACCCAATCAAACAGGAACTCTTCCAGGGGTGTGGCAGAGGAAAACAGGTGCTCCAAATGCTCTGCACCCCGAGCACGCACCAGCGAGTCTGGGTCTTCACCGTCCGGAACAAATAAGAATCGTGCCTGCCGCCCGTCTTGCATGACCGGCAGGGTGCTCTCTAAAGCGCGAAAAGCCGCCTTGCGGCCAGCCTCGTCACCATCGAAGCAAAACACGACCTCAGGCACATGGCGGAATAACCGCTCCATGTGGGCTTCGCTGGTGGCGGTACCCAGCGTGGCGACGGCATAGCCAATGCCGTATTGCGCGAGGGCAATAACATCCATGTAGCCTTCGACAACAACAATGCGGTTGAGGCTGCGCTCTGATTTACGCGCTTGATACAGGCCGTAAAGTTCTCGTGACTTGTGGAAAACCGGCGTTTCAGGCGAGTTTAAATATTTGGGTTTATCGTCACCAAGCACCCTGCCACCAAAAGCAATGACCCGACCTCGGGCGTCAAGAATGGGGAAAACTATGCGATCGCGAAAACGATCGTAAGTGCGGCCGCGGTCATTAGTGACAAGCATGCCGCCATCGGTGAGTCGCTTGATTTGTTGCGCATCGTTGTCGGCGGTTTGCAGAAGGTTATCCCACCCCGGAGGGGCAAAGCCTACGCGAAAGGCTCGGGCAATTTCGCCGCTGAGACCCCGGCCCTTTAAATAGGCAACTGCGCGCTTAGCCTCCGGGTGCTTCCTGAGGCTGTGCTCATAAAAACGTGTTGCCTGCTCTAACTGTTCGAGAATAGGGCGGTTGGTGTCCTGGGGAGGCGTTTGTCCGGGTCGAAGTTCTTCTTTGGGCACCTGTAACCCGACGGTTTGAGCTAAAGACTCTACAGCTTCCGGAAACTCCAGCCGCTCGTAGTCCATCAGAAAGCCCAAAGCATTGCCTCCCGCACCGCACCCGAAGCAGTAATAGAACTGCTTGCCCGGATTTACGGAAAAGGAGGGAGTTTTTTCGTCGTGGAAAGGGCAGCAAGCGGAAAAGTTCTTGCCAGTTTTTTTAAGCTTCACCCGTCGGTCAATGACCTCAACGATATCAACTCGGTCTAGCAAGTCATCGATGAATTTTTGAGGGATGCGTGCCACGAGGCTAAGAGCGGGCCGCGTTCAAATCAGCTGTTGAGCTTGGCCTTAACCAGCTTGGAGACCTCACCCATGTTGGCGCGCCCCTGCATTTTAGGCTTCAGCACTGCCATTAAAGGGCCCATGGCGGCCATGCCGGTAGCGTCAATCGAGGCAAGCGCTTCGTCAATGGCGCTAGCAATTTCTGCCTCGCCCAATTGCTCGGGTAGGAACTCCTGAATGACGGCAATCTCTAGATCTTCTTGAGCCGCTAATTCTTCACGATCGGCGTCGCGGTACTGCGTGGCTGAGTCGCGTCTCTGCTTAACCATTTTGTCGAGAATGGTTAGCGCTCTGGCATCATCTATATCAATGCGCTCGTCGACTTCAATGCGTTTGAACTCGGCTTGAATCAGCCGTATGGTCCCTAGCCGGGGTTTGTCCCGGGCTTTCATGGCGGCTTTCATTTCCGCCTTGATAGTAGCGACCAGGTTAGTCACGTCGTATTACCAAGAATCAATACAAACGCTGTCGCTTGCGATTCTCGCGCGACATTTTCTTGGCGTGACGCTTAACAGCGGCAGCTGCAGCACGCTTACGAATTGTGGTGGGCTTCTCGTAGTGTTCGCGCTTACGGACTTCAGCGAGTAAACCTGCTTTTTCGCACGAACGCTTGAAGCGTCGCAGTGCGACGTCGAAGGGCTCGTTTTCTTTAACCTTAACTGCGGGCATTAACGTTGCTTCCTGTTTTTTTACTTTAATCTGGTGGTTGGTCCACGGCCTTTTTCGGTCTTTAGACCGGCAGCGGGCGCGCAGTATAGGCATCCAAACAGTATTTTGCAAAGGCAATCAACGTGTTACTTTGCCGCGCTTAGGACTTTAGGAGGGTTGTTTTGAAGGTTTTGGGGATTGAAACCAGCTGCGATGAGACCGGCGTTGCGGTTTACGATACTGATCGCGGTTTGTTGGCCGAGGCTTTATACAGTCAGGTTGAGGTGCATGCCGAATACGGTGGTGTGGTGCCTGAGCTGGCCTCGAGAGATCATATTCGTAAGACGCTACCGCTGATTAACGAGGTATTACAGCGAAGCGGGCTGGATAAAAGCGAGCTGGAGGGTATTGCCTATACCGCTGGCCCGGGTTTGATGGGCGCGCTCATGGTCGGTGCCACTCTAGGGCGCTCTATGGCCCGGGGTCTTGGCATTCCGTGCCTGGGCGTGCATCACATGGAAGGGCATTTGCTGGCGCCAATGTTGGGCGAGCACCCCCCTGAGTATCCTTTTATTGCGCTTTTGGTGAGTGGTGGTCACAGCCAGTTGGTGCGAGTCGATGGCTTGGGTCGTTACACGCTGCTGGGGGAGTCGGTCGACGACGCCGCGGGGGAAGCCTTTGATAAAACCGCCAAATTGCTCGACTTACCCTACCCTGGGGGTCCTCAGGTGGCAAAGCTGGCTGAAAAGGGCAATCCTGATCGCTTCGATTTCCCTAGGCCCATGGTTCGACAGCCCGGCCTCGATATGAGCTTTAGCGGTTTGAAAACCCACACATTAACCACCGTTCGAGCTTGCCGTGAAGCCACCGGTCTTACCGATCAGGACAGGGCCGATATTGCCTGTGCTTTTGAAATTGCCGTTGTCGATACGCTGGTGATTAAGTGTCGCAGAGCTTTGGAGCAAGAATCGCTCAAGACGTTGGTGATGGCCGGTGGGGTGAGCGCCAATCGGCGGCTTAGAAAGGTCTTGGCCGAAAAGCTGGCACCGATGGGTGTTGCGGTGCACTACCCGCCCTTGGCGTTGTGCACGGATAACGGTGCCATGATTGCTTACGCGGGTGCGCTCAGGCTCGCCGCGGGACAGCGGGACCCCGATGAGGCCGAGGTGCGGCCGCGTTGGCCTATGACGTTGTTGCACCCCCCGGAGGTGGCATGAGCGATAAAGTTTTTATAAAGGGTCTTCGCGCTGAGACGGTAATTGGCGTCTACGATTGGGAGCGAAAGATACGCCAGCCTTTGGTGTTTGATCTTGAAATGGCCACCGACAATAGGGCTGCGGCTAAAGAAGACGATCTGACAAAGGCCATTGACTATGCAGCGATTTCGCAGCGGGTCATTGCTGAGGTGGAAGCTTCATCCTTTGAGCTCATCGAAACCCTCGCCGAGCACCTTGCTGTCATAATTCTCGAGGAGTTTGGCGTGCAGTGGCTGCAGTTACGGGTGCTTAAGCCCACGGCGGTTGCTGAGGCTGATGCGGTGGGTGTGCAGATTCAGCGCGGTGATACTTCTTTTACTTAGGTCTGTGCAACTTGGTTAAACCCTTGCAGAGATAAAGCACAGGGTTCCAAAACAGGCAGGTCCAAAACACACAGGCCCAAAACACGTAATACCCACCTTGCCTTGGGATATTGACTCTACTTTAAGTCGTTGACGAAGTCCTTGGTGAGTACTGCAGCAATTGCCGCGACGCGGGATTCTCTTAGGGCTTTACCCAGGGCTGGTCCGGTAAGCCCGGTTTCCAGCAACGTTTGGGCCTTCACGGTATTGGCAGCTTCTTTCGCCTGCTGCAAAGCGATGCAGCTGGGGTGCTTTGCCGAGGTGTTTGATTCTAGTGCCGCCGCCGCCTCGCAAAACCCATCAAACGGTTCAGGCCGACGCAGTGCGTCCAAGCCCTCTAGCAGTGACATGCATTCGCTGGGGTCTCGAAGGGCTTGTTTAGTTTGGGGTCGCCAAGTGGTTAGGCGCTCGGCTAGATCTCGAAATTGGTTGGGTGCTTTCCGGGCCTCTGAGGTTGCTCGCGCCTGATTGGAGGGAAGCTCAGAGAGCAAAATAGCCCACCGGCAATCGGTACGGTTTGTAAATTGGGCGGCACGACTCAGCCGTTCAATGCCGCTGGTGACGGCGACGGCGGGCATGAGCGTCGCCATTGCGCCGCACTGTCGCAGCGTTTCAAAGTAGATTTCAGGGTGCTGCTCGCCTAAAGCGCGCTCTGTTTCTACCCAAATTCGCTCGGTGGCGAGGTGCCCGAGTTCTCCCTGAGCCACAATGGTACTCATGAGGTCTAGGGTTTCCTCCGCCACGGTGAAACCCAGTGCATAGTAACGGGCAGCAAAACGCGCGACCCGCAGTACTCGTAACGGGTCTTCCACAAAATGTGGCGACACGTGCCGCAGACATTTTGCTTCAAGGTCCCGTTTGCCACCATAGGGGTCGACCAGTACGCCGTCGTCATCCATGGCCATGGCATTAATTGTGAGATCACGCCGCGTTAGATCTTCCTCAAGGGTTACCGATGGCGCAGCATGCACTTCGAATCCGTGGTAACCGAAGCCGCTTTTGCGCTCAGTTCGCGCGAGGGCATATTCTTCTTGAGTTTCAGGATGGAGGAATACTGGGAAGTCGCGCCCAACTTGTCTGAAGCCCTGATCGACTAAAGCTTGGGGTGTACCACCAACTACAACCCAGTCGGTTTCGCTGTGAGGGTAACCCAGTAACTCATCTCGAACGGCACCCCCCACACGATAAATTTTCATGAGTGATCACAGCCGTGACTGAAGTACTGATCAGTCTCTATGGCATAAACGGTCAGGCAGCGTCCCCAGACGCAGCCGGTATCAAGCCCGATAAACCGCTGAGAGTCAGTTTTGCCCTCCAGCGATGCCCAATGGCCAAAAAATAGCCGTTCATCAGGCCGCAGACGGTGAGGGTGTTCGAACCATGGCCTCAACGTCTCACCGTTCAGGGTTGCTGCTTTTGCTGTGGCACCTTTGCTGGTGAAATCTAGACCGGCTGAGGCCGTGCAGTGCCGCATTCGAGTGAAGTAATTGGTAATGGTTCGCAAGCGTGCCAGACCCCTTAAGTGCGGCGACCAGCGATAGGGCTCATTGCCATACATGGCCTTGAAAAATTCGATGCGGCGTTGGCCCCTTAAGATGGCGGCCACTTCTTCGGCATAGTCCCAAGCCTCGTTACTCGACCAGCAGGGCGGAATGCCGGCATGGGTCATTAGCAGGGAGCCCTCGCGGTGCATGAGGGGCTGCTGTACCAACCAGTCCAGCAGTATGTCGGCATCTTCTGCCTCAAGAATATCTTCAAAGTTATCGGATCGGCTTTTTTTACCGACACCGGCATAGTGGGCTAGCAAATGGAGATCATGGTTGCCCAAAACCACTTTGACTACCGATCGGTGGGCATAAAACCAGCGCAGGGTAGCAAGGTTGTCGGTGCCTCGGTTAACGAGATCACCGACAGACCACAGTTGGTCGCGGTTGGGGTTAAATTTCACCTGAGTAAGTAAGGCCGTCAGGTCTGCATAGCAGCCCTGAATGTCGCCAATGACATACGTTGTCACAGGGCTGCCCCCGAGTGGTCGTTAACGCAGACATAAAACACCGCGATGCGATTGGCGTCACGTGTCATCAGAGAATTCCCGGCAGCCTAGATAGGGCGACGAACTGCTCAAGCCGCAACGTTTCTGCGCGGGCGGTGGGGGTTACATCCACCGAGGCAAAGGCTTCGTCGTTTAGCACCCCCTTAAAGTTATTGCGTAATGTTTTTCTGCGCTGGGCGAAAGCCATTTGCACGGTTCTTCCCAATCGCACAACGTCACAATCAGGGTAGGGCGGTGTTGCGTGGGGTATTAGCCGGACAATAGCTGATTGGACCTTGGGCGGCGGAAAAAAAGCTTCCGGAGGTACATCAAACAGGTGCGACACATCACAGTAAAATTGGGCCATCACCCCCAACCGCCCCCAGTCCTTGCTGCCGGGTTGTGCGGCCAACCGTGTCACAACCTCGCGCTGCAGCATAAAGTGCATGTCACCAATAATGGCCGTGTTTTCGAGCAGTTTAAAAATGAGCGGGGTGGAAATGTTGTAGGGCAAGTTCCCCACCACCCGAAGGGGCCTACTGTCCGCACGTAAGGCCTTGTAATCAAATTTAAGAGCGTCCCCTGTATGCAAGGTAAATCGCGGGTGTATGCTGAACGCGGCTAACAGCCCCGTGGTGAGATCCCGGTCTAGCTCAATGGCATCGAGCTGACAGCCGCTGGTGACTAGTGACTCGGTTAAAGCGCCCTGGCCCGGGCCGATTTCCACAATGTGGTCGTCTTTGTGTGCGGAAATGGCTCGGGCAATTGCCTGAATGACGCCGTCATCCTGGAGGAAGTTTTGCCCAAAGCGTTTACGGGGAGCATGCCCCCCAGTGTTATTTGCCATGTTCTTAACCACTAACTGCCAAATTGCGGTGTCTGTTAGCATTACATGTTACGCGGTGTTGATGAACAACGCCCCCTTGAAAATCTTTGAAACGAGAGCTTTGTGACACTCAAGCAGTATTTTTCACTCGTCGACACTATTGCACGGCTCTCACTGAAGGCCGAGGCACGGCGTTACTATTTTGGTTTTTGGTGGTGGGTGATTGAGCCACTGCTTTACGTGGCTGTTTTTTACGTTGTGTTCGAGAAATTTTTGGGTACCCGCACTCCCGATTTTCTGATGTTTTTGATCGTTGGAAAGTTCACCTTTATCTGGTTCTCCAAAACAGTTAACTACGCGGGTAACAGCTTGATTGCCAATGCCGGCCTGATTGGCCGCATGGATTTACCCAAAACCCTGTTTCCTCTGGCAGTCATCCTTGAATGCACCTATCGACAAACCGCGGTTTTTGCCCTTCTGGGAATGGCGCTGATCCTAGATGGATACCTTCCTAACGCTTATTGGTTGTGGGTGTTGCCTTTAATCTGTGTAGAAGCCCTATTGATCGTGGTGTGTGGCTTCATCGCGTCGGTGCTGGTTTGCATCAAGCGAGACTTCGCCTTGCTGATCAATTTGGGCATGCTTTTCTTGTTGTTTATGTCGGGAGTCTTCTGGGATTTAAGCGCGATCAGCGACCAAAGTACGCAGGAGGCCCTGTTGTTTTGGAATCCGGTGGCCTTCCTTTTACACAGTTTTCGACAAGTTTTGCTTTGGCAACAAACACCTGATCTTGCTCACCTTATAGGTCTTACCTTGCTGTTACTTGGTGGGCTGGCGCTAGTCGCGAATGGTATGGCGCGATACCGCTATTACCTGGCTCAACGGGTGGTGACGACATGATGTCGGCATTGAAACTCACCAATGTCGGTATGCGCTTTGCCATGAACTCCGAGGGCGAAAAACGCCACTTTCAGGCCTTGAACGCGCTTAATCTGGAAGTGAACCGCGGTGAAAAGTTGGGGTTAATTGGTGGCAATGGGGCGGGGAAATCAACCTTGCTCCGAATTATGGCCGGTATCTACCCGCCCGGCAGCGGCACCGTTTGGCGGGCGCCGGAGCTATCGATTGCCCTACTGTCGTTGGGGCTGGGATTTAAGAACGACCTGACGGGCCGTGAGAATGCCCTGCTCGCGGCAGTTTTACAGGGGATGTCCAAGTCTGATGCGAAGCGGCATCTGAGTGCCATTGGTGACTTTACCGAGCTGGGTCGATTCTATGATGAACCGGTGAAAAGTTATTCGTCGGGCATGCGGACGCGGCTGGGTTTTGCCACTGCCTTATTGCTCGATACCGATATATTACTACTCGATGAAATTTTAGCGGTTGGGGACCAGAGTTTTCGCAACAAAGCTCGGGAAGCGTTATCGCAAAAATTGACTGAAGATCGCACCGTAATACTGGTTCACCACGCCGAAAATGCGATTCGAGAAATATGTAGTCGCGTCGTTTGGCTAGAGCAAGGGCAAGTTAGGGGCGATGGCCCCGCTGAGGAGGTGCTAGAAGCCTACGCAAAAGCTGCCTAACCCGCAGTGGTTAGGGTGTGATTTGTGTATCGGGCTGGGCTGAGATTTAGGGGAATGTTCAGTCTGCCGTTGCTGACGGAAGCGAACTTCAGCCGGTCGATCGTGTGGGTTGCACGATGCTCTCGCTCCCTGTCACAGCGTTGGCTACTAATGTCAGCTCAGTTTTCTCCAAAGCTGGGGTTAATCGCTTTTTCCATAAACACGCTGTTGGGATCGTCTGCGTAATCTGCGAATGGGCTGCGCTGGACAAAGCCATAGCGACGGTAGATTTCTCGTGCAGGCTTAAAAAAATCTTCACAGCCTGTTTCCAGCCGCAGATATTGATAGTTGCGCTGTTTAGCGACCAACAGCACATAGTCCAGAAGCTGCTTACCAATACCCTTGCCCCGATGACCGTTTGAGCTGCGCATGGATTTAATTTCAGCCCAGGTGTTTTCATGCTCTTGAAGGGCAACACAGCCCACCGGCGTTTCGTTTTGCCAGAGCACCCAAAAACTGACGTCGCTACTGCGCAGCGCACTTAAATCTAGAGTGTGCACACTCTCGGGTGGCGAGGCGCGATACATGTCATCAATGTGTTCCTCCAGCAGAGCAACTACCCTTTGGTCAGACAAATCATCGGGCTTAATTTCCATGGCTTGCACCTTGCACTGACTAAATTTTCAGCCGCATGATTATGAGTTGAACCGCGCAAATCTGTTTGCGGTTTTTTATCCTAATGGCAGCGTTAAGCGCTATTTTCCTGAGTAAAAGTTGCGGCTGCTTGCCAGATTTGTGGCCAGGCCTTGAGTGCCTGAGACAACCTCTGGCCTCCTGAACGTATGTTGGCGAGCGTGTTGATGGGGTCGTCTGTGGCATGCCCCAACAAATCTTTCCAGCTGGGTGTTTGTTGCAAGGCAGTGAAGACCTCTTCGTGACTTCGCTCTAGGTATTGCTGCCAATTTCTGGACTGCAATTGTGGGGCCCGCGCCAGTTGTCGTTGGTAATGACTAGCTTGGCTCGCTTGCCAGCGCACTAACTCGCTTCTGGCAAATGTTTGTACCTGATCATCGCTGAGCCGCGTGAGTTCATCGATGCTTAAAGCCATGCGAGTCAAACGTTCTTCTGGTGTCAGCGCTTGGCTCAGCTGCACGTTGTCGCCGATCCAGCGAGTGAGCAGTGCTATACCGCCCTGGGCAGCAATTGGAGCCTTAAGCGATCTGGAGCTTCTCTGCTCAAGCGGCAGGTGGGGTATAGCCCACGAGTAGTTAAGGACTAGTGAATCGGGGTGCAGCGTTAATAGCATGAATGCAAAAAGGCTGTCTTCCCCTCTAAATACGGGCATAAAAGGTGGTAGCAGATAGCTGGCATCGTACCCGGTAAGCTGCGACATAACGCCGTGCTTCGTTAGAGTAGGGCCGTCGTAACCTAGCCATGACCGTCGGGCTTCGACTGTGGTTACAAGGCCTTCAGGCACAGCAAGCAAGCGATCGATTGAAGTGAGATCGAGCTCTGAGATCCAGTGGCCACTACCGGTCCCCGGGTCACCCCAGGTACTGCACTGCGTTTGTAGGATTGGTGATTCCGGCGTGAGCGATCGTACAAAAGTACCGTTTGCGCCCTCCAATGCTATCTCGGGTAAATCACCGTGACTGAGACTACGAATTCCCTCCGTGAGCATCGTTCCTAATTGACGCGCCATGAGCGCAATGGGACTGTCTTTTAGCGTTTTTTTATCGGCCTGCTGAGCCTCGTGCTCTGGCCAAAACATGGCTTTGCGACCGGTGATGCCCGCAAAATGTAGTGGCTCTTCGGGAAGGGGCGATCGAACGGCCTCGCACAGTACATCGTCATCAAAAACCAGAATTCGCGAGCCCACACCTAGGAGCAGCGCAATTGACCTTGATAAGCCATACGTCGGCAGGTCACCCCACTGTTGACGGTCTAAAAGAAAGCGGATGCTGTCTTCGTGCTCGGGCACTGCCTCGATAAGGTGTGCCAACAGAAGTGCTCGGGCCTCAAGGCCAAAGTAACGAACTTGGAAGCTCGCACTGCTGTTATGCGCATTGACCAGCGCTCGATTTTTTTCAGCGAGGGAAACGTCTCTGGAGTCATCGATCAGGGTGTAGGTTTTGGGCAGTTCAGTTGCGCTGCTGTTAGCCATGCTGTGCAGCAAACGTTCAACGGCTTCGGGCCGATCGCAGGTAATAATAAAAACTTGAATCGAGGGCAGTGTGTTTCGCCCTATGGCGCGCGTCAGCGCGCGCAGACTTGCCGCACCCTCGCGGAATAGCCCGGCATCACGAATCTGAATAAGGACGGGTATTACAGGTTCAACCTGACCACCGAGCTGCGGAAGGGTATCGACCAAATGCTCAGCATGGCCGCGCAACGTACGGTAGGCCTCACAATGGGTCAACGCGATGCCAACTTCTTTTCTGACCAGTAGGCGTTTGTCTGATGTCGAATCAAGAAGTAGGGTGAGGTCGGCGGATACATCGATAAGCTCAATGCCGGTAAAGCTCAATAAGCTGGCTTCATTAAATGGATCCGCTTCAGGGGTAGAGGCTTCTGATGGCTTTGGCTGAGCAGGCGTATCGCTGGTATTTATATCGGTCATGGAGTTATTTGTTCGTCAGTGAGTGGGTTGTGGTCAAGTGGGTTGGACCTTTGCCGGGTTTTCCCGGGCCAATGTCTATGTGCTTTGCTTACGGGGACTTGAGTGCGTTGCGTATGTTTGCCTTGTTGCTGTCGATTCTTTGCTAAGA
Source organism: marine gamma proteobacterium HTCC2080 (assembly GCA_000169115.1). Taxonomy (GTDB): domain Bacteria; phylum Pseudomonadota; class Gammaproteobacteria; order Pseudomonadales; family Halieaceae; genus Luminiphilus. The sequence continues at coordinate 134,482 of AAVV01000009.1, forward strand.
GTACCCCAAATTTTTTAATGACTAGCGTTTAATGATGTTGGGCTGTCGGGAAACTTCGGCGCCTAACAAACGTCTAGGCCATTGAGCTGCCGTAGATACGTGGGCGCTTCCTATTTTTATTTTGGCAGTAACCAAATTTGACGCCATATTCGGCTGGTTTATTCGGCAAGTTGGGGTGTCGTATCCGAGTTCCTCCGCTTGTAGGTTAGAGCGCTAGCACAGCCCGTTTTAATTTATTGATGAGCTTTGCGTTTGGTCGCACTCAAGGCAGCGTTGAGTGCGGTCTCAAAACTACTCGACTTTGCACGTCCAGTGCCGGCGAGGCTCAGTGCCGTACCGTGGTCAACCGAAGTTCTTAGCACCGGCAAGCCTAGCGTGATATTGACCGCCTCACCGAAGCCGGCAAATTTCAGAACGGGCAGCCCCTGATCGTGGTACATGGCTAAATAGGCATCAGTATTGCTGCGTCCTTCGGCATTAAAAGCCGTATCTGCTGGAACGGGTCCACAAAGCATGAAGCCCTTCAGGGAGAGGCGCTCAATCACGGGTGTCATAATATCGATCTCTTCACGCCCTAAATGTCCACCTTCGCCCGCATGGGGATTGAGGCCTAGTACCGTGATTCGAGGATTGGGTATGGCAAACTGTTGTTGCAAGTCGTGTCGAAGGATGCGCAGCGTCTTCTCCAGGTGCGCCTCCGTGATTGCCGCCGGTACAGCGGCAAGGGGAAGATGTGTGGTGGCGAGAGCAACGCGTAAGTCGCCGGCTGCGAGCATCATGACGACCTGAGGGCAGTTAAAGGCCTGCGCTAAAAATTCTGTGTGTCCGGTAAAAGGAATGCCCGCGTCATTAATGACTGATTTTTGTACGGGGCCGGTGACCAGCGCCTGAGCATCGCCGCAGCGACACAGCTCGGTTGCCAGGCTCAGGGTGGCCAGTACATAAAATGCGTTTTCAACTTCAAGTTTACCCGCGCTTATCGAGGTTGTGGCGGGAACGTGGATATAGCGCAGTTGGCCCGGCTGAGAAGCTTGGGGCGTATCACCCGTAGTGTAGGGTAAAAGCTCAACATCAAGCCCAAGTTCGCCGGCGCGTTGGGTGAGTAAGTTGCGGTCAGCAATGCACACAAGGTCGGCATTCCAAGATTTTTGAGCCGCCATAAGCACCACATCGGGTCCTATACCCGCGGGTTCCCCGGGGGTGATGACAATGCGAGGTAAGGGGTTTGAAGAATCTACGTGCGCCATGACGTGCTGCCACTGAGGCCACAGCCGTCAAGGCATGTCGCCCCAGCCGCTGAGATTTTTACAACAACGTCGCTACTTAATATCAACGAAAGCTTCTTCACGAATCTTGCGCAGCCACGCTTCAAGTTCTTCGTCATACTTTTGATCGTGTAAATAGCCCATGACCTGCTGTCGACGCATTTGTTCTGCAATATTTTCCTCGCGCCGACCGGTGACTTCGAGGATGTGCCAGCCAAATTGAGATTTTACGGGGTAAGAGATTTCACCTACTTCCGTTGTAGCCATGGTGGCGTCAAACTCGGGAACCATTTGACCGGGGCTTGTCCAGCCTAGTTCGCCGCCTTCCTGAGCCGAGCCAATATCATCGGAATATTCTTTTGCGAGAGCACCAAAGTCTTCACCATCCATCGCCCGCTGTCGTAATTCGGTCGCCAAAGCTATGGCGGCATCTTCATCGAGCACTTCGGTGGGTTTAATCAAAATATGACGAACCTCAGTCTGTTCGACCAGCCGCTCCCGGCCTCGCTCGTCCGCCAGATACACCAAATGGAAGCCTGCACCACTCGCGACTTTAGCGGTGTCACCCACTTTGAGGCTGGGGATGACCGCTGCAAACATGCTGGGGATGGCATCTAGTTTTTTCCAACCGAGGTCACCGCCCTTAAATACGTAGGGCTCTATCACTGATACGGCTTCAGGGAAATCCTTTCCTGCTAAGATCGATGCCAGTATGCCGTCAACAAAGTCTTCTTTCTTTTGCCGATCGGCCTTGGAGTCTTTTTTGGAGACCTCGACAAGCGCCTGAATAACCCGAAACTCTGGCTGAGTCATTTCGGCACCGGCTTCGGTAGATAGAAAATTATCGACCTCTTGCTCGGATATCTCAATATTCCTGGAAACGTTTCCCTGCTGAACCCGCTGAATCATCATTTCTCGACGAATCTCCTCGCGCATGGCGAGGTAGCTTTGACCGTTGGCTTCTACAGCGGCGCGAAACTGCTCAAGGGTGTAGTTACTGCCGGAGGCCATTCGGGCCATTGCGGCATCAAGCTGGGCATCGGGTATCCGAACCCCGTAGCGATTTGCCAACTGGAGTTGAATACTTTCAAGAATTAATCGGTCGAGTGTCTCTCGGGCGAGCACTTCATCTGGCGGAGCATCAATCTGCCGCTGTTCAATGTTGCGCTGAATCAGCAGTAGGCGCTCTTGCAATTCCGTAGCCAAGATAATGTCGTCATCAACAATGGCCACGACTTTATCTAATGTCTGGATCTGGGCGTTCGCCCATGGTGCCAGCACAATGCAGGCCAGCGTTGCCAGCGTTGCAGCCAGTCGGGGGAGGTACAGCGTGCTCATAAGCATAGCCTTCGAGACGGTCAACATGAGAAAACGGTTAGAAAACAAAGCATAGCTGATTTTTCAGCCCTGCACTGGCGCCAGATTGTACTCTTTTGTCGGTTAGGCATACAGGAGCTGCATTGAATGAATTGATACGTCTTTGTTTCATCTTGACCCGACCCGACCCGACCCGACCCGACCCGACCCGACCCGACCCAAACGAGCGGGCCTGAGGCGATTAGGTATGGCAGATGATCGACAGCTTGTTGACGAGGTAGCCATACAAGGATTCCTCGCTGCAAGGTGGGTCAATCCGGTTGTTATTTCAGATAGGCCCCTGATGACGCTTCGCCATCGCCAAGCGACCGCTGGGTTAAATGTGTTGCCTTGTATCTGGGCTTACTACTGGGGCTTATAGCCGGGAGTTTATAAACACGGCTTTGGTAAAAAAGACTGCCCGCGTCAACATCTGCCTTTGCGCGACTGCCTAAAACCGAGTCGCGCTGGGGTCGAATCCGCGAATCATATCGCGCATCAAGTTCTCTACGCGGCTGCCAAACCCTCCCATGCCTTTTAAGACAAACTGAAACTGCACCGCGTTTTCCCGCTCGAGGCTGGGGTCGCTGAAGTCTGGCGCGAAACTGCCGGCGGTGTCGAGGTAGCGCATGTAGAGGAGCCGCATTTTCCAGCAGCAATTGTCGTACTCGAAGCCCACCATGTCTTCAACAAACTCATTGCCCTCTAGGGAATATTCAACCGCGGCGAAAGCGCCCCAGTTATCTCCAATTGGGTAGTAAGCCGAGAAATTGGCTTGTTCAGTAACCGGGCGTTTCGACTGTGATGGGGGCGGTTCGCGTAGCGTGTAACCCACATTGAAGATCTGTCCCGAGTTGGGTCGGTAACTCACCTGGGCGCTGGCAGCGTCAAACTCGGTGTCCTCAGTATCATAGAGCAAGCTGGAGCGAATGGCCCAGGCGTCACTGGGGAACCAGTTAAATTCGACGGCGGTTGCAGACAGTGACTCATCGAGCGCTCGATCTCGTGTCTTGAGGCGTACTTCGCGGTCTCTGAAGTAAAATATTTGGCCGATACTCGCATTGAGGCGCTCGCGACCGTCACTGTCTGCAAACAGGCGCGTCGTCACTCCTATTGAAACTTGATTGGCATCGTCTAGACGGTCATGCCCGGAAAAGCGGGTATCCCGAAATAATTGCTGATAGCTAAAAGTCAGTTCGGCTGAGTCGAAATCGGGTTGGCCGCTTTGTTCGTCGAATTGGCTGTAAAGATAAAAAATCCGTGGCTCAAGGGTTTGAACCATGCCTTTACCACCTAAGGTCGTGGCACGCTCAAACAGTAAACCACCGTCCACGCTAAACACGCCAGACTTGGCATCAGGTTTATTGTCGGCCTGAGTGGGCAGCGTTTGAAGATTTTCTAAATCATAGGACACACTTCGATATTTGGCGGTAGTGCGCAGAAAACCCCAACGCCAGTTTACCGGATAGGTTACCCCTGCCTCTCCATAAATACGCTGACCTTTCACCCGGTTAGCGTCGGTATCAAAATCTGAATACTGCAGGAGTGCAATGGGCTGTATACCTGCCAAATTGGCATCGCCACGCCAACGCGCAGTCAGCTGGGGCAATTTTTTATAGGTGTTAGTGATGTCATCGGCGAGGCTCTGAAATTGCTGCGCTTGCAGCGAGACCTGCCAGTCTTCGCCTAAGTAATCGACCTGACCCAGCTGTAGGAGGGCCGTCTGGCGCTGAGAGCTGAGTGTGCTGTTGTCGAGATCCCTTACATACTCGGGGTCACTCACCTTGTTGTAGTTAATGGTCGTTCGCCAGTTTTGTCCGAAGCTGCCACGGTGCTTTACATCAATAGCCCAGCGATCCTGATCGCCCTCGGGAAAGTCTTCGCTGTATTTGTCGTCATCATCAATAAACTGCCCGTTGATGTCCCATGCCCCTGCATAAGGGTTTAACCAACGTCCCCTTGCCTGATGCAGTAGCCCCCGCTCGCCAATGTAGCGGGGCGAGTAGGTCGCGTCGTAGTTGGGTGCCAGATTCAGGTAGATGGGTACTGTGACATCGAGGCCACCTCGGGTGTCTGAACCTATTGAAGGAAACAAGAGTCCTGTCTTACGGCGATCATCAACAGGGAATGTCATCCAGGGCACATAAAAAACTGGGACTCCCGCCCAGCGCAGCGTGGCGTTCGTCGCTGTCGCCATGCCTTCCTCGGGGTCAATTTTGAGAGTGCCTGTTTGTATGTACCACTGCGGGTCTTCAGGTGCGCAGAAGGTCACTGCACCATCGTCGATGGTGATCTCCCCCGACGCTTCGCGTTCAAGCTGACGGGCCGCGCCGCTGAGCTGTGGTTCATGTAGCGCAAAATGCGCCCCTGTCACCGTGGCGTGTTGGCGCTCCGAGTCGAAGGTGAGGTGGTCGCCTTGCAGCGCAACGCCCGGCTCTCGGTAGGTCACATTGCCCGAGGCTTCGGTAAATTGTTGGTCCCGATCAAACGCGACTGAATCAGCCTTAATGCTGCGGTTACCTTGAATGACGGACACATTACCCGTTAGAAGCAATCTACCGCCGGTGGCATTAGACGTGTCAGCGTTTACTTCGATGTCAGTGCTGCCAGGCACCGTGGGCGTCTGCCCTTTCAACGGATCAATGAACGCTCCGTTGCATTGTCGGCAGCGATGATCCCTCTGCTGCTCGGTCAGTAGTGGTAAGGGTCGCCAGTCGAGTTGTGCGGCAATGTCTTCGCTGAACAACAACAAGGTGTCGCCAGGTGTTTGCGCATCCGAAGCTTGGATTGTTTCGCTGGCTAAAGCGACCGCTGCGACTAGGGCAAGGCTTGAAAAGCGGTAACCGAGGTGCCGTGGCTGAAGGGCAATTATGAATGGAGCGTACGGGAGCAAATGTTGTACATCCGATGGCATGTGGTCGAGAGGCGCTGATCATACATCATCAGTGGTCATGACCCATCATGGTGTTTTGACTCGCGAGGGTAGTTTCCGAACTGTTTAAAGGCACCAGCGTTTTTGGCCACCGGACGGGAGTATGTCGCCACACGACGCGCCTTTTAGGGAATATGCGGCGGGTTGATTTATTGGCCCAAGCGCTTGATAGAGGCAAGTTTCAGTATCTCACGTTAAACTCTAGGTTCTATATGTAGGGGTTCGGGGTTATGACAGGCTGGCAATTACTACTCACTGGGGTTTGGGCCCCGTTGTCCAGCTCGAAGCAGGCTGACCGCACCGTCAGCTTTCAGGTAACAAACTGGGGTGTGTTAACAGCCGCGCTTGTGTTGTGCCTCATGGTGCCCCCCACCCTGCAAGCGGCGAATGACTTCAATACGATAACAGCCAATAGTGAAAGGCAAAGCGGATTTATACCGCTGCATTGGCACTCGGGAGAGGGGCGTCTTTATGCAGAGGTAACTACCTTAAATCAGCCCTTCATTTATTACCCCAGCCTGTCTCAAGGGGTGGGTTCCAATGATTTGGGTTTGGATCGGGGGCGTTTGGGCGGTACCCAGCTGGTGCAATTTGAGCGCGTTGGCCCCAGGTTGCTTCTGGTCGCTTTAAATACCCGCTACCGAGCGAGTTCCAATAATGCGGACGAGCGTCGAGCGGTTCGAGAAGCTTTTGCAAGGTCAGTGCTGTGGGGTTTTGACATCGCCGCAGAGCAAGACCAGCGCTTGCTTATTGATTTAACCGATTTTTCTCAGCGAGATTCACTAAAACTCGCTGCACTGCTCAAGCAAGCCGGCGAGGGCAGCTATGCCGTTGACCCGCGCCGATCGGTGATTAATCTGCAGCGCTCCAAAGCCTTTCCCGATAATAGCGAAATCGATGCGCTGGTGACTTTTGTTGGCCAGCCCGAGGGTAAGATTTTGCCAACGGTAGCCCCCGACGCTGGTGCGATTACCGTGCATTTGCACCACTCCTTTGTCCGCTTGCCCGACGATGGTTATACGCCCCTGGCCTATGACCCCAGAGCGGGGTTTATCGATGGCGGTGAAGAAGATTTTTTTTACGACTATGCCGCACCCCTGGGCCAGCCAGTGAAACGCGGTTATGCCCGCCGGCACCGTCTTGAAAAAAAGTACCCCGATCGCGCCCTGAGTGAGGCCGTGGAACCCATCATTTATTACGTCGACTCGGGTGTGCCCGAGCCCATTCGCAGTGCGTTGGTTGAGGGGGCGTCTTGGTGGAATCAGGCCTTCGAAGCTGCTGGATATATCGATGGCTTTCAGGTGAAAATTTTACCCCCCGGGGCCGACCCTATGGATGTGCGTTACAACGTCATTCAGTGGGTACACCGCTCGACCCGGGGTTGGTCTTACGGCATGAGTGTGCGCGATCCGCGCACACAGGAAATTATTAAGGGCCATGTGAGTTTGGGGTCGCTGCGGGTGCGCCAAGATTATTTGCTCGCTGAGGGTCTTCTGGCACCCTATAAACCCGGTGTTGATGAGGCAGAGGCGGCCAAGCCGCTGGAAGAATTTGCCTTAGCACGCATTCGGCAGCTTTCGGCCCATGAGGTCGGGCACACGATTGGCCTTGAACATAATTTTGCCGCTAGCGCCGATGACCGAGCCTCGGTGATGGACTATCCCCATCCCTACGTCACCTTATCTGACGACAATAAAGTGGATGTCTCTGACGCCTATGCCGTGGGCATAGGCGCTTGGGATAAACAGGCGATTCGCTGGGGTTATTCTGATTTCCCCGACGACGTCGATACGTCGGTGGCTCGTGCGGCATTGATGGATAAACTGCTGGCGTCGGGTTTGTCTTTTGTGGCGGACCGGCATGCCCGCGTGGGCAGTTTGGACAGCGGCGCTGGGCCTTGCCACAGCCGAGGAAGCCTTTGGGATAATGGCGCGGATCCGGTGGCAGAGTTGAATCGGATAATGCAGCTGCGGCGAGTGGTCCTCGATAACTTTTCCGAGGCAGTGATTAAAGAAGGGCAGCCACTGGCAAAGATTGAGGATGCGTTAGTCCCTGCCTATTTAATGCACCGCTATCAGGTAGCCGCCGCAGCAACCGTCTTGGGCGGCAAAAATTTTACTTATGCCCTAAAAGGCGATGGACAAATTCCGACCACTGTTACCGAGGCCCAGCGTCAGCGTGCTGCGCTTGACGCCCTGCTGGCTACCCTTGACCCGGAGGCGCTGTCTATTTCGGCAGAGCTCGTGGCGCTTATTCCGCCGCGGCCACCCATGTCGGGCACATCTCGTGAGCTATTTCCCCGACAAACCGGTTATGTATTTGACTCGGTTGCTGCGGCTGCTACTGCGGCTGACCTGACTTTGCGCACACTGCTAGATCCTGCTCGAGCGGCAAGGTTGATCCAGCAAAACTCGGTTGACCCCGATTTGCCGGACTTTTCTGAAGTACTTATGGGGCTGGTTAAAGCCGTTGGCCCAACCGCTGCAGACACCTCATTCACTTCAGGACACGCACAACTTGCCCGGCGGATGCAAAAGGAGCTGGCCGCACAATTAATGGCACTGGCCAGTCGTATGACAGCAGCTGACAGTGTTCGAGGTGCGGCAGCTTATGCTCTACACACAATGTTAGAGCGCCTTACCACCAGCCAGGGGACAAAAAAGATGAAAAAAGGTGAGGCAGATGGCTGGCTGCCGCATTACTACTTTTTAGAGCAGAAAATTCGGTTGTTCGAAGCGAAAGCGGAACCTTGGCAGGCTGGAAGCCTGACAACCCCACCGGGCTCTCCGATCTGACAGAGACAAGTCTGAGCGGTTCTAATTTTGTTGAAACGCAGTGAGTGAGACCCAAACCTCACTTTAGTTCGCGCATTGTTGAGGTTAGAGATAGCTGAGTTTGTGTCTTATAATGCGTCGGGTCTACGCAGGCTCTGGTCAGGTGCCATCTGGGTCTCAAAGAGTGTGGCAATCAACTGTTGCGAGTGGTTATTTGTGGTAATGAAGATCTAAAAAAATTGTCCAGCTTTGATGTCGGAGGCATAAGTTTTGCAAGCGAGCAGCTTCGTCTCGGTGGCGTGTTTGGAAGAGAAAAGCAGTTTTTTAAACAACGCCGCTAGTGCTTTTTGTGTTTTTTAAATTTGGGCAAGCCAAAACTCCAAACGGCAGTGTTTGTCATTATTTCCAAGTTTTACATCGGAGTTGAAGATGAGTAAGACGACTACTTTTGTGACGCAACCCAGTCTTCCTCCGTTGGAGGAGTTTATTCCCTACCTCGAAAAAATTTGGGAAAACAAAGTACTGACAAATTGTGGCCCTTTTCATCAGCAACTTGAAGAAGCGCTGTGTCGCTATCTTGGTGTTGAGCATATTGCACTTTTCACCAACGGCACTATTGCTTTGGTAACGGCGCTGCAGTCATTGCGAGTGACGGGTGAGGTTATTACTACGCCGTATTCCTTCGTGGCGACCTCGCACTCTTTGCTATGGAACGGCATCAAGCCGGTGTTCGTTGATATTGAGCCAGATACACTAAATATCGATTCGCAAAAAATTGAAGCGGCAATTACGCCGCAAACGACGGCCATTCTTGCCGTTCATTGTTACGGCCATCCCTGTAACGTCGATGCCATCCAGAAAATTGCAGACACCTACAACCTTAAAGTTATTTACGATGCCGCCCATGCCTTTGGAGTCAAATGCCACTGCGGCAGTGTTTTAAATCATGGTGACCTGTCGGTGCTTAGCTTTCACGCTACAAAGGTTTTTAACACGTTTGAAGGTGGGGCTATTATTTGCCCTGACGCAGAGAGCAAAGCGCGTATTGATCAGCTAAAAAACTTTGGCCATGCCGGTGAGATAAATGTTGTCGCGCCGGGAATTAATGGCAAATTAAGTGAGTTTAATGCGGCGTTGGGATTGCTTCAGCTCGAGTATATTGACGAGGCAATAGCAAAGCGCAAAACAATTGACGAAACTTATAGAAGACGCTTGTCGGAGGTAACTGGCATTCAATGTTTGCAGGATTCGGGAGAGCTTGTTGCAAATTATGCGTATTTCCCGGTCTTGGTCGACGATAGTTATGCTCTCAGTAGGGATGCCCTGTACGACCATCTCAAGACCAAGGGCATTCACCCCAGGCGTTACTTCTACCCCCTTATCTCTGAATTCCCTATGTACCGTGGCTTGCCCTCTTCCAACCCGGAGAGATTGCCCTTGGCTCTAAATGCGGCTTCTCAGGTATTATGTCTTCCCATTTACCCCGATCTCTCAATGGACACTGTCGAGACAACATGTCGGTTGATTGCAGGTTTTCGGTAATTGTGGGCTGTTCGAGCGCAGCTGGATACTAAAATATGAAGTTAGGCATCATGCAGCCTTATTTTTTACCCTACATAGGTTATTTCCAACTGATCTCTGCGGTAGATCAGTTTATCGTTTATGACAATATCCAATATTCAAAAAAGGGATGGATAAATCGCAATCGATTTCTGTTGAACGGGAAAGATGCATTGTTCTCGTTGCCACTTCGTAAGGCGGCCGATAACCTCCACGTGGTCGAACGCTCGGTCGCAGACAACTTCAATTCAAACAAGTTGCTTAATCAGCTTCACGGTGCCTATGCCAAGGCGCCTCACTTTGACATCACCTTTGCGCTGCTGGAACGAATTTTTTCTTATGAGCACCAAAATTTGTTTCGATATATTTACCATTCGCTGGTGGCAGTGTGTGTTCATCTTGGTATCGAGACTTCGATTGTTGTTAGCTCGGAAGTAGAGATTGCTCATGATCTAAAGGCTGAGGATAAGGTTTTGGCCCTGTGTAAGGCGAGTGCTGCCTCCACCTATGTTAATTTAATGGGTGGTAGCAATCTTTATAGTAAAGGCGCGTTTTTGCAAAATGGACTTGACCTCAAATTTATAAAGGCTAGCTCTTTCGAGTATCGGCAGTTCGGTAATGACTTTGTTCCCTGGCTGTCCATCGTTGATGTACTGATGTTCAATTCGCTGGATGAGGTTCGCTGTTTCATGTTTAATGGTTATGAGTTGATCTGACGTATGTTTCGATGGAAAAAGCTTGGCAAAGTTTTTACGCCTCAAAAAATAAAAGGGCGACCTTGGCTGAAAGAATTTGCGCAAGCCCCCGCCACCCTAATCTTCGAAGATTTTGTGCGGGTATATTTTTCATGCCGCCCAGCTCGGGATGAAAGTGGGCAGTACGTGAGCTATTCAGCCTATGTCGATCTCGATCGCGAAAACCTCTTTAATGTTCGAGCCGTTAGCGAATCCCCAATATTGCCTCTGGGGGGGCTCGGTGAGTTTGATGAGTTTGGCTCTTACCCCGTTTCAGTAATCCGAGAAAGTGATGGTGTGAGAGCTTACTATGGTGGATGGACCCGCTGTTCCTCGACTCCGTATACGGTCGCCATCGGTCATGCATTTAGCGAGGACGGCGGCAAAAGTTTCAAGCGTGCTGGTCCAGGTCCTATACTTTCACAGACCCCCCATGAGCCTTTTGTTTTGAGCGGGCCAAAGATTCGTCGCTTCGGCGATGAACAGCAGTTGTTTTATGTTGCCGGTATTGGCTGGGAAATGCATGATGGGCGTGCAGAGTCCATTTATCGCATCCGAGTAGCGACATCTAAAAATGGCTCTAACTGGAAGCGTGATGGACGAGATTTGATCCCTATTAAATTGGACGAAAAGGAGTGTCAGGCTAGTCCAGACGTTATTCGCGCGGACAATAAGTACCATATGTTTTTCTGTTACAAACATGGTGTGGACTTCCGCAATTCTAGCCGAGGGTATCGGATAGGCTACGCATACTCGGATACCCTAGTTGACTGGATTCGCAGGGATGATTTGGCGGGCATAGACGTGTCTCTAGAAGGATGGGACAGCGAGTCCATAGCGTATCCGCATGTCTTCGAGTTAGACGGCAATTACTTTATGCTTTATTTGGGCAATGAAGTTGGACGGTATGGGTTTGGTTTGGCGATTCTTGAGGGTGGCTTTACTTGACTCTCGAAACACTCTCCGCTGCTAGGCCTCTAGAGGGGCAATGCAATGGAATTTGAGAAGCTAGGTAAAATTTTCTCACCAAAAGACCACAATCTTTTCACAAATTTAGGTGAGTTTGCTCAGTCACCACAAGCCATAGTTTTCGACGATCGAGTGCGAATATTTTTTTCAACTCGGGAAAAGGACGGTGAACATACCTTTAAGAGTCATCCTTGCTATGTTGATTTTGATCTCACATTTAGCCGAATTTTAGGGGTCGCTGATCGGCCTCTAATCGGTCTGGGTGATCGTGGCTGTTTTGACGAGCACGGTATTTTCCCTCTAAGCCCTTTTTTTGCTGGAGATAAGGTTTACGCTTTTACAACTGGGTGGACTCGCCGGGTCTCAGTATCGACAGATTCCGGCGTGGGACTGGCCATAAGTCGTGATCGTGGCCGTACATTTGAAAAATATGGCCGAGGGCCGGTGCTTGGCCCGTCTGTTGATGAACCTTTTCTAGTCAGTGACGGTTATGTGATCGAACACGAGGGTCAATACCACATGTGGTACATCTACGGGCAGCGTTGGATTACCAAAGTTCCCGGTGCCCCTCCGGATAGGGTTTATAAAATTGCGCACGCGACATCCCACGATTTAATAACGTGGAAGAGGTCTGGTATTCCGATAATTGCCGACCAGTTAGATCGCGACGAATGCCAAGCTTTGCCGAGCGTGATAAATAATGAGGGTGTGTTTATCATGGCTTATTGCTATCGACACGCAACAAGTTTTCGACATGACTCTAACCGCGGCTATCGCCTTGGATGTGCAGTGAGTACAGATCTTACGAACTGGAAAGTTGAAGATTTAGAGCTGGTTGGTGATAGTAACAACAACCCTTGGGATGTGGATATGCAGTGTTATCCCTGCTTATTTAAGCTAAGCGGTCAAATTTACATGTTATACAATGGCAATGAGTTTGGCCGCCACGGCTTTGGTTTGGCGCGTCTTACAGTCTAACTTTTTAAGCGAAGGCGGAAGATCGATGAAAATTATGGGAAGTGCGCTCTATTTGAGGGCGATTGAAAGAACCGATCTCCCTACGCTAGTGTCTTGGGCGAACGACCCGGTAGTGCAGGATGGGATCGGGGAAATCCATTTCCCGAGCTCACTGGCGTTTCATGAATCATGGTTCGAGGCGCAGTTAAACGATCCTTCAAACCAGCGCTTCGTGGTGCAGATCCCCGACGGAGACATTATAGGGCTATCCAGCTTAATTAATATCGACTGGCGCAATCGGCATGCCTGGCATGGATTGATCATTGGTGATGCTAGTCATCGTGGTAAGAGTTTCGGTGTCGATGCAATTATGGCTACGATGAAATACGCGTTTGATGAGTTGAATCTGGTGCGGCTGGATGGATCCATGATTGAGTACAATGAGCGATCAATTGCGGCTTATTGCGGCCCCAAATTGGGATGGCGTGAGGAGGGGCGTAAGCGAAATTATTTTTATCGGAAAGGTCGTTTTTGGGATCAGGTGATCGTAGGCGTGACTCGCGAGGATTACGAGATCGTTTGCGAGACTACTGGATATTGGAATGAGTGATTCAACTCCGAACAAGCCTAGTCGGGATTATGACCGAGAGCAGAGGGATGGATCAGGATCGCACTATGCATACGGTTTTGACACAGACGTTATGCATCCCTTCATGATGCGCTCGTTCACTCCGTTCCTGAGGGTTGGAAGTTGTTTGGAGCTGGGCTGCTCAAAAGGCGAGTTTACCCTACACCTACAACAGCACTTCGATGACATTAGTTGCGTTGAGGCCTCAGGGCAGGCAATTACGATTGCCAGGCAAAAGCTGGATGACAAGGTCGAGTTGCATCACGCCACTTTCGAGGCAGCTACATTGCCTCGTGATTACAACAACGTAGTCCTAACCCACGTGCTTGAACATTTAGACGATCCGGTAGCTGTAATGCGCCGAATCAACGACGAATGGTTGGCTGATGAGGGCCGGTTTTTTCTGGTGTGCCCTAACGCTAATGCGCCATCACGGCAAATTGCAGTCAAAATGGGCCTCATTTCTCACAACTCAGCGGTTACCCCTCCAGAGGCCGAACACGGGCACCGCTGTACCTACACGCTCGACACCCTCGAGAGGGATGCCACAGCTGCGGGGCTGAAGGTTATCCACCGGTCGGGTATTTTCTTCAAAGCACTTGCAAACTTTCAGTGGGATCGGCTCCTGCAGACTGATATCGTATCGCCCGAGTATCTTGAGGGATGTTATGCGTTGGGCCAGCAATACCCCGATTTATGTTCCAGTATTTTTTTGGTGTGTGAGCGCGGAAGCACTTAGAAAATACCTGAGCCGCCCAAGCAGTCAGTACAGCGACAGGCGGCAGTAACCATCTAAGACACGTCTTTTCAATCAAATGTGTAGACAGCTTTTATTCGAGAGCGACCCGAGCGCGCCTGCTAGGGGTATAAAGCCACTACGAACTTTTAGTAAAGCATAGTAACCTTGCGCGCTAAATCTTCACCGAGATGAAAGTAATTTTGCTATGCCGCTGATGATTAGAGCCCTTTGGGGTTACCGACAATTTATTGTATCCAGCGTGCAGCGTGAAATTCAGACTCGGTACAGAGCTTCGCTGCTGGGTGCATTTTGGACCGTTGCCCAACCTCTTGCGCTAGTTGTCATTTACACAGTCATTTTCGGGCAACTTTTGGGGGCGCGCTTACCCGGGCATGATGCGGTGCCGTACGCCTTTAGCATTTACTTATGCGCAGGTGTTATCACTTGGACGCTTTTTACAGAAATGCTGACACAGCTTTCGACAGTATTTCTCGATAATTCGACGCTTATTAAAAAAACCGCGTTTCCGCGAATTTGTCTTCCGGCCATCGTGACCGGTACCGCATTGGTGAATTTCTGCATTATTCTCACTTTGTATCTAGGTTTTTTATGGTGGGTTGATCACCTGCCGGGCATGGTCTTTTTAGCGATTATCCCCTTGGTCGTTCTGCAAATATTGTTTGCATTGGGCCTGGGGATTTTGTTGGGCACCGCTAACGTTTTTTTTAGAGATGTGGCTCAGTTTGTTGGTGTGCTGCTGCAGTTTTGGTTTTGGCTGACACCCATTGTTTACCCAGCAGACATTGTACCCGAGCGTTTTCAGGGGTTGCTGGCCCTTAACCCTTTCAAGTCGTTAATAATGGCTTATCAGGGTATTTTTCTTGACCAGCAGTGGCCCGATTTTTCGAGCTTATTACCATTGGCTTTGATGACAGCGTTCTTGTTAACGGTTGGGCTTTGGTTTTTTCTTCGGCGAGCCGGCGAAATGGTGGATGAACTCTGATGACGAACAGCCTGCATGTAGACGGTGTTAGTAAGGCGTTTCGTCGCTATCCCTCCCAGTGGGCGCGAGCTAGAGAGTGGTTTTTCGGTGGGCAGACTCACGAGCTAATCTGGGTGCTTCGTGATATCAGTTTTGAGATTCCAAAGGGCTGTGCTGTGGGCATTTTGGGTGTCAACGGTGCGGGTAAAAGTACCCTACTCAAAATTATTACGGGTACCACTGCGGCTACTACTGGGGCTGTAAGGGTGAGTGGCCGCGTGGCAGCATTGCTCGAATTGGGGTTGGGCTTTCATGGAGAGTTCACCGGACGACAAAATGCACGGATGTCAGGGCAAATGTTGGGATTGGATCTGGCTGAAATTGACGCGGCCCTGCCTGAAATTGAGTCCTTTGCGGGCATTGGTGATTTCATAGACCAGCCCGTACGCACGTACTCAAGTGGTATGCAGATGCGACTGGCATTCTCTGTTGCAACCGCCGTTCGGCCGGATGTTCTGATTATCGATGAGGCCCTGTCGGTGGGAGATGCAGCCTTTCAGCGTAAATGCTTTCAGCGAATTGAAGCCTACCAACAATTGGGTACGACCTTGCTGTTTGTCAGCCACGATTCCGAGGCGGTAAAGCGGTTATGCGATCGGGCCGTTTTTATCCACAAAGGGCGTATTGCCAGCGAAGGGCCCCCTCGAGCGGTTTGTGATGCCTACGAGCGACAGGTGTTTGGCGGCGGCGAGTCAGTGCATCCGTCTCCCGACCTGGAGCCCGATCCAACCCCGGCTACAGCGGCGTACTTTGACGATGCTCTGACGCCCGATTGCGAGCAACGTTACGGTAATGGCGAGGCCGAAATCGAGGCTTGCTGGTTGGAAAATACTGATGGCAACCGCGTGAATATTGTAACTGCAGGGGACACGTTGTTTTGGTGCTACCGGGTCAGGTTTGAGCAAGCTGTTGACAGGCCGGTTTATGCCATGATGCTTAAGACCACTGATGGAAAGGCTGTTTTCGGCACGGACACGGCCACGCTCACCCCCGATGCAGAGTCGGGCGCTCCTAACCAATGTGTTGAGGCGCGCTTTCAATTTGTGGCGAGTCTAGCCGCTGGCAATTATTTTTTAAACGCGGGTGTCCGCAGGGACAGCGTTGATGAAACAGTGTTTATGTGTCGTCGTGTCGATGCGGGGGTGCTTCGTGTCATGAATGGATCAGAAAGCACTGCGGCCGTGGGGCCTGCCGATCTTCGTGCGCAATGGCGCTCAGTCGCAGTGGACTAATAAATTATGAGCAGTCCGATATTTATACATTCTATGTTCCGTGCAGGAAGCACCTACTTATTTTCAGTGTTTCGCCGTGCTGAGGAGCAGTATCGCTGCTACTACGAACCCTTGCACGAGCGGGTAGCCTGGGCAGCTAAAGATGTGAGCCGTCTGGGACTGGAGAGCTCTGAGGCTCTGAAATTACGTCATCCGCAACTCGACAAGCCCTACTTTGAAGAGCTGAAAGATAGTTGGCATTTTTGGAAGGATGCCATTTTGCCCGATATGGTTTACGGAGGATATTTTTCGAAGGACGCGCAATCAGCGGGCGTACCATTTTACCGAGCGTTACTGGGTGCCGCAGGACCAAGGCCAGTTTTCTGTGACTGCCGCACCAGTGGCCGTATCGGTACCCTAAAACGTGAGCTTGGGGGGCAACATATATTCTTGTGGCGTAACCCCTGGGACCAATGGTGGTCCTATCAACTGGACGATTACTTTGAGACTGCAAATCAAATCATTCTGCACGCTCAGCCATTACCCAAAGCTCTGGCTAATCTCGCGAGAACGAGAGTAATAGGTGGTGGCAACGGCGAGGGTTATTCGGAATTACGCGATGAATACTTATCGAGGCCGCTGGCATTCGGTGACAGATATACACTGTTCTACCTTCTATGGTGTTTGGCACTCAAAGAAGGCCTCGATTATGCGGATTACCGATTAAATATAGATACCCTGTGCCGTGGTGACGGCACGGCTGCAGTGGTCGAAGAAGACCTTGCGCGGCTTGGTATCGATGGCTTGAGTTTCGCTGATGCGCAGTGTCCGGTTAGCGTGTATTCGCCCGAGGAGCAGGCTCAGTTCGAGAACTTGGAGAACCATGTTCACGGCCAATTGATTGAATCTGGCTGGACTGAGGACGAGCTCAACGAGGTGCTCGCAGAGCGGGAATTGCACCGACCAAAGCGTATGGCTCCTGAGCCGAATCGGGTATCAAAGCAGTTTGCGCGTCAACGACAGTTAACCCAGAATTTAATGAAGGCTCGGTCAGAGCAAGCCACCCAGCATACTGAATTTGCGCGTCAGCAGTCGACTGAGATTATGCGCCTAGACAGTTTACGTGCGGGAGCTGAGGAGAACTTTGAGCGGGCGTCGACTGAGCTGGCCGATGCTAGGCAAGACTTGGAAGCAAGCAACGCGGAGCTCGAATCAAAGAACTCGGAGCTCGAATCAAAGAACGCGGAGCTCGAATCAAAGAACTCGGAGCTCGAATTAAAGAACTCGGAGCTCGAATTATTGGGAGTCGAGTTGATTCAATCTCAAGCTCGCCTTGGGAGAATGACGGAGCTGTCGGGTGCCCTAAACCATGAAGTCGAACAGCTTAAAGGTATGTACGCGGAGGTACTGCGCAGTTGGTCTTGGCGGCTGACTTTGCCATTGCGTTGGTTGGGTATGGCGGGTCTTGTGCTAACAGGACGTCGGCCTTTTCGGAAGTCTGTGGTTCAGATCATAAGCGGTATCTTGGTACGTTTCCCGCGATTTAGTCGCAGCATGCGTCGTCTGCTGAGTTTGGTGCCCCCGCTTTACAATCGGGTTATAGCGTTACTCGACGGCCCGGTTGAAGCATCGCCAGTGCTTGGTCCTGCAGGCTTAAATCACAGGGCACGCAACATTCATGCTCGGTTATGTGAGCGCCTAGGGCTCAAAGTTGAGGACCTTTAATGCGCATTGTTCTAGATTGTCAAAGCTTGCAGAGCGCGAGCCGAAAAAGAGGTATTGGTCGATATACCCGCTGTGTGCTTGCTGCACTGCGTCCTTATACTGCGAACCATGAATTTATACTGCTGTTTAATGCGCGTTTGTCCAGTACGTTGGATCAGGCCCGTTTCGAAGCGGCGGAATTATTGCCGCAAGCTCAACTTGTCGTGTTCGATGTACCTGCACCGACTGCGGGACGCAGTTCATCCAATAGTCTGCGCAGAGATCTTGCAGAGCTGATTCGGGAGCAGTTCATAGCCGAGCTAAGACCCGACGTGGTTCACGTGTTCAGCTTATTCGAGGGCTTTCTAGACAATGTGGTGACCAGCATTGGGCGACTCCCTTCGAGCTATCCGGTGTCCAGTACCTTCTTTGATCTCATTCCGCTGTTAAATCCCGAGGAGTACCTCGACGATAATTCAATTTTTCGCGACTTCTATTTGAGGCAGGTAGAGCAGATGAAGCAAAGCCAGCGCCTGCTGGCTATTTCCGCATTTTCTGCTCGAGAGGCGTCGGATAATCTTGATTACCCCGAGCGCCATATTGTAGAGGCGCCTTTGGGTCCGATGCAGCAGCACGGGTCGGGGAGCCTCTCGGATCAGGAGGCCGACCTGCAATTAAAGGGGTTGGGCTTGTCGCCCAATTTTATACTGTATGTGGGTGGGTCGGATCGTCGTAAAAATCTGCCACGACTGGCAGAAGCCTGGTGTCAATTGCCCTCCGATTTGCAGGTCGCCCATCCACTGGTGATGGCAGGTTCTATGCCTGAGAGTGATATTGCTCATCTGAAGGGTATAGCGCAGGAGGCTGTAAACCCCGATCGACTGATACTGCTGGGTCAGGTGAGCGATGCACAGCTGCGAGGGTTATACCGCGGGTGCAGTGTGTTCGTCTTTCCATCTTGGCATGAGGGTTTTGGTTTGCCAGCGCTTGAGGCGATGGTTGAGGGCGTCGCGGTTATAGCTGCCAACACCTCTAGCTTACCCGAGGTCGTAGGCTTAAATGAGGCTCTCTTCAATCCATTTGACGTTGCCGATATTGCTACCCACTTGCAGCGTGCGCTCACTGACCCTGAATTTCGGCAGCGTTTGATCGACCATGGGAAGGTGCACTCCCAGTTGTTTTCATGGCCGCGTACTGCTGAGACCACGGTGGCGTGTTGGGAGGAGATGCAACAGGCTTTTAGCGAGTCCGTGCCCAAGGTATCCCAACCACAGTCTTGGGAATACTGGATGGAAGAATATGAAGGTCGGCTAGATGATTTTTTAGATGTTTTAAGTGAAGCGTTGCGCGCGCCATTATCCGGTGGGCTGCGCGGGGGAACGCAGACCCCTGACTCCAGCTTGTTGCAAGATATAGCGAGGGTTCTAGAGGTCAACGAGCGTGAAATTTTTAAAGCAAGGGCATGCGAGTTCGCTGATATCTCACCATGGCGGGTAGAGGGCCCTTTCGACTCCAGCTACTCGCTGGCCCTGGTCAATCGAGAGTTTGCCTCTGCGCTGGATGCCTGTGGTGTTGAGGTTGCGTTGCACTCCACCGAGGGGCCCGGTGACTTTGAACCTGATGCACGGTTTTTAAACGCGCATCCTGCTCTGGCAGCGATGCATAAAAAAGCTGTAGGAATTACGCCAACCCATGCGGCGGTACTCAGTCGTAATCTCTACCCGCCGCGGGTTGCTGATATGCCGCGGGTTGCTGATGGCCATGGCACTGTGAACACACTGCATTGCTGGGGGTGGGAAGAGGGTGCTGTGCCAGTCCAGTGGGTTGCAGACTTCAATACCCACTTGACGGGCATTACTACTATGTCGCGGTTTGTGCGCAAGGTGCTGATCGATGCGGGGGTAAAAGTCCCAGTAGAGGTTGCAGGCATTGGCGTAGACCATTGGTTACGAGTAACCCCGGATCCATCTTATTCAGTCCCTGAGCAGCTCAGGGCTTTTGTGTTTTTGCACGTTTCGTCGTGTTTTCCCAGAAAAGGCGTTGATGTCTTGCTTGAGGCTTATGGGCAAGCCTTTACCGGTGACGATGATGTGTCACTGCTTATCAAAACCTTTCCTAATCCGCACAATCGGGTTCATGAACTGCTGGCAAGTGCGCAAGGACAACACAGCAATTATCCTCATGTAGTGATTGTCGAGAAAGATTTATCGCCTGAGCAATTAAAAGCGCTAATGACAGTGGGTGACGCTTTAGTAGCCCCCAGTCGCGGTGAGGGCTATGGGCTGCCTCTCGCGGAAGCGATGTTGATGGACATACCGGTTATAACCACCGCTTACGGCGGGCAAATGGATTTTTGTTCCGATGAGACTGCCTGGTGCGTAGATTTTGATTTTGCAACTGCGGACACGCATTTTGCATTGCCCGGCTCGGTATGGGCGGAGCCGCGAATGGAATCTCTCCGCGCCCAGTTGCTAGCGGTGAGGTCAAGTAGCCGCGATGTTGTGTTGACCAAGGTTAAGACCGCCAAAGCCATGTTGTTTGAAAAACATACGTGGCGGCATGTCGCTCAGCGGGCATCGAGGGCTGCGTTGTCTTGGCAAGAGGCTGGGCAAAAAAAGGGCGATCAACCATTCGGCCGCCTAGCTTGGATTAGCACGTGGGGTACGCGGTGTGGTATTGCCACGTATTCCGAAAATCTGGTGACTCACGCCTCATGGCCAATCAAGATCTTTGCGTCGGAGCTAACTGAAAGTGATAAAACGCTGGACGTGGACACTGATGAGCAGTCAGGCACGTGTACGCGGTGCTGGCACAGCGG
The DNA here is from genome assembly GCA_000169115.1 of marine gamma proteobacterium HTCC2080. Classification (GTDB taxonomy): domain Bacteria; phylum Pseudomonadota; class Gammaproteobacteria; order Pseudomonadales; family Halieaceae; genus Luminiphilus. The sequence goes on from AAVV01000009.1 coordinate 155,171, forward strand.
TGGCACCGATGACCTGCAGCGGCTTGCTTGCGAGCTTGATGCTTTCGAACCTGCCGCCGTGGTGGTCCAGTTTAACTACGGGTTTTTCGATCTTTCTGCGCTGGCAGGTCTTATCGAAAACCAAAAAGCCCAGGGTCGTGTGGTGATGGTCGTGCTCCACTCTACGCAAGATCCGCCTGATCTGCCCGAGCGCAGCCTTAGTCTCATTGTGCCGGCGCTGGCTCAATGCGATCGTTTGTTGGTGCATGGGGTTCCCGACCTGAACCGGCTGAAGGCCATTGGTCTTACGGATAACACCGCCCTGGTGCCCCATGGTATTTTGGAATGGCCTGCCGCGAAGGCTCGCAGAACCAGCGCTTTGCTGCCAGAGCAAGGCGCGTTGGCGCCGCCAGCTCAAAGCGCAAAATTTGCGCAGTCTCATTCCGGCGAGGCGACTTGGCATCGAGATGAAGATGTTGATGGCGGTGATGCTTTAAGGCGGGCTCATGACCCTCAGTCACCCGCTTTAGAGTTGGAATCGACAAGTCTTCCCGGTGCGAGGCCGGCGCTTCAGCTCGCAAGCTTTGGATTTTTTTTGCCGCATAAAGGCTTGTCTGAGTTGGTGGAAGCGATGTCTATATTAAAAAGGCAGGGCTTTGCCTGTCATTTACTGATGTTAAACGCGCAGTACCCTGCTGAGGCGTCGGTGCATGCCATTTACTCGGCGCACGAGCAAGTTAAGACGCTGGGCCTTGAAGCTGATGTGACAATTGACACCGCGTTTTACTCCAATGAGCAATGTCTGCAGCGACTCGCTGCCGTTGACGTTGCCGTCTTTCCTTATCAGGAGACGGGAGAGTCAGCGAGTGGTGCTGTCCGCCATGCTATTGCCAGTGGCACACCGGTAGTCGTCACACCGCTGGCAATTTTTCAGGACGTGCACGCAGCCACGTACACGCTGCCGGGGTGCACGCCAGAAAAAATTGCCGCTGGCCTAATACCGTGGATTCAAGCAAAGCAAAAGTTACAGGAGCCGATGGTGCCCTCAGAATTAGTGACGGAGAACAACCAAAGCAAACCGGTTCAGCCCGCACAAGGCGAATTGTCTGGCAAGCACCGACCCACCGAAGATTGGTTGGAATCGCACTTTTACCGAGGAATTACTCGCAGGCTGGAGAGTCTCTTGGCGCAGCTTTCCTATGAGCCACGCTGAGTGGCGGGCAGCGTATATCGGTGTTTGTAAGCAGCAATAAAATCAATATTAGCCGCGAATCAATGTGTTCCTTGCAGTATCAAGGGTTTACCAGATAGACTTAACGAGACTTGCATTGTTTACAGCGAAGCCTTGTTTTCAAGAGCCGCGTTGCAGGCAAAGATCGCTCAGAGACGTTTAACGTGCCATTTAATTCCGTGAATCCATCATAAATATTTCACATATTGTGGGTTGCACGGCTTGAAAGGCTGTTATATGTTATGCCTTCACGGCTAATGAACAGACGTGCAAGTACCAAAGGCTAAGCGGGTGCACAGGGTGTGCGCGCTCACGAAGACAAAAGAAGCGCTGCCCCGCGGTGTTTAATGGCCCATCCGGCCCAACGACTTAGGAGTTATACATAGATGGCTACTGCATCTGAAATCAAAGTAACAGAAGCTTACATAGGTCTTTTGGGCCGGGCACCCGACCCCGAAGGACTCGCATATTGGGTGGCGCAGCTAGACGCAGCTGGTGGCACTGACGACGCATTGAAGAAGCTGACAAACGACATTACTCTCAGTGAAGAGTGGGATAGTGGCATTGGCGCTAACAAGCAGGCCGACGGCTCCATCAACTCAGCAGACGCTACCAACATCGTCACGAAGATGTACGACAACTTGTTCGACCGCGAGCCAACGGCGGCCGACATCACGTATTGGGGCGACCAGTTGGTTGCAGGGACCGTGACTGCATCAGAGATGGCGGTACTGCTGATTGTGGCAGCGAACGAAAAAGGTACTGCCGATGGTCAAACCATGGCATTCAAGCGAGAGGCTGCGTCCTACTACGCTGAGGCCGCGACTCAGGAGCAGTACTTAGCCTCGAAAGGGGACGCCAAAAGCGCGGTTTCAAGCGTCAATGGTCCTCAGAGCTTGCAGGACTCGAAGGAAGCTACTGATGCACTCACGTCTGGCGAAGGCGAGACTACAGTATTCACAACCGCGGCAAGTGAGACAGCGACGGTAACTTTAGGTGACGACACGGTTACCGGTACTGTCGGTGGTACCGCAGCTACATACGCAGCCACTGACACTGTGGCCGACAAGAGTTCAGGCGATAGCGACACCTTTACTATTACAGGTGACGCGAACGTCGCGTTCGGAACAGTCACTAATGTAGAAGCGGTTAACGTCAACCTTGGGAAGCAAAACGGTTCGGCACCGCTTACTCTTTCAAATGTTGATAAGGTAACGGGCAGTACGATCAACGTTACCCTAGATGAAAAAGTGACTATCGCAGGTGTGGAAGTGCCTGGCGAGACCAGTCTGAAGTTGACGGGGGCACTGACCTCTGACTTGAACACTGTAAACGTAGCCGCCGTCGAGGCTGTAGTGGGCGGTGGGGCGGCCACCATTAGTGGTGACGTTGATCTGGCTTCCATTACTCTTACTGGTGTAGATGCCAACGATACTACTCTCGTCATCGCAGATAACGACTCGGCAGTGACTCTGGTGGGAACCGACAAACTGACTGATGCTGTCACGATTCAGGCTGCAGGGGACGTCGCTTTGAATGTTTCAACTGGTGGCGGTGAAGCCGTGGAGGCTCTTACGTTAAGCGGCGTTGGCGGCGCAGTGGATTACGCTGTTTCCGGCGTTAATGCTGCAAGCAGCACTTCTTACACGATTACTGGTGACCAGAACGTGACTCTGTCTGCGGCTAGCGGTCAGCTTAAGGACGCTACCATCACAAATTCAGGATCTGGCACCCTTGCAGTTGATCTCACCGGGGTGGCGACAGTCGATTTGTCGACACTTGATCTTGCTGGTGGTTTGGAGCTGTCAGCGAAATCCGTTGATGACGCCACAATTGGCGTGAAGGCGGGAACCGCGGTAACAATTGATACACTTCAAGACGAGGTTTTGACGTTTGACGCCAACGATACCGCAACCGATAGCGCGCTAGCCATCACTTTGACGAATGACGTCACGGATGGCGGCGTGACTGCTGGCATTTCAACAACGGACTTTGACACAGTTAGCATCGCCCTTGGTAGTAGGTCTACGACCATCGATATTCTGGATATGAGTGCCAACGATGCTGCGCTCACTATTACTGGTACTAATGATGTGACAGTGCTAGGCGCTACGTCGTCTGGTGATCTGACAGTGTCCGGCAAGGTGATTAGCCTCACCGGCGCTCTTGACGTCGACGGTAACTTGACGCTTGTTGGGTCCAACGACATCAATCTTGGTACTGCAGCTGTTGTAGACAACGACGTGTCAGTGACCGCTGTGGGTAACGCAACCGCAAAAGCAATTGATGCTACTAGCGGTACGGCAGACATAGCAGCCGTCAAGATTGATCTTAACGGCACGCTAACGGCTCAAAACGATATTACCTTAACGTCGTCAAATGATACTGACGTACAAAAAATTGAATCGACAAACGGTGGGGTAACGGCCACTGCAGCAGGAAAGTTTACTGCCACGGACGATATTCAATCATCAGATGGAGGCAATGTAAGCCTAACAGCAACCCTGGCATTGGCTGGTACAACTGTAGACGCAAGTGCTGGATCTACGACACTCGCAGGGGACTCGGTTAATTTTAGTGGCTTGGTTGATGGCCAGAATGATGTAACCATAACGGCGACCAACGATGTAGATCTTGATGGAGTCACGTCTTCAAACGGCAATGTCTCGATTACCGGTAACACCATCGATAACGCCAGTCTTGCAATAACAGCCGCGGGCAATATTACGCTTACAGCCACAAACGATACAGCTGACTCAGTAATTGGAGACGCCGTCACGACTGCGGCAGGCACGGTGACCCTTGCGAACGGCAACTTTGATGCTACTGCGAAGGTCATAACAGGCAACTCTGTGGTGATCTCAGGGGATGCCAAGTTAAAAGCCGGCATTGTCACGGCAGATTCGGTAACGGTTACGTCCAGTTGTGACGTTACGTTTACCGAGTTGCGTGAGCAAACAGCTGGAGACGGTATCGTGTTGTCGGGCGCGAGTGCTACTGGAGACATTACCGCCACCATTAAAGACGACAATGTTGCTTTCACTGGCCTTGCAACTTTGATAACAGGAACCGGTGACGACGACATCACTTTGGACGAAGCAGCGGTATTCTCCGTCACTACCGGCGAAGGTGCCGATACAGTAACTCTTACTGAGGTCAAAGTTGGAACTGTGGTTAACACCGGTGCTGGCGCTGACATCATCGCCGGCAATGCTACTGGCGCTGGGTATACTTTGAGCACTGGCGGTGGTGACGATATTATCACTCTCGATGCAGGTGGAATGAACGACGTTGTCGTTGATGGAGGGGCCGAGTACGACACGGTTAATCTTGACGGCGATTACAACACCGCCGCAGCTGAAACTTTCACACTTGCGAACATCGAAGAAATAGTTCTGGCTAACAATACGACAATTAAGGCGGCTGCCATCGCTTCGGACTCGACCTTTAAATTGTCCGGCGATAAGGTTTTGACGGTTGTAGCTGCTGATGTCGCTAATGAAGTAATTGACCTGTCAGCTATAACGTTGAACGGATTATCTACTCCAACCAACTTCATATTAACCGGCGGGAGTAAGGCTGACACCATAAAGGCAGCGCTTGAAGCTACCAGCACGATTCAAGGTGGCGACGGTAATGACATAATTGTTGGCGGCGAAACGATAGATACAGTTGGCGGAGACGATGGTGACGACAACATCAGCGGTGGAAAAGGCGCTGATATTCTCGACGGCGATGACGGTGACGATATTATTTCCGGTGGAGATGGCGATGACATCATCCAGGGCGGTAACGACGATGACACCATTACCGGTAATGACGGAGCTGACACCCTCAAGGGCGACGCCGGTGACGATTCTATCGATGGTGGTGCGGGAGTTGATATCATCACCGGTGGTACTGGTGTTGATACGCTTACTGGCGGTACGGGAGCTGATAAGTACAGTTTCGTGGCCGGTGATTCTAAAACCGATGCTGCCGGGGCTGCAACTTTCGACTCAATCGTAGATTATGCAACAGGCGAAGAGATTGACGGCCCTGATAACGTAACTCAGGCAAGTGCTGCCACTGAGGCATCAGGCACAGCCGGTTTAGGGGGTGCTGGACAACTTGCTACCTTTAACGATGCCGACAATACTTTTGCTTTGAGGGTCGTAGCTGTTGAGAAGGCGATTCAGGCTACTGATAATACTGCAGGAGAAGCCGCCCACTTCATGTATGGGGGCGACACGTACGTGTTCATTACTGATGGAACCGACGGCGTTGACGCAAACGATATAATCGTTAAGCTGACTGGGGTGGACGCAACGGCAGCTGGGTTTGACACACTGACAGTAGCCAACAACAACGCAACGCTCGCATAAGAGGGTCGGCGAAGTTAAACCCCCACCAAGAGTGGGGGTTTTTTTTGCTCAAAATTTGGGTCGGACTCAGTAGCAAGGGATAGTGTGAGAGAGTCGTAAAGTAATGTAAGGCACGAATAGTTGTTTGAGGGGCGACCGCTCCGAGCGCAGTTCGGCTTACGGTAACGAGGCGTGGGCTACGCGTCAAAAATGCTCGCTGAAATACAAGCTTGGCTATCACCGACAAAAACTCGCTGGGGGAACATGACGGCGCGGGTGGAGTTGTGCTCGAAATGCGCGCATTGCGCTTGGGGCGAAGCATAACTGTACTGTAATCTGACATAGACTGCGCAGTAGTGAGATCCACCAAGCTCTCCTTTCGTGTACAAAGGGCGTGTAATTATCAAATAGCAAGGCAGGATTTGAAGATTGCCATGTGCCGAGTGAAATGCGTATGTTAAATTGCATGACGCAATTAAATATGACACCAGACGGAGTTCCGCAAACGACCTGATGGAGTTGCTCTCGCGGTGTAAATTTCGACTTGAACGACAAGAAGCGACGACTAAATCTCGAATCCTTTGAGGGTTGAGTAGGTGGTTGGCCGCAAGAGCCGGATTGGTGAGCCCTCGCAGTAGTTTTTTGGCACTAAGATAAGCATGGAATTTGGACGGGGAACTGGTGTGGGCACAGCAAATCAATCTTTTGAAAACTGGGTGTTAGATTACGAGCGAGTTGTTAGAGAGGCCAACGCGGATGATTTTCTACCGGCAACGGTCGTAATGGTGGACGGTATCGGCGCGTTTTGCTCGAAGGGAGGGCTCGTGGAACGCGAAGTGCCGGCATCCGCCAGAGAGCACTGGTACACGCGTGCCGCCTCAGCCATGACGAAATGCATAACAGACCGAAAGACGAAAATAACATTGCCCCAAATGCGCACAATTTCGCGGCGTAAACAGGCTATTGCATACATATTTGCTGCGAGCGGGTATCGGGGCATGACGCATCTTATGGACCAAATGAAGTCCCGCCAGCACGATGGTAGACAAACGATAAACCCTGAGAGCGCTGTGGTCTTGCTGGCCTTTCTTGGGATCGACGACATCCCAGATGAACTGATGGACGTAGCCTTAGCGCAGCCCCCATCCCTGCTGTTTTATTTGATGCTTGGCTGGCTTAATCAGCGGGCGATTCTAACCTCTCAAGGCGAGCGCAATCGCGGTCGCTTGCTAACTTCTGGACACCTTTTGGAGGGATATCGTATTACTGACCAAGATATCCCCAGCCTCATCAATGCCTGGATGTATAGTAGTTATGCTAGCGAACCTAGCAAGCATGACATTAAAATCTGGTTCAATTCATTGCTGGTCGATCATTTAAAAAACGCAGGCATTACGCCTCGACCGGTAATCTATACGAGGAAAGCCCGGCCGAAGATAATGGTAATTCTCGAAAGGTTCACCTCTGAGCATGCCATGTACCGGTGTTACGCTCCTATGATACGTAGCTTGAGCAGGAGCTTCGAAACCGTTGCAGTGGTAGAAACTGCTATGATTGATAGCTCTGGCGAAGCACTATTTGACTCGGTGATAAAGATAGGCAAGCCACTGCCGACGATTGAGCAGTTGGCAGCAGTTATTCAAAATCAAGACCCTGATATGATTTATTACTCTTCTTTAGGGATGAGCCATTGGTCTGTCATGATTGCCGCTTTGCGTCTTGCCCCAATACAAGTAATGACACAGGGACATCCCGCAACTTCAATGCTAGAAACAATGGATTTTGTCTATTTAACCAGGCTTAAGGGGGATCCAGGGCTCATTCATTCAGAGAAGGTAATAACGAGCCCTACAGCTCTGGCGTTTGAGGGGCATAGCGACCTGTCACCTAGTTTGCCAAAGCTGTTGCCAGCAAGTCTCAGAGAAGTCCGTATCGCTGTAAATTCCAAGGTGATGAAATTGTCGTGGCGCCTTCTCGATGTATGCAAGCGACTCCAACGTGAGGCGAACGTTACTGTCAAATTTACATTCTTTCCTGGAGAGCGCCTTGCCTTAATGGATGGTATTGATGCGGCGATTCGAACACATTTGCCCTCTGCAACTGTTGAGCCCTATGTGACCTACTCAAAATTTCTAGATCAACTGTGTAAATGCGATATGGCTCTCGCCTCCTTTCCCTTTGGTAATACCAACAGCACAGTTGATGCGTGCTTATTGGGTCTTCCAACCGTGGCCCATTTTGGTCCTGAAAGTCCAGCGCAAACCGATGCCCTTGTCCTTGAAACGGCAGGATTGCCAAGCTGGCTAGTCTGCCATGACGATGAGGAATATTTTCAGACTGCGTTAGCCTTAGTTAACGATCCCCAAAAAAGAATGGATGCAATGGCGGGACTTGACCGAGAAATTTTACTGGAGAGGCTAACCACCACCCACAAATCAGAGCGAACTGAGCCCTTCGGAGAAGTGCTCTACAGGTTGCACCGAAGCCACAGTACCATGCAGCTTTCCACCCAAAGGACTTTTGATTATCGAGAAATACTGGGTCTCGATGACTAATGGCTAGCACCGGAGGTTTCTTGGCTGTGTGTCTCGTAAGCTGAAGTCTTAAGGTAACAATTTCCCGAAGTATCTATCCATTTGCCTCCGCTTCTGTGGCTAACAGTGAGCTGCAAAATTGAGAACAAAGTAACAGCGATGGCATCATCAATGGGAGCATTGAGGCAAAATTCAGCTTTGATGTATACTCTCCCCGCCGAACACTTCGCTCATGCGACGCCTCATGAGTTGTTTCGAGGGCGCTTAAAACCAACGATGGGCTCCACAACCTGTAGGGTATTCTAAAACTCGTGTCTAAAGACTCCATAAGTAGTCAAATTCGAAGCGTTCAAGAAGCCTTACGTCTTTGTAAACGCTCCTTCGTAGCGGTGTTTATGTTCAGTTTTGTTTCCAACATTCTGATGCTGACACCCATGTTTTACATGATTAATGTGTTTGAAAAAGCTGTTGGTACAGGAAGCTTTCCAACGCTTATCTCGTTGGCTGTTATTGTGATGTTTTTGTATTGCATTATGGCATTGATGGAATGGTCGCGTTCTCGGGTTTTGGTGTTTGTTGCCAGCAGATTAGACCACGTCCTTGCTCCACGCATATACAAACTCTGCTTTGCTAGCGAATCAGGCGGTATTGCAGCTGCGGGTATGGGCTCGCAACCACTTGCAGACTTGAACGCTCTGCGCCAATTTTTAGCCGGCGGAGCTGTACTAGTGATGTTCGATCTTCCATGGCTGCCTTTGTACTTGGTTGTTATGGTGCTGTTTCATCCAGCGCTGGCTGTAGTGGCACTGGTTTGCATGGTGATTATGCTGGTTTTGGCTCTTGCAAACCAAAGGAGTACCACCGAGGGGTTAAAGTCAGCAAACGCCGCTGCGGGGGAGATCAATGGGCAAACTCAGCGTAATTTGCGGAATGCTGAAGTCGCGTCTGCGATGGGAATGACGTCTGCGCTTACCCGAAACTGGCGACAACGGCAAAATGCAATGTTGGGAGTACAGGAGCAGGCGAGTAACGCCGCGGGGGCTTACTCAGCAGTCATCAAATCAATGAATACGGCGATGCAATCCGCGGCTATAACCACCGGAGCTGTTCTCGCTATGCAGCAAGAAATTTCACCGGGAGTGATGATTGGCGCGGCCTTACTCCTCGGAAGAGCACTTGCCCCTATCCAGCAGGGCGTGATGAGTTGGAGGGGCTTGGTCGAAGCTCGGGAACAGTACCGTAGATTAAATGACTTGTTAGAGAGTTTTCCCCCGGAAAAGGAAAAGATGACTCTTCCTGCCATCGCTGGCCACTTAACCTCGAACGAAGTGATGGTCGTTCCACCCGGAGGCAAGCAGCCAACATTAGTAGACATTAATTTTACAATTCCTGCAGGCGCCACTGTGATGATTTTGGGAGCGAGCGCTGCGGGCAAAAGTAGTCTGGTTAGAACTATGTTAGGACTTTGGCCCACTAGTCAGGGCGAGATGCGTATTGATGGTGCAGAGGCGCGGAGCTATGACCGAGACCAGTTGGGCCCTCAGATAGGCTATTTGCCGCAAGATATTGAGCTGTTCGATGGAACGGTGGCGGACAACATTACTAGATTTGCTGAAGTTGATCCCGAACTCGTTGTGCAAGCCGCCAATGATGCTGCTGTACATGAGATGATTCTGACGCTGCCAGAGGGTTACGATACCGTGATAAGTGCCAAGCCGGGCTTTCTGTCTCCGGGTCAGCGGCAGCGTATCGCTCTGGCGCGGGCGCTTTACAATCGCCCCCGACTCGTAGTGCTGGATGAGCCAAACTCGAACCTTGATGATGTTGGTGAGCGCGCACTCAACAGGGCTATCGAAACGCTGAAGTCCGTAGGGTCAACCGTAGTATTGGTCTCTCACCGGCAGGGTGCTATGCCTCTGGCTGACTATTTGATGATTATGGACGCTGGAAAAATCACGGATTTCGGTACCAAAGCTGAAGTCGTTGCCCGTGTGAGCCAAAGGAAAGCGCAGCGGGAAAGTGCTGCCGCAGAGCAAAAAGCAAAAGCGTTAGCCGGCGGAGAAAAGTAGAGTGCGCACTAAAGCTACTCAATTTATTAGTGTCGTTAGTGGGTTTTTGCTTGGCAGGCAATCTGAACTGGCCTCTGATGAGGACGCAGAATTATTAGATTCGGACAGGCGAGCGAGGCGATTTGGGTACGCGGTAATCCTAGTTGTTTTTGGCGGGTTTGGTGCATGGGCTGGGTTAGCACCCATTGAAAGCGCTGTGCATGGTGTTGGAACAGTGCAAGTCGAGGGGAACCGCAAGGTGGTACAGCACCTTGAAGGCGGTATCGTGACTGAGATCCTCGTTTCCAACGGAGATTTTGTAACCAAGGGGCAGGCTCTCCTGCGTATGGATGAGACTCAGGTCAAGGCTGAATTGAGTATTATTTCTGGGCGGTTCTGGGCGAAGCGTGCGCTAGTTGATCGACTGCTTGCCGAGCGTGATGATAAAAAAGACATAGCCTTCACGCCTTGGCTTAAAAAGCTTGGTGATGAGCGGGTTCTTGTAGCTATCGGTAATGAAAAAGCTCTTTTTAATGCGCGACGTACAGACTTAGCTGGTGAAAAAGAATTGTTCGAACAGCGTATCGCGCAACTACGCGACCAAGTTAAGGGTTTTGAGGCTGTCCTGACTGCCAAACGGTCGGTAGCAGCATCGCTGGGTTCTGAGGCAACTGAGTTAGAGGAGCTGCTGGAAGAGGGGTATGTTGATAAACAGCGCATCCGTGAACTTGAGCGCTCTCAGGCCTCTATTCTGGGTGAGGTGTCTGACCAAGTGGCTCGAATATCAGCAGCAAAAATCGCCATTGAAGAAATGCGATTACAAATACTTCAGCTAGGAAAGGGTTTCCAAACTCGCGTTGTTAATGCGTTGACACAAGAGCAGGAAATCCTTTTTGATTTGGAGCAACAGTACCATGCGGTTAGCGCTCGTGCTGCGAGGATGGTAGTGAGAGCTCCAAACGCGGGAACAATCTTGGCGCTAGAATCTAATACCATTGGCGAAGTTTTTGGTCCCGGCCAGCAGATTATGGCGATCGTGCCTGATACAGATAGCTTGCTCATAGATACTAAATTATCACCAATGGATATTGATCGCATTAGTATCGGGCAAGAAGCCGAGGTTCGTTTTTCGGTTTTTAAAGATGCTTATTCAATTACTGGAGTATTGGTTAAATTATCAGCTGATAGTTTGCTTGATGAGTCTAACGGCGCGCCTTATTTTCAGGGAAAAGTCAGGCTTTTGGAGGGAGATATAGCACTGCTCGGTGCCAATAAATTAGTGCCTGGTATGCCTGCTGAGGTGCTTGTAAAAACTGGTGAGCGCACGCTTTTAGGCTATCTGTCCTCTCCGTTACATCGAATGTTTGAGGCCTCTTTGATTGAGGAATAGTAGCTGAGAGTGGAGTGTCGCGCAGTAACCCGCTTACGGGTCTCTCCTGACTTTTGTCGAAAGTGTTGGTGTTAAAGCTTAGTGCCAGCGGCCAGAGTTTGCTGCTCGCCAGAATCGGAATCGTTGGCCCTCCGTGGTGTGTGAGGTGGACCAAGTTGAAACTTGTTGCGAATGCTATGCTTTGGAGCGGTTGTCAATCAAGAAATATAGATTTTTAGCTCCTCGGTGTATGGGGCCCCACTTATTTTCCTCGGGAATATCGATGGTTGTTGAACGTTTGCGCCCTTTCAGGCTTTCTGTCTTAGGTTGTTTCCAAGTGACATTTCTACTGTGCTGTGCTGCTACCTCGAGCGCAGACAATACGATTAATTTTCTGGAGGCCTACGGCTTAGCGCGAGACTCAGCCCCTGAACTCGCTATAGCCCGCTACCGTGTCGACGGCGCCGAAAGCCAGCGGGACGTGGCCAAGGGCCGGGTAATGCCTCAGGTATCTGTATTTGGCCAATGGTCGGAAAACCGTGTGGAATACCGCGGCGGTTCTATTCTTGAGCAACGCTACCCTGGTGAGCGCTACGGTTTTCAAGCGAGTCAGTCTCTTATCAATATGTCTAGTTGGATGGAGTACGACCGTCAAAAGGCGCTGGTCGGGCTATCCGAGCAGGAGCTGAAGGTCACCGAATCACAGCTACTCGGGGCCTTAGCTGAGGCGTATCTCAACGTGCTTTTGTCCGACGCTGATCTCGCGCAGTTTGAGACCGAGCTCGAAGCTCTGGAACAGCAGCTTGAAGAAGCTAACGCCCTTTACGAGCGGTCGCTGTTACCCATTACTCAAGTGTTAGAAACCCAGACGCGTGCCGATACCTTACGCGCCGATGTGATTGCTGCCCGGGGGCAGGCTGCGATTGCTCGTGAGAACTTAATCGCACTAGTCGGCACCCGCGACATAAAACCCATGCCTATTGCCGAGCGGGTTAGCTTGGACAGCACTCCTGGCAGCGCAGCAGATGCCGCAATCATGGCTTTCGATTCGTCGCCGGAAGTGGCTGCCGCGGAGGAGGGAGTCTTGGCGGCTCGTAAGAGTATTGCGAGAGAGAAGGGCAGTTGGGTGCCCAATGTCGATTTAATCGTCAGCAGCCAATACTCTGATGTCGGTTTTGATAACCTCACTTCGCCCCCGCGCACGTCAGATAGTATTCAAATTTCAGTCAACTACCCCCTGTTTGAAGGCGGCGCAGGATCTGCTCGACTTCGTGGGGCCTGGGCCGAGTTCTACACAGCGCAGCAGCAGGTTGAGGCAGCCAAGCGAGCGGGCGAAACCCGCGCACGGTCTGCCTGGGTACAATTACAAGCAGCCTCAGAGCGCGTAAATGCCGCCCGACAGGCTGTGAAAACGTCCAAGACCAATCTCGACGCGTCGCGTAAAGCCGTGAAGGCCGGTACCGCGCGGGTCACCGATGTGCTTTTGGCCATGGCGCAAAATACGCGTGCTGAACGCGATTTAAGTGCGGCGCGGTTTCAGCGTGCTATGGGCTGGCTCGAGTTGGAGCTGGCCACGGGTGTTGACCCGGTGGTTCTGGCTCCTAGGCTCTCCAACGCCTTGCACCGTGGCGTAGAACGGCCCACTGCTGATCAGGCGGCTGAGGAAGAATAAAGCGTGGCTTCCGACAGTGCACCTCCCCAGCAGGTAACCTTGCTAAAGCGAGTAACGCTAGACTACTCCCCCGATGAAGATCGCATGAAATTGACCGGGCTCACTCAGGAAGGGGGACACGTTGTTGCTTGGCTGAGCCTCCGGTTATTGGGGCGTGTTGTGCCGCACCTCCTCACTCGCTATGAGTCCATTGCAACATCTGCGATATCAAATGCAGCGCCACTACAACAACCTAGCCAGTCAGAAGTATCGGGTGGTGAAGAGCCCGTGGTGTCAGCTCACGACACGCCGGCGTTTTTGGTGGGCGCAGCAGATATTAGTCAGGGCACTGATGCAATTGTGTTGACGTTACGGGGAGGACTCGACGAGGTTCGATTTGCCATTCCTGCGCCCAAAATGGCGCCCTGGTTGAGCGGCCTGAAAAACTTGTATCAGGTAGCTGAGTGGCCCATGACCACGTGGCAGGACGCCGATAAAATTTTGGTATCCTCTGTGGGAGGCGGCTCAGTTACTTTGCACTAACGGCTAACGGCTAACGGCTAACGGCGAAGGTTGGATTGGATTCACTAACATCTGCGATAAAGTCGTGATTAACTAATTTTCCGGCAGTAGGCCCGAAAACGATAATCAGCTGGAGGGAACGATGTTTATCAAGACCAGCGATCGAGGCGTGTTTTGACCTCAAGGGAAATAACAAAGCCGACTCGTCTTATTTTGGGTGCAGACCCACTGCTTAACCCAGCGACAGGCATCGGCCATTACACTCGACATCTTTTGCTGGCCCTCCACAATCGCAACCTAGTATCTGACTTAAAGCTCTACGCCGACGGACGTTTTTTGGCAAATGAGCAACACGTTAATGCTTTGCAGGCGCCAAGTTCCAGCCATCTAACTTCTGCTCCTACCCGGTTGCAACAGGTGCGCGCAATACTTGCGAATAACCGCCTAGCCGTGCGGGCCTACGCGCAAATTATGCCGCGTTTGGGGCAAATGCGACTACGTGGTTTTCGCGACAGCCATTTGTATCATTCCCCCAATTTTTTGTTACCCGATTTTGAAGGGCCTGCAGTGAGCACCTTCCACGACTTATCGATCCTTCGATTTCCCGAGTTTCACCCTGTTGCCCGAGTGAAATTTATGGAGAAGGTGATGCGCCACGCTGTAGAGCGCGGCAGTCATATCATTACCGACGCTGAAGTTGTAAAAGATGAAGTGCAAAAATTTTACGGCTTAGACAGTCACAACGTTACCGCAATTCACCTAGGAGTTGGCGATGTGTTTCGCGCCAGAGGTGCGGCGCAGTGTTTGAGTCTGTCGGAGTACGGGCTTCAATACCGGCAATTCTTTCTTTTCGTGGGGTCATTAGAGCCCCGCAAAAATATTGTTCGAATCATTGAGGCTTACATCAGCGCACGCCAAAAGAACGGTTTTAGCTGGCCGCTGATATTAGCGGGTGGCCCCGGCTGGAAAAATAGCCGTGAGCTTGAGGCCATTGAAGATCTCACGCAACGGGGTTGGGGGCGCTACTTGGGCCCCGTCACGCAGCAGGGTCTGGCCGAGTTATATGCATCGGCGCGAGCTTTACTGTTCCCCTCAATTTACGAGGGCTTTGGTCTTCCGGCACTTGAAGCACAGCGCTCGGGCACGCCAACCATTACCTCAGCGGGGTCGGCGATGGCTGAGTTTAGCTGCGCAGAAGACACCTTGGTAAACCCACTCGATGTTCAGGAAATTGCTGCCGCGATCTCCCAAGCCGCACTGGGTTCGCCGGTGACAATAAGCCTTGCTGAGACACCGGCAGTAGCACTGACCTGGGATCGTACGGCTCAAAAAACCCAGGCGGTGTATCAACAGCTGCAGCCGAGCTAGAGACGATTTAGGTCTAAGCGGAAACTATCCTGAGCCCAACTCCGTAGGCCACTAAGGCACCTCGGTAGTGCTTAAACTCAGCGTAACCTGAGGGGAACTGGTGCTTAAATTGGGCTGTTAATAACCCAGTGGTCTACTAGCCGAAACCCGAAACCCGAAACCCGGCACCCGGCACCCGACACCCGACACCCGACACCCAAAACCCAAAACCCAAAACCCAAAACCCAAAACCCAAAACCCAAAACCCAAAACCCAAAACCCAAAACCCAAAACCCAAAACCCAGACAGTCGAAGCTCCCAATCATCCTTCTGCCCCTCAAAATCAAAGGGTAGGCGGGATAATAGGACTGTACGCGTCAGGAAAAATTAAATGGCTAAAGAGCCCTACTGATCACTCAGCATCCACTGCAATGTCGAGGACAAATCGTGGCGTGGTTGGTCGCCCATTAGCTGCGCAAGCTTGGTGATATCGCCCCGAAGCTCTTTGACTTCATTGTCCCGCACCAGACTCTGGTCTACTTGCACCTTCAAGGTGTGCTGGCTAATGCTTTGTGCCATTGCCACCACGTCGTTCAGCTGGTGGCATTGCCCCGAACAAATATTGAGAACTTCTCCTGCCATAGGGTGCTCGGCAAGGGTCGCGTAAACCGCTGCGACATCACGCACATCAGAGAAATCTCGGCCCACATTCAGGTTGCCCAGTTCAATCGTGGCTTGTTTTTCTCGGCAGTGCTGAACGATTTTCGGCACTAGAAAAAACGGATTTTGGCCCACGCCCGTGTAGTTAAACGGTCGGGTAATGGTAATAGGTAAACGGTCCATCCACAGCTTCGCCATATATTCCATAGCCAGTTTACTAACTGCGTAGTCATTGGCAGGGTTAGGCGTTGTAGTTTCACTCAGGGTGCCAGCCGTTTGATTGCCATAAATATTAGCGCTGCTGGCGAGCACGATTGAAGTTGGCTTGTGTTGACTGTCTTCCAGCGCGGCGAGTAAGTGGCGCGTGGCCACTACATTTATCTGGTAGAAAGCACTGGGATCGCCATGAGCGACAAAGGCAATGGCGGCCAAATGAATGACGGCGTCTGGGCGAGCGTCACGGACCAGCTTGGCAACGTCGTTGGGGCTGCATAAATCAGCGCAAATATAATCTTCACAACCGGGTTGTGCTTTGATGCCAGTACGAATGACTTGCCAGCCTTTGTCTTGCAAGGCTGCGGCCACATAGCGTCCGGTAAAACCTTCACTGCCCGTAATTAGCACACGGCGTGTCATCGTATTAGTAAGACGTTCCGTTTGCGACGCGGGTAAGGTCGGCCTCGACCATCATTTTACAGAGCGCTTCCAGTGTTGTGGTGGCCTCCCAGCCCAGAATCTCTTTGGCTTTGCTGGCATCACCAATCAAAAGGTCAACTTCCGCGGGGCGATAGAATTTTGGGTTTACCTGCACAATGATTTGGCCGCTATCAGTATCCCGGGCAACCTCTTCGGTGCCGGACCCCTCAAATTCCACGTCGATCTCGGCGGCTTTACACGCCATACGTACAAAATCGCGAACGCTTTCAGTGCGGCCGGTTGCCAGTACGAAGGTATCGGGCGTATCGACCTGCAGCATACGCCACATACCTTCAACGTAGTCACCGGCGAAGCCCCAGTCGCGCTTTGCATCCATGTTGCCCAGCTCGAGATGATCGAGCTTACCCAATTTAATTCTGGCTATACCGTCGGTAATTTTTCGGGTAACAAACTCGAGGCCACGCAGTGGCGATTCATGATTAAAAAGAATACCGCTGGTGGCGAACAAATCATACGACTCGCGGTAATTAACCGTGCTCCAGTGCGCAAACAACTTGGCGACACCATAGGGGCTGCGGGGGTAAAAGGGGGTGTCTTCTTTCTGGGGGATGGCCTGCACGTCGCCAAACATTTCCGAGGTCGAAGCCTGATAAAAACGTATCTTGGGGTTTACGATGCGAATTGCCTCGAGCAGGTTAAGCGCGCCAAGCCCGGTTATTTCAGCGGTGGTAATGGGCTGTTCAAAGGAGACGCCCACGAAGCTTTGTGCCGCTAAATTGTAGACCTCCGTTGCCTCGGTCTTCTGCAGCAGGCGAATTGTCGCGCCCAAATCGGTGAGGTCGTATTCCACCTTTATAAAGTTGGGGTGGTCCTGAATGCCCACTTCATCAGTTCGCCAGAACATAACGCTGCTGGTGCGCCGAAAAGCACCGTAAACGGTGTAACCCTTTTCGAGGAGAAGCTTAGACAGATAGGCACCATCTTGACCGGTGATGCCGGTAACGAGAGCAGTCTTTGAGGTCATGGTAATTCCAGCGTTTTAGAGATCGAAAGCCTAGCGTTGGGGCGACGACGGCGCAACCTTGGAAGCTATGATCAATTGCACCTTTTATATTTTCCGGTAATCGCTGCTAGCCATGGGGGCAGCCCCTTCAATCTGGGGCCCAGGGCCTACTCCACGCAGCCATTGGCTTTTTAGGAGCCGCATTACAGTGAGGGCCTCATACGACAATGGGCATCGCGACTTGCGCAGGGCTAAAAAGCTGTCGGAACTTGTGGAGGGTCAACAGTGCTCCGATTTAGCCTGTCTTTGGGTCTAGACATTAACGGCCTCTTTGCGCCCCACTCTACCGGTGATTTGCTAAAACACATTTTTGCCCGAGATTTGCCCTCGAGGGTTACCAAGTGCGGCTCGTTACCCTACACTTTGGCACGCCAGTCACCAGGCAAAAACCCGCGCCAATGCCAAATCTGTCAATGGCGTGGTGGGTGACCTGAATGTGGCATCGCGCTATTATCCCCTCCCTTTTATTGGGTCTACCTGCCCCTATCGGGTTTACTGGCCCGCGGACCTTACCTCATGGCTCAGCAGCACCATAAAACCTTGGAAGGTGGCGAATCCGTGCCGGACACCCGGTCATCCGATGTGTCGCAAGGCCCTCGTTGCCTGATTGTTATGCCGGCTTTCAATGAAGCTGGCACTGTGGGTACTGTTGTGGCATCGCTAACTAAA